>NZ_CP152413.1:1200000-2400000 GCF_038967635.1 Bradyrhizobium sp. B124 | reverse complement strand
GTGCTGCTGGTCGCGATCATGGTCGCCGGCCGCTCCGGCTCAGCCTATACCGCCGAGCTCGGCTCGATGAAGATGCGCGAGGAGATCGACGCGCTGCGCACCATGGGCTTCGATCCGATCGAGGTCTTGATCCTGCCGCGCATGCTGGCGCTGGTATTGGCGCTGCCGATCCTGGCCTTCCTCGGCGCGATGGCCGCGCTCTATGGCGGCGGCCTGGTGGCCTGGCTCTACGGCGGCGTCGATCCGGAGGCCTTCCTGCTCCGCCTTCGTGATGCCATATCGATCGACCATTTCATCGTCGGCATGGTCAAGGCGCCGGTCATGGCCGCGGTGATCGGCATCGTCGCCTGCGTCGAGGGACTTGCGGTGCAGGGCTCGGCGGAGTCGCTCGGACAGCACACCACCGCGTCGGTGGTGAAAGGGATCTTCTTCGTGATCGTGATGGACGGCGTGTTCGCGATCTTCTTCGCCTCGATCGGGATGTGATCATGGCGGAGCAGGACATCGACGCCATCATCCGGGTCCGCGACATCACGGTCCAGTTCGGCACCACGCGTGTGCTCGACGGCCTCGATCTCGACGTCAAGCGCGGCGAGATTCTCGGCTTCGTCGGCCCGTCCGGTGCCGGCAAATCGGTGCTGACGCGCACCATCATCGGCCTCGTGCCGAAGGTCTCCGGCCGCATCGAAGTATTCGGCGTCGATCTCGATGCCGCGAGCTCGGCGCAGCGCCGCGCCGTCGAGCGGCGCTGGGGCGTCCTGTTCCAGCAGGGCGCGCTGTTCTCCTCGCTCACGGTGCGCCAGAACATCCAGTTTCCGGCGCGCGAATATCTGCGGGTCTCGCAGCGGCTGCTCGACGAGATCGTGGTGGCGAAGCTGGTGATGGTCGGGCTGAAGCCTGAAGTCGCCGATCGCTATCCGTCGGAACTGTCCGGCGGCATGATCAAGCGCGTCGCGCTGGCACGCGCACTCGCGCTCGATCCCGAGCTGGTGTTTCTCGACGAGCCGACGTCGGGCCTCGATCCGATCGGCGCCGGCGATTTCGACGAGCTGGTGCGCACCCTGCAGCGCACTTTGGGGCTGACCGTTTTCATGGTAACCCACGATCTCGACAGTCTATACACCGCGTGCGACCGTATCGCCGTTTTAGGGAACGGTAAGATCATTGCTGCAGGATCGATCGCCGACATGAAGGCATCGCAGCATCCTTGGCTGCAGCAATATTTCAACGGCAAGCGCGCCCGAGCCGTTGTGGCCTAGCCCATGATCCCGAAACGAAAAGGCCGGTTTTCGGACGAGATCATGCGCCAACAGGGAATTCGACGGGCTCGAACGCAGGCCGACTGCGCGAGCGCCCAAGAGCAATGAACGCGAGCAATTGATGGAAACGCGGGCGAACTACGTCTTGATCGGGGCTTTCACGCTGGCGGTAATCGCCGCGGCGTTCGGCTTCGTGCTGTGGTTCCAGAGCCTGCACACCACCAAGCAGCGCAGCCCCTTGCGGGTGATCTTCGAGGGGCCGGCGTCGGGCCTGCGCAATGGCGGCAATGTCAATTTTAACGGTATCCGGATAGGGGAGGTGGTCTCCGTCAAGCTCGACAACCCGCGACGCGTGGTCGCGCTGGCGATGATCGAGAACAACGCACCGCTGCGCAAGGACACCCTGGTCGGCCTCGAATTCCAGGGCCTCACCGGCGTCGCCGCGATCTCGCTGAAGGGCGGCGAGGAGGCCGCCCCGCCGGTGCCGCTGGATGAGGACGGCATCCCGGTTCTGACCGCCGACCCGAATGCGCTGCAGGACGTCACCGAGGCGATCCGCGCCACCCTGCAAAACGTCAACCGCATCGTCGCCGACAATCAGCAGTCGGTGAAGAATTCGCTGAAGAATCTCGAGGTCTTCACCCAGGCCTTGGCGCGCAATTCCGAGAAGATCGACAACGTCATGCTCAAGGTCGACGGCGTGATGGGCAAGGCCGACAATCTGATGCTGGGCCTCAATGCGATCGCGGGCGGCAACAATGGCAGCGAGCTGAACCTGATGGTGAAGTCGATCCGCGAGCTCGCCGACAACGTCGACAAGCGGTCCAATCTCCTGATCAACGACGGCCGCCGCACGCTGTCCGACATCAGCCGCGCCGTGAACAATTTCGACCGCAACCCGAGCCGGGTGATTTTCGGCGGCAGCAACAACGCCGCACCCGAGCCCGCGCCGGCTCCGGCCGCAGCACCGGCCGGGCCGCGGCGCCGGCAGCAATAGGCTACGCGCCCTCCGTTCGTCCTGACGATCGTCGAGTCCTACTGGGGCGCTGCCCCAGATGGCTCGGCTGCTTCAGGAACGAAGCGGCGATAGCGGTCGTCCGGATACGTCTGCTCGGAGTGAATCGTCAGGCTGCGCACGCGGTGGGGATCGGATGCCGCATCGACGACGCCGTTCGTCGCCGGCCATTCGCGACCGGACGCATCGCGAGTCTCACCGCCGGCCGGCCGGACGGGCGTCGTTCGAACGAGGGGCGTGTCGGCTGCCGGCTTGTTCGGCTCCTGTATTTTGATGGTCCGGATTTTGGACGGCTGGATCGGGTCCGCCGTCGCAATCGCGGCCACCCCGATCGTCCCGAGCATCGTCAGCGCGACGATGGGGCACCAGCGTGCGAGCACCATCTGAACCCTCCCCGCTCGTTCTCCCGCAAAACTTAGTCTTGCGTCGGTCAAAAGCAAAACGGAGGCATCGCTGCCTCCGTCTCGTGGTCTGCGATGGTTCGAACGCTTACCCCAGCCGTCCCGCGGCGTGGGCGAGCAGGGTGTAGACCAGCCCGGTTTCCGAGGTCAGGTGGCTGCTCAGCTCCTGCTGGCCGCGGCCTTCGCGGGCGACTTCGTCGAGCAGGCGCTCGAACTCCGCGATGTAGCGGTCGACCGTCTGCTTGAAGCCGCGGTCGGCGCGGTACTTGCGGGCCACCTCATCGAAGGCCTTCTGGCCGGCCGGCGTGTAGAGGCGCTTGGAGAACGCCTTGTTCTCGCCGCGCTGGTAGCGATCCCACATCTCGGCCGCAAGCGTGCGGTCCATCAGCCGGCCGATGTCGAGCGACAGCGATTCCAGCGGATTGGCGGCCGGCTGCTGCTGCGGACGCGGGCGCTGCTGGGCGTCGCGGTTCTGCGGGGCGGGCGGCGGCGCGTCACTGCGGTTGAGCAGGTCGGACAGCCAGCCATCGCCGTTGTTGGGGCCGGCCGGGCTGACCGGCGGGGCCTCGGTGCGGCGCGAGGTCGCCATGCCGAGATCCGGCGGCGGCAGCGTCGAGGCGCTGTTGCCATTGTCGCGCACGCTGTCGCGCATGCGCACGTCGCCGCGGCCGCCGGCGGCAGCCATCACCGGCTCCTCGTGGCGGACGCTGGCGCGGTTGGACGAGACCACGTCGAGCCCGCGGCCGTGATGGGCGACGATGCGGTTCAGCTCGGCCAGGGCCTCGATCTGGTCGACGATCACCTTGCGCATCTGCGCAGTGTTTTCGGCGGCCTCCTGAGGCATTTCCAGCACGCCGCGGCGCAGCTCGTTGCGGGTGGCCTCGAGCTCGCTGTGCATCTCGCTCGCCATCTGCTTCATCGCCGTGACCATCGCGGAGAACTTCTCCGTCGATTCCTTGAACATCGCGTCGGTCTCGGCGTTGCTCTGCTGGTAGAGTTCGCTCATGGCGTCGACGGTCTGCTGACGCTCGTTCTCGGCGGCCATGCGCACCGCCTCGAACTGCTTGCTGATCGCAGCCGAACCGGCGCCTGCGGTCTCCGCCACCACGCGTGCGATGTCGCGGGCGCGTTCCTCGGCAGCGCCGAGCGATTCATCGAGCAGACCGGTGAAGCGCGACAGCCGCTGGTCGAGATCGGTGGTGCGCAGGTCGATGGTGGTGACCAGCGATTCCAGCGCCGACTTGCGCTCGCTGACGGAGGCCGTCGTCGAGCGGTTGGCCTGCTCGACCACGGCAGCCGCCTCGATCAGCGCCTTGCCATGGGTCTCGAACTGGCTCGACAGCGCGCCGAGATCTTCCAGCGCCTTGCCGGTCTTGCTGTTGAACACCGTGAGCTGGTCTTCCAGCGTCTGGGTCGCCACGCCGTTGCGCGAGGTGACGTCGTTCATGGCGGACACGAAGTCGGCCACGCGGGTCACCAGCGCGCGCTCCAGCGAGTTGAGGTTGTCGTGGGCGCCGGTCAACACTTCCTGCAGCAGGATGTTGCCCTCGCGCAGCCGCTCGAACAGCGCCACCGTATCGGTGCGCAGGATCTTGCTGGTCTCCTGCATCTCCGTGACGGCCGAGATCGAGACCTGGCGCGACTGGTCGATCGCCGCGCGCGAGGCCTGCTCGAGCTCCTTGAGCGACTTCGCCACCGCGCCGGTCGCCTGATCGCCGGCCGAGGTGATGTTGCGCGCGACATCGCCGCCGTGCGCCGCCATCGACTGCGAGAAGGCGAGGCCGCGGGTTTCGATCGCCTTCAGCGCGTCCGCGGTGGCGCGATCCATGTCGTTCGACAGCTGCGTGGTCTTGGCGGTCAGCGCCTCGACCAGCGAGCCGCGGCGGCCGTCGACCATCTGCGACAGCCGCTCGGTCTGCTGCTGCACATAGGTGACGATCTCGTCGGTCTTGCCGGTCATCGCCGAGCCGAATGCGCTGGAAGCGGACAGCACCGAACGTTCGATGTCGGCGGAGGTCGTCTTGACCTTGGTCGTGACCTCATTGGACATGTTGACCAGCGCAGCCTGTGCGTTCTGCGCAGAGGTCTGGATGTTGTCGGTGGTCTTGGCCGTGACCGAACCCAGCGCGCGCTCGATGTCGGTCGAGAGCGTGCGGATCTGGGCGGCGGCATCGGCGGAGGTCGCCGCAAACGAGCTTTGGGCCTCGCGGGCGCTGCCCAGGATGGTCTGTGCAGTCTCCGCGCTGGTCGTGGTCAGCGAGCGCTCGATCTCGACCGAGATCGCGCGGATCTGGGTTGCGGCCTCGTTGGAGGTCGCCACGAACGAGTTCTGGGCATCGCGGGCGCTGCCGAGGATCGTCTGCGCGGTGTTGGTGCCGACCGACGTCAGGGTGCGCTCGACATCGGCTGCCAGCGACTTGACGTGGTTGGCCGCTTCGGTCGACGCGGTGACGAGGGTGTTCTGCGCCTCGCGAGCGCCGGCCGTCAGCACCTCGACGGTGCCGGAACCGGCCATCGACAGCGCGCGCTGGATATCGGCGGCAAGCGCCGTCACCTTTGTCGCAGACTCAGTCGATGCATTGACCAGCATGCTCTGGGCTTCACGCGCGCCTGATGTGATCGATTCCGCGGTGGCGGAGCCGGCCATCGAGAGCGATCGCTCCATGTCGGCCGCGAGCGTGCGGACCAGATCGGTGGCCTCGGTGGATGCACCGGCCAGCGTGCTCTGGGCCTCGCGCGCGGCGGCGACGACGGCTTCCGCGGTGGCGGAGCCTGCCATCGACAGCGAGCGCTCGATGTCGGCCGACAGGGTGCGGACCAGATTGGTGGCGTCGGTCGACGCACCAGCCAGCGTGTTCTGGGCCTCGCGGGCGGAGGCGACGACGGCTTCCGCGGTCGCGGTGCCGGCGGTCGAGAGCGAGTGCTGCATGTCGGCCGCGAGCGTGCGGACGAGGTTGGTGGCTTCGGTCGACGCGCCGGCCAGCGTGCTCTGGGCTTCGCGGGCAGAGGCGACGACGGCTTCCGCGGTCGCGGAGCCGGCCATCGAGAGCGAGCGCTCGACGTCGCTGGCGAGCGACTTCACCTGACCCGTGATGTCGGCCGACGTCGCGATCAGCGTGGTCTGGGCCTCGCGGGCACCGGTCATGATCGCTTCGGCGGCCGCCGAGCCGGACATCGACAGCGATTGCTCGACGTCAGCGGCCAGCGACTTGACCTGGCTTGCGGCTTCGATCGAGGCCGAGACCAGCGTGGTCTGCGCGTCGCGGGCGCCGGACAGCACCGAGGCTGCGGTGGCGCTACCGGCCGCCTGCAGCGTGCGCTCGACGTCCTCCGACAGCGCCTTGATCTGCGAGGCGACGTCGCCGGATGCGGAGACCAGCGAGACCTGGGCGTCGCGGGCACTGGTGAGGATCGAGTTAGCGGCGCTGGTGCCGACCGCGGTCAGCACGCTCTCGACCTCGGCGGAGCTCTGCTTCAGCTGGTTGCCGACATCCGCGGACACAGTGAGCAGCGCCTGCTGCGCGGTGCGCGCGCCGGTCTGGATGGTTTCGCTGGTGTTGACCACGAGGTTGGTCAGCGAGCGCTCGGCGTCCTCGACATGGGACTTGATGCTCGACGACAACATTTCGGCGCGGGACATCAGGTCCTCGCTCGCCTGGCGGCCGCTGCTCTCGATGCGGCCGGCGACGGCCTCGACGCGCGAGCCCAGCAGGTCCTCGAACTGCGCGACGCGGGTGTCGATGTCTCCGGCGATGACGCCGACGCGGCTCTCGATGCCCTGCTGGATATCGGCGAAGCGCGCCGAGATGGTGTCGGTCACGTTCGAACTATGGCCACTGATGGTCTCGACGAGGCGGCTGTTGTGACCGTTGATGGTATCGGCGAGGCGAGTGCTGTGGCCGTTGATGGTGTCGACCAGGCGGTTGCTATGGCCGTCGATGGTTTCGGTGACGCCGTTGATGCGATGGTCGACCGCGGCGATCGCCTGCACGGTGCCCTCGGTCAGGGTGGTGGTGAGCAGGCCGAGGCGCGAGTCGATCGAGTGGATCGCCTGGGTGGCGCCTTCGGTCAGCTGGGTCGCGAGCGTGCCGAGATGGCCGTCGATGGTGTCGGTGACCGACTTGGCGCGGCTCTCGAAGGTGACTTCGAGCGTCCGCATGCGGCCGTCGATCGCGTCATCCAGCGACTGCAGGCGGCCGTCGAACGTGCCGATCTTGGTGGCGAGCGAATTGTCGAACGACGACAGCTTGTCGGTCAGCGAGGCGTCGAGATGGGTGACGCGGCTGCCGAGCGTGGTTTCGAACTGCAGCAGGCGCTGGTCGAGCGAAGCGGTGATCTCGCCGCTATTCGTGGTGACGCGATTGTCGAAGGTGTCGACATAGGTCTTCAGGCTGTCGGCGATGTCCTGGGTCCGCTGGCCCATGCGCTCGACGATGTCGCCGCCGAACGTCTTCACGGTGCGGTCGAATTCCGAGATGTGGCGGGTGATCAGCGCGCCCAGCGTGCCGGAGTCGCGGGCGAACTTCTCGGCGAGCTCGCTGCCGTGGTTCTTCACCAGGTCGTCGAACGCGCTCATCTGCAGCGACAGCGAGTCGTGCGCGGTCTCGGTCTGGCCCACCACCTTGGCGACCAGCGAATTGACGGTGACGTCGAGCGCCTCGCTCGCCCTGTCGCCGGACGTCATGATCTGGCCGGCGAGGCGGTTGCCGGCGTCGTCGATCTTGCTGACGAGGTCGTTGCTGCGCAGCTCGAGCTCGAGCAGCAGCGAGTCGGCGGAATTCTTCAGGGAGTCGTGAACCTCTTCGGTGCGGTCGGAGATGCCGTCGACGATCGCAGACGAACGCTGCTCGAACTCGCCGGTGATGCGGTCGACGCGTTCGTTCAGCATCTCGTGGACGCGATCGGCGAGATCGACGAACTCGTCATGGACGTGGCCGGTCTTGAAGTTGAGGCTGGTGGTGAGCCGCTCGGAGGCGTCCATCACCGCGCGCGTGGTCTCGGCGCTGGCTTCCTCGAGGCGGTCGAGCAGGTCGCCGCCGCGCTCGCCGAGCGCGAGGATCATGTTGTCGCCGGCATGGCTCAGTGCGGTCGTGATGTGCTGGCCGCGCTCTTCCAGCGCGCCGGTGATGCTCTTGGCGACCTCGTCGACGCGCGAGGCAATCGCGTCCGAGATCAGCGCGATGTCATGGCGCAGGTCGATCTGCACGCCGGAGATCGCGCTGCGCACCTGCTCGGCCTGGCCGACCAGATTGTCGCGCTGGTGGGCGATGTCCTGCAGCAGCGCGCGGATGCGCACTTCATTGTCGGAATAGGCGCGTTCCAGCGCCGCCACCTCGTTGGCAACCAGGGTCTCGAGTTCGCCGGCGCGCGCGATCGCGCGTTCGACACCGTCGCCCATCGCCGCGACCTCGCGGCGGATCGCCTGGCCGACCGTCACCATGGAATCGGCGGCGGCGTTTTCCGGCTCGGAGAATCGCATCGCGACCTGCGCCATCGATTGCGCGATCATCTGCATGCGCTGACCGTGCGAGGCGAGGCTGGCGAGATAATAGAACAGCAGCACCGGAACGGCGAACAGCGCGGCGAGGCCGGCGAGCACCAGGACGCCGGTGCCCTGGGCCATCGAAGCCTGTAGGGCCGGCCAGAACGCGACGGTGAGGATGACGCCGCCGAGCAGCCAAGCGCCGGAGCAGACGAAGAACAGCGTAAAGGCGTTGCGGGCGCGCCCTCCCTGCAGCGTCTGCAGCATCTGGCCGATGGTCTCGCGATCATCATTGGCGGCGCGGCGCGGCGCGCGCGGTTCCTCGATCGGCTCGAACACCGAACGATCGGTATTCGTACGGGACTCGAACGATGCGGCTGAAAAATCCGGAGCTGAAGGCGGCAGGCTCGGCGCCGCGGCGCCTTCGTTGAGGGAGCTGCGGCTCTCCGCGCCTTGCTCGCCGATGTTGAGGGCTTCCTGGATGGCAGAAAGCGCGACTTCGGTGGGATCTTTGACCTTCTTGGGAGTGTTCGCCATGTTCAGTCTGAGCCCTCTCACTACTTTACGCGTCGGCGAGCCTGCGAAACGTCCCCGCGCAAGCTCGAAGCCGGTGCCCACAAGCGGAGCGCAAGCGCCCCCTCGGCGGCTTGTCCGCTACATCCGCAAACATCCTATTGGGAGAGCGATGCGAATGAAATGCTTGCGATTAATACTTTCTTAATCATCGTTAACAGCTTTGCGCCATAAGGCCTTATGGGTACTCGAAATTCCTGCCGCCGAGGGCCGATTGTGTCCGGAAATTGTCCAGAATCGGGCGGTTTTGCCGATCATCCCGACAACAATTCGTTAACCAGTTTCGTGATTGGCTGGGCGAACGGTCCGCCGGTGAAGCCCGGCAGAGACGACAGGGACAGGCCATGCCGCTTCATCTCGAACGGGTTGAATGGACGCAATCGCCGCCGCTCGCGCCGGGCGACGGGCCGATCGACGTCGATCACCTTCGACGGATGACGCTGGGCGACCCGGGCCTGGAGCGGGAAGTGTTGGCGATGTTCTCGACCCAGTCGGCCCGGATCCTCGGCGAACTGGCTGCCCTGCGGCCCGAGGCTCCGACCCACGCCCACACCCTGAAAGGATCGGCGCGGGCGATTGGCGCCTTCGGTGTCGCCGAGGCTGCCGCCAACCTGGAAACCGCGCTGACTGCGGGTTCCGACCCGGCCCAGCCGCTCGCCGCGCTCGGGGCCGCGATCGCCGAGGCGCGTACGGCGATCGAGCTGATTCTGGGCCGCTCCTAGGCTTTCCAGCACCTCCACGGCCTGCGGCAACGGTCTGGGCGCCGTCCCGGCCGGCCGGCAGGTTTTCGGTCTCCGCGCTAGCGCTGTACGGATCGACCCGTTATACGACTGCCCGGGACCTTTCCAACCATCGTCCGGCGCATTCCGGCAGCACGAGCAATCATGGCCAAAATACACTTTATCGACCATTCCGGAGAGAAACGCTCCATTGATATCGAGAACGGCGCGACAGTGATGGAAGGTGCGATCCGCAACGCCATTCCCGGCATTGAAGCCGAATGCGGTGGCGCCTGCGCCTGTGCGACCTGCCATGTCTATGTCGATGACGCGTGGCGCGAGAAGGTCGGCGCGCCGTCGCCGATGGAAGAGGACATGCTGGATTTCGGCTTCGACGTGCGTCCGAATTCGCGGCTGTCCTGCCAGATCAAGGTGACCGACGATCTCGACGGACTGGTCGTGTCAACGCCGGAGCGGCAGGCCTAGAGCCCTTCGTTCCGACTGAATCGGAGCGGGGCTCTAGATTTTGTTTTGACGCGTTTTCTTCACGCGAACCGGTATCCACTTCGCTCGAAAGCGCTCTGTCGTCCCCTATTCGCCGTCCGGGTTCACCCCGCGACGGACCCAGCGGCGGAAGTTCTGCTTGACCTCCGCCGGCAGCGGCGTCGGTCTGCGCGTGGCCTCATCGATCATCACGGTGACCGCCTTCGCCGATGCCACGCATCTCCCTTCCGAAAATACCACCTGATCGAAAGTGGTCGACGTCCGTCCGAACTTGACGAGACCCAGCCCGAGCTCGATCTGTCCCGGCCAGTGCAGCTCGGCGCGGAAATGGATGTCGAGCCGCACCATGATCCAGCCAAGCCCGGCCGGCATCAGCCCCATGCTGAGGTCCTTCACCAGCGTGACGCGGCCGGTCTCAAAATAGCTCGCATAGACGGCGTTGTTGACGTGCCCGTTCGGGTCGAGATCGGCAAAGCGCACATTGTCGGACAGGCGATAGGGAAAGTCTTCCAGGCGCGGTGCATCGTCGGCGCGGACAGGGGCATTCACGAGGGGGATCTCCATCGGTTTCCCGCCCATACAGCCGAGTTGCGCAGGCTCGGCAAGGGGTTGCCGCGCCAGCCGCTGTCCCTATTATGCATGTCCCGATCCGGCCATACTTGGCTGGGCAGGCGAAAGCCGTCCAGTCGATCTCAACTGAAAAGAAGCGGATATGAGCGAAGCGATCAAAACCGATGTGCTGATAATTGGCGCGGGCCCCTGCGGACTGTTCGCCGTGTTCGAACTGGGCCTGCTCGACATGAAGGTGCATCTGGTCGACATCCTCGACAAAATCGGCGGGCAGTGCGCCGAGCTTTATCCGGAGAAGCCGATCTACGACATTCCCGGGATTCCCTTTGTCACCGGCCAGGGCCTGACCGAGCAGCTGCTGGAGCAGATCAAGCCGTTCGGCGCGACCTTCCACCTCAACGAGATGGTGGAGAGCATCGAGAAGATCGGCGATCCCCTGTTCCGCGTGAAGACCGATGCCGGCAAGGAGTTCGAGGTCAAGGTCGTCGTGATCTCCGCGGGCGGCGGTTCGTTCCAGCCGAAGCGTCCGCCGGTGCCGGGCATCGAGGCCTATGAAGGCACGTCGGTGTTCTATGCCGTGCGCAAGATGGAGCAGTTCCGCGACAAGAACATCCTGATCGTCGGCGGCGGCGACTCCGCGCTCGACTGGACGCTCAATCTGCATCCGATCGCCAAGCGCATCACGCTGCTGCACCGGCGCGACGATTTCCGCGCAGCGCCGCACAGCGTCGAGCAGATGCGCTCGCTGGTTGCCGACGGCAAGATGGATCTGAAGATCGGCCAGGTCACCGGGCTCGAAGGCGCCAACGGTCAGCTCTCGGGCGCCGCGCTGAAGGGCAACGACAATGCGATGTCGACGATCACCTGCGATACGATGCTGCCGTTCTTCGGGCTCACCATGAAGCTCGGTCCGGTCGCGAACTGGGGCGTGGCGCTGGAGAACAATCTGGTGCCGGTCGACACCGCAGCGTTCGAGACCAACGTTTCAGGCATCTTCGCGATCGGCGACATCAACACCTATCCGGGCAAGCTGAAGCTCATTCTCTCCGGCTTCCACGAGGGCGCGTTGATGGCGCAGAAAGCGCACCGCTACGTGTATCCGGACAAGCGGCTGGTGTTCCAGTACACAACCTCGTCATCAAGTTTGCAGAAGAAGCTTGGGGTGAACTGATTCCACTTCAGCAGCGACCAATGCCGGGGGCATGGGGCATTGCCCGTGCGGCGCGGGTACTGGAACACTCCGCGAAATGGCCGTAGTCTGCTCGTAATCGAGTTTGTCGATTGATCAGGTGATGATGATGCGGAACACGCTATCCAGACTTCGGCTGATCCTGGCGATCGCTACGGCCTTTGCGCTAGCTGCTCCGCTTGCAGCTTCCGCGGCCGAGCTATCGGCGGCCGGACTCTGGCAGAAGATCGAAGACGGCAAGCCCGAAGGCTGGTTCCTGGTGATCGAGCGCAACGGCCTGTTCGAAGGCATGATCGCAAAGATGTTCTCAGCGCCCGGCGATCCGCCCAATCCGGTCTGCACGAAATGCACCGACGATCGCAAGGACATGCCGTGGCTTGGCATTCCCCTGATCCGCGACATGAAGCGCAACGGGCTCGCCTATGAAGGCGGCAACGTGCTCGATCCGCGCAACGGCAAGGTCTACAAGGCCAAGATGACGCTGAGCGCCGATGGACAGACGCTGACCATGCGCGGCTATCTCGGCATCTCGCTGTTCGGCAAGGACGAGGTCTGGACCCGGCTGCCGGACACGGCGATGGCGCAGCTCGATCCCACAATCGTCGCCAAATATCTGCCGGCGCAAGCCGCAGCGATAAAGCCGCCGCCGCCACCGGCGCCCTTGCCCGCGACGAAGCGGCACTAGACACCCTCATTGGGATCACGTTGGTTCGCGGCCGCACGCGTGCGGCGTCGCGAGCGTGCAGCGTTCAGCGTTGCACCGGTGCCGTCGGCGGCAATGGCGCGACCGGCTCGGAGATCACCTCAGGCACTGTCGTGTTCAACTGAAGCACGGTGGCGGCTGCGGGGACCGCGGCATCGGCCATCGCCGCATGACCTTCGGCGCTGGGATGCACCGCGCCGCCATACACAGCCGACAGGATGCCCCATGTCGCATCGTGGATGTCGGTTGGCTGCATCGAGGACGGCAGGCCCTGCGGGTAGGTCATCGCCGCGAAATAGCTGTCATTGGCGTCGCGGATCCAGCGCGCCCGCGGCAGATAGGCGCGGTATTCGCCGGCGCTGCGGCCGCATTTGAGCGGCTGGTTGGCCGCGGCGACGATGTCGGAGACGAAGCTGTCGCCGTTGGCGGCGAAGCAGTCGCGGTCGAACTCCGGATCGGTCGACGCGCGTGCGCAGAAGCCGTGGCTTGCAAACGCATCCTGATGCGCATCGACGAAGGTCATGCGGTCGGCCTGCGGATTGCGGCAGATGATGCCGGACTGGCACTGCGCGATCGCCTTGAGCTGCGGCAGGAACTCGTTCTGCACGAAGCCCGAGACCGCCGCGAGCCGCTTCGGATCGGCGTTGAACGAGGGATGGATCTCGAAGCCGGCGCGGCCGCCGGGGCAGGGCGCGCCGCCATTGGCCAGCGCCGGATTGGCGTAGGCCGTGTAGACCACGTGCGAGAGGTCGCCGCCGACCAACGGCTTCAGCGCATCGCGCAGCTTGGCGAAGTCGGCCGGCAGGTCGCGCGCCAGTGCCGAACGGGCATCGTCGACGCTGGCCATCGAGCCGCCCTGGCTGAACAGCGCGCGTTCGGTCGGCGTGTCGACGATCACGTTGGCGACAAGGCCGGAGAAGTAGATGTCGTTGGCGCCGACCGACAGCAGCACGAGATCGAGCGTTCGGTCCGGCTGTCGGCGCTTGGCGGCTGTGAGTGCCGTGCGCAGCTCCGCGATCTGGCCGCTGACGGTGCCCGAGCAGGTGTTGGCGGTCTTCGTCGGCAGACATTCCCGCGCCTGCTGCGAGCCGAGCAGGCCGTCGGCGATGGTGGCGCCGGTGCAGGCCAGCGGCAGATAGGTCACCGCGATGTGCGGATATTGCACGGCGAGCGCAAGCGCGGTGCGGGTCTGGTAGCTGTACAGCGAACGATGACAGGCCGAGTTGAGCCACAGCGCGCTCTGGCGCTGCCAGTTGGTCAGGGTGTCGGGCGCTTCGCAGGCGCGGCCGCCTTTGTAGCCGGCGCGGCTCGGCCGGTAGTATTGCGCGCCGCCGAGATAGGAGCGGAAGCAGAACCCCTCGTCGGAAAGTGCGATCGCACGATCGGGATTGCCTTCGCCGGATGCGATGCTGTCGCCGAGGCCGGCGATCAGCAAATCGCGCACCGCGATCTGGGTCGTCACGCGCTGGTTGGCATCCGAGCCGCTGGCGACATCGACGGTCGCGACCGTGGTGCGGCCGTAGCGGACGCGCAGATTGACCGGCTCGGCGCAATCGAATGTCGAGGATTGCGGCCCGTCGCCGTCGTCGAACGACCAGGCGCAGGTCGCGCCGACCGGAACCGGACCCGTGAGCCGCACCACGATCGGGTGATCGATCGGCGTCAGATAGCTTTCCTTGACGTTGTCGCGGGTGCAAGGCTCGCTGACGCGGCCCTGCAGGTCGATGCAGAGCCGGTTGACCGTGTTGCGCGCCCAGCCGCGGCCGTCGCTTTGCAGTTCCAGCGCCTGCTCCGAGGCCAGCACGCTGCGGCCGAGCCCGCTTTCGACATGCAGACGGAAGTCGCGTTCCTCGCGGAACAGTCGGAAGCGGTTGCGGACCTCCCAGGAGATCGAGAGCTGGGTATCCTGCGCGTCGGCGGTTGACGCCAATACCGCCGCGAGCGCGCTGCCGAGCAGCACGCTGCAGACCGTGACACGAAACGAAAATCGAACCAGAAAGCCAATCATGGCGCGGTTTGACGCGAGTGGTACGGCGAAAATAAGAGAAGCGGCTGCAGAGACCAACAATCCGGGATCGAAACACCGGGACTGAAAGCAGGGGACCTTGGGGCCGATAACGTTCGCTGTTACCGTCTCAGCCGCCTGATCTGCTGCTGCCGGCTTTCGATCGGTTGCCGCACGGTCGCCGAAGCCGTGCAGGCTTGGCTGAGTCTTTTTCGTTCCTGCCAGGGCCGCACCACGTTGAGCCACAGCTCGCGCATGCCCATGATCGAGATCGAAATCCCGAACGGGATCAGGAAATAGAGGATACGGAACACGACCAGCGTCGCCAGCAATTGCTCCTTGCTGAACTCCGGCAGCGCCACCAGCATCGCAGCGTCGAACACGCCGATCGAGCCGGGGGCGTGGCTCGCAAAGCCGAGCAGCGTCGCCAGGATGAACACCACCGCCAGCGAGACGAAGTCGATATGCGGCTCGGTCGGCATCAGGAGATACATGGCGAGCGCGCAGAAGCCGAGATCGACCACGCCGATGACGATCTGCAGCAGCGTCAGCTTGGCCGAGGGCAGCACCACCTTCCAGCCGTTCTGGCCGAGCTCGCGGCGCTTCTCGCCGGTCAGGAGCCAGACGAAATAGGCGCCGATGCCGGCAAGGCAGCCGAGCGCGATCAGCCGGTTCATCGCCGGCGGCAGCAGGTCCATCGCCGACGCCGCCGCGGGGTGCCAGGCCATGCCGAAGCCGAGCACGAACAGATTGCCGAGCCAGAAGGTCAGGCCCGAGAGAAAGCAGATCTTGGCGACGTCGATCGCGGAGAGGCCGTAATCGGAATAGATCCGGAAGCGGATCGCGCCGCCGGTAAAGACGGTGGCGCCGATATTGTGGCCGATCGTGTAGCTGGTGAAGCTCGACAGCGCTGCGATCCGGTAGGGGACGTGGGTCTTGCCGATCGTGCGCAGCGCGAAGAAGTCATAGAAGGTCAGCGTGCAGAACGCCCCGACCACGCAGAGCGCCGCCAGCGCGATCCGGTGCGGCGCGATGTCGGTCAGCGCGGTGAGGATGATACCGGTATCGACGCCCTTCAGGGTGTGGACAAGCGTCGCGACCGCGAACGCGATGATGAGCACGCTCGCAGCGATCCCGAGCCGTTTCCAGCCGATCTTTTCCTTGAAGCCACGCCCAAGCGTGGTCAGCAGCCGAAGCATTCATCCTCCCGGCAGGGACAATTTCAGTGGGACCCAGTCACGGACGGCGACGGGTGACGGGCAAACGCACCGTACGCGATGACCCATAAGGCAAAACCGATGCGTTGTGCAGCCCTTGACAAGGCAACCTTCGGCTCCCGTCCAGCGTTGTTGTCATACTGGCTACATATGTTCTCGCGCTGCGGAATGTGAGTCGCAGCCATATCATCGTCCACGACGGGACCACTGCATGTTCCGCCATCCTTCAGCCGTTCCAGGCGATTTCGTCGATATTTCTGCCGTTTTTGCCGCCGTCGCAGCGCCACTGCGGGGCCGTCGGAGCGGAGCGAATAGACGATATGCATCAGCGTGGGGGAGGTCCGGGCCGGCTGCGGCGTTTACCAAAGCGTGAAGTCGATGTGCGCATCTGCGTGATCCGGCTGTGGACCGCGGTTCGGGCCGGAATGAGGCGCCCTGTGGGCGGTCCGTAGGTCTATTGAGGCAAAACGCCGCGCAACAGCGCGCGGCGACGCGGCCCCGGCCGGCATGGCGATAGAACACTTCGATCCACAGCGAAGTATCATTGAGAAACGAAGACCTATCTCTCGCATTGGTTGCGCAGAGCGAGGTCAAGACCATGCAACAGACATCCCTGAACCTCCGGCGCGTGCCGGATCAGCGCGCGGCGTCGCATCAGCAGCCGACCGGGCTTGCGGCGACGTTGACGCTCGCCGCAATGAGCCTCGGGTACGGCGTCGTGCAGCTCGACGTCACCATCGTCAATACGGCGCTCAACGCCATCGGCGGCTCGCTCGGCGGCGGCGTTGCCGAGCTGCAATGGGTGGTCAGCGCCTACACCATCGCTTTTGCCGCCTTCATCCTGACCGCGGGCGCGCTCGGCGACCGGATCGGCGCCAAGCGCGTTTTCATGGCCGGCTTTGCCATCTTCACCGCGGCGTCGGTTGGGTGCGCCGTCGCGCCTGATGCCGTGACGCTGATCGCCGCGCGCTGCGTGCAGGGGCTGGCCGCGGCCATCCTGGTGCCGAACTCGCTCGCGCTGCTCCGCCACGCCTATACGGACGACAAGGAGCGCGGACGCGCGGTCGGCGTCTGGGCCGCCGGAGCGAGCCTTGCGCTGACCGCCGGCCCGTTCGTCGGCGGCGGGCTGATCACGCTGGTCGGCTGGCGCGCGATCTTCCTGGTCAATCTGCCGATCGGCCTGGCCGGGCTGTGGCTCGCCTGGCGCTTTGCCGGCGAAACCACGCGCCATCTCCAGCACCGGCTCGATCTGCCGGGACAAATTGCGGCGATCGCCGCGCTCGGCACGCTGGCCGGCGCGCTCATCGAGGGCGGAGCGCTCGGCTGGGATAGCCCGTTCGTGGTCGCAGGCTTCGCTCTGGGGGCCGTCTTCTCCGTGCTGTTCATCTGGCATGAGGCGCGCACCGCGCAGCCGATGCTGCCGCTCTCGCTGTTCAGCAACAGGATGTTTGCCCTGACCTCGCTGGTCGGCCTGCTGGTGAACGTTGCGTTCTACGGGCTGATCTTCGTGCTCAGCCTCTACTTCCAGCAAGTCAACGGGCTGTCGGCGTTCGCCACCGGCCTCGCATTCGTGCCGATGCTCGGCGCCGTGCTGCCCGCCAATTTGATCGCGCCGCATGTCGCGGAGCGGATTGGCGCGCCGGGGACGATCGCGCTCGGCGCCGCGATCTCGGCCGCCGGATGTCTGGCGATGCTGTTCATCGGTCCCGGTACCAGCTATTTCGCGATCTGCCTGCAACTGCTGGCAATCAGCGGCGGCCTCGGCCTGCTGGTGCCGCCCCTGACATCGGCGCTGCTCGGCAGTGCCGAGCCACAGCATGCCGGGATCGCGGCCGGGGTGCTGAATGCGACCCGGCAGACCGGCAGCGTGCTGGGTGTCGCGCTGTTCGGCTCGATGGTCGGCCGGTCCGCGGCCTTCATTTCCGGCCTGCATGCGGCACTCGTGATCTCCGCCGGCGTATTGCTTGCCGCCGCTGCGCTGATCTGGATCGGCGCATCATCACAAGCGCGGCAATGAGCGAGGCGGTCGTTGCGCGGTCGCGGCGCGGCATCTAACCTTGCGCCGTCGGGGACTGTCGCCGAGGGGGCTGATCAGATGCCTGCGCCAATCGACCGTCGTCTGTTGCTGCGCCGCGCCGCCATGCTCGGCGCCTCGCTGCCATTTGCCAACCTGATCGGTCCGGCCCGCGGCGAGGCGCCCGGCCTGATCGCGCGCAGGGTGTTCTTCGACAATCCCGACTACATCAACGTCCGCCTCAGCCCGGATGGGACGCAGCTGTCCTATGTCGCGCCGCTCGACGGTGTGAACAACCTCTGGGTCGCCCCGCTGTCCGATCTCAAGGCGGCGCGGCCGGTGACCCGCGTCACCGATCGCAACATCTCGGCCGGCTATCGCTGGGCGCATACCAACCGCCATGTGGTGTTCTTCCGCGAGCGCGACGGCGACGAAAACTGGCGTGCCGCCAGCGTCGACATCACCGACGGGAAGATTGTGCCGTTGACGCCGGAGACCGGCGTCAAGGCCTTCCTGCAGGAGTCCGATCGCAAATTCCCCGAGGAGATGCTGCTGCGGCACAACCAGCGCGACAAGCGCTACTTCGACATGTACCGCGTCAACATCGTGACCGGCGCCAGCGAGCTCGTCTACGAGAACCACGACTATATCGCGCTGATTACCGACAGCACATTCCAGCTCCGCCTGGCGTCGCGCCTGATCGCCGACGGCTCCGCCGAGATGTTCGAGCGCGGTCCGGACGGCAGCTGGACCCCGTTCATGACGGTGCCGATCGCCGAGACCGATACGACCCAGCTGCTGGATTTCAGCGCCGACGGCAAGACGCTGTACCTGATCGACTCGCGCGGCCGCGACAAGGCGGCGTTGTTCGCCCTCGACATGGCGACGCGCCAGACCACGCTGCTTGCCGCCGATGACGATGCCGACATCGTGCGCGCGGTCTTCGACGAGAATCGCCGGCCACTGGCGGCGCTGGCGATCACAGACCGGATGCGCTGGCACGCCGTCGATCAAAGCGTCGCCAACGACCTCGCCGATCTCAGCCGCTATGGCGCCGGCGACATCAGCTTTGTCAGCAACAGCGACGATCTTCGGCTGGGCACGATCCATTTCGAGCGCGACACCGAGAGCGGTGAATATGCGCTGCTCGACCGCAAGACGCGCGAGGTGCGCAAGCTCTACACCCAGCACCGTGCGCTCGACGGTCTCGCGTTGCGCAAGCTCGAGCCGGTCGTGATCCCCTCGCGCGATGGCCTGCGTCTCAACTGCTACCTGACCCGGCCGGCCGAGGCCGCGGCCGGGGTGGTGCCGCTGGTGCTGGTGATCCATGGCGGGCCGTATTACCGCGACACCTGGGGTTTCAGCCCGGTCCATCAATGGCTCGCCAACCGGGGTTATGCGATGCTTGCCGTCAACTACCGCGGCTCGACCGGCTTCGGCAAAGCCTTCATCACGGCCGCCGACCACGAATGGGGCGGCAAGATGCATGACGACCTGATCGATGCGGTCGATTGGGCGATCGCGCAAGGCATCGCCGATCCGAAGCGGGTCGGCTTCTTCGGCGGCAGCTATGGCGGCTATTCGGCGCTGGTCGCCGCGACCAAGACGCCCGACGTTTTCGCCTGCATCGTCGATCTGTTCGGCATCTCCAATCTCGTCACCTTCATGGCGACGATCCCGCCCTATTGGGGTCCGTGGATCAGCGTCTGGAAAAATCGGCTCGGCGATCCCGCCACCGAGTCCGGTCGCGCGTTCCTGGTCGAACGTTCGCCGCTGACCCACATCGAGCGTGCCGTGAAACCGATCCTGATCGCGCAGGGCATGCGTGACGTGAGGGTTGTGGCGGCCGAGTCCGAGCAGATGGTCAATGCGCTCAAGCAGCGTGGCGTGCCCGTGACCTACATCACATTCGCCGACGAGGGGCACGGCTTTGTGCGGCCGGAAAATCGGCTTGCCTTCTACGGCGTCACCGAAGCGTTCCTCGCCAAGCATCTCGGCGGTGGTTGCCAGCCGATCGGAAACGATTTCGCCGGCTCGTCGCTCAAGGTCGAGACCGGGGCCGAACTGGTGCCCGGGTTGCGCGGCTAAGACGAACTGCGCCAGCGGATTGCGGTTTTCCCCGATCGTCTCGCGTGCATTCAAGGCTTTTTCACCATGCGTGAAGCCTTGTTGCGGTGCGGTTACCGTTCGTACACGAATGCGCTTGTTTTTATGGGTCCATAAATGGGGCCTATAATGTATCGCGTTCTAACCTGTCTCACCCTGGAACATGACTGGCGGTTGGTCGTCCTCGGTGGCGTGATCTGTCTGCTCGCCAGCGCCGTCGCGATCAGCCTGTTTCACCGCGCTCGCGCCGCAGAAGGCCGAGCCCGCGAGATCTGGATCGGTCTCGATGCGGCAGTCGGCGGTTGCGGCATCTGGGCCACCCATTTCGTCGCCATGCTGGCGTACGATCCCGGCATCGAGGCCGGATACAACATTCCGATCACGCTGCTGTCGCTGGTGCTCGCGGTTGCGATCCTGGCCGTCGGCCTGGCGGTCGCAACGCTCAACGAACGCTGGCAGACGGTCGCGGCCGGCGGCGCGATCGTCGGCGTCGGTGTCGCGGCGATGCATTACACCGGCATGCTGGGGCTGGAACTGCCCGCGCGCATCGTCTGGGCGCCCGGCATCGTCATCGCATCGATCGTATTCGGAAGCCTGTTTGGCGCGCTTGCGCTGGTCGTTGCCACGCGCGGCGAACGCCTTGGCACCACAGCGGCTGCGACCGGTCTTCTGACGGTTGCGATCGTCTCGCATCATTTCACCGGGATGGGTGCGGTGACGCTGGTCCCGGATCCGACGATCGTTCCCGACGGACTCTCGGTCTCGCCGCGCGTGCTCTCCTTCATGACCGCGGTTGCGGCCTTCGCGATCCTCGGCCTCTCGCTGATCGCCTCCATCCTCGATCGTCGCGCCAAGACCGAACTTCACAAGCAGAAGGTGGTGCTGGATACCGCGCTCGAGAACATGTCGCAGGGACTGTGCATGTTCGATGCCGATGGCCGCATCATGCTGTTCAACGAGCGCTACACCGAGATCATGGGGCGCAATCGCGTGCCGCTGCAAGGGCGTCTCTTGATCGACGTCCTGCAGGACCTCCATTGCATCGGCGAGTGGGACGGCGATCCCGAGGAATTCTGCAACGCGCTCCTCGCCGAGGCAAAGGCCGGCCACAGCGCGACGCGGATCGTCAGCCGCAACGAGCGCGCGATTCGTGTCGTCGATCAGCCGATGAAGGGTGGCGGCTGGGTCGCGACCTTCGAGGACATCACCGAATGGCAGCAGGCCCAGGAACAGATTTCACACATGGCGCGGCATGACGCGCTGACCAACCTGCCGAACCGGACGCTGTTCCGTGAGCAGCTCGAGAAGGCTTCGAGACTGGCCAAGCGCTCCGACCAGCTCGCGGTGCTCTGCCTCGATCTTGATCATTTCAAGGAGATCAACGACACGCTCGGACATCCGATCGGCGACGCGCTGCTGCGAGAGGTTGCGCGCCGGCTGGGCGAATGCGTGACCGAGCACGACACCGTGGCGCGGCTCGGCGGCGACGAATTCGCCATCGTGCAGTTCTGCAGCAACTGCGAGCCGTCCGTGGTGGCGTCGTTGGCAAGTGCGGTGGTCGAGCGGATCGCCGCACCCTATGAGATCGGGGGCCATCAGCTCGTGATCGGCGTCAGCATCGGCATCTCGCTCGCGCCCGAGGACGGCAAGGATCCCGACGAGCTGCTGCAAAAGGCCGATCTGGCGCTATATCGCGCCAAGGCCGACGGCCGCGGCACCTATCGGTTCTTCGAGACCGGGATGGATGCGCGTGCGCAGGCGCGCCGCCTGCTCGAGCGCGACCTGCGGCTCGCGCTGCAGCGCGACGAGTTCGAGGTCTATTATCAACCGATCCGCGATGTCGTGGGCGATCGGGTCGTCGCCTTCGAGGCGCTGGTGCGCTGGAATCATTCGCTGCGCGGGCTGATCGCACCGAACAATTTCATTCCGGTCGCCGAAGAAACCGGGCTGATCGTGCCGCTGGGCGAGATCGTGCTGCGCAAGGCTTGCGCCGAGGCGGTGAGATGGCCTGCGGACGTCGCGGTCGCCGTCAACCTGTCTCCAGTGCAGTTCAAGAACCCGAATCTGGTGCCGTCGGTGAAGGCGGCGCTGGAGGCGTCGGGCCTGTCGGCGGATCGGCTCGAGCTCGAGATTACCGAATCGGTGCTGCTGCAGAACAGCGAGGCGACGCTCGCGGTGCTGCACGAGCTGCGCGGTTTCGGCGTCCGGATCTCGCTGGACGATTTCGGCACCGGCTATTCCTCGCTGAGCTATCTGCGCAGCTTCCCGTTCGACAAGATCAAGATCGACCGTTCCTTCGTGACCGACCTTGCGACGCGCGAGGACTCGATGGCGATCGTGCGCGCCGTCACCGGTCTTGGCAAAAGCCTCGGCATCGTCACCACCGCCGAGGGGGTCGAGACCGATACCCAGTTCGACCTGCTGCGTCAGGAAGGCTGCACGCAGGCGCAGGGCTACCTGTTCAGCCCGCCGCGGCCGGCGGCTGACGTCGCCAAGATGCTGCGCCGGGCGCCGGAACGGTCGGTCGCCTAGCTCCTGCGCTGGGCAAAATAGGCGCCGCAAAACGCCATCACGGCGCCGAGGCACAGCGCGGCGAGACCGGCGAGCACGGCGGAAATGGTCGAAACCGTGCTTGGCGCTGCCGCGGCCTGGCCGGCGCCGGCCAGCATCAGCACGCCGACGACGATCAGGAACTGGCGCATCCGCTGCGGGATCTGGCCGGCCACCGCGCTGTGCATCAGATTGGCGGTGAAGTAGCCGCCCGAAAACCCGACGCTCGCGATCAGCCACCACGCGATCGCCGCGCCTGCCGGCATGAACTCGTGGGTATCGGATCGCCACAGGCCACCGAGATCGAGCCCATACCGCGCGCCGAGCATGTGCACGGCAAGCGCCAGCAGCACGCCGGATATCATCGCGCCGCCGAGAATGAGGTAACGCGGAAAATAGGTCGTCTCGGGCATGGCTCGCTTGTAGGATAGGCGTGACATCCCATGCAAGCGCGCGGATGTGTCTGAACAGGTGGAACGGCGGATTGCCAACAACGTTGCAGGACCGGCCGGAGGCAGGCGAGGGCGCAGCGGTGCGCTATGCCTACAAGGCCTCATTGATCGGCTCGGCGCACCAGTTCGAGCTGACCGACGACGGATTGTCGTGGCGGATCGCCGGCAGGTCGGGCGTGTGGGATTACAAGGACATCTCCGCCGTCAAACTGTCCTACCGCCCGGTCTCGATGCAGCAGCAGCGGTTTCGCGCCGATATCGACAATGCCAAAGGCGGGCGGATCGCGATCCTGTCGACCACCTGGCAGACCGCGACGCTGGTCGCGCCGCAAGGCCATCTCTACCGCGACTTCATCGTCGAGCTGCATCGCCGGATGCAGGCGGCGGGCAGCACGGCCAGGCTGGTCGGAGGCCTCGGGCCGAAGACATACACCGCGGCGCTGGCGCTGCTGGCGTGTCTTGCGGTGGCAATGACCGGATTGCTGGTGATGGCGCTGCTGGCTGCGAACTGGATGGGCGCGCTGTTCCTGGTCGGCTTTGCCGCGCTGTTCACCTGGCAGGTCGGCGGCTTCGTCACCCGCAACCGCCCGCGGCGCTACAACTTCGATCAATTGCCTGATGGGCTTTTGCCGAAGGCGGTTCGCAATCAGTGAGACGGCCGCTCTCGCGACCGGACTGTAAGCGGGCTGTAAGCAACACGCTGTAAGCTCCGCAACCGATTTGCTTCAAGCTGGAGTGTCAGATGACAATCCGGACCCCCTTTCTGGCTCTATGCCTTGTGCTCTTGAGCATCTCCCCGGCGCTTTCCAAGGGCAGCGTAGGCAACAAGCATGATCCGCTTGATCACAATCACGTCGACAATCTGCCGCCCGACGTGCGGCAATACGTTGCCGGAATTTGCAAGGGAACGCCGGTCGCGCAGCACGACTTTGCGACCTACTCACCGCAAGAAAAGCGCTGGCGGATCAACCTCGAGTATCTGCAATGCGGCGTGATCGGGGAATATCGCCGAGGCAACCAGTGCCTGGATGTGGATTTCGTAGCCGACCGCGCGCATTTTCGTCTCGTGAGAAAGACGTATGCGGCCTGTGGCTTTTGATGCTCTGGCGCTCGGATCAACGAGAATAGGCCGCTGCGAGTGCAGCGATCGCGAGTGCTATTCGATTCTGGACTACTGCGCCGCTTCGGAGTGAGCGTGCGACGTCATTCCGTCGAATCGAAATCCTCCTCGGTCGCGCTCAGCATTCCCGCCAGGGTCCGCAGGCCGAGGTCGAGTTGCTCCATCGGCGGCGCGGCAAGCGCGAGCCGCACCGCATTGGGCGCGTGTCCCGGCGTGGCGGCGAAGGTGGTCGACGGCGTCAGTGCGATGTCGCGGCGGGCCGCGGCCGCGACCAGGGTCTGCGAGCGCCAGTGCGGCGGCAAGGTCAGCCACAGATGATAGGATTTCGGGTTGGTCTGGATCTCGAAATCGGCCAGATGCTTGGCCGCGATCTGCTGGCGGCGGCCGGCGTCGATCCGCTTCAGCCGTGACAGTTCGGCGGCGGTGCCGTCGGCCATCAGCCGCTGTCCGGCGGCGAAGGCGTAACCCGATGCCGTCCAGCCGCCCGAGCGCACCGCGGCCATGATGCTTTCGCGCAGCCGCGGCGGCGGGACGATGAAGCCGAGCGCAAGGCCGGGCGCGACCTTCTTCGACAGGCTGTCGAGCACGATGCAGCTGTCCGGCGCGAGCGCGGCCAGCGGCACCTCATCGTCGAGGAATCCGTAGACGCCATCCTCGATGACGACGAGGCCGAGCTTCTCCACCACGCGCAACAGCTCGGCGCGGCGCTCGGCCGGCATCGTGATGCTGAGCGGGTTCTGGATCGTAGGCTGGATATAGATCGCGGACAGATGCGCCTCGCGGTGCGCCTTCTGCACCGCGTCGGGGCGTACGCCGTGCTCGTCCATCGCAAGCGGCACCAGCGCGATGCCGAGCCGCGCGGCAATGCCCTTCACGAACGGATAGGTCAGCGCCTCGACGCCGCAGCGGCCGCCGGGCGGTACGACTGCGGCAAGCGCGGAGGCGATGCATTGCCGGCCATTGGCGGTGAACACGATCTGGTCGGGATTCGGCGCCCAGCTCTTGCGCGCCAGGAATTCCGCGGAGATCGTGCGCGCCGCCCGCGTGCCGAAACTGGTCGCCGGCCGCAGCGCACCCTCGAGCACCTCGGGCCGCTCCAGCCCTTCGAGGCTCTTGGCGATCATCGTCGCCTGATGCGGCAGCAGCGGATAGTTGAATTCGAGATCGATGCGGGCGCCGCGCGGCTCGGTCGGAGCGGCGATGCCGCAGCGCGCCTCGCCGGACACGAAGGTGCCGCGGCCGACTTCACCGACCACCAGCCCGCGCCGCAACAGCTCGGTGTAGACCCGGCTCGCCGTCGAGACCGCGATGTTGCGGTCATAGGCGAAATGGCGCTGCGGCGGCAGGCGGTCGCCCGCCTTCAGCGCGCCGCTGGCGATCTCGGCGGCCACCGCATCCGCCAGCTTCAGATATTCGAACCTCGACATTATTGCACCGAGAGCAATGTTTTACTTGCTCCGAGTAATGTACCGGATCATTTAAGAGGGAACAAGCCCATGATTGCACCGAGGAGCGCGCAAGCGATCCGAGGTTACGACGGCGCAGGTGTCGAAACGGCATTCGCGTCAACGGCATAGCTTTGCCGTTCGGGCATCGAAGGAGATGACAATGACGACGATATACTCAGCTGCGGCATCGCCCGTGCGGTCCAGCATGATGGGCGGATTGCTCCGATTGCTCCGAGTGTGGGGCGATGCACTTGCGACCTATTGGGTGCGCCGGGAGGCGATCAAGACGCTGCGCCAGCTCGATGACCGGACGCTACGCGATATCGGAATCTCGCGCTGCCAGATCGAGCCAGCCGTCGCCGGCGACCTCGATATCGAGCTGGTGCGGATCCGCTGAACAGAAGCGTGGTGCGACGGCTTCGCGTGATCGGAGCGGTCGCATCGCGGACGGCCGCGATGGCTCGCTGCGCGGCTTTAACCAACCAGTATTTGAGCGTGGCGAAGAACTGTTCAGGTTAGGTCGCGTCCGGACACTTGGTGCCGGTTGCGGAATTCACCGAAACTACACCAAAGAAGCGGAAGAACCCCGGTTTGTCGCCGCCATCGCTCCAAGGTTGTGACGCTCCATGCTAGCGTATTGGTTGCATGCGCTAGCGTTGTAGTTGGGGACCGATGGCCGCTCGCAAATTGTCGCAAGGGCAGGCCCCGACCCGGGAAGCGCGCCGCCGCTGGCATGAGGAGCGGTCGCTGCGGTGCGCCATCAGATTGGCCCGCATGGGTTACTGGGAGTCGCAGAGCGCCGCCGCGACCGATCTCTGGATATCGCCCGAGCTTGCTGCCTTCTACGAATTCGAGACGGTCGACGGCTTCATTCCCATCGCTACGGTGCGCGAGCGCTATCTTCCTGAAAGCCGGAAGGTTCTGGAGGCGCATTACGCGGCCTGCTGGGCGGAGGGGCAGCCCTATGCGGTGCGGACGCGGCTCCGCAGTCCCGATGGCAGCCTGCTCGACTGCGTGGTCCATGGCGAGCCGGAATTCGACGCGCGCGGTCAGGTCCGACGCGTGTCCGGCATTGTCCGCGACGTCACGGAGGAGACCTCCGCGCTGCGGCGCCTGACGGAGAGCGAGCAACGGCTGGCCGATTTTGTCTCGACCGCCTCGGACTGGTGCTGGGAGAGCGACGCTGCCCACCGGCTACTGCCCTATCCCAAATCGCTGGCCGGCAATGCGGCCTTCCAGACGGTGGCGTCCGGCGGCAAGGCGCGCTGGGAACTGGCTTATGCGCCCGAGGACGGCGAGGCCATGGCGCGGCACCGGGCCGACATGGAGGCCCATCGCCCTTTTCGCGACTTCACCTATACGCTGATCGGCCAGGATGGCTCGCGCGTCAGTATCTGCACCAGCGGCAAGCCGATCTACGCCGATGACGGCAGCTTTCTCGGCTATCGCGGCACGTCCAGCGACATCACCCAGCTCAGGGCGGCCAAGGCCTTGCTCGACCAGCGCACGCGCGCGCTGGAGGAAGCCCACCGGCTCGGCAAGATCGGCACCTGGAGCTACCGCCTGGACACCGCCCGCACGACCTGGGCGCCCGAACTCTACCAGCTGCTCGGCTTCGACCCCGACACGTTCGAGCCGACCGATGAGAGCATGAGGCCCTATTTCCTGGACGGCGACGCCGACCGCTTCAAGGACCTGCAGAGGAGGGTCGTCCGCACCCGCAGGACCGAGGCCACCGACCTCCGCATCTTGCACGCGGACGGCACGGCCCGCGATCTGGCTGTCATCTGCAAGGCGGAGGTCGCCCACGACAAGGTCATCGGCATCATCGGCACCGTGCAGGACGTCACCGAGCGCAAGGAGGCTGAGCGCCAACTCGAGCAGCTCGCCTATACCGACCCTTTGACCGGCCTCGCCAATCGTGCGCTGTTCACGCGCCAGCTCGCCGCCCTGATCGAGGGCTGCACGCGGCAAGACCGACGCGCCGCGCTGCTGCTCATCGATCTCGATCGCTTCAAGGAGGTCAATGATTCCCTCGGCCATGCCGCCGGCGACAAATTGCTGATCCAGGTGGCGGCTGCGCTGCGGCAGGAGCTGGGGCCGCGCGCTTTCATCGCCCGGCTCGGCGGTGACGAATTCGGGGTGCTGGCGGAAGGATGCGGCATGTCCGACGCCGCGCTGACGGGACTTGCCGATCGGCTCATCGGCAAGCTGTCGGTCCCCGTCGATCTCGCCGAGGGCGAGGCCTTCGTCGGCGCCACCATCGGCATCGCCCGCCTGCCGGAGCATGGGGCGACGGCGGAGACCGCGGTACGCAACGCGGACCTCGCGCTCTATATGGCCAAGGAGGCCGGGCGCGGCCGGGCGCAACTGTTCGAGCCGGTCTATGCCCAGGCCGTCGATCAAAGGCTCGATCTCGGCCGGCATCTGCGCCACGCCGTGGAGGCTGGCACCCTTCAGGCGCATTACCAGCCGCAAGTGGACCTGAGGACCGGCCGCGTCACCAGCTTCGAGGCGCTGCTGCGCTGGACCCATCCCGAGCGCGGGCCGATCTCGCCGGCAGAGTTCATCCCGATCGCCGAAAGCTCCGGGCTCATCGTCGATCTAGGCCTGTGGGTGCTGCGCGAGGCCTGCCGGCAGGGCCGCGCCTGGCTCGATGCCGGGTTGCCGCCGCGCTCCGTCTCGGTCAACGTCTCGCCGGCGCAGATCTGGAACGTGGATTTCGATGCGGCCGTCGCGGCCGTGCTGGCGGAGACCGGCTTTCCGGCGAAGCTGCTCTGCCTGGAGCTGACCGAAAGCCTGTTCGTGGATCATACCGAGCAGCGCATCAGCCGCACGCTGACGGCGCTCTCCGGTCTCGGAGTCCGACTGGCGCTCGACGATTTCGGTTCGGGCTATTCCTCGCTCGGCTATCTGACGCGCCTGCCGTTCCACTGGCTGAAGGTCGACCGCGCCTTCGTGGATGGCATTTCCACCGCGCCGGAGAAGCGCAAGCTGCTCGGCGGCATCATCGCGCTGTCGCACGGGCTCGGCATGACCGTCGTGGCGGAGGGGGCCGAATTGGCGGCCGAAGTGGACGTGCTCGGCGGGCTCGATTGCGACCTGGTGCAGGGCTTCGTGTTTTCCCCGCCCGTCGCCGCCGACAAGGCGCCGCTGGTGGCGGCCAGCATCGAGCGCGAGGCGTGCCGGATCCAGCCAAAACGGAATCGCCTCTAGGCGAAGGCCTGCGAAGCCAAGGGCAAGATCACGGAAGACAACTGAGGCGGCCTATCTATTGTCGTTCAGGTTGAAGCCTCTGCGCTGACGAAAACATCGAACACCTCGTAAGCCTGCTGCGGCGTCTTTCCTTCCTTGAATGCGCTTGCGAAACTGAAGATCGCGTCCGCCAAAAGGAATTCTTCCGGGACAGGAAACAGGGTGCGAAGTTCGGCGAGCCAGCTCGCGTAGGAGGGTGGGTTGAACTTACCCAAGGTGTAGTTATCGCTGAATGAGGTGCGCATTTAGGTCGGAGCCTTCAGGCCGGGCGAGGCAAGCCACTCGGTCATGTGCGAGGCGGTCTCAATCTGCCGTGCTCTCCGGATCAACCTCTCACGCTCAATACCTGGCGGAGTGCCCCTCGCTAGCTTGCGAAGTCGCTCTGCCTCATCGGCAAGGCGGTTGTATAGAGGTTCGCCTTGTGGCTGGTAACGGCGTCGCTGCATGTCGCTGCTCCTCTGTTGGAGAAGGCGGGAGCGCGTGATGGCGTTCTCATCACCGTGGGGCCAATAAGGCGGTGCGGTGATCGAGGTAATCTGGCATGTCCGGTAGCCGACATACTGGTCAATATTGACCACATCGACAGAAGTTAACGGCGCACATGAAATAGGACGCCATAACGATAGCCGGTTGCGTCTCGATCGCACTTACCTTGCTGATCCTAATCCTCGTCTTCGCCAGTATGGATGAACAAAAAATAGGGCCGTTCGTGACCGGGACGGACCGAACGGCCCCAGCCAGCCCACAGTACTAAAATGGGAAGAATGGGCTGACACCCAAGTTACGGGGCAACCAGGTAATCGGTTGCGCGAGCCAATGGCGGAACTAACTCAAATTGAGTTGGTTTTTCATTATTGGTGTCAGTTCGGAAGTCCGGTTATGTGTAACAAGTGCTCGGAGTTGGACGAGAAGATCGCGCACTACCGTTCGCTCAGGATCCGGATCACGGATCAACTGACCCTAAGCGGCCTCTCGCTCTTGATCGAGCAGTACGAAGCCGAGAAGCGCGAGCTCCATCCCGAACCGAAAAAGTAAGGCCGAGCGGCGAATGCGAAGAGGTTTCATCTGCGGCGCTTTCTCGACCGCTCGACCAACAGCTGCCAGCTGGCAAGCGGTACAACGGTGCGGCTTACGGTTCCGCGCTCGCACGCCTCAAGGCCGCCGGTTCAATTCGGCGGGTTTTTCTGTCGGTTTTGGGGGAAACGGCGAGGGGCTGATCCGGCTTTTTAGATTGATGCCTTTCGGGCCGGCCCGCTTCCACTGGCCGCGCAAATCTGGCGGCCCACCGCCGTTCGAACTTTCTTTGAATATCGCGAGGAACGTCGCTCATAACCCACCTTCAGGTCCACCCCTCGATAGAGCCTCAACGCGCAAGGCGCTCTAAAGGATCCTCATTCGCGTGACGCGGTCCTTTTTCTTTTCAGGCGAACAGGTCGTTTCTGGCCGGGAGAATCTTCACGTACGTCCTCCCGCTCTTACAATTCGCGCTTGATCTCGGGCTTGTCGTACAAGACCGCGTTCAGCAATGAACTGTTGACCTCGATTTTTCCGTTGTAGCTGATGAAGCCGAGCTTGCGGAATCTGTTCATGAAGAAGCTGACGCGGGATCGCGTCGTTCCAATCATTTCGGCCAATGTCTCCTGGCTGATATTTGGACTGATCGGTTGAGGGCTGCCCTCCTTGCCGAAATTCGCCAGTAGGAGCAGCAGGCGCGCCAACCGTTTTTCACTGGAGTTGAAGAGCTGGTCGATCAGGTCCTCTTCAATCCGGCTGTTGCGTGTCAGCAGATAGGCCATGAACAGCTCGGAAAATTTGGGTTCATCGTGCAATGCCGCGACCATGGCGGTCTTCGTTATCGCGGTCACTAGGCATTCCTCCATCGCTGTCGTCGTCGCGATACGCAGCGAATGGCCGTTCATGCAGCCTTCGCCAAAGAACTGGCCGGGCTCCAAAATGCCGACCACGGCTTCCTTGCCTTGCTCGGATATGACAACAACCTTGACCCGGCCTTTCTGGATATAGAAAACCTTGTCTGCCACGTCGCCCTGCGCAAAGACGATCTCATCCTTGCGAAACGCGAGAATGGTCTTCCCTTCGCCTACCTTGGCGAGAAACTCCTTGGGATCAAATATGGCGTGGTTGGCATTTTCTGGCATGTCCCGTTTCGTCCCCGCGCGGTGGGACGCCCAGCTTACCATTCAGCCGCCGGCTTTCGAAGTAAAAGTGCCGCACAGTGGAAGCGCAGCCGGAATGGGAGCACCGGGCTGCCGACAAGCTGATGGAGCGGTCAGCAGGCGAAGTCCGAGCCGGACCCCAGATCGCAAACACCGACTAGAGTGGCGGCTAGATCGCAGCTGCAAAACTTCCAGTCGTCTTGCATTCCGGGCACTGGAAGGTGCGGACTTCATGACCGGGTTGAGCAGGTTCAATGCAAGCCAACCGCATAGGCTTGCCACACCTGGAGCACGGAAGAATTCCGATCTCCGCGCGACTGAATAGCGGATTTGGTTGGACAGATGACATCATGCTTTCCCCTGTATTGGGCGGGAGCATTATCTCCGTCGCCGGTAACTGCCTATTCGGACGGCGATGAAGCCGGTCTAGCCCAATGCGCCAATGCGAGGCTGGTCAATATTGCTCACATCGGAAAAGTTAAACGAAGGCGCACGAAATCAACTCCAACCCGCACATGAAATAAATCCATTGTCGCAGGAACCTCTTATCGACTGACTCTATTTGCGCCCTGCGAGGCAGCCGGGTGGCGCAGGACACCGCGTCCGGCACACGGATGCAGCCGCGCTGCATGCCGATGCCCCGGCCGAGGAACGTGACCCCGCCGAAGCCGACTAGAGCACAAGTCGATCTCGATCACCGAGCCTAGCGCGCTTCCGCGGAAATGCGATAGGCCTGATGGCAGGCAACGCAATTCCTCATCGTATCGGCAAGGGTCTTGTTGATCTTCGCCGCCGGCGCGCGCGCAGCCGCCTGCTCGGCGATCTGGTCAAAGCCGCTACGGACCGAGCCGATCATCGCCTTCCAGGCGTCGCTTTCCTTGGCCGCCAGGGTGGGAGGCCGGACCAGCGCGGCATTGGCCTTGCGGCCGCGTGCCGCTGCTTCGCGTGCGACCAGATCCAGATCGCCCGAGCCAAGCCCTTCCTCGACTTCCACGACGGTGGCCAGGAACAGTCGCATCTGCTCCAGCACGAAGGCTTTCTCCGCGTCCGTTCGTTGCACCGGCTCTCGTGTATCGGTCGGTTGCTCAGCCCCTGCCGGACACGCAATTGCGCCAAGCAATGCAAGAACGGCGATGACGATCGGAGCGATCCGGTAACGCATGCTGCTAGTCCTTCGATTAACGCCGCGCATGATAGAGCCGATAAGAGGCGATGGACCGTTCGCCGCGGTGAACATCGTCTGGTGCCGGATCATTTCCGCTCCACCAGAAGGGCTCGACAGTCCGATTCGCCAGCATTTTCAGCCGTATGCGAGGAAGTCACAGGGCCCGCGCTGGCCACTCCGGCCTTGTTCTTCAGTTCGCGCGTCGTGCCGTCCGGATTGTGGACCCGCACGGTGCAGTCATCGAGCGCGTAGACCACGAAAGGAAGAGGGTGCGAGTGCGCCTTGTCCGTCGCACCTTTCTTCCAGGTGGCCGCGATCACACGAAAGTTCTGATCTTCGAAGATGACCTTATAGACCGTCGGGTCGGCCTGGTAGGAGGGAGGAGCGTTCTGCGCCGCGGCCGAACCGATCCAGATAGCCGCAACACTTAGTCCGAACATCGAACGTCTGATCATAGCCAAATCCTTTTCGGGAGAAATATCGAGGAAGCGCTAGAGCAGACCTTGGGCGGCGGCATTGTCGCGATCGACCTGCCGTTGCCCGACGGTCGACAGCTCTCTGCTGCACGCAGCGAACGTGTCCGTGCCCGCGCCCAGTCCGAACATTTTACAGAACCGGCGATCCTCCTCGGCAACCATCCGCACAACGTCATCATGTGCGGCGGCGCGCATGGCGGGACCTGAGATAAAGGCGGCGTAGAGGCCAAAAGCGGCCAATATCGCAATGAACGCGCCGCATACCAGCGGACGGAGCGGCACGGCAGTTGAGCCGCGCGCGCCGCTATCAATCCCGGTCATCAAAATCGTCCTCAAAAAGAATGGAAACTGAAAATATGGCCATTGGGCAATGGTTGGCCGCGGATTGAGTCTAGCCGTTCCAAGCAAAGTGCAGTCGGAAAACTTTGCGCCTATCGAATGCGCAAAGAAAAGTCGCCGGCAGGATCAGTCCGCGATCAAAAGCTGGTCGGCGGAGCTGCGCCGAGCCTCCGTCCAGTTGCGCATCGCCACGAGATTGACCGCATCATGCAGGTACATTCCAACTGCAAGGCCATGATCGTAGCTCACCCAGTGGCGCGGCGTGATTTCGATGCTCCTCCCACCGCGTCCCATGATCCTGACAAGACCGGCCGCCTGCGCGGCGTTCATCAGGTTGCGGATATGAGTTCGTGAAACGCCGAAGCGATCCGCCACATCCATGTAGGGGATCGCCGCGGTCGGGTCGCCTGCATCCATGGCGGCCCTCAGGACCGCATTCTGAATCAGCGGCCCCGCGGCATGGGAAAAAAACAGCATCGTGTCGGGCAGCGTCATCATGAGGCGAACTGAGACCGGAAAGAATGCGAGGCCCACGCGGCAATGGGTCACGTTGAAGGCCTGATCTCGCGACAGCACCGGGCCGTAATCATGATCGGGATACAGCTTTGCAAGCGGCACGAAATGCGTCGCAAGCCATTCGGCGTGATGCGAGCGCAGCTTGTCGGTGGTCGCCAGGAGCCGCACGCGTCGGTCGGACGGCGCGCGGCTCTGCTCGATAAAGCCGACCTCGCACAGCCGTGCCAGGAGATGATCGACCTGGCGGTCGCTCACCTGTCCGTGCATATTGAGTTGCCGCTTCAGGGCCGAGACCGTGAACCATGTTTCGCGTCGCGCCGGATCCTGCGCGGCTTCGAGCACCGCTGCGCTCAGGAAGACGAGGAATCGGCCGGCCTGTAGCAGCAGGCGAACCAAGAACGGATCACCCTCGTACAAATCACAGAAAGCCGCGACATAGGCGCGTCGCGCTTCCGGGAGGCCGGGATGGCTCACAATCTCCTCGAAGCTCAGCCGCAACTTGCGGCCCGCGAGGCGCTCGAGTTCGTCCTTTTCCAAGGCTGCCCCCAGTCTTGAAGTTGCGAGAGTACAAGGCCACCCCGAGGCTAGCAATGTCTCTCCTGCAATTTTGGCCTCCAAGCTCGTAACGGTCAGAAGCTGAACTCGATGTGAGCACAAGGGGCCGCTGTGGAGTGCGTGGCGACCGGTCACCGTCGGTGACCGCCTTGTTGAGGCTGAGCGCCGGTGAGGCTCTGGCGCTTGACGTCCTTTGCCTGATAGTGACGAGAAGGCAGCCTCCCGCCGCAGGTCAAGAAGGTCAGCCGGGGAGGCGACGGCGGTAAGGGCCGTGCCGTCCGAGGGCATCGGCCGTCGCATCAGAACAGTCTCGTCCGCATCGGATCGCACGGCCGCGAAACCGGTTCGATGCTTGAAATCGACTGCGGCGCTGCGGCCGGCGGCTCGATGTGCCGATCGGAACTGGCGGGTTCGGGCCGGTCACCCAGCAACAGTAGCCCCGCCACCAGCATCAGGGCTGCGCAGAGAATGGTGAAACCGGCGGCAACCAAGTCTCGGTAATCGTCCATCCTGTTTCTTGCTGTCTCAGTTCACGCTCAGGATTCGTGCATCTCGGATTCCGGTCAGCCGCCGAACACCGGCGCAGTGTCGACCTGCCCGCTGGCCACAAAAGAGCGTGGCGAAGGTCGTTACGGCAAAACCGGCGATTGGCACCGGCTGAATCTGACTGGGCGGCCTGAAGCCTCAACCGTTCAGAGCGACGATCGTTCAAAGTGAACCGACGCACCGGCTGGAAGGTCGCAAAAAATTTTGCCCGAGCCCTTGAACGGCGTTTTTTCGATTCCCAAGTCGGTTGCCGCCGGGAGGCCGTGGAGGTCAAAACCCGACACAGCGGCGCCGGCGATGGACTTCCGATGAGGCCATCACGACGATGGCCGGCTCACGCTCGAAGGAGAAAGGAGAGACATACCAGGAGACCCAAGATGAGCAGACGCATGCAAACTCGATCGCGCAAAAGCGGGACGGCTGTACTGCATTGGCTCATGTTCGTCCTCAGCTTTCTGACGATCGGATGGATCAGCTTCGTACCGACAGGAGGATGAGATGGCCAGGAATCAAAAACCCGTCTCCGCCACGCTCGAGACTTTCAGCCGTAGCCGGAGATTTATCGCCGGCACCTTCGCATTGGCGATGTTGTCGCCGACCGGCGCCATTGCCATGGACAGCACGCCCAAAGCTATGTCCGATCGAGCCGGCCATGTATTGCCGCTCCCACCCGTCCGCTATCTCGATTCGATGCGCTGGATGGATTGGAAGCCCGGCGCGCCGCTGTTCAAGGTCGACACCCTGCTGCTGCCGGACAGCAGCCACCCCGGCATGTTCCGCCTTCCCTGGGATGACGAGCGGGACCTGCCCCGTGTCAGCTGAAGCCGACGAGGCCGAAGATGTCCAAGCCTGCATCCTGGCCGCCCGTATCGCAGGGCGGGCGGCCGCTTCCGCAGAACGTGCGCGCTTTTCTCGTCGACAGCGAACGTCGCGTCGTGTCGCACTGCCAAAAGCAGCTGGCGCAGCATGACCTGCCGGGTGAACTCCGGCAGAGGTTGCTCCGCCTGGCCGCGGCAGCCGAGGACCAGATGCAACGCCTTGCAGGCGCGCACGAGATCAAAGCAGCTTAAAAATCAAAGGAGGCGCTTGAAAGAACCGCAGATCTTGACCGCAGCCACAGTATCGGGACGCCGGGTGTGGGCACGTGCGCCCGCACCGCCCCGTATCAACAGGAGAACAAACCCGTATCAGCAGGAGAAGAAACATGGCTATTCGTGATCTCATTCCCTGGACAAAGAACCAGGAGCTTGCGCCCGTGCGCGATACCTACGATCCCTTCATGACGTTGCATCGGGAGATGAATCGTCTGTTTGACGATGTGTTTCGCGGCTTCGGCGGCACCGGTCCGCTCATGGAGGGCCGCTTCGGCTGGCCAAGGCTCGAGCTGAACGATGGCGACAAGAACCTGACCATCTCGGCGGAGCTGCCCGGCATGACGGAGAAGGACGTCCAGGTCGAAATTGCCAATGGCGTCCTGACCATCCGCGGTGAGAAGAAAGCCGAGCGCAACGGCGAGGGCAAATACTTCACCGAGCGCTATTACGGCTCTTTCGAGCGCCAGATCCCGCTCGAGGGCGTGCACGAGGACAGGGCGGAGGCATCGTTCAAGAACGGCGTCCTGACGATCTCCTTGCCGAAATCCGACAAACCGCGAGAAGGCGTCAAGCGCATTGCTATCAACACCCATTAGCGGGCGACGAGATCGTGCTGGATCGCCATCGCGCTTTGGCTTCTTGTCTGAACATGGACATCTTCGGAAAACCGCATCCCGCTTTTCCGGATCGTACTCCAGGCCAAATCATGCGGGCAGCGCTGAAGGCGCCGCCCGCATTGCTGCGCCCTTGGTGAACGGGCGTTTCCCTGGCCAATGCACCGGGCCGCAGTCTTCATCGGCGCAACCGGGGCCGACGGAGCTCCCTCGGTGTTTGTTAACGAAAGCCGGAGGCGCCGGGCCGCCGCTGACGGTCTCCAGAAAATTTTCTGCCCCCCTCTTGAAACCAAAAGCGACCTTGCTAATTTTTTTGTCGCCACCAAGCGGTGGCGTCTGGGCGCCGCAAGGGCCCGGGCACTGAGGCGGGCACCGGTAGTGTCCGGTGTCGCTCGTATCCATCTTGCTCTTAGGAGGATTTGGCTATGCGCACTTACGACTTCTCTCCCTTGTGGCGCTCGACCGTTGGCTTCGACCGCCTGTTCGACCTCGCGGAAATGGCCCAGCGGGCCGGCGAGGACAACTATCCCCCCTACAATATCGAACGGCTGGCGGAGGACCGCTATCAGATTTCGCTGGCGGTTGCCGGTTTTGCGCCCGGCGATATCACGATCACGGCCGAGCAGAACGTGGTCACGATCGAAGGCAGCAAGTCCGACAAGGCCGAGCGGGACTTCCTCTATCGCGGAATCTCGACCCGCAACTTCAAGCGCCAGTTCAATCTGGCGGACTATGTCCAGGTCAAGAGCGCCGCGTTCGACAATGGCCTGCTCAAGATCGAGTTGGTCCGGGAAATCCCGGAAGCCATGAAGCCGCGCCGGATCGCGATCAACGGCGCACCGGCCGACAACGTCCAGAAGCTTGAAGCCAAAGCAGCCTAGTCAAGGCTCCGGTTGGCAGCCGCGCGACGCGTTGCGCGGCCGCCGCTCGTCGTCAATGAAAAGGAGGATACCATGCGGCCGACGACCGCCGACGACAATGTTTTCGACTTCAACGCGCTGCTTCATCCCGGCACCGTCTTCGAGCACCCGAAGGATGTGGTGAATCACCCGGTCCTCACAGTCGCCGAGAAGCGAGCAATTCTGGCATCCTGGGCGTCGGATGCCTCTGCAATCGCATCCTGCCCTTCGATGCGTTCGCCTGCCGGACTGAAGAAGCCGGTTTCGATCGACGAGATACTGGAAGCGCTGTGCGATCTCGATGGCGGTCCCCGGAATTCTCCCGGAGGCAAGCCCTGCCGATTGCGCTCTACCGAACGTGCCATCGCTGCCTGAGGCCGGGGGGTGGATCATGCTCGAAGCGAACCTGCAACGGCTGCGCGCGCACCGAAGGAATATCGACCGCTATCGCAGGCTGCTCGCAACGCGTCTTTCGGACCTTGAACGCCGCTATATCGAGCGCCGATTGAGCGAAGAGCAGGCCTCTGCGACAGGACTTCTGCGAGACGCGTTCCCCGACCGCCTCTGCGCGCTGCTGCCGAGGATCGAGGGACGCACGACAACGCTTGAAATGGCCGCGCTGCTGGACCCGGCCGGTGCATTCGCTCATCCGATGGACGTCGTCGACGACTGCGATCTGACGCCGTACGAGAAGCGGGCAATCCTGTCATCCTGGGCCGCAAACGGTTGCGCGGTTGCGGGACCAAGCCAGCCCTCTCAGGATAATGCCGTCAGCTTCGACGACATCGTTGATGCCCTGCACCTTGTAGAGCCGGAGCCGGAGGCCGCCACCGATCACGGTAACGGATCTGGACGTCAGCAGGGGCGCGATGGTCCGGACACTGTTTCCATTGACGTCTAGGAAGCTCTTGCGAGGGGCAAATGCATCAAACCGTCTCTCAACTGCAGCCATCCATCGGCAGCGGGCTAACGCACTATCTCGGCCAAATTCGCAAGTTTCCGATCCTGACTCAGGAGGAGGAGACCCGCTTCGCACGGCGCTGGCGTCAGCACGGCGACCGCGATGCAGCCTATCGCCTCGTCACCAGTCATCTGCGCCTCGTTGCGAAGATCGCGATGCGCTACCGGGGCTACGGCTTGCCAATCGCCGACATCGTTTCCGAGGGAAATGTTGGCTTGATGCAGGCGGTGCGGCGCTTTGATCCAGAGCGCGGGATTCGGCTTTCGACCTATGCGATGTGGTGGATAAAGGCGACAATCCAGGAATATGTCCTTCGGTCGTGGTCGCTGGTGAAGATTTCGGCGAGTTCTGCACAGAAGAAGCTGTTCTTCAAACTGAGGCGAACCAGGAGCGCGATTTCGGCGCTCGATGATGGGGATCTGCGACCTGATCAAGCCAAGACAATCTCTGAACGCCTCAAAGTATCTGAACGTGACGTCGTGGATATGGATCGTCGCTTGCGCGGCGACGTCTCCTTGAATTCCCGGCTCAACGACGCGCCGCAGGCGGGTGATGCACTCGAACGACTGGTCGATCCTTCACCTTGCCATGACATCAAGTTCGCTGAAGACGAAGAACTGGCGCAACGTCGCGCAGCCTTGAAAGCTGCCATTCAAACTCTCAGTCCGCGCGAAAGACATATCTTCACGGTGCGCCAACTCACCGAGGCTCCTCCCAAACTTGACGCGCTCGCGATCGAGTATGGCATCTCGCGCGAGCGCGTCCGCCAAATAGAGTCGCGGGCATTCCAGAAAGTCAAATCCGCGATGCAGCAAGGAGAAACCTGCCGGACGCAGCGCTCAGCCAAATCAACCGACACGCAGTTCGCTCGCCAGTCTGACTCGCTAGGTCTGAGACGCACATGTTAACGCCTGTCGTTCTCTCCCTGCTGATTGCAAATGCCATGGCCGCAACTGGAGTTGCCTTTGCGGCAGGGCTAATCTGCGCCCTTGAGGACCCGTGCAGGCCAATTCCACCATGACCGCAGGCGCAATTCCACCACGGCCGTAGGCGAGTGAGTCCGCGTCCTGGTCGGATCAAGGCAGGATGAGATCAGGTCGCGGCCGCAAATAGTGCGCGTTTCCTCTCCCCCTGCGACGCGCGGGGTGTTCGAGCGCAATTTCGGATTATTAGAAGAAAATCCTTGAGTTGCCCGACGTGTCAAGCCGCGTTGTCGCCTCGCCGCGCCGGCCGGCTACTGTGCATGGGGTTGTTTTCGATATTTTGGCAGCGCCGCCTGCGACGGCCCCATAACTTATCCCGCTAGTGCCGCACCACGAGCACCGAGCATTTGGCGTAGCGCACGACGTGCCCGGCATTGGAGCCGAGGAAGTAGGTGCGCATCGCCGGGCGGTGCGAGGTCATCACGATCAGGTCGGCCTTCATGGTCGCGGCCTCTTCGAGGATCTCGTGATAGATGCCGCCCTGGCGGACCACGCCGGAGATGCGCCCGGGCGCGATGCCGGATTCGCGCGCGACGATGGCGAGCGCTTCTTCCGATGTCTCACGCTGCTGGCTGTCGAAATCCGCCGGGACATATTCGGCGAGCATCACCGGCGTCATCGGCAATACGTTGAGCAGACGCACCGCCCCGTTCCAGGTTTGCGACAGCGTCGCAGCGGTTGCGATCGCAGGCTTCGCCAGATCGGTATCGGCGAGGTCGATCGGCACGAGAATTGACTTGTACATCTGCGCCTCCTGTCCGCGATTGGTCTGGAGCCGTTTGGTCCCTGTGCCGGGACGCGCGCCTTCTTTTTCTTCGGTAGCTCGTCGTGTCGCCGCGAACCGGTCCCCCTGTCGCGCCAACATCAATATAGCATGGCAGAGCTGCGTTGTCCGCTTGCGTCAGCCGCGCGAGGCCTGCTTCAACAGTTTAGGGCTAACGAACAGCACGAGCTTGCCGCGCCGGAAGGAGACCTCGTTCCAGTCGTCGGTCGCGAAGTCGAAGACGGCGAGCCCCGAGGTCGGCAGGTTGTCGCCGAGCGCGCGCTTGGCGGCCTCGTCGCCGCTGCCGGTCAGCGTCAGCGCGAGCTCGTGCATGCCGGGATTATGGCCGATCAGCATCAGCCGCTTCGGGTCGGTGACGGAGGCCATCCGGATCGCGGTGAGCAATTGCGCCGGATCGGCGCCGTAGAGTTCCGGCACGAATTCGACTTTCGGGGCAGGTCCGGCGCCCTTCAGCGCCTCGCGCACGATCTCCCAGGTTTGCGTGGTGCGGGCCGCCGGCGATACCAGCGCCAGATCGGGCAGGGGCGGGTGGCGGGCGATCCAGCCGCCGATCTCCGCCGCATCGCGGTGGCCGCGCTCGTCGAGACGACGGTCCTGGTCGTGCCCCGAAGGCGCGTCGGTTTCGGTCTTGGCGTGACGCAGCAGCAGCAAACGGCGCATGGACTTCCATCTCGATTCGGTCTGGTCGAATTAATTCTACAGGCGCATGCCCTGGACAAGGTGACAAGCGCCGCAGCGGTTCGTAAGAAACGACATGAGCGAGACTTCCACAAGTGCGGCAGACGGCCCCGACGAGGCGGCCTCGCCGTTCCGCGACCGTCTGGCGTTCGACCTCGACGTGGACATTTGCGTGGTCGGGGCGGGGCTGGCCGGCCTGACCGTGGCACGCGAGGCGGCGCGGCTTGGCGCCAGCGTTGCCGTGCTCGAGGGCCGCCAGGTCGGCTGGAACGCCTCCGGCCACCATCTCGGCACCGTGATGCCGGGTTTCGGCCTGCCGATATCGGATGTGATCGAGCGCGTCGGCCTCGATGATGCCCGCGAGTTATGGGCGCTGTCGAAGGAGGGCGCCGAGTATGTCCGCGCCACCGCCACCGAGGAGCTGATCCCGGGCATCAGCCCAAGCGACGGCGCGCTGGAGGTCTCCAATGTCGATGTCGGCGAAGCGCTGATCAGCCGCCTGCAGACGCTGGGCGAGGAATTCGCCACCGAAGTCGAAGGCTGGCAGGTCGATCGGGTGCGCAGCGTGCTCAGGACCGGGCGCTATTTCCACGGCATCTATTATCCGAAGGCGTTCCAGATCGACGGCCGCAAATATGTGCACGGTCTCGCCGCGCTGGCGATGCGGGCGGGTGTGCGGATCTTCGAGGAGACGCCGGTCGTCAGCATCGATTTTTCCGGCATTCGCAAGCGCATCGTGACGCCGACGGCGCGGTTGCGTGCCAACCATATCGTCCTCGCCGGCAATATCCATCTCGGTGCGCCGCTCAAGCGTTTGTCGGATACACTGCTGCCGGTGTGGCGCTATGCGGCGTTGACCGAACCGCTCGGGGAACGACTGGCGGAGGCGATCGCCTTTTCCGGCTCGGTCGTCGACAGCGACGGCATCGACCACTTCCGTGTCGTCGATGGCGATCGCCTGTTGTGGGCCAGTCCCGAAACCACCTGGGACGCGCGACCGAAGCGGCTCGGTGCGGCGGTACAGCGTCGCATCGCCACGGTGTTTCCTCAGCTCGGCAAGGTTCCGATCGCCGACACGTTCGGTGGCGCAGTCGGCGTCACCGTGCATGGCATGCCGCAGATCGGCCAGTTGCGCAGGGGCCTGTGGGTGGCGAGCGGCTTCGGCCGGCAGGGGCTCAACACCTCGGCGCTCGCCGGGCAGTTGATCGCGCGCAGCATCCTGTGGGGCGACGACCGCTGGCGGCTGTTTTCGCCGTTCGAGCTGGTCTGGGCCGGCGGCACCACCGGTCGCGTCGCCGGTCATTTCATCGGCCTGTGGACGAGGGGCGCCGCATCCGCAGCGGGCGTTCTGGCGCGTTACCGCGAGGGTGCACGTGCGAAGGAGCGCCGCCGCGAGGCGCGGCTGGCCGAGGCCAATCTCAAGGCGGGAACCCGGGGGCCGGCGCCCCGCCGTCCGCCGCCATCCGCCGTGCGGCCGGTGCTGGCGCCCGCGCCCCGGCAGGTTGAGGACGGTGAGCAGCCGTCTGCTCATCCCTCGCAAGAAAGTGAGCGGATATCCGACGGGCGGATGTAACGTCTGGCGGCGGGGTTCGTATTTGGTGGCAAGCCAGTCTTGTTCGCCAGCTTTGGCCGCCCGCATCGGAGATGATTGATGATCGATCGCCGCATCCTGCTTGCTTCCGTCGCCAGCCTGTTCGGCCTCGCCGCCTTCCGCTGGCTGCGCGCCTCGCCGGCGCAGGCCGCCGAGAAATTCGAGATCGAGAAGACCGACGCCGAATGGCGCGCGCAACTCACGCCGCAGCAATACGAGATCCTGCGCAAGGAGGGCACCGAGCGGCCGGGATCGAGCCCGCTGCTCAAGGAGCACCGCAAGGGCACCTTCGCCTGCGCCGGCTGCGACCTGCCGTTGTTCTCGTCCGAGACCAAGTATGAGAGCGGCACCGGCTGGCCAAGCTTCTGGAAGCCGCTGGACAATGCCATCGGCACCACGTCGGACCGCACCTTCGGCATGCTGCGCACCGAGGTGCATTGCCGCCGCTGCGGCGGCCATCTCGGCCATGTCTTCGACGACGGCCCGAAGCCGACCGGGCTGCGCTACTGCATGGACGGTTTTGCGCTGGTGTTTCACCCGGCCGCACCCTCGGCGACCTGACGCCCACAGCGTTTGCGAGTGAAGTGGGTACCGGCTCGCGCCAGGAAAACGCGTCAAACTAGGAAGCGTTTGCGAGCGAAGTGGGTACCGGCTCGCGTCAAGAAAGCGCGTCCGACCAAGACGAATGAGCGCGGCCAGGCCTGCGCTCTGTCCCGGCAATTGTTGCCTGCCCGGCAATTGTGCCCCGGTTAAACGGCCGGGGCTTTTTTTTCAAGCGCATGATTTTGTTACGTTTCGTTTCGTGGCACGACCTTTGCGACATGCTCCGCCGATGCGGCCATTCCTGTGATCGCCAGCCGCCGGGAATCGAATTGGAGAACATGTCATGGGTATCTTCGGCGCTCTTACGACGGCTGTCGGTGGCTTGCGCGCAGGGTCGTACGCGCTCGAAAACATCTCCGGCAACATCGCCAACTCGCAGACCACGGCCTTCAAGCGCATCGATACCTCGTTTCTCGACCTCGTTCCGCAGACCGCGCTGACCGCGCAGCTCGCCGGCGGCGTCACGGCGCAGTCGCGTTCGACCAACTCGGTGCAGGGCGACGTGCAATCGGCGTCGGTCGCGACCTTCATGGCGATCAACGGCAACGGCTTCTTCGCGGTGCAAAAGCCCGGCGGCTTCACCGACGGCTCGCCGGTGTTCGACGGCGTCGACCGCTACACCCGCCGCGGCGATTTCCAGCTCAACAAGGACGGCTACCTCGTCAACGGCGCCGGCTATTATCTCGAGGGCGTCCCGATCGATCCGACCACCGGCAACCCCTCGGGCTCTTCGCCGCAAACGCTGCGGTTCAAGAACGACTTCCTGCCGGCGCAGCAGACCACCAAGATCGACTATCGCGCCAACCTCGCGTCCTATCCCTTGACCACCGCGCACGACACCTCGGTTCCGGGCTCCGAGCTGATCCGGCCGGGCGCATTCAGCGCCGGACATAACCCGCTGGTGCTGGGCACGCCGGCCGCGCCGTACACCGATTCCTCCGTCACCGGTACCGCGCAAAACAACAAGGCGACGCCGTCGGTCGCCAATACCGCCGCGACCCTGCTTTCGGGCGCTGCGGGCAGCGATTCGATCAATGCCAGCTTCAGCGCCGGCTCCGCCGGCCCGCCGGTGGTGCCCGCCGATACGATCACGGTCAACGGCACCGTCATCACCTTCGTGGCCTCGGGGGCGACCGGCAACCAGCTGAACGTCACCGACAGCATCGGAACGCTGCTCGCCAAGATCGACGCGATTACCGGTACCGCGACGCCATCGACGATCAGCGGCGGCAAGATCACCCTGCACTCCGGCACGTCGGCCGATCTCAACGTGACCAGCTCGAACTCGACCGCGCTCGCGGCGCTCGGCTTCACCGGCTCGGCGGTTGCGACCCGCGGCGGCGGCGGCACGGTCGGCACCGGTCAGGTGGTCGGCAACGACAACTCGACCTTCCTGAACCAATCCGTCTCGGGCGGCGCCGTCACGGCTTACGACGTGTCGGGTGCGCCGGTGAACCTGCAATTCCGCTGGGCCAAGACCGACAGCTCCTCGCTGGGCTCCGGACATACCGATAGCTGGAACCTGTTCTATCAGGTCAATCCCAATGCAACCGGAACGCAGGTCTCCTGGCAGAACGCCAACATCAACTTCACTTTCGGGGCGAACGGCCAGATGTCGCCGGCGATCTCCTCGGTCGCGCTCAACAATGCCGTCGTCAACGGCGTGTCGCTCGGCAGCCCCGTGATCAATTTCGGCTCCGGCGGCGTGACCCAGTTCGCGGACGCCAACGGCAACGTCCAGGTCAACCAGATCCAGCAGGACGGCTTCCCAGCCGGCCAGCTGCAGTCGGTCAGCGTTTCCACCAACGGCCGCATCGTCGGCAACTACACCAACGGCCGCAACATCGACCTCGCCGAGATCTCGGTGGCGACCTTCAACGGCACCAACTTCCTCAAGCGCATCGACGGTGGTGCGTTCGAGGCGACCGACGAATCCGGCGGCGCGCTGTTCGGCAAGGGCGGTAGCACCATCGTCGGTTCATCGCTCGAGAGCTCGAACACCGATATCGCCGACGAGTTCACCAAGCTGATCGTGACCCAGCAAGCCTATTCGGCCAACACCAAGGTGATCACGACAACCAATTCGATGGTGCAGGACCTCCTGAACGTCGTGCGCTGATCGCATCAGACATGCGCGTGTGAAGCAGTAAAGGCGAGTACACATCATGGGTTTGAGCCAAGCCCTTTCCACCGCGATGTCGGGCCTGCGCGCCACGCAGGCCTCGCTCTCGCTCGTGTCGTCGAACGTCGCCAACGCGGAGACGCCGGGCTACGTCAGGAAGACGCTGAACCAGGATACCGGCACCACCGGCCAGTTCGGGTCGAGCGTTCTCATCACCGGCGTCAACCGCCAGCTCGACGAATTCCTGCAGACCCAGCTTCGCACCGAGACGTCGGGCGCGTCCTACGCCGACGTCCGCTCGAGCTTCCTTGCCAATCTGCAGGGCGTCTACGGCAATCCCGACTCCACCGGCACGATCGAGGACGCCTACAACAAGTTCCTGACCGCGGTGCAGGGCTTGTCGACCAGCCCGGACTCGCAGTCAGCCCGGATCGGCGTCGTCAACGCCGCGCAGTCCATGGCGCAGCAGCTCAACGCGACCTCGCAGGGCATCCAGACGCTGCGCGCCAACGCCGAGGCCGGCATCAGCGATTCCGTCAATACCGCCAACAATGCGATGCAGCAGATCGCGCGCCTCAATGTGCAGCTGCAGGCCAACGGCGGCACAGCCGATGCGTCGACCGCGGCATTGCTCGATCAGCGCGATCGTTACGTCACTCAGCTTTCGCAGCTGATGGACATCCGCACCGTCACCAACAGCCAGAACCAGGTGACCGTGTTCACCAACTCCGGCGTGCAGCTGGTCGGCACCGAAGCGGCGACGCTCAGCTTCAATGCCCAGGGCACGATGACGCCCAACACGCAGTACAACACCGACCCGACCAAGAGCACTGTCGGCACCATCACCATCAATTTCCCGCATGGCGGCACCTATGACATGGTGTCGACCAACTCGATCCGGTCAGGCAAGATCGCCGCCTATCTCGAGCTGCGCGACAACACGCTGGCGCAGGCCCAGACGCAGATCGACCAGTTCGCCGGTGCGATGTCGAGCGCGCTGTCGGACAAGACGACGGCGGGCACCGCGGCGACGGCAGGGGCGCAGACCGGCTTCGACCTCGATCTCTCGGGGCTGCAGAGCGGCAACACCATCCACGTCTCCTACAAGGACAACACCACTGGCGTCACGCACAATCTGTCGCTCGTCCGCGTCGACGATCCGAGCGTGCTGCCGCTCAGCAACACCGCAACCGTCAATCCGAACGACGAGGTGCTGGGCGTGGATTTCTCCGGCGGCATGAGCTCGGTGCTGTCGCAGCTCAACGGTGCGCTCGGCGGAACCGGTCTGCAGTTCTCCAATCCGTCCGGGTCGACCCTGCGCGTGCTCGACGACGGCGCCGCCAACAAGGCCGACGTGACCGCGGCATCGGTCACATCGACCGCTTCGTCGCTGACGTCGGGCGATCCGCAGCTTCCGCTGTTCACCGACAATGGCGGGCTCTACACCGGCGCGATCACCGCGAACGGCTCGCAGTCGACCGGCCTTGCCGCGCGCATCAGTGTCAACACCGCCCTGGTCGGCGATCCCTCGCGCATGGTCGTGTACTCGACCAATCCGCAGACACCGGCCGGCGACACCACGCGCGCGAACCTCATTCTGAACCAGCTGTCGAACGCGTCGTACAGTTATTCGCCGAAGACCGGCCTTGGCACATCAGGCGCGCCGTTCACCGGTACGCTGTTGAACTTTGCCAAGCAGTTCATCAGCCAGCAGGGTGAATCGGCGACGGCGGCCAAGCAATTGGCCGACGGTCAGGACGTCGTGCTGAATACGTTGCAGACCAAGATGGACTCGACCTCCGGCGTCAACATGGACGAGGAGATGGCGCATCTGCTGTCGCTGCAGAATGCCTATTCCGCCAACGCGCGCGTGATGTCGTCGATCAAGCAGATGTACGACGCGCTGCTGCAGCTCACGTGAGGGTAACATGTCGATCGACGGCGTAAGCGGCAGAACTTCCTATATCGGCACCACGATCCTCAACCTGCGCAGTCAGCTCAATGACCTGACGACGCAGCTTGCGACCGGCAAGGTATCGACGACCTATGCGGGGCAGGGGCTCGATCGCGGCTTCGCGCTCAGCCTGCGCGCCCAGATCAGCGGCATCAACGCGTTCTCGGATACTGCGACCAACCTCAACACGCGGCTGGGTGTCGCCAACCTCACACTGCAGGGGCTGTCCGACGTCGGGAGCCAGGTGAAGAACGCCGCGACGACCGCGACGCTGACGCTCAACAACAGCGGGCAGACGTCGGGCCAGATCACGGCGCAGGCCGCGTTCTCCAATGCGGTTGCGATGCTGAACAGCCAGTCGGGCGACCGCTATCTGTTCTCCGGCCGCGCCATGGATACGCCGGCCACGGTGTCCGCCGACACCATGTTGAAGGGCACGGCAACCCAGGCTGGCCTCACTCAGCTCATCAACGAACGCAAGCAAGCCGATCAGGGCACCAATTTGATGGGACGCCTAAGCGTCTCGTCGCCGCCGGCGACCACGACGGTGACCAGCGTCGCCGAGGACGGCTCGCCGTTCGGCCTGAAGCTGCTGTCGGTGCAGTCGTCGTTGACCGGCGCCACCGTGACGCAGCCGGCCGGAACGCCGAAGTCCACCTCGGTCGATCTCGGCGCCGTCAATCCGAAGGATGGCGACAAGATCAAGTTCAACTTCACGCTGCCCGACGGCACCACCGATGCGATCGAGCTCACGGCGACGACCACGAACCCGCCGCCGGCCGGCTCGTTCCTGATCGGTGCCGACACAACGGCGACGACGGCCAACCTTCAATCGACACTGACGTCGTCGATCAAGACGCTGAGCGACACGTCGCTGGTCGCGGCGTCCGCGGTCGCGGCGTCCAACAACTTCTTCAATCCGGTCGCGACCGTCGCGGGCGCCGCCGTCAACAACCAGAACGCGCCGCCGGCGCCGATCAGCGGTGCCACGGCCCTTTCGGGCGCGGCGGGCACCAACTCGCTGTCGACGAGCTTCGCGGCCGGCGACACCATCACGGTCAACGGCACCCCGATCACCTTCGTTGCCTCGGGCGCCACCGGCAACCAGCTCAACATCACCGACAGCGTGCAGACGCTGATGGCGAAGATCGACCAGGTCAGCGGCACCAAGAACCCGTCGACCATCAGCAACGGTGCGATCACCTTGCATGGCGCCGACGGCGCGAGCCTCTCGATCTCGAGCTCCAATGCGGCCGCACTCGGCGCGCTCGGCATCGCCAACAACACGACCGCGACCCCGGCGCCGCTCAGGGTAGGGGGACCGCCGTTCGATACCGCGACCAACCTGGTCGCTGGCACGCCTGACAACACCGTGTACTGGTACACCGGCGAGAACGGCCCGGGATCGGCGCGCGGCACCGCCGTCGCGCAGGTCGATCAGTCGATCACCGTGCAGTATGGCGCGCGCGCCAACGAGCAGGCCTTCCGCTACCTGCTGCAGAACGTCGCGGTGTATGCGGCGGTGACCACCAACGCCAGCAACCCGAATGCAAGCGCGCAGGTGACGGCGCTCGCGCAGCGCGTCAGCGGGAATCTTGCGCCGCAGAACGGCCAGCAGCAGATCCAGGACGTGCAGGCCGAGTTCGCCGGCGCGCAGACGGCGACCAAGGCGGCCACCGATCGTCAGACCCAGCTCAAGGCCATGGCGGAAACGATGCTCGACTCGGTCGAGGGCGTCAATCAGGACGAGGTCGCGACCAAGATCCTGGCGCTGCAGACCAGCCTGCAGGCGTCGTATCAGACCACGTCGATGCTGTATCAGACCACGCTGTTGAAATATCTGCCGATCGCCTGATCGCTTGCCCCTCATCTCCAGCCAGCAAAAAGGCCTCCCTCGGGGAGGCCTTTTTCGTTCAGGCGAGGGCTAGAGCGTTTTCAAGCGAAGTGGATGCCGGTTCGCGTGAGGAAGACGCGTCAAGACAGGAAGCGCTACGCGCTCTTGCGGGTATCGTCCTGATTGCCGTTTCGCTGACCGCGCGCGGTTTCCAGCAGCTTCTCCTCGTGCGCGATCAGCTTCCTGGATTCCTTCAGCGCGTGATAGAGATCGCCGTTGAGGATGAGGTTGTTGACGCTCTCGATGAACGGCCAGGCGCTGGGCATCGCGGTGATGATGTCGCGCACCAGGCTGAAATAGGTCGGGTGGTGCGCCATCGGGTCTGGCGACAGATACATCAGCTGCACCGCGAGATAGATCAGCTTCGCCGGCGTGTCCGCGGTCTCCGGCGTCAGGATATCCTTCTCGCGCAGGATCGGGATGCGGTCGCCGTCGATCAACAGGCGGGCGCGCTGATCGGTGTTGGTGATCACGCAATTGCCGACGATGATGCGCTCGTTCGGTTTGAGTTCAACCTTCAGGGCCATGACCGTTCTCCTTTGCCGGCAGTCGTGCGATGTCGCCGCTAGCGGAACATGTTCGGCGCTGCTTAGCAGCCGCCGTTGCGGCCCGGGGCCGATGCGACAGCGATCCTTTCCCATGATGGTTAACGCTTGGTGAACGGCGGGGCCGCGCGAGTAATAGCCCTCGGCCGAAATCGGCAGTCGTCTCAGTAGTTTTCGCGGCGAACTTCGCCCAATGGCGACAATTTTATTCTTCGGCATTTGCCTTAAATGCCGCGTTGGAGATTTCTTTTTCCTTCGAGGCTTGACCGGCAGGATCGGCCATCCGCCCGATCAGAAAGGATTGGCGCGGTTTTTTCCTCAGTTTCACACCAGAAAGGTATGAAAATGTCCGGTATCATTCTCTCCTCCTCCGTTCGTCAGAACCTCCTCTCCCTCCAGTCCACCGCCGATCTGCTCTCCACCACGCAGAACCGCCTTGCCACCGGCAAGAAGGTCAACACGGCGCTCGACAACCCGACCAACTTCTTCACCGCACAGTCGCTCGACAACCGCGCCAGCGACATCAACAACCTGCTCGATGGCATCGGCAATGGTGTGCAGGTGCTGCAGGCTGCCAACACCGGCATCACCTCGCTGCAGAAGCTGGTCGATACCGCAAAGTCGATCGCCAACCAGGTGCTGCAGAGCCCGACCGGCTACACCACGAGGTCGCAGGTCACCTCCACCGCGGCGCTCGGCGGCACGTCCGCCAACCTCGTCGACGGCACCACGATCAAGAGCGGCGACGTGCTGGCGATCGCGGCCTCGGCCGGTCAGCCCGCCTTCAGCTTCACCTTCGGGGCCAGCAGCTCGCTGACGCAGCTGAATGCGTCGCTTGCGGCCAGCAACCTGACTGCGAGCCTCGACAGCTCCAACAAGCTCGTGATCACCACGACCAACGACGCGGCGTCCTCGACGATCGGTGCGGTGACCTTCACCAACACCGGCGGCGGCACTGCGACGTTCAGCGCAGCCGGGACGGCTCCGGTTGCCGATCCGGCCTCGCAGTCGGCGCGCGCCGCCTTGGTGACGCAGTACAACAACACCATCGCGCAGATCACGACCACGGCGCAGGACGCCTCGTTCAACGGTATCAACCTGTTGAACGGCGACAACCTGAAGCTGACCTTCAACGAGACCGGCAAGTCGACGCTCGCGATCAGCGGCGTCACCTTCAATGCCACCGGCCTCGGCCTGAAATCGCTGGCCGCCGGCACCGACTTCCTCGACAACAACTCGGCGAACAGCGTCATTGCGTCGCTGAGCTCGGCGAGTTCCTCGTTGCGCAGCGAAGCCTCGACGCTGGGTTCGAACCTGTCGATCGTGCAGATCCGCCAGGACTTCTCGAAGAACCTGATCAACGTGCTGCAGACCGGTTCGTCGAACCTGACGCTGGCCGACACCAACGAGGAAGCGGCCAACAGCCAGGCGCTGTCGACCCGCCAGTCGATCGCGGTGTCCGCGCTTGCTCTGGCCAACCAGTCGCAGCAGAGCGTGCTGCAGCTGCTCCGCTAAACGCGCCGACAAGCACTTCGACAACGGCGGGGGAAACCCCGCCGTTTTTCTTTGTCTCCGGGATATTACGGTATCTTTCCCTGCCGTCAGAACGGCGCATTTCGTAACGCCTGCTAACCATATTTAAAGGCGCCGGATGCATAAATATCGAGCGCTAGAATTGCGTCTCCGCGGCCCGAGAAATCCGCATCCCATCGAGGTCATTAATGTCGAATGCAGCCCAGGCCTACGCCCGTACGTCAACGACGACGGCCTCCCCCCGTGAAATCGAAGCGCAGGCGCTGTTGAAGGCCGCGCGGCAGCTGCAGGAAGTCCAGGCAAACTGGAATGGCCTCGACAAGGCGCTCGATCATGCATTGCTGTTCAATCGCCGCCTGTGGTCGATCTTCCTCAGCGCCGCAGAGGGCGCCGACAATCCGCAACCGCTCGAGGTGCGTCAGAAGATCGCGAACATCAGCGTGTTCGTGATGAAGCAGACCATCGACATCCAGATGAATCCGGACCCGGCGAAGCTGAAGTCGCTGATCGACATCAACTGCAATATCGCCGCTGGCCTCTCGGGCCGCGCCTGATCGACCGGTTCACGACGGAGCCCCCGGCATGGCGGACGTATTGAGCATCTTGTCGGCCAACTACAAGGCCGCCGGCCTGACGGTTCCGTCGAAGACGCCCTATGTGGCCGTCGATCCGAAGCTCTATGAGGGCAGCTGGAGCGGCAAATACGCCAACAACAAGTCGTTCAACATCTCGGTGTCGAACGTCGATGGCTTCCGCGCCAAGGTCCACTATCAGAGCGACGGCACCAGCAAATATCAGGACGTGCTGATCAAGGACAGCTCGTTCCGGGTCGGCGATACCAAGTTTTCGCTGGTGCAGCAGGGGACGGCATTGATCGCCAATGTCGTGACCGATCCGGCCACCGGATCGACCTATCTCGACAAGGCCTACGCCACACAGAAGTGAGGGTCCGATCGCTTGCGTTACGCGCGGCGGTCGGTTGCGCGCGCCCGCGTCGGCGCGTCCTTGCTGAGATCGAGCGCGTGGAAATAGGCGCGGCGGCGCAATACGGCTTCTTCCGGAAACTGTCTCACCACCAAATTCGTGCGATTGTCGACCACCTGGTAGACCACGGCGCGCGCGTCGCGGTCGATGATGACCTGGTCGGTGACCGATGGCGCCTGATTTGAGAGCGACGCATTGACGGAGTTGGGGTCGATCGTGACGCGCACGCTCGGCTCCGGAGCGGTGACGCTCTGGCTCGCGGGCAATTCGGTCTTCACCGCCTTCTGCGCCGTATCGCTCACGGGAGTGATCATCGGCGCTGCAACCGGTGCCCCCACCGGCTTGATGTTGAAATCTGTACTCATGGCAGCCTCGTAGTGCACAGGCACTAGTTTGCTTGAGTCAAATCCCAACCCCTCACGATCCGCAACTCTACGGGGAACCTCTCAACAGCCTGTTAGGGAACACGCTGAATGCCGCGCTGCCGGGAGCGCGCCGAATTGAGCTAAATTGTCGGCGTGCGTGCGTCAGAGCGTGCGGCTGACGGCGATCGGCGTCATGTTGCGCGGGCCCGGCGTGGCGCGCTGTCCGTTCGCGGTATAGGTGTTCGGGATGTTGCGGCGCTGCACCTCGGCATTGACGCCGCGCACGATGCCTTCGGAAACCGCGTGTGCGGTCGCAAGCACCGTCAGGTTGACCTGCAGCATCGCGCGGAACGTCTCGTGATGACGCCGCAGCGTGGCGAGCAGTTCGGGTTCGGTCTGCGACAGCATCTTCTGCATCGATTTGAGGTGCTCCACCGCGAGCATGTAGCGTCGCGACAGGTCCGACTTCTGCGCCTCGAGCCGCATGGCCTCGCGGATCTTGCCGGCGCGGACGAACTCGGTCTCCTGCTCGACGACGGTGAGCAGCGCGCTCATCACTTCGGTCAGCTCGTTGGCGAGACGTGCGACATCGGGGGGCGTCGTCGTCGCGGGCCGCACCACGGGGGCGGCTGGCCGATGCTGCTGTGGACGCTGATTCATCGCGCTGCTCCTTGAGAACCGAATTAGCTCTTGTTCGCCTGCTGCAGGATCAGCGAGCGGAACACTTCGTTGGAAATGCCGACGCCGCCGGCCTTGGCGAAGTTCTTCGAATATTCGTCGGTCAGCATCGACCGCCACGCGCCAGTGCCGACCGTGTCGCCGTAGGGGCCTTCACCCTTCAGGCCGGTGGTCATCTGCGAGAACATCGTATTGAGGAACATCGATTCGAAGTCGGTCGCGGTCGCCTTCGCCTTGGTGAGTTGCTGCGGCGAGACCTTCTTCATCGCGTCCTGCAGCACGGGATCGGGGCGGCCGTTGAACATCGGCATCAGCGCCTTGTTCGGCATGCTGCCGGTGGTGCTGTTGATCAGGCTTCCCATCACATCACCTCGATGTCGGCTTCGATCGCGCCGGCGGCCTTGATCGCCTGCAGGATGCTGATCAGATCGCGCGGTCCGATGCCGAGGCCGTTGAGGCCGTCGACGAGCTGTTGCAGCGAGACGCCGTCCTTGACGACCGCGAACTTCTTGCCGTCCTCGGTGACCTGCACATTGCTGCGCGGCGTCACCACGGTGCGGCCGCGCGACAGCGGATTGGGCTGGCTGACCTGCGGGCTCTCGGAGATCGTGACGGTGAGGTTGCCTTGCGCCACCGCGACGGTGGCGACGCGAACGTCGCGGCCCATCACGATGATGCCGGAGCGCTCGTCGATCACGATCCTCGCGGCGAGGTCGGGATCGACCTGCAACTGCTCGATCTCGGTCAGGAAGGCGACGACGTTGCCCTTGAACTCCGGCGGGATCGAGAGCTGCACGGTGGAGGGATCGAGCGGTTCGGCGGTCTTGACGCCGAGATAGTCGTTGACCGCGGCGGCGATGCGCTTGGCGGTGGTGAAGTCGGCGTTGCGCAGCGCGAGGCGGACATTGGGCAGGCGATTGAGCGCGAACTCGATCTCGCGTTCGATGATGGCGCCGTTGGCGATGCGGCCGACCGTCGGCACGCCGCGCACCACCTTGGCGGCCTCGCCCTCGGCGTTGAAGCCGGAGATCGCCAGCGTGCCCTGCGCGACCGCGTAGACGTTGCCGTCGGCGCCGAGCAGGGGAGTGACGAGCAGGGTGCCGCCGCGCAGATCCTTGGCGTCGCCGAGCGCGGAGACGGTGACGTCCATCCGGGTGCCCTGGGTGCCGAATGCCGGCAGATTGCCGGTGACCATCACGGCGGCGACGTTGCCGGTGCGGATGGTGGCGCCGCGGATGTTGACGCCCATGCGCTCGAGCATCGCCTGCAGCGACTGTTTGGTGAAGGGGATGTTGTTCAGCGTGTCGCCGGTGCCGTTGAGGCCAACCACCAGGCCGTAGCCGATCAACTGGTTCTGGCGCACGCCCTCGATGTTGGCGAGATCCTTGATCCGCGACGTCGCGGCAGCGGGCATGACGGAGGCCGCCAGCACCAGCAGCGCGGCGCAGGCCAACCCGAATATGCTTACGATGCGGATGCCGGGCATCCAGTGCTCCCCTCGAACTTCAACTCGCGGATCACGCGACACTCCCATGACGGCGATCCGCCATTAACCATGCGAGTCGCGTGCCACTTCGTTTTGCCGGGGCAATGTATTGATATATTTATCGAAATTGTCGGGCCGCCGTTCGGTTCCGGTTCGCCAGGGAGCGCGAAACTGCCGTGCGGCGGCAGAAATTGCCGGGTCGTTTACGCACCGTTAACCATAAAACGGCGATGCTCGCGGCATTCAGGCCTGCGGGATCATGACGATGCGCATCTACGGACCGAACGGCACCACGCTTGGCACGTCGACCAGTTCGACGCGGCGCACCTCGTCGAGCGGCTTCTCGCTGCCGGATGCGACCAGCGCGCAGGAGGAGGTTCGCTCCGCCGCTGCGCCGAAGGCCGCCACCAGCCTGGATGCACTGCTCGCGCTGCAGGGCGTCGAAGACCCGACCGAACGCCGCAAGCGCTCGGTGGCGCGCGGCAAGGGCGCCCTCGACGTGCTCGATGCGCTGAAGCTCGGATTGCTGTCCGGCAATTTCGATTCCTCCACCGTGAACCGGCTGCGTGATGCTGCGGCGAGCCTGAAGGAATCCTCCGGTGACCCCGGCCTCGATGCCGTGCTGGGCGAGATCGAGCTGCGCGTCGAAGTCGAGCTCGCCAAGGCCGGGCAGTATTAGGCCGCTCTCGATCACCTGACCTATCTCACGCTGGCAGGCAGTGCCTCAGGCCGCCAGTGCCTTGCGCTGCGTGTCGTAGCGGCGCTGCGCGGTCAGCACCTCCTTCAGATTCTGCTCGGCCCAGTCGCGCAGCGGATCGACCGCTTCGGCGAGCGTCGATCCGAGCGGCGTGATCGAATACTCCACGGTGACCGGAACGGTTGCGATCGCACGGCGGCGCAGCAGCCCGTCGCGCTCCAGGCTCTTCAACACCTGCGACAGCATCTTCTGCGAGATGCCTTCGATGGCGCGGCGAAGCTGGTTGAAGCGCATCGGCTCGCTGCGCAGCAGCAGCAGGATCAGCACCGCCCATTTGTCGCCGACCCGGTCGAGGATCTGGCGCGTCGGGCAATTGGCGGCATAGGCGTCCGGCTTCAGGCTGGCGGCTTTCATCGGGTTACTCCGGCGTAATCAGGTGAGACAAGAGTGCCTTCTTCACACTTACATCCATTTCGCTATCTAGTCACCATTGGAAACTACCAATCGGAGACTTTGATGAAGATCGCCATCGCCGGCGCGTCCGGCCAGGCCGGCTCGCGCCTCACCGCGGAACTCGCCCGCCGCGGCCATGCCGTCACCGCCATCGCCCGCAACCCGGAGAAGATCGCAACCCTGCCTGGTGTCACCGCCGTGAAGGGGGATGTGAACGACCAAGCCGCCCTGACTGCGCTGTGGGCCGGGCACGATGCCGCGATCAGTTCCGTCCATTTCACCGTCAGCGACCCGGTCAAGCTGATCGGGGCGGCCAGGGCGTCCGGCGTCGGGCGCTATCTCGTGGTCGGCGGTGCCGGCAGCCTCGAGGTGGCCCCGGGCGTCCGCCTGGTGACCACGCCGAACTTCCCGGCCCAGTACAAGGCCGAGGCCTCGAAGGGGGCCGAGTTCCTCGACCTGCTGCGCCAGGAAAAGGACCTGAACTGGACCTTTTTGTCGCCCTCGGCGCTGTTCGTGGCAGGCGAGCGGACCGGCAAGTTCCGGCTCGGGACCGACCAGCTTTTGACCGCGGCCGACGGGAAAAGCTCGATCTCGTTCGAGGACTTCGCAGTTGCACTCGCCGACGAAATCGAGCGCCCGGCCCATATCCGCCAGCGCTTCACGGTCGGCTACTGACGGGCCAGGAGAGGGGAAAAGCCGGCCCCGGGGCAGCACGGATAAGTTTGCCTGTGCAAGGCCTTGGGGGCAGGCCGCCTTTCGCGGTGGCAGATATTGTCTGTCACATGACGTGGCTATATAAGGCGCCGCGCGGAGGGCTCTTGTTCCCTCCGCCTGACAGGGACATGGCTGCCTTTGGAAAAGCTGAAGAACTACCGGCCGACTGAAAAAGAGCCTTTCATGAATGAGCGGCAGCGCGACTATTTCCGCGCCAAGCTGCTGGCCTGGAAGGATGAGATCCTCCGCGAATCGAAGGTCACGCTGCAGACGTTGCAGGAAGAGAACGTCAATCACCCCGACCTCGCGGACCGAGCTTCCTCGGAAACCGACCGCGCGATCGAACTTCGAGCCCGCGATCGTCAGCGCAAGCTGATTTCCAAGATCGACGCGGCGCTCCAGCGCATCGAAGACAACACCTACGGCTATTGCGAAGAGACCGGTGACCCGATCTCGCTGAAGCGGCTCGAAGCCCGCCCGATCGCGACGCTGTCGGTGGAGGCGCAGGAACGCCACGAGAAGCGCGAGAAGGTCTATCGCGACGAATAGTGGCGGTGGACCGCTACAGATTGATTCCGGCGCGCACCGGTCGTACGTTCGCGCCGCCATGATGACACGTACTCTCAACATCGCATCGGTTTTCTTCCTGGGCTGATCTCGTTTCCGCCAGGAAACACGCTTCCACGCGGAAGCGCTGATCGTCCCCGCGCGCCTGGGCTCGCGGGATTCCAGTGAGCCGAATGAGCCGGCCAAACTCCGCGCCTCGCGGAGCATCGACGGCTGGCGACGATTTGAGAGACAATCATGACCGATCGAGACGACACGCGTGCGCTCAGCGACGCGCAAATCGAGCAATTCATCGAACAGGGCTTTGTCCGGATCGACAACACCTTTCCCCGCGAACTCGCCGATGCGGGACGTGCCATCATGTGGCGCGACCTGCCGTGCAGCGAGCATGATCCCTCGACATGGACGCGCCCGGTGGTGCGGCAGCCCGGGCTATGGCGAGGAACCATTCCGGCAGGCGATCAACTCGGCGCTGCTGTATCGGGCGTTCGATCAGATCGCAGGCCCCGGCCGCTGGTCTCCACGCCACAACATCGGGACCTTCCCGGTGCGGTTCCCGCATCCGGACGATCCCGGCGATGCCGGCTGGCATGTCGATGCCGGCTTTCCCGGCGACGATTGCGATCCGAACGAACGGAGCGACTTCTCGGCATGGCGAGTGAACGTCAACTCGCGCGGCCGGGCGCTGCTGATGCTGTTCCTGTTCTCCGATGTCGGCGAGGACGATGCGCCGACCCGGTTCGCACTTTCCGATGGCGCGTTATCTGGCGCCGGCGGGCGAGGCCGGACGCGTGCGGATGAACCTCGCGCAAATGGGCGCCGAGTGCGAGCTTGCGCTGGCGACGGGTGAAGCAGGCACGGTCTATCTGTGCCATCCGTTCCTGGTGCATGCCGCGCAGAAGCATCGGGGCACCAGGCCGCGCTTCATGGCGCAACCGTCGCTCAGTCCTGCCGAGCCGTACCGGCTCGAGCGCGACGAGGGCGTTTACTCGCCGGTCGAGATCGCGATCCGGCGCGCGCTCGGCATGGGTTGATCGCGTGCCGACCTGAAGGCGAGACGACATTCAGGCCAGTCCGGCCCCGAGTGTCGTCTCGCTTGCCTCCTCGTGACGGCGCGGTCCGTGGATTTTCGACCACGCCAGCAATTCGCGGAAGGCCGGCATGAGGCCCCAGGCCGAATCCGTCAGCTCGTATTCGACCTGCAGCGGCCTTTCGGCGAGCACCTTGCGTGCCACCAGCCCATCGTGCTCGAGCTCGCGCAGTTGCGCGGTCAGCATATGCTGGGTGACCGGCACCAGCGCGCGGCGCAGCGCGCCGAACCGCACGCCGCCGTTCATCAGCGTGAACAGGATCTCGAGCTTCCATTTGCCGCCGAGTGCGTGGATCGCGTGCTTGAACTCGATCAGCAGATTGGGGTCGGTCGGGCAGCTCTCGCATTCACCGCCGTCACATAGCTCGCTGGTATTGTTTTCCATACCGGTCTCGAATTTCATTCTACTTGTCTGACATCAGATAGTGACCAGATGCGGCCTGTGCAGGGTGGGCGGTGCAATGTGTGCCCCATCTGCCGAACCATGAAGAGGCTAGGAACATGAGCACGGTTTTGGTCACGGGCGGATCGGGTTTCATCGGCGTGCATACCATCCTGCAGCTGCTCGCCGACGGGCATACGGTGCGAACCACGCTGCGCAATCCGGATCGCAGCAAGGACGTGATCGCGATGCTGCGCGAGGGGGGTGCGCTCGCGGCCGACCAGGTCGGCTTTGCCACCGCCGACCTGCTGCGCGATGCCGGCTGGCGCGAGGCGGTCACGGGATGCGACTACGTGCTGCATGTCGCATCGCCGCTCGGCGCGCATGTGCCGGAGGACGAGAACGAGCTGATCGTTCCGGCGCGCGAAGGCACGCTGCGGGTGTTGCGCGCGGCGCGCGACGCCGGCGTCAAGCGCGTCGTCGTGACGTCGTCGTTTGCGGCGATCGGCTATGGCCATCCGCCGCAAGCCAAGCCGTTCGATGAGACCACCTGGTCGAACCTCGATGGCCCCGATGTGCAAGCCTATCCGAAATCCAAGACACTGGCCGAGCGCGCCGCCTGGGATTTCGTGGCGCGCGAAGGCAATGGCCTCGAGCTTGCCGTGGTCAATCCGACCGCGGTGTTCGGCCCGGCGCTCGGGCCCGATTTCTCCGAGTCGATCGGCATCATCAAGGCGCTGCTCGACGGCGCGATGCCGGCAGTGCCCCGGATCCATTTCGGCCTCGTCGACGTGCGCGACGTCGCCGACCTGCATCTGCGCGCCATGACTTCGCCCAAGGCCAGCGGCGAGCGGTTCCTCGCGGTCGGCGGCGAGACCTTGTCGGTGCTGCAGGTGGCCCGGGTGCTGCGCAGGAAACTCGGCAGCAAGGCGCGGCGCGTGCCCCGGTTCCAGGCGCCGGACTGGATGATTCGGCTCGCCGCGCGGCGCAACCCGTTGGCCCGCGCCACCCTGCCGCTGCTCGGCAAGGTGCGCCGCTCGACCAGCGCCAAGGCGCAGAACCTGCTCGGCTGGCGTCCGCGCGGCAATGAGGAGATGATCGTCGCGACCGCGGAGAGTCTGATCAGGCTCGGTCTGGTCAAGGCCTGACGGCCCCTCCCGTCCGGCGTGCTTGCCAGATGCGTCGGCGAGTGCTGAATTGCTGTGAGCAGACGGAGGCGCCACCGCGCCGCCGGAGAATTTCAGGGAGGCTGCGCAGATGGAACGGATCCTCGCGGCCGCAAAGGCGATTGCCAGCGCGCGCCGCAGCCGCGCGCCGCTCAAGGCGCTCGCCAAAGACATCGTGCCGCGCGACGAGGCCGAAGGCTATCAGGTGCAATACGCGCTGCACGATCTGCTGCAGCCACACATCGGCAGCCTCGTCGGCTACAAGATCGGCTGCACCAGCGCGGTGATGCAGGAATACATCAACATCCCGCACCCCTGTGGCGGCGGCGTGTTCGAGAAGGTCGTGCATGACAGCGGCGTGCGGCTGCCGGCGGCCGATTTCGTCCATGTCGGCGTCGAATGCGAGATCGCGGTGCGGCTGGCGCGCAGCCTCGCGCCCGGCGAAGCGCCGTTCACCGCCGAATGGGTCGCGGAGGCGATCGAGGCCTACCATCCGGCGATCGAGATCGTCGACGACCGCTACGTCAAATGGGAGACACTCGGCGCGCCGACGCTGATCGCCGACGACTTCTTCGCCGCCGGCTGCGTGCTCGGCGAAGCCGTGTCGCGCATCACCGTGCCCGATCTGCGCAAGGTCACCGGACGCGCGCTCGTCAACGGCAAGGAGGAGGGGCGCGGCACCGGCGCCGACGTGCTCGGCCATCCGCACAACGCGCTCGCCTGGCTCGCCAATCATCTCGCCGCCGAAGGCCGTGGCCTGCATGCCGGCCAGATCGTGCTGACCGGCAGCCTGGTCAAGACGGTGTGGCTGAAGGCGGGCGACATGGTCGTGATGGAGCTCGATGGGCTCGGCAACGTGGAAGCGACGTTCACGTGACTTTGCGTGCTTTCTGCGCCGCGACGTCACTGTTTCCTACGGTTGATTGCTCGTGCACATCAGAACCTTGCCGTCCCACAGGCTCCTGATCGCGTCGAACGGCACGGCGAGCCTGGCATATTTGCGATTGAACCAGACGCCGACCTCGAAGCCGTCATCCCTCATCACGAGGCGATCGAATTCGTGCTGCAGGATGATCGTGATCTCCTCGGGATATTGCTCGATCACGGCGGCGGGCAGCTTCACGCCATCGGCCCGGGTTGCGAAGGTGATGTTGACCGGGCGGTCCTCCGCGGCATGGCGGAGCAACGCGGTCATTTCGATCCGCTTCTGCGCCGTGTTGCAGGGCTCGACGCCGGCGCGCGCCGGCAACGAGGCAACGGCCAGAAGCAGCACTCCAGCAATCCACCCGCGCCGGCGCCCCATCCGCCTTCTCCATGTCGCTCACGCGATGTCGTTCTTGGCTTCAGTGGTCGCAGGCCGCGCCGAGGTTCAAGTCGCCGGTCGCCGGGCGTCCGTGACGAGCTCGACCTTGCCGTCGGTCAGCCGATAGACCGCGCCGACGATCCTGAGCTTGCCCTGATCGACCGCGGCGCTGAGGATCGGCGTCGCCGTCTTGAGCTTCGCGACGTTGTCGATGACGTTTTGCCTGATGGCGTTGGCGAGCCGGTCGCCCGGCTTGCCCTCGGTCGCCTTCACCGCAGGCGCGATCGCGGTGACCAGCGAGGGCAGATGGCCGGGCAGGGTGGTGTTGTCCTTCAGCGAGTTGATCGCAGCGTCGACCGCCCCGCAACTGTCATGACCGAGCACCATGAACAGCGGCACGCCGAGCACGGACTGCGCATATTCGAGGCTTGCGATCATCTCGTCGCTGGCGAAATTGCCGGCGACGCGGCAGACGAACAGATCGCCGCGGCCGGTATCGAACGCGTATTCCGGTGCGATGCGGGAGTCCGCGCAACTCAGGATGCCGGCGAACGGGTTCTGTCCGCCGGACAGCGCCTCGCGCTCGTGCTTGAAATCATGCCGCCGCGAAACGCCTTCGACATAACGGAGGTTGCCCTTCACCAGCCGGTCGAGCGCGGCGTCCGGCGGCAGCACGTTCTGCGGCTTCGGCGGCGGTTTTGTCTCTTTGGCCGTCACAGCCGGCGCAAGGGCGAGGCTGGCCGCGGTGCACGCCACGCCAGCGAGGAAGACACGCCGGGAGGTTCGGCTGGGAGGCGTGATTTCGCAGAGCTGGCACATCAAGGTTCTCCGTGAACAGGGACCGCATCCGCGCGATATGTGTAGGTCATGCGCAGCGCCGTCGCAACGAGGCGCATGCGTAGGCTGGTGGGCGCCACATTCGTCACTGTCGTCCTGGCGAAAGCCAGGACCCATAACCACCGAATTCAGTGATGAACGGGATCGCGGCCCCAGCTTCGCGCAACAATTGAAATTTCGGGTAATGGGTCCTGGCTTTCGCCAGGACGACACCGAGTGTGTTGCGCGGGCTATGAGTCATGCTTCCGCATTCTCGCGACCTAATCTGTTTGAGCTTTGCATCTCGTTTCGTCCCGACGGGCAAATCAACGGCAAACACATAACCAGTTGGATATGGGTTTATCGAGGTGGCCGACGTTGCATCAAGCCGTGTAAGGCGGCGAGCCAGAGCGTCAGTGTGCTTTCCTCAACTTTCACTTGACCAATCCATAGCTGCTCAGTTATACGTTGATCCATAGCCAACGGGTTATTGATCGCAAAATGCCGGACGCTCACGACGTGCTGTTTCGAACCCTCGCAGACCCGACCCGCCGGGCGATATTCGAGCGCCTGTGCCGCGAGGGCGAGCAGACCGTCGGTGCGCTGACCGCGCGGGCAAAGATCTCGCAGCCGGCGGTGTCAAAGCATCTCGGCGTGCTGAAGCAGGCCGGGCTGGTGCGCGACCGCCATGAAGGAAGGCAGACGCATTACAGCGCGCAACTCGGCGCACTGGCGCCGTTGATCGACTGGACCAGCCAGATGGCGGGCTTCTGGCAGAACCGGTTCGATCACCTCGAAGATCTTCTCAAAAGGATGGACCAATGAACAAGACCACCGCTGAAACGCGCTCCGCAATCGTGGAGCGCGAGTTTCCCCATCCGCCGGAAAAGCTCTGGCGCGCGCTGACGCAACCGCATCTGATGGAGGAGTGGCTGATGAAGAACGACTTCAAGCCCGAAGTCGGGCACAGCTTCAATCTGCGCGGCGAGTGGGGCGGCGTGCTGGACTGCAAGGTGCTCACTGTGGAGCCGCACAAGACGCTGTCCTACACCTGGAATTTCGCGCATGCGGATGCCGCCTATAATCTCGAGAGCGTGGTGGTCTTCACGCTGACGCCGACAGCGAAGGGCACCCATCTGCGCGTCGAGCAGTCCGGCTTCCAGCCGCATCAGAAGCAGGCCTATGGCGGCGCCCATGCCGGGTGGAAGCAGTTCCTGGAGAATCTCGATCAGCTGCTGGTGCGGCCGGAGTGAGAATTGCTACCGCTCCATCCCCGTCATTGCGAGCCAACGGGTCGGCGCGTAGCGCCGTCCGATGACAGGCTCCGCGAAGCAATCCATCGTGCCGCATGCACGGATAGATGGATTGCTTCGTCGCTTCGCTCCTCGCAATGACGGTCTAACGACACCATCACACCCAACAGGAGGTCACATGAACTGGAACAACTGGATCAGGCAATTTCACCGCTGGCTTTCGATCGCCTTTACGGTTGCCGTCATCATCAACATCGTCGCGATGGTTCTGCAGCAGCAAGCCGTCTGGATCGGCCTGCTGGCGCTGTTCCCGCTGATCTTGATGCTGTTGAGCGGCCTGTATCTGTTCGCGTTGCCCTATCTGGCGCCGCGGATGCAGGGAGGATCGACCTCCGCATCACAAATGTGATTGCATGGGACAGGCTGGGACCACGAGGCAGCAATGACGGCATCGGAACGTATCGACCAGATGATCGAGGATCTCACCGACTGGCGCGGCAAGACGCTCGCCGGCCTGCGCAAGAGCATCCTCGCCGCCGACTCGGAAATCATCGAGGAATGGAAGTGGATGGGCAGCCCGGTGTGGTCGCGCGACGGCATCATCGCGGTCGGCAACGCCCACAAGGGCAAGGTGAAGCTGACCTTCATGTATGGCGCCCAGCTTCCGGATCCCGACAAGCTGTTCAACACCGGCTTCGAGGGCAATGTGCGGCGCGCGATCGATCTGTTCGAGGGCGACAAGATCAACGACCGCGCGCTGAAGGCCCTGATCCGTGCTGCGATCGAGCTCAACCAGGCCAAATCCAGCAAAACTGCGAAGAAGCCGGCGAAGAAGGCCGCCGCGGGCGCTCGCGCAACCGCGAAGAAGAAGGCATGAGCTGCGCCGGCATGCGGCCTGCCGATCCGGTCCGTCCGAGATGATCGAGACCAGGCTCGCCACATCGTCGGATGCGGAAGCGATCTCAGCGCTGCTGACGGCCAACGCCGGCGACCGCGGCGGCATGCTGCTCGGGCAATGGCCGCGCGAGGTGATTGAGACGCGCATTGCACGCGGGCAATCGATCGTCATCGCGATCGGCGATGAGGGCAGGCTGCTCGGTGCGCTCCTGACGTCAGACAAAGGATTCGGCGAGGCCCCGCCGGTGCAGGCCATGCTGAAGGCCTGGCGTGGCGGCCCCGGTGCGTATGTGTATGGCCCCGTGTGCGTCGCCCCGGACGCGCGCGGCTGCGGCGTCCTCGACGCGCTCTACGCCAGGCTTCAGGCCACGTTTCCCGGCCGCGAAGCGATCCTGTTCATCAGGGAAGACAATCCGCGCTCGCTCAAGGCGCATCTGCGGCTCGGCATGCGCGCGGTCGCGCGATACGACTTCGGCGGCAAGGTTTTCGTGGTCCTGAGCGACAGGCCCGACTCCGAATAGCCTGGATCGCGCCGGGAACCTGAGTTCTGCGCACGGGAACTCCAGTCCCGTTGTCAGCAATATCGGGAAATAAATCGTTCACCATCGGATGCGAATGACCGGCGACCTGCCACAGGTTGTATTGGCTTACCAACGCAATTGGAGGCGTGGCGGCTAAACCTGTGGCTGTGGAATGAGCGGGTCTCGTGTCGAGGCGCCCGCTGGAATGGCAGTCGCAATGTTCAGTCAGTTGGTTGGTCCGTCACGGGCCGCGTCGTCGGCCGACACCGATGTCGCACAGCAGGCCTCCCCGAGAACAGCAGCCACGAGCGAGGAAACTCGCATCCCGCAACCCCATCAGCGGGTCGAGCGTGGCGCATGGTTGATTGGCATCACCGCGAGCGGTTTCGCCGGCTTCCTGCTCTGGAGATTCGAGATCGCAGTCGAGCCCGAAAGCCTGGCGCTGTTTTCGGGCCTGATGGGGTTTCTCCTTGCCGTCCATATCGTCTATGGCAGATGGCGGTCCGCGCCGGTTCTGTCCAACCTGGCAGGAGCGGTTGCCGTCTTCTTCTGGTCGGCCGCGGCGGCAGCAACAATCAGCCTCGTTGGCCTGAGATACAAGTTCCCCCTGATCGATGGCAGTCTCGCCGATGCCGATCGCTTCATCGGGATCGATTTGCCGTCCATCATCCTGTGGTTTGCAAACCATCCCTGGCTGACCGAGCTGCTCGCCGCCGCCTATTGCAGCTCATTCGTCCAGGTGGCCGTGCTGTTCGTGCTCTTGGCGGCGACAAAGCGCTTCGACAAGCTTTGGCAACTTGCATTCGTGTTCGCCTTGACGATCGTTGCATCGACGATGTTTTCGGTGTTCTGGCCCGCCAAGGGGGCCTTTGTCTATTTCGATCATCCCGTCGCGATCCTCGATGCGCTGCCCGAGCACGCGGGGATCTATCACCTCGCGAAGTTCGAGTACTTCCGCAACGGCGTATCTCCGGAATTGTCGTTGAGCAATTTGCAGGGCGTCGTGACCTTTCCGTCGTTCCACACCTGTCTTGCCTTGATGACGGTCTTCGCAACGATCGGCACACGGTGGCTGTTCGGCATCACGCTGATCTGGAATCTCCTCGTCCTCGTCTCGACGCTTCCGATCGGCGGCCATTACGTCATCGACCTGACCTGCGGTGCGCTGCTGTGGCTGGCGGCGATGAGGATCGAGGCGATGCTCGGCAGTTCGTTCATGACCTTGCGCGGAATGCCGATGCCGGAAGCCGTGTCCGCCTAGCGATCGAGGCGAGGCGGCAAGGCCTGCTGAGATCAAGGCCTGCCGAGATCAAAGTATCGTCCGCGGCTCCACTGTATCGGCAAGGCGTTTCGCGTCGCGGACAAGCGGGTAGATTCCGATGCACGTCAGCACGCCGAACACGATTGCGCCGAATGTCCGCGTGAAGTCTGCCGACTGCAAGATCACGGCCATCACCGCGATGCCAAAACCCGACGAGAGCATGGCGAAGAAAAGATAAGACCAGAGGAATTGAGTTGCCTGCTGATTGGCCATATCGCCGGCAGCGAGCCGGCGAACCTCGCGGCGCGTCCAGAACCAGTCGGAGATGACGGGGACCGCGAGTAGAATCGTGACGGCGAGCGAGAGGCCATCGAAGCGCTTGATCGTGCTTGCGAGGCACAAGCCGAACACAAAGGCGCCGACGGCGCCGCAGGAAGCATGCGCGACGAGCTTCATGACCGTGGTCGGCCTGGTGCCCATTGCGGTCGTGTCCGTGCTCGTTCCGCTCATGTGGCGTTCGCGGCATCCTACCGCGAACCCCGGCGATTGTCGCATGGATCGGGAGCTTTCGTCCGGACGCCTGTAACCCCAGAGCTATCGCATCTGGCATCAACCGGGCTTTTCGCACCGTCATGGCCGGGCTTGTCCCGGCCATCCACGTCCTTCTTCGCAAGGAGACGAAGACGTAGATGCCCCGGACAAGCTCGGGCATGACGAACTCATCACGCCTTGGTGTGCACGATCACCGGACCGGCAATTGCGGTGACTTGCCCGATCAGCAATGGGCCGAGATTGTCATCGATCCAGGCCAGTGCGCGGCGGTTGGCTTCCTCGGCGCCGGCATGGTTGTTGAAGACGCTGATCGCGGTGACCGTGTCGTCGCCGGCATAGACCACGTAATAGGCCATGAAGCCTTCGACATCGCTGATGATCGGAATTGCGCCTTCCTTGATCCGGCGCGCGAGTTCTTCGGCGCTACCAGTCTTCGCCTTGGCGTGACGGATGGCGGCATACATGCGTTCCTCCTTCCGGCTGTATCGATCGGGCTGCGCTTCGCGCATGCGCGATGCTACGCCTGAAGGGGCGGAGATGCCATCGGGATTGCGGACGGATCAGCTGAAGCGCCGGGTCACGACGGTCGTACGGCGGTCGGGGAGCTTCGGCAGCCTCGTCACATCCGCGCGCGTTGCCGTGGTTTTTGGACCGGGGGCGGGCGCCTGCTCCTGTTGCTGCAGAAACAGCGTGGCTTCGAACAACACGCCGGGGGCCTGCTTGGCGGTGCCCGAGCACACCGCGCGATTGCCGTTGAAGGTACCGGTCAGCTGCGCCTCGACCTCGTCGCATCCGAACACGGTGGTGAACGGGCCGTCGGCATATCTGTGCGTCGTCAGGACCGCCGTGAAGCGGTCCTCATCGAGCTGATAGGAGCCGCCATAGGTGAACATGGCGTCGCCGCCTGTGATCCTGCCGTTTGCGAGCTGGACTATTCCGGTGCCTTCGCCGCGCGGCGTGCGAAACCACGCCGCATATTGACCGTCTCTTTGCATGACCGTCACGAACTGCAAACCCTGCGTTGTCGTCTAGCTACGTTGCAAGCGGAGGGACTGCTACTTAACCTTCGCCCAACGGTTAACGAACCGAGAAGCCGATCGCGCGACTTGCGCGAAGCGGTATCGGACTGGTGCGCGACGATCGCGCGAGAGACCTTTTCTGTTCAGATGGAATCGGAACGGGCTCTCGATTGTTGTCTTGACGCGTTTTCTTCACGCGAACCGGTGTCCGCTTCGCTCGAAAACACGCTAGTGCATTCGACCGGTCACAAGAATGCCACGGCCCTCGCCAGGGGAGCTAGCGAGGGCCGCGTTGGTACACCGCGCCGCGCCTAGGTTCGCGACGAGATGTGGGAGCTCGAAAAAATCTTACTTAGGCATGGTCCTTATCCGAAAACCGGTTTCCACTTTTCGGGATCATGCCGTTAGAAGGGCAAGAGCACGTCGAGAACCTGCTGGCCGTAGCGCGGCTGTTGCACGTCGGTGATCTGGCCGCGGCCGCCATAGGCGATGCGGGCCTGGGCGATCTTCGAGGAGTCGATGGTGTTGTCGCTCTGGATGTCTTCCGGGCGCACGATGCCGGCCACGATCAGCTCGCGGATTTCGTAGTTGACGCGGATCTCCTGCTTGCCTTCGACGACAAGGTTTCCGTTCGGGAGAATCTGGGTGACGACGGCGGCGACGCTGGTCTGCAGCGCTTCCTGGCGATTGACCGAGCCCTTGCCGTCGCTCGAGGCCGTGGATTCGGCGGTCAGGATCTTGCCGGGCAGAATCTTGTTGGCTTGCGTGATGGTCTGCGATCCCAGGAAGTTGGTCACCCCGGAATCTTCGGAATTGCTGCGGCTGCGCTGGGTTTCGTTGGCGATCGCGGCCTTGTCGGTGAAGTTCACCGTGACCGTCAGGATGTCGCCGACGCGCGCGGCGCGCTGGTCCTTGAAGAAGGCGCGCGAGCCGCTGCGCCACAGCGAGTTGGGGCTGTAGGAGGCGACCTCGGGCTTCGGCATCGGCATCTGCACCGGCTTGTAGCCGGGCTGCGCCGTCGGGTTCTCGATCTCGGTCAGCTTCGGCTTTTCGCCGATCTGGGAGAGACGGTCGATCGACGAGCAACCGCTGGCGATCGTTCCGAGTGCGAGCAGCGCACCGGTCAGGATGAGGCGGTTGATGCGGTACTGGGACATGAACTTTACTCGGCGTTTGGTGCGACTGAACTCAGCTTGACGGGAGCGGAATCTGACGAGGCGGCGTCGGCGGCCGGCGCTGCGCGCGGGGTTGCGACCGAGATCGAAACCTCGCCGCGGCCGGTGACGACGCCGGAGACGGCGCGCTTGGACTGCAAATTCATCACGTTGACGACGTCGCCCTCGGCGCCGCCATCCATCGCCTTGCCGCGGATCGTGAGGTAGAGACCGGAGGTGCGGTAGACCAGCGTGACGTTCTGGTCGCGGGTCACGAGATCGGGTTTTGCCATGTCGGCCGTGCGCAGCGCCTGGCCGGCGCGGATCTGGCGGCGCATCTGCATGCCGACGGCGCCGTCGCGCACCGCGGCGTCGTTGCCGATTTCGGCTTTCGGACGGCGCTCGACCACCACGTCGGAGGCTTTCAGCACGTCGCCGCGTTCGACATTGCGCGTCAGCACGGCGGCCTCGATGGTCTCGATCGCGGTGCCGGTGAGGCGCAGCTTGTACGGAGCCGTGCCGGCTTCGTTGCTGACCTCGAAGGTGACGTCGAAGCGCGTCGAGCGCTGGTCGTAGCGCACGGCGACGGGCTGCATCGCGCCGGTGCTGGTTGCCTCGAGGCGGATATCGCCGGGATCGCGGTCGAAGGTCAGCGCGATGCTGCCGGCCCTGCCGAGCCCGTGGCGGCCCTCCAGCGCGCGCGATACCTGCTGCTCGATCTCCTTGCTGTCGATGATGCGCGCGGGCCGGGTGACGGTGATCTCCTTCAGCTCGCGGGTGTCGACGCCGATCACCTGGTGGGTGCGCAGCACGTTCAGCACCTGCGCGACCGGCAGCGTGCCTGTGGTGCCGAGGTCGGGCGCGCGGTAGATCGCGATGCTGCCGGCGCTGCCGGCGTTGTCGATGAGGTCGCCGACCCGCACGATGTCGTCCGCGACCGTGACGCTGGCGCGCAGTGTCGGCACTGCGATGCTCTCGCCGCGGCTTTGCGCGGCGGCTGGCAGCGCGGTCACCGCGAGCAGCGCGGCTGCGATCAGGAATGAGCGGGCGATCATCGACATCATCCTCAGCGGAACAGGTTGGAGGTCGACTGCATCATCTGGTCGGCCGCGGAGACCACCTTCGAGTTCATCTCATAGGCGCGCTGCGCGGCGATCAGGTCGGAGATTTCCGAGACCACTTCGACGTTGGCCTGTTCGAGGTTGCTCTGCTGCATGTCGCCATAGCCGTCGGTGTTGGCGATGCCGTCCTGCGGCTGGCCGGAGGCCGGCGTTTCCTGGAACAGGTTGTCGCCGATCGGCATCAGGCCGGCCTTGTTGATGAAGCGGGTCAGGCCGACCTGGCCGATGTTGGTCGATGCGGTCTGGCCCGGCAGCGTCACCGAGACCTGGCCCTGCGCATTGATGGTGAGGCCGGAGGCGTTCTGCGGGATCGTGATCGTCGGCTGCAGCAAATTGCCCTGCGCGTTGACGATGCGGCCCTGGTTGTCCATCTGGAACGAGCCGTCGCGGGTGTAGGTGAAGGTGCCGTCCGGCATCAGGATCTTGAAGAAGCCTTCGCCGCGGATCGCGATGTCGAGATCGTTGCCGGTCGGCGACAGCGTGCCCTGGGTCATCATCCGCGGCGTGCCGACGGTCTTGACGCCGCCGCCGAGGTCGATGCCCATCGGCATGATGGTGTTCTGGTCGGAGGCCTGCGCGCCGACCCGGCGCACATGGTCGTAGATCAGGTCCTGGAACGCGGCGCGCTGCTTCTTGTAGCCGGTGGTACGCAGGTTCGCGATGTTGTTGGAGATCACCTGAACGCTGAGTTCCTGTGCCGCCATTCCGGTCGCCGCGGTATAAAGTGCGCGCATCGTTCAATCCCCCGGATCAGTTCGGCACGTCGGCGAGTTTCTCGATCGCCGATTTGTGCAGGTCGCTCTGCTGCTGGAGCAGCGAGGCGATTTGGGTGTAGGTCCGCGTGATCTCGATCATGCGGCTCATCTCGACGACGGAATTGACGTTCGACTTCTCGATGAAGCCCTGGCGGATCTGCGCCTTGGTGTCCGGCTGCGGCACCGCGCCTTCGCCCGGCACATAGAGGTTGGAGCCTTCCTTCAGCAGGCGCTGGGCCTGCGCGAACGAGACCAGGCGCAGTTTGCCGCGGATCGAGTCGAGGCGGGACGTGCCCTCGAGCACGCTGACGTTGCCGTCGGGGGCGATGTTGACGTCGTGATCGGTCTGCTGGAACGTGATCGGGCCGGCGGTGCCGAGCACCTGGTAGCCTGAGGCGGTGACGAGCTGGCCGCGATTGTTGATCTGAAGGTTGCCGTCGCGGGTGTAGCGCTCGCCGCCCGGCGTCTGCACCACCAGGAAGGCGTTGCCGTCGATCGCGACATCGAGCGGGTTCTTGGTCTCTTCGGTCGGGCCCTGCGAGAAGTCGTGGAAGGTCGCGCGGTCCTGCACGAAGGAGACGCGGCGGTCGGAGGACGCGAAATTGTCTTCATGCGCGTTCGAGGACAGATATTCCTGGAACAGCGACCGGTCGGCCTTGTAGCCGTTGGTGTTCATGTTCGCGATGTTGTTGGAAACGACATCCATCTGCCGTTCCAGCACCATCTGCTTCGATAGTCCGACCAGAAGCGTATTCTGCATCGGTGGTTCTCCCCTGTGAGGTGATCCGATGCGAAAGGTTCTCCCAAACCTTCACGCCGGACCGTCGGTAACCATTGGGTTCTCCCAAACCCGCCGGTCACGTCGTCCTCTCAGCGAAACCCGTGCCAACTTGAAATAATCAGATATTTGAATGGGTTAGGTGTTTTGCAGGGAGCCGTGCCGGGCGGCAGAAAGGTCTTGTTGACCATGTTTGCCCGGCAGTTTTTTCCTAGTTGAAGGTAAATCCTAATCTTCCGTTAACCATTATGACCCCAGTGTTGCCGGCATTGGGGCGCGTGTGCGCCGGCGGCCTTTGTATCGCGTCTTCAAGCCAAAGCTGGGGCAAATCGCGTTCGCATCCTTCAGGTTGAAGCGAGCGGACGATGGCGGACGAGGAAAAGACGGATAGCGGCGAGGGCGCGGCCGCTCCGAAGAAGGGCAAGCTCAAGCTGATCATCGCCGTCGTCGGCTTCCTCGTCGTGCTCGGCGCGGGGGCGGGCGGATGGTTCTTCTTCATGCGCGGTCACGGCGAGGAGCAGCACGCCGAAGCGCCGCCGCCGAAGCCGCCGAGCTTTGTCGACGTGCCCGACATGCTGGTCAATCTGGTCGGCGCGCCCGGCGAGCGGGTGCAATATCTCAAGCTGAAGCTCGTGCTCGAGATCAAGGAAGAGAAGCAGGTCGAGGCGATCAAGCCGGCGCTGCCGCGCGTCACCGACCTGTTCCAGACCTACATGCGCGAACTGCGCCCGAGCGATCTCAACGGCTCGGCCGGCCTGTTCCGTCTCAAGGAAGAGCTGACCAAGCGCGTCAACCTCGCGCTGGCGCCCAACCAGGTCAACGCGGTGCTGTTCAAGGAAGTCGTGATCCAGTGACGGGGCGGATGTAAAGCCATGGCCGGCAACGACCAGATGGACCAGGACGCCATTGCGGCCCAATGGGAAGCCTCGCTCGATTCCGAGGATCCCGCGGCGGCCGCGGCGGAAGCTGCCAAGAACGAGCTGACCGAGAACATGGCGCTGCAATGGGCCGCCATGGTCGAGGACGGCAGCCGCGACTTCGGCGGCAAGAACACCAATGGCGAGCGCGTGCTGTCGCAGGAGGAGATCGACAATCTCCTCGGCTTCACGGTCGGCGACGTCAGCCTCGACGATCATTCCGGCATCCGCGCTATCATCGATTCCGCGATGGTGTCATACGAGCGTCTGCCGATGCTCGAAATCGTGTTCGACCGCCTGGTGCGGTTGATGACGACCAGCTTGCGCAATTTCACCTCCGACAACGTCGAGGTCTCGCTCGACCGCATCACCTCGGTGCGCTTCGGCGACTACATGAACTCGATCCCGCTGCCGGCGGTGCTCTCGGTGTTCAAGGCGGAGGAGTGGGAGAATTTCGGCCTCGCCATGGTCGACTCCAACCTGATCTATTCGATGATCGACGTGCTGCTCGGCGGCCGCCGCGGCCAGACCCAGCTCAAGATCGAGGGCCGGCCCTACACCACGATCGAGACCAACCTCGTGAAGCGGCTGGTCGAGGTGGTGCTGTCGGATGCCGAGCAGGCGTTCCGGCCGCTGTCGCCGGTGACCTTCACGATCGACCGGCTCGAGACCAATCCGCGCTTTGCCGCGATCAGCCGCCCGGCCAACGCGGCGATCCTGGTGCGCCTGCGCATCGACATGGAAGACCGCGGCGGCAATGTCGAATTGCTGCTGCCCTACGCCACCATCGAGCCGATCCGCAACGTTCTGTTGCAGATGTTCATGGGCGAAAAGTTCGGCCGCGATCCGATCTGGGAAGGCCATTTCGCCACCGAAGTGGCGCAGGCCGAGATTGCGGTCGATGCGGTGCTGTACGAGGCCGATATCCCGCTCAAGGAACTGATGAAGCTCAAGGTCGGCGACACGCTGCCGCTGGATATCCGTTCCGACGCGCTGGTCTCGGTCCGTTGCGGCAATGTCACCCTGACGGAGGGCCGCATGGGCCGCGTCGGCGACCGCGTCGCGATCCGCGTCACCAAGAATTTGCGTAAACCCCAAACCACCTTCGCGATGTTCGAGAAGGCGGACGAGCGGACCAAGATGATGGAGGCACCATGAGTCATGTGCTTGGACTAGCAATCGAGAGTCTGGTAGCCGTGCTGCTGATGCTGACGATCGGCTATTGCTGGCTGCTCAACAAGCGGCTGCAACGGCTGAAGGCGGACGAGCATTCGCTGAAGGCGACGATCGCCGAATTGATCACCGCGACCGAGATCGCCGAGCGGGCGATCGGCGGGTTGAAGCACGCGGTGCGCGACGTCAACGAGAACCTCGGCAACCAGCTCGACGCGGCGGTGCAGATGTCGGCGCAGCTGAAGAATCAGCTGGCGGAAGGCGACCACGTGGTGCGCCGCCTGTCCAAGATCGCGATGGCCGCGCGGCCGCCGGAGCCCGCGCATGCGCCGGCACCCGCCGCGCCGGTGGCGCAGGCGCCCAGGGTTTCGGCCGCGCGCGCGGTTGCCGCGGCGGCTGAAGCCTTCACCGAGCGCAGGAGGGCCGGCGGCCTCGCTGCATGAAGTTGCTTCGTGACATCAGAGTGATGCCCGTGGTGCTGGTTGCGATCTTCGGCCTGATGGTGCTGAAGGTCGCGGGCCTCGTGCTCGATGGCGGTTACGTGTTTGCCGACGACGCGCCGCCGGCCGGCCCGGCCGGTCCATCTTGGGCGCAGCAGAATTTCAACTTCCCCGGCGCTCCCAAGACGGTTGCCGACGGCAAGTTCAAGGCCGATCCCGGCGACATCACGGGATCGGTCGAGGGCAAGGACGCGAAGAAGGACGAGGCACCGAAACCGGCCGCACCGGCCGCGGAGGCGCCCAAGCCCGACGGCGTGGTGGTCAATCTGGATGCGCCGCCGCCGGTGTCGGCCTCCGAACGCGCGATCCTGGAACGGCTGCAGTCGCGCCGCCAGGAACTCGAGACGCGTGCCCGCGAGGTCGAGATTCGCGAAAGCCTCCTGAAGGCCGCGGAGAAGCGCATCGAGGCCAAGGTCGAGGAGGCCAAGGCCAATGACGCGAAGACGAATGCCGATGCGGCGGCAAAGGCAGAAGCCGACGCCGCCCGTTTCAAGGGCATCGTCACCATGTACGAGAACATGAAGCCGAAGGACGCCGCAAAAGTGTTCGATCGGCTGGAGATGACCGTGCTCTACCAGATCGCCTCGCAGATCCAGCCTCGCAAGATGTCCGACATCCTCGGCCTGATGCAGCCCGAGGCCGCCGAACGGCTCACGGTCGAACTCGCCCGCCGCGCCGGCGGCGACAAGTCGGTATCAACAGACGATCTTCCCAAGATCGAAGGCAAGATGCTCACGCCGAAGACGAATTGACGGACCGCGTGAGCTTCAGAGGCTGACTTTCGGCGGGTTTGCGCCCGCAAGCCAGGCGCCGCGCCTTCGCGACGTCGGCGATAGCCGTAGCGACGAAAGATGGATCGTCTTCATCCAGCGCCGCTGCAATACAAGCGGTTTGCTGCTCAACTGCTTTCAGATGATTCTGGATGTCGAATCTCGCCGTAGTGAGCGGCAGCTTGAACCACCCATTTCCGCGAGCCGTTCCAATGTGATGGCAAGTATTCTTTAACCATACTACAAACGCGTTCGACTGACAGATTACCGCAGGGGCGAAGCCGCCTCCGAAACCCGCTTCAAAGACACCTTCCTGGTCCCCTCGTAGCGTCCTCTGAAACAATCCATTGACGTTAACAGCTCCTTAACGCCGCCCGATCCAAGATCGGGACGCGTGGGCGAGGGCGCTTCGCGCTGGTATGGCAGAGGTCCGAGAAGACGTTTCGAGATGGCGCGAACGGCTGCCGCTGAAACATGGTCGCTAGGCCGCGCCTGGGCGCGGACTGCCCGTCTGTGCCTGCTCGCCACTGGCCTTGCCCTCACAAACCTCACATATCCAGCCACAGTGCGGGCCCAAGACCTGCCGCCCGTGCCGGGCGAGGCGACATTCTCGGCCGCGAACGGCTATGCCCGGCTGGTGCTGAAGCTGAAGGAGGATGTCGAGTCGGAGGTCACGACCGCCGGCTCGATCATCGTGATCCGCTTCAAGCGTCCAGTCGATATCCCCGTCGAGAAACTCTCGGATGCGGTGCCCGATTATGTCGGCGCCGCGCGCCGCGATCCCGACGGTTCGGCGATCCGCCTGTCGCTGGCGCGGCGCGTCACCATCAACACCATGACCGCCGGCGAGCGCATCTTCGTCGACTTTCTCCCCGACGGCTGGACCGGCCCGCCGCCGTCGCTGCCGCAGGAAGTGATCCGCGAACTGGCGGAGCGCGCCCGTGCCGCCGAGCGTCTGTTGCGCATCCAGCGCGCCGCCGATGCCGCCAAGAAGAAGCCGCCGATCCGGGTTCGCGCACTGGTGCAGCCCACCTTCGTCCGTTTCGTGTTCGAGGTTCCCGACGGGGTCAGCGTCTCCTCGGTGCTGAACGAGCAGAAGCTGACGCTGTCCTTCAACTCGGTCCTGAGCTTCGACCTAGCCGATGCCAAGGTTGCCGCTCCCCCGAACGTCGCGTCGATCAGCTCGCGCGCCGACACGGATACCTCGGCGGTCGACGTGACGCTGATTGGCGATGTCGACGTGCATTCGTTCCGCGACGAAAAGAACTACATTGTCGATGTCGCCTTCCAGCAGAGCGAGCAGCAGCCGGCGGCGAAGCCCTCGCTGAGCTCGTTGTTGCCGACGCCGCGCGGCAAACCGAAGGGTGCGGCTGCGATCGCGCCGGTGACGTCGGAAAGCATCGCGCAGCAGGCCAAGATCGAGATCAAGTCCGAGCAACCCAAATCTGAGCAATCCAAGTCCGAGCAATCCAAGGCAGAGCAACCCAAGGCGGAGCCGGCCAAGTCGGAACAGGTAAAGTCCGAGCCGGTAAAGTCCGAACAGGTGCAGTCGGAGCCGGTCAAGCCCGAACAGGCCACGACCGAACAACCGGCGCCCGCGCCCGTCAAATCGGAACAGCCGAGATCCGAGCTGCCTAATTCGGAGCTGCCGAAGATCGCCGCGGCGCCGGCGGCTGACGTCGAGAAAGCCGCTGCACCGGCCGCGCCGCGCGAGGGCAGCGCTGCGACGGCACAGAGCGACGCGCCAAAGCCTGCGCTTGCTGTCGCGACCGCGCCGGCCATGGAGGCGCCGAAGCCAGCGGCGGCGCCATCGCCGCCTGCCGAAGCCCGCGCCAACGCCAAGTCTGCTGCCAGTTCCGCGGTCGAAGCCCAGCGCGACAGCGACGGGTTGCGGGTGACGTTCTCATTCCCCGGCGTGACGCCGGCGGCGCTGTTCCGTCGCGCCGACACGGTGTGGATGGTGTTCGACACGCCTGAGGCGATCGACGTCGATCCGATCCGCGCCAAGGCCGGCTCGCTGATATCAGACGTCAGCCGGATCGCGCTGGAGAAAGGGCAGGCGGTGCGCTTCCGCCTCAACAGGCCGCAGATGCCGTCACTCGAGAGCGACGATCGCTCGCGCGGCGTGAGCTGGACGCTGACCTTCGCCGACCGGGTGCAGAAGCCGCCGCTGCCGCTCAGCGTGGTGCGCAACATCAGCGAGCCCTCGCTCGCCAATGTCAGCGTGCCGCTCGCCAATTCCGGCCAGCTCCACAGACTGATCGATCCCGACGCGGGCGATACGCTCTGGGTCGTGACCGCGCCGCCGCCGACCCGCGGCATCATCAAGCGGCAGGACTTTGTCGAGCTCTCATTGCTGGAATCGATCCACGGCGTCGTGGTTCATCCGAACGCCGACGACGTCAAGGCGGAGGTCGGCGCCGACAAGGTGACGCTGGGCCGGCCCGGCGGCCTGACGCTGTCGTCGGCCGACGTCGCCGCCGAGCGCGCGACCGCGGCGGTGAAGCCGCTGTTCGATCCGGACGAGTGGCGCAAGAACCAGTCGGAGAATTTCCTCAAGCAGCTCGACGGCCTGATCGCGGCGGCTTCGACGGCCAATGCCGAGCAGCTGCCGCAGGCGCGGCTCGATCTCGCCGATTTCTACATGGCACGCGCCATGTACCAGGAAGCCCATGGTGTCGCCAATCTGATACTGTCCGAAAGCAAGCGCGGCAGCGAGGCGGCCTCCGTGGTGATGGTGCACGCGGTTGCCAGCATCCTGATCGGGCACCCGGCGCAGGGCCTCAAGGACCTCGCCAATCCCGTGATCGGCAACGGTTACGATTCTCAATTGTGGAAGGGGCTCGCCTTCGCCCGCGAGGGCAAATGGCCCGAGGCGCGCGAAAAGTTCAAGAACGCCGAATTCGCGGTCGCGACGCTGCCGCCCGATCTGCAGCGCATCGTCACGATCGACTCGATGAAGGCCTCGCTCGAGGTCAAGGACTATGCCGGCGCCGCGCGGCGCAAGAGCGATCTCGACGTGGTCGGCATTCCCGACGCGCTCAAGCCCGCGGTTGCGGTGCTGCGCGGCCGGCTCGCCGAAGCGCTCGGCCAGGAGAAGGATGCGCTCGACGCCTATCGCTTCGCCGCCGGTTCGCCCGACCGGCAGGCCGCCGCCGAAGGCAGACTGCTGGAGACGCTGCTGCGGCAGAAGCGCGGCGAGATCGGCCGCGACGATGTGCTGAAGGAGCTCGAGCTCTTGTCGATGCTGTGGCGCGGCGACAATATCGAGCTGAAGACGTTGTATGTGCTGTCGCAGATCTATGCCGAGACCGCGCGCTATGCCGATGCCTTCGCGGTGACCCGTGCGGCGACCCGGCTGCAGCCGAACGCGCCGGAATCGCGCCAGGCGCAGGATGCCGCCTCGGCGTTGTTCGTGCAGCTCTATCTCGGCCCGAAGGGCGACGAGATGGCGCCAATCGATGCGCTCGGCACGTTCTACGATTATCGCGAGCTGACGCCGATCGGCCGCCGCGGCGACGAGATGATCCGCCGTCTCGCCGACCGTCTCGTCGGCGTCGATCTGCTCGACCAGGCCGCCGACCTCCTGCAGTACCAGGTCGACAAGCGGCTCGAAGGCGCGGCGCGCGCGCAGGTCGCCGCGCGGCTTGCGATGGTCTATCTGATGAACCGCAAGCCCGACCGCGCCATTGGCGCGCTGCGCTCGACCCGGATCGCGGATCTCTCCGGCGAACTGCGCCAGCAGCGGCTGCTGCTCGAGGCGCGCGCGCAGAGCGACGTCGGCCGGCACGACCTCGCGCTCGACATCATCTCGAACATCACCGGCCGCGAGGCGATCCGGCTGCGTTCGGACATCTATTGGGCGTCGCGGCACTGGCGCGAGGCGTCCGAGCAGATCGAGCTCTATTACGGCGACCGCTGGCGCGATTTCACGCCGCTCAACCCGAGCGAGAAGGCCGACATCATCCGCGCCGTGGTCGGCTACGCGCTCGCCGAGGACGCCATCGGGCTGTCCCGGTTCCGCGAGAAATACGCGCCGCTGATGTCCGGCGATGCCGACAGACTGGCGTTCGACGCGGCCAGCAAGCCGGTAGCGACCTCGAGCGCCGAATTCGCCCAGATCGCGCGGATGGCCGCCAGCGTCGACACGCTCGACGGCTTCATCCGCGAGATGAAGACCCGCTTCCCGGACGCCACCGCCCGCGCGCCGCTGCCCGATCCGGTCACGACCGGATCGCTGGCCGACGGGCCAAGGGCCGCGCCGGTCAGCACGCTCCCGGTCATCAAGGGCGAGCGCCGCGCCGGCGCGACGCCGTAGCGGCACGGGCTGTTACGGGCCGGGAGTCACCCACGCGGTTGAAATGATGCCCTTGTCGTCGAGCGCGATGCGCCAGTGCGCGGCGCCGTTCGCCTGTCTGACGCTATAGACGTCTTCACCTTGCTCGCCGACACCAAGAAAGCGGATCGCCTGGATCGTCCCGAGGTCCGCAAGGGGCTGAAGCCACGTCATCTGCTTGCGGGTCGCCGCCGCCAGCGCCGGGCTCATCTCATTGTAGTTGGGATTCCCCGAGGCGATCCCATCGATCAGGCGGTGCAGCGCAGCCTCGGTTCCAGGACTGGCCGACTGGTTCTTGACGCGCTCCGCCGTCTGATCGGCGATCTTGCCTGCCGCCGCGGCATCGATACGCGCCATCGCAATATCGCTGCCGTTCTGATGCAGAATCAGCGAGGTGGCTCGTCCGTCCGGTCCGACGACGAAGCTGACCTGGGCGTCGACAATCCTGGCGAAGAATTCGGTCACGCTCTCCGCAAAGAACCGCACCGAGCGCTGCCCGGTCAGTTGCATCACCAGATGATGTTCGTCGGGTGTCACCGTGAACACGGCGCGGTCGCTGAGCTTGTAGAAGCCGGCATAATTGTCGAGCACGGCGGAATCCACCGCGATTTCCTGCCGCGCGGCGATCGGCGGTGATTCTGCAGTGGAGTCTGCAGCCTGTGCCGGCGTGCTTGGCGGTCCGGCGGCCTGTATCCGCGCCGCCAGCGTGTTCCAGTCGCGCTGACCGAACAATCTGGCGACCAGCTCCAGGCTGTCGCTGTGGGTGAGGGGGATCGATTTGGCGGCGAGCGCTTCGCGCAGCGTCTGCGCCATGGCCTTGGCATCACGAAAGTCGCGCATGGGATCAACCTTTGCATCGACGAACGGAAAGCGTCAGGGGCTTGCGTTGCTGACCCGTTCGTGCGGGCAAAGGAAGCCTGAAACCTGGCTTGATACGTTCACCGTCCCCGGGCGGGGTGCAAGCGGCGGGTGGTATCGACCCGGCCCGATGTTCGCCGGGGACCTGCAATTTGTCAATTGCAACAGCCCGTGATCGGGTGCGTCCTCTCGACATTTCGCTGCCAAATCGGCAACCATGGCTGATGTCGCCAGCCGGGAGGACGCCGTCACATGAGCAAGCCGATCAAGACTGAAGCCGAACTCATCGCGATGGCGCGGGCCGAGTTGAAAGTTCATGCCGACTGCCCCGACGGCATCGACATCTCCGTGCTGCGCGACGGCGACAGCTGGGAATTCCGCGCCAGCGCCAACGAAGCCACGGTGGCGCGGCCCGGCTACCCCGAATGCGTCGCGATGCTGGTGCAGATCGGCGATCACCTCAGCAAGCAGTATGACGTAGAGGGCTAGCGGCTGCAGCGAGCCCGGGGAGAGCGATGGACCGCATCGACGCCATGAAGGTCTTCGTCGCGGCGGTCGACGAGGGCAGCCTTGCCGGTGCGGGACGGAAACTGCGGCGCTCGCCGGCGGCGGTCAGCCGGGCGATCGCATTCCTCGAACATCATGTCGGCGCCGAACTGCTTCATCGCACCACGCGGTCGCTGAAGCTGAGCGACGCCGGCCAGCGTTACGCGGCGGCGTGCCGGCGAATCCTCAGCGAGCTGGAGGAGGCCGACATCTCGGCCGGCGGCGAGCGGTCGGCGCCACGCGGCACGCTGACCATCACCGCACCCGTCGTCGTCGGCGAGGACGTGCTGCGGCCGCTGCTCGACGCCTTCATGACCGAATATCCGGCGGTGACGGTGCGGCTCGTGATGCTCGATCGCACCGTCAATCTGATCGACGAGGGCATCGACGTCGCGCTGCGCATCGCGCAGCTCGCCGATTCCAATTTTGTCGCGATCAAGCTCGGTGAGGTGCGCCGTGTGGTCGCGGCGTCGCCCGGCTATCTTGCGCAGCACCCTGATATCAGCGAGCCGGCTGATCTCGCAAAACACCAGATCATTGCGATGACGCATTTCGGGCTCGACTCCTGGAGCTTTCCGCCGGCCGCGAAGTCGAAGGTGGCGCGCGCGGTCCAGTTCGCGCCGCGCCTGTCCGTCAACACGGTGCGGGCGGCGGTCGCCTCGGCCAGCGAGGGGCACGGCGTCACCCGGCTGTTCTCGTATCACATTGCCGAGGAAATCCGTGACGGGCGATTGCAGATCCTGCTTGCCAAGGACGAGCATCCGGCCTTGCCGGTGCATCTGCTGGCGCCGCAGGGTCGCTTCGACGTGCCGAAGGTGCGCGCCTTCGTCGATTTCGCGGCGCCGCGGCTGAAGCGCTATTTCGAGCGGCTGTCGCGCGAGGCCAGCCAGGCCAGTCGTTCGCGCCGCGGAAGAGTGTCTGCCGAATAGCGGGCATTCGCACGAAATGCGGATGTATCTAGCTTGCGCTCCATCGAGGCGGTGCTGATGCCGCTTCAGCAACAGATGGAGAGATATCATGGGTGCAGAGCAAAAGGTTGCCATCATCACCGGTGCGTCGCAGGGGATCGGCGAGGCACTGGTCAGGGGCTACCGCGATCGCAACTACCGCGTCGTCGCCAATTCCCGCAGCATCAAGCCGTCGACCGATGCTGATGTGCTGGCGGTCCCGGGCGATATCGGCGATCCCGAGGTCGCCGATCGCATCGTCAAGCAGGCCCTCGCGCGCTTCGGTCGCGTCGACACGCTGGTGAACAATGCCGGCATCTTCGTCGCCAAGCCGTTCACCGATCACACCGACCAGGACTACGCGTCGGTGCTCGCAACCAACCTCAACGGCTTCTTCTACATCACCCGCCGCGTGGCGAAGGAGATGGTGAAGCAGGGGTCCGGGCATATCGTGCAGATCACGACGAGCCTCGTCGACCACGCCAACAGCAACGTGCCCTCGGTGCTGGCGTCCCTGACCAAGGGCGGGCTGAGCGCGGCGACCAAGTCGCTCGCGATCGAATATGCCGCCAACGGCATCCGCGTGAACGCAGTTGCGCCCGGCGTGATCAAGACGCCGATGCACGCCCCCGAGACCCACGACTTCCTCGCCAAGCTGCATCCGGTGGGCCGCATGGGCGAGATGAAGGACATCGTCGACGCCGTGCTGTTCCTGGAAGGCGCGGGCTTCGTCACCGGCGAGATCCTGCATGTCGACGGCGGCCAGAGCGCCGGTCACTGACGAGCACGATCGGGAGCGTGTGATGCCTGTTGTCACCATCCAGGTCACGCGTGAGGGGACGACGCCGGGTGTGTCGTCCACCACGCCTGAGCAGAAGGCGGCGCTGATCAGGGGCACCAGCGAATTGCTGCGCGACGTGCTCGGCAAGCCGATGGAATCGACCTTCGTCATCATCGAGGAAGTCGATACCGATAATTGGGGCTGGGGCGGGCTGCCCGCGCTGGACTATCGCAAGAAACTCGCTGCCGCTACGGCGTTGAAATCTTCCCGCTGACGGCCCCTGCCACGTCGAACTGGGCACCTCTCCCGATCGGGAGAGGTGAGCTGTGATCGCTGCGAGCGATTGCTGCGATCGCAACTAATCATTTTTCACGAACGGCCGGAGGGCCTACTGCCATGTCCATGTCAGCCAATGTCGATCATCATCGGGGCCATCACGCCGGATCGCATCGCGATGCTGGCGGGCCGCTGTGGCTATCGGCGGCCGCGGGGCTGTGCGCCTCGCTGGTCGGGCTCGGGCTGGCGCGCTTTGCCTACACGCCGCTGATCCCGGCGCTGATCGCGGCCAAATGGTTCACGCCGGCGGAAGCCGTCTATCTCGGCGCCGCCAACCTTGCCGGCTATCTCGCCGGCGCGCTGATCGCCCGCGATCTCGGCGCGCGCATCGGCTCGGTGTGGGCGTTGCGCGGAATGATGCTGCTGGCTGCCGTCACCTGCTTTGCCTGCGCGGTGCCGATCTCCTTCATCTGGTTCTTCGGTTTCCGCTTCCTTGCCGGCATCACGGGCGGGGTGATCATGGTGCTGGCGGCGACTGCGATCCTGCCGCACACGGCGCCTAGCAAGCGCGGCCTGATCGGCGGCGTGATCTTCGCCGGTGTCGGACTGGGTGTCGCAGCGTCGGGAACGCTGGTGCCGTTGTTGCTGCAGCAGGGCGTCAAGCAGGCCTGGTACGGCCTTGGCGTGCTGTCGGCGGTGCTGACATTGATCAGCTGGAAGGCGTGGCCGGCGGAAGTGCCAGCCGCGCATGCTGCTGCCGAGCCGCAGGTCGCGTCGCATAGTGTGCGCTCGCCGCTGGTGATCGCGCTGTGCGTGGAATATGGCCTCAATGCGCTGGCGCTGGTGCCGCACATGGTGTTCCTGGTTGATTTCGTCGCCCGCGGCCTCGGGCAGGGCATCGCGGCAGGATCGTACTACTGGGTGCTGTACGGCATCGGCGCCGTGATCGGACCGCTGCTGACGGGGCATCTCGCCGACCGTGCCGGCTTCGCTGCGGCGCTGCGTGCCGCGTTCCTGATCGAGACGGTCGCGGTCGCGCTGCCCGCCGTGACGAAGTCGCCAGCCGCGCTGATCGTGTCGAGCCTCATTGTCGGCGGTTTTACGCCGGGCATCGTGCCACTGGTGATCGGCCGCATCCACGAGTTGATCCCGCATTCGGCCGCGAGCCAGCGCTCCGCATGGGCACGGGCGACCACGACCTTCGCGCTGTTCCAGGCGGCAGGCGCCTACGGCCTGTCCTGGCTGTTCGCGCACAGCAGCGGCGATTATGCGCTGCTGTTCGTGATCGGCGCGGCCGGAGTCGCTGTCGCGCTGGCGATCGAACTGGTCAGCGTCGTCGCGCTGGGGCGCAAGCGGAGTTAGCCGCGCAGCGCTTTGGTCAAGCCTGCGACGAGGCGATCCACATCGGCCTCGTCGTTGAACACGTGCGGCGAGATCCGCATCCGGCCGAGCCGCAGCGCGACGTGGATGTTCTCGGCGGCGAGCCGCGCGATCAATTCCTTCGGGATGCCGCCGGCCATGCCGAGGCTGAGGATATGCGGCGCGCGCACGCTGCGCGCCAACAAATTGAGCCCGAGATCGCGCACGCCATCGGCGATCCGCTCGTTAAGCATCGCGAGCCGCGCGCTGACGGCGACAGCACCCCATTCCGCCATCATCTCCATGCCGATCGAGGCCATCTCCAACGTGATGAAATGATCGCGCTCGCCCATGTCATAGCGCCGGGCGTTGTCGACATAGGCGAGATCGCCGAAATAGACCGGCTTCTCGGAATTGACGTCGCGGCGGCCGGCGGAGGTCTGCTCCAGCGGCACGCCGTTCTGGTGACGTTTTGCAACGTAGAGAAAAGCGCGGCCGTAGGGACCGATCAGCCATTTGTAGGTCGGGAAGATCACGGCGTCGGGGTCGAGTTTTGTCACATCCATCGCGACGACACCCGCGCTCTGCGTCGCGTCGATCACGAACATCGCGCCATGCCGCCGCAGCGTTGCTTGCACCCGGTCGACGTCGATGATGCCGCCGTCCGCCCAATGCACCGACGAGATCGAGGCGAGGCCGACGGGCGGCGCGCCCGGCCGCTCGATCGTCGCGAGCACCGCCGACGTCCAGTCGCCGTCGGCGGGCTGGCGCACGGTGTCGACGACGAAACCCTGCGCCTCGGCGCGGGCGTGCCATTCCAGCACCGGCGAGGAGTGATCGTTCTCCAGCACGATAACGCGCGTGCCGCGCGGAATGGTCAGCGCCTTCGCCACGGTCGCGATGCCGTAGCTGATCGCCGGGATCAGCGCGACGTCATCAGGATCGGCATTGATCAGGCGTGCCGCCGCGGTGCGCGCGCGTTCATGCTGGCGGCCGGCGAAACCGGCGTCGATCGTCCAGGGCTGGCCCTTGCGTCCGACCGCCGCGCGGCCGGCGTCGAGCGTTTTCAGCGGCAGTGGGCTGTAGGACGCGGAGTTCAGGTAGCAGACCTCACGTGGGATCTCGAACAGATGGCGCTGGGAGGGAAGCATGTCGTCTCGTGGCTGGGAGTGCTGATGATGTCGCGATGCGGGCGAGCGCGCTCATCCGTCATACTGGTCCGGCGCCATCGCCCATGGCGCCTGGTCGTAGCCGTTGGCGAAGGAGCGGTTGGTCTGCGCCGGATTGCGGTTGACCAGCGGCCGCAGATACATCGGATGGGTGGCGCTGCGCACCTCATGCTCGACGGTGAACAGGTGCCGGCCATTGGCGGGATCGACGATGTCGCAGAAGCGGTACTGATACTGATTGTCCTCGCGGGACACCAGGTTGCGCTCGCGCAGCCGCTTGTAGGGGCCGGAGAAGTCCGTGATGTAGATCTGGACGTGATGGCCGTCGAACTCGCCCTGCGCCTGGTCGGTCTCGCGGAATTGCAGATACTGGTCCTTGCCGACCTTGGCGCGCGCGACGACACCGTCGCCGTTCACGACGCCGGCGGGGATGCCCATGATTTCGGGATAGAACCGGCTGATCGCCTCGGCCGTGCCGTGCTGCACTTCGAATTCAACATAGGGTATGCCGAGCGCGATGCGCCCGAACCGCGCGGCGTCCGGTTCAAAGCAGCGCAGCCGGTTGCCCCAGGGGCAGGTAGCCTCGACGTGATCGTTGCGCTCGCGATAGCCGAACGCGGTGCCCTCGAGCTTGGGCGCGACCGCGGCGAGCCGCTGTAGCAGGGCCTGCCGTCCGGCGATCACGATCGCGGTGTGGCCGCGCAGCACCTGCGGCCGTCCGCTCGGCAGATGAAACTGGCTGCGGCCGGCATTCACCCACATGTTGCTGTCGGAGACCATCAGATAGGGATCGCGGGTCAGTCCGATGCCGGCGACGTAGAACAGCGTGGCGAGGCGCTGGTCCGGCACCTGCACGTTGACGTGCTCGAGATGAATGGCGTTGCCGAGGTCTTCTGCGGCGCGGTCGAATGGCTGCTGCACGGCGCGGCTCCCTGGATGCGGTGCCGCGCATGATAGTGCAACGGCACGGCCGATCCAGCGATGAGGCCATGAATGTTTCGCGGGGCTGCTACCCCCCGTAACTCTGCACCAGGCTGCCGGCGACCAGCGCCCAGCCGTCGACCAGCACGAAGAAGATCAGCTTGAACGGCAGCGAGACCACCACCGGCGGCAGCATCATCATGCCCATCGACATCAAGACCGAGGCGACCACGAGGTCGATGATCAGGAACGGCAGGAACAGGAGGAAGCCGATCTCGAATGCGCGCTTCAGCTCGGAGATCATGAAGGCCGGCACCAGGATGCGCAGCGACATCTCCTCCGGCGTCGCCGGCGGCGGCTCGCCGGAAAGGTCCATGAACAGCTTCAGATCCTTCTCGCGGACGTTCTTCTGCATGAAGCCGCGCAGGGGGACCGAAGCGCGCTGCAGCGCTTCCTCGACGCCGATCTGGTTGGCGACCAGCGGCTTGATGCCGTCGTCATAGGATTTCTGCAGCACCGGCCCCATCACGAAGGCGGTGAGGAACATCGCGAGCGCGATCATCACCGAGTTCGGCGGCGCGGTCGCGGTGCCGAGCGCGGTGCGCAGCAGCGACAGCACGACCACGATGCGCGTGAACGACGTCATCATGACGAGAATCGACGGCGCGATCGACAGCACCGTGAGCAGCGCGATCAGCTGGATCGCGCGCTCGGTCACGCCGCCATTGCCGCCGCCGAGATTGATGCTGATATCCTGCGCCATCGCCGGATCGGCGAAGGATCCGGCGGCGATCAGGACAGCGATGAAAAAAACTCTACGCGGGACGGTCCCTGATCTCACGAAGGATTCTTCGGTCGGCCGAGCAGCGATGCCATCTCGTCTTCGAGATTCTCGAAGCCGCTCTTCTGTCCGCCGGCCGGTGGGGCAGGCGGCTCGCTACGCGGCGCGCGAACCGGCGGCGCCTCGGGAGCAACCGGCGGGGCGACGGTCTCGCCGGCGCCGGTCGGGCGGCGCAGTGCCGCCTCGAGCCGCTGCGCCATCTCGGCCAAATTTGCATCGGCGTTCGATGCCGGCGGCACCGGCGGAGGCGCCTGGGTTGCGACCGGCGGCGGAGCAGGGGGAGGCGGCGGCGTGACGGCGCGCTCGGGCGCCCGCGGCGGCGCCTTCGGCGGCTCGGCAGCGCGCGGCGGACGCGGGATGACGGGTTCGGAGCGCGGCGGCAGGCGCGGCGGCATCGGATCGGGCCGCGGTTCGCTGCGCTCGGCCGTAAAGCCCGTCAGCGGATCGTTGCGACGCTCGGCGATCGGCGGCGGGGGCCGGCGCAGCTCGTCGGCGAAGGAGGGCCGCGCTTGTCGCGGCGGCAGCTCCGGCTCGGGAAGGTCGAAATTGTCGGATCGGGCGGCTTCGCTCTCGTTCCAGGCGGCATCCGGAAGCGGCGCCACGCGCGGCGGCGCGGCATCGGCTGCGACCGCGGGGCGGGTCGACATCTGATCGCGCCCCGGCATCGCCCGGACGATGTTCGGCTCGACGACGATGTCGGTGGGACCACCGATCATCAGGAGATGCTCGATGTTGTCGCGGCGGACCAGCACCAGCCGGCGGCGGCCATCGACGGCCGCGGCGTCGATCACGGCCAGTCGCGGCATCCGTCCGCGGTTGGCGTTGGCCCCGAGGCGGTTCCCGGCGAAGCGGCGGACGAGCCATGCGGTGACGCCGATCAGCGCCAGCACGACAACGAATGCCAAGACGAATGTAATGACCTGCATATTGGAGTCCCCGGCCATCGTGGCCTTCCTCAGCTTCCGCCATCAACGAGCGCGGATTGATAGGTGCGGTTTTGCGCAGCGAATCGCGCCCGAGATTCGCCTTATTTCTTAATTCCCAGCGGCTTGCAGCCGACTGTTCTATTAATAAACCAAGAATCGCTTGTCCCAAAACGACTTCTCAGCGCCCCATGCTGTCTTGGTTTGTGCTGGTTAACGCAGCATTCGTGGCGAAAATGCGCTCGCCGGCCGCAGTTGCGGCGTTCTCCACGGCTCCGTCCGACATTTTAACCACCCGTTAACCATACACCGGGCAAATTCTGCCTACCTCGGAAGGCCCAAGGGTCGTCCAAGAGGTTAACGGAGCCGCGGCGATGTCCATGAACGATCTGCCGATCCTGTCGGCGTTGCGCAGCAAGATGCAGTGGCACCAGGAGCGCCAGCGGGTGCTCGCCGAGAACATTTCCAATTCCGACACGCCGAACTTCCGGCCGCGCGACCTGGTCGAGCCGAAGTTCGACCGGGCCGGCACCACGGTCGGCGGCGGCATGGGGACGCTGCCGATGATGCAGACCAGCGCGACCCACATGGCGGCGTCCGGTGCGCCGGACACATTCGACAATGATCGCGGCAAGAGCGGGTTCCAGACCCGCCCGGCCGGCAATGCGGTCAATCTCGAGGACCAGATGCTGAAAGTGTCGGCCAACCAGATGGACTACGCGGCCGTCACCTCCCTCTACAGCAAGAGCCTGCATCTGCTGAAAACCGCGATCGGCAAGGGTTAGGGCATGATCCGGAAAAGTGTGATGCGGTTTTCCCTCGCGACAAACGCGGAACGCGTTTGCGCGGAGATCATGCCCAAACCAGCAAAAGCCTGACGGCGGCGGGAGGATCCCATGGCAGATGGAACAAGCGATTTCACCCGCTCGATGAGCATCGCGACCTCGGGCCTGCGCGCGCAGGCGGGGCGGATGCGGGTGATCTCGGAAAATATCGCCAACGCCGATTCGACGGCGCAGACCGCGGGCGGCGATCCCTACCGCCGCAAGGTGCCGACCTTCTCCTCCGCGCTCGATCGTTCGCTCGACGCCCAGGTCGTGACGCTCGGCCGGATCCGCCCCGACCAGTCGTCATTCCGCATCAAGCACGAGCCGGGCAATCCGGCGGCCGACGCCTCCGGCAACGTCAAATATCCGAACGTCAATTCGATGGTCGAAATGACCGACATGCGCGACGCCCAGCGCTCCTACGAGGCGAACCTCAACATCATCAGCGCAACGCGGCGGATGATCCAGCGCACGCTCGACATCCTCAAGTCCTGACGCAACGAGAACAGGGAACGCAAATCATGGCTACACCGAAAGTCGCCGCCAACGCCTACGCCAACCTCGCGAAATTGATGGAGCGCGGCGGTGTCGAGAAGGCCGGGCAGGCCGTCGCCGGCCCGTCCTTCAGCGCGCTGCTGAAGGACTCCGTCGGCAGCGTGCTGGAAGCCGGCAAGAAGTCCGACGCGCAGACCATGGCGATGGCCTCCGGCAAGGCGAATGTGATGGATGTGGTGACGGCGGTCGCCGACACCGACGTTGCGGTGTCGACGTTGGTCTCGGTGCGCGACCGCGTGATCCAGGCCTATGAAGACATCATGAAGATGCCGATCTGACGTCCATCAGGACGTCATCCCGGGGGCGATGTGAAGCAAGATTGCAAAAGCGAGAACACAACAATGACCGGCCCTGAAACTCTCGACGTGGCACGCGACGCGATCTGGACCATCGTGCTGGTATCGTCGCCTTTGATGGTGGTCGGCCTCGTGGTCGGCGTCGTGGTGTCGTTGTTCCAGGCGCTGACCCAGATCCAGGAGCAGACGCTGGTCTTCGTGCCGAAGATTCTCGCGATCTTCGTCACATTGCTGCTGGCGCTGCCCTTCATGGCGGACGCGCTCAGTAGCCACATGATGCGGATTTCGTCGCGAATCATCGGCGGTTGATGCACTAATGCCGCGGTCATGCGCATCGATGTCTCCCTGCTTCCGGCGCTGGCCGCAATCTTCGTGCTGGTCTTCGCGCGCGTGGGCGCGATGGTGATGCTGCTGCCCGGTTTCGGCGAGAGCAACATCCCGGCACGGGTCAAGCTGTCGATCGCGCTGCTGCTGACGCTGATCATCCTTCCCCTGCATCGCAACGCCTATCATGTCGACCTGACGTCGATCTCCTCGCTCGGCGTCCTGATGGTGCATGAGCTGATCATCGGCATCGTGCTCGGCGCGACCGCGCGGGTGACGCTGTCGGCGCTCAACGTCGCGGGCTCCGTGATTGCGCAGCAGCTCGGGCTCGGCTTCGTCACCGCGGTCGACCCGACCCAGGGGCAGCAGGGCCAGATCGTCGGCAACTTCCTCACCATCCTCGGCCTGACGCTGCTGTTCGCCACCGACAGCCATTATCTCGTCATCGCGGCGCTGAGCGAAAGCTACCGCATCTTCTCGCCGGGCGAGATCATGCCGACCGGCGACGTCGCCGCGCTTGCGACCTCCGCGTTCTCCGCCGCCTTCAAGATCGGCCTGCAGCTGTCGGCGCCGTTCCTGGTGTTCGGCCTCGTCTTCAACATCGGGCTCGGCGTGCTGGCGCGGCTGATGCCGCAGATGCAGGTCTACTTCGTCGGCGTGCCGCTCTCGATCGTGGTCGGCTTCCTGATCTTCGGCGTCGTGCTGGCGGCGATGATGAATACCTATTTCGACTACTTCAACGGCGTCATGCGCCAACTCGCTCCAATGAATTGATGAGTGAGCGTTTTCGAGCGAAGTGGGAACCGGTTCGCGTGAAGAAAACGCGTCAAAGATAGGGGCCGCAGAACATGATGCGATCAAGTCGCATCATGTTCTAGGGAGAAGAGATGGCCGACGATACCGAAGACAAAACAGAAGACCCTACGCAAAAACGTCTCGATGACGCCCTTGAGAAAGGCGACGTCGTCAAAAGCCAGGAGGTCAACACCTGGTTCATCATCGCCGGCGCCACGTTGGTGCTGTCGACCTTCTCCGGCTCGATCGGCGGCGGCATCTTGGTGCCGCTGCGCAATCTGATCGCCAATTCATGGATGATACGCACCGACGGTGCCGGCCTGCTTCAGCTGACCCAGACGCTCGGCTACGCCGTGGTCGCCGCGATCGGCGTGCCGTTCCTGATGTTGGCGCTGGCCGCGATCGCGGGCAACATGATCCAGCATCAGCTGGTCTGGTCGGGCGAGCAGCTCAAGCCGAAATTCTCCAAGATCTCGCCGGCGGCCGGCTTCAAGCGGCTGTTCGGCAAGCAGGCGGTGGCGAACTTCCTGAAAGGCCTGTTCAAGGTGATCGCGCTCGGCGTCGTGATGGTCATGGTGCTGTGGCCCGATCGGCTGCGGATGGAATCGTTCCTGCGGGTCGATCCGGCCGAGCTGCTGCCCGCCATCACCGGCATGACGGTGCACCTGCTGGCGGCGGTGGTCGCCCTCCTCGCCGTGGTTGCGATCGCCGACTACTTCTTCCAGTACCGGACCTGGTACGAGCGTCACAAGATGTCGCTGCAGGAGATGAAGGAGGAGTTCAAGCAGTCGGAAGGCGACCCGCACGTCAAGGGCAGGATCAAGCAGTTGCGGGTCCAGCGCGCCAAGAAGCGCATGATGGCCCAGGTTCCGAAGGCCTCGGTGATCATCACCAACCCGACCCACTATTCGGTGGCGCTGGCCTACGACCGCAGCATGTCGGCGCCGATCTGCGTCGCCAAGGGCGTCGACAACCTCGCCTTCAAGATCCGGGAGATCGCCAAGGAGCACGACATTCCGATCGTGGAGAACGTGCCGCTGGCCCGGGCGCTCTATGCGACCGTCGAAATCGACAAGGAAATCCCGGTCGAGCATTACCATGCGGTTGCCGAAATCATCGGCTACGTGATGCGGTTGAGGCGCGGCCTGTCCGGCCTGCGCCAGTAAGGGGCGGAAAACCGCTTGAAATGCGCGTAACTTGCGAAATTGCCGCCTGATGGACTTGCGTTTTCGGGTCCGATTCAGGCACTCAGGGGCGAGGTGGCCGGCCGGTCGCCTTCGTGATGCAGACGAGCCATGTCTCTCCAGATGACCGCCGATAGCAACGATCCTCCCGCGACCGAGCCGTTCGTGGCTCACGGGCCAGCGCGGCGGAGCGGCAGTATCCTGCTGGTGCTCCTGATCGCCACCGGCATCGTCGCGGTGGCGGTCTGGCTCATGACCATCGGCCGGACCCAGGCGCAGCCCTATATCCTGTTTGTGCTGGCGCTGCTCGCCACCGTGGGGCTGTTCAACCTGTTCGCCCTTGCCGCCGGCATCATCCGCTTCTCCGACCGCACGAGCGACGACCCGGTGATGGGCCGGATCGCCGACCACGCCCATGAAGGGCTCGTCGTCACCGACTCCCGCGGCCACGTGGTCTATTCCAACGCCGCCTATCTCACGCTGACCGGCGCGGCAGGCCCGCAGGACGTCCGTCCCGTCGAACGCGTCTTTATCGGCAACCCCGACGTCTCCGAGGCGGTGTTCCGCCTGTTGAAGGCGGCGCGCGAGGGCAAGCGGCAGCAGGAGGAGGTCCGCGTCGCCGCCCACGAGGCCGGGCAAGGTGGCGGACAAGGCCGCTGGCTGCGCCTGCGGGTACGCCCGCTCGGCGAGGGCAAGCGCGACGCGAAATATGCGGTGTGGTCGATCGCCGACGTCACCCGCGACCGCGAGCGCCAGGAAGACGTGTTCCAGGAACTGCGGCACGCGATCGAATATCTCGATCATGCGCCGTGCGGCTTCTTCTCGGTCAATCCGGCCGGGGAGATCGCCTATATCAACGCCACGCTGGCCAACTGGCTGGACTACGATCTCGCCGAGATCGGCTCGGGCGGCCTGAAGCTGACCGACATCGTCTCGGGCGACGGCGCGGCGCTGCTGACCTCGATCGCGGCGGTGCCCGGCGAGGTCAAGACCGAGGTGTTCGACATCGACCTGCGGATGCGCGGCGGCAAGACCGTGCCGGTGCGGCTCTATCACAAGCTCGCCTTCGGCGCCGACGGCGCGGCGGGCGCCTCGCGCACGCTGGTGATCAGCCGCGCCCGCGACGAGCATTCCGATCCGGAGCGTGCCGCCGAGGTGCGCTTCATGCGCTTCTTCGACCATACGCCGATGGCGATCGCGACCGTCGATCGCGGCGGCAATGTGGTCGGCGCCAATGCCCGCTATGCCAAGCTGGCGCAGGGGCTGAACGGCGACGGCGGCGCGGCCAAGTCGATCTTCCGCGCGGTCAATCCGCGCGACCGCGGCCTGCTGATCGCCGCGATCAACCAGGCTGCCGAAGGCCAGGGCGACATTGCGCCGGTCGAGGTTATGCTCGACGGGCCTAAGGAGCGCTCCGCCCAGTTCTTCGTCACCACCGTCGAGAAGGACGAGCGCGACGCCGAGACCGCAATCGTCTACATGCTCGAGACCACCGAGCGGCACGCGCTGGAGAACCAGATCAACCAGTCGCAGAAGATGGAGATGGTCGGCCAGCTCGCCGGCGGCATCGCGCACGACTTCAACAACGTGCTGTCGGCCATCATGATGGCGAACGACTTCCTGCTGAACGCGCACAAGCCGACCGATCCGTCGTTCCAGGACATCATGCAGATCAAGCAGAACGCCACCCGCGCCGCGACGCTGGTGCGGCAGCTGCTTGCGTTCTCGCGCCGCCAGACGCTGCGGCCGCAGGTGCTCGATCTCGGCGATGCGCTCTCCGACCTCACCATGCTGCTGCGCCGGCTGATCGGCGAGAAGGTCAAGCTCGACCTTGTGCATGGCCGCGACCTGTGGCCGGTCAAGGTCGACGTCTCGCAATTCGAGCAGGTGGTGGTCAATCTCGCGGTGAACGCGCGCGACGCGATGCCCGACGGCGGCAAGCTGATCATCCGCACCACCAACGTGCCGACCGAGGAAGCCGCGCAGCTCGCCAACAAGGGCATGCCGGCGGCCGATTATGTGAAGATCGAGATTTCGGACACCGGCACCGGCATTCCGCACGAGATCATCGACAAGATTTTCGAGCCGTTCTTCTCGACCAAGGAAGTCGGCAAGGGCACCGGCCTCGGCCTGTCCACGGTCTACGGCATCGTCAAGCAGACCGGCGGCTTCGTTTATGTCGATTCCGTGCCGGGCGGCGGCACCACGTTCCGGATCTATCTACCGAGGCATCACCAGGAGCAAGAGGTTGCACCGGAGGCGCATGCCGGCAACAGCGCGGCGAAGGAAACCGCCGCCGCGGATGCCACCAAGCCGAAGCCTGATCTCACCGGGCAGGGCACCATCCTGCTGGTCGAGGACGAGGACGGCCTGCGCTCGCTGAATGCGCGTGGCCTGCGTTCGCGCGGCTACAGCGTGATCGAGGCGGCGAACGGCGTCGAGGCGCTGGAGGCGTTCGAGGAGAACAACGGCAAGGTCGACCTCGTGGTGTCCGACGTCGTGATGCCGGAGATGGACGGGCCGACGCTGCTGAAGGAAATGCGCAGCCGCAATGCGGAGCTGAAGATCATCTTCGTCTCGGGCTATGCCGAGGACGCGTTCGAGAAGAGCCTGCCGGAGAACCAGCAGTTCGCGTTCCTGCCGAAGCCGTTCACGCTGACGCAGCTGGTTGCCGCGGTGAAGGAAACCATGACGGCGAACTAGGCCCGGGTGACGAGCCATGATACCCCTTCGCTTCCTGCAGGGCAGGGGCAATGTTGCAATGCGGTCTCGCGGTTGAACCTGAGCCCCATCTCGCGCTAGGACGCGCTGTCGCATCCACAAGGACCATTGTGTCACATCGCCGCGACCGAGGGCCGCAGCCGCGGTTCCCGTTTCCCGCTTCACTTTTATCGGGCCCTGCCCATGTTAGGGGTGTTTCCCCATGCCGGGGAATCCTTTGAGGAAACCAACATGAATTTCTCGCAACGCACGCGTGGAATTGTCCGGGCGATCGCCGTCGCGATGGCGCTGGCGCTGCCCGTGATGATGACCGTTTCGGCGGCCGACGCCCGCGTTGGCGGCGGCGGCTCGCGCGGCTCGCGGACATTCTCCGCGCCGCCCTCGACCAGCACCGCGCCGGGCTCGGTTGCTCCGATGAACCGTACCTTCAGCCAGCCTGGTAGCCCCAGCATGGGCTCGCCGGCGGCGGCGAATTCCGGCGGCCTGTTCGGCCGCGGCGGAATGGGTCGCGGCCTGCTCGGCGGCCTGGCCGCGGGCTTCCTTGGCGCCGGCCTGTTCGGCATGCTGTTCGGCGGCGGCCTGTTCTCGGGCCTCGGCGGGTTGTCGTCGATGTTCGGCCTGCTGCTGCAGATCGGTCTGATCGTGCTGGTGGTTCGGCTCGCGATGTCGTGGTGGCAGCGGCGCAATGCGCCGGCCGCCGCCTACGCGGGGGGCCCCGACGTCGGCCCTGGTCCGCAGGCGAACGCCCGTTCGGGCTTCGGCTTTGGCCTCGGCGGCGGATCGAATGCGCCGGTCGAGATCACACCTGGTGACTACGAGACGTTCGAGCGGTTGCTCGGCGACATCCAGGCCGCGTGGTCGAACGAGGACATTGCGAAGCTGCACACGCTCGCGACGCCGGAAATGGTGTCGTACTTCTCGAAGGATCTCGAGGAGAACAAGGCGCGCAACGTCACCAACAAGACCTCCAATGTGAAGCTCTTGCAGGGCGATCTGGCGGAAGCCTGGCGCGAAGGCGACAGCGAATATGCGACGGTCGCGATGCGCTACTCGCTCGTAGACACCATGCTGGAGCGCGGCACCGGCCGTCAGGTCAGCGGCGGGCAGCCGGAGGAGATCACCGAGGTCTGGACCTTCGTGCGCCAGCGCGGCGGCAACTGGGAGCTTTCGGCGATCCAGCAGACCAACTGATCGACAGCCGGTCACGACAAGTACAAGGCGCCGCGGCATCAACCGCGGCGCTTTTGTTTTGTGGGCTTCATTCGCGTGTCGTGGCGCCGGAATATCCGGACTACCTGCGGGTTGATGTCAGCGGGCTAAAGCAACCATCGGGAGAACGAGATGAAGTTCACTGCACATATCGCGGTTCCTGCCTGTCTTGCGTTCGTCGTCATGGCCGCGCCGCCGGCAACGGCGCAGACCGCCGACACCAGCTTCTTCGTGACCAGCAACGGCATCGGCAATGGCGGCAATCTCGGCGGGCTCGCCGGCGCCGACAATCATTGCCAGACCCTGGCGCAGGCCGCGGGCTTCGGAGCGCCGAAGACATGGCGCGCCTATCTCTCGACCCAGGCGGCCGACGGAAAGCCCGCGGTGAATGCGCGCGATCGCATCGGCAAGGGCCCGTGGAAGAACGTGAAGGGCGTCGTGGTCGCCAAGGATGTCGCCGATCTGCACAGCGCCGGCAATAATCTCACCAAGCAGACCGCGCTGTCCGAGAAGGGCGACGTCATCAACGGTGCCGGCGACACGCCGAACCGCCACGACGTGCTGACGGGATCGCAGGCCGATGGTACGGCGTTTGCAGCCGGTGAGGACCGCACCTGCAAGAACTGGACAAGCAGTACGCAGGGCGCCGCCATGGTCGGGCACTTCGACCGCAAGGGCCTGCGGGATGACGAGCCGTCAAAATCCTGGAACATGTCGCATCCCTCGCGCGGTCCTGACGGCGGCTGCTCGCAAGCCGATCTGAAGAGCACCGGCGGCGACGGCCTGCTGTACTGCTTCGCGGCGAATTGAGGGGAGCGGCGAACGGGGCGGAGCCCGTCCCCCGTCATTGCGAGGAGCGATAGCGACGAAGCAATCCATCTTTCCGCAAATGCGGTGCGGTGGATGCTTCGCGGAGCCTGTCATCGGGCGGCGCTGCGCGCCGACCCGTTGGCTCGCAATGACGAGGCGAGAGCGGCGTACCCTCGACCGCTCAGTTCTTCTTGCGCTTGCCGGCCTTCTTGAGAGTCTTCTTGGCCGCCTTCTTTTTCTTCGCGGTTTTCTTCTTCTTCGCGAAATGGGCCTCGACCTTCTTCGAGGAATGTCCGACTTCGGCCACCGCGGCCTTGAGGCGGGCAGGGGTCACCTTGAACTTCTTCGACCAGTAGCGGACCTCGTAGGGCTCGCTGATCGCGATCCGCGCGCGGTCGGCGGCCATGTGCCGCTGCTCCTTGAAGTGGGCTTCCACCTTCTTGGCGGAGTGCCCGACCTTCTTGACGGCCGCCTTGAGCTTTGCCGGCGTGACCTTGAACTTCTTGGACCAGTACGCAACTTCGTAGGACTCGCTCAACGCGATCAGGGCGCGATCTTGTGCGCCCCGCTTCTTCTTGTTGTCCGCCATAAGTTGATCCTTCATCGAAGACTCGATGCTGTAATCTTAGCAGTCCGCGCGTGGTTCGGACAGGCGGCCGGTGCGCGGTAGACGATCTGGCCGCGGCACGGCTACGATCACCGTGAATCGAGGCGATGCGGTGAAGTTTGTGGAGGTAAGTGCATGCACTATCAGCTTTACTACTGGCCGATGATCCAGGGCCGCGGCGAATATGTCCGCCTCGCACTCGAGGATGCCGGCGCTGAATATACCGATGTCGCGCGCGGCAAGGGCGGCACCGGCGCCGTGATGAAGATGATGGACGCGCGCAAGGGCACGCCGCCCTTTGCGCCGCCGTTCCTGAAGGCCGGCCAACTCGTGATCGGACAGACTGCCAACATCCTGCTCTATCTCGGCGCGCGCCACGGCCTCGCGCCGAAGGCGGAGGCGGGAAAGCTCTGGGTGCACGAGTTGCAGCTGACGATTGCGGACTTCGTGCTGGAGATCCACGACACCCACCACCCGCTCGGGCCGTCGCTGTATTACGAGGACCAGAAGGCGCCGGCGAAGAAACGCACGGAAGAGTTCTGGAAATCGCGGGTGCCGAAATATCTCGGCTATTTCGAGGATCTCGTGCAGGCGAATGGCGGCGGCTTCGTCGCCGGACGCCGGCTGACCTACGTCGACCTGTCGCTGTTCCAGATCGTCGAAGGCCTGCGCTACGCGTTTCCGAAGCGGATGGCCGGGTTCGAGAAGAAGGTCCCGCGCCTGATCGCACTGCGCGATCGCGTTGCGGAGCGGCCGAACATCAAGGCCTATCTGGCGAGCGAGCGGCGGATTCCGTTCAACGAGGAGGGGATTTTCCGGCGCTACAAGGCGCTGGATTTGTGACGACCGTCATTCCGGGGCGCGCTAAGCGCGAGCCCGGAATCCATAACCACGATCGTGAGTATGGATTCCGGGCCTGCGCCTTCGGCGCATCCCGGAATGACGAAGGGTGGATAGGAAACTACCGGCTCTTCCCATCCACCGGCGTCATCGCGATCTTCGACAGGTCGATGCCGTCGATGCAGTTGACATTGAGCGCGACGATGTCGGCGCCATCGGGCTTCTTGCCGCGCGCGAACACGTCGACACCGCAATCGACGCAGAGCTGGTGGCGGATCGCATGGCGGTTGAACAGGTACTCCTTCAGGTTCTCGGCGCCGGCGCGAAGCTGGAAGCTCGACGGCGGCATGAACACGAAGTGCAGCCCCTTCTTGGTGCAGATCGAGCAGTTGCAGGCGGTCACCATCGCCATGTCGGTGGTGCATTCGAAGCGCACCTGGCCGCAATGGCAGCCGCCGGTGTAGGTCTTGCTCTCTGCCATGATGGTCCCTCACCACAGTCCGGGCACGAGGCGATAGCGCACCCGTGCCGCATAATCGGCATAGCCTGACAATCCCGCCACCAGCGTGCGTTCCTCGATCCCGGTGCGGAACGCGAACATCGCGAAGAACACCGGCACGAAGGCAAGGCCCCACCAGGAGCCGAGCGTCAGCGGCACGCCGATGAAGAACAGCATCACGCTCGCATACATCGGATGGCGCACCAGCGCGTAGGGTCCGGTCGAGATCACGTGATGGTCGCGCTCGGTCTGTACCTTCACGACTGGGGCTGCGAACGAATTGGTGCGGAACACCCACAGGATCAGCGCGGTCGAGATCAGATACAGCACGAGGCCGAGCACGATCAGCGCCACGCCGGCATTGGCGCCGCCAAACCGACGGTCGAGGCCCATCGCGACGAACCACAGCACGGCAATGACGAGGAACACCAGCATGAAGCGCTTGTCCTCGGCGGGCTGGCCTTCGCGCGCGGTGAGCCGCATGCGCTCGGCCAGCAGGCCGGGATCGACCTTGGCAAGCCACAGTCCGCAGGCCGGGCCGATCAGCGCCGAGGCGATCAGATAAGCCCACGCGCCAGGCCAGTGCAGCGTGCCGGCGAAGGCAAACAGCAGCGCGGCCATTGCGACGACGAAGAAAGTATTCTGCAGGAGGAGCTTTGCGATCATGGGCGGCTCCGTGATTCCGGCCGTGATTATCGCACCGTTTTCCAGCAAACATGCGACCGCAATTATCAACTTTCGGAGCGGGAGGAACGTTCCGGTGCGGCCCCTGCATTGACAATTATATAGGCAACATTGGCGTGCCGCGATGCGGCCGGTCACTCGTTCTTGCCGCGACGCACCGTGATCGAGGCATCGGTCCGGTTGCGCGTACATTCGAGGTTGAGGCGGCGATAGCGCATCGTGATGGTGTTGCCGCGCAGGATGCCCATGCGCTTCAGGCAGCGCGAGGTGCCGGTGGCGGCGTCGTCCTTCGGCACGGTGAAGACCAGCGCGGTGGCGGAGCCGACCAGGTTGAAGAACTCGGGCTTCATCTTGCGATCGGTCTTGGCAAAGAGCTCGATCGAATAGTCCTTGCCGCGGCAGCCGAGCGACAATTCCTTCGCCGCCGGATGTGTGAGGTATGTGATGTTGGCGGCGCTGAAATTGACCTTCAGCCCGTCGATCTGGCCGGCGAGCTGCTTGGCGATGTCCTCGCAGGGATCGGCATGCGCCGGCGCGGCAGTGAAGGCTGTCGCCAGCGCGATCAGGGCGGCCGGCATGATGGAGCGGATGCTCAAGGGAAAGCGTCGGCGCAACGGTGCTGTCACGAAATACCCCCGCGGTATGAAAATACGCGAAGCTACATGCAGGCTCCCGCGCAGCGCGTCAATACGGCCGGTCCGTCAGGATGCACACTTGCCGTCCTGCGCCTTGGAGGCGCCGGCGGCGCGGCGTTCGCAATCATTGCCATAAGTCTTGCCGTCGCAGCCGCACACCGGCTTGAAGATCTTGTTGCAGATCGTCGGCCGGAACGCGCAGCTGCCGGTCTGGTCGGCACGGCCGCACTGTCCCGGCTTGAACTGGCAGAACTGGCCGCTACGGCTGCATTGAATGCCGGCAAGGCCGCCGCACGACTTGCCGAGGCGGGCAGCATCGGCGCCGGTCGGGACCGCGATCAACAAGGCCAGCGCCGCGAACCAGATCAAAAGCGCTGTCTTCATGATGGTCTCCTGATGGCTTCCTGGCCGTTTCGCGGATTGCTGAAGCGTTGTGGCAACCAGAGATTACGGAGGGATGAAACATAGCACGCGCATTGCCGGTCCTGCGCATGGCTGGAAGGCGGCCGGCTTCCCTTTCCTTTGTCCGAAAAAGGCTTAGAACGGCTCTACATTGCCGGCAGCCCCCCGCGGCCGGACCGGCCTTACGAACCCGACCTGCAAGCCAAAGAGCAGCTCATGAACGCCCCCTCAGCCTTCCCCGACCAGCAGAAGCCCGTTCCGCCCTACAAGCACACCCCGCTGTTCCCGCTGGGTGCCGACAGCACGCCCTACAAGAAGGTGACGAGCGAGGGCGTCCGGGTCGAGAAGGTGTTGGGCAAGGACATGCTGGTGGTGTCGCGCGAGGCGCTGCGGGCGCTGTCCGAGGCCGCCTTCGGCGACATCAACCACTATCTGCGGCCGGGCCATCTGAAGCAGCTGCGCTCGATCCTCGAGGACAAGGAAGCCAGCGACAACGACAAGTTCGTCGCCTTCGACTTCCTGAAGAACGCCAACATCGCCGCCGGCGGCGTGCTGCCGATGTGCCAGGACACCGGTACCGCGATCATCATGGGCAAGAAGGGCTGCAACGTCATCACCGACGGCGACGACGAGGCCGCGCTCTCCGAAGGCGCGCGCGACGCCTATCTGCGCCGCAACCTGCGCTATTCGCAGGTCGCGCCGCTGTCGATGTACGAGGAGAAGAACACCGCCAACAACATGCCGGCGCAGTGCGAGATCTATGCCGAGGGCGACGACGCCTACAAGTTCATGTTCATGGCCAAGGGCGGCGGCTCGGCCAACAAGAGTTTTCTGTTCCAGGCGACGCCCTCGGTCCTGACCAAAGATCGGCTGCTCGCCTTCCTGAAGGAGAAGGTGCTGACGCTCGGCACCGCGGCCTGTCCGCCGTACCACCTCGCGATCGTGATCGGCGGCACTTCGGCCGAGCTCTGCATGAAGACCGTGAAGCTTGCTTCCGCGCGCTATCTCGATGCGCTGCCGACCCACGGCTCGGCTGACGGCAACGCGTTCCGCGATCTCGAGATGGAGCAGGAAATCCTCAAGATGACGCAAAGCCTGGGGGTAGGCGCGCAGTTCGGCGGCAAGTATTTCTGCCACGACGTGCGCGTGATCCGCATGCCGCGCCACGGCGCCTCGCTGCCGATCGGGCTCGGCGTCTCGTGCTCGGCGGACCGCCAGGTGCTCGGCAAGATCACCAAAGACGGCGTCTATCTCGAGGAGCTCGAGCATAACCCGGCGCAGTATCTGCCCGCGGTCGAGCAGTCGCTCGGCGGCGATGTCGTCAAGATCGCCCTCAACCAGCCGATGAAGGATATCCTCGCGACGCTGTCGCAATATCCGATCAAGACCCGCGTCTCGATGACCGGCACCATGATTGTGGCGCGCGACTCCGCCCACGCCAAGCTGCGCGAGCGGCTGGAGAAGGGCGAACCGCTGCCGGATTATTTCAAGAACCATCCGGTCTACTATGCCGGCCCGGCCAAGACGCCCGACGGCTACGCCTCCGGCGCGTTCGGCCCGACCACCGCCGGCCGCATGGATTCCTTCGTCGACCAGTTCCAGGCCGCGGGCGGCTCGATGGTGATGGTCGCCAAGGGCAACCGCGCGGTCGCGGTGCGCGAGGCCTGCAAGAAGCACGGCGGCTTCTATCTCGGCTCGATCGGCGGCGCGGCGGCGAACCTTGCCGAGCACTGCATCAAGAAGGTCGAGGTGGTCGAGTATCCCGAGCTCGGCATGGAAGCGATCTGGCGCATCGAAGTGGTCGACTTCCCGGCCTTCATCATCATCGATGACAAGGGCAACGACTTCTTCAAGGAATTGAATCTGGGTTGAGGAGCCGGGTTGAGGGCGGTCGGCCTCGACGGATTCTCCAAAGGCTGGGTCGCCGTCACCATCGACGGCGACCAGCGCACGATTTCCTTTCACGGCGACATTGCTGACGCGCTGACGGGTCCGTTTGATCGTGCCGGGATCGATATCCCGATCGGCATGACCGATGACGGCAAGCGCGATTGCGACCTGCTTGCCCGCGCGCGGCTGCGTCCGCACACCTCACGCGTCTTCACCGGCGCCCGGCGCTGGCTGTGGCAGGAGTTTGGCGATCCTGACGCGGCGAACCGTGAAGCGCTGCGCCGCGGTCAGACCCGCGTCTCGCGCCAGCTCTGGCATCTCGGCAACAAGATCATGGAGGTCGACGCGTTCGTGCGCGCGACCCCCGCACGCGACATCTGCGAGGTGCATCCCGAACTGGTTTTCCTGCGGCTGAACGGCGGCACGCCATTGCCGCGCAAGAAGTCGGAGGAGGGCAACGCCCTTCGCCGCAAGCTCTTGACGCGCGCCGGCTTCAGCGAGATCGATCGCTGGCTGACCGAAGCGCGGATCGGCACCGGCGCGAAGCGTGACGATGTGCTGGATGCCTGCGCGGTGGCTTTGGCTGCTCATCAACCAAGCGGCTGCGTTCCTGGGGGACCGCAGCCGCTGGATGCGTATGATCTGCCGATGCAGATCTGGTTCTAGACGGGGACGGTTACGCCCGCGTGCCGGTGAAGGGGAAGCTGCCCATCGGGCCGATGCCCATCTCGCCGGAGATGCCATCGCCTGCGACCGTGCCGGAGAATTCGAGCGTCAGCGGCATCGGATTGGTGATGGAGACCTTCCAGGCGACGCTGTCGCCGTTCACGGTGCCGTCGAAGATTTCGGTGGAGTTGCCCTCGGCACCCTGCGTACCGGTGAGCGTGCCGCCGGAGCTCGCCAGCGACAAGGTCGCCTTGCGCTCGCCCATCGGCGTCGTCATCGTGAGATTCCAGTTTCCGTCCACCGCCATTGATGTCTCCCCTCCGGTAAAAAAGCGTGCGCGGGTATAGCCTATCTTGGCGCGCGCGCCTAGTTCGCGGCTGCGGCGATCAGGCGCGGGCGGCGGCGCGCAGCCGGTTGCCGACCAGGAAGCGGAAAGCGACGTACTGGATCGCGAACGCGGCGATCTTGGCGCCGACCAGCACCACCGACACGTAGAACGCCCACAGCTTGATGTCGCCGGTCGCCGCGATCGCGATGGTGCCGGCGGCGAGGATGAACATCAGCCCGGCCCAGGCATAGCCGGCGAGGGTAGCGTATTCCGGAATGGTCTCGGTCACGATCGGCGGCAGATAGCGCAGCATCCAGCCGCGCTTGAGCATGATCGCGCCGATCGCGATGTGGCCGATCGCGGGCTTCGCCAGCACGAAGCGCGGATCGTTGGTGAGCAGCGTCGCTCCGCCGAGCACGATCACCAGCCCAAGGCTCGCCCAGGTCATGTAGCCGAGCGCCTGTCCCTTGACGCGCGCATAGACCACTTGCGCAATCGCACCCACGATCGCAACAGCGGTGGCGATCAGGACATTGTCGGTGGCGAGATAGACCACCAGGAACACGATGGTGGAGAGGAAGTCGCTCGCGAGCCTGGCGAATACGCTCTTCATTGTCGTGGTTTCCGTTTCCTCAGGCAGGATCATCGTTGTGATGTTCAGCGCGCCGGCAGCGCGCCGGCCGGCGGCGTCCCGTACTTGGCCGCGCGATATTGCGGATACCAGCGCGTGAAGCACACCGCGGCGTTACGCGCAGCGAAGGCGATCAAGAGGCCGGTCCACAGCGGCAGGGCCGGCACATAGAGCACCGCGATGTTGCCGATCAACATCAACAGCGTCGCAGCGGTCCAGGCTCCGGTGATCAGGTAGTTGGCAGTGAGGAAGCCCGGCTGCTTCGCGATCTCGGCGTCGATTTGTTCGAGCGCATATTGTCGCGTGAAGGGATGGCCGATCAGGATCGAGGCGAACGACACCAGCAGGATGCCGGCATCAACAGCGATCTTCACCGCGATGGTGCTTGGCGTCGCATCGATGAAGGTGAGGTAGCTGCCGACCGCGGTGAACACGATCACCGAACCGACGCCGAGGATCTTGATGCTGCGGCCGCGCGCGATGTCGAACGCGATGACGCCAAGGCAGATCAGCGCGGCAGCGAGCAAGCTCACCGTGGCCGAGGTCACCAGCATGAGCGTGGCGTAGGCGCCGTAAGGGGCGAGGATCAAGAAGATCGTCATGGGGGGCCTCGAAGGCTAATCTTTACACCGTAAAGATACCCTAAAGGCGAGCAGAGCGAGCGTCAAGCGAAATCTTTACAGTGTCAAAATCGCGATGTGATCTCGAGAAAGTGAGTGAATTCAGATTGATACTTAAGCGATCGTGGGTCGCTTCTTATACCGCCAGCCGGCATGCCCGGGACAAGCCCGGGCATGACGAGTGGAAGGACCGGGCATTCTCACGCCTGGAGTGACGTGCAGCTACTCCGCCCCCACCCAATTGCCGTGGAATCCATCCGGCACGCGGTGGCCGAGATGAACCAGCGCGGTCGGACCAGCCTCGATGTCGGTAGCGTTGAAGACGGCGAGGTCGCTGCGGTTTTCGCGGGCACGCCAGACCACCGCGAGCAGCCAGCCGTCGCCTTCGGCCGCGTCAGCGCTACGCTCGACGAACACGGGCTCGGAGATGGTGTCGCCGGCGGGCAGGAGATAGTGGCCGAGCCGCTTGCCGCGGCCGTCGACATGCACGATGCCCGACAGCGCACCGAACATCGGCAGATCGGGGTTGGCGCAGGCGTACCAGCCGTGATTGCTGGCAAATCCCGCGCGGCGATCGTCGACGCGGGGGAATTCGCCGGTGAGATCGTCGAGGTAGGTTTGCGTGAAGCGATCGGTATTGCCGGAGAGATCGAACGTCCAGCGGCAATAGCGCGCGCGGTTCTTTTTCGGATCGGTCTGCGAGCCGTCGGGATGGTTGAACAGCGGCGCTTCCTCGAACTGCATTACGTCGGCGATGATGCGGTTGCCGTCTTCCCACGCGTTCATGACATGGAAGACGTAGCAGGTCTCGGCGCGGAACCAGACGATGTCCTTCGAGGCGCCGCTGCGCTTCATCACGCCGACATAGGCGCCTTTCTCGGGCTCCCAGGCGTAGGGCGCCTGTCCGCGCATCGCGCGCTGCATGCTGCCGGTGATCGGCAGGATCGGAAACAGCACATGGTTCTCGGTGACGATGAAGTCGTGCACCATGCTGGCGTAGGGCGCCTCGAAGCGCTCGAAGCGCGTAACCACGCCGGATGAGCTTACAGATCCGTACGACAGCGCCGGCGTCAGCGGACCCGCGGCGTTATAGCCGAAGAACACCATCTCGCCGGTGACCGGATCGATCTTGGGATGCGCGGTGAAGGGGCCTGAGATCGCGCCCTTGTAGTCGCAATAGCCGAGGCGATTGAGCGTGCCGGGCTCGATCTCGGTCGGCAGATGGCTCTCGACGAGCGCGAGCAGCTTGCCGCCGTGGAAGATGATGTTGGTGTTGGCGACGCAGCCGTCCGTCGTGATGTCGGCGGGGGCGTCCGGCAGCTTGCGGCCGAAGCCGCCGAACAGCGCGCGGCCGGCGTCATGCTCGGCCTGCCATTTCGCGGTGCGGACCCAGCGGTTGCGATAGCTGGCACGGCCGTTCTCGAGATGGAAGGCGTGCAGCATGCCGTCGCCGACGAACCAGTGCGCGCCCGGCGCCTCGAACTGCGGATTGGGACCGTTGCGGTACAGCGTGCCGTTCAGCTCGCGCGGCAATTCGCCTGTGATCTTCAGAAACGGCGCGTCGGCTTCAAATGGAATCGGCGCCAAATTGGTTCGCGCCGTGTTGGACGTGACCTGGTCAAGCATTCCGCATCTCCCTGTATATGATCTTTACATCGTAAAGATAGCAGTAGGGATGACGCCATCGATCGTCAAGCAAAATCTTTACAGTGTAAAAATTGCGACATATAAGGGCCGCATGGCAAGATTATCCAAAGAAAACAAGGCGACTCGTCCAACGCGGGCTCCGAGGCGCCGGGTTGCGCGGGTGGCCGATCGCTCGGCACCGCGGCGCCGGACCAATGACACGCCGTATCATCATGGCGATCTGCATGAAGCGCTATTGAAGGCCGCCGAGCGCGTGCTCGAGCGTGATGGACTGGCCGGACTGACACTGCGCGCGGTGGCGCGCGACGCCGGCGTGTCGCATGCCGCGCCCACGCATCATTTCGGCGATCTCACCGGATTGCTCAGTGAGCTCGCGGCGATCGGCTTCCGGCAATTCGGCCAGGCGATGGCAGCGGCGGACGCTTCAGCGGCGACACCGCCCGAAAAGGGAGTGGCGAGCGCCAAGGCTTATGTCGCCTATGCGCAGGCGCATCCCGGCATGTATGGGCTGATGTTCCGCAGCGAGCGGCTCGATCATGAGCGGCCGTCGCTGCACGAGGCGTCCGAGGCGTCGTTCGCCGGGCTGACCCGCGGCGTCGGCGCCAGCCGACATGAGCAGATTTCCAAGGAGCAGCTTACGTTGGACCAGGCGGCCGCGATCGCGTCGGCCTGGTCGCTGGTGCATGGCTTTACCATGCTGCTGCTCGACGGCCGCCTCAAGACGATTCTGGATCGGTCGCCCGAGGGCACATCAGTGGAAGCGTTGTTGACCGCGATGCTGCGTTTGTCTGCGGGCCGCTCAGCGCGGCCGTAACCGATATTGCGCCTGCGGCGGCGTTCTAGCGTTTCGTCAGCAACGTCGAGCGGCCGCTCTGGCCGATCGTTTTCACCGTGTCCGCGCCGCATTTGAAATCGCGAGCGAAATCGTCGGCGGCCTGCCGCGCCAGCGCGTTGGCGTTGGGATTGGCGGCAACGTCGACATAGGCGACGTGACAGACCTCGCCCGGCGGCAGCCGCGTCACGGCGAGCATCGCCCGTGAGACCGGGCCGCCGCGCTTGTCCTGCTCGCTGCTGTCGGCGATCTGCCAGCGCTGGATGATCGCGAAGGGCTTGCTGCCGGCGGCACGCCATTCGACCGTATTGCCGGTCGAGCTGAACGGGCCGAACCAGGCCTGGGCCGCCGGTTCCCTGGCTGCTGCCGCGCGGTTTCGGCCGACCGAGACCACTTCGCGCAGATCGCCCTCGTTGATCAGCACCACAAGGCCGGATTTCCCCGGGCAGACCCGCGTGCTGCTGCCGTACTCCTCGTTGGGCTTGCCGATCATCCGGCAGGCCTTCGGCGCGGTCGACGTATAGAAGCTGCTGATCGTCTCGGAGGCAGCCTGACCAGGATTTGCGCTGGCGAGCGCCACAACGATTGTTGCAAAAGCAGGGTATTTCATCGGGGGAAACTTGGGATCCGGACGTTACTTTGTGTCTGACATATGCAATCTGGGGAAGGTTCAACAGACACGCGGGAAACACCTGACAGGCGCGCGGAATCGTCCTAGAAGGGCGGCTTCGCAACTTCTGTCGCGTGCACCTTGCGTGCCTTAGCCTCGATCGTCATGCCCGCATCATCATCGCAAAAGCCCTATCGTGTCGGCCGTTCCCGTACTGGCCTTGGCCTTTTCGCCACCAAGCCGATCAAGAAAGGGACCAAGATCATCCGTTATTTCGGGCCGTTGCTCGACTCGAAGAAGAAGGATGAGGACGCGATCGAGAACAAATATCTGTTCGAGCTCACCAACCGATGGACCATCGACGGCTCGATCCGCGAGAACGTCGCCCGCTACATCAACCATGCCTGCCGGCCGAACGCGGAATCCGACGTCAAGCCGCGCAAGCGCAAGGTCTTCATCCGCGCCATCAAGGACATCGAACCGGGCGACGAGATCAACTACGATTACGGAACCGACTATTTCAAAGCCTATCTGAAGCCGATCGGCTGCAAGTGCGATGCTTGCGAGAAGAAGCGCAAGAAGAAGCGCGCGGAGGCGAGGGCGGAGCGGCTGCGGCTGAAGGAAAAGGCCGAGCGGAAAGCCAAGCGTGAGGCCGAGAAGCTCGCTGAAATGCGGGCGAGGCAGAGGAAGGCCAGCGCGAAGAAAGCTGCCAAAGCCAACGGCAAGCTCGGCAACGGCAAGATGCTGAATGGCGCGGCTCTGAATGGCAACGCCCTGAACGGCAAGGTTCTGAATAGCAAGGCCTTGAACGGCAAGCACCTCAACGGCCACAGCCTGACGGCCGCGGCCGGCAAGCGGGCGGTCCCTTCAAAGCGAGGCGCCGCGCGCGTGCTGCAGGCCTGAATTCCGAAACCCATCCGGTTCGACGATCGTCATGACGCGCGCGCCGGATGGCGCGTGGGACGCGGCAGATAGGCGCATTCGGCGAGCGTGGTTCCGTCGAGTTCGCGCATGAAGGCCTCGCGGGCCGCCGCGAGCCTCGCCTTCAAGCGGCAGCGTGGCAGCAGCACGCAATCGCCGCCATCATCCCTGAAACATTCGACCAGCGCGCTGCCGCCTTCGAGCGCGCGCACCACTTCGCCGAGCGTGATCGCCTGCGGGGCGCGCGCCAGCGAAAACCCGCCGCCGGCACCGCGCTGGGTCGCGATGAAGCCGGCCTCGCCGAGGTCGCGCACCACCTTGGCGAGGTGATTGCGGGAAATGCCGAACTCGGCCGCGATCTCGCTGGTCGCGAATGAGCGGTCCGGCTCACCGGCCAGCCGCATCAGCGCGCGCAGCGCAAAATCCGTGAATGATGTCAGGCGCATGGAAGCCCTTCGAAATCAGCACTTGGCGGATCCGCTATAGCAATCTAAATAGGCATTTGAAATACCTATTTAGGATGTGAGGCATGACAGGAGCAGAGCGCCGCGAGCAGATCACCGCCGAGATCGTCGCGCGGACCGGGATCACCGAGGCCATGATCGAGCAGCTGGTGCACGGCTTCTACGCCAAGGTCCGCAAGGACCCGATGATCGGGCCGGTGTTCGAGGCCAGGATCACCAATTGGGAGCCGCATCTGGCCCAGATGTGCGCGTTCTGGTCGTCGGTCGCGCTGATGACCGGCCGCTATCACGGCACGCCGATGGTCAAGCACATGAAGCTGCCGGTCGATGCCGCGCATTTCGACCGCTGGCTCGAACTGTTCGAGGCGACGGCGCATGAACTGTGCCCGCCGGTCGCAGCGCTTCATTTCATCGAGCGCGCGCGGCGCATCGCGGCGAGCCTCGAGTTGGGCGTCGCCAGCGGGCAGGGCGTGATGCTTGGGGTTGGGGAACGTTACAGGCGAAGCGAAGCAGGAGCGGTGCAATGAGGAACAGGGCGAAAGCGATCGCGCGTGCGATCGACAGTGCGTGGTTTCAACAGGATCAAGCCGATCCGTTTTCCGGTAGCAGCCTCGTGCCGATGCTGATCATCGGCCTCGCGCTGACCTTCGCGGGCATGATTGTCGCGATGGCTCTGAGCTGACCGAAGGGAACGGCCGCCACGCTTGCCGCGACGGCCGCTCATCGCGTGCTGTACTCGCCTTACGCTGCGACCGTTTCGCCGCTGCGGCGCAAGCCCATATATTGCAGCTCGGCGAACACGCCGGTGGCGATCGCCTGAGCGAGGATCACGATGGTGCCGAAGAGGTTCGGCGACACTGCGCCCGAGAGCAGCAGCCCGATGCTGGCAAGCGTCCAGGCCGCATTGCCGGCGACCACGAGGATCACGGGTCCTTTCGGCAGCGAGGTTCGCGCGGCGAGCCAACCGACCAGCGCGGTGTAGGCGATCAGGAACAGCCCGGTCTCGCGCAGCAGCGCTTCCGGCAGGCCGAGCAGCGAGGCCAGGGCTCCGGCGTCGAGCACCATCGCGATGGCGGATACGCCGCTGAAGACCGCATCGGCAAGCAAGGCGCGTCGCAGCAGCTGGGACGAATGGATCATGGCAGTGTCTCCTCGGGTTGGGATGGGTTTTCAGCGCATCAGGGATTGCAGCTGGCGCCACAGCCGGAGCGGACACAGCGCCTTGCCGACCCTCATCTCCACCGCATAGACCTGCGCGAACACGAACATGCTGGTCGCGTGCACGATCGGCTGGGGCATGTTGAGCGATCGCGCGACCAGCCAGGAGGCCAGATGGACCAGCCACGGAATCAGGACGGCGAGGGCGCGGATAATGGACAGCATCAGCATGGTCATCTCCTGTGCCGTGGAAGATGAGCCGGCCCGCGCGCCAATTCGATTACCTCAGGCGTAATGGAACGGGCGAATTTCGCATGGTAGGTTTTGCACCATGAACGCACATGCATCCCTGGCGCGGGCCGAGCCCGCAAAACCCGTCCTGATCGGCGAGCACCTGCGCGAATGGCGGCAGCGCCGCCACCTCAGCCAGCTCGACCTCGCCGTCGATGCCGAGATCTCGGCGCGGCATTTGAGCTTCGTCGAGACCGGCCGCTCGGCGCCGTCGCGCGACATGGTCCTCAAACTGGCGGAGCGCCTCGACGTGCCCCTACGCGAACGCAACGTGCTGCTGGTCGCCGCGGGTTTCGCACCCGCATTCCCGCAACGCTCGCTGGAGGATCCCGCGCTGAAATCGGCGCGCGAGGCGATCAATTTGGTGCTGAAGGCGCATGAGCCCAATCCGGCGCTGGCCTATGACCGGCACTGGAATCTGGTCTCGGCCAACCGCATGGTGGCGCCGCTGCTCGAGGGCGTGCCGCAGCGGCTGCTCGGCCAGCCCTTCAACATCCTGCGGCTGGCTTTCCACCCGGAGGGCCTCGCGCCGCGCACCGTGAACCTGGCGGAATGGGCCGCGCATCTCCTGGAGCGGCTGCATCGGCAGTGCGAGGCAACGGCTGATCCGGAGCTGCTCAAGCTCTATCAGGACCTGAAGTCCTATCCGATCCCGGCGCGGTCGGCCCCGATCACCCCCGACAACAACGTCGCGCTTCCCTTCAAGCTCCGCCTCAATGGCGAGATCCTGAGCTTCATCTCGACCACCATGGTGTTCGGCACCCCGGTCGACATCACGTTGCAGGAACTGGCGCTGGAGACGTTCTTCCCGGCCGACGAGCTGACCGCCGAGCGGATGCGGCAGATGGCAGCCAGTATGAAATAGCGGCTTGTCTCGGGGCGCTTTCGGCCTACTTTTGGGGTTCCAATTCCGCCGGGAACCCTGCCATGAGCGATCTGAAGCCGCTTCGCCTCGATATCGTCTCCGACGTCGTTTGCCCCTGGTGCTACATCGGCAAGCATCGCATCGAGGATGCGCTCAAGCTGGTGCCCGACGTGCCCGTCGAGGTGCACTGGCGGCCGTTCTTCCTCAACAATTGGGTGCCGCGCGAGGGCATCAGCCGCGACGAATATCTCACGGCAAAATTCGGCTCGGTCGAGGCCTACAAGGGCATCGCCGGCCGTGTGGTCGCGGCCGCCAATGAGGAGGGGCTGACCTACCATCCCGAGCTCGTCAAGCGGCAGCCCAACACGATTGACTGCCACCGCCTGATCCACTGGGCCGAGGCCAAGGCCAAGGCGGCCGAGATGAAGCAGCGGCTGATGGAGCTGTATTTCCGCGACGGCGGCGATCTCACCGACACCAACGTGCTGGTGCAGGCGGCCGCCGATGTCGGGCTCGACGCCGACGACGTGCGCAAGCGTCTTGCCACCGACCAGGACGTGGCGCTGGTCTCCGCGCAGGCCCAGGAAGCCTCCGAGAAGGGCATCTCCGGCGTGCCGACCTTCGTGTTCGCGCAGAAATATGCGGTGTCCGGCGCCCAGCCGGCCGAGCAGCTCGCCCGCGCCATCCGCGAGGTCTCGGCCGAGATCAACGCGCAGGCGGCCGAGTAGTCCGAAGTCCTTCACGAAAGCCCGGCACATGCCGGGCTTTTTCGTTTGCCCACACGATCCATCGGAAACAACCAGGGAGACAACCATGATCTATGAGCTGCGCACCTACACGGTACGTCCAGGGACCGTCGGCGAGATGGTCAAGGCGGCGAGCACGATCTCGCGCGACATCCGTGCCGACAATTTCGGCAAGCTGGAAGGTTACTGGATCACCGAGATCGGGCCGCTCAATCAGGTCATGCACATGTGGAGCTACGCCGATCTCAACGAGCGGGCCCGGCTGCGCGCCGAGCTTGCCAAGAATCCGCGCTGGACCGGCGAGTACATTCCGGCGATCCGTCCGCTCCTGGTGCGCCAGGAGGTGCGGCTGCTGAATGCGATCATTCCGCCGGTGGCGCCTGCCACCAAGGGCAACATCTACGAATTCCGCAACTATCGCGCCAAGCCGCTCGGCGGCGTCAAGCAATGGCTCGACCTGATCACAGGCGTGCTGCCGGAGCGCGAGAAATATTCCAAGATCGTCGGCCTCTGGCACACCGATTCCGGGCAGCCCAACGAGGTCTGCCACATCTGGGCCTATCCCGATCTCAACGCCCGCGCCGCGGCGCGCGGTGGTGCGATGAAGGATCCGGCCTGGCTGGAATTCCTCGGCAAGGGCACGCAGCTGCTCGAGGAGATGCACTCGACCATCATGCTGCCGGCCCCGCACTCGCCGCTGCAGTAAGGCAAGCCGCGCCTAGAACGACGGCAGAAAGCCTCACCCGATGTTTCCATCGGATGAGGCTTTCCAGGCAAGGGCATGCACTGCCTGAGAAACAGCGCGCCGCAACGCTAGAAGGGCTAGCTGACACCAATCTGACGGGGGGAACTTGTTGTTTCCCGATATGTCTGCATGGCTACGAAAAGGTAAACCATTGGTCACGGTGAAGGAGCTTGGTGTGCCGTTGTGCCGGGCCGCCCGCCGCACTTACAGAGACCAGGGCGGCACCAAGTTGCGTGATGCCGCTTCGTCCAGCGCGGCGATCCGGTCCGAGCCAGCCTCGAACGCCGTGACGACGTCCGCGAGCCGGTCGAGTTCGGCAAGGGCGTCGACCTTCAAGACCTTGCTCGCCGGCGCAGCGTCGCGCCAGCTATCCCAGGCCGACATTTGCCGATTCGTGAGCGACAGCAGGTCGCGGTAGACGTTGACGTGAAGAAACCACAGACCTCTGGCCGCGCCGTGTCCGAACGCTCCGGCAGCCACCGCGTTGCTTCTCGCCATCCGCCACGCCTGCGATGCCGTCAGAAACGCATCGCGCGGCAGGTTCGCGCCGTCGAACGTGATCTGCAACTGTTCAATCTGAAGCGCATCGAGCTGCGCGTCGGCCTGCAGCCAGCGCCGGTCGCCCGGTGACCAATGTTCGCAGATCCAATGATCATGATAGATGTCGTCGCCGATGTAGGTCGCAAAGCCGCAGCGGACCCGCGCCGGGATCGATCGGCTTCGGAGCATGCTGCACAGCAGGAGCGCGTAGTCGCGACAGGTGCCGAACGTGCGGCTGCGCGGCGGGCGTGGCGTGGTGAGCCGACCGGCGAACGACGCCTGGATCAGCTTCAACCGATCTGCAACCGGCTGGGTTTGCCGGACCATCGTGAAATCAGGCGGAATGCCGTACCGCTCGGCCCAGGCGACGTGAACGATCAGCCCCGAGACGACCTCGCACAGTCCGGAGACCGTTGCGGGCAAATCGTCATACACGCCGGCCAACTCGCCGGGGTCGGTCGATGCGTCCTGCCGGACGTAGCATTCTTGGATCGTCACGTTCCCGCCCGATCACGACGTCATCGGCTCGAGGCCGTCATGCGCAGCCTATCGATCCGCGCGGGCTCGCGTAAGGGGGACCGTGTTATCCGGGCTTGCCGCGCCGGCTGCGGATGAAGTGGACGGTGCCGCGCGCGGCCTCGTAGGCGAAATTGTTCAGGGTCAATGCGGCGTGAACCGCGGCGACCAGCGGATCGCGCCGCCTCAACGGCAGCAGCACGTCGCCGATCGCGAAGCGGCCGCGCCAGATCGGGTCGATCATGGGATGGCCGGGCGCCGCGGTGGAATCGGCCGAATTGATCGCTGGATCGGCGCAGAGATGGCGCGTCAGCTCCAGCGTCAATTGTGCGCCCGGCGAATGCTTCGCAAAGCGCTCGTCAATGCCGATCTTGAAGAAGAAGGCGCGGTCCTGATGGCGCACCACGATGCCGCCCGCAACCGCCGTGCCGCCCGCATGCAGCATGACGATCTCGCAGCGGCCGGTCTCGGCCAGCGCCGACGTCGCGCGGCGGATGAAGGCTGCGTCGCCGGCATGCTGGCTGAGCGCGGTGCCGCGCTGGCCCTTCCAGCCACCGGCTTCGAGCGCAAGGAAAATCTCGAGCGCCGCCGCGACGTCGCGCGGCGTGCGGGCGACATCGAAGCGCACCGCGCCGTGGTCGGACAGGCGATGGCGCTGCCGGCGCAGCTCCTTCAGCTTCTTGGGCCCGAGCGCGTCGCGCAGCAATTCATCGGCATCGCGCGTCGCATCGAGCTGGGCGCGCTGATAGGTGCTCAGCAGGCGCGGCTGCAAGTCGTCGCGCGCGAGCACCGCGCGGATCGCCGCCATGGCCGGGCCCTCGAGCGACATGGTGCGCAGGATCAACGCGTGCGCGCCCGCATTGCGTGCCTGCTGCAGCATCTTGCCGGCGGCCTGCTCGGCGGCATTGCCGTCGAGCAACGGCGTGCACAGCGTGCCGTAGGGTTCGGCGCCGACCAGCGCGGGCAGGGGGATCCGGTAGATTCGCCGCAACGGCACGACCGGCAACAGCCCGATCAATTGCCCGGCATCGCCGGTGGCGCTGAGCAGCGATGCGCCGGTGCGGCCGCGCGCGGAGGCATCGACCGCCAATTCCCAGTCGGGCTGGTAGTAGCCATTGGCCTCGATCGCGCGCTCGGCAAGCGCCCGCCATGCGCCGACCGGCGCGGCCGACAGCGGCGGCAACGCGCGATCGTCCGTGGCATCCTTGCGCGATGCACGGCGGATCATTGCCTGGTCAGCAATATCGGCCACGTCCCATGTTTCCCCGGTCTGCGAGGCTGATCGGCCTTGCGTTCATCGCGGGCAACGCTAGCGGAGAGAGATGGAAAATGCCGTTGAGGCCATCCGGCAATTTGAGCGATCAGGTTAATGGGGCATTCAGCATACCGCGGTTGTGCGCTTGGTGTTGCGACAACGTGGCACCGGAGATCGCGAGAGCTCACAACGATGCACTGACAGCGGTGAGCATCAGGACGCTACGGCTTGGGACTTCGTTGTGCTTCCAGCTGAACGGAGCTTTCGACCGGCTCATAAGTCTCGGTCACGCAATTGTCGTCAGCCTCGACCTGCCGGCGATCGAAGATCGCGCCGTCATTGATGAAGACGCGATAGGTCTGCGTCCCGAGCGGCTTGCCGATCACCGAAGTCAGTTCGGCGCGCACGCAGGCGGTCCAGCCGGTGCCGCGCGGGTCGTGCAGCGGAGCGGAGACCCGCACATGGGCCGGCTGCGAGCCGGCGGTGAACACCGAATCCAGCTTGCCGGCCACCAGCCGCTTGAGATCCGGAGGCGTTTCGAGCGGCGCCGGCTCGGTGGCCTTGACCTTCAGCATGTCAGGCCATACCGCGTGGCTGTCCGCCAGCCCGCAGCCGCTCAACATCAAGGCGGCGCCCGCCAGCAGCGCCACCACTTGTACCTGTCCCTGTCCCATCCAACCAATTTAATGTGCCGCCGCCCACATTGCGCCCCCCTGGTGGGGCTGAATCCGCATCGCGCGGCGCTTTGTCGATCAACAAATGTCGAGCGACAAGCTATGTTCGCGGTAGAGGTGTTGCCGGATGTTTCTACGGCTGCGGGGGAGAGAGACTGACATGAAAAGCTTCACGGTTGCTGCCGTCATTCTGGCGTTGATTGCGACACCGACCCTGGCCCAGGGCCGGCGAGGCGGCGGGGGCGACGACAGGAAGGCGGAGAAGAAACCCCAGGTCGACGAGAAGGCCTACAAGGCCGCACTCGATCGTATCCCCGAGCCAAAGGAGAAATACGATCCCTGGGGCGTCACCAAGCCGGCCGCCGATCCAGCCAAGAAGCCGAAATAGCCGGGCTCACCTGATCCCCGCGACCATTCGGGCCGAAGAACCGGCGCCGGCGGCAGCAGATTGCCGCACGGCATGAACCTTCACCTGACGGCTATCGACCCATCTCCGATGTCATTGTCGGAGGCCGTCATGCTTCGCCGTTCGCTCCTCGGCCTGATCGTTCCGGCTGCGATCCTGTTCGGTGCCGTGCCGGCACTGGCGGAAAGCCGTCTGGCGCTGGTGATCGGGCAGTCCGCCTACAAGTCGGTGCCCGCGCTGCCCAATCCGGCCAACGACGCCAGGGCCATGTCACAGATGCTGACCGATGCCGGCTTTGCCGTGACGACGGCATCGGATCTGTCCCAGGACGAGATGCGCGCAAGGATCAGCGACTTCGCCGGCCAGGTGGCGGCGAAGGGCGCTGATACCGTGGCGCTGGTGTTCTATGCCGGGCATGGCCTGCAGATCGATGGCGAGAACTATCTGGTGCCGGTCGATGTCGATCCGAAGCGCGAGGCTGATATCCCGATCCAGGCGGTTCGCCTCAACGACATCCTGAACACGCTGACTTCGGTGCCGAGCCGGATGCGCATCGTGCTGCTCGATGCCTGCCGCAACAATCCCTTCCCGGAGCTCAGCAAGACCGCCGGGCATGGGCTTGCCATCATCGATGCCAAGATCGGCGCGCCTGGCACCTTTGTCTCGTTCTCGACGTCACCGGGTGCCGAGGCCGAGGACGGCAGCGGCGCCAACAGCCCTTATACGACCGCGTTGCTGGCTTCGGCGAAGGAGCCGGGGATTCCGATCGAGGACACCTTCAAGCGCGTCCGTCTTGCGGTAAACAAGGCGACCGACGGCCGCCAGACACCGTGGGACTCCTCGTCGCTCACCGACGACTTCCGCTTCATGGCAGGTGCGTCGTCAGCGTCGCCCGCGGCCAAGCCGGCGCCGGCCGCGGCCAAGCGCACCGTCGACGAATGGAAGCGCGAATTGCAGGGCAAGCCGATCGAGGTTGCAAACGAGATGATGGTGGTCGACGGCACCGATGAAGCCTATGAAGCCTTCGCCGCGATCTTCGCCGGCACGCCGCGCGGCCTGCAGGCGCGCGACTGGCTCGACCGGCATCGCCGCATGGTGGCTTGGAACGATGCCATCCTCGCCAACACGGCGGCGGGCTATCGCAGCTTCCTCGTGCTGTACCCCGATAGCGATCTGACAGCGACCGCGCGCAAGATGATCGAACGGTTGCGCTACCGTCCCGATCTGACACCGGCCGCTGCGCTCAGCGTGCCCGCGACCAACGTCGCACTGGCGGCCCCGACCTGTCCCTGCAACGCCGCGCCGCAGGAGCAGCAGAAGGCCGCAGCGCCCGTGAAGAAACGGGCCGATCCCGATCCGCCGCGCCGCGCTGGCAAACGCCCGCCGCGCGTCGTGGTCGAGGACGATGTCGTGGTGGTGCGCCGGCCGCCTCCGGCCGTGGTCTACGAGCCGGTCGGGCCGCCGATCGGAATCGGGATTGGCATCGGCGGCGGTGGTTATCGCGGCCATTACGGCGGCGGCTATCGCAGGGGTGGATACTGACGCGCTAATCGCGTAAAGGGTTTTCCCGCATGAGATGCGGCGTTTGATGGTCGCATCTCGCGGGAGGACGCAATGCGGTCGCTGTTTCGCCTGCTTGCCGCGCTGGTGCTGTGTGTACAGCCGGCGCTCGCTTGGGAGTATTGGGGCGGTGACCGTGGCGGACAGCGCTTCTCGCCGCTAACGCAGATCACATCGGACAATGTCGGCACGCTGGTGCGCGGCTGGGAATTCCGCACCGGCGATCTCGACGCGCGTCCGCCCGAGGTCATGAAGCGCACCAAGTTCGAGGTGACGCCGCTGTTCGTCGAGGACAGCCTGATCTTCTGCACGCCGTTCAACGAGGTGATCGCGCTCGATCCCGGCACCGGTGCGCAGAAATGGCGGTTCGATCCGAAGATCAGCATGGCGCAGCGGCCGGCCAATCGCTTTGTCTGCCGCGGCGTCGCGCACTGGACCGATGATGGTGCTGCTGAAGGCGCGGCCTGCAAGTCGCGCATCTTCACCGGCACCAATGACACCCGCCTGATCGCGCTCGATGCCCGGACCGGCAAACCCTGCGCCGATTTCGGCAACAATGGCGAGATCAAGATCGATGCCGGCATGAAGCTGGAATGGCCGGGCGAGTTTCAGATCACGTCGGCGCCGGTGACGGGACGCGGCGTGGTCGTGGTCGGGTCCGCGATCGGCGACAACCGGCGGGTCGACGCGCCGGTCGGCGCGGTGCGCGCCTTCGATGCGCGGACCGGCCAGCCGCGCTGGACCTTCGATCCGCTCGTGCATGACAGCGTCGAGGCCGGCCACAGCAACGTCTGGGCGCCGATGTCGGTCGACGAGGAGCGGGGCTTGGTGTTCCTGCCGACGACATCGCCCAGTCCCGATTTCTGGGGCGGCAAGCGTCCCGGCAATGACGAGCACGCCAATTCCGTCGTCGCGCTGCGTATCGAGAGCGGTGAGCTCGCATGGGCGTTCCAGACCGTGCACCACGACGTCTGGGACTACGACCTGCCGGCACAGCCGACGCTGGCGCGGATCGACACTGGCAACGGCATGCGCGACGTCGTGATCCAGCCGACCAAACAGGGCTTCGTGTTCGTGCTCGATCGCGACACCGGCAAGCCGGTGTGGCCGGTCGAAGAGCGCGCGGTGCCGCAGAACGGCGCCGAGGGCGAGCAACTGTCGCCGACGCAGCCGTTCCCGACCCATGTGCCGCCGCTGTTGACGCAGCGGATGACGGCCGACGATGTCGGCGGCCTGCTGCCGGGCGTCGGGAGCGCGGCGTGCGAGAAGCTGCTGGCGCAATCACGCAATGAGGGGCTTTACACGCCGCCGTCGACGCAGGGCACGATCGTCTATCCGATGACCGGCGGCGGTGTGAACTGGGGCAGTGCGGGCTTTGATCCGGTCAACCAAATCTTGTTCGCCAATGTCAGCCACGCGGCGCATGTCATCACGCTGATTCCGCGCGACCAGGCCAAGGGTTTCAATCCGCCGCCTGGCCATGATTTTGGCCAGCAGCAGGGCGCGCCGTTTGCGATGTCGCGGGCACTCGCGAAATCGGCGGTCGGGTCGCCGTGCAACAAGCCGCCGTGGGGCGAGACGGTGGCGGTCGATCTCAAGGCCGGCAAGATCCTCTGGCATGCGACGGTCGGCACCAGCGAGGATCTCGCGCCGCTCGGCATCGCGCTCAATACCGGCACGCCGCTGCTCAGCGGCGTCGCGATCACTGCGGGCGGACTGGTGTTCACCGGCGCGATGGATGCCTATCTGCGCGCGTTCGACGTCAAGTCGGGCCGCCAGTTATGGCTCGGCCGGCTTCCGGTGCCGGGCGTCGCCAATCCGATGACCTACCTCTGGAAGGGCGAGCAGTATGTCGTGATCGGCGCCGGCGGTCATTCCGAGGGCGGCACATCGATCGGCGACAGCGTGGTGGCATTTCGCCTGCCGCGCCAGGGCGAGGGTGTGTCGCTTCTCACGCGCCTGATCGATCGTCCCGGCGGACGGTTCGCTGCGAAGGCACTCGCTGCTGGCGTGGTGCTGATCGTGCTCGTCGCACTGCTCTGGCGTTGGCGCAGGAGGCGTCGCGTCAAGGCGGCGTAGTTCGGCGGCGCGCGCGTCGCGCCGCCGCATGACAATCGGCGACATCGATTCTCAATCCGCGCACCGAAACGACGTGCAGGCAAACTTGCGCGATGTCTCGCTTGCGTTTGCCTCGACGCTTCGCTTACGAAGTCGCGAGCGGGCGCGCCGGGCTTCCGGCGCCTGTTCATTTTTCAGATCATTGCCCTTGGAGATTGCGATGAAGATCACTGCCTCGATCATGCTTGCCGCTGCACTCGCGCTGTCGTCCGCGCCGGCGAATGCCACCGTCCTCGATCTCTCGACCATGACCTGCAAGCAGTTCGTCGAAGGCGGCGACGACACCATCAAGATGGTGCTGGTCTGGATGGACGGCTGGTACAAGGGCGATTCCGACGAGGCGATCATCGACACCGAGGTGTTCGTCGAGAACGCCAAGAAGTTCGGCACCTATTGCGGAAAGAATCCGACCATCAGCATCGTCAACGCCGCCGAGGCGGTGCTCGGCAAGTAGTTATCCCGGCAGCATCGCGAACGCGCTCGATACCATCGCCACCGGCTTGTTGTCGGTGGCGGAGAGCAGCGTGACGCGGCCGAAGCTCATGGTGCGGCCGAGCCGGACCACACGCGCGTCGGCCAGCACGTCGGAGGCGGTCGCCGCGCGCATGAAGTGCGTGGTCTGGTCGACCGTCGTCATCGGACGATAGCCCTTGTTGGCCGCGAGATTGGCGAGCACCATCGCGGTGTCGGCGAACGCCATCAGTGCCTGGCCGCAGACGATGCCGCCATTGCGGCACAGCCGCTCCGAGAACGGCATGCGCAGGATGGCGCCGGGCTGCCAGTCGGCATCGCCGCCCGCCGGTGGTGCGATGTCGAACTGCTCGATCGACAGATTGAGGTCCTGCACCCATGGCGCAAAGACGTCGCCGAGCACGCGTTTCGCGTCGTCGATCCCGAATTCACCGGCCTGCTGCATGACGTTCCGTTCCCTCCGCTGAGTCTTGTTTGCCGTTTATTGCCTAGTTCCGCGTGACATGCACGGCCGGCCGCTTGCCGTCATTCCACTTGCCGTCGATCGCCCGTTCGATCTGGGCGGCGAGTTGCAGCAGGAGGCCGTCATCGGCCTGCTTGCCGATCGCCTGGATGCCGAGCGGCAGGCCGTGCTCGTTGGTCGCGAGCGGCAGCGAGATCGCCGGGATGCCGCAGAGATTGGCGAGCGGCGTGAAGGCGAAGTTGCGCCAGAGATTGCCGAACCAGTCCAGCACCGACGGATTGTCGCTGATGGTGAGATATTCGGTGGTGCCGATCTTTGGCGTCGGCAGCGCCGTGACCGGGCTCAGGATGATGTCCCAATCCTCGAAGAAGGCGCCGAAGCCGCGCGCCGTCGTGTTGAACACGGCCTGCATGCGGGCGCGGTCGGCGAAGCTAAAGTCGCGGCCATGCTCCCAGATCCGGATGTTGATCGGCTCGATCAGGTCCGCCGGTGGCCGCGTCAGTCCCCGCGCGGCGAGCATGTTGCCGATCACGACGGCGAAATTGCTGATGTAGCAGGTGGTCTGCGCCGCGAAGGCTTCCGCGTAGTCGATCGACGGCAGTGCGTAATCGACCTGATGGCCGAGGCCTTCGAGGAAACGTCCGACCCGCTCGAGCTCGGCTGCGATGTGCGGTGTCGCGCGATAGTCGCCCCAGGTGTGCGACAGCGCGATCTTGAGCCGGCCCGGGTCGCGCGCGATCATCGCTGTATAGGGCTCAGGCGGTGTCCAGAACGGCATGAACTCGCCAGGCGCCGGGCCACGGCAGCTATCGACGAAGGCTGCGGTGTCGCGCACCGAGCGCGACTGGCAGCCCTGGATCGAGACGAGGCCGGTGAGATCGGACAGATGCGGTGCGAGCGAGAACACGCCGCGCGACACTTTCAGCCCGATATTGCCGTTGACGCCGGCGGGAATCCGGATCGAGCCGCCGCCGTCGGTCGCATGCGCGATCGGAACGGCGCCGGCGGCAACCATCGCCGCGCTGCCGGCCGACGAGCCGCAGGTGGTGTAGTCGGTGTTCCAGGGATTGCGCGTGACATAGACCGCGGGGTTTTCGGCCGAGCTGCAGACCCCGAACTCCGGCGTGGTGGTGCGGCCGATCAGATTGAGACCGGCCTTCCGCAGCTTCGTGGTCAGGAAGGTGTCGGCCGCGGCGCGGTTGCCGCGCATCATCAGCGAGCCCATTTCCTGCAGCCGGCCCTTCAGCGTGGGCCCGAGATCCTTCATCAGGAAGGGCAGGCCGGCGAACGGGCCGTTGAGATCGGCGCCGTCGCGCGCGGGATCGGCGATCATGTCGTCGAACAGCTCGACCACGCCGGAGAGCGCGGGATCGACCTTGGCTGTGGCGGCGGCAGCCTGCGCCGCCAGCTCCCTTGGCGTCAGCTCGCCGTTCCGGACGCGCTCGGCGAGCGCCGTCCCGTCGTGCCGCGTCCACTCGTCCCAGCTCATCGCCAAAGTCATGTCGTCGATTCCTTTTCTGCTTTGTTGCGCAGTGTAGTTTGGGGGGCCGTCCGGTCAAACCATCGCGCGGGCGCTGCGCCGGCGCTGTGCTCGGGCGCGCGGGCGCTGCTGTCCGACGCGCTTGCGCGGCGTTGCAAGCGCCGTGCCCGGCTTGAAAATGCCCCAGTTTCGGCTCCAATTGCCCCTCGTCAGTGGTGGGGGCGTCCATGTTCCGCAGGTTGGTATTGCTGGGCGGCGTGATCGCGATCGGGCTTGCGCTTGCCGGCTGCACGCGGTGCGGGCCGATCTGGGACGACTGGATGCAGTCGCCGAAATCCTGCAAGTCAGACCACCTCTAGGGCAGGGACGGGCGCGCTTGGCGGCGGCTTTCCTGGGGTGATATACCGCTGACGAAAATGCAAGGAGCGTTCTTATGAGAGTTTTGAGCGCAGTTGCGGTTGCGGTGCTGCTGTCGGCGCCGGCCTATGCGCAAATGCCGAACGTCAATCTGATGCCTGAGGTCAAGACCAAGACCCAGGAGGAGAAGGATCGGGACGCGATCAACGACAAGGCCTACAAGGACTCGCTGAGCAAGATTCCGGATGCCAAGGGATCGGCCGATCCCTGGGGCGCGGTGCGCAGCGATGCGCCGAAGGCGGCAGCCCATCCTCCCGCCAAGCCGAAGACCAAGACCGGGAGCTCCGCCCAGCCCGGAGGCTCCGCGCAGCGTAGCCAGTAAGCCCCGTTCGGGCCGGCCTCGCCGGTTTCCCGCAGACTCGGATTCTTGTGGCGCCGCCCCTATATTTGGGGTGTCGTCAGTTGGAGCGTTTTCGAGCGAAGTGGATACCGGTTCGCGTGAAGAAAACGCGTCAAAACTAGAATCTAGAGCCCGGTTCCGATTCAATCGGAACGGGGCTCTATTCCGGAGTTGCGGCAATGGTGTTTCGTCCGCGCGATCTCGCCAGCCGGATGGCCGCACGGCACAAGCCGGATGACGGCTATCTGCGCGAGACCTTCAGCCTGCCGCGCGATCAGGCCCGCCTGCGGGCGCGCGACTTTCTCAAGCGCTACCCGAAGGCCGCCTATATGAGCTCCGTCGAGAGCTGGCGCGAACTGCCCGGTGGCGACATCGAGTTCACGATGCGGCGGCTGGCAAGCGCGGACTGAGACTTGCCGACTTGCCGGACAGACTGCGCCTCAATCCTGATCGCGGTGCCCGCGGGTCCGTCCGAGCCCGAGATTGTTCAGCTCGCGGTCGATCCGCAGCTGCACGCGGCGGATCGCCAACAGGTCGAGCTTTGCTTCGGTCTTGCCCGTGAAGACCCGATCGCCGATCTGGAAACGCCATTTCCAGACGCCGGGCATGAGCTGCGTGACGCTGAATTCGACGCCCTTGTGAATCATCTGGAACGGTTCCGCGAATGAATGGCGGTCGTCGATATTTAAATCAAAAGTTGTAGTAATAATTAACACCCGTCAAAGGATGAGTGAACCTGCGCGCCCGTTCGGGCGTCGTTGTGGATCCCGAAGTGGATCCGTTCGCGGGAGGCGTCGCCTTGCCTCGCGACGCGCAATCAGTGCGTCGGTCGGACAAGCCAATGTTACGAACACTGCCGGAACCCAAGTCTTCCCTTGAACGCTACGTAGTTTTTTTGGGCGTCAGGAGGGGTACCAAGGTAGTATGCAGATTGTGCCAATCGTGATCCGGCGTCGCCAAATCCTCCGGCAACTCGTTGATCATCTGATGAAGTCGAGACGAAGGCCGAGCAGCCTGCTCGCGGAACTTTGTTCTGCCCCGGAGAACTACGGATCGCGCTGGGCCGCCGCCCAAACGCTTCGACAATGGCTTCCGTCGCCGTGCTCGGATCCGCCCGGTCTCATTCGGGCTGATGCCTGACAGCACAACGCCGCCCGCTTGAAATGCTTGCGGACGGCGCTGGCCCTAGCCCCAGGAAGGTGTGCAAAATCCTGATAGCCGGGAGCCTATACAATTTGTGCCACAGCACATGTCCCAAATTGGCTATCACGGCGATCGGTCGGGATGGCTCGGCCTCAGCGCTTCGCCATGTTGACGCCACCGATGGCGCTGGCGTCACGCGCCAGAATACAACGGAGAGGGCAACAACTGAGGCGGCCTAAACAAAGCTACGCCGCCCGCTTGAAATAAATGCGGACGGCGCTTCTCTAGCCCCGAGAGGGTACGAACAAAATCCCGGATATTTGGCACTTTTTGGAGGGCGATAACCTCTTTAGTGGCGGAGCCTATCCTCCTTCTGGATGGCGGCAGCACTTCTGTCGGTCTGCCGGCGCCAGAAGTGATTCAGGACCGCCTTGATTGCCGTATCGCTCTTGTCGGCCCATCGCCTACGGAAATTGACTACTCTTTTCACGCCGATATGCGCCTGGGCCTGGTATCGGCCCATCATGTCGGCGCTCGCAAACCGGGCGTCCGCAGCCACTCGCTCAACTGTGAGGTGGTTTCGGCCAGACGAGCTCTGCGGATAAGGCTGGAGCGATCGACACCGGGGGGAGTTCCCGAGGCCTCCTTCCGGAGCCGCTGTGCCTCGATGTTGAGACGCTCTTCAAGTGATCCTGCCTGCATGAGACGCGGTCGCTTCATGACCATGGCGCGCTCCATTCCGTTAGAGGAAGGCGGGAGCGCTGCCGGGCGATCTCATCACCGATGAAAGCCACGGGCGGGGCGGTGATGGACTTACCGTGTACCTGTCTGGGGGGAATAGCGAGCTATCTATTTCAGGCCTTTTGTCGCAACTCGTGGAACGAATGGCACTTCAAGGCGGCGGAAATTGTTCCGGCTGTAAAGCGGGGGAGAACAGATAGCGTCCTATGCTTGAAACAAATCAGGCCGCTCCAAAAATTCGGTCTAGGCCACCAAGGGGTAACACGGGCCAGCACCTGCGTCCTGGTGTCTCCCAATCAGGACGTTAGCGATGGCAAATGAGGACAGTCGTGGTTCCGGCATCGGAACACCGTGTTCTTCCGGAGTCCACATAGATTGTGGAAAACTCTAGTCTCATCGTTGCCGGGGCTGGACCTTTCATCCCGATCTTATTTGGAGAATTTTCCCGGTAAGGGGTCGCGGCGTGAGCGGCCCCTTTCGATTCGGCGGAGCGGCGAAGCGGCCCCAGCATCGATCTCCAAGGGCGCTGGGGCCGTTTCTTTGGATTGAAGTCAAGACGCCTTCCAACCCTCAGAACTACCTCAAGCTGATCGCGTGGCGAGATCGTTGAGACCATGCCGGAGGCATTTGAGGATTAGGTGAAACGCCAGAAGAAGCGGCTGGAACGGGACGCGAAAGAGGCCGCCAACTGAAGCGGCCTAGCTATTGTCGTTCAAGCCTCCGCGCCGACGAAAATATCGAACGCCTCGTAAGCCTGCTGCGGCGTCTTTCCTTCCTTGAATGCGTTTTCGAAACTGAAGATCGCATCCGCTAGAAGGAATTCATCCGGCACAGGAAACAGGGCGCGAAGTTCGGCGAGCCAGCTCGCGTAAGAGGGCGGGTTGAACTTGCCCAACGTGTAGTTATCGCTGAATGAGCTGCGCATTTAGGTCGGAGCCCTAAGGCCGGGCGAGGAAAGCCACTCGCTGATGTGCGATGTGGTCTCAATCTGGCGTGCTCTCCGGATCAACCTCTCACGCTCGATACCTGGCGGAGTGCCCCTCGCTTGCTTGCGAAGTCGCTCTGCCTCATCAGCAAGGCGGTTGTAGAGAGGTTCGGCTTCGGGCTGGTAACGGCGGCGTTGCTGCATGGCGCTGCTCCTCTGTTTGCAGAAGGCGGGAGCGCGTGATGGCGTTCTCATCACCGATAGGGGCCAACAAGGCGGTGCGGCGATCGGGTAACTTTCGCATGTCAGGTAGCCGACATGCTGGTCAATACAGACCACATCGGCAAGAGTTAATGACTTTCAAAGAGGCGACATTTCCCAATCCGTGCCGGTGGCGAGTGACATGCGCTAACGCGGAAGAACGGATGAAGGCCACGTCAAACGGATCTTCGGTCAACAACTCGAAATGGAATTTTGAGGAAGAGGCCGCCAACTGAGGCGGCCTCCGCGATAATGTTTGAGTCAGGGTCTTGGCCGATATCGCGGATATGGCGGCGGTTCCGTGATGCATGTGCCCACCGACGACACTCGGCAAGGCACGTCATAGTGCAGTCTGCCGCCTGGGGCGTTCGCCCGTACCTTTGGCATCGTGGAATCAACCACGTCATTCGCCCTGGGAGCCGTAGTAGCGGAAGGCTGATTTTGCGCGATAGCCAGAGACGACAAGGCAACCAGCGCGGTCACCGTGAACAACGCAGTCCTCATGACTTGTGTCCTCCTCCGTAGTGCTGCACCCAGACCCGGATTAGGTCACTAGTTACCACAAACCAGGACCAGGCTGGGAACTCGGTTCACCCACAGAGAGAAACCCCGGTAACGCTTCAATTAATGCGCGATGAAGGCACCCAATAGCATCACCGCGATAAGCAGTGAGCCGCCGAAAATAGCAATGCCAAGACTGACGCGGGCTGGAATTGAATATGAATCGAAATGGGGCTGTTCGATCATGCCCCGCTCCCTTGTTTCTGGGCGGGGAGCGCGAACGGCTCTCAGTCACCGGCAGACGCCGTTACAGGGCGGTGATGGCCGAAGCTTGGAACAGCCGACGTTCCAAGGCTGGTCAACTTTGATCACTCTCGAAAAGAAAACTAACGATTTGGGCGCGACTGCCGAGACCCGGAAGGCAGGCGTGCGGCTCCAGAGCGGATTCACGCAAGGAACTCCGTTCACCCACGGAGAACCCCGGTAACACTTCTACTCTGTGGATTGAGAACAGTTGTCGGACCATAACGATTGCTATGGGTAGAACGTTGGATTGCCGACTCAGTAGTCCTACCGAGAACAACGGCCAAGCCTTGGTTTCGGCTCGCTTAATCGGAATTAGGACAGTCCCAAAATCAACTTAGGACACGGGGGCTTAAATACGGACAGCACCCAACAAGCCGGTACTGGCCGAAATAGGCCACTCGCAGATGCGAAATAGGCCACTCCCTTGGAACCCACCGCGACTCAGGGCAGTCTGCGGGACATGGGGACAATCAGAAATAGCATCGCCAAAGCCGTGCCGTGGATCGAGCCGGTTTTGGATTATTTCGATTGGAAGAAGCAGGTCATATCGATTTTGTCCGGCTTTGCCATGGTCGGATGGTCCTTCGTGAAAGACCTGGCTTGGCCGGTAATCGTTACACTTGGCATTGTCACTATGGTGACTGTCGCCTACGGACTAATGTTTCCAGCCTTTTTGAAATTGGTTCACCTTGGAGTGAACCCAAGGCCCGACCATTCAATCTGGCGGCACAGAAAAGAGTTCAGGTTGGATGAAGCAGCTTGTCTGCTTGCCAACGTCGAGCCTGTTCATTCGTACTCAGTGATGGATGGAAATTCCAAGGCATGGCTTTCGCTTCTTTGCGAAGCAGTGAAGCTCAAGGAAATCGAGCGCATTCCGGATAAAGCTCAAGACCCACGCAATACATATGGCGGTCAATATCGTCCGGATGAGAACACGATAATTAATGCCGATCAGCTCAAGCGATTTTGCACCGCCCATGGACGGAAGCCAGAATTTCTGAATTAGGTTTGAAGCGGGCGCTATTTGGAAGGCTGGCGACGACAGACAACTAACTAGAAAATTGCTGGTGCCTGCAAATTGAAAGAGGCCGCCAACTGAGGCGGCCTTACTCATTCACGAGATCAATGCCCCTGTCGCTGAGTGCAATTATGAGGGTCTCGATATCTTTCGGCTCGACCTCCGCAGGCTGCTCAATCAAATCGTTGATTTGATCGAAGGTCACGTAGCCGGTCTTTTCACCCAACTCGATGGCTTTCCGGACCAATTCCGACCAATCCATTTAGCTCTCCTGAATTTCAGTTTTGCCTCTACCCATTGGCTGGAGAGTCAGTTTTTCTCAGAGTCTTACTGGGACTCCGTTCACCCACGGAGAACCCCGGTAATCCGCCTGACCTGTGGATCAGGAACGGATGGCGTCCAATCGAAATTTATAAGCCCAGAATAGGGAATAGGGTCTCTCAGTAGTCCTACCGAGAACAACGGCCAAGCCTTGGTTGCCGCTCGGTTAATTCAAAACAGGCCACTCCCAAATTCAACTTAGGCCACTAGGGGATAAAACAGGCCAGCACCAACAAGCCAAAAAGAACATATTGCGAACACGGAACAAACGTGGTACGAGGTTCCTATCAACAACGCGTTCCGCCTGATCGCATCGCCCGTTTTTCCCGCTAGCGAATCCCCGCCATAAGGAGCACATCCCAAATGTCCGCTACTGCACTGCGTATCGTCGAAGGATCCTCCATGGACAAGTCCAAGGCCCTCTCAGCCGCGCTCTCCCAGATCGAGCGTCAGTTCGGCAAGGGCTCGGTGATGAAGCTCGGCAAGAACGACCGTTCGATGGATGTCGAGACGGTGTCCTCGGGATCGCTGGGGCTCGACATAGCGCTCGGCGTCGGCGGTCTGCCGAAGGGACGTGTCGTCGAGATCTACGGGCCGGAATCGTCGGGCAAGACCACGCTGGCGCTGCACACCGTGGCGGAAGGCCAGAAGAAGGGCGGCATCTGCGCCTTCATCGACGCCGAACACGCGCTCGACCCGGTCTATGCGCGCAAGCTCGGCGTCAACATCGACGAGCTCCTGATCTCGCAGCCCGACACCGGCGAGCAGGCGCTGGAGATCTGCGACACGCTGGTGCGCTCCGGTGCGGTCGACGTGCTGGTGATCGATTCGGTTGCGGCCCTGGTGCCGAAGGCCGAGCTCGAGGGCGAGATGGGCGATGCGCTGCCGGGCCTGCAGGCGCGCTTGATGAGCCAGGCGCTGCGCAAGCTCACCGCCTCGATCAACAAGTCCCACACCATGGTGATCTTCATCAACCAGATCCGCATGAAGATCGGCGTGATGTACGGCTCGCCGGAGACCACGACCGGCGGCAATGCGCTGAAATTCTATGCTTCGGTCCGCCTCGACATCCGCCGCATCGGCGCGATCAAGGAGCGCGACGAGGTGGTCGGCAACACCACCCGCGTCAAGGTGGTGAAGAACAAGCTGGCACCGCCGTTCAAGCAGGTCGAGTTCGACATCATGTACGGCGAGGGCGTCTCCAAGATGGGCGAGATCCTCGACCTCGGCGTCAAGGCCGGCATCGTCGAGAAGTCCGGCGCCTGGTTCTCCTATGACAGCCAGCGGCTCGGCCAGGGCCGCGAGAACTCCAAGGCGTTCCTGAAGGCGAATCCCGACATCACCGCCAAGATCGAAGCTGCGATCCGCCAGAACTCCGGCCTGATCGCCGAGCAGATCCTTGCCGGTACGCCCGAGCGCGACGCCGAGGGCGAAGAGCCCGCCGAGGAGTAAGCCTCAAGGCTCAATCATTTCGCTGCAAGCGGGCGCTGAGGACGTTGAGTTGCCGACGTCTTCGGCGTCCGTTTGGTTTTGTGCCGTCCGTGATGCTGTTGGGCCACCTGTTGCGGAATGAACGACCCGTTATGACCCGGCTTATCCTCACATTCACTGATAGCGGCGCTGGCGCCCTGAAGGCCGCACGGCTCGCCGATTGCGTTGTTGGCGTCGAGCTGCGGTTCGTGTGCGGAAAATTGCCGCCATCAAGCGAACTGGATGCCTTGCTCTCGCCGCGCGCGGCTTCGCACCGCGCCGGGGCACACTGGCTGGACAATCTTACCGGCAGATTGCTTGAGGACGCGCATCGTCAGGGTCTTGGATTGGTCGAATTTTACGAGCGCTTCGACGCCGTCGATCTTTGGGTCGATCCCGATCCGAACTCACAACTGCAATTGATCTGGCTGCTGGATTACCTGCGCCCGCATGCGAGCGTCACGTCCAGGCTTGCGATGCTGCAGACCGATCACATCATCGGCGAGCGACAGCCGGCCGAATTGGCCGCTTGGCAGCTGCGCCTCGCTCCCGTCCGCGGGCATCATCTCGAAGTCGCCGGCGCTGCGTGGGCGGCTTGGGGTGCGTCAACACCGGAAGCCTAGTTCAATCTGTTGACTCAGGATCCAGGAGCACTTCCGCAATTGCGCAGCTCAGTCGTCGCGCTGCTGGAAGAACTTCTCGGGCGTAGCTCCGCGCTCGGCGCAACGGAAATGCGAATGCTGGAGCTGCTGTCAGCGGGACAGGTCCATCCGTACGATCTGTTTCCCGGGCACGAGAAACCCAATCGTCGGCGGACGTTCGGTTATTGGGAAACGGGGGTCTTGCTGGACGGGCTGGCTCACTGTCCAATGCCTGCCATCTCCGGCCCCGATGACGGGCCGTTCGATCTCGACATGCACGAGGACCCGGAACGTCACCAACGCTACAAGCGGAGCCGGCTCGCGCTGACCGGCCTCGGCAGGGCAATCGTCGCGGGCTCCGGCGATTTCAGCCAGCACAACCCGATCCATCGCTGGTGGGGCGGCACCGAGCTGACCAACGAGCGGCTGTGGCGCTGGGACTCCGAGAGCCGCACCTTGGTCGCGCCGTAAGGCTTGATCGCGTGACGCCGGTAGGCGCCGCGTTACGCCAGCGCCTTTTCCCGGCTCGCAATCAGCGCGCGCAAGTCTTCCGTCACGGCGACCGATTGATGGGTCTTCTGGTCGGTGGCGACCCAGATGATCTCGCCGGTGGCGCGCAGGTCGTCGGAGCCCTTGGCGAAGATCTCGAGGGTAAGCACGATCGAGGAACGGCCGATCTTGGCGACCCGCACGCAGACCTCGATGTCCTCGTCGAACCGGATCGGCGCCTTGTACTCGACGACTGATTTCACGGTGTGAAAGTCGATGCCGGTCCGCGCGACCTCGCCGAGATAGTCGTAACCGAGCGCGCGGAAATACTCTGTTATCGCGGTGTCGAAGTAGGTCAGGTAGTGCGCGTTGAACACCACGGCCTGCGCGTCAACCTCGGAATAGCGGACGCGGAACGGGAAATGAAACCAGAATTGCTCGCGCATGTTTCCTCCTGCCGCGGCGCTGCTTCTTATCGTTCGTCCGCCGCCAGCGGGGACGTTATGGTGGCCGGATCGTAGGATGGGTAGAGCGAAGCGAAACCCATCACTTCACAGTCCGGATGCAATTGATGGGTTTCGCTGCGCTCTACCCATCCTACAATAGTGGCCAGAGCAATGGCCGCCTTACTCCGCCGCCTGCGCGTAATCCTCGATCGGCGGGCACGAGCACACCAGATTGCGGTCGCCATAGACATTGTCGACGCGGCCGACCGGGCTCCAGTATTTGTCGGAGCGCGACACGCCGGCCGGGAAGCAGCCCTCGGCGCGGCTGTAGGCCCGGTTCCAGGCATCGTCGGCGATGTCGTGGACGGTGTGCGGCGCGTGGCGCAGCGGCGACGCCTCGACCTTCCAGCGGCCCTTCTCGATCTCCGCGATCTCGCCCCGGATCGCGATCATGGCGTCGCAGAAGCGGTCGATCTCGAACTTCGATTCCGATTCCGTCGGTTCGATCATCAGCGTGCCCGCTACCGGGAAGCTCATGGTCGGCGCGTGGAAGCCGTAGTCGATCAGCCGCTTGGCGATGTCGTCCACGGTGACGCCGCTGGTCGTCTTCAGCGCCCGCGGGTCGACGATGCACTCATGCGCGACGCGGCCGCGCTCGTTGCGATACAGCACCGGGAAGTGCGGCTGCAGCCGTGCGGCGATGTAGTTGGCATTGAGGATCGCAACCTCGGTGGCGCGCGTGAGCCCTTCGCCGCCCATCATCAGGATGTAGATGTAGGAGATGGTCAGGATCGACGCCGAGCCGAACGGCGCGGCCGACACCGGGCCGATGGCGTGTGCGGTCGCGCCGTCGGTTGCGGGATGACCCGGGAGATAGGGCGCAAGATGCGCCTTCACACCGATCGGGCCCATGCCGGGGCCGCCGCCGCCATGTGGGATGCAGAAGGTCTTGTGCAGATTGAGATGGCTGACATCAGCGCCGTAATCGCCGGGCCGCGACAGCCCGACCTGCGCGTTCATGTTGGCACCGTCGAGATAGACCTGGCCGCCATGCGCATGCACGATGTCGCAGATCTCGCTGATATGCTCCTCGAACACGCCGTGGGTCGACGGATAGGTGATCATGACCGCGGCGAGATTGGCGGAATGCTTCTCCGCCTTGGCACGGAGATCATTGACATCGACATCGCCGCGCGCGTCGCACGCGACCACCACGACGTCCATGCCGACCATCGCGGCCGACGCCGGATTGGTGCCGTGCGCGGAGGAGGGGATCAGGCACACCTTGCGGTGCGGCTCGCCGCGGGCGAGATGATAACCCCGGATCGCCAGCAGCCCGGCATATTCGCCCTGTGCGCCGGAATTCGGCTGCAGCGAGATCGCGTCATAGCCGGTGATGTCGCACAGCCACTGCTCCAGCCGCTTGAACAGCGCGTGATAGCCCTTGGCCTGATCCGCCGGCGCGAACGGATGCAGATTGCCGAACGCCGGCCAGGTCAGCGGGATCATCTCGGTGGTGGCGTTGAGCTTCATCGTGCAGGAGCCGAGCGGAATCATCGCGCGGTCGAGCGCGAGATCGCGATCACTGAGTTTGCGCATGTAGCGCAGCAGCTCGGTCTCCGAACGGTGGGTGTTGAACACCGGGTGGGTGAGGAATGCGCTGGTGCGGCGCAGCTCCTTCGGCAGCGCCTCGCGCGCGGCCGCCTCGATCTCGGCAAAGCTGAGCTTGCCGCCGAACACGCGCCACACCGCCTCGACGGTCTCCGGCGTCGTGGTCTCGTCGAGCGCGATGCCGAGCGTGGTCGCACCGATCCGCAGATTGATCCGCTCCGTCAGCGCGCGGGAGACGATCTCGATCTGCTTCGCTCCGACCTCGACGGTTACTGTGTCGAAGAACGCCTCGCTGGTCGGCGCAAAGCCGAGCTTGCGCAGGCCCGCGGCGAGCACGGTGGCGCGGCGATGCACGCCGCGTGCGATATGGGTCAGGCCTTCGGGGCCGTGATACACCGCATACATCGAGGCGATCACGGCGAGCAACACCTGCGCGGTGCAGATGTTGGAGGTCGCCTTCTCGCGGCGGATATGCTGCTCGCGGGTCTGCAGCGCGAGGCGATAGGCCGGTGCACCGCGCGAATCCACCGAAAGGCCGACGATGCGGCCGGGCAGCGAGCGCTTCAGCGTGTCGCGCACCGCCATGTAGGCGGCGTGCGGTCCGCCATAACCCATCGGCACGCCGAAGCGCTGCGCCGAGCCGATTGCGATGTCCGCACCGAGCTCGCCGGGCGAGGTCAGCAAAGCCAGCGACAGCAGGTCCGCGGCGACGATCGCAAGCGCGCCCTTGGCGCGCAGCGATGCGATCGCCGGCCGGAGGTCGCGCACTGCGCCTGTCGTGCCGGGATATTGCAGCAGCGCGCCGAGCACGTCGGCCTTGTCGAGCTCGGTCAGGGGATCGCCGACCACCAGTGCCCAACCCAATGGGGCGGCGCGCGTGCGCATCACCGCCAGCGTCTGCGGATGCACCTCCTTGTCGACGAAAAACACCTTTGCCTTCACCTGCGAGTGGCGTTCCGCGAGCGCCATCGCTTCGGCGGCCGCGGTCGCCTCGTCGAGCAGCGAGGCGTTGGCGACGTCGAGCCCGGTGAGATCGCAGATCATGGTCTGGAAATTGAAGAGGGCCTCGAGCCGGCCCTGGCTGATCTCCGGCTGATACGGCGTATAGGCGGTGTACCAGGCCGGGTTCTCCAGGATGTTGCGCTGGATCACCGCGGGCAGGATGGTGCCGGAATAGCCCTGGCCGATCAGCGAGGTGAACACCTGGTTCTGCGCGGCGAGCTCGCTCATATGCGCGAGCGCTTCGGTTTCGCTCAGCGCCCGGCCGAGATCGAGCGGCGCCTTCTGAAGGATCGACGCCGGCAGCGTCTCATTCATCAGCGCCTGCAGGCTCGCGGCGCCGACCGTCTCCAACATCGCGTTGATGTCGCGCGGGGATGGTCCGATGTGTCGGCGGACGAAATCGGTGGCGGCTTCGTTGATCGGCTTGAAGGGCGCGTTCATGGGCTAATCCTTGGGGTGATCCTCAGGCGGTGTGCGCGGCGTAGGCGGCCTCATCCATCAGGCCGCCGAGTTCGCCCTTGTCGGCAATCTTCAGCTTGAAGAACCAGGCCTTGCCGCCGGCATCCGAATTGACCAGCGCGGGCTCGGCCGCGAGCGCCTCGTTGACCTCGATCACTTCGCCGGTGATCGGCGCGTAGACGTCGGAGGCTGCCTTGACGGATTCGACAACCGCGGCGGCCTCGGCCTTCTTCAGGCTGCGGCCGACCTTAGGCAGCTCGACGAACACGACGTCGCCGAGCTGTGACTGCGCGTAATCGGTGATGCCGATCGTGGCGACGTCGCCCTCGATGCGGAGCCATTCGTGGTCGGACGTGTACAGCGTCGTCATGGGGATAGATCCTTTGGCGTTTAGCGTTTGTAGGTATTGGGAACGAAGGGCGTGGCGGCGACCTTGAGCGGCAGCCGCTGGCCGCGCACTTCGGCGAAAACCGTGGTGCCGACGGCGGAGAGCGTGGTGGGCAGATAGCCCATCGCAACCGGCGCATTGAGGCTTGGGCCAAAGCCGCCCGAGGTCACCTTGCCGATTGGCTCGGTCGAGGTCGGATCGGCGAACAGGGCAGCGCCTTCGCGCACCGGCGCGCGGCCGTCGGGCTTCAGGCCGACGCGGCGGCGAGCGGCGCCGTCGGCGAATTGCGCGAGAATCTTGTCGGCGCCCGGAAAACCGCCGGCGCGGGCGCCGCCGCTGCGGCGAATCTTCTGCACCGACCATTCCAGCGCGCCTTCGACCGGCGTCGTCGTGGTGTCGATATCGTGGCCATAGAGGCAAAGCCCGGCCTCGAGCCGCAGGCTGTCGCGGGCGCCGAGCCCGATCGGCAGCACGTCGGGATTGTCCAATAGCGCACTGACCAGGGCTTCCGCCTTGTCTGCAGGCACGGAAATCTCAAAACCGTCCTCGCCGGTATAGCCGGAGCGCGAGACGAAGCAGTCGATGTCACTGAGGCGGCGCGGACCTGCGTCCATGAATTTCATCGAACTGACATCTGGACAGAGTTTCGCCAGCGCCGATTCGGCTTTCGGCCCCTGCAGCGCGATCAGCGCGCGGTCGGCCAGCGACACGATCTCGCAGGCATCGGAGAGATGCGCCCGCAGATGCGCCTCGTCCTCGGCCTTGCAGGCGGCGTTGACCACCAGGAACAGGTGATCGCCGAAATTCGCCACCATCAGATCGTCGAGCAGGCCGCCGTCGTCGTTGGTGAATTGCGCGTAGCGCTGCCGTCCCGGCGCGATGCTGACGATGTCCTGCGGCACCAGTTTTTCCAGCGCGAGCGCCGCGTCGCCGACCTTGCCGGATTTGGCCTTCAGCACGAGCTGTCCCATGTGGGACACGTCGAACAGGCCGGCTTCCTTGCGGGTGTGGAGATGCTCCTTCAGCACGCCGGCCGTGTATTGCACCGGCATGTCGTAGCCGGCGAACGGCACCATCTTGGCCCCACGTGCCAGATGCAGCGCGTGCAGCGGGGTCTGTTTCAGCGGGGAGGTTTCGCGCGCAGACATCACAGGGCCCTCGCGGTTCCCGCAGGGGACCTATTTCCCCTTGAGAAACCTGCAGAAAGCCCCATCTGTCGCTGTGCCTGAGAGTATTATCCCGTCGGCGGACGCATCGGGGAGAACCAACCCCAGCGCCTCTTTCCAGATGTTAGACGTCACGCGGTCCTTTTGCCTGAGAGTTTCCGGGGCGGTTGCTCCTTCGGCGCCGGCGGTAAGGCCGGTCTCTCCCGACGTGACTAGTAACAGGTAGGTAGAAAACACGGCGCCACCAAGACTGTCAACGCAGCTGCAGCAACTATCCAATGGGGCTTTGTGCTGCCGCGGCAAGCCCATGATCCGCCTGCACAGTTTCTGGACACCGCAGCTGGCAATGTCTAAAAGCGTTCGGCCGGAAAATGACGCCTTTTTGCGGCTGGCCGGCCCCTTTTTCCGATTGGATGAACATGAGCAGCGTCAACGACATCAGGTCGACATTTCTGAACTTCTTCAAGGAGAACGGCCACGAGATCGTGGCGTCGTCGCCGCTGGTTCCGCGCAACGACCCGACCTTGATGTTCACCAATGCCGGCATGGTGCAGTTCAAGAACGTCTTCACCGGTGTCGAGAAGCGCAGCTATCAGCGCGCCACGACGTCGCAGAAGTGCGTGCGCGCCGGCGGCAAGCATAACGACCTCGACAATGTCGGCTACACCGCGCGCCATCTCACTTTCTTCGAGATGCTCGGCAACTTCTCGTTCGGCGACTACTTCAAAGAGCGCGCGATCGAGCTCGCGTGGAATCTGATCACCAAGGATTTCGGGCTGAAGAAGGACAAGCTTCTCGTCACCGTCTACCACACCGACGACGAGGCGGCCGGCTACTGGAAGAAGATCGCAGGGTTCTCGGATGACCGCATCATCCGCATCCCGACTTCAGACAATTTCTGGGCGATGGGCGATACCGGCCCGTGCGGTCCGTGCTCCGAGATCTTCATCGATCGCGGCGAGCACATCTGGGGCGGACCTCCGGGCAGCCCGGAGGAGGACGGTGATCGCTTCCTCGAATTCTGGAACCTGGTGTTCATGCAGTACGAGCAGGTGACGAAGGAAGAGCGCGTGGCGCTGCCGCGTCCCTCGATCGACACCGGCATGGGGCTGGAGCGCATGGCCTGCATCCTGCAGGGCGTCGAGAGCGTGTTCGAGACCGATCTGTTCCGCCATCTGATCGATGCGGCCGCATCGGCCCTCGGCCATGGGCCGAACGAGCAGAACGTGGCGTCGTATCGGGTGATGGCCGACCATCTGCGCTCCTCGGCGTTCCTGATCGCCGACGGCGTACTGCCGTCGAACGAGGGCCGCGGCTATGTGCTGCGCCGGATCATGCGCCGCGCGATGCGTCACGCACAGCTCTTGGGCGCGAGCGAGCCGCTGATGCATCGCCTGGTCTGGGCGCTGGTCCGCGAGATGGGCCAGGCCTATCCGGACCTGGTGCGCGCGGAGAAGCTGATCGAGGAGACGCTGCAGCTGGAAGAGACCCGCTTCCGCAAGACGCTGGTGCGCGGCCTGTCGATCCTCGATGAGAAGAGCGCCGGCCTCAAGAAGGGCGACATGTTCGACGGCGACACCGCGTTCACGCTGTACGACACTTATGGCTTCCCGTTGGACCTGACACAGGACGCGCTGAAGTCGCGCGGCATCAGCGTGGACCAGGCATCGTTCACCGATGCGATGAACCGCCAGCGCGAGAAGGCGCGCGCTTCCTGGGCAGGCTCTGGCGAGGCGGCGACCGAGACCATCTGGTTCCCGCTGCGCGAGAAGCTCGGCGCAACCGAATTCCTTGGCTATGAGACCGAGAGCGCGGAAGGCGTGGTGACGGCGCTGGTCAAGGACGGCGCCGAGGTCGACGGCCTCGAGGCCGGCGAGAGCGGCGCGATCGTGCTGAACCAGACGCCGTTCTATGCCGAGTCCGGTGGTCAGGTCGGCGACGTCGGCATCCTCACGGGCGAGGGCGTCAAATTCCGCGTCACCGACATGCAGAAGAAGGCCGGCGACCTGTTCGTGCATGTCGGCACGGTGGAGCAGGGCACGCTGAACGTCGGCACCGCCCTGCAGCTCGAGGTCGACCACGCCAGGCGTTCGTCGATCCGCGCCAACCACTCGGCGACGCATCTGCTGCATGAGGCGCTGCGCCAGGTGCTCGGCGATCACATCGCGCAGCGCGGCTCGCTGGTCGCGCCCGATCGCCTGCGCTTCGATTTCGTGCATCCGAAGCCGATCACGCCGGAAGAGCTCGCCCGGGTCGAGGACATCGCCAACGACGTCGTGCTCGAGAATGACGAGGTGACGACCCGCGTCATGGGTGTCGACGACGCCCGCGAGGCCGGTGCGCGCGCACTGTTCGGCGAGAAGTATGGCGACGAGGTTCGCGTCGTCTCGATGGGCAAGAGCGCCCGCGAGCACGGCCAGAACGCGCTCGGCTGGTCGGTCGAGCTCTGCGGCGGCACCCACGTCCGCCGCACCGGCGACATCGGCCTGATTTCGGTGACCAGCGAGAGCGCGGTCGCCTCCGGCGTCCGCCGCATCGAGGCGCTGACCGGACATCATGCGCGCAAGCACGCCAATGACACCATGACGCTGGCGAAGACCGCGGCGGCCGAGCTGCGCACTACGATCGAGGATGTGCCGGCGCGCATCGCGACTCTGATGGAGGAGCGCAAGAAGCTCGAGCGCGACCTGTCGGATGCCCGCAAGAAGCTCGCGATGGGCGGCGGAGCGTCGTCGAACGGCGCGGCCTCCGGCGTTCGCGAGGTCGGCAACGTCAAGCTGCTCGCGCGCGCGGTCGAAGGCGTCGAGACCAAGGACCTGAAGAGCCTGGTCGACGATGGCAAGAAGCAGATTGGCTCCGGCGTGGTCGCGATCGTCGGCGTCACCGAGGACGGCAAGGCCGGCATCGTGGTCGGCGTCACCGCTGACTTGACCTCGCGCTTCAACGCGGTCGAGCTGGTTCGCAAGGGCTCCGAAGTGCTCGGCGGCAAGGGCGGCGGCGGCCGGCCCGACATGGCGCAGGCTGGTGGGCCCGACGGCGCCAAGGCCGATGCCGCGCTATCGGCGATCGAGCAGGCCATGACTCAACAGGCATCGGCCGGCGCCTGACGGAGAGGCTGATCGTGGCGACGGCTCCGGGTAGGCCCACGATCAGCGATCCCGGACTGCGGGAGCGTCTCTACGAGCTGCTCGAGCAGGACCACCTGCCATATTCGGTCGGCGCGCGATTTGTCCGGCTTGTCGTCGCGATCATCACCGTCGACGTGCTGGCGGCGATCCTGGCGTCGGTGCCCGAGATCGATGCCCAGTTCTGGTGGCTGTTCACGGCGATCGAGATCACCGCGGTGACCGCCTTCGCGCTGGAATATGCCGCGCGGCTCTGGAGCGTGGTCGGCCGCTCGCTGCGCGACATGACGCCGTTGCAGGCGCGGTTGGAATACGCCTGCTCGGCGCTCGGCGTGATCGACCTGCTCGCCTTCCTGCCGTCGGCCATCGCGCTTGCGATCGGTGACAAGACCGCGCTGGTGCTGTTCGGCATGCTGCCGTTCCTCAAGCTGGTGCGCTATTCGACCGCGATGCGCTCGCTGCTGGCGGCGCTGCATGCCGAGCGGCGCACGCTGTTCGGCTGCGTCGTGATCCTGACCGGTGCGGTGCTGCTGTTCGCCTCGCTGCTCTATGCGATCGAGCACAAGGTGCAGCCGGACAAGTTCGGCACCATGCCGCAGGCGATGTGGTGGGCGATCGTGACGCTCGGCACCGTCGGTTACGGCGATGTCGTCCCGGTGACGCCACTCGGCCGGATGGTCACGGTGGTTGCGATCGTGGTCGGCTTTGCGATGATCGCACTGCCTGTCGCGATCGTCTCGACGGCGTTCGCCGATGAGGTGCGGCGCCGCGACTTCGTCGTGACCTGGGGCATGTTGGCGCGGGTGCCGCTGTTCTCGCATCTCAACGCCGCCGAGATCGCCGACATCATGCGGCTCTTGCGGTCGCAGACCATCGAGGCCGGCGAGGTGCTGGTGCGGCGTGGCGATCCGGCGTCGTCGATGTATTTCATCACCGCCGGCGAGGTCGAGATCGACCTGCCGAGCCAGCGGGTGCGGCTTGCCGACGGCTCGTTCTTCGGTGAGATCGCCCTGCTCAGGCGGACCAACCGTTCCGGCACGGTGACGGCGACGCGGAAGGCCAAGCTGCTGCTGCTCGATGCGCAGGACTTCCATGCCCTGATCGAGCGGATGCCGGCGCTCGCCGCGCATGTCAGGGAGACGGCGGAGGCGCGACTCGCCGATCCGCTCGCGGCCGGTGGCGACCTTGCCGCCAGCGAGATCGCCCAGGCGCCGAACGAGACCGACGGCGGCATCCGCGACTAGAGCATTTCGGTTCTGATTGAATCAGAACCTTCGCTCGAAAACGCTCTAGTCTCTCCGCAGGAACACGTAATCCGCCGAATACGCCGCGCTCTTCAGTGCGCCTGATTTGTCGCAGGCGCCGCTGAGCTCGCCGCCCGAGGTGTTGATCCGCTGCACGGTCGCAACGCTCGTGAGCAGGCCGTTGCCGCGGTGGGAGATCACCTCGAGCTTCAGCCAGGGAATGTCCGCTGGCGTTGCGCCGGGCGCGCTGCCGGCGGTGCGAGCGGTCACGGCGCTGCCGTCGACATGCTCCCAGTTCGGACCGGCATAGTGCCGGCCGACGGTGCGGCCACCGGCGATCAGGGTGGCAACCGGTTCGCGGAACGACCAGGCGAGCTTGCCGTCGGTGACCGGCTTGCACTCATAGACCTGCACGCCCTCGGCATGGGCGGTGAGGACCGCGGTCTCGTCGGGCGCCGCAACGGGGGTGGGGAGCGGATCGGCAGCGAGTGCCGCCGATCCGGTCAGCAACAAGGATGCGAGCGTCACCCGGCCGGGAAAGGTCATGGTCACGCTCGCTATTGTGTTCGGCAACAGGCGGCCGTTAGGCCGCCATCGCCTTTCCGAGATTCTCGGCGACCTTGTCGAGGAAGCCGGTGGTGGAGAGCCAGCGTTGGTCGGCGCCGACCAGGAGCGCGAGGTCCTTGGTCATGTAGCCCTCTTCGACGGTCGCGACGCAGACCTTCTCCAGGGTGGTGGCGAACTTCGCCAGTTCCGGGTTGTTGTCGAGCTTGGCGCGGTGCGCGAGGCCACGGGTCCAGGCGAAGATCGACGCGATCGAGTTGGTCGAGGTCTCCTTGCCCTTCTGGTGCTCGCGGTAATGGCGGGTCACGGTGCCGTGGGCGGCTTCGGCTTCCACCGTCTTGCCGTCCGGGGTGAGCAGCACCGAGGTCATCAGGCCGAGCGAGCCGTAGCCCTGGGCCACGGTGTCGGACTGCACGTCGCCGTCATAGTTCTTGCAGGCCCAGACATAGCCGCCGGACCATTTCAGCGCCGAGGCGACCATGTCGTCGATCAGGCGGTGCTCATAGGTCAGGCCCTTGGCCTCGAATTCCTTCTTGAACTCGCGGTCGTAGATGTCCTGGAAGATGTCCTTGAAGCGGCCGTCATAGACCTTGAGGATGGTGTTCTTGGTCGAGAGGTAGACCGGGTAGTTGCGCAGTAGGCCGTAGTTGAGCGAGGCGCGGGCGAAATCGATGATGGAGTCGTCGAGATTGTACATCTCCATCGCGACGCCGGCGCCGGGTGCCTTGAACACTTCCCGCTCGATCACGGTGCCGTCCTCGCCGACGAACTTCAGCGACAGCGTGCCCTTGCCGGGGAACTTGATGTCGGTGGCGCGGTACTGGTCGCCATAGGCGTGGCGGCCGATGATGATCGGCTTGGTCCAGCCGGGAACCAGGCGCGGCACGTTCTTGCAGATGATCGGCTCGCGGAAGATCACGCCGCCGAGGATGTTGCGGATGGTGCCGTTCGGCGACTTCCACATCTGCTTCAGGCCGAACTCCTTCACCCGGGCCTCGTCGGGGGTGATGGTGGCGCATTTGACGCCGACGCCGACCTTCTTGATGGCTTCGGCAGCGTCGATGGTCACCTGGTCATTGGTCTCATCGCGGTATTCCATGCCCAGATCGAAATAGAGCAGTTCGACATCCAGGAACGGGTTGATCAGCTTGTCCTTGATGTACTGCCAGATGATCCGGGTCATCTCGTCGCCATCGAGCTCGACGACGGGGTTGGATACCTTGATTTTTGCCATGACGGGGAGGCCTTCTTGGGAACGGCGCGCTTTTGACGGCGGGGGGTGGAATACGCCTGCGCTATAGCACCGCCCGGGGACGGGCGGAAGCGCACCGGTTATGCACTTTCAGCCCATCTTTTCACCTAAAATGGGACCTGCGTGGCGGTCCCGGCCACGATGTACCAGGTCACGAACAGGCCCGCGATCAGGGCTCCCGGCAGGCTCGATCCGGTCCGCCGCCAGGTGAAGGTCGCGATCACGGCGACGATTGCCAGGAGCGGCACGAACTGGATCGCGACGATGGTCGAGAGCGGCACGAAACCCGGGTCCGGGATCGGGTTGAACAGCTTTCCGGTCAGCCACAGCGTGCCGTATTGCAGCACCAGCAACACGATGAAACCGAGCGTCAGCGCCAGGATGTTGGTCAGATAGAGTGCCGCGCGCGGGGCGCCCATGGTCGAGAAATTCCGGTGCAGCATGTGGAGCGCCACCACGAAAAACGCCGTGAACGGAATCAGATAGATCAGGAAGATGAGGAATTGCTTCGCGCTCATCAATTTGAGTGCGACGATCCAGAATCTGAAGTCGATCTTGAAGGCGAGGTCGGCGAGCCAGAGCGCGGCGTAGCCGACCGCAACCGAGGCCACCGCGATCACGACGGATTGACCGATGAGGCCGGCCCGGCTGGCGCGCTTCGGGACGAACCACATCAGCGCCAGCGTGATCAGGCCGTTGATGATGGCCCAGACCAGGATCTGGTTGGTGATGCCCTGCGGCAGGAACGCGCTCGGGGTCACGAAGGTGCCGCCCAGCGCAAGGGCCGGATAATAGGTCAGCGCCGGGATGAGGGCGGACAGAGTGAACGCCGCGGTCCAGCGCCGGCCTTTGGCGGCCTCGTGCGGCATGGTGCCGTCGGCAACCGCCGGCAGCCGCAGGCGCGAGAACATCGGTGCCTCCAGCAGCCCGTCGAACGTCCCGATCACAAGGGCAACGAAGCCGAGCAGCGCGATCAGGGTGCCGATCTCCTTGCGGAACCAGATCTGGTCGTCGACCGGACGAGGGGTGCCGCCCTTCAACGTCTTGGCGAACCAGTCGAGGCTGTCGCCGATCGCCTCATGCGAGATGTGCTCGGCCGGATGGGTCATCGCCGGGGTGTACAGCACCCGCGCGGAGCCGTTGGCCGGATCGCCATAGACCTTGCCCGGTTCGATCGCGCCTTGCGTGCCGAACAGCGCCCAGAGCTTCGGGCTCATGGTGACGTCGCGGGCGAGGTCGACGCCCCACATCAGCTCGGGGAATTCCTCGTACTGGGCGAACACCAGCGCGGTGTTGCGCGGCCAGCTCGCGGTGCCCTCGGCGGCGAACGGCTTGCCGGTGGACGAGCCCTCCAGCACCATCGACTTGTAGTCGTTGGGCTGAGCTGCGGCCGCCGCCAGCACGGTCCAGCCCCCCATCGAATGGCCCTCGAGCCCGATGTTCTCCTTGTCGACGAATGGCAGGCTGCGGAGATAGGCAAGACCGTCAGGTCCGCCAAAACCGTTGGCGAAGGAGGGCGGGTCGCTATAGCCGTGGCCGGTCTGGTCGAGCGCCAGCACGACATAACCGCGGCGCGCGAACTCGATGGCGAAGCCGTCCTGGGTCTCGCGCGAATTGATGTAGCCGTGCACGGCGAGGATGCCGGGCGCCGGGATCTGCGGCGTCGCATTCGGCGGGACGTAGAGCAGGGCACTCATCGTGTTGCCCTTGGCGCCCTTGAACCTGACATCGTCGATCCGGACGCCGCCTGCGGTCTGTGTGAGGTGGGCGAGCAGGCCCCCCGCCACGATCAAGACCACGCCCACAATCGCCAGCGTCCATCTGCCCCGCATCGTCCCCCCCAAGTGCTTCGACCCAAGTGCCTCGCCGTTCAAGCGGCGTCTCAAGCGTGCCTTTACAGCTTCGCTTTGGTTGTGGTTGATAGCCTATCCGAAGGCGAAGCGCGCGCAAGCGGCAGTCTTCGCTCCGTGCGATTGGGATTCCGATTGAGGATTCGCAAACGCCGCTAACCCTGTTATCTCCTTGGAGAAAATGGTCCCGCGCAAAACCGGTGCAAAGCTGGTTGCGCCGCCCTGCATGAGAGTTTGAATCAGCCGCTTCGGAAGCTGATTCAAAATCTTCAGATGTTGAATCAGAAAGTGAAGTGAGATGTCCGGCACCGACAAGACCAAGGCAGGGCACGACCTTGCCGGTCCCGTCGTCATCCTGGTAGAGCCGCAGCTTGGCGAGAACATCGGCATGGCCGCGCGCGCGATGGGCAACTTCGCGCTGACCCGGATGCGCATCGTCAATCCGCGTGACGGCTGGCCGAATGTCGCCGCGCAACGCGCCGCCGCCGGCGCCGACCACATCATCGGTTCCGTCGAGCTGTTCGACACGGTCGAGCAGGCGATCGCCGATCTCACGCTGGTGTTCGCGACCACCGCGCGCGCCCACGACCAGGCCAAGCCGGTGGTCGGGCCGGAAGGCGCGGCAAACCAGATCGTCGGCCATGTCGCCTCCGGCGGCGGGGCCGGCATCCTGTTCGGGCGGGAGCGCTCCGGCCTGACCAATGAGGAAGTCGCGCTCGCCAACCGCATCATCACCTTTCCGGTCAATCCGGGCTTCGCCTCGCTCAACCTGGCGCAGGCGGTGCTGCTGATGGGGTATGAATGGTTCAAGCTTTCGACCGCGGGCGCGCTGCCGTTCGCGATGCCGGAGCGGTCCGAGCCGGCCTCCCAGCACCAGATGCAGGCGTTCTTCGACAACCTCGTCGCCGAGCTCGACAAGGTCGAGTTCCTGCGGCCGGCCGAGAAGCGCGACACCATGCTGGTGAACCTGCGCAACATCTTCACCCGGATGGATCCGACCAAACAGGACATGCACACGCTCCATGGAGTCGTGATGGCGATCGCCGAGGGCCGCAAGGGCCCGGCCAAGGGCGGCGTGCTCGACGGCGCGCAGGCGACCCGGCTGCGGGCGCTGCTCGCCGAGCAGGGAGGGGGCGGTGCCGCCGCCGACAACTCCAGCACCGTGCGCGGCCTCGCCCGGCTGCTCCGCCGCAACCCGACCGACGCCGAGCGGATCCTGTGGCAGGCGCTGACGCGGGACCGCCGCTTCGCCGGCCAGTTCAAGCGCCAGACCCCGGTCGGCCGTCACATCCCCGACTTCGTCTCCTTCGTGCACCGGCTCGCGATCGAGCTGGTCAACGCTGGCGAGAGCGACGCCATCGCCGCCGACCGCGCCAATCGCCGCGCCTGGCTCGAGGCGCGCGACTATCGGGTGGTCGATATGCAGGTGGCCAATGTCGAGCGCGACCTCGACGGCGAGCTGGCGCGGCTGGAGGGGAGCTTGCAGCAGGAGCGGTGAGCTTTCGCCGGCTGAGAGTCTGATGGCGTCGAGATCGATCGCGGGCCTCTCCACACGTCGTCCTGGCGAAAGCCAGGACCCATAACCACCGCATTCGGTGATGATCGGGATCGCGGCCCCAGCGTCGCGCAACAATTGAGATTTGGGGTAATGTGTCCCGGCCCGCGCCGGGACGACACTGAATTTGTTGCGCCACTTGTGAGTCACGCATCCGGGGCGCGGCCCTTCTGTTTGCCTGCTGACCTGCACCAGTTCTCGAGCAGTAGCGATTGGTCGGCGAGGTGTTGATCCCGATAACCAGCGCCTCGTATGTCGGAATGGTCATGCTGCCTTCTCAAGCGCGTGAAATCTGTTAGATTTTGCCTGGCCAGCCCTCCGGCAATCGGATCTGTAGAAGAGAGGGCTGCGATCGTACCATCGATCCGCGCGCGGCATTTCTTGCGCGCCAGCTACGTAATTTTGCACATGGCCTTCGCACCGTTGAACACCGGTGTGCACATTTCGCTGACGTACGTTTTTGAAGCCAGAAATCGATCTGAGTCCTATCGCAATACTTAATTAATTGGAGGCGTCGTCATGATCCGCATCGGATCGCTAGCGCTCGTTGTCGGCGTGCTATTGACCGGCCCGGTCAGCGCAGAATCGGAATTGGTCGCGCGCGGTGATTACCTCGTCAATGGCATCCTGACCTGCGGCAATTGCCACACTCCGAAGGGACCGTCAGGGGAGATCAGCGACAAGGCTTTTTCCGGCGGCGCGTCATGGGATGAGCCACCGTTCAAGGTGACGGCCCCGAACATCACCCAAGACACGGAAACCGGCATCGGCAATTACACCGACGCCGAACTCAGACAATTGCTGCGCAAGGGCATCAAGCGCAACGGCGCGCGGGTCGCCATGATCATGCCGAGCGGCTTCTACGAGATCATGACTGATCGCGATCTCGATGCGGTGATCGCTTATCTGCGCACGATCAAGCCGATCAGGAATGCGGTGCCGGAGCCGGTCTACAAGATGGCACAAGGACATCCTGTTCCCCCGGGCGGTGAAGGCCCGTACACCGAAGCGATGTTGGGCGACAAGGTGCAGCAGGGATTCTACCTTGCCACGATTGCCCACTGTATGGAGTGCCACACCCCGATGGGCCCGCAAGGGCGAGAATTTGCAACCAGCATGGGCACCGGCGGCGGCAAGTTTCATGGACCTTGGGGCGTCTCGGTTTCTCGGAACATCAGCTCCAGCAAGACGAAAGGCATTGGCAGCTGGACTGATGACGAGATCAAACGTGCCATCACGCAGGGCGTCAGCAAGGACGGCAGCAAGCTCAATCCGCCGATGGGCTTCCATTACTACGCCACTATGTCAGCTGCCGATCTCGACGCCATTGTCGCCTATCTGCGCACGGTGCCGCCAAAGGAATAGCCTGAAAGCCGCGCCGCGCCCCGCTGAAGCGCACCTCAGGCGGCGCTGTAGCCGCCGTCGACCACCTGCGATGCGCCTGTCATGAAGGACGCCTTGTCCGAGCACATCCAGACCACGGCCTCCGCGATTTCCTCTGGTACCCCCAGGCGACGTGCGGGCACCTTGGCGATGATCTCGTCGTAACGTTCGTCCATCGTCTCCTTGGTCATCGGCGTCTTGATGTATCCCGGATTGACGCAGTTTACGCGGATGCCGTCCTGGGCGTATTCGATCGCAGCAGACTTGGTCAGCCCGACGACGCCGTGCTTGGTCGCGACATAGTGGGCCGACGTGGCAAGGCCGACCAGCCCGGCGATCGAGGCGGTGTTGACGATCGCGCCGCCGCCGCCCTGCCTCAGCATCTGCGCGACCTCGTATTTCAGGCACAGGAACACGCCCATCAGATTCACCGAAAACATCTTCGCCACCGAGGGCAGCGTGAGCTCATGGATGCGCTGGCCGGGCGGGCCGACGGAGCGCCCGGCCACGCCGGCATTGTTGAACGCGCAATCGATGCGCCCGAACGCCGACACCGTGCTTGCCACCATGTTGGCGACATCGGCCTCGTCGGTGACGTCGCCCTGGATCGCGATCGACTGGCCGCCTGCGGCGTTGATGAGCGCGACCGTCTGTTCGATTCCATCCTTCGAGAGATCCGACACCGCGACGCGCGCGCCTTCGCGCGCCATGGCAATCGCTGTTGCCCGGCCAATGCCGGAGCCGCCGCCCGTCACCAACGCAGCCTTCCCGTCCAGAATGCCTGCCATCAGAAGCTCCTCTAGCGCTTGCCTTCGATTGCGATCTCGACGAGGTACGGGCGCTGCGCCGCGACAGCCTTTGCGACTGCGCCGGCGATGTCGTCCGCCTTCTCGACCCTGACCGCCTCGACGCCCATGCCGGCCGCGAGATGCACGAAGTCGAGCGCGGGACCGGTGATATCCATGTTCTGATAGGGATGCTGGGTGCCGGCTTCGAAGTTCTGTCGCCAGACGTCCACATTGTGCTTGAGAATGCGGTACTCGCGGTTCGCCAGCACCACGAACACGATCGCGAGCTTGTGGTGCGCGGCGGTCCATAGCGCCTGGATCGCATACATCGCCGAGCCGTCGCCGGAGATCGCGACAACGGGACGATCCGGCATCGCGACCTTGACGCCGATCGCGCCGGCAAGACCCTGGCCGATGCCGCCGCCACGTCCGCCGAAATAATCGCCGAAGCCGCGATAGTCGAAGGCGCGCGCGAGATCGAGGCTCGCCGTGATGCTCTCATCGACGATGACCACATCGTCAGGCAGCCCGCGACGCAGTTCCGCGGTGACGCGCGGCATCGAGCTCGGCTCGCGGTTCCAGCTCTTCTCAACGCGCGCGCGATAGGCTTCCTTCTCTTTCGCTTGCAGTTCGGCCAGCGCTGCGTTGCGGGTTTGCGCAGCCTGCCTGAAGTCCGCGCTCGCCTTGGCACGCAGCGCTTCCGTCAATGCACTGATGCTGACGGCGATGTCACCGACGATGCCGGCATCGAGCCGGTTGTTGAGCGCGAGACGCTCGGTTGAGGCTTCGATCTGGAGCACGGACGCGCCGTGGGGAGCGTGGTTATCAGGCGCAAACCAGATGTCCTCGAAGAACGGGCCGCCGATCAGCAGCACGAGATCGGTATCGCCGAGCACCTTGCGCACCTGCCGGGCGTCGCCAGGGAGCGACTGACGATAGCTCGGATGGCTGGTCGGGAAGGGCGCGTGATGCCGCAACCCTTCGAACCAAACGGTCGCACCGATCGTTTCCGCAAGTGCGACCAACGCCTGCTCGCCGCCGGATCTCGCGACGTCATCGCCGGCGATGATGGCTGGATTACCTGACTTCAGAAGCAGCGCGACCAGCGCTTCGATGCCTGCCGGATCGGGGCGTGTCGACCGCCACAGATTGTCCGGCGTCGATGCATCGACCGCGGTCTCCTGATCCATGACGTCGATCGGGAGCGATACGAACACCGGGCCTTGCGGCGCATCGGTCGCCACCTTGAACGCGCGGCGCACGATCGGAGCGATCTCGTCGGCGCGCTCGATCTGAACGCTCCACTTTGTCACGGGCGCTGCCATCGCAACGAGGTCGTGGCCGAGCAGCGGATTGTTGAGCCGCATACGCGTGTCCTGCTGACCCGCCGTCACGACCACGGGCGAATTCGCTTTCAGCGCGCCATAGAGCGAACCGATACCGTTGCCAAGGCCGGGCGCGACGTGCAGGTTGGCAACGGTGACGCGTCCCGATGCCTGCGCATAGAAGCTGGCGGCGCTGACGGCGACGCCTTCATGCAGCGCCATGATGTATTCGAGTTGGGGGAATGCCGGCAGGCTGTCGAGCAGCGGCGTTTCGGTCGTGCCGGGATTGCCGAAGATGTGACGCACGCCGTGCGACACGAAGGATGCCATCAGCACACGGCGTCCACGCATTCACTTCCTCCCGGTTGGCTCGGATCTGTTTCGCGCATCATCGGCCGATGAAAGGCCGATGGCAACTGCGAGACGGTTCGCGCATGCGGCGCTGGTTTTCGCGGAACGCCGTGGACGATCAAGCCTTCGAGATGCCGCTGTCGATCACGGGGCCCAGCGGCTCGTAACGTTCGCCGCTGAAGCGCGTCAGTTGCAGTTGCTCGAGCGGATAATAGTCGGTCGGCGAGGTGTTGATCTTGATGCCCGGCAGCAGCATGTCGGATTCGACATCCCTGAGATTTGCCGCCTGCTTGATGATGTTTTCCGACGAGACGTCGTCGCCGCACTGCTTGAGCACCTGAACCAGAATCTGGCTGGTGAGATAGCCGGTGACCGCATAGATGTCGTTCCTGGCCGCGGCCGGATCGTATTTGTCGAGGAAGGCACGCCATTTCTGGATGGCGGGATCGCTGTCCCAGGCGGCATCGACGGGATCCTTCAGATAGGCGCTGGAAATGATCCCCTTGGACACGTCGAAGCCTGCGGCCTTCAGTGTCGAGCCGGCGGAGGAAGCGTTGTTGCCGATGTAATGCGCCGGCTGCCAGCCGAGTTCGGCGATCTTCTTGATGCCTTGCGCGGCGAATTTCGGCGTGGTCATGCTCATGAACACGTTGGCGCCGGCGGATTTGCAGCGGACCACCTGGCTGTCGATGGTAGGATCCGCGGTCTCATAGGACAGCTCCGCCACGATTGCAGAGGTCTTGGCACCAAGTCCGTCCTTGAAACCCTTCAGCACGTCGCGCCCGAAATCGTCGTTCTGGTAGACGATGCCGATCTTGGGGTCGTTCTGAGTCGACAGGACATGCTGCGCGAAGGCCCGGCCCTCGATCTGGTAGCAGGGCTGGAAACCCATCGTGTAGGGGAAGTTCTTGTAGTCGCCGAACTTGGTGGCGCCCGAGGCGATGAAGAGGTGCGGGACCTTCTTCTGGTTCATGTACTTCATGATCGCCGCGTTGGTCGGTGCACCGAGCGGCGCAAACAGCACATCGATCTCGTCGCCTTCGACCAGCTTGCGCGCCTGCTCGACGGTTTTGGCCGGGCTGTAGGCGTCGTCATAGGTGATGTACTTGATCATGCGGCCGTTGATGCCGCCTTGCTCGTTGATCATCTTGAAATAGCCGCCGGGCGTGCGGCCGATCGACGAATAGACCGCAGCCGGTCCCGAATAGGCGTCGATGTTGCCGATCACGATCTCGGTCTTGCCCTTGGCAATCGCGGGCTTGCCGAGCAGCAGCGTGGCCGATGTGGCAGCAGTGCCCTTGATGAGATGACGGCGGGTGAGCTGGGGCGAGTTGCTGGTCAATGTAGTCCTCCGCTTCTTCTTGTTGGCCGTTTTGGCATTGTTGGCCGTTTGGCAGCCTCTGACGGGCATGTCGGCTTCAAGCATCGTACCGCGCCCGAACCGGATCAAGCCAGTGTATGAGCGCGGCACAGCGGAACTTGTGCGCAGTCGCTACCATTAGGAATATTGCTGCGGTGTCAGGGTCCGGCGCGGCGCGACAGATCAAATGATCCGAAGCGCCGCGCCGGGGCACCTAGGCCGATCAGGCCGGGAGGGCCCGGCTTGCCGTGCGACCGTGCGCGCTGAGCTCGCGCACCGGAAACACGCGGTCGTAAGCGATGTTGAAGACGAACGCGTAGACCAGATAGAACGCGACGATCGAGATATCCATCATCAGCGCGGCCCACAGTGAGACGCCGAGATACCAGGCGACGAACGGGATCAGCAGCACGATCAGGCCGGCCTCGAACAGCATCGCGTGCGCGACACGGATCGGCATCGTCTTGATGACACGGCCGGTGACGCGGACCAGCGCGTGGTCGAAGCCGAGATTGAACAGCAAGTTCCAGATCGTCGCCACCGTCGCCGAGACGACGCCGATGACGCCCATATGGGCGACCGGCTGATTGAACAGCCAGGCGGCCGCCGGCGTGAAGATGGCGATACCGATCAGTTCGAACAGGACTGCGTGCCTGATCCGGTCGGAGAAGGAACGCATAGACATTTTGAAACCCTTTCTGTCGTTGTGACCGGGTTTCTATCTGATATTGTGGGATTAGAAAGTTAGATAATATCTGGAAAAGAGATAGATGGCCGTCTCCATGGACCAGCTCGAATCCTTCGTGGCGGCGGCCGAGCAGGGCTCGTTCTCCGGTGCGGCACGGCTGCTGAAGAAAGCCCAATCGGCCGTCAGCACCCACGTCGCCAATCTGGAGATCGACCTCGGGATTGCGCTGTTCGATCGGACCGGGCGCAACCCGGTGCTGACCGAAGCCGGGGCGCGGCTGTTGCCGGAAGCAAGACTGATCCTCGATCGTCGCGAGCATCTGATCGGTGTTGCCAGCAGTTTCGAGGCGCATGTCGAGAAGCGGCTGGTGGCGGCGATCGACGAGCTCTATCCGGAGAGCGCGGTCGGCGAGCTGTTTGCGGAATTCGCCAAGCGCTTTCCTCATGTCGAAGTGGAGCTGCTGTTTCCGATCATGGAGGACGTCAGCCGCCTCGTGCTCGACGGCAAGGCCGATGTCGGCGTGATGTGGCGGCAGGAGCATCTGCCGCCCGAACTCGGCTTCAAGACCATCGGCTGGGTGCCGCTGCAACTCGTCTGCGGCAAGAACCATCCGCTGGCGCATGGGCGGGTGGATTGGGAGGAGCTGAAGCGGCATCGCCAGATCATGGTCACGGTGCGCAACGAAGGTACCGAGCGGCACCGGCTCCGTGTCGCAGCGGAGGTGTGGTGGGTCGAGAGTCACTGGGTGATCCTGCAGATCCTCAAGCAGGGCGTCGGCTGGGCGCTGATCCCGGCCCACATCATGGCGAGCTCGCAAATTGCCGACGAACTGGCCGTTCCCGAACTGGAATTCGACGAGGGCGCGCATCCCGTCGCGCTCGAGGTGGTCTGGCACAAGCAGCGGCCGGCCGGACCGGCGGCAAAATGGCTGCGTCGCCGCTTCGCTACGCGACCGCCAATGCTCCGCATGTGACAGACATGCGCGCCGCCGTTCATCGCATGGGAGCTGACATCGCGGCCGCGATGTGTTGCCATGCGTGCCGCACTGACCGGACAGGGTGGAGACGATGGCGAAGCAATTGGAAGGCAAGGTCGCGGCCGTGACCGGGGCGGCGTCAGGCATTGGACTTGCGAGCAGCGAGGCGATGCTGGCTGCGGGCGCGCGCGTGGTGATGGTCGACCGCGACGCGGCCGCGCTGCAAGCGCTCGCCGGCAAGCATGGCGATGCGGTGATCCCGCTGGTCATCGACCTGCTCGACCCGAAAGCCTGCGCGACGCTGCTGCCAAAAATCCTCGAGAAGGCCGGCCAGCTCGACATCCTGCACGCCAATGCGGGGATCTATGTCGGCGGCGATCTCGTCGATGCCGACACCAGCGCGATCGACCGGATGTTGAACCTCAACGTCAACGTCGTGATGAAGAACGTGCACGACGTGCTGCCGCACATGATCGCGCGCGGCACCGGCGACATCATCGTGACGAGCTCGCTCGCCGCGCATTTCCCGACGCCGTGGGAGCCGGTCTATGCGTCGTCGAAATGGGCGATCAACTGCTTCGTGCAGACGGTGCGGCGCCAGGTGTTCAAGCACGGCATCCGCGTCGGCTCGATCTCGCCCGGGCCCGTGATCAGCGCGCTGCTCGCGGACTGGCCGACGGAGAAGCTCGAGGAGGCCAAGGCGGCGGGCAGCCTGCTGGAGGCGAGCGAAGTCGCCGAGGTCGTGATGTTCATGCTGACCCGGCCGCGCGGCATGACCATCCGCGACGTCGTGATGCTGCCGACGAACTTCGATCTGTAGCGCGGCGGCTTCGCGCGTTGCCGCGCGGAGCACGTCACCAACTCGCCCGTTGCCGCTTAAGCAACGGAGGGTTGTGTTGCAAGCGCGAGCTTTGCTAATAGTCCCTAGTGGGCGCGGGGGACGACGTGACGAAACAGTTGAAGTGTGTATTCGCCGCCAAGGCGTTGATGATGGTGCTTGGCGTGTTGCTGGCGCCAATTCCAACGGTCCGCGCCCAGTCTTCGCAGGCGGCCAAATGCAACGGGACCGCAAATATCAGCCCGGATGATCGCATCGCAGGTTGCACGGCCGTGATCGAGGCGACACCAGGCAATCTGCAAGGTACGACCTTTGCCTATTTTCGGCGGGCCATGTTCCTGCTTGAAAAGGGCGAGGTGGACCGGGCAATCGCAGACTACACGCATGTCATCGAGCACGATTCGAACAATCAGATCGCCTTCGTGCGCAGGGCATGGGCGTACCAACGGAAGGGCGATGTCGATGAGGCACTTACCGACTTCGGCAGAGCGGTAGAACTCAATCCAAAGGATGCCTACGCGTACCTGGGACGGGCTGGCGCCCATATCATGAAAAGAGACGCCGACCGCGCAATCGCCGATTATGGGCAGGTGCTTCTCATTCATCCGGCCAATGTCGCCGCATATCTCGGCCGCGCGCTGGCCTACGACTTCAAGGGCGAACCGGACCGTGCCATCGCCGACTGCAATCGCGCGATCGAGATCAGCCCGGAGCGGGGCGCTGGCGCCGGGCTCATCTGCCGCGCCAGGGTGCGTATCACCAACGGCGATTTTGCACTTGGGCTGGCCGACCTCAACCAGGCCATCCAGTTCAATCCAAAGGACGCCGGTGCGTACCTGACACGCGCCGCCGCCCATATAATGAGGAGGGATATCGATAGCGCGATCGCCGACTACAGCCAGGTCATTGCACTTCATCCGGACAATGTCGACGCCTATGTCGGTCGCGGACGGGCCTACGACTTCAAGGACGAACCGGACCGTGCCCTTGCCGACTGCGATCGGGCGATCGCGATCGGCGGGCAGCGCGGGGCGGCTGCTGGGCTGCTCTGTCGTGGCCACGCGCACGTCGCCAAGGGTGATTTTGAGCTTGCCTTGGCAGACTTTGATCAGGTTATCCAGCTTAGTCCGAAAACTCCCGGACCCTATGAAGGCCGTGCCGCCGTGTTTCTCGCGCGTGGCGACCTCGAACGCGCGCTATCCGATATCAAGCAGGGGATCCAGCTGGCTCCAGATGCCCCCGGTCTCTACCGTGTGGCCGCGGTCGCTCATTTCCAGGGCGGCCTCTTGCCGGAGGCGCGCGACGATCTCGTCCGCGCAGGCGAGCTCGACCGGAAAAATCTCTACACGCAGCTTTGGCTCGACCTCGTGCGCCAGAAGACCGGCCAACCGAGCGGACTTGATGAGGCCTCCGGGCGGCTTGACCTGTCGAATTGGCCGGCGCCGATCGTTCGCCTGTTCCTCGGCGCTACAACGCTGGAGGATGTCGTGAAGGCCGCCGACGATGCCAATCAGGTCAGGATGCGAGGGCAGCTCTGCGAAGCGTATTTCTATGGTGGTGAGCTGGCGCTGGCGAAAGGTGCGACTGACGAGGCCGTGCGGCTGCTTCGCCTCGCCGTGGACGGATGCCCGAAGACCTACGTCGAATGGGCGCCAGCCAATGCCGAATTGCGCAAGCTCGACACAAGACACTGACGGCGTTTGCCGGTTGCTGGGCCTGCCGGATTTCGTCTCAGGCGGCGCCGCGATCGAGAGCCGGCGTGGGGTCCATTTTCGTCAGCCGGCGCAGCGCCGCGACATTGGTGGCGACGGACGCCATGCGGCACTGTGCCTTGCCGTCCGATTTGGCTTCGTAGAGCGCGGCATCGGCAACGGCCAGGAGCTCCTCGGCCTCGGTGCCGTGCTCGGGCGACACGGCGACGCCGACACTGACGCCGACCTTGGCGAAGATGCCGTCGGCGAGCCGGTACGGCATCGTGACGGCCTGGATGATGCGCTGGCCGATCCCGAGCGCCTGCTCGGCGGTGGCGCCGTTCGCCAGCACCACGAATTCATCGCCGCCGAGCCGCGCGATCACCGCGGTCTCGGGCAGAGCGCGCCGCAGCCGCTCGGCGGCCAGCATCAGGACCTGGTCGCCGGCCGCATGGCCATAGGTGTCGTTGACCGGCTTGAAACTGTCGAGGTCGAGGAACAGCAGCGCGAACGGCCTGCCATGTCCGGCCGGAGCCGCGAGCTTCGTATTCAGCGCGGCGACGAAACCGGCGCGATTGCGCAGGCCGGTCAGGGTGTCGTGATGGGCAAGATGACCGTTCTCGCGCTCGGCGCGCATGGTCGCGATCAGCATCTTGTTGAGGCGGAAGGCCGCGACCGTCATCGCCGCGAGATACATCGGCACCTGCAGGAACACGATGAACAGCAGCGGCTCGCCGGCCAGCGCCGCGCCCGGGACGATCGGACCGAGGCTGAGCAGGATCATGGTTCCGGCAAGGCGCGGGGCGCTGAAGTTGCGGAAGCAGATGCCGCCGACCATCGCCGCCGCCGACAGCGCGGCCAGCATCGCAACCACCCAATCGCCGCTTGCGAGGCTGATCAGGATGCCGAAGCCGACGCTGGCGCTCCAGGCGACCGCGAGGACGAGGTGCAGGTCGGTCGGCGTCGGCCGCCCTTCGCGTGCCGCGCGATGCGCAGCCACGAGCACCGTCAGTCGCGAGAGGCAGATGACGAGTTCGAGGATGACCCAGGCGATGAACGGCGCGGTCGGCTCGCGGATCGCAATCACGGCTGCGACGGCGACCGTATTGACCGCGCCGGCCGCGAACACCGGCAGCGAGCCATAGAGATCCCCGATCAGCGCCGAGCGGATGTCATCGGGCACGCCCGGACCCGCATCGGCGAGCCAGCGCGTCACGCCCCAGCGCGGCTGGCTGTATCGTCCTTTTTCGGACTGCATTGTTCTTGCCCCGTACTTTCACGTGGCAACTGACCCGGCCGGAGCTAACAGGCGTTTAAGGCCGCGGCGGATCGCCCGGTGTGATTGACGACAGGTAAATCCGGCGGGCGATCGCGCCGCCGAATACCGATGCCGGAGGCTGCGATGCGGCCGTTGGTCGCGACGGTCCGTTCGGCCGGCGGTTGAGTTTCGGGCGGGCGTGCCGATCAAGGCGGGCAACGAGGTGATCGGGGGCGTCGCTCCATCGCGGCGCCTAGACTGCCATAAGTTCGTCCGCGCGGCCCGTGCGCTTCGCCTTCTTCAGCTTGGCCGGCGCGAACAGATTGCTGGCGGCGAGGCCCGCGGTGTCGGCGACACCGGGATCGCACGACACCATGGCGGCGACGATGGCGCCGTCGATCAACAGCGCGAGCTGGTGCGCGAGCACGGCCGGTTCGGTCGCGCCCATCTCGCCGGCGAGCTTCTCGATATGCGCCAGCACCACCTTCTTGTGCTTCAGCGCGATGTTGCGGAACTGCTTGGCGTCCTTGTCGTGCTCGGCGACCGCGTTGATGAAGGGGCAGCCGTAGAAGCGCTCCTCGGCGAACCAGCTCTTCAGGGCGGGGAAGATCCGTGCCAGCTTGGTCTGCGGATCGCCGCCGCCGGCCTCGATCGCGCCGATGAACCACTCGCGCCACTGCTTGCCTTCGCTTTCCAGCACGGCGTGGACCAGGTTGGTCTTCGAGCCGAACAGCTTGTAGAGCGTGGTCTTGGCGGTTCCGGCCTCGTCGATGATCGCATCGATGCCAGTGGCGTTGATGCCGTTCTTGCAGAACAGATGTGTCGCCGCGTTGAGCAGGCGGCCGCGCGCGGATTCGTCGTCGCCAACGGCGAACGCGGCGGCAGGTTTTTTCTTCGCAATCGATTTGACCATGCGCGGCAGTAAATCGGAGCGCGGCGAAATCATCAAGCCGCATCTTCACGGGGGCGGGCATGTGCGCCGTCCTGCGCTCAAAATAATCGCTGCGGCGCGGCAGATGCACCGCGTTTGAGCAGCCGCGCCCTGATCAATCCGCAGGCAGGCACAGCTAAGCGTCTGCGGGATTTCGCCTTTTGATTTGGGGCGGGACTGGCACGCTTCGTGCAGGAAACAGACCGTTCGGTATCCTGACCCAATCCATCGCTCCCAGGGAGAAAACTGATGACCGCTGTCGCTCAAAAAACCGCACTGACCGGCTGCCTCGCGCCGATCGATAGAGGCGGGCTCGAGCAGCTGATTGCCAACGGCAAGGCCAACCCGAAGGTCATCAAGACCTTGAAGTGCAGAACGGTGGCCGAGGGCAAGTTCCGTCATGCCAACTACATCCGCAACCTCGCGCCCTACATCGTCGATGAGCCGCCGGGCTTGCTCGGTGACGACACCGCGCCCAATCCGTCGGAGGCCTCGCTCGCCGCGCTCGGCTCCTGCCTTGCGGTCGGCCTGCACGCCAACGCGGTGCATCGCGGCTGGATCGTCAACAAGCTCGAACTCGAGCTCGAGGGCGATCTCAACATCACCGCGGTGTGGGGCACCGGCGACGTCAGCGAGAAGCCGGTCGGCTTCACCGATGTCCGCGTCAAGGTCGACATGGAATGCGAGGGTGTCGCGCAGACCGAGATCGACGCGCTGGTGGCGCATGTGAAGAAGTGGTCGCCGGTCGCCAACACCTTCACCCGCCCCGTCAATCTCGAGGTCAGCGCGTAAGGCTCGACCGGCAATTCAAGGTGCGGAGACCAACCATGGGTTCACTGGCTTTATCGCGGGTCGCAGCTCAAGATCCCGCACCGACGATCACGGACGAGGTCGCGCGCCTCGCCCGTCAGGAGCTGGCACCGCTCGCATCCGCGATCGATGCCGGCTCGGTCTATCCCGGCGAATTCCTACGCCGGCTCGGCAAGGTCGGCGCGTGGAGCAGCCACGTGCCGCAGGAGGGGCCTGCCGACCTGCGCTGGGCGATCCAGTCGATGGCCGCGCTTGGCGAGGTCTGCGGCGCCACCGCCTTCATGGCGTGGTGCCAGAACACGCTGGTCTGGTACGTCGCCAACTCCACCAACATGAAGCTCGCCGCGCGCTTCGGCAATTGCTTCTCCAGCGGGCGTGCGCTCGGCGGCACCGGGCTCTCCAACCCGATGAAGAGCTTCTTCGGCATCGAGCGGCTGAAGCTGAAAGGCCGCAAGGTCGATGGCGGCTACATTGTCCGCGGCGCGCTGCCCTGGGTGTCCAATCTCGGGCCCGACCATTACTTCGGCACGATCTTCGAGCGCGAGGACGAGGGCACCAACGGCGAGTCGGGCAGCACAGTGATGTTTCTTGCCGATTGCTCCGATCCCGCGATCACGCTGACGCCGTGCAAGCCGTTCCTGGCGATGGATGGCACCGGCACCTACGGCGTCCAGTTCCGCGACGTGTTCGTGCCGGACGAACTGATCCTGGCCGAGCCGGCTGCGCCGTTCGTCAAGAAGATCCGCGCCGGCTTCATCCTGCTGCAGGCCGGCATGGGCCTCGGGCTGATGAAGGATTGCATCAACATCATGGACGAGGTCCATGCACCGCTCGGTCACGTCAACCGCTATCTGCCGCAGCAGCCGCTGCAATTCCGCGAGCTCTATGCCGAGTTCGAGAAGGAGGCGATGACGCTGGCAAGCGATCCCTACAACACCGATGACAGCTATTGGCGCCGTGTCGTCGCGCTGCGCCTGCGGATCGGCGATGCCAGCGTCGCGTTCGCGCATGCGGCGATGCTCCATTGCGGCGCGCGCGGCTACCTGATGAGCCATCGCGCACAGCGCAGGCTGCGCGAAGCCTATTTCGTCGCGATCGTCACGCCCGCCACCAAGCAGCTGCGCAAGATGCTGGCGGACGGCTGAAGCATGATCCGGAAAAGTGGGAACCGGTTTTCCCTCGCGACAAACGCGGAACGCGTTTGCGCGGAGATCATGCTCAAACAGGTTCGGGACCACCACAACTGCAACCACAAACAGGAGAGGCTGCCATGACGGACGTTCTGATCACCGCCGGCGAACTTGCCGAGCTCGTCAAGAAAGAACCATGTGTCATCATCGACACGCGGAATCCGGATGCCTATGCGGCCGGCCATTTGCCCGGTGCCGTCAACGTGCATGACATCTTCACATTCCTAGCGACTTCGACGCCGGAAGGCATCCACGAGCTGAAGACCAAGTTCGCCGACGCGTTTGGCGCCGCCGGTCTCTCCGGCAAGGAGACCGCCGTGATCTACGAGCAGTCGATGAATTCCGGCTTCGGCCAGTCCTGCCGCGGCTATTACCTGCTGACGATGCTCGGCTATCCCAAGGTGAAGGTGCTGCATGGCGGCTTCGATGCCTGGAAAGCCGCCGATCTGCCGGTCACCACCGACGTGACGGTGCCGCCGAAGGCCTCCTTTGCGATCGTGCCGGAGGCCGGTGACATCATGATCGACGCCAAGGCAATGCTGGCCGCGGTCGGCAAGCCCGGCGTCGCAATCCTCGATGTGCGCGATGTCGACGAGTGGATCGGCGAGAGCTCCTCGCCCTACGGCAAGGATTTCTGCCCGCGCAAGGGCCGCATCCCCGGCGCCGTCTGGCTGGAATGGTACCGGATGATGAAGCCGACCGGCGAAGGCCCGCGCTTCAAGTCGAAGGACGAGATCCTGGCGGAGTGCGCCACCGTCGGCATCTCGCAGACCACGCCGGTCTATCTCTACTGCTTCAAGGGCGCGCGCGCCTCGAACACCTTCCTGGCGCTGAAGAACGCCGGCGTGAAGGACGTGCGGATGTACTTCGGCTCATGGAACGAATGGTCGCGCGACCCGTCGCTGCCGATCGATGAAGGCCTGCCGACCGCGGCTGTCGTCACGGACAAGGCGGCATAGAACCTGCATGTTTGTCGGCGTCCGGCGGCGCAAAACGCGGCCGGACGCCGATCAATGCACGGGATCGCGGAGCTCTTCTTGGTTCGGTGCGACAATGGGGCGCAGCATGTCTACCTTTGATGATCCCTTCGACGCCGACCGCGCGCTCCTGCGATCCGGCTGCGCCTGTGGCCGGCATCGCTCAGCCGCCGAGCATGTGCGTGCCGCGCGCACGCCGCGCTGCGAGCCGGTCGCCGATCTCAGCGAGCAGAAGCGCTACGAAGGCATCGTAGCGTCGGCGGTGATGCGGGCCGTGTTTCCGCAGGATGTCGCGCGCCGCGCCTTCCTGAAATCGGTTGGCGCTGCGACCGCGCTTGCCGCACTGTCGCAGTTCGTCCCGCTGAAGACGGCGACGGAGGCGTTCGCCGACGCCGGACCACCGGAGAAGAAGGATTTGAAGGTCGGCTTCATCCCGATCACCTGCGCCACTCCGATCATCATGGCGGCGCCGCTCGGCTTCTATGCCAGGCAGGGCCTCGACGTCGAGGTGGTGAAGACCGCCGGCTGGGCTGTCATTCGCGACAAGACCATCAACAAGGAATACGACGCTGCCCACATGCTGGCGCCGATGCCGATCGCGATCTCGCTCGGCCTTGGCGCCAACGCGATACCCTTCACCGTGCCCGCGATCGAGAACATCAACGGGCAGGGCATCACGCTTGCCATCAAGCACAAGGACAAGCGCGATCCGAAGGATTGGAAAGGCATGAAGTTCGCCATTCCGTTCGACTACTCCATGCACAATTATTTGCTGCGCTATTATCTCGCCGAGCACGGGCTCGATCCGGATACCGACGTGCAGCTCCGCTCGGTGCCGCCGCCGGAAATGGTCGCCAATCTGCGCGCCGACAACATCGACGGCTTCCTCGCGCCCGACAACATCTGCCAGCGCGCGATCTATGACGGTGTCGGCTTCCTGCACATCCTGTCCAAGGAGATCTGGGACGGCCATCCCTGCTGCAGCTTTGCCGCGAGCCGCGAATTCATCACGACGGCGCCGAACTCCTTCGCGGCGCTGACCCGCGCGATCGTGGACGCCACCGGCTTTGCTGCGAAGGCCGAGAACCGCAAGCAGATCGCGGAGGCGATCGCGCCGGCCAACTACATCAACGCGCCGGTGACGGTGCTGGAGCAGGTCCTGACCGGCACCTATGCCGACGGCCTCGGCGGCGTGAAGACCGATCCGAAACGCGTCGACTTCGATCCGTTCCCCTGGCAGTCCTTTGCGGTGTGGATGCTGACGCAGATGAAGCGCTGGGGCCAGATCAAGGGCGACGTCGACTACAAGGCGGTCGCCGAGCAGGTCTATCTCGCCACCGACACCAAGAAGGTGATGGCCGAGATGGGGCTCACGCCGCCGACGAGCTCGTACAAGTCGTTCTCGGTGATGGGCAAGACTTTCGATCCGGCCAAGCCCGACGATTATCTCGCGAGCTTCAAGATCAGGAAGTCGTCGTGAGGGGGCGCGCCTACCTATCCACGTCGTCCCGGCGAAGGCCGGGACCCATAACCACTACCGCCAATGATTGGGCACGGCGTCTCCCCGCGTGCCTCACGGTGAGAGCACGGCGTATGGGTCCCGGCCTTCGCCGGGAAGACGGGTTGAAAGAGTGCGCGCGATGACGCTCTCCCTCCGTCTCCGCGCCGCCATCGTCTCGATCGCACTGCTCGCCGTCTTCCTCGGCTCATGGCACCTCGCGACCCGCAGCAGCGGCACAACGGCGGCCATGAGCCCCGAATACGCCAGGCTGATGGGGCTGACCGCGACGCAGGGCAAGTCGGCGATGCCCGGGCCGCTCGATGTCGGTGCCAAGCTGTGGGAGCATCTGAAGCGGCCGTTCTACGACAATGGGCCGAATGACAAGGGGCTCGGCATCCAGCTCGCCTATTCGATCGGGCGCGTCGGGCTCGGCTATCTCATCGCGGTCGTCGTCGCGATCCCGCTCGGCTTCATGATCGGCATGTCGCCCCTGTTCAGCAGAGCGCTCGATCCCTTCATCCAGCTGCTCAAGCCGATCTCGCCGCTGGCCTGGATGCCGCTCGCGCTCTACACCATCAAGGATTCCTCGATCTCGGCGATTTTTGTCATTTTCATCTGTTCGGTATGGCCGATGCTGTTGAACACCGCGTTTGGGGTCGCCGGCGTGCGCAAGGAGTGGATCAACGTTGCGCGGACGCTCGAGGTCGGCACCATCAGGCGCGCCTTCACCGTGATCCTGCCGGCGGCGGCGCCGACGATCCTCACGGGCATGCGGATCTCGATCGGGATCGCCTGGCTCGTGATCGTCGCCGCCGAGATGCTCGTCGGCGGCACCGGCATCGGCTATTTCGTCTGGAACGAGTGGAATAATCTGTCGATCACCAATGTGATCATCGCGATCCTTTTGATCGGCCTCGTCGGCATGCTGCTCGACCAGGTGCTGGCGCGCTTCACGCGCATGGTGACGTTTCCGGAGTAGCGATGACCGACAAGTTCATCTCCATCGAGGGAATCGCCCGGCGTTATCCCGGCGCCGGCGGCGGCACCACCACGGTGTTCGAGGACTTCTGGCTGTCGATGACGCGCGGCGAGTTCGGCTGCGTGATCGGCCATTCCGGCTGCGGCAAGACCACGGTGCTGAACATCCTCGCCGGCCTCGACGAGCCGAGCGAGGGGACTGTCATCGTCGACGGGCAGGGCATCGAGGGCACCAGCCTCGACCGCGCCGTGATCTTCCAGAGCCATGCGCTGCTGCCGTGGCGCACGGTGATCGGCAATGTCGGCTATGCCGTGAGCTCGAAATGGCGCAAATGGGACCGCGCCCGGGTCAGGGCCCACGCGCAGAAATTCATCAATCTCGTCGGGCTGACCGGCTCCGAGCACAAGCACCCGTCGGAGCTGTCGGGCGGCATGAAGCAGCGCGTCGGCATTGCGCGGGCGCTGTCGATCACGCCGAAGATCATGCTGATGGACGAGCCGTTCTCGGCGCTGGACGCGCTGACCCGCGGCACGCTGCAGGACGAGGTGCGGCGCATCTGCCTGGAGACCGGGCAGACCACCTTCATGATCACCCACGACGTGGATGAGGCGATCTTCCTCGCCGACAAGATCTTCCTGATGACCAACGGGCCCGGCGCGGTGCTGGCCGAGATCGTCGAGAACCCGCTGCCGAAGGAGCGCGGCCGCATCGACCTGCACCGCCATCCCTATTACTATGCGCTGCGCAACCATATCGTCGATTTCCTGGTTAGCCGCAGCAAGAGCTTTGCCGCTGAGGTGACCGAACACGATCCGCGCCACGTGCCGACGGTGCGGCCCGGCGTCGGCGAGCCGGTGATCGTCTCGCCGCCGCGCCTCGTCGAACCCAATCCCGCGCAGAGCGTTGCGCGCTGAAGCCTGAGGAGGAAACCCCATGAAACGCGAAGACCTCACCGAAAAGCTGCTCGACATCAAGCGCGAGAAGGGCTGGAGCTGGAAGCACATCTGCGAGAAGATCGGCGGCTATTCCGAAGTGCTGATCGTGGGCGCGATCCTCGGCCAGATGAAGCTGACAAAACCACAGGCGGCGAATGCCGGCGAACTGTTCGGGCTGTCGAAGGCCGAGACCGCCATGCTCAACGAGGTGCCGATGCGCGGCGCCGGCACGCCGATGCCGCCGACCGATCCGCTGATCTACCGCTTCTACGAGATGGTCATGGTGAACGGCCCGGCGTGGAAGGCGTTGATCGAGGAAGAATTCGGCGACGGCATCATGTCGGCGATCGACTTCGACATGGCGATGGAGCGTGTCGCCAATCCGAAGGGCGATCGCGTCAAGATCACGATGTCGGGCAAGTTCCTGCCCTACAAATATTACGGCGCCAGCGGCAACGTGCCGGAATACGGCTTCAAGGAGGAGTGAAGGACACGAAGGGCGGATCGCGAGTAGCGAATGGATTCTTGTCCATTCGCTACTCGCTACTCACCATTCGCTACAGGATCGTACCCGGCTTGTAGCTCGCGGCTTCCGGCTTGGCGCGGGCCAGCGCTTCGACTTGCTGGGCGAAGTAGTCGACCTGGGCGCCGGCGTCGCCGGAATTGGCGCGACCCTGCTCGAGCACGAGCTGCAATTCGGCTTCGCTCAAGCCAAGCCGTTGGTCGGCCGCGAGACGCTGCAGCAGGTCGTTCTGCACGATCTTGCCGGTGCGCAGGTCGCCAATGGCGGCGACGGCGTGCTCCTTGATCGCCTCATGGGCGCCTTCACGACCGGCGCCCTTCTTCACCGCTTCCATCATGACCGTGGTGGTCAGCAGGAAGGGCAAATAGCGGTTGAGCTCGGTCGCGACGACGGATTCGAACACCTCCATCTGATCGAGCACGGTGAGCAAGGTCTCGAGCAGGCCGTCGGTGGCGAGGAAGGCATCGGGCAGCATGACGCGGCGGACGACGGAGCAGGAGACGTCACCCTCGTTCCACTGATCGCCGGCGAGCCCTGCGGCCATGGCGAGATAGCCCTTCAGGATCACATGCAGGCCATTGATGCGCTCGCAGGAGCGGCTGTTCATCTTGTGCGGCATGGCCGAGGAACCGACCTGGCCCTTGGCAAAGCCTTCGCTGGTGAGCTCATGGCCCGCCATCAGGCGGATGGTCTTGGCGAAGTTGCCGGGACCGCTGGCGAGCTCGGTGAGGACGCTGACCGCACGGAAGTCGAGGCTGCGCGGATACACCTGGCCGACGGCGTCGAGCGCTTTCGGCAAGCCGAGGTGAACGAGGATGCGCTCCTCGAGCGCGCGCGCCTTGCCGGCATCGCCATTGAACAGGGTGATCTGGTCGAGACGGGTGCCCACTGCGCCCTTCAGGCCGCGAGCGGGGTAGGTCTGCAGCACATTGACCAGGCTCTGATGCGCCAGCAGCATTTCTTCGCCGAACATGGCGATGCGCTTGCCGAGCGTCGTGACTTGCGCGGCCACGTTGTGGGTGCGTGCGGTGAACGGGATGTCGCGCAATTGCTGCGCACGCTTCGCAAACCGAATCAGCGCGGCGATGCTCTTGGTCTCGACCAGCTGCAAGGCGCGGTAGACCTGCAATTGCTCCACGTTCTCCGTGAGGTCGCGGCTGGTCATGCCCTTGTGCAGGTGCTCATGACCGGCCAGATCGCAGAACTCCTCGATGCGCGCCTTGACGTCGTGGCGGGTGACGCGCTCGCGCTGCATGATGGAGGCCAGGTTGATCTGGTCCTTGACGCGCTCGTAGCTTTCGATCACGCCGTCCGGAACCGGAATCCCGAGATCGCGCTGGCCCTTCAGCACGGCGATCCAGTAGTCGCGTTCGAGGCGAACCTTGCCCTCGCCACTCCAGATGGCGCGCATGGCGGGTGAGGCGTAACGTTCAGCGAGAACGTTGGAAATGTGATCCTGGGACATGATCCCGCTCTCTTGGCATTGCCCGAGGCTGCCTGCAAGTCGTGACCTGTGACGAATCGTCAGGTCTGGTGGCGCCTTGGCCGGACTTGCGGTGTTGGCGCTACCATACCAGATCCTTGCAGCCGCCGCCTCGGGCGATCCGGGGCGGCGCCGGCCTGCTTCGCGCTGGCCAACGGCTCGTCGCCAGCGCCCCTGCGATGACCGCCGGCGGTTAGGTCATGCCTGACCAGCTGCAAACATATCCCTTATCTCCTTCACCGGCGCCATGTCGCGCACGAAACTGAACGATCCCTGATCCTTCATCTCGCGGGCACAGCGCAGGAACGCAGCCAGCGCGTGACGCTCCATCGCGCCGCCGACGCTGATGCGCTTGACGCCGGCGGCGGACAACTGCTCGACCGTCAGGGTCGGATCGGCAAAGCCCATCACGAGATTGAACGGCCGCTTCACGGCCGCGACCACGGTCTTGATGGTGCCGATGTCATACAGACCAGGCGAATACAGCACGTCGGCGCCGGCGGCCTCGAACGCCTGCAACCGCTTGATGGTGTCGTCGAGATCCTTGCGGCCGTGCAGGAAGTTCTCGGCGCGGGCGGTCAGCGTGAATGGGAATGGCAGCGCTCGCGCGGCTTCGACGGCGGCCTGAACCCGCTCGACCGCGAGCGAGAAGTCGTAGATAGGGCGCTGCGGATTCCCGGTCGAGTCCTCGATCGAGCCGGCGACGGCGCCGGCTTCGGCGGCGCGGGTGATCGCCTTTGCCGCGGTCCTCGGATCGTCCGCGCCGCAATTCTCCAGATCGGCATTGACGGGCAGGTCGGTGGCGGCGGCGATCACCCGGCAGTTCTCGATGATGGCATCGAGGCTGACGGTTGCGCTGCCGAGCGTGTTGGCAAGGCCGAGGCTGGTGGTCGCGAGCGCCTCGAAACCCATCGCCGCGAGCAGCTTCGCCGTGCCGGCATCCCAGGGATTCGGGATGATGAAGGCGCCGGGGCGCTGATGCAGCTCGCGAAACCGTGCTGCCTTGTCTGCCTGGGTGCGCATGTGAACTCCTGATGATTGGAAAAAGCGACTGGCAGCAGCGATAGGGCGGTTTCGCCCATCAGACAAATTTGTTATTTCTCTCGACATCATCAGCTTTTTGCATGAGGTGAGGGATGGACAGCGACGCGCTCAACACGTTCCTGGTGGTGCATCGCCGCGGCGGAATCTCGAATGCCGCGAAGGCGCTGCACCGCTCGCAGCCGGCGATCTCGCGGCGCATCGCGCTGCTCGAGCAGGAGCTCGGCGTGCCGTTGTTCGAGCGGATCGCCGGCAAGACGCGGCTGAGCGATGCGGGGCGGGTGATGGTGCCGTATGCCGAACGCGCGGTGGCGGCGGCACAGGATGCCGAGAATGCGGTGCGCGCGCTGCTGCGCGACAATTCCGGTCCGGTGGCGCTGGCGGTGACCGGCACGCTTGCGGGCGAGCGGCTCTCGAAGGTGCTGAAGCGCTTTGCCCGCCGGCATCCGGATGTCGCGCTGACGCTGCGCACCGCGACCAGTGCCGAGGTCAGCGATCTGATCCGGCGTGGCGAGGCGACGATCGGGCTGCGCTACGACCGCGACCGCTCGGGCGATCTCGATTGCGAGGTGCTGTTCGCCGAGCCGCTCGGGGTGGTCTGCGCGCCGGACCATCCGCTGGCGGGACGCCGGGTCGGCCGTCTTGCCGATCTCAGGGACGAGCGCTGGATCGCCTTTCCCGAGGTACCCGGACGGCGCGAGATCACCGCTTCGCACGTGTTCGCCCTGTTCCTGACCCACGGGCTCGGCGAGGTCGACTGGACGCCGGTCGACAGCCTCACGGCGCAGAAGCGGCTGGTCGAGGCCGGGCTCGGGATCGCCCTGCTGTCACGAAGCAACGCGGCGGAGGAGCTGCGCGCCGGCTCGATCGCTGCGATTCGCGTCGGCAATCTCACCGCAAGTCACGAGGTCGTCGCCGTCACGCGGCATGGCGGCTTCCTCAGCGCCGCGTCGCGCCGCCTGCTCGACATCGTCCGCACTGACTTCAGCAAGGTGGAATCGGCCGCGCCGGCCGCGAAGCCGCCGCGTCCGTCGCCACAACGTCACCGTTAACATCAGATAAAGCGCCATCGGGGTTTTTGCCGGCCGCGGTTTGTCTTGTTGCAACCGGAGGTGGTTAGAAACCCGTCACGTTCCCTCGGTGCAAGGATCCGCCATGACCTCGATGACACGCCTGTCTGCAACGGCCATCAGCCTGCTGCTCCTGACGGCTCCTGCTTTCCCTCAAACTCCGGGCGGGCGCATCACCCTGGTCGAGCAACCCGTTCCGATCCGCCAGGAAGGGACGGTCCGCGTCCAAAGCAACGTCAACCTGTTCCTGCCGGGGCCGAGCGGTGACGGCGAGGAGGCACAGAAGCTGCGCGACCGCGCCCGCCGCACCGTCTATGAAATGGCGGCGCACGAATGCGACCTGTTGCGCGAGGTGATCGCGAAGGATTGCCGGCTCGAATCGATCAACGTCAATATCAACGTCGCCCGGCAATACGGCCAGCAGCAGGACGGTTTCAACGTGAACGGCTCGATGAGCATGCAGATCACGTTGAAATAGATGTCGGGAATCGCTGTCGCGGGGACTTACGCCCCCGCCTTCACCTGAGCCGCAGCCACGGCCAGCAGTTCGTCCATCTTGGCGCGGACGTCGCGCTCGGTGACGGCCTGGCCCTTGGCGGTGAGGTCCTTCAGAACCTTGTGCAGGACGTCATTGTCGCCGGCTTCCTCGAAGTCGGCGGCCACCACCTCCTTGGCATAGGCGCCGGCGGCATCGCCCGTGATCCCGAGCTTCTCGGCGGCCCACAGGCCGAGCAGCTTGTTCCGGCGGGCTTCGGCCTTGAACTTCTGCTCCTCGTCGAGGGCGAACTTCTTCTCGAAACCTTCCTCGCGCTTGTTGAATTCGTTCATGGCCGAAGTTCCAATCCCCTGATGAATGGCGGGCTGCTGCTCGTTGCGGCAGCCCTGATGAGTGCCTAGATAGATAGGAGGAATCGGCAAGACAACGAGCCGTTAAGCCGCAGGCAAAACAGGCGGAATCGGGCCCTTTTGATAGCGCGGTATAAGTGCCCCGGAGGGGGCACTATCGATTGTGCTGGATGGGCCAATCGGATAGGTTGCCAACAGGCATGGTTCTTGTTCTGTTTCCAATTGGATTGCCCAGGTTCCAGGCCTCCGCGGCAGCTCCGTCGTGGGTCGTAACCCCAAGTCATCCGGAGCACCCAAATCCATGGATTTCAACAAAACACGGTACATCCCAATGAGCCGTCGACGCCGTATTTATGAAGGCAAGGCCAAGGTGCTTTACGAAGGCCCCGAGCCGGGAACCCTGATCCAGCACTTCAAGGACGACGCGACCGCGTTCAATGCCAAGAAACACCAGGTGATCGAGGGCAAGGGCGTCCTCAACAACCGGATTTCGGAGTACCTGTTTCAGCACCTCAACGACATCGGGGTGCCGACCCACTTCATCCGCCGCCTCAACATGCGCGAGCAGCTGATTCGCGAGGTCGAGATTGTGCCGCTCGAGGTGGTGGTGCGGAACGTTGCCGCCGGCTCGCTGTCGCAGCGGCTCGGGATCGAGGAGGGCACCCAGCTGCCGCGCTCGATCATCGAGTTCTATTACAAGAACGACCAGCTCAACGACCCCATGGTGTCGGAAGAGCACATCACCGCCTTCGGCTGGGCCACGCCGCAGGAGATCGACGACATCATGGCGCTCGCCATCCGCGTCAACGACTTCCTGACCGGTCTCTTCCTCGGCATCGGCATCCGCCTCGTCGACTTCAAGATGGAGTGCGGGCGGCTGTTCGAGAACGAAATGATGCGGATCATCGTCGCCGACGAGATCTCGCCGGACTCCTGCCGGCTGTGGGACATCAAGTCGAACGAGAAACTCGACAAGGACCGTTTCCGCCGGGATCTGGGTGGCCTGCTTGAAGCCTACACCGAGGTCGCGAAGCGGCTCGGCATTCTCATCGAGAACGAGCGGCCGGCCGGCAGCGGCCCGGTGCTGGTGAAGAGCTAAGCTTAAGGGGCGACCGTGAAGGCACGTGTAACTGTGACATTGAAGTCGGGCATCCTCGATCCGCAGGGCAAGGCGATCGAGGGCGCGCTGAAATCGCTCGGCGTTGACGGCGTCGCCAGCGTTCGCCAGGGCAAGGTGTTCGACATCGAGCTTGCTGCGACCGACAAGGCCAAGGCGGAGGCGGCGCTGAAGGCCGCCGCCGACAAGCTGCTGGCCAACACCGTGATCGAGAACTACCGGGTCGAGGTTCTGAGCTAGCGAGCGAGCCAAATGACATCTGCCGCTCCCGCCGCTGCTCGCCGTGACCGAATCTTCGTCGGAGCGCTCCTGGTTGGCCTGCTGACCGCAGCCGGTATCGGCGGGGCCTCGGCTCAACCGGCTGCGCCTGCCGCGACGACGCAGCCGCCGCCGTTCACGGTCAGCGGATGGAGCTACGAGCGCCGCGGCTCCGATGTGCATATGTTCCGCTGCGCGCAATCGTCCTGCGGTGCGGGCTCCAAGGTGAGCTACCGGTATTATACCGGCGGAAAACAGATGACGCTCGACCAGTTCCGCGAGGGGCAGGAGCAGATCATCAAGGCGCTGGAGCAGCGGACGCCGGGGCAGCGCATTACGCTGCTCGGCGTTGATGGCGACAAGGGCACCGCGGGGCCGCGCATGTTCAAGGCACGGCGCCTGACCGTGACAGCCAACGGCGCAAGCGAGTATCAGGTCAGCGGCTTGCTGCTTGCCGGACAGGGCTCCGCCAGCCTGATCAGCTCGGCGCGTGACGAAAAGGCCAGCAACGACAATTACGCGAAGTTTGCCGCCGCAGTTAAGCTCGTGCTGGCGCCCAAAACCAGGTGATGCAATGAAATCAGCCGTCCTCGTCTTCCCCGGCATCAATCGCGAGCGTGACATGGCGCGCGCGCTCAAGCTTGCATCCGGCAATGAGACCGCGATGGTCTGGCACGCCGAGACTGCGCTGCCCAAGGGCACCGACCTCGTGGTGGTGCCCGGCGGCTTCTCCTATGGCGACTATCTGCGCTGCGGCGCGATCGCGGCCCGCGCGCCCGTGATGGACGCGGTGCGCGACTTCGCAGCTTCGGGCGGGCTGGTGCTCGGCGTCTGCAACGGTTTTCAGATCCTCTGCGAATCCGGGCTGTTGCCGGGTGTGCTGATGCGTAATGCCGGGCTGAAATTCGTCTGCCGTGACGTGCATATGCGAATCGAGCGCTCCGACACGCCGTTCACCCGCGGCTACAATGCCGGCCAGGTGATCCGCGTGCCGGTCGCGCATGGCGAGGGCAATTACGAGGCGGACGAGGAGACGCTGAAGCGGCTCGAGGGCGACGGGCGGGTGCTGTATCGCTACTGCTCCGCCGAGGGCGTGGTCGACGAAACCTCCAACTTCAACGGCGCCGCGCATTCGATCGCCGGCATCGTCAACGAGCGCGGCAACGTGCTCGGCATGATGCCGCATCCGGAAAACCACGTCGAAGAGATCATGGGCTGCACCGACGGCCGCGGCCTGTTCGCAGGGCTGGTCCAGCAGTTCGACAAGGCGGCGTAACCACCATGTTTGGAAGGTGCCTTGCCGTGGCGACAGCCGCGGTCCTGCTGCTTGCGACGGCGGCCAACGCCCAAGATACCTCGAAGCTGGACTTCCCGAAGCGTCCGATCACGATGATCGTGCCGTTCACGGCCGGCGGCACCTCGGATGTGATCGCCCGCGCAGTGGCCGACCAGATGAGCGCCGCGCTCGGCCAGACCATCATCATCGAGAATGTCGGCGGCGCCGGCGGCTCGACCGCGCTGACCCGCGCCGCGCGCGCCGAGCCGGACGGCTACACGATCGCGATCGGCAACGCCGGCACCAATGCCGCGACCTACACGATCTATCCAAAGCTGTCGTTCACGCCCGACTCCTTCGCGCCGATCGCCGTGGTCGCCAAGACCTTCGGCATCGTCGCGTTGCGCAAGGATTTTCCGGCCAAGGACCTCAAGGAATTCATCGACTACGCGAAGAAGAATCCAGGCAAGGTCAATCTCGGCCATGCCGGCGTCGGCTCCTCGAATTACTTGATCTGCAAGAGCTTCGTGCATGCCGCCGGGATCGACGTGCAGCTGGTCGGCTATCGCGGCGCGGCGCTCGCGCTGACGGACGCGATCGGCAGCCAGATCGACGGCGTCTGCGATGCGGCTGCCTCGGTGTCGCAGGCGATCGACGACAAATTGGTGAAGGCGGTCGTGGTCGGCTCGACCGTGCGGCTCGCCTCGCTGCCGGAATTGCCGACCTCGACTGAAGCTGGCCTGGCCGAGTTCGAGGCACAGGGCTGGAACGGCCTGTTCGCGCCGAAGGGCACCCCGGGCGAGATCATTGCCAAGCTCAACGCCGCCGCGCGCACCGCGGTCGCGAGCGAGGCGGTGAAGAAGCGCTTCGTCGAGCTGTCGACCGTTGCGCCCGACGCCGATGAGCTCGCACCCGAGGTGCTGCAGCAGCTCGTGACCCGTGACGTCGCGAAATACCGCGCGTTGCTCGCGGACGACAAGAAGTAGCGGCTTCGCGATGCGCGCGGATCATGAACCTGATCCGCTCCGGCAGACACCAACGCAGGGATAGCCGCTTCCATTTCATAATCTCGTCACGCTAGCGCCGCTTGAGTGGCAACCTGGGATTGTCGCAGCGTGCCGGGTACGCTATGACGGAAGCGATTTGGATGATTGGTCTGGTTCGCTGGAATTCGCATGCCCGTTGCATTGGTCGTACTGCTGCTCGACATCACGCTGATCTATCACGCCTCGCGCACCGGGCGCCTGCAGCCATGGGCCTTCATCATCCTGATGGTGCCGCTGGTCGGCGCACTCGCCTACATCGTCGTCGAGCTCGTTCCGGAATGGTGGGGCGGACCGGCTGCCGCGCAGGCGCGCAAGCGCGTCGCCAACCGTATCGATCCGGAGAAGCGGTATCGCGAACTGTCCGACCGGCTCGCGACATCCGACACGATCGCCAACCGTGCAGCGCTGGCCGCGGAGTGCCAGACCGTCGGGCGCTTCGAGGAGGCGGAGAGCCACTACGATCACGTCTTGCGACTGCCGCAGGGTGACGATCCGGCCTACGCACTGGCCAAGGCGCAGGCCCAGTTCGCCCGCAAGCTACCGGCCGAGGCGCTGGCGACGCTCGATGCGTTGCGCGAGCGCTGGCCCGATTTCGAGTCCGCCGAAGGGCATCTGCTCTACGCCCGCTCGCTCGCCGAGCTGGGCCGGCTCGACGAGGCGCTGGAGGAATATCAGGCGGTGTCGCAGTATTTTCCGGGCGCCGAGGCGCGGGTCCGCTATGGCTTGTTGTTGCAGCTGGTCGGCCGCACCGCCGAAGCGCGCATCGTGTTCAACGAACTGTTGATCCAGATGCGGCGCGCACCGAAGTACCTGCGCGATGCGCAGGCCGAATGGCTGTCGATCGCCGAGAAGCAATTGTCAGCCTGAGCCGCGACACAGGCTAGCGGTTTTGCAATCGGCTCAGCGCGCGCTTATACGCCTCGCCCGGCACCGTCATCGCGGCGACGCCGGCCATGACCAGCAGCAGGCCGAGCGCGAGGTTCGACGGCACGGATTCCCCGAGCAGGATCACCGACAGCGCGACGCCGATCGGAATCCGCAAGTAACCCTGCGCGTTCGTCGTGAGCGTGCCGAGCCGCGTCAGGCACATATAGAACAGCATCAGGCCGAACGCGCTCGAGAAGATGCCCATCACGACGGTGGCGACCAGCGCCTGCGGTGTCGGGTGCAGCGTCCAGGGATGGTCGACGATCAGGGCGACCGGCAGCAGCACGGTGCCGCCGAACAAGAGCGAGCCGGCGGCCACCACCATGGGGTCATAGTCGGAGAGACGAAGCCCGAAGATCGTGGCGCAGGCGAACGAGACGGTGGCGAGCAGGATCGCGATCTCGGCGACAATCTCCTTGCCGAAGCCCGAGAGCGCGTCGAGGCCGATGATCGCGACCGTGCCGGCGAGACCGAGGATCGCGCCGACGAATTTGAGCGGCGAGGCCGGCTCGTGTCGCGTGATCGCCCAGGTGATCAGGAAGGCAAAGATCGGCGTCGTCGAGGCCAGCACCACGGTGTTGGACGCCGGCACGTAGAGCTGCGCCCAGGTGATCACCAGGAACGGGATCGTCGAGTTGATGGTCTGCTGGAAGGCGAACAGCTTCCAGGCCTTGATGTCGGTCGGGATGCGGATGCCGCGGACCCTCAGCACCACGAGCAGGAAGAGCGCGGCGACCAGCGAGCGCGCCGAGATGAAGGTGACCGGCGGGATCGAGCCGAGCCCGATCTTGGTCAGCGGATAGGTCGAGCTCCAGCAGCAGGCCAGCGCCAGGAGCAGCGCATAGTCGCGCCAGCCGCGCGCGCCCGGCGCGGTGGACAGGATCGGCGTTATCGCTGGAGCCGTCATGCCGCCCGTCTTGGCTCTTTGTTTGAGCATGATCCTTTCGGAAAACCGCTTCACACTTTTCCGGATCATGCTCTGGCTGTGCTCTTCGGCACCTTGATTGTCTCCCCCGCGCATTGGCGCGCGACGGGTACAATGTAGCGCGGCGCCGCGCCGCAAGGCTAGGGCGTTTGGAAACGATCACAACACCGTTCAAGGGCTTAAATCACACGCGTCCGCAGCGAATTCGAACTAGCATGGTGCTGGCGCAGCCGCTCCTTGCAACGCGCAGGGAGCAGTCCGGACGGCACCGCATTCTGCGAACGACTGACAAGGAGCACAGCATGAAGAACGCTCTCGTTTGCGGCTTCGCCGCAGTGGTCATCTGCTTGATGGCAGCGGGCGTCGCTCGCGCCCAATCCGGAGTCCCGCCGGTACCGACCACGCATATCCTTGCCATCGGGACCCTGAACCCGGGCGTTGACCCGGCGGCCGCGCGCGCGATCCTGCCGAGCGAGGTCCGCGAGACCGTCAAGCTCCATCTGGATGGCAAGATCGACCAGTGGTTCTCGCTGCAGGGACGTCCCGGCGTGGTCTTCATCCTGAACATGACCGACACCGCGGCGGCCCACGAGATGCTGGAGAAATTGCCGCTTGGGCAGGCGCATCTGATGAGCTTCGAATTGATCCCTGTCGGCCCGCTCAATCCGCTCCGGCAGTTGCTGGGGACGGCGACGGGGTCGCCGTAGGCTGGACATGGAGGAAACAACGATGGACGCCGGCTTGGCGTCCATCGCGTGACATTTGCCGAAGGATCCTAGCGCAGGACCTCGCTCAGTACCTCGCCATCGACCTGGTGCGGTGTGGTGCCGAGGAGCCGCATGACGGTCGGCGCCACGTCGATATTGCGCATGTGCCGCACCACGGTGTCCTTTCGGATCTGCGGCCCCGCGGCGATGAACGTCGCGCTCATTACCGGAAGCTCGGGATCGTGACCGTGGGCGCCGTAGAAATTCGGCATCGACAGCGCGGTGGTTGCCGCATTGAACGGCGCGTCGCCCTGGCGCGCGACGCCGGGATTCTGCACGCCGTCGAAATTGTAGCCGGGCGCCATCAGCGCGAACACGTCGCCATAGTCCTGGCCGACGGTCTTGCTGGTGCACTGTCCGGTACCGGTGTCGCACTGCAGCGGCCGGGTCTCGACGACGGTGAAGATGCGCTGCTCCTTGAGTGAGTAGTTGAAGCGTGCATTGGGGTCGACCGCGTTCTTCACCGCATCGGTGATCTGCGCCACCAGGCTACGGTAGGTCGCCAGATCGACGGTGCCGCCGAGCTCGCGGTTCTGCAGGTTGACGTAGATGTCGGCGGCCGGGCCGGAGGTGCGGATTCCGACCTTGCTGGTGTCGATGCCGGCGTTGCGGAGGATGTTGGTGAGATTGACCGAGGTGTGGAACGGCGCGAAGCCGTGGTCCGACACCACGACGACGTTGCTGTCACGGCCTGCCGCGTCGGCAATCTGCTTCACCGCCCTGTCGGCGGTCTGGTAGGCGAAGCGGATGTAGGAGGCGTAGCGCTTGACCTTGGCGGGATCCTGGTTGGCGCCGATCGAATTCGGGTCGGTCGGGTTGGTGCCCTGGCGCGGATCGGTGAGCAGGAACTGGTGCTCGGAGCCGTCGGGCTGCTCGATATAGACCATGACGAGGTCGGCGTCCGGATGGGTCTTGATCGCGCGCTCGCCGATATTGGCCTGGTAGCGCACGAAGGTCTTCACCATGTCCTCGTACATCGTCTCGATCTCGACGTCGGGGAAATTGGTGAAGCCCGGGCTCAGGCGCTCCGGAATGCGGAAGTCGGCCTGCGGACGCCAGAACCCGATATTGTTGTTGATGTCGTCGACATCGGCCAGCACGGGCGTGTTGCGCGGGATGAAGTTGGCGCCGTAGCGGGCGAAGCGCACCACCGAGAGGTCCGGCGAGAGCGCCGAGACGAAGTAGGCGGCGCCGACCTTCGCGCCGCTGCCTTCGAAGAAGAACGGTGCGTTCTCGCCGCCGAACTTGACGTAGGCCGGCCCGGTCGACGGTGCGTGGAACGGTCCTGCGGTGATGCCGCTGTTCGCATCGAAGAACACCAGCGTGTCGTAGTTCACCTTGCGGTCATTGGTGGTGTCGATGGCGGCGACGCGGATCGAATATTTGACGTCGAGCGTCGCGGCATTGGTGCAGGTCGCGGTTGCCGCCGCGGAACATGAGAACGTCTCGATCGGCGCCGAGGTCACCAGCACCGGGCTGAACGAGAAACGGCCGGCAGCCTGCAGCGCCGCCACGATGCCCGGATCGGTCGTGAAGTCGCTGCGCGACAGCGAGAAGCCTTGCGCACCGATGCCGCCGAACGCGCCGAACGGCACCGTGAAGTCGGTCACGCGGGTGGGCTGGGCCGGCTGCACCACGGTCTTGTTGATGGAGATGTCGGCGCCGTCGCCGCCGGGCCACGTCGCGGTGACGACCTTCTTGCCCTGCTGGCGCAGCTGCACCCACAGCGGTTGTGCCGTCGGGTGCGCCGACGGCCCGAGCGGGCTTTCGTTGTAGCCGCCGATCGGCGCCGCGAAGCCGCTGATGCTGCTGGAGATCGGGCCGACGATCGGCTCGAACGTGTTGGAAGGGATGTCGTTATGGACCGCCGTCGAACCGGTCGCGATCGCAATATGCGAGACCGCGGTGAGCGACGGTGACGCCGTCACGTTCTGCAGCGCCACTGCGCCGCGCCGGCTGAGCCGGGCGAGGCCGCCGTCGCGCGGCAGCACGCCTTCCTCGATGAATTTCTGAATGAAATCGGGCTTGGCACCATCGAGCGAGATCATCACCACGCGCGGCTTGCGGCCATGATGGTCGCCATCATGGTCCTGGTCCTGATCCTGATCGTGACCGCGCGACTCGCCGACGCCGCGATCGCCATTGTCGCCGTCCTGGCCGGCGCGCGCCGGAGTTGCAACGCACGCCAGCGATGCGACAAGCGACATCACCGACGTGACGGAAACAAACGTTTTCAATTTCATGAGAATGCCCCAACCTCGCTGCGCGAATGCACAAACAGAAACCGTTCAGCAATCTTCGAGGGCTTGGCTGACGTGCATGTGACGCGCGCGCGACGACGCAACGACAGCAGGTCGTCGCGTCACAACCTGCGTTTGAATGCTTCACGCGAAGAACGCGCGTGAACACAACGCGCTAGCGCGATGCTGTCGATTCAACCCGCGGCGATGTAACGGTTGGATGACGGCGGGTGTCCACAGACACGAAGCGTTTCGCGCGAAGTGGGTAGCGGTTCGCGTAAAGAAAACGCGTCGACGAAAAATCTGGAGCCCGTTCCGATTCAATCGGAACGGCCTGCTAGCGCGCTTTAGGCTGTCGTCGCCGCCGGCGCCTTGCGCTTCGTCCGCTTGATGGTGCCGGAGAAGCTGAACAGCGGCCGCTCGGCCGATGTCAGCATGCCGCGCACGAAGATCAGCGATCCGCCGGCGCGCGTGACCTCGCCGGTGCATTCGATCAAGGCACCCTCGCGGGCGGCGTCGAGGAATTCCGAAGCGAACGAGACCGTGACCCCGGGGCCCTGGAGCACCGGGGAGGCGAGCGCGAACAGGCAGTAATCCGCGAAGGTCATGAGGCAACCGCCGTGGACGTTGCCGGAGCCGTTGAGGTGCTTCGGGCCGACGCGGAACGCGCAGGCGATGCGGCCGTTCTCGTCCATGCGGTGGTAGAATGGGCCGGTATGGGTCTCGTAACTGTCCCGGGTCCAGGTTCGCCAGCCGGCGAATTCGCCTTCGGTCTCGACGTGCAGGTCGGGGCGGCGGTTGAATGCCGTGGTGAGTGCGGTCTTGGCGAGCTCGTTCACGAAATCTGGCCTTCAATTATCGGGTTCGGGACCTTAAATCCGATCCATCCCCATTGTGCAAATCCCAGGTGCAATTCCGGGCTGCAAATCCCGGGCCGCGTCCAACCGCCGCAAAGCTCTGGACAGGCCGGAAATGGGCCGTAAAAGGCCTTTTCGCCCCCGTTCGATCTACCTATTAAGGGTCCCATGACCGCGCCCAAGAACGAGCCTAAGAACGAACCCAAGATCACCCCCGAACTGGTCGCCGCCCACGGGCTGAAGCCGGACGAGTATGAGCGCATTCTGAAGCTGATCGGGCGGGTTCCGACCTTCACCGAGCTCGGCATCTTCTCGGCGATGTGGAACGAGCATTGCTCGTACAAGTCGTCGCGCATCCATCTGCGCGGGCTGCCCACCAAGGCCCCCTGGGTGATCCAGGGCCCCGGCGAGAACGCCGGCGTGATTGATATCGGCGGCGGCCAGGCCGTGGTCTTCAAGATGGAGAGCCACAACCACCCGAGCTACATCGAGCCCTACCAGGGCGCGACCACCGGCGTCGGCGGCATCCTGCGCGACGTCTTCACCATGGGCGCCCGCCCGATCGCCTGCCTGAACGCGCTGAGCTTCGGCGCGCCCGAGCACCCCAAGACCCGGCATCTGGTGTCCGGCGTGGTCGCGGGCGTCGGCGGCTACGGCAATTCATTCGGCGTGCCGACGGTCGGCGGCCAGGTGCGCTTCCACACCCGCTATGACGGCAACATCCTGGTCAACGCGATGGCGGTCGGCCTCGCCGACGCCGACAAGATCTTCTACGCGGCGGCCTCCGGCGTGAACATGCCGATCGTCTATCTCGGCTCCAAGACCGGCCGCGACGGCATCCACGGCGCCTCGATGGCGTCGGCCGAATTCGACGACGCCTCCGAGGAGAAGCGCCCGACCGTGCAGGTCGGCGATCCCTTCGCGGAGAAGCTGCTGCTGGAAGCCTGCCTCGAGATCATGGCGGCCGATTGCGTGGTCGCGATCCAGGACATGGGCGCGGCCGGCCTGACCTGCTCGGCGGTCGAGATGGGCGCCAAGGGCGATCTCGGCGTCGACCTCGATCTCGATGCGGTGCCGACCCGCGAGACCGGCATGAGCGCCTACGAGATGATGCTCTCGGAGAGCCAGGAGCGGATGCTCATGGTGCTCAAGCCCGAGAAGGAGAAAGAGGCCGAAGCGATCTTCCGCAAATGGGGGCTCGATTTCGCCATCGTCGGCTACACCACGCCGAGCAAGCGTTTCGTCGTCAAGCATGGCGGCGACGTGATGGCCGATCTGCCGATCAAGGAGCTCGGTGACGAGGCGCCGGTCTATGACCGTCCGCACGTCGCATCAACTGCGCTGCCGGTGATCCGCGGCCAGGACGTCAAGCCGCCGCTCGGGATCGCAGAGGCGCTGACCAAGCTGATCGGTACGCCCGAATTGTGCTCGAAGCGCTGGGTCTGGGAGCAGTACGACCACGTCATCCTGGGCAATACCATGCAGCGCCCCGGCGGCGATGCGGCGGTGGTCCGCGTCGAGGACGGGCCGAAGGGGCTTGCGCTCACCGTCGACGTCACGCCGCGCTATTGCGAGGCCGATCCGTTCGAGGGCGGCAAGCAGGCGGTGGCGGAAGCCTGGCGCAACATCACCGCGGTCGGTGGCCGGCCGCTCGCCATCACCGATAATCTCAACTTCGGCAATCCGGAGCGGCCCGAGATCATGGGCCAGTTCGTCGGCTGCCTGAAGGGTATTTCGGAAGCCTGCCGCGCGCTGGATTTCCCGGTCGTGTCCGGCAACGTCTCGCTCTACAACGAGACCAACGGCCGCGGCATCCTGCCGACGCCCTCGATCGGCGGCGTCGGCCTGCTCGACGACTTCACCAAATCCGCGACCCTGGCCTTCAAGGCGGCCGGCGAGGCGATCCTGCTGGTCGGCGACACCCAAGGCTGGCTCGGCCAGTCGGTCTACCTGCGCGACGTCTGCGGCCGCGAGGAGGGCGCCCCGCCGCCGGTCGATCTCGCCACCGAGAAGCGCAACGGCGACGTGGTGCGCGGCATGATCCACGCCGGCACCGCGACCGCGGTGCATGACGTCTCCGACGGCGGGCTGCTGATCGCGCTCGCCGAGATGGCGATCGCAAGCGGCATCGGCGCGCAGCTCCTGGCGGCGCCGTCCTCGATCGTGCCGCATGCCTATTGGTTCGGTGAGGACCAGGCCCGTTACATCGTCACCGTGCCCGCGGCCGACGCCGGTCTCGTGCTGGCCAAGATGAAGGGCGCCGGCGTGCCCTGCGCGCGCATCGGCACCACCGGCGGCGACGCGATTGCGGTCGCCGGCGAGCCGCCTGTGACGATCGAAAGCCTGTCCCGCGCCTTCGAGCACTGGCTGCCGAACTATATGCACAACACCGCCGCCTGATCCGGCAGGATCAGGCGCTGCGGCGCGAAGCAACCCTTTCAATAGCGCGATGAATCCATCGTCGCGCTATTTTCTTCTGTTCGACCGCGATCCCTGCGGATCAAGCCTACGTCGCGCCGCGGATCGCGCGCCACGCAAAGATGATGATGCAGGCGCCGATGAAGCCGGCGACGAGAAAGCCGATCCATCCGCCGCCGAGCGACACGCCGAGCAGACCCAATAGCCAGTTCGCCAGCGTGGCGCCGACGATGCCGAGGATGATATTCATGAAGATGCCGGTTCCGGTCTTCATGAACATCTCGGCGAGCCAGCCGGCCAATCCGCCGACGATGATTGCGGCGATCCATCCAACTTGAGGGTCGTTCATCCGAGGACTCCTTGAGGTCAGCAGTTCGACCAGCATAACCGAGAATCACGTCGCGGCATGTGACCAATGGCAGGTTGTGCGCAACTTGTCGGCCGCGAGGTCATGATGCGACGACGCATCGTAACCGAAGCTAAAGCACGTATTTCGAGCCGGGCACCTTGCGCAGCACGGCGGTGGCGGCCCAGCTCAGCGCCACGGTGGCGAAGAACGCGATCGCGGCCTTGGCGATTGCCGGCAATTCCATATCGAACAGCCAGTATTGCAGCCACAGCACGATCGGATAGTGCACCAGGAACATGCCGTAGGCGTCGCCCTGCATGCGGTCGAGCAGCGTCGGTCCCTGCGCCTTCGATTGCAGGAAGTAGGCAAGGATCGCAAACAGGATCGAGGCGCTGAACAGCACGTAGAAGGTGCCGTAGGACGCGAGATACCAGCCCGGCAGCGGGTCGGGGTTACCGATGACCCCGCGCTTGATGTAGATCATCACCCACATCAAGCAGTAGGGGATCAGCGTGATGCCGGTCCAGAACCAGCGCCGCTCGGTCAGCCGTCCGTTTGCGCTGAGCAGGCCGCCCTCGAGGTTCGCCGCCCCGATCCCCGCACCGATGAAGAAGTAGGACGCATAGAGCAGCACCCGGCTCGCCTGCACCGAGAACGGTCCGAGCTCGAACCAGTAGTTCTGGCCGTAATGGACCAGCATCGGCAGATAGGCGGCGGCACTGACGACGACGAGGAACAGCCAGAACTTCGAGGGACGTTCAAATCCCTTGATCGACAGACGGTTGATCGGCTCGAGCAGGTGCGACGACACCCGGTACAGCACGCTCGCCGTCACGTCGAAGGTCATCAAGACCCAGACGAACCAGATCGGGCCGCTCGGCCAGGGCCCGAAAATCATGGTCTTCCACCAGAATTCGGAGAAGGTCAGCTCCGGCGTCGCACGCAGCGCGATCGCGTAATAGGCGATCGGAATCACGGTGAACGCGCAGATCACGAAGGGCAGGCCGAGCCGCAGCAGCCGGTCGCGCAGGAAGATCAGCCACGGCTTGTGGCCGAGCCCGGGCCAGACGAACAGCCCCGACAGGAAGAAGAACATCGCCATGAAGAAGCTGTCGGTGGCGAGCACCACGCAGTCGAAGCCGATCCAGGACGTCGGGTCGGTGTGCCCGAAATGGGTGTAGGGGATCACCGCGTGATGCAGCAGCACGACCAGCGTCAGGAAGGTGCGTGCACGGTCCAGGGCGACGTTGCGCTTGTGGAGCTTCGGTGCTGCCTGCACGTCGACGGCCGGAGCCGCGTGAGCAATCGATTTCATGGTGCCCCCAGCCGGGTCTGCAGCCGGATGTTGCAATCCGGAACCCGATTCAGCAAGGCCCAATCGTCCCGATTCCGTGGTGTCGAGGTCGGTCATTTCAGTGGATCTGTTTCGTTCTGGAACCGGGGTCGGTGGCGGGCGTTGTCGGGCGGACGCGCAAGGCGCGCGCGGTTTGTGGAGCGAGCAATGACACTGCTGAAATGGGCGTTTGTCTTCCTTGTCGTCTCGATCATCGCGGGCCTGCTCGGCTTCACCGGCATTTCTGCCGCCTCCGCCGACATCGCGCGTTTCCTGTTCTACGTGTTCGTCGTGATCTTCCTGGTGCTGCTGATCCTTGGGCTCACGATATTCAGGGCCTAGCGGCGATCCGGCCGAACGCTTCCGTCGTCATGCCCGGGCCTCGCCCGGGCATTTCCGTTTTCAGCTTGGATGGCACGAGCCAAAACCGCCGGTCGAGGCCCGGCGGTTTGCGGCAGGCGTGACGGTCTAGGCGACTTCCTCGATCTTCACCTTGTCCGGATAGAAGGCGAGGTGGCCGGCGATCTCGGTCATGGCCGGAAAGGGCTCCTCATAGGTCCAGATCGCATTGTCCAGCGTCTTGCCGTTGGCCTTGATGCTGAAATAGTTCGCATCCCCCTTATAGGGGCAATGCGTGGTCCGCTCGGTGCGGGTCAACAGCTCCATGTTGGCGTCCTGCCGGGGGACGTATTGCACGGCCGGATAGCTCGCTTCCTTCAAGGTCAGCGCATGGATGGTCTCGGCGATGACGACGCCGTCGGCGGTGATGCGGACGCGCCTGGCATTGGGCGTGATCGTGATCGGATGGTCGGGGCCGGGGAGCTTCATGATTCTGCGCCTCTTCTGGTCATTTCGGCGTGATGGCTTGTGACCGATTGATGCAGGTTTAAATCGCTAGGAATGGGAATATAGTGTGCCCCAGGATGACCTAGAAGACCTCAAGCGCCGGGTTTTATCTGAGGTTTTATCTTGGGTTTTATCTTGGGTTTTGTCTTGGTTTTCCTGGCCGAATCGGCCCTGATTCGAATGACCTGACGGAGGTGGACTGGGATGCCGATGGACGCCCGTGATATCGAATCGATGATCAAGGCAGCGATCCCTGATGCCGAGGTGACGATCCGTGATCTGGCCGGCGACGGCGACCACTACGCGGCCACTGTCGTTTCCGAGTCATTCCGCGGCAAGTCCCGCGTTCAGCAGCACCAGATCGTCTACCAGTCGCTGAAGGGCCAGATGGGCGGCGTGTTGCACGCGCTGGCCCTGCAGACCGGCGTGCCGGAAGGCTAGCCCCGGCAACCGCGCGGGGGCCCAAGCGATGGCAGATAATCCGCGCGGCGCGATGTTTCGCGTTATCGTGCCGAACCAGCACAGCCGCGTCACCAATGCCGAGCTGTTCTTCGACCTCGTCTTCGTCTTCGCCGTCACGCAGCTGTCGCACACGCTGCTGCACCACTTCACCCCGCTGGGCGCGGTGCAGGTCACGGTGCTGTTCCTCGCGGTGTGGTGGGTGTGGGTCTACACCACCTGGGTCACCAACTGGCTCAATCCTGACCTGACGCCGGTCCGCCTGCTGCTGTTCGTGCTGATGCTGGGCGGGCTGCTGCTGTCGACCTCGATCCCGTCGGCCTTCGAGGGCCGCGGGCTGTGGTTTGCCGGGACCTATGCAGCGATGCAGGTCGGCCGCACCGCGTTCTGGCTGCTGGCGACGCCGCGGCACCGGACCGCGGTGCGCCACAACGCAATCCGTATCCTGACCTGGCTGTCCTGCTCGGCCGTGCTCTGGGTTCTCGGTGGCTTTGCCGAGCACGAGACGCGGATGTGGCTCTGGATCGCGGCGCTGGCCATCGAGTACGTCGCGCCGGCTCTGCGGTTCTGGACCCCTGGGCTCGGCTTCTCCTCGATGGAGGCCTGGTCGGTCGAGGGCGGCCATATGGCCGAGCGCTGCGCCGGCTTCATCATCATTGCGCTCGGCGAGGCGATCGTGGTCGACGGCGCGACCTTTGCCGATCTGACCTGGACGCCGGAGAATGTCGCGGCGTTCATCTCGGCGCTGGTCGGCAGCATCGCGATGTGGTGGATCTATTTCCACAAGGGCGCCGAGGCCGGCGCGGACATGATCTCCAGGTCGGAGGAATCCGGCCGCGTGGCGCGGATCGCCTACACCTATCTGCACATGCCGATCGTCGGCGGCATCATCCTCACCGCAGTCGCCGACGAGCTGGTGCTGAAGCACCCGTCCGGCCATTCCGACCTGAAGACGATCGTGAGCTCGGTCGGCGGCCCCGCGCTGTTCCTGGTCGGGACCATCCTGTTCAAATACGTGATCCGCAACTTCCTGCAGCTCTCGCACGGCATAGGCATCGCGGCACTGGCGATCACGGCCTATTTCGCCCGCGAGATGTCGCCGCTGGTGCTCTCGATCGTCACCACCGCGATCATGATCGTGGTCGCGGCGTGGGAATCGATCTCGCTGCGGTCGAGCGGGGAGGAAGAATAGCGCGGGTCGCTACCTGCGACCGGCCGTGGCCACGCGGTGCTGCCAGTAGACGAACAGCGGGGCGCCGATCACTTCGAGCGCGGTGAAGCCCACGAAGGGCAGCGGCGGGAGGCCAACCATCACCATCGACAGCAGCCGGCCGATGCCGCCGAGGAAGATGCCGCCCCAGACCACGCGGAACAGCACGCTCTCGCTTTCGATGCGCGGCACCAACCAGAGCAGAGCAAGGCCGAGACCGAGCCAGACCCCGCCGAAGAAGCGCAGATTGCTGTCGAGCACCGGCAGCGCCGGAACGCCTGACGAGGCGTAGAGCGGGTCGCTCACGCCGAGCATGGTGATGATGCCGGTCAGGACAGGGACGAGGGCGAGCAGCACTGTTGCGATCTGCAGCGCACGCCGGCCCATGACTATGCCCCATCCCCCGGTTTTGGTTTTAGTCCGCGACCAAAGCGTGCACCGAGAACATGGTGTTGGCGTCGGTCCAGCTGTCGCGCACCGTCCAGCCCGCGCTGCGGGCGAGCGCGGTGAAACGCTCGAGCGAGTATTTGTAGCTGTTCTCGGTGTGAATGCTCTCGCCCGGACGGAACGCGAAGGTGTTGCCGAGGATGCGCACGGTCTGCGCCTTGCGGCTGATCAGGTGCATCTCGATGCGATGGCGGTCGCGGTTGTAGATCGAGCGGTGGGTGAAGCCCGACAGGTCGAAATTGCCGCCGAGCTCGCGGTTGATCCGAACCAGCACATTGAGGTTGAAGCGCGCGGTGACGCCGGCCGCGTCGTTATAGGCGTCGTACAGCACGCGCTCGTCCTTCTCGAGATCGACGCCGATGATCATCTGCGCGCCGTGGCCGAGGATCTTGCGCGCGCTGCGCAGGAAGGCCAAGGCCTCGCTTGGCTCGAAATTGCCGAGCGTCGAGCCCGGGAAGAAGCCGACCTTCGGCATGTCCGCGACCGCCTCGGGCAGCGCGAACGGCGTGGTGAAATCGGCCGCGACCGGATAGATGCCGAGACCCGGAAAATCCCGGCGCAACCCATCGGCTTGGGCTTTCAGGAAATCTCCGGAGATATCGACCGGCACGTAGGCTGCGAATTCGCAGTGCTCGAGCAAGAGGCGCACCTTGGTGGTCGCGCCGGCGCCGAACTCGACCAGCGCCGCGCCGTTCGGAATGATCGCGGCGATCTCGCTGCCGCGGTCGCGCAGGATGCCGAGCTCGGTGCGCGTCGGATAATATTCCGGCAGCACCGTGATCTGCTCGAACAGCTCCGAGCCGGTGGCGTCGTAGAAATATTTCGGCGACAGCCGTTTCGGGTGACGGGCGAGATCGCCGATCACATCGCCGGCAAACGCCGAGGTCGCTTCGTCGAACGGATACGCTTTGGCCAAAGCGGCGGCATGCACATTCATGATACTCTCCCGAACGCGCTTACCGACGCGTCATCGATGTCGACAGGACTCAATCAGGCATAGTCGGCGAGGCGTAACCCCGTGAATTGCCAGCGATGGTGCGGATAGAAGAAGTTGCGGTAGGTGACACGGCTGTGACCGGCCGGCGTCGCCAGCGACGAGCCGCGCAGCACGAGCTGGTTGACCATGAACTTGCCGTTGTATTCGCCGAGCGCGCCTTCGATGGCGCGATAGCCGGGGTAGGGCGCATAGGCGCTGCGGGTCCATTGCCAGACGATGCCGTAGGCGTCGTTGAGCAGGCCGGCGCGGGCGGCGACCTCCCATTCCATCTCGGTCGGCAGATGCTTGCCGGCCCAGCGGGCGAAGGCGTCGGCTTCGTAGTAGCTGACGTGGCAAACCGGAGCCTGCGGATCGATCGGCTGCAGACCGCCGAGCGTCATGATCTTCCACTCGCCGTCGATCTCGCGCCAGTGACCAGGCGCCTGCCAGCCCTCGTTGGTCACCGTGCCGAAGCCATCCATCAGCCACAGCGTGGCGGTGGAATAGCCGCCGTCCTTCATGAAGGCGAGCCAGTCGGCATTGGTGACGAGGTTTTTCGCGAGCTTGACCGGGCCGACCAGCGCGCGATGCGCGGGCTTCTCATTGTCGAAATGGAAGCTGTCGTCGGCGTGGCCGACGGTGTGGATGCCCTCGTTGAGCGTCACCCATTCCTCGGGCCCGCGCTGCGATGCCGGGAAGTGCCACGCCGGATCGTAGGCCGGCGGGATCGGGTTCTGCGCGAAGGCATGCAGGATGTCGGTGTACATCAGCTCCTGATGCTGCTGCTCGTGATTGAGGCCGACCTCGACCAGCGGCACCAGCGCCTCGAGCTTGTCCGTCGGGGCAGCCTGGAAGAATTTCACCACCTCGTCGTCAACATGGCGGCGGTAGGCGGTGACTTCGTCTGATGTCGGGCGGGTCAGATGGCCGCGCTGGTGGCGGGCATGCCTGGGGCCGGCGCTGACGTAATAGGAATTGAACAGATAGGCGTAGTCCGGGTGGAACGGCGTGTAGCCCTTGTCGTGCTCGCCGAGCAGAAACTGCTCGAAGAACCAGGTCGTGTGGGCGCGGTGCCACTTGGCGGGGCTCGCATCCGGCATCGACTGGATCAGCTGGTCTTCCGCCGACAGCGGCGCGGCCCGGCGCTCGGTCTCGTCGCGGACCGCGCGATAGGCGTCCACGAGCCGCTGCGCGAGCGATCCGGATTCGGAAGACAATGACGGGGAGGTGCCGGGAATGGCGGCCGCGGCAGAGGCTGGTTTCGTCAACGATGGTCTCCGATTCAAGGGGAGAACGTTGCTTCGGTAATCTGGTTCCAGACGGACAGTTCGTCCTAGATAGGGGCTCCGTTACGGGAAAAAAGCCTCCCCCATGATGATATTGGGCCCGTCAGATAATCCCGGCCCTTTTTGCGGTGCCGTCCGGCCCCCGCCGCATGCCAGATTTCCGCCATTTTGCTTTGGATGCACAATGGTTTGAGCTACATATATAGCCAGTCACGGGTTAGAAGGGTGGGCCGGCCCACAAGGCTTGAGAGCGCCGCCCCCGAAGGAAGCGAAAATGAGCATCGAGCAATTCATCGACAACGAAGTGAAGTCGAACGACGTCGTGCTGTTCATGAAGGGCACGCCGCAATTCCCGCAGTGCGGGTTTTCCGGTCAGGTCGTGCAAATCCTCGACCACATCGGTGTCGGCTACAAGGGCCTCAACGTTCTCGAATCGGCCGAGCTGCGCGACGGCATCAAGGTCTATTCGAACTGGCCGACGATTCCGCAGCTCTATGTGAAGGGCGAGTTCGTCGGCGGTTGCGACATCATCCGCGAGATGTTCCAGGCCGGTGAATTGCAGCAGCTGTTTGCCGACAAGGGCATCCCGGTCGACGTGGTTGCCTGACCTTGACGGCGCGCCAGATCGGCAAGGCGCGGCTCGAAGTCATCGTTACCGACATCACGACCCTGCGCGTTGACGCCATCGTCAACGCGGCCAATTCGTCGCTGCTTGGGGGCGGCGGCGTCGACGGCGCGATCCACCGCGCCGCGGGGCCGGACCTGGTCGCCGAATGCCGTATGCTTCACGGTTGCAAGTCTGGCCAGGCCAAGATCACCAAAGGGTATCGGCTGCCTGCCAGGCACGTCATCCATACGGTCGGCCCGGTGTGGAATGGCGGCAAGCTCGACGAGGACAGTCTGCTTGCATCCTGCTATCGCCGCTCGATAGAGCTGTGCGAAGAGCACGGGCTTGAGTCCGTCGCTTTCCCTGCGATCTCCACCGGCATCTACCGCTTCCCCGCGGATCGCGCCGCCGGCATTGCGGTCAAGACTGTCGTCGACGCCCTGGCAACCGCACCCGGCGTCACGCTGGTGATCTTCTGCTGCTTCTCGGCCCAGAGCGGCGAGCTGCATCAGGAGGCCCTGGACGCCTTCGGGAGCCCTTGTGCCTGATGATACCGCCGCTACACTTCCCCGTGATTTCCGGGGAGGGATAGTTCAAATGCATTCATTTCGTTTGACGTGCGCCGCCGCAGCAGCCGCGGTGTTGCTGGCGGCATCGTTGGCGTACGCACACACCGAGGGCACCTACGAGATTCCGGCGGGCGCGCATTTCAACCCCGACAAGCTCGCCAAGATCAGCGAGTTCTTCAAGAACGAGGTCGCGACCGGAAAAATTCCCGGCGCCATCGTCCTGATCCAGCAGCACGGCAAGCCGATCTATCACGAGGCCTTCGGCGTGCAGGACGTGGTCAGCAAGGCGCCGATCACCGACCAGACCATCTTCCGCCTGGCCTCGATGTCCAAGTCGATCACCGCCGTGGTCTCGATGCAGCTTCTGGAGGAGGGCAAGTACAAGCTCGACGATCCCGTCTCGAAGTACATCCCGTCCTTTGCCAATGTGAAGGTCGGCGTCGAGAAGAAGGCGGAGGACGGCACCAAGACGCTCGAACTGGTGCCGCCAGAGCGGCCGATGACGATCCTCGATCTGATGACGCATACGTCCGGCATCACCTACGGGTTCTATGGTGATAGCCTGGTCCGCAAGGCCTACAAGGACGCCGATATCTACGGCGGAGATTTCGATCTCGCCGAATTCGCCGAGCGGATCGCCAAGCTGCCGCTGCACAACCAGCCCGGCGCGCTCTGGCAATACGGCCATTCCACCGACATTCTGGCGCGCGTGATGGAGGTGACTACCGGCGAGAAGCTCTCGACGATCGAGCACGAAAGGCTGCTCGACCCGCTCGGCATGAAGGACACCGGCTTCTTCGTCACCGATCCCGAGAAGCAGAAGCTGATGGCACAGCCGATGCCGAACGACAGCGACTTCCGGGTCGGCCGGGTCAACGATCCGACCAAGGTCAAGAAATGGGAATCCGCCAGCGGCGGCATGGTCTCGACCATGGCGGATTATTCGCGCTTCGCGCAAATGCTGCTCAATGGCGGCACCCTCGACGGCAAGACCATCCTGAAGCCCGAGACGTTCAAGGAATTGACGACCGATCGTGTCGGCCCGGGCTCCGGCGTTGCGCGCGACGTGTTCTATTTCCCCGGCGACGGCTTCGGCTTCGGGCTCGGGATCGCGGTGCGCACCGATCCGGGCAATGCCAAGCCGCCGCCTCCAGGCGATCTCGGCGAATTGAAATGGGACGGCGCCAGCGGCTGCTATTACATCATCGACCGCAAGCAGGACTTCTTCTTCGTCCTCCTGGAGCAGACGCCGACCGAGCGTCAGCGCATCCAGCGGACGCTGAAGCAGCTCGTCTATGAAGCCATGGAGAATTGATATGCATGGGTGCCGTGCGCTCATCGCGGCACTCGCGGTCGCCCTCGTCGCAACGGTTGCGCAGGCCGGCTCCCCGGGGCCGGCCGCGCACAGCTTCTCGGCGGATGGCCTCGCCAAGGTCTCCGACTATGTCAGGAACGAGATCGCGAGCGGGAAGATCCCCGGCGCGATCCTGCTGCTGCAGCAGCACGGCAAGCCGGTCTACTACGAGAATTTCGGGGTTCGCGACGTCGCAACCGAATTGTCGATGAGCGCGGAAACCATCTTCCGTCTCTATTCGATGTCGAAGCCGATCACGTCAGTCATCGCCATGATGCTGGTGGAGGAGGGCAGGCTCGCTCTCAGCGATCCGGTGTCGAAATACATCCCGGCCTTTGCCGACATGAAGGTCGGCGTCGAAAAGCGCGGCGATGAGGGCAAGGCGACGATGACGCTCGAGCCGCTCAAGCGTCCGGTGACGATCGAAGACCTGATGCGCCACACGGCAGGACTGCCCTACGGCTATTATGGCGGCGGTCTCGTGAACAGGACCTACGCCGATGCCGGCCTGCTCGACAACGATCCCGACAATGCCGAATTCGCGGCGCGGCTCACCGGGCTGCCGCTCGCCGAGCAACCCGGCACGCAATGGGATTACGGCCATTCCACCGACGTGCTCGGCCGCATCATCGAGGTGATCACAGGTAAATCCCTGTTTCAGGTCGAGAAGGAGCGGCTGCTCGGCCCGCTCGGCATGAACGAGACCGCATTCTATGTTGCCGACCGGGCGAAGTGGCCGCTGATCGCCGAGCCGATGCCGAAGGATCGCATCATCAGTCCGGTCGCCGACGTCAGCGACCCGCGCCAGCCGCTGCGACGGGAATCCGGCGGCGGCGGCATGGTCGGCACCGTCGGCGACTATGCGCGCTTCTCGCAGATGCTGTTGAACGGCGGCAGCTATGGCGGGAAGCGCTACCTGAAACCGGAAACCATCGCGCTGATGGCGTCCGATCACATCGGTCCCGAAACCGGTGTCGTGCGCGACAAGAACTATTATCCGGGGCCGAACTCCGGCTTCGGCCTCGGTTTCGCGGTCCGTACCTCGGTGCCGCCGAACACGTCCTGGCCGCTCGGCGAATATCGCTGGGACGGCGTCGGCGGGACGTTCTTCTTCATCGACCCCGCCGACGATCTGTTCGGGATCTTCATGGTGCAGACGCCGTCACAGCGCGGCCGGATCCAGCAGGAGCTGAAGACGCTGATCTATCAGGCGATGGGGCGCTAGCTGCTCACCGGGCTACGGATCTACGCCCCGCGGACGATATCTCTGACGTGACCGACCGCTTCCTCGATCATCGCGGCCGTGACATCGAGATGCGTGCAGGCCCTGATCCGGCCGTCCATCATTGCGAGCGTCACCCCGCGCTTGCGCAGCTCCGCGACCATCTTGTCGCCGGAGACGCCGGCGCCGTCGGGCCTGAAGAAGACGAGGTTGGTCTCGGGCGCCTGCACCGCGATGCCGTTGATCTGCGCCAGTCCTCGCGCCAGCGCCCGCGCATTGGCATGGTCGTCGTCGAGGCGGTCGACATGGTGATCGAGCGCGTAGATGCAGGCGGCGGCACAGACGCCGGACTGCCGCATCGAGCCGCCGAGCCGCTGCTTCCAGCGCCAGACGTCGTCGATGAAGGCGCGGGTGCCGGCGATCACGCCGCCGATCGGTGCGCCGAGTCCCTTGGAGAAATCGATCCAGGCGGAATCCCAACCCGCCGTCATGTCGCGCGGCGCGATGCCTGAGGCGACGGTCGCGTTCAGGAGGCGCGCACCGTCCATGTGGGTCACAAGCCCGTGGTCCTTGGCGATGCGCACGACCTCATCCAGCGCGGTTTTCTTCCAGATCGTGCCGCCGCCGATATTGGCGGTCTGCTCGACGCTGACGAGCACCTGCGGCGGCTGGTAGCGGGTGCGCGGGTGCAGTGCGGCGCGGAAGGTCTCCGGCGTGAACTGGCCGTCGTCGCCCGGCAGCTGCGTGATCTGGAAACCGCCGAGCGCGGCATGCGCGCCACCCTCGCGGGCGATGATATGCGCGGTCGCGTGCGCCAGGATCTCGTCGCCGGGGCGGCAATAGGCCAGCGTCGCCGCGACGTTGCACATCGTGCCCGACGGCATGAAGACGGCGGCTTCCTTGCCGAGCAGATCGGCGACGCGGGCGTTGAGCTCATTGGTGGTCGGATCGTCACCGACTTGCTCGTCGCCGACCTCGGCCTTTGCCATCGCCTCGCGCATTGCCGGCGTCGGCTTGGTTTGCGTGTCCGACAACAGGTTGATGCGGACGGCGGGCGCCTTGGGATCGGGCCGGGCAGGGGTGTAGTGCATGCTTTCCTCATCGCTCCGCGCTGGGTGGGCGGATTCGCTGCTAGCGTATTGGTCTCCGTGCAGCGTGACGAAACCGCATAACGATAATCTCGGTCGGCGTCACGCGATAGTCGATCAGGTACGGATATGGCGTGGCCGGCAGCCGGCGGACGCCTGGACGGCTTGTCGCGCGCCCCGCACGGGGTTGTTCCTGCAGCAGCGTGACAAGGTCCAGGATGCGGTCGCGAATGTGGATTGCCCCTTGAGGCGATCGTGCCTCGACATAGGACAGCGCTCGATCAATCTGAACAAGTGCGCGTTGCGTATAGCGGACGTTCACAGCCCGTGCTTGGTCCACATCGCACGAACTTCCTCGGCCGTTGCCAATTCGCCGCGCGCAATCTCGGCGTCGGCCTCGGCCAGATCGGCGTCCTCTTCCGGCGTCAGCTGGAGCGGCGGTTGGTCGACACCGGCAAGCTGCAGCATGATACGCGCGAGCTCGTCCTGCTCCGTGTCAGGCAAATTTGAGACTGTGTCGAACGCCTGTTCGAGTAACCGGGTCATCGGCAAGAATCTCCGTGGGCAGCGATCTGCCAAGTCGTGCGCATGCAAGTCCTCGGTATAATAGTCGTCTCACGCTCAAACAAAAAGGCCCCGGCAAAACCGGGGCCTTTCGGATCTCGCAACGCTGCTGTGATCAGCGCGAATAGAATTCGACGATCAGATGCGGCTCCATCTGCACCGGGAACGGCACGTCGCCGAGCGCCGGGATGCGGACGAATTTCGCGGTCATCTTGCCATGATCGACTTCGAGGAAGTCGGGCAGGTCGCGCTCGGGCAGCTGGGCGGCTTCCAGCACCGGGGTCAGCTGCTTGGAGGCTTCCTTGACCTCGATGGTGTCGCCGACCTTCAGCTTGTAGCTGCCGATGTTGACCTTGCGGCCATTCACCTTGACGTGGCCGTGGTTGATGAACTGGCGCGCAGCGAACATCGTGGCGACGAACTTGGCGCGATAGACCACGGTGTCGAGACGGCGCTCGAGCAGGCCGATCAGGTTCTCGCCGGTGTCGCCCTTCAGGCGGCTGGCCTCGACATAAATGCCGTGGAACTGGCGCTCGGAAATGTTGGCGTAGTAGCCCTTCAGCTTCTGTTTGGCGCGGAGCTGCACGCCGAAGTCGGAGAGCTTGCCCTTGCGGCGCTGGCCGTGCTGGCCGGGGCCGTATTCGCGGCGGTTCACAGGGCTCTTCGGGCGGCCCCAGATGTTCTGGCCCATGCGGCGATCGATCTTGTACTTCGCCTCACTGCGCTTTGTCATCGCGTCCTCTTTGATAGCCGTCGCACGAAGCGCCCGGCGTTTTGTCAGTTTCAGGTTTGAGGAGACGCGCCCTCCTGTGTACCGGCCAAAAGGCCCGTACCGACAGGTCCGCCTCGAAAGCTCGGGGAGAACCACGGGTCGCGAAACGCATCGCGGGCCGAAACCGGCCCGCGAGCAAGGGTGGTCTTAAGGAGAAAGTCCGGCTCTGTCAAACAAAACGCAGGCCGATTTGGGCCGAATCGGCGTCAAAATTAGCCGGTTTCACAGCTCAAAGCCGGGTTCCGACGGCCCGGACCGGTCGGGCGTCGGCTTGCGGCCGGATCGCGCCCAGTTCCGCGGCGATTTCGCCGCCGAGCACCTGCTCGAGCCGGGTCAGGGTTTTGGCGATCAGGGCGGCGTCGCAGACCAGATGGTCCCAGCGCAGCACCACATCGACGGTCAGGTCCGGCTTGATCACGCCATAGCTCAGCAGGAATGGCCCGGGGCTCAGCGCGTGCAATTCGCCCGGGCCGTAGGCCGCGACCGATGTCACGCCGAAGTTGCCGCAGAAATTGGCGCGCTGCCGGCCGAAATTCATCCCGATCGCCCAAGCCAGGCGTCGAAGCGGAAACGGCAGGCGCGTCACGCAGAGTATTTTGCGGAAGGAGGGGATTTCGTGGAGCGGCGCGGTCTTGGCGCGCCGGATCAGCGCATCGACATCGCCAAGCGCCATCTTATCGGCGCCCCGGACGCGTTCGAACAGCACGCATTCCTCGCCCTTCTCAACGCGCGCAATGGCCACCATGCCGACGCTGCACGGCAGCTCGTAGAGACAGGGCCAGGGCCATTTGACGTGCAGCGTGCGCAGGGTCGGTTCGGTCTTGGCGACCAGCGCGAATGCCTTGACGAAGATCGAGGCCCAGCCTGGCGCCTGCGCCACGCGTGCGCGGGCCTCCACCAGCGTACGAACGTTCAGCGAGCGTGTCAGGGAGACGAACGGCACGCCGGCCGACGCGTACATCAGATCGGCGACGAGACGGCGCGGCAATGAAATCCGACGAAATTTACCGCGCATCTGTTCGGTTCATATCCCTGCAATCAGGCAAAAATCAAAAGCCCGGCGAGCGCGGATGGTTGCTCGCCGCACCTGAAGCCAACATGAACCAACTGGTCGGAGGCCAACAGGTTCGGCTCACGGCGCCGGTTTGGCCAAGGGCTCGCCGGCCTTGACCACGTAGACCCCTAGCACCTTGAGCGGCTTGTCGCCGGAAGTTTTGGCATCGTGCACCGCACCTTCCGGGATCTGGTAGGAATCGCCTGCCTTCAGCTTCAACGGCGGCTTGCCGTCGATCACAAGTTCCAGCTCGCCCTCGAGCACATAGCCGGTTTCAGCGCCGGGATGGCTGTGACGACCCGACGCACCCCCCGCTGGAACCTCGGCAATCGCCGTGACCGTGTTGTAGCCCGCCGGGAAATCGACCTTCTGCAGCGGTGTCCGCTTGATGCCGCTCTGCTGCGCAAAGGCAGCGCCGGCACCGGCAAAGGCAATCACGGTAAGACCAAGCAGCAACTTCCTGAACATGCATTTTCCTCCCAAGGCGCGAAAGCCTAGCAGCGCGGAATTGCGGCGGAAAGCAAGCGTTGTGTGATCTGCGGTTTCGACATTGGGATTAGTTAGTCCGTTCATCCAATAGCGCAGGCTATCGTGGAATCATGCGCGGCCTTGATTACGCGGGGCTTACAAGCTGCTTCGGCAATTGCCGTGCTCACCCACAGGCACGATGCTGAAGGCACGCCGCTGAGCGTCGCTGTGGCTCCTCGATGACGTGATTGGAACCCGCTCGTCGGCAGGTGAGCGCGCGAAGCGCGTGGTCAGCCACGCGTCACGCCTACCGCTTGATCCCGGCGAACGCGGCGGCGATGCCGCGCTGGAACAACGACCAGTCGAAGCCGAGCGCGAGCGCGAGGTAACCCCGCTCGATCATCGCATTGGCCTGCTCGGCGGTGCGCGCGACGCCGCCGATCGGCACGCCGCTCTTCATGATGCCTTGTTCGGCGCGCTGCATCAGCGCGACCACTTCGGGATCGTCTGCTAGCCCGCGCTTGTTGATCGAGGTGGCGAGATCGCCGGGCCCGATCACCGCGAGGTCGATGCCTGGTGTCGCCATGATCTCGTCGATCCGGTTGACGGCATCGACATGCTCGATCGTGATCATGCAGATCATGTCGTCGTCCGCGGTCGCCATGTAGTCGTTCATCGAGACGCCCCAACGGAACGGCGCATGGAACGGGCCCCAGAGCCGGTCGCCCTTCGGCGGATAGCGCACGCTGCGCGCAGCCTTCTCGGCGTCGCCGCGGTTGCAGATCATCGGGAAGTTGATGCCGAGCGCGCCGATGTCCATCGGCGCCTTGGCGAGGTGCGGCTCGTTGGCGGCGATCCGCACCATCGGCACGCATGGCGTGCCTGACGTGGCCACGATCATCCCATGCGCGGTGCCGAGATCGATCGGGCCATGCTCGAGATCGACGATGATCCAGTCCAGCGACTGCGCCATGATCTGCACGGTCTGGATGCTCGGAATGGTCGCGATCGCGCCGAAGGTCGGGCGCTTGTCGCGCCACGCCTTGCGCAGGCGGTTGAGCGGCGTCAGCGGTGCTGAGGTCAATGCAGTGCTCCCTCGATGAGGCGAGGGGAAGCTAGCAGCACATGGCGACGGCGAAAAGGATCAGGCCGGGACACGGCCGCCGAAGAAGGGCGTCAGCGCTTCGGTCAGTCTGTGCGGGCGCTTCGAGGTGAAGATCATCTCGGCGCCGGCCTCATCGCTCTCCATGCCGGCCGGGCCGAGCAAATCGGCGACGCGGCGGGCGATCGCGGGCGCCGGATCGATCCAGTCGACCGGCCAGGGCGCGAGCCTGGTCAGGCGTTCCAGCAACAGCGGATAATGCGTGCAGGCGAGCACGACGGTGTCGGTGCGGGCGGGGTCATTGGCGCCGTCGCCGACGAAGCAGGGCGCGAGCTCGGCCACGATGTCCTCGTCGCGCACCTTCTCGCCGCTGAGCGCGGCTTCGGCGAGCGAAGCGAGCTCACCGGAGCCGACCAGCGTCACCTCGCAGCCCTGCGCGAAATCCGAGATCAGCTTGCGGGTATATTCCCGTTTCACGGTGCCTCTTGTGCCGAGTACCGAGACGCGCCTGGTCTTCGACGAGGCGCAGGCCGGCTTGATCGCCGGCACCGTGCCGACGAAGGGCAGGCGATAGGCATCGCGCAGGTGCGACATGACCAGGGTCGATGCCGTGTTGCAGGCGATTACGACGAGATCGGGCGCGTGGGCCTCGATCAGCTCGCCGACCAGCGGTACCACCCGGGCGATGATCTCGTCCTCGGTATGGTGGCCATAGGGGAAGAAGGCGTCGTCGGCGACATACACATAGTGCGCGTCGGGCCGGGCCCGAACGATCTCGCGCAGTACGGTGAGGCCGCCGAGGCCGGAATCGAAGATGAGGATGGTCGGGGGACTGGACACGGTGAAAAGTCTATCCGAAGCAGGGTTACCATTCAGTTGTTTTGGCTACCCGGCCTCTGCGGCCGACAAAAGGCGGTGAAGCCGGGAATTTCATATGGCCTTGACCAATCCCTGCAAGTATCACGGCAAACTATTGCTGCGACGTGCGAAATCCAAACGGGGCAACTCGACCATGATCCGCAATACGACCGCGAGCTGGGGCTCGCTCGCCCGCGCGTTCCACTGGGTGCTGGGCATCACCATCATCGGCATGCTGGCCTATGGCTGGTGGATGAACCACTTCCCGGCACGGGCGGACAAGTTTTTCTACCGGTCGATCCATGCCGATATCGGCTATCTGGTGCTGCTGCTGACCGTGCTGCGGCTGCTCTGGCGCGGCGTCAATCCGACGCCGGCGCTGCCGGCCGACATGCCCTCCTGGCAGCGGATCGCCGCCCACGTCAGCCATGGCGCGCTCTATGCCGTCACCATCCTGGTCGCGATGCTGGGCTGGGCGCATTCCGGATCACGCGCGCAGGATTATTCGAGCTTCTTCGGCCTGTTCCACGTTCCCCAGATCACCTCGCCTGACAAGGCGGCGGCGGATGCCTATGAAGGTCGCCACATCTTCTTCGCCTATGTGCTGCTCGCGCTGATCGTGCTGCACCTCGCCGCGGTCGCCTTCCATCATTTCGTCAAGCGCGACCGGGTCGCGGCGCGGATGCTGGGGGCGGGCGAGGCCGATCGAGCTCAAGAGGCCCGCTAGCGCGGCACCGCGCCAAGGCTGCGGAATTGCGCCAATCTTGCGATGAATATGGAACGGCTATCTCGGCGGGAGGGCCTATGAATGATACTGTAAGAGATCAAACACGATGGCGCATGCCAGACGAAGGCGCCCCGCATGCTGCCACCTGGATGGCCTTTGGCGCCGAGGTGGAGCTCTGGGGCACCAAGCTCCTTCCCATCGTCAGAAATAATGTCGCCAGCGTTGCCAAGGCGATCGCGGTCTATGAGCCGGTGAAGATGCTCGTGCGCGAGGAGGATTACCACATCGCCGCGCGACTGTGCGGTCCCTCGGTCGGCCTCGTCGTTCAACCGCTCGATGATGTGTGGCTGCGCGACACGGGACCGGTCTTTGTGAGCAATCCTGCCGGGCAACTCGGCGCCGTCGGTTTCAATTTCAACGGCTGGGGCAACAAGCCGCAACCTTATGCACGTGATGCTAGGGTAGCAGAGCATCTGGCTGGAGCCGCGCAGGCAACCTTCTTGAAAGCCGATCTGGTGCTGGAAGGCGGCGGGATCGAAGTCGACGGTGAAGGAACAGCTATCATCACCGAGAGCTGCGTCCTCAACCCAAATCGCAATCCCGGTGTGTCGAAGGACAAATGCGAAGCCGAGCTGTCTCGCCTGCTTGGGCTGGACAAGATCATCTGGCTGCCCGGCATCGCCGGCAAGGAGATCACCGACGGCCATACCGACTTCTATGCACGCTTCACCAGCCCAGGCGTTGTTGTCGCAGGCCTTGAGATGGACCCGTCGTTTGACGACGACTACGGGGTCACGAGAGAGCACCTGAAAATGCTGCGCGCGTCGACGGATGCAAGAGGTCGACGCCTGAAGGTTGTGGAGCTGCCAGGTCCAACGACGGTCCGTCCAAAATACGGCAATGAGGACGATTTCGCCGCCGGATATATTAATTTCTATGTCTGCAATGGTGCGGTGATCGCCCCGGAGTTCGGCGACCCGGCAGCCGACCGCAACGCGTGCGAGAGGTTACGCGAGCTGTATCCGGGCCGGGAGATCATCCAGCTCAACATCGACGGCATCGCTGCCGGCGGTGGCGGCATTCACTGCACCACGCAACAGCAGCCGCGTTCGTGATGTGAGCGGCCCGGCCGCGACAGATCGCGGCCGGGCCGTTCGCCGTTCGTTAATGACGCAAGCGGTGCTAGCCCGCCGGCATCTGCTTCTCGACCAGCCGCACCCAGTAGGACGCGCCGTGGCCGAGGATGTTGTCGTTGAACTTGTACGCCGGGTGGTGGCACATCGGGCCGTCGCCCATGCCGAGGAAGACGAACGCGCCGGGGCGCGCTTCCAGCATGAACGCGAAATCCTCGGCGCCCATGACCGGCACCAGATTGTCGTTGACACGGTCGGCGCCGGCCACATCGCGGGCGACCTCGGCGGCGATGCCGGCCTCGCGCGCATGGTTCAGCGTCACCGGATACATGCGCCCATAGTCGGTCTCTGCCGATCCGCCATAGGCCTTGGCGATGTTGGAGGCGACCTCGCCGATCCGGCGCTCGACCAGATCGCGAACGCCGGGATCCAGCGTGCGCACGGTGCCGCCGAGCGTGACGGTCTCCGGGATCACGTTGAACGCGGCGCCGGCCTCGAACATGGTGATCGAGATGACCGCCGATTTCAGCGGATCGACATTGCGCGACACGATCGATTGCAGCGCATTGATGATCTGGGCGCCGATCAGCACGCTGTCGACCGCCTCGTGCGGGGCAGCGCCGGCATGGCCGCCCTTGCCGCGGACGACGATCTTCAAGGTGTCCGACGAGGCCAGCATCGGGCCGGGCGTGGTCGCGAAATAGCCCTCGGGCAGGCCGGGCATGTTGTGCAGGCCATAGACCTCCTGGATGCCCCAGCGGGTCATCAAGCCGTCGTCGACCATCGCCTTGCCGCCGGCGCCACCTTCCTCGGCGGGCTGGAAGATCACGACCGCGGTGCCGTCGAAATTGCGGGTCTCGGTGAGGTATTTCGCAGCGCCCAGCAGCATCGCGGTGTGGCCGTCATGGCCGCAGGCGTGCATCTTGCCGGGGATCTTCGAGGCGTAGGCGACGCCCGAGGCCTCGGCGATCGGCAGCGCGTCCATGTCGGCGCGCAGCCCGATGGTCTTGCCTGATCCGGACTTGCGGCCGCGGATCACGCCGACCACGCCGGTGCGCCCGATCCCCGTCACCACCTCGTCGCAGCCGAACTCGCGCAACTTGTCGGCGACGATGCCGGCGGTGCGGTGGACCTCGTAGAGCAGTTCGGGGTTCTCGTGGAAGTCATGGCGCCAGGCGGCCATTTCATCCGAGAGGGCGGCAACGCGATTGACGATGGGCATAGGGAGCGTCCGTTTCTTGTGAGCTTTGTAGGGCGGGCAGCGTAGCCTAACCCGCCGACTTGTCACGCGGGAATGGCACCGAATCCGCAGCCCGTAGCCCGGATGGAGCGCAGCGCAATCCGGGGTCTGCATCCGCGGCAAGACTCCCGGATTTCGCTTGCGCTCCATCCGGGCTACAGAATGTTCACGCTTCCCCGAACACCCGCTGGAAGATCGCGTCGACATGCTTGAGGTGATAGCCGAGGTCGAACTTTTCCTCGATCTCGGCATCCGTCAGGTATTTCTTCACGTCCGCGTCCTGCTTCAGCAGCGTCTGGAAGTCGCCTTCGCCGCGCCAGACCGGCATCGCGTTGCGCTGCACGAACTTGTAGGCGTCCTCACGGCTGGCGCCCTTCTGGGTCAGCGCGATCAGCACGCGCTGCGAATGCACCAGGCCACCGAGCCGGTCGAGGTTCTTCTGCATGTTCTGCGGATAGACCAGCAGCTTCTCGATCAGGCCGGCGAGCCGGACCAGCGCGAAGTCGAGCGTGACGGTGGCGTCGGGGGCCATCATGCGCTCGGCCGAGGAGTGCGAGATGTCGCGCTCGTGCCACAGCACGACGTTTTCCAGCGCCGGCGTCACATAGGCGCGCACCATGCGCGCCAGGCCGGAGAGGTTCTCCGACAGCACCGGATTGCGCTTGTGCGGCATCGACGACGAGCCCTTCTGGCCCTCGGAGAAGAACTCCTCGGCTTCCAGCACCTCGGTGCGCTGCAAATGGCGCACCTCGACCGCGAGCCGCTCGACCGAGGCGGCGATCACGCCGAGGGTGGCAAAATACATCGCGTGGCGGTCGCGCGGGATCACCTGCGTCGAGACCGGCTCCGGCCGCAGGCCCATCGCCTTCGCGACGTGCTCTTCGACCCGCGGGTCGATCTGGGCGAAGGTGCCGACCGCGCCCGAGATCGCGCAGGTCGAGATCTCGTCGCGCGCCGCGACCAGGCGGGCGCGGGCGCGTGCGAACTCGGCATGGGCATAGGCGAGCTTGAGGCCGAACGTGACCGGCTCGGCATGGATGCCGTGGGAGCGGCCGATGGTCGGCGTCATCTTGTGCTCGAAGGCACGCGTCTTCAGCGCCGCCAGCACCCGGTCGAGATCGGCGATCAAGAGGTCGGCGGCACGCTTGAGCTGGACGTTGAGGCAGGTGTCGAGCACGTCGGAGGAGGTCATGCCCTGGTGCACGAAGCGCGCCTCGGGGCCGACGATCTCGGCGAGATGGGTCAGGAAGGCGATGACGTCGTGCTTGGTCTCACGCTCGATCTCGTCGATCCGCGCGACGTCGAAGGTGGCATCCTTGCCCTTGGCCCAGATCGTCTTGGCGGCTTCCTTGGGGATCACGCCGAGCTCGGCGAGCGCGTCGGCGGCATGCGCCTCGATCTCGAACCAGATCTTGAAACGCGTCTGAGGCTCCCAGATGGAAGCCATTTCCGGGCGGGTGTAACGGGGGATCATCGAGGGCTCCGAATCGAGCGGGGCGTGGCCGCTCACAAGGAATATAGTGCGGAAATCCGGCCAAAATAGCCGGCGTGGTGGCCGTAGCCCGGATGAGCGCAGCGATATCCGGGGCCTCGCGGCCGCTCCCGGGTGTCGTTGCGCTCACCCGGGCTACAAAGCGGCTACAAATTCGCCAGCCCGCATTCGACGGCCAGGCGGACCAGCTGGGCGTCGGTCCGCATGCCGGTCTTGGCCTTGATCAGATAGTGGTAGTTCTGCACGGTCTTGGTGCTGAGGTTGAGGTTTTCAGCGATCTGCTCCTTGGTGTGGCCTGCCGCGAACTGCCGGAGGATCTCGATCTCCCGCTCGCCGAGCTGGTCGAGGGCCGATTTGGACGGCACCAGGCTCTCCAGCGCGAGCACCCGGGCGACGTCGTCGCTCATCGCATGCTCGCCGCGCGCCACCGAGCGGATCGCCGCGATCAGCTCTGCCGGCTCGCTGCCCTTGGTGACGAAGCCGCTGGCGCCGGCGCCGAACGCCGCCTTCACCTGCGCGGCCTCGCTGTGCATGCTGAAGACCAGGATGCGAGCGTCGGCGTCGCGCGCGCGGATGTTGCGGATCGCTTCCAGTCCGCTCGCGCCGGGCATCGAGATGTCCATCACCACTACATCGGGCTGGTGCGACTTGAAGGCGCGGTAGGCGTTGGCGGCGTTGTCGGCCTCGGCGACCACGCTGAAATCGTCCTGATGCTCGAGCACGCGCCGGTAGCCCTGGCGGACGACGGGATGATCGTCGACCAGCAGGATCGAGATGCCACGACTCTTCACATTCGTTGTCTTTGCGGCCATCGTCTTCGCGGTCGTCATCTCAGGCGGCAAGCGGGATCGTGGCGGCGACCGAGAGGCCGCGGCGGGCAGCCGCGATCGACAGCGAACCGCCGAGCGCGGCCACGCGCTCGCTCACGCCGGTGAGGCCGAAGCCCGCCGACTGCGCCACCTTGGCGGCATCGCCGCCGCCGTCGTCCTCGACCCGCACCAAGAGCGCGTTCTCGGTTCCGGTGCGCCGCTCGATCCGCAGCACGATCTCGCGCGCAGCGCTGTGGCGCAGCGCATTGGTCAGGCACTCCTGCGCGATGCGATAGGCAGTCGCGGCGACCGTGCCGCTGATGTCGGCCAGATCGCCCTGCAAATCGAGCTGGATCATCGGCTGCGTCGAGCGCGATCGCCAGCTGTCGACGAGATCGACCAGGCTTGCCTCGAGCCCGAGCTCCTCGGCCGGCGGATGGCGCAGGCGGTTCAGCGTATCGCGCAGGCAGGCGATGATGCGGCGCGTCGCCTGCGAGATCATCCGTGCATCCTGCGCAATTTCGGTACCGGCGGCGTATTTGTCCCCGGCGCTTGCCTCGATCGTGGTGGCGAAGGCCAGGATCGCGGTGAGATTCTGGCCGAACTCGTCGTGCAGCTCGCGCGCCAGCGCGCGGCGTTCGTCGCTGCGGATTTCGAGCAGCCGCCGCGTCAGCATCGTGCGTTCCTCCTCGGCCTGCGCGAGGCGGTCGCCGAGATCGCCGACGGCGCGTCCGATCATCGCGAGATCCATCGAGCGGACGCGCGGCAGCGGCGTGCGGTACTCGCCCTCGGCCATGCGCCGCAGCGCCGACACGATGGAGTGGGCGGGCGCCAGCGTGTGCGCGATCGCGAGCGAGGCGAGCAGCGCGATGGCGAGCGCCATCAGCAGCGCGACGTGGATGTTGTCCAGGATGTGCTGCCAGGCGAGCGCGATCGCTGCGTCCGGATCGGAGACGGCGCGGACGGTTCCGGCGGTGGCAGTGCGGGCGCTGATCGGCCGCTCGACGGTCGCGTGATCGCCGAGCACGGTCTGCACGGTTGCCGCGAACCAGCGCGGCGGCGCCTTGCCGATCCCCTTGCTCTGGCCGCACAGCGGCTTCTCGAAGGCGCCGGCCGGTTCGAACTGCACGCAGATCCCCGGCGCGATCAGTCCCATGGTTTCGATGGTGCGCCAGTCCGGCGCCGGCAGCAGTTGTTCGCGCATCCGGTTGCTGCGCAGCAGCAATTCGCGCCAGTACAATGCTTCAAGCGCCTGCGAGACCCGCTCGGCGGACGCCGACGTGGCGCGATCGACGCTGCGATAGGCATCGATCGTGGCCCAGACGGTGGCCGCGCCGAGGCACAGCGCGACGATGACGAGCAGGCGGGCGACCAGTTGAAGCACGAGGCGCATGCGACACTCCACGGCCGGAGCACGATCCAGAAACAGGGGCGAAGCGTAACAGCAACCCCGTTCCCGGCAAGTGTAAGCATGCGCAACGATGCAGGTCGGGAAATTTGCCCGACGAAGCTTGGGCAGATGTCTTTGGACGGCGCCCACAGGCTCTGCTCTAACGGGAGGTGAGGCCGTCGCGGAGCCTCATGGAACAATCGTCACAGGGAGCTCATGCAGCATGAATGCCAAGGTCGGCGCCGCCGCCGCATCGGCCGGCACGGATGCGGCGGAGCGCAGCGTCCTGCTGCTCTGGATGATCTTCACCGGCCTTTCGGTGTTCGCCGCCTTCCTGCTGTGGCGCTACGGGCTGATCCGTCTCATGGTCAGTTCCGACCGCACCTACATTTCCAGCGTCATCGCCGTGCTCTACATCGTCACCTGCATCCATTGCTTCTGGCGGACACGGGCGATTGCGCGGGAAGGCGAGGTCGCGCGCGGCTGCCGCGCCATCCTCGCCGCGCCCGATGGCGCCAAGGTGTTGGCATCGGATGCACGCGGCCTGCCTGATGGCCTCGTCACCGATCACATCAGGAGCCTGGTGCAGAAGGCCGATGCGCAAGCCAAGGGCCGCATCGACCAGACCTTGCTGCTGCGGACGCTGGCCGATCGCCTGCGGGGGTCGAACGGCTTTGGAGCCTTCGTGTCCGACACGCTGATGAAGCTCGGCCTGCTCGGCACCATCATCGGCTTCATCATCATGCTGGCGCCGATCGCCTCCCTCGATGCCGCCGACAAGGTCGCGATGAAATCGTCGATGGGCCTGATGAGCGACGGCATGGCGGTCGCGATGTACACGACGCTGGCCGGGCTGATCGGCTCGATCCTGGTCCGGATCCAGTATTACATGCTGGATTCCGCGACCCAGCGGGTGTTCTCCGATGCGGTCGTGCTGACCGAGACGCACGTCACCCCGGCGCTGGAACGTCGCCTCGGATCGCCGCCATGATGGACGAGTTCGGGCTCTATCCGCGCGAGGAAACATTCGATCCCCTTGGTGTCATGCTGTTCAAGGCGCTGCAGGTGATCGCTTTCCTGTTTTTCCTGGCGCTGCTTTCGGTGTCGCCGGACTCTAAGGAAGGCAAGATCGACTCCAAGGCGGAGTTCATCATCACGATGGACTGGCCGGACAACCACCCTGATGATCTCGACCTGTTCGTGCAGGACCCGGCCGGCAACATCGCCTGGTACCGCCATCGCGAGGCAGGCTTCCTGACGCTCGATCGCGACGATCGCGGTGGCGCCAACGACTTCATCGTGGTCAACGGCAAGAAGATCGCGTCCCCGATCCGCGAGGAGATCGTCACCTTGCGCGGCGTCGTCGCCGGCGAATACACCGTCAACGTCTCGCATTTCCAGGCGACGACCGGCGAGCCGGTGCAGGCCAATGTGAAGGTGCAGAAGCTCAATCCAACCGCACAGGTGATCTTCGACGACAAGCTGACCGTCGATCATACCGGCGACGAGAAGACTGCGGTCAGGTTTCGTCTCGATGCCGAGGGCAAGGTGATCAACGTCGACCGGCGGCCGAAATCGCTGCTGGAAACCTTCCGCAGCAGTTGGCGCAATGGCGCCGACCTCGATCCGAACACCGGCGTCCCGAAATCCGGCGTGAGGGTGCTCCGCAATGATTAGCCTGCAGTCAGTGATCCTCACGCTCGCGGTGGCCTACGCGATGGTCGGTGCGCTGCTGCTGATCGTGCTGGTCTATGCGCGGCTGCACTGGTCGCTGAAGGCTGTCGTCATCGTCGTCACCAGCGCGTTCTATTTCGTCAGCTTCGGTGGGATGCGCGGCCTGCTCGGCTGGGCCTCCGCGGAGAAGCTGCCGTCGAATTTCAAGCTGCTCTCGACGCGGATCGTGGAGCCGCATTCGCTGGAGGGCGATCCGGGCTCGATCTATCTCTGGGTTGAGGAGCTTGATGAAGACAACCGGCCGAGCGCCGTGCCGCGCGCCTTCCGGATTCCCTACAGCGATGCGCTGGCCGAGCAGACCCACACCGCTGACAACGAGATCAAGGCCGGGCATCCGCAGGGCGGACGGGCAGCCGATTTCGGCGGCGGCGACGGCACCATCATGGATTTCGTCCGGGAGTACATCACGCCGAAGACGGTCCTGGAGACATCAGGCGGCGATTCCACGACCGGGTCCTTCGTGCCGCCGCCGGCGGGCGCGCAAGGGTCGGTCTTCACGCCGCTGCCACCGCCCCGGATGCCGCCCAAGGACGAGCAGCGATAGGGGGCGCCCACCCGGCGAATGGCATAAAAATAGGGATCGCCAATAATCGGTCAGCGGGGTGGACAGTAGTCAACCGGAATTCCTCAATTCCCTGAACCGTGTAGTCTGTGGATAACCGGGGCTAGATTTCATCCCCAAGCCATTTTCCCGGCAAAGGGGCCGCTGCGTGAGGCGGCCCCTTTCGATTCCGGCACCCGGTTCCGGTGCCGTGAGGCGGCCTCAGAGCACCGTCAGGAATGCGATCGCGAGAACCATCAGCCACCCGACGATGACGAGCGAGACCACCGCGCCCGCGGTGATCTTGGCGATCTCCTTGAAGGTCATCGGCCGGTCCATGGCAGCCTCTCCCAGCGTAACCGTAGGAGACATAGGCACGGACCGTCGGATCGCCCGGCTGCTCACGGAACGTTGTTGCGCGCCATCCAGGGCCCGGGCCGGCGGCCCCGATGGGCCCGTCCGGACCGCATAGCTGTCATCTCGCAAAGTTTGTCTGACAGATATTGAAATCTGTCAGCGGGACGGTGTATATACTCAACAGCCCAAGGGAGGAGGGCGCCCAGTGGCTGTTCCGGCGTTTCGCCGGGGGAGCCGTACTTAATTTGACTACCTCGAAGGACTACCTCCATGACGATAGAAATCTTTCAATTGACCGCCCAGATTCAACAGTGGCTCAATCTTCGCGTCGCCCGCCATCTGGCAGCCCAGGCTGCCAAGTTCAGCCGCGGGCAGGACAGCGATAACCAGACGGTAAACGCATGAACGAGGCGTTGGTTTTGACACCCGAGCGGATCCTCGAAGCAACCGAGGATGTTTTGAGGCGCTTCGGGCTCGCCAAGGCCACCGTTGTCGACGTTGCCCGTGCGCTGGATGTCAGCCACGGCAGCGTCTACCGCCATTTCCCCAGCAAAGCCTCGCTCCGCGATGCGGTCGCCAAACGCTGGCTCGACCGCGCCAACGAGCCGCTGTGCAAGCTCGCGGCAAGCGATGGCCCTGCGCCGGAGCGGCTGGAGAAATGGCTGCGCACCGCCTTCACGATCAAGCAGAAGAAGGTCTGCGACGATCCCGAGATGTTCGCGACTTACCTCGCGCTCGCGCAAGACGCGCGTGAGGTGGTGGAAGCCTACAAGGACAAGCAGGTCGATCTGATCGCGAAAATCCTGGCCGACGGTGTCGCGCAGGGCGTGTTCGAGGTCGACAATGTGAAGGCGACCGCGCGGGCCGTGTTCGACGCAACCGTCCGCTACCACCACCCGGCGCATGCCGAGGAGTGGGCCAAGCCGGAATGCCCGTCGCGGATCGACGCCCTGATCGCCCTGCTGCTGCGGGGCGTGCGGGCGTGCAAGCCCTAGCCGACCTTTCTTCCAACAGCCTCTGACCACCTGATGCCTTTGGCCCGATTGCGAGCCCGGGGCCGCCTGTGCTTGATATCGGGCAGGGATCAGCAGCGCGGACCTCGATGCGGCTTGCACTCTTTGCCGATATTCATGCCAACCGGCAGGCCTTCGCCGCCTGCCTCGACGCTGCGCGTGCGCGCGGCGCCGAGCGGCTGATCTGCCTCGGTGATATCGTCGGTTACGGCGCCGATCCCGAATGGGCCGTCGATACGGTGATGGACCTCGTCGCGAAGGGCGCGATCGCGGTGCGCGGCAATCATGACAATGCGATTGGCGTACCGAACGACAGCATGAATGCCGACGCGCAGGCCGCCATCGACTGGACCCGCGGCCGGCTCAGCGCCGGGCAGAAGCAGTTCCTCGCCGAGCTTCCGATGTCGCGGGAGGAGGACAACCGGCTCTACGTGCATTCCGAGGCGTCAGACCCCGCGAAGTGGCGCTACGTCCGCGACACCGCCGACGCCGCGCGCAGCATGATGGCAACCGAATTGCAGATCACCTTCTGCGGGCACATCCATCGTCCCGGCCTCTACTCGATGTCCTCGACTGCGAAGATGACGAGCTTCGTTCCGACCGCGGGCGTCGCGGTGCAATTGCTGACGGGGCGGCGCTGGCTCGCCGTGCTCGGCTCGGTCGGCCAGCCGCGCGACGGCGATCCCGCGGCATCTTTTGCGATGTTCGACACCATCAGCCGCGAGATCGCCTATCACCGCGTCCCCTACGACGTCGCGACCGCCGCCGCGCGGATCAAGGCCAATGGCCTGCCCCTCTGGCTCGCCGATCGTCTTTCGAGCGGCAGGTAATGCCGATGGCGGCGCTGACGATGCAGCCGGGCGCCGAGATCGATGGCTTCACCATCGGCGAGCGCGTGCATCGCGGCGGCATGGCGACGCTGTGGAGCGTCACCCATCCCGGCATCACCGTGCCGCTGTTGATGAAGGTGCCGCTCACCTCGGAGGGCGAGGATCCGGCCGCGATCGTCAGCTTCGAGATGGAGCAGATGATCCTGCCGCGGCTGTCGGGGCCGCACGTGCCGGCCTGTTTCGGCACCGGCGACTTCGAGCGCCAGGCCTATGTGGTGATGGAGCGCATCCCCGGCCAGACGCTCTACAAGCGGCTCGACGCGCTGCCGTTGCCGTATGAGGAGGTAAGGGTGATCGGCGGCAAGGTCGCGACCGCGCTTGCCAGCCTGCACCGGCAGAACGTCATCCATCACGACATCAAGCCAAGCAGCATCATGTTCCGCGAGCGCGGCGAGGCGGTGCTGATCGATTTCGGTCTCTCGGATCACCAGCATCTGCCCGACCTGTTGCAGGAGGAGTTTCGGCTGCCTTACGGCACCGCGCCCTATATGGCGCCGGAGCGCCTGCTCGGCGTGCGCGACGATCCGCGCAGCGATCTCTTCTCGCTTGGCGTGCTGCTGTATTTCTTCACCACCGGGGTCCGTCCGTTCGGCGAGACCGAGACCCTGCGCGGCATGCGCCGGCGGCTGTGGCGCGATCCCACGCCGCCGCGCAAGCTCATGCCCGACTATCCGCCGTGGTTGCAGGAGATCGTGCTGCGCTGCCTGGAGATTGACCCGGCGGCGCGCTATCCGACCGCGGCGCAGCTTGCGTTCGATCTCGGCCATCCCGAGCAGGTCAAGCTGACGGCGCGGGCGCAGCGGCAGAACCGCGATCCGCTCGGCACGGTGTGGCGCCGCCGCTTCAATCTCGGCGCGGCGCAGCCGAAGTCCGATGTCGCAGCGCAGCTCGCATCGAGCCCGATCGTCGCCGTTGCGCTCGATCTCGGCGAGGGGACCGAGACGCTGAACGAGACCATCCGCGTCACCGCCGAGCAGGTGCTGTCGACGTCGCCATCGGCGCGGCTCGCCTGCGTCAACGTGCTGAAGCTCAATCGCCTGGCGATCGACCGCACCCATGACGAGCAGGGCCAGAACAAGCATGTCGACCGCCTCGTGGCGCTCCAGCATTGGGCGCGGCCGTTCAGGCTCGCGGAGGGGCGGCTGACCGTGCATGTGCTGGAGGCGATCGATCCCGCCGCCGCGATCCTGGAATTCGCCGCGGTCAATCTGGTCGATCACATCATCATCGGCGCGCGGCAGAACTCGGTGCGGCGTGCGCTGCTCGGCAGCGTCTCCGCCAAGGTCGCCGGGGAAGCGCCGTGCACCGTGACCGTGGTGCGGCCGTCGCGGCTGACGCCGGCGACGAATGACGATGAGGCGGCGGTCCCGTCGGTGAATGCCGCGGTCACGCCGCCCACGCTGTTTTGATCAGATCGCTTCGCCGCGCGCTTCGGCGGCCGCATGGCGGATCGCGGCGATGTTGGTCTTGTAGGCCTCGACGGTGCCGCCCTTGAAGACGGCGGATCCCGCGACGAAGGCATTGGCGCCGGCGGCGGCGAGCTGGCCCGCGACATCGGGCGCCACGCCGCCGTCGACCTCGATGTCGATCGGGCGGCCCGCTGTCATCGCCCTGACGTCAGAAATCTTGCCGATCGCCGAGCGGATGAAGGCCTGGCCGCCGAAGCCGGGATTGACCGACATCACGAGCACCAGGTCGATCAGGTCGAGCACATATTCGATCGCGCTCACAGGCGTTGCCGGATTGAGCGAGACGCCGGCCTTCTTGCCGAGCGCGCGGATCGCCTGCAGCGAGCGATGCAAATGCGGGCCGGCCTCGGCATGCACCGTGATGTGGTCGCAGCCCGCCTTGGCGAACGCCTCGAGATAGGGGTCGCAGGGCGAGATCATCAGGTGGGCATCGAAGATCTTCTTCGTGTGCGGCCGCATCGCTTTGATGACGTCGGGGCCGTAGGAGATGTTCGGCACAAAATGTCCGTCCATCACGTCGAGATGGATCCAGTCGGCGCCGGCCTGGTCGACGGCGCGGACCTCCTCGCCGAGCTTTGAGAAATCCGACGCCAGGATCGACGGAGCGATGACGAGAGGACGCGGGGTGAATGACTGAGTCATGTCAGCTGTTCCGGAAGACTTCAGGGGGCGACGGGTGATCCCGCCTAACACGCGGACGCGTGGCGGGCAATGCGAGCGGACCACGCCTCGGAGCCGGAAAATTCTGCCGCCGGCGGCAGCTCTTGCCGGGTGCGCGGAACCTGCATCGATGCGCCAAGGCCTGGTTTTATTGGGTTTTTGCCATGGCACGCCGCTTGCTGCGCCTTTGCCAAGCGTTTGAGCCGCCACGCGCGGCCTTGTTGGAGTATTGCCATGTTATTTGCCATTGGCGCTGCGTCATCCGCCATCGATCTTTTGAGTTCTCTGATGTCGTCGAAGTCGACGACACAGACCGGCAGCTCCACGCAGGGAAATCAGTCGACCGGGCTGTTCTCGGCCTCGACCGGTACCTCGACATCGACCAGCAGCAGCTCGGCTACCGGTTCGGGCAGCAGCAGCTCCACGCAGATTTCGCCGCTGACCATGAGCGCGCTGCTCGACGCGCAGAGCCAGTCGCAGACCACGGCCTCGACCAGTGCGACCCCGACCAGCCGGTCGGACGCGCTGAAGGACCTGTTCTCGCAGATCGACGCCGACGGCAACGGCCAGATCACCAAAGCGGAATTCGAGAAGGCGCTCGGTGCCGGCGGCACCAACATCGCGCAGGCCGACGACGTGTTCTCCAAGCTCGATGCCAATGGCGACGGCAGCGTCAGCCTCGACGAGATGTCGCAGGCGTTGCAGGGCCACAAGGGCGGCGGCCATCACCATCATCATGCGGCCGGCGGCTCGACTGACGGATCCGGCGCCAGCAGCGGCTCGGGCGGATCGAGCTCCGATCCGTTGATGCAAGCGTTGAACGGCGCGACCTCGACCTCGGTGACCAACAGCGATGGCTCGACCACGACAACGACGACCTATGCCGACGGCTCCAAGGTGTCGATGACGTCGGCGGCGGCTTCCACCACCAGCAGCGCGACCTCGTCCTACAATTTCATCGAGCAGCTGATCCAGCGCCAGTCGCAGGCGATCTCGGCTCAGGCCTCGTCGTCGCTTTCGGTCAGCGCCTAATCGAATCTGTCCTGCCAGCTCGGCAGCGCGCCGGGGAAGGGCAGGGCGGTGGCTGAATGGACGCCGCGTGCGATGGCGCGCGCCACCGTGTTGGCCGCGATGCCGCCGAGCTTGGTCAAGCCGAACAGCGGATCGACCGGCTTCGCGCCGGTGGCCGCGGCAAACACCACGTCGCCATCGAGCGGGGCGTGCACCGGGTAGATCGCGCGCGCCATGCCGGTCTGCGCGATCATCGCAAGGCGCTTCGCCTGCGGCTTGGTCAGCTGCGCATCGGTCACGACAACGACGAGCGTGGTGTTCTCGGCGGCGGTGGCGTCCGCGCCGCCCTTCAGCCGCAGCTTCAGCATGTCCGGCGTGAACGCGGGCGGCAGGCCGCGACCGCCGAATTCGCCGTCGACCTCGAACGGTGCCGCCCAGAACCACGGGCCGCTGCCGACCGTGACGCTGCCGACCGCGTTGACCACCGCAAGCGCCGCCACCTTGACGCCGTCGTCGGTCACAGCCGACGCCGAGCCGAGGCCGCCCTTGAGGGTGGCGGTGGTCGCGCCCATGCCGGCGCCGACGCTGCCGAGCTCGAAATTGTCGGAGGCGGCGTTCGCCGCCGCATAGCCGAGATCGCGATAGGGCGGAAAGCGTCCCCATGCCTTGTTGCCGCCGTTGAGCAGATCAAAGCAGATCGCGCCCGGCACGATCGGGATCACCGCATCGCGGATGCGAAAGCCGCGGCCGCGCTCGGCGAGCCAGGCCTGCACGCCGCCGGCCGCGTCAAGCCCGAGCGCGGAGCCGCCGGACAGCGTGATGGCGTCGATCGCCTCGACGACATTGTGCGGGGACAGTAGCGCGTCCTCGCGGGTGCCCGGACCGCCGCCGCGGACATCGATCGAGGCCACCGCCGGCCGCTCGAACAGGATCGCGGTGACGCCCGAAGCGATCACGGCGTCGTCAGCGTGGCCGACGCTGACGCCGGCAATATCGGTGAGAAGGTTTTTCACGATCGAGTCCGTCCGCGCCTTGTCCGAGCTTTGGCTGCTCGAACCGGTATATCAGCCGCGGCGGATGCAGCAACCTTTGACCGCGCGTGAGCAGGGACCTGCGGCAGGACGTTGGTAAGACTTGCGGGTATCCGGTCAAAAAAACGCCCCGGCGGACCGGGGCGTTTCGTCTCTCTAACTTGATCAGACGCGAGAGGCTCAGGAGCCCTTCGGATTGATCTCGGTGTAGTTGCCCTTGGCGTCCCATTTGTAGACGACGTAGTCGATCGCCTTGATGTCGCCCTTGGCGTCGAAGCCCATCTTGCCGAGCACGGTGTCCCAGTCGCCGGCCTTGATGGTGTCCATCACCTTCTTGGCGTCGGTGCTGCCGGCCTTGGCGACCGCCTGCGTCCAGACCTGCATCGCGGCGTAGGTGTAGAGCGTGTAGCCTTCGGGATCGATGTTCTTGGCCTTGAACTTCTCGACGATCGCCTTCGCGGTCGGCTTGTTGCGCGGATCGGGGCCGAAGGTGAACAGCGTGCCTTCGGCGGCGGGGCCGGTGATCGAGGCGAACTCCTTGTCGTTCATGGCGTCACCCGCCATCAGCACGGTCTGCAGGCCCTGGTCGCGCATCTGGCGCAGGATCAGGCCGGCCTCCTGATGGTAGCCGCCGACATAGACCAGATCGATATTGTCGCGCTTCAGGCGCGAGACGATCGAGTTGAAGTCCTTGTCGCCCTTGTTGTAGGACTCGAACATCTTCTCCTGGAAGCCGGCCTTGTTCAGCGCCTTCTTGGTCTCGTCGGCGAGGCCTTTGCCGTAGGTGGTCTTGTCGTTCAGGATCGCGACGTTCTTGCCCTTGAAGTTCTTCATGATGTAGTCGGCGGCGACCAGGCCCTGCTGGTCGTCACGGCCGCAGACGCGCGCCACGTTCCACAGCTTGCGCTCAGTGAACAGCGGGTTGGTCGAGGCCGGGGTGATCTGCAGCACGTTGGCGTCGGCATAGGCCTCGGAGGCCGGGATCGAGGACGACGAGCAGAAATGGCCGGCCACGAACGGGATCTTCGCGGAGCCGATCTTTTCCGCGATCGAGCGCGCCTGCTTCGGATCGCAGGCATCGTCGTCGGCTTCCAGCGCGAGCTTCTTGCCGAGCACGCCGCCGGCGGCGTTGATGTCGGCGACTGCCTGCTCGGCGCCGTTCTTCATCTGCCGGCCAAAAGCGGATTCGGAGCCCGTCATCGGGCCCGCGACTGCGATGGTGATGTCTTGCGCGAACGCGCTCGCCGATAATGCGAACGACGCGCCCAGTGCCAGGCCGATCAGCTTCAGTGATTTCATGAGACGTCCCTCGTGGTCGTTGCCTCTTGCGGAAGGGCCCGGCACGCCGGGCCCCAAAACCGCCGGCATTCTCGGCTGATTTCGCGGCGAAGTCACCGGCAATTTTCAGGCAAATCGACGCTGCATCAGCCACATCCTGCTGCAAGGGCGGCGCTCAGGGCTGAGCTAGCCGCGGCGGCCGCCTTCCAGATAGGCGGCGCGGATTTCCGGGCGCTGCAGCAATTCGGCGCCGGTTCCGGCCAGCGTGATCAGGCCGTTGACCATGACGTAGCCGCGATGTGCGAGCTTCAGCGCATGGTTGGCGTTCTGCTCGACGATCAGCACGGTGAGGCCATCCTGCCGGTTCAGCGTGCGGATGGCGTCGAAGATCTGGCGCGCGATCAGCGGCGCGAGGCCGAGCGAGGGCTCGTCCAGCATCAACAGGCGCGGCCGGCTCATCAGGGCGCGGCCGATCGCGAGCATCTGCTGCTCGCCGCCCGACAGCGTGCCGCCGCGCTGTGTGACGCGCTCCTTCAGCCGCGGAAACAGCGCGAACACGCGCTCCAGCCCGGCCTCGCGTTCGGCCTCGCTGCATTCGGTGGCGTCGGCGCCCATCTGCAGGTTTTCCGCGACGCTCATGCGCGGAAAGATCCGCCGGCCCTCGGGCGATTGCGCGATGCGCAGCCGCGCGATCTCGTGGGTCGACACGCCGGTGATGTCGTGGCCGTCGAATTCGATGGTGCCGGCGCGGGCGCGCGGCCGGCCGAAGATCGTCATCATCAGCGTCGACTTGCCGGCGCCATTGGCGCCGATCAGGGCGACGATCTCCCCTCGATTGATCGCGATGTCGACGCCCTTCAGCGCCTCGATCTTGCCATACGCCGCACGCACGCCGCGCACCGCGAGCAGGGGTGTGGTTGCCGCTGCCGCGCTCACGTGCCGCTCTCCATCACGGCGATCGCCTCTTCCTCGTCGGCGCCGAGATAGGCGGCGATCACCTTGGGGTCGTCGCGCACCGCCTGCGGCGTGCCTTCGGCGATCTTGACGCCGTAGTCCATGACCACGATGTGATCGGAGATCTCCATCACCACGGACATGTCATGCTCGATCAAGAGGATCGAGGTGCCCTGTTCGTTGCGGATCGACAGCAAGAGCTCGTTGAGCCCGCCGCTCTCGCGCGCGTTCAGCCCCGCCGCGGGCTCGTCGAGACAGAGCAGTGCCGGCTCGGTGCACATCGCACGCGCGATCTCGAGCCTGCGCTGGTCGCCATAGGGCAAATTGCCGGCGGCATCGTCGGCGCGGTCGAGCAGGCCGACGCGGTTGAGCCAGGTCCGTGCCAGCTCGATGGCGCGCGCTTCGGCCTCGCGCCAGGACGGCAGGCCGAGCAGGCCGAGCAGGGTCAGGCCCGAGGCGCGCATCAGCGCGTTGTGCTGGGCGACCATCAGGTTTTCCAGCGCGGTCATGCCGGGAAACAGCCGGATGTTCTGGAAGGTGCGCGCCACCTTGGCCTGCTTGGAGATGCGGAAATCGTTCAGCCGCTCAAGCTGGATGGTGCGGCCGTCATCATGGGCGAGGCGGATCGCGCCGCCGCTCGGCCGGTAGAAGCCGGTGATGCAGTTGAAGACGGTGGTCTTGCCGGCGCCGTTCGGCCCGATCAGCGCGGTGATCTTGCGCCGCTCGGCCGCAAAGGAGAGCTCGTTGACCGCGACGATGCCGCCGAAGCGCATCATCAGGCGGTCGACGGTGAGGATGTGGTCGCCGCTCATCCGTGGCCCTCCTTGACGAGGTCGGAGGAGATCGCCTGGTTGCGCTCCAGGAACACGGTCGGCGCGCGATGGCCGATCAGCCCGCGCGGCCGCCAGATCATCAACAGCACCATGGCGATGCCGAACACCAGCATGCGGTATTGATCGAGGCCGCGGAACAGTTCGAAGCCGCCGATCATGGCGAGCGCGGCCAGCGCCACGCCGAGCTGCGAGCCCATGCCGCCGAGCACGACGATCGCCAGCACCAGCGCCGATTCCTGGAAGGTGAAGGATTCCGGGCTGATGAAGCCCTGCCGCGTGGCGAAGAACGCGCCGGCCAAGCCACCGAACATCGCACCGGTCGCGAACGCCGTCAGCTTGGTGGTCGTGGTGTTGATGCCGAGCGCGCGGCAGGCGACCTCGTCCTCGCGCAGCGCCTCCCAGGCGCGGCCGATCGGCAGCCGCCGCAGCCGGATCGTCACCCAGTTGGTGAGCAGCGCCATCGCCAGGATCAGATAGAACAGGAAGACGAGGCGGTGGGTCGGCGAGAACTCGATGCCGAGCTTGGCGGCGAGCCCGTCGTCGCCCGGCGTCAGCGGAATGCCGAACATGGTCGGGCGCGGAATCCCCGAGACGCCGTTGGGGCCGCCGGTCAGGCTTTGCCAGTTGATGATGACGAGGCGGATGATCTCGCCGAAGGCGAGCGTCACGATCGCCAGATAATCGCCGCGCAGCCGCAGCACCGGAAAGCCGAGCAGCACGCCCCAGAACGCCGCCAGGATGCCGGCGAGCGGCAGGCAGACCCAGAACGACAATCCGAAATTGGTCGCAAGCAGCGCGTAGGAATAGGCGCCGACCGCATAGAAGGCGACATAGCCGAGGTCGAGCAGGCCGGCGAGGCCGACCACGACGTTCAAGCCCCATCCCAGCATCACATAGGTCAGGACCAGGATCGACAGGTCGAGAATGTAGCGCTGGTTGTAGAAGATGACCGGCACGAGGAAGGTGAACACCAGGAGCGCAGGCGCCAGCCATCGTCCGGCGAACGATATCGCCGATTGCACCGGCTTCGGCACGATGCTGTCCTTGTCGACCGGTCCCCACCATTGCCGCAGCAGCTCGACAATGATGCTGCCGCCGAACACCGTGCCGACGAGGGCGGCGAGGTCGCCGAACCGCGTCCAGTAGATCAGGCCGCCTTGCGGTCCGGCCTCGGTGCGTACGCCGATCATCAGCGAGAACAGCACCAGCGCGACCAATGCGCTGATCAGGGCTTTCTTGAGAATGAAGGCGCTGCCCGAGGGCTGCGCGGCGGGCGATGGGCGGGCTGAGGTCGCGCTCACGAAGTGCCTGTCAGACTTTTTCGACTTCGGGACGGCCAAGCAGGCCGGTCGGCATGAAGATCAGCACCACGATCAGGATCGAGAACGCGGCGACGTCCTTGTATTCCACCGAGAAATAGGCCGACCAGAACGTCTCGATCAGGCCGATCGCAAGCCCGCCGAGCATCGCGCCCGGCAGTGAGCCGATGCCGCCGAGCACGGCGGCGGTGAACGCCTTGATGCCGGCGACGAAGCCCATGAAGAAATCGACCAGACCGTAATACAACAGGTACATCATGCCGGCGACGGCGGCGAGCGCGGCACCGATCACGAAGGTCATCGAGATGGTGCGGTCGACGTCGACGCCGAGCAGTGCGGCCATGGTCTGGTCCTGCTCGCACGCGCGCATGTCGCGCCCGAGCCGCGTGCGCGACACCAGCCAGGTGAACAGCGCCAGCACCACGATGGTGGCGAGCACGACCATGATCTGGACGTTGGAGAGCTGCACGGCGAAGCCTTGCGCGCCCTCATGCAGCGTGTAGCCGCCGGTGATGATCGGCGGCACCGGCTTGACGCGCGCGCCCTGCGACACCTGCGAGAAGTTGGTCAGCACGAACGACATGCCGATCGCGGACAGCATCGGCGCCAGGCGGAACGAATGCCGCAACGGCCGGTAGGCGATGCGCTCGATGGTCCAGCCATAGAGCGCGGTGATCGCCATCGAGACCAGCAGCACGATCAGAAGGATCAGGGGGATCGCGGTGAGGCCGAGCGACACCAGCACCAGGAACGAGATCAGCGCGATGAAGCCGCCGATCATGAAGATGTCGCCATGGGCGAAGTTGATCATGCCGACGATGCCGTAGACCATCGTGTAGCCGATGGCGATCAGGCCGTAGATCGAACCGAGCACGAGGCCGTTGATCAGTTGCTGGGCGAAATAATCCATGCGCTGCCGTAACTCGAGGGGTGACGCGCCGAGGGCCCCCGGCAGCCTGATCCGTCGCGTCGTGGTATTTTCTAACAGTGGAACCCCGGCGGCGGCAACAGCGTGGCAGCAGCAGAGAGGGCTTGTACATAACTACTTCGGCGGGTGCGGTTCCGATGTCACAGGGTCGACACCTTGTTGCCTTGCAATGATCGCGCCGGAACCCGTGTTGGCCGAGCCACGGCGGCAATCTGAAGCCCGGGGAGCAGCAGGATCCGCGCCGGCAGGGCCAGAAGCCCAATCCGGAGCGCTCATTCCGGGCAATTGAGCGGATGCAACAAGAGGGTCTCGCCGAATGGCGAAGCCCTTTTGTCAGCTCATTTGTTTCTGCTGTCTGTTCAGGCCAATTGATCGGCGAAGCGGCCGCGGAAGGCATATGAACCGAAATGCGTGAGCTCGCTTCGAAGGTCCAGCCAGATTTCGCCGCCGAGATCGATCCAGCGCCGGCAGAAGGCGTAATCTTCGGACAAATACTCGCCGGTCGTCTTGTCGATCATGCATTCGAACAGCGAGACGCGGTCGAGGTCGGCGCGAACCAGGTCGCCGGTGTTCAAGTCGTTGCTCTTGTGGTTCGCCCGATATTTGAGTTCGGGATGGGCGTCGCACAGCCTGACGAGGGCGGATCGCTTCATCATCAGGAAGCCGGTTCCGGCATATCGGACCTTGGCGAAGCCATCGCCGCGAGCCGTGAGCTGGTCGCCCTCCCATGTGACGACATAGTCCAGCGAGGAAGACGCGAGGTTCTTGCGCTTGGCTTCCGCAGCCCGCTGCACCTTTGCCCAATCGATGTGCTTGAGCGGGTAGGCCGCGGCCGCAACATCGGTGCCGCAATCCAGCAGCCGGAACACGGCCTCGGGTTCGAACCCGATATCGGCATCGATGAACAGGAGATGGCTGGCGCCGGATACAAGGAACTGGTGGGCCAGTTCGTTCCGGGCGCGCACGATCAGCGATTCGTTTCCGATCAGGTGGAACTGGATGTCGATGCCCCGGGCAGTGGCCGCAGCCTGAAGCTTCAGGGCGGACAGCACATAGGCCATCTTCAGGTCGCCGCCGAAGCAGGGCGTCGCGACGAAAACGCGGGTTCTTTCGGTCATTTTACCCCCTTTATCTCGGCCGGCGCAGGTGCTGGCCGGGCCCGATCGCATCGATCCGGAACCATCGCACCGCGCTTAACCTTAACAAAGGGTTTAAATTGCTGCCGGCAATCGATCGGCGTTACCTCGCAGGCTGAACCGTCGCCGATCCAAAAGGCGCCGGAGAGAAGCGGGAAGCGGCAATGTCGAGCAACTGGCGGATCAGCTCCTTCAACGGCGCGCTGCTTGCGGCCTATTTCATTCCGGTCTGGACCATCATCGCCTTCAGCATCATGGTGTCGCCGATCCACGGCCTCTATGAGCGGCCGAGCGTGTCGATCGCGCTGTATGCGAGCGACTATCTGCACCTCGGCAAGATGGCGACGGTGCGGCTCGCATGGCTGCTGGCGCTGGCGCGGATCACCGTGGTGGCGTTCTTCGCGGTCTTCCTCGCGATGGCCGCGTTCTCGCCGCTGCGCAAGACCAGCAGCGGCGCGGACGAGGCGCTGGCGGTGGCGCTCTGCCTCGGCAGCGTGCTGAGTTTTGCCAGCATGATGATGGCATCCAAGGTCGGCGAGATCGAAGCGTTGCGGATGCATGCGGCCGAGCTTCTGATGCTGCTCGGCACCGCGATCGTGATGCTGCTCGAGACCTCGCCGAAGCCCGCTACCGAGGCGCCGGCCGCCGAGGCCAGCACACCGGCGAGCGAACTATCCCTTCAGCAGCCCTAGTTCGGCAATGATCGCGCCGGCTTCCTTGACGGCGTGATTGGCGGCGGGCACGCCGCAATAGATCGCCTGCTGCAGCAGGATCTCCTTGATGTCCTCAGGCGTGAAGCCGCCTTCGCTGAGCGCTGCGCGCACATGCAGGCGGAACTCGTCCCACTGGCCGAGCGCGACCATGGTGCCGATCACCAGCACGCGGCGCGTGCGGTGATCGAAATGCGGCCGGGTCCAGATATCGCCCCACGCATAGCGCGTGATCAGGTCCTGGAAGTCGGTGTTGAACGCGTTGCGGTTCTTGATCGACTTGTCGACCCATTCATTGCCAAGCACCTTGCGGCGCTGCGTCATGCCGTCGTCGCGGCGCTGATTGTCGTCCATTGATGTCTCCTCCCGTCATTGCGAGCAGCGAAGCAATCCATGGGGCCGCCTATGCGGAAGGATGGATTGCTTCGTCGCTTCGTTTCTCGCAATGATGCTGTTGTGCATTTGGAATCGTAGCCCGGATGGAGCGAAGCGTAATCCGGGGTTCGGCGTTCGTCTCGATACTTGTCCCGGATTTCGCTTCGCTCCATCCGGGCTACGGCGTCGTGGTCAGCGTTGCGTCAGGAAGCCGACCACGGCTTCGGTGAAGGCGTGCGACTGCTCGACATTGGAGATGTGCGCGGCATCGAGCAGCGTCATGCTGGCGCCGGGAATGCCGCTGCGGATCATCTCACCCGCCGACACCGGCGTCGCCATGTCCTGCTTTCCCGCGATCACCAGGGTCGGGCTCTTGATCCGGGGCAACAGCGCGCGCTGGTCGAGCGTCGACAGCGCCTCGCAGCAGGCGAGATAGCCTTCGACGGGAGAGGCCAGCAGCATCGCCTTCATGCGTGCCGCGGTCTCGGGCTCGCGCTCGCGGAAGTCGGCGGTCAGCCAGCCCGCGATGACGGTGTCGGCGACGGCCGCGATGCCGCCTTGCTTCACCGCCTTGATGCGGTTCAGCCAGTTGGTCGGATCGGGATAGTAGCAGGCGGTGTTGGCGAGGATGATCTTGCCGAATCTTTCAGGCGCGTTGGCCCCTAACCACTGTCCGACCATGCCGCCCATCGACAGGCCGCACCAGTGCACCTTCTCGATATTGAGGTCGTCGAGGATCGCTAGCGCGTCGCGGCCGAACCGTTCCATCGAGTAGGGCCCTGCGGGCACGCCGGATTTGCCGTGGCCTCGGCGGTCGTAGCGAATGACGCGGAACATCTGTGTCAGCGCGCGCATCTGCGGCTCCCACATCTGCAAGGTGCAGCCGAGCGAGTTCGACAGCATCAAGGTCGGCCCGCCGTCGCGGCCATCCACCTGGACGTTGAGCAGGCATCCGTCGGCGTTGATCATCGGCATTGTCTTGTCCCTCTCGTCATCCCGCTACTTGTCATCCAGTGAAGCCAGCAGGCGGTCGATCAGCGCCTGCGAGGCGCCCTGATAGGCCATCGGCTCGAACAGCCCCGCGATTTTCTTGGCGTCGAGATGCGCGGTGACCGTCGCATCCGCCGACAGCACGTCGCGCAAATGCTTCTTCTCGGCGACCGCCTTCTTGCTCGCGGCTTCGATCAGATGATGGGCGTCGCCCTTGCCGATCTTTTCGGCGAGCGCAAAGGTGACGGCTTCCGCCATGATCAGCCCGTGGGTCGCATCGAGATTGGCGCGCATGCGCGCCGCATCGACCTCGAGGCCTTCGGCGAGATCGACGATGGCGGCAAGCGCGCCCGAGGTCACCAGCATCAGGCCCGGCAATGTCGGCCATTCCGCATGCCACGGGCCGGCGCTGCGCTCATGGTCCTGCACCTGCGCTGCGAAGATCGTGGCAGCGAGGTTCGGCGCCATGGTCGCAGCCCCCAGCGCGCTCGCGGCGGCGACGGGGTTGCGCTTGTGCGGCATGGTCGAGGAGCCGCCGCGGCCGGCGCCGGCGGGCTCGAAGGCTTCGCCGACATCGGTCTGCATCATCAGTGAAATGTCGCGCGCGATCTTGCCGCAGCTGCCGGCGAGGATGGCGAACACCGACGCGGCCTCGGCGATGCGGTCGCGGTGGGTGTGCCAGGGCGCATCCGGCAAGGGCAGGTCCAATTCCTGCGCAAGCGCTGCTGCGACCGAAAGTCCGTTGTTGCCGAGCGCGGCGAGCGTGCCGGCGGCGCCGCCGAATTGCACCGCCAGCGTCTCGCGGCGCAGGCGCAGTAAGCGCTTGCGGGATCGATGCAGGGCCGCGGCATATTCGGCGAGCTTCAGGCCGAACGGCATCGGCAGCGCATGCTGCAGCCAGGTCCGCGCCACCACCGCGGTGTCACGATGGGCACGGGCAAGCCCGGCAAAACCCGCAACGGCGCGGTCGAGGTCGGCGAGCAGCGCATCGATGCCGGCGCGCAGCGACAGCATGGTCGCGGTGTCGATGACGTCCTGGCTGGTCGCCCCCCAATGCACATAGCGCGCTGCCTCGGCATCCGCCTTGGCGACGTTGGCGGTCAGGGCCTTTACCAGCGGGATCGCCAGATTACCGGATCGCGTCGCGGCATCGGCCAGCGCGGCAAGGTCGAATGATTCGGCCCTGCAGGCGCTAGCGATCGGTCCCGCGCTAGCCGCGGGAATCACGCCGCAGGCCACTTCGGCGCCGGCCAGCGCGGCCTCGAAATCCAGCATGTTTTGCAGGGTGGCAGCGTCGTCGCACACCGCGCGCATCGCGGCGCTCGACAGCATCGGCGCAAGCAGGGGGGAGAGGGCTGTGCTCATGGCGCGCGACCTAACCACTGTCGCGCGCTCCTGCCAATGGCCCGCCGCTGCCGCCAATTTCGGCAGCGTAGATTGCGCGATTTCGTGAACGGCGGACGCGTCTTGCTGCGGTGCGAATATGCATCGCTCATCCTCCGAAGGTGCCCTTTCCTTTGCGCCCGGGCTGCTTTACTTGGGGGCAAAGGTTCTAGCGATCGAGGAGGTCCCCCATGGCCATGACAATGACCGGCGAAGTCCAGCTTGCAGCGCCGCGCCAGGCTGTGTGGGACAAGCTCAACGATCCCGAGGTGCTGAAGGCCTGCATTCCCGGCTGCGAAGAGCTGGAGAAGACCGACGAGGGCGGCTTCCGCGCCACCGCCAAGATGAAGGTCGGCCCGGTCTCGGCCCGCTTCAAGGGCAAGGTCACCTTGAGCGATCTCGATCCGCCGAACGGCTACAAGATCTCAGGCGAAGGCGAGGGCGGCGTGGCCGGCTTCGCCAAGGGCGGCGCCACCGTCGGCCTCGCCGACAAGGATGGCGGCACGCTGCTGAGCTACAACGTAGAGGCGCAGATCGGCGGCAAGCTCGCCCAGCTCGGCCAGCGCCTGATCAACGGCGCCGCCAAGAAGCTGGCGGACGAATTCTTTGCAAATTTTGCCAAGGCGGTACAAGGTTAGCCCCGCAGGCGGGCCGGATCATTCAGGCCCCGCCGTGCCTTGCCGTTATGTCCTGGATGGGTGGCTCGAAAGGTTGCCCATCGCAGGGCGCGCCCATATTATGCCGTCTGGAATGATTTTAAACCGCCTGCTTCGCCGATATGCGGTGGGGCAGATAAGAGAGTGCTGATGGCCAAGATTTCAATGATCGTGAACGGCAACCCCGTGAACGCGAACGTCGACCCCCGTACCCTTCTGGTCCAGTTTCTGCGCGAAAACCTGCGGCTGACAGGTACCCATGTCGGCTGCGACACCTCGCAGTGCGGCGCCTGCGTCGTGCATCTGGACGGCAAGGCGGTGAAGTCCTGCACGACGCTTGCGGTGATGGCCGACGGTCATGAGGTCAAGACCATCGAGGGGCTGGCGGCCGATGGCGCGCCGCTGCATCCGATGCAGGAGGCCTTCCGCGAGCATCACGGCCTGCAGTGCGGCTTCTGCACGCCGGGCATGATCATGACCGCCGTCGACCTGGTCCATCGCAAGGGCCACGACCTCTCCGACGAGGTGATCCGGGAGGAGCTGGAAGGCAATCTGTGCCGCTGCACCGGCTACCAGAACATCGTTGCTTCGATCGCCGCCGGCGCCAAGGCGATGGCCAAATCGGACCTCGCCTAATCAGCAATTCGTCGCGACAAGCGATCAGGACATTCCAATGTACGAATTCAAATATCATCGCCCTGGCACCGTGCGGCAGGCCGCCAACCTGCTGGTGAAGAACGAGGACGCCAAGCTGATCGCCGGCGGTCACACGCTGGTGCCGGTCATGAAGCAGCGGCTCGCAAGCCCGCCGCATCTGGTCGACCTCTCCCATATCGAAGGTCTCGACACGATCGAGATGAAGGGCCGCTCGCTGGTGATCGGCGCCACCGCCAAGCACGCCGAGGTCGCGAACTCCGCTGTTGTCGGCGAGGCGATCCCGGCGCTGGCCGAGCTTGCCGGCATGATCGGCGATCCCGCCGTGCGCCACCGTGGCACCATCGGCGGCTCGCTCGCCAACAACGACCCGACCGCGGACTATCCGGCTGCGGTGCTGGCGCTGGGCGCGACCATCGTCACCAACAAGCGCCGCCTCAAGGCCGAGGAGTATTTCCAGGGCCTGTTCACGACCGCGCTGGAGGCCGACGAGATCATCACCAAGGTGATGTTCCCGCTGCCGAAGAAGGCGGCCTATGTGAAGTTCCGCAACCAGGCCTCGCGCTACGCGTTGGTTGGTGTGTTCGTGGCCAAGCGTCCGTCCGACGTGCGCGTCGCGGTCACCGGTGCGGGCTCTGACGGCGTGTTCCGCGTCACCGCGTTCGAGGAGCCCCTGAAGAAGCGCTTCTCGCACAAGGTGCTCGACGGCATCGCGGTTCCGGCCGACGGGCTGAACAGCGACCTGCACGGCAGTGCCGAATACCGCGCCCATCTGATCGGCGTTCTGACGCGCAGGGCGGTGGAAGCCGCCAACGCCAAGGACTAGATCCAAGGGACTAGACAAGGGACTAGATCCCAAGAGCTAGATCGCAAGGTCTAGTTCCAAGAACCAAATCCACGGCGTGATTTTGCTAACCCCTGTTCGAAGACTGGCTGTTCCATGAGTGCACCGGCGTTACCCACTTCCGTCGATGCGCTCGAGGAGCTGCTGACGTCGCGCGGCTATCTCGCCGAGCGGTCGCTCGCGACCGTGACCTATCTGGCGCTGCGCATGGGCCGGCCGCTGTTCCTCGAAGGCGAGGCCGGCGTCGGCAAGACCGAGATCGCAAAGGTCCTGTCGGCGGCGCTCGGGCGCAAGCTGATCCGCCTGCAATGCTATGAAGGTCTCGATGTCGCTTCCGCCGTCTATGAGTGGAGCAGCGCGGCGCAGATGATCGCGATCCGGCTCGCGGAAGCCTCCGGCGATACCGATCGCGACCAGCTCGCCAGCGACATTTTCGCCGAGCGCTTCCTGATCAAGCGGCCGCTGCTGCAGGCGCTCGAGCCCGATGTCGCTGGCCCCCCGGTGCTGCTGATCGACGAGCTCGACCGCGCCGACGAGGCGTTCGAGGCGTATCTCCTGGAAATCCTCAGCGACTTCCAGGTCACGATCCCCGAGCTGGGCACCGTGAAGGCGCCGGCGCCGCCGATCGTCATCATTACCTCGAACCGCACCCGCGAGATCCACGACGCGCTGAAGCGACGCTGCCTCTATCACTGGGTGGATTATCCCACGGCCGACCGCGAGCTCGCGATCGTCAAGTCGCGGGTGCCGAACATTTCCGCCAAACTGTCGCAGCAGGTCGTCCGCTTCGTGCAGGCGCTCCGCAACCAGGATTTCTACAAGTCGCCGGGCGTCGCCGAGACCATCGACTGGGCCACCGCGCTGTCCGAGCTCGACGCGCGCTCGCTGACGCCGCAGGTGGTCGGCGACACGCTGGGCGCACTCTTGAAGTACCAGGACGACATCGCGCGCATGCAGGGCGATGCGTTGCAGAAGACATTGAAGGAAGCGACGAGCGAGACGTAAGTCGCGCGCGCCGCAACAACGTTCAGTCGGGCGCCGCAACAAAGGTTCGTCATTCCGGGGCGCGCCACTTGGCGCGAGCCCGGAATCCATTGGGCCGCATCGGCGTTGAAAAATGGATTCCGGGCCCGCGCTGCGCGCGTCCCGGAATGACGGGTTGGAGAGAGTGCGCATCTAATGGCCATCAACCACCTCAATCCCCCAACCGGCCACATGGCCGACAACGTGATCGGCTTTGCCCGCGCGTTGCGGGCGGCCGGGCTTCCCGTGGGGCCGGGCTCGGTGATCGATGCGCTCGATGCGCTGCAGCTTATCGAGGTCGGCCATCGCTTAGACTTCTACGCCACGTTGGAGGCGATCTTCGTCAAGCGCCATGAGCACGCGCTGATCTTCCGCCAGGCCTTCGAGCTGTTCTTCCGCGCCGCCGAGGAGTGGAAGAGCATGCTGGATTCGGTCCCGCTGCCCGATCACGCCAGGAAGAAGCCGCCGCCGGCCTCGCGCCGCGTCCAGGAGGCGATGGCGCAGCCGGCGAAGAGCGAGGAGCGGCCGCAGGCCCAGGAGCAGGAGCTCAAGCTCTCGGTCTCCGACAAGGAGGTGCTGCAGAAGAAGGATTTTGCGCAGATGACCGCGGCGGAGATCGCCGAGGTGACGCGCGAGATCGCCAGGATGCGGCTGCCGCAGGCCGAACTGGTCACCCGCCGCTACCAGCCGGATGCGCGGGGATTGCGGCTCGACATGCGGCGCACCGTGCGCAACTCGCTGCGCACCGGCGGTGAGATCATCGATATCCGAAAGCTCGGCCGGATCGAGAAGCCGGCGCCGATCGTGGCGCTGCTCGATATCTCCGGCTCGATGAGCGAGTACACCCGCCTGTTCCTGCACTTCCTGCACGCCATCACCGACTACCGCAAGCGGGTCTCGGTGTTCCTGTTCGGCACCCGCCTGACCAATGTGACGCGCGCGTTACGGGCGCGTGACCCCGACGAGGCGTTGGCGAGCTGCACGTCCTCGGTCGAGGACTGGGCCGGCGGGACGCGGATCGCGACCTCGCTGCACACCTTCAACCAGCTCTGGGCCCGCCGGGTGCTCGGGCAGGGCGCGATCGTCCTCCTTATATCCGATGGACTAGAACGCGAGGCCGATGCCAAACTGGCCTTCGAGATGGACCGATTGCACCGCTCCTGCCGCCGCCTGATCTGGCTCAACCCGCTGCTGCGCTATTCCGGCTTCGAGGCCAAGGCCCAGGGCATCAAAATGATGCTGCCCCACGTTGACGAATTTCGTCCGGTGCATAACTTGACGTCCATCAAGGGCTTGATCGGGGCGCTGTCATCCCCGCCACCGGCGCACCACCGCAGCCTGATCCGCTCTGTAGCCTAAGAAGCCTGACCCGATAGCAGGAGGCCACCATGCTGAACCGCGACGAAGACATCCTTCAGGCCGCCGAGACCTGGCAGAAGCAGGGCCATGGCGTGGCGCTCGCCACCGTGGTCGAGACCTGGGGCTCGGCGCCGCGCCCGGCCGGTTCGAGCCTCGTCATCAATGACGACGGCACGTTCTTGGGCAGCGTCTCCGGCGGCTGCGTCGAGGGCGCTGTCGTCACCGAGGCGCTCGACGTGATCGCGAGCGGCCAGCCAAAAATGCTCGAATTCGGCGTCGCCGACGAGACGGCCTGGAATGTTGGCCTTTCCTGCGGCGGCACCATCCGCGTGTTCGTCGAGAAGGTCGGGTAGTGCCGCCGATTTGAAGTTCCTGTAGTGTATGCCGCGCGTGCGGTTCAGGAACTTCAAATCGATAAGCGGCACTACAATCGTTAAGTTGCAAGTGCCCCTCTTGTTTCCGAAGTTCGTACGAGAGGGCGCCGCGAGAGAGGTACGAACTTCGGAAACGGGGCACTTGCCGTGAAACTCGAGATCCTCAAAGAGCTCAATGCCGAACGCGCCGCGCGCCGCCCGGTCATCATCGTCACCGACACCGCCAATGGCGAGCAGCGCTTGGTCAAGGCCAAGGACATCGCCGCCGATCCGCTACGCGCCGAGCTCGCCAAGCAGCTGCGGATGGGCAAGAGCGGCAATGTCGAGGTCGCGGGCAAGAAGCTGTTCCTCAACGTCTACGCGCCGACCGCAAAGCTCGTGATCATCGGAGCGGTCCATATCAGCCAGGCGCTGGCGCCGCTGGCGCGCTCGCTCGATTACGACGTGACCGTGGTCGATCCGCGCACCGCGTTTGCAAGCCCGGAGCGTTTCCCCGACGTGCCGCTGGTCGCCGAATGGCCCGACGTCGCGCTGCCGCCGCTCAACGTCGATCACTACACGGCGTTCGTCGCGGTGACGCACGATCCCAAAATCGACGATCCGGCGCTGCTGCACGCCTTCGACCGCGACTGCTTCTATATCGGCGCGCTCGGCTCGCGGAAGACGCACGCCAAGCGCGCCGAGCGGCTGCGTGCGCAGGGCGCCAAGGACAGCGACATCGCGCGCATCCACGCGCCGATCGGGCTCGATATCGGCGCGGTGTCGCCGTCGGAGATCGCGGTTGCGATCATGGCCGAGATCACCGCGCAGCTGCGCTTGCCTCCCAAAGAAAAAGAAGAAGCGGCATGAAGTTCGGTCCCGCCAGTCCGGCCGACGCGATTGGCGGCGTCACCGTGCACACGCTCCGCCAGGGTACGCTGGTGCTGAAGAAGGGCACCACGATCGGCCCTGACGAGGTCGAGGCGCTGACCAAAGCCGGCGTCAAGGACATCGTCGTGGTACGGCTGGAGGAGGGCGACGTCTCCGAGGACGTCGCGGCCGCCAGCATCGCGCAGGCGGTGGCGGGCGAGGGCGTCAATGTCGAGCGCGCCTTCACCGGCCGCGCCAATCTGTTCGCGGCGCGCCCGGGCGTGCTGGTGGTCGACAGCGCCGCGGTCGATCGCATCAACGGCGTCGACGAGGCGATCACCTTTGCAACGCTCTCAGCGTTCAAGCCGGTGGTCGAAGGCGAGATGATCGCGACCGTCAAGCTGATCCCGTTCGGCGTCGAGGGCCGGCTGCGCGATGCCGCAGTTGCAGTCGCGGGCAAGGATACGCTGCGGATCGCGCCTTACACGATCAAGAAGGTCGGCGTGGTCTCGACGCTGCTGCCGGGCCTTGCGCCGAAGGTGATCGACAAGACGCTGCGCGTCACCGCCGAACGGCTCGCGCCGGCCGGTGCCACCATCATCGCCGAGCGCCGGGTGCCGCATGACGAGACCGTACTCGCGGCTTCGATCAAGGAATTGCTCGGCTTGGGGGCCGAGCTCGTCATCGTGTTCGGCGCATCGGCGATCGCCGACCGCCGCGACGTGATCCCGGCCGCCATCACCGAGATCGGCGGCGCGATCGAGCATTTCGGCATGCCGGTCGATCCCGGCAATCTGCTCCTGATCGGCAGCGCCGGCGGCGTGCCGGTGCTGGGCGCGCCGGGCTGCGCGCGCTCGCCGGTCGAGAACGGTTTTGACTGGGTGCTGATGCGGCTGCTCGCCGGCATCAAGGTGACACGGTCGGATCTCACCGGCATGGGCGTCGGCGGCCTCTTGATGGAGATCGTGACGCGGCCGCAGCCGCGCACCGTCCCGGACACCGAAGGCAACCGCAACGTCGCGGCCATCGTGCTCGCCGCCGGACGTTCGACCCGGATGGGCGGCCCGAACAAGCTGCTCGCCGAGCTCGACGGCAAGAAGCTCGCGCGAATCGTCGCCGAGCAGGCGCTGGCCTCGAAGGCTTCGGAGGTGATCGTCGTCACCGGGCACCAGGCCGATCTGGTCGAGCAGGCGCTTGATGGACTCAAGGTCAGGTTCGTCCGCAACCCGGATTTCGCCGGCGGTCTCGCCAGCTCGGTGAAGGCCGGCATCTCGGCGGTCTCCGACAGCGCCGATGGCGCGGTGGTCTGCCTCGGCGACATGCCGCTGATCGATGCGAAGCTGATCGATCGCCTGATCGAAAACTTTGCGCCCGATCGCGGCCATCTGATCGCAGTGCCCGTCTGCGAGGGTCGCCGTGGTAATCCGGTGTTGTGGTCGCGGCGCTTCTTCAGGGAATTGATGACGCTCGACGGCGACATCGGCGCCCGTCATCTGATCGCCAAGCATACCGAGGTGGTCGCCGAGGTCCCGGTCGAAGGCAACAGCGCCTTCCTCGACATCGACACGCCGCAGGCGCTGGAAGCCGCGCGCCGCGGCTAGCTCCATCTGCCGTCGTCCCGGCCAAGCGAAGCGCGAGCCGGGACCCATAACCACAGGATGCACTTGTTGTGCGACGCTGGGGCCCCAGCGAATTCGATCACACTAGGCGGTGGTTATGGTCCCGGCTTTCGCCGGGACGACCAGCGGATAGAACTCGTCGCAACCCGTCATTCACCATCTGGAAACGACCCCTTTGTACAGTCCGCGCCGGACTTTGGGGGATTTCCGCTTGATCATTTCGACCGCCGCCGCGCAGCGCCGCGCGCTGACGATTCTCGTCCTGACATTGCTACTCGGTGCCACGCGCTTCTCCGTGGAATCCTTCATCCCCAAGGCTCGCGCGGCCGGCGCGTTCGCGGTCGGCAAATGCGGGGCGTATGGCCAGGCTTACGACTACCCGGCGGAAGGCGCGGCGCGCGCCGCGGCGCTGAAGCAGTGCAAGGACGATTGCACCACCGTGACCATGAAGCGCGCCTGTGCCGCGCTCGCGATCGACATGAGGAATCCTTGCGGCGCGCATGGCTATGCGGTGGCGCCGAAGATCTCGAGCTCGCTCAATGCCGCGACCAAGAAATGCTACGACTATGGCGGCAAGGAATGCGTGATCCGCGCCTGGGCATGCGACGCCAAGGGGTAAGCGGTCCGTTCGCGAGGCCGCGTGAGGGCCTGCGACATTCGGAAACAACAACTCGGCTCTCGTAGCCCGGATGAGCGAAGCGATATCCGGGGCGGTCGAACCCGCATATCGCTTCGCTCATGCGGGCTACGCGCTGTCACCAATATGCTAGCGTGCCTTGCGCCGTCAGGGCTGGTCTCCGCCGCCGCTGCCGCTAAACTCGCGCCATGCAGTTCGATACCAAGATCGCGGTCGTGATCCGCACCGACCTGGAAGTCTGGCAGAAGCTCAACGTGGCGTCGTTTCTCGCCGGTGGCATCGCCGCTTCCTTTCCCGAATGCATCGGCGAGAACTACGAGGACGGCTCGGGGACGAAGTATCTGTCCCTGATCGGCCAGCCGATCCTGATCTACGGCGCCGACCGCGCGCAGTTGTCGCGCGCGCTGGAACGTGCGCTGGCGCGCGAGGTGAAACCTGCGCTCTATACCGAGGACATGTTCAAGACCACGCATGATGCTGCCAACCGTGAGGTCGTGAAGGCGGTCGCGCGCACGGAACTCAACCTCGTCGGCCTTGCCTTTCGCGCCGAGCGCAAGGTGGTCGACAAGATCCTCGATGGGCTGAAGTTTCACACGTAGCGCGCCAACTCTTTCCGTCGTCATTCCCCGGTGCGCAATTGCGCACCTGGGGGCTCGCGAAGCGAGAGCCCGGAATCCATTTGTCCGGGAGTTACGCGGCGCGATGGATTCTGGGCTCGTGCTTCGCACGCTCCGGAATGACGGAGAGGGCGGTGTGGAATGCAGTGCACGCTTGAGCGTGCACGGGACCCGTAGGGGCGATCGGGACCCGGCTTTCCTCGAGTGTTGCGCCGCGAGACCGCGGTCGCACGGCCTCTGACCGTCAGCCCGGAAATGGGAACGGTTTTTGATCCCGCTCAAGCACGCGAACAGGAACATTTCGTATCGAACCGGGCTTTCCTGAATCACATTGACAATGACTGACCAGTCAGTCATATTATGGCCATGACAAAGCGCAGCAACAAGACGACCCGCACCCAGCCCGCCAACCGCCGGATCACGATCCGGGCCGCCGCGGCGAGGATCCCGAAGGTGGCCTCGGCAACAGTGCCTGAGACGAAGCCGGCTGCGAGCCGCGCCGGGAAATCCGCGGAGCGGCGCGCGGCGATCATCGAGGCGGCGATGGACGAGTTCATCGCACGCGGCTTTGCCGCGACGCGGCTCGACGACGTCGCCAAGCGGGCCGGCGTCGCCAAGGGCACGCTCTATCTCTACTTCAAGGACAAGGAATCGATGTTCGAGGAGCTGATCCGCACCGCACTGGTGCCGCTGATCGGCCGCTTGACCGCGCTGCCGACGATCACCGGTCCCGTGCGCGACGCGGTGGAGGGATTTGCCGAGACCTTCATGCGCGAGGTCGTGGCGACCCGGCGCGGCGACATCATCCGCCTGATCGTGTCCGAAGGGCCGCGCTTTCCGGCGATCGCCGATTTCTATTTCCGCGAGGTGGTGTCGAAGGGCCTGACCGGCATGAAGGCGCTGGTCCAGCTCGCGATCACGCGCGGCGAGATCACGCACCGCGAGCTCGGGGATTTCCCGCAGCTGGTCGTCGCGCCCGCGATCGTCGCGGTGATCTGGCAGAGCCTGTTTGCCCGGCACGCGCCGCTCGATGGGCTCGCGATGTTCAAGGTTCATCTCGATCTGATCTTCGGCGAACGGAGGAAGACATGACCGCGTCGCGCACGATGAAGCTTGTGACAGCAGTCGCGCTGGTCGTGGCGCTGGCCGGCTGCAAGGAGAAGCGCGACCCCGGCTTCCAGGGCTGGGTCGAGGCCGACATGATCTTCGTCAGCCCCGATGAATCCGGCCGCGTCATCAAGCTCAATGTGCGCGAGGGCGACGAGGTTAAGCCCGGCGATATGCTCTATTCGGTCGACGACGATCTGCAGCGCGCCGATCTCAACCAGAACAACGCGACCTTGGCCAACGCGCAGCAGAGCTATGACCGCGCCGCCTCGCTGCGCGGCACCGGCGCCGGCACCCAGGCCAATCTGGATTCCGCCGTCTCGGCGCTGCGCGTCGCGGAAGCGCGTGTCGTCACCTCGCAGACCCGCCTCGACCGCCGCAAGGGCATTGCGCCGATCGCGGGCTCGATCCAGCAGATCTATTTCCGCGAGGGCGAGATGGTGCAGGCGCAGCGGCCGGTGCTGTCGATCATGCCGCCCGGCAACATGAAGCTGCGCTTCTTCGTGCCGGAAACCGAGCTGCCGAAGCTCGCGCTCGGCGACGAGGTGAGGGTGACCTGCGACAATTGCGCCGCCGATCTCACCGCCAAGATCTATTTCATCGCCACCACGGCGGAGTACACGCCGCCCGTCATCTACAGCCTGGATGAGCGCAACAAGCTGGTCTATCTGATCCAGGCGCGGCCGAGCCGGCCCGATGTCCTCCGCGTCGGCCAGCCGATCAGTATCTACCTCAATCCCAAGACTAACTCGAAGACGCCGATGGCGGAGCGCAGATGAACGGCGGTCCGACCAACGCCCGCTCCAACGCATCGTCCATCGCGATCGATGTGAAGGGCCTGACCAAATCGTTCAATGGGCGAGAGGTGGTCCACGACCTGTCGATGCAGGTCAAGCGCGGCTCGATCTATGGCTTTCTCGGCCCCAACGGCAGCGGCAAGACCACCACCATCCGCATCCTGTGCGGCCTGTTGACGCCCGACAGTGGCGAGGGCACTTGCCTCGGCTACGACATCCGGCGCGATGCCGACAAGATCAAGCGCAAGGTCGGCTACATGACGCAGCGCTTCAGCCTCTACCAGGATCTGTCGGTGCGCGAGAATCTGGAGTTCGTCGCGCGGCTCTACGGCATGCTGGACGCGCGCGGCGCCGCGCGCGACATGATCGCGCGCATCGGCCTCAAGGGGCGCGAGGAGCAACTCGCCGGCGAGCTGTCGGGCGGCTGGAAGCAGCGACTGGCGCTCGGCGCCTGCACGCTGCCCAATCCGCAATTGCTGCTGCTCGACGAACCCACCGCCGGCGTCGATCCCAAGGCGCGGCGCGATTTCTGGAACGAGATTCACGCACTCGCCGCCGAAGGCCTCACCGTGCTGGTCTCGACCCATTACATGGACGAAGCCGAGCGCTGTCATGAGATCGCCTACATCGCTTACGGCCATCTGCTGGCGCATGGCACGGTGGATGAGGTGATCGCAAAGTCTGAGCTGTCGACCTACACCGTCACCGGCGAGGATTTCAACGGCCTGATGGCCGAGCTCACGGGCAAGCCGGGCGTCGACATGGTGGCGCCGTTCGGCACCAGCCTGCACGTCTCCGGCCGCGACAAGGCGGCGCTCGAGGGCGCCATTGCGCCGTATCGCCGCAACGCGAAGTGGCGTTGGCAGGCGAGCGAGCCGTCGCTCGAAGACGTATTCATCGACCTGATGGGGCGCTCCAGAGACAACTTCCAGGGATGACTTCCGATGAGCGCGACGGATACGATCCGGAATGGTGAAGAGAGGGAGCCGGTATTCGGCTTCTGGCGGCGCAGTTACGCGATGCTGGTCAAGGAATTCATCCAGCTTCGCCGCGACCGCGTATCGTTCGCCATGATTATCATCATCCCGGTGATGCAGCTGCTGTTGTTCGGTTTCGCGATCAACACCACGCCGCGTCATCTGCCGACCGCGGTGCTGTTGCAGGAGGATTCCGATCTCGGACGCTCGATCCTGAAGGCGATGGAGAATACCGCCTATTTCCGCTTCACGCGCGAGGTGCACACCGTCGAGCAGTTCGATGAGCTGCTGCAATCCGGCAAGGTGCTGTTCGGCGTCGAGATCCCGCGCGGCTTCGAGCGCGCGGTGCGACGCGGCGACAAGCCGGCGCTGCTGGTCGCGGCCGACGCCACCGACCCGGTCGCGGCGGGCTCGGCGCTCGGCGCGCTCGGGCCGCTGGTGCAGTCGGCGCTGGCGCACGACCTGCATATCGGCGATCCGCCCGAAATGCCGTTCGAGATCCGCGCCCATGCCCGCTACAACCCGGCGGCTGAATCCCGCCTGAACATCGTGCCCGGCCTGGTCGGGACCATTCTCACCATGACCATGCTGATCTTCACCGCGCTGTCGGTGACGCGCGAGATCGAGCGCGGCACGATGGAAAGCCTGCTGTCGATGCCGATCAAGCCGGTCGAGGTGATGTTCGGCAAGATCATTCCGTATGTGATGGTGGGTTTCATCCAGGCCGGGCTGATCATCGGCATCGGCGTGTTGCTGTTCGGCGTACCGGTGCTCGGCAGCCTTACATTGCTGGGGCTGCTGACCACGCTGTTCATCACCACCAATCTGTCGATCGGCTATACCTTCTCGACCATCGTGCAGAACCAGCTGCAGGCCATGCAGCTCTCGATGATGTTCTTCCTGCCGAGCATCCTGCTGTCCGGCTTCATGTTTCCGTTCGCGGGCATGCCGGTCTGGGCGCAATATATCGGCGAGGTCCTGCCGCTGACCCATTTTATCCGCATCGTCCGTGCCATCATGCTGAAGGGCGCGGCGATGCCGAACCTGCGATATGACACGATTGCGCTCGCCGCCCTGATGCTGTTCGCCATGACAGTCGCCGTGACGCGCTTCCGCCGTACGCTCGATTGAGGCAGAATGGGAGTGATTGTTCATTGTCATTCCGGGGCGGTGCGAAGCACCGAACCCGGAATCTCGAGATTCCGGGTCTGGTCCTTCGGACCATCCCGGAATGACCGGGTGAGAGGCATGGCCGGGTTCTGGGTTAAAGACAAAGCGGTGCAGGACACGACCGTATCCGCCGATTTCCAACACGCTTTGATGCGCGAGGTGATGACCACCGAGCTGCTGCGCATCAAGGTGCTGATTGGCACGACCATCGTGCTGGGGGCGATCAGCCTGCTGGTGTATGTGTTCGCGCCCGAGGCGGTCAGCCGGGTCTGGCACGGCAATCTCAGCCCCGACTACATTTTCTATGTCACCGTTCCGCTGATCCTGTTCGAAATCTGGGTGCATGGTGCGATCAGCTGGTACAGGCGCAAGGGCCGCGACCTGCCGGTGATCCGGCGCTACATCGGCGCGCTGGTCGAGACCTCATTGCCGACCGTCGTGCTGGCGCTGCATATCGACAGCATGGGCCGCCAGGAGGCGCTCGGCTTCGTCGCCCCTCTGGTCTATTTCGTCTTCATCATTCTCTCGACGCTACGGCTCGATTTCTGGCTCTCGACCTTCACCGGATTCGTCGCGGCGACCGAGCTGTTCTACATGGCGGTGTTCTTCCATGCGGCTGACGGCGTCGCGGCCGATCAAGGCATTTATTATCACGCCGCGCGCAGCACGATCATCCTGATCTGCGGCGTGCTGGCCGGTGGGGTGGGCTTGCAGCTGCGGCGCCAATTCGCGGCCAGCATTGCGGCTGCCACCGCACGCGACCGCATCACCAATCTGTTCGGCCAGCACGTCTCGCCGCAGGTGGTCGAACGCCTGATGGCGGAGGGCGCCACGACCGCGAGCGACATCCGCCGCGTCGCCGTGATGTTCGTCGATTTCCGCAGCTTCACCGCAGGCGCGCGCTCACGCTCGCCGCAGGAGGTGGTGGATCGGCTCGACGGCGCCTTTGCCGTGCTGGTTGATATCCTCGATCGCCATGGCGGCATCGTGAACAAGTTTCTCGGCGACGGCTTTCTCGCGCTGTTCGGCGCGCCGTTCGAGGCCGGCGACGCCGCGCATCAGGCGGTCGCCGCCGCGCGCGAGATGCTGGCCGCCAACGAGCGCACCAATGCGTCGTCGAGCTGGCCGCTGCGCATCGGGATCGGCATCCATATCGGCGAGGTCGTGGCCGGCAGTATCGGCTCGCCGCGGCGCAAGGAATACACCGTGATCGGCGACACCGTGAATTTCGCTGCGCGGCTCGAGGCGCTCAACAAGGATCTCGGCTCGCAATTCCTGATCTCGTCTGCCGTGCGCGAGGCGCTCGGCGACGAATGCAAGGACGCCGTCTCGCGCGGCGAGATTCCGGTGCGGGGTTACGAGCACCCGGTGCCGGTCTGGCAGTTGGGGTAGGGCGCAGCATTCAGGCTTGAGGTATCAGGGTAGCGATTGACGTCGCATCCCATACTCATATAGATGACTATATGAGTTCAGCCCTCGACGATCGCCTGCCGCGCTACCAGCGTCTCCGCGACGACCTCGCGGCGCGCATCAATCGCAACGAATGGCGTCCCGGGGACCTGATCCCCTCCGAGGCCGAGCTCGGCGCGCATTACGGCGTCGCGATCGGCACCGTGCGCAAGGCGATCGATCAGCTCGTCAGCGACGGCGTGCTGGAGCGCCAGCAGGGCCGCGGCACCTTCGTGCGCCGCGCGCGGTTCAATTCCTCGTTGTTCCGCTTCTTCCGCTTCCAGTCCGAGTGCGGCGAGCGCCGCGTGCCGCAAAGCCGCATCCTGCGGCGCAAGGCGATGCCGGCGACATCGGCTGTGGCGTCGGCGCTGCGCATCGGCGTCGGCGAGCCGGTCATCAGCCTGTCGCGCCTGCGGCTGATCGACGACGTGCCGCTATTGGCCGAGGAGATCTGGCTCGAGAGGTCGCGCTTCGAGGCGCTGCTCGCGCTGGCGACCACCGAGTTCGGCGACCTGCTGTATCCGCTCTACGAGGATCGCTGCGGCCAGGTCGTGGTCTCCGCCGATGAAATCCTCACCGTCGAGATCGCGACCGAGATGCAATCGCGTCTGCTGCGATTGGAGGCCAACGCGCCGCTGATCGTGATCGAGCGTCTGGCCTTCGATCTGGAGCGGCGGCCGATCGAATGGCGCCGCTCGCGCGGGCCGGCGGATCGCTTCCGCTACCACGCCGAGATCAGGTAGCGCGGCAACCAAACATAACAACATAAGAATTCACAGGGAGAAGAAATGGCAAACTGGTACAGCGAATGCTCGCCGCTCGAGCGGCGCACCTTCTGGGCAAGCTTCGGCGGCTGGGGGCTCGATGCGCTCGACGTCCAGATGTTCAGCCTCGCCATTCCGGCGCTGATCACTGCATTCGGGATCAGCAAGGCCGATGCCGGGCTGCTCGGCTCGGTCACGCTGTTCTTTGGCGCGTTCGGCGGCTGGCTCGGCGGCGCGCTCGGCGATCGTTTCGGCCGGGTGCAGGCGTTGCAGATCACGGTCGCGACCTTTGCGCTCGCGACCTTCGCCTCGGCCTTCGCGATGAACTACACCCAGCTCGTGATCCTGAAGGCGATCCAGGGTATCGGCTTCGGCGCCGAATGGGCCTGCGGTGCGGTGCTGATGGCCGAGATCATTCGCGCCGAGCATCGCGGCAAGGCGCTCGGCGCCGTGCAGAGCGCCTGGGCGGTCGGCTGGGGTGCGGCGGTGCTGCTGTCGGCCCTGGTCTTCACCTATGCGCCCGCCGATATCGCCTGGCGCATCCTGTTCGCGGTCGGTCTGATCCCGGCGCTGCTGATCCTGTATATCCGCCGCGGGCTGAAGGAGCCGCCGCGCGCCGCAACGCGCGAGGCCGAGCCGCCGTTCTTTGCGACGCTTGCCGGAATCTTTCACCGCGACGTGCTGCGCTCGACCTTGATCGGCGGCCTGTTCGGCATCGGCGCCCATGGCGGCTATGCGGCGCTGACGACATTCCTGCCGACCTTCCTGCGCGAGGTGCGGCATCTCTCGGTGCTCGGCTCCAGCGCCTATCTCGCCGTGATCATCGTCGCCTTCTTCTGCGGCTGCGTGATCTCGGGGATCATCAGCGACCGGATCGGGCGGCGCGCCAACGTGACGCTGTTCGCCGCCGCCTGCGTCGTGACGGTGCTGGTCTACATCTTCGCGCCGCTCTCGAATTCGCAGATGCTGGTACTCGGATTCCCGCTGGGCTTCTTCTCGGCGGGCATTCCCGCCAGCATGGCGGCGCTGTTCAGCGAACTCTATCCGGCAGGCGTGCGCGGGACCGGCGTCGGGTTTTGCTACAATTTCGGCCGCATCGTCTCCGCGGCGTTTCCCTTCCTGGTCGGCTATCTCAGCGATCACCTCGGCCTCGGTGCGGCGATCGGGATCGACGCGGCGTTCGCCTATTCGCTGGTGCTGGTCGCGGTGCTGATGCTGCCGGAGACCCGCGGCAAGGTTTTCGAGCAGGCGGTCGCCACGCGCGCGTGATGATGAGGAATGATCATGACATCGTACGAACATGGGTTGACGCGGCGCCGGTTTGCCGCGGGAGTGGTTGCCGCACTGTCGGCAGGCGGATTGAGGGCTGAGGTGCCGAAACAACTCGCGATCGATACCCACGCCCACGTCTTCCATCGCGGACTGAAGCTCGCGCCCGGCCGGCGCTATGCGCCTGACTACGACGCGCCGCTCGCGCTCTATCTGCAGCAGCTCGACCAGAACGGCATCACCAACGGCGTGTTGGTGCAGCCGAGCTTTCTCGGCACCGACAATTCTTATCTCGCCGAATGCCTGAAGGCGACCAACGGCCGCCTGCGCGGCATCGCCGTCGTCGACGTTGCCGTTGCCGCCGACGAGCTACGCGCGCTCGATCGCGCCGGCGTCGCCGGCATCCGTCTCAATCTGGTCGGCCAGAAGCTGCCTGATCTTTCGTCGCCGGAGTGGACGGCAATGCTGGCACAGATCAGGACATTCGACTGGCAGGTCGAGATCCAGCGCAGCGCCGCCGATCTCGCGACGCTCGCGCCAAACCTGCTCGACCAGGGCGTGAAAGTCGTGCTCGATCACTTCGCCTTGCCCGATCCAAAACTCGGCATCGACGATCCCGGATTCCAGTCGGTGCTCGAGCTTGGCGCGACGCGAAACGTCTGGGTGAAGATTTCGGCGCCCTATCGTAACGGCGCGGCCGGTGAGGCGTTCGCCAAGCAGGCCTATCCGCTGCTGCGTCAGGCTTTCGGCGTCGACCGGCTGCTGTGGGGCAGCGACTGGCCGCACACCCAATTCGAGGCGACGCAGAGCTACGCGACGAACCGCAAATTCCTCGATGAGCTCGTCACCGACGCCGACGAGCGCGCGCGTGTGCTCGCGTCACCGCGCGAGTTGTTTCGCTTCTAAAGCATGATCCGGAAAAGTGTGAAGCGGTTTTCCGAGAAGATCATGCTCAAACAAGGAGCGCGATTGTACCGAGTGCTCTGAAGGGCGTCGTTGCTGCTGTGCTACGATGGCGCCATCGGAATGACCGGCACAAGGACACGCAAGATGCAGCGCCGCTATATCACCGTCGACGTTTTCACCGATCGCGCCTTCGGCGGCAACCCGCTCGCCGTGGTGCTCGACGCCGAAGGGCTGTCGAGCGAAGAGATGCAGGCGATCGCGACCGAGTTCAACTATTCCGAGACGACCTTCGTGCTGCCGCCGCAGGACAAGGCCAACGACGCCCAGGTTCGCATCTTCACGCCGGTCAGAGAACTGCCGTTTGCCGGGCATCCCAATGTCGGCACCGCCTTCGTGCTGGCACAGCTTGCGAAGGAGCCGAAGCCGCGTCTGATCTTCGAGGAGAAAGCGGGGTTGGTCCCGGTCGATATCGCGCGCGAGGGCGGCAGGGTCGTCGCCGCTGAGCTGACCGCGCCACAGCCGCTGTCGCGCCTGGCGCAGTTCTCTTCCGGCGAGGTCGCGAGCCTGATCTCGCTCACGGCAGACGACGTCAGGACGGATCGCCAGGCACCGCAGGTGGTCGGCGTCGGAACGCCGTTCCTGGTCTTTGAGGTCGCATCGCGCGATGCGGTGCGGCGGGCAAAACCGGATGCGGCGGCGTTCGCCCGTTTCTTCCCCCGTGACGGAGCATTCTCCGCGTACTTCTACACCCGCGACGTCCCCGTCGCGGAGGCGCCGTGCGATCTGCAGGCACGGATGTTCTTTCCGGGATCGAGCGGCCTGATCGAGGATCCGGCGACCGGCAGCGCCACGGTCGCCGCGGCCGCGCTGCTTGCCACGCTCGATCCGTTGCGCGACGCCGACCTGAAGCTGACGGTCGGCCAGGGTTTTGACATGGGCCGGCCGAGCCTGCTGCTGACCCGCGTGCGCAAGCAGAATGGCGCAGTCCTATCCGCGCATGTCGGCGGGGCCTGTGTGCAGATGATGCAGGGGACGTTGCGCCTGGAGGGAAAAGGCTAGACCTGCGGCGCCACGAGATTGTCGATCTTGACGCCGTCGCGCTCCTCGATGATCTCGGCGATCCAGCGGCGGTGACAATGTTCGTGGTCGCGCTCGTAGCAGAGGATGCAGACCGGACCGGATTTCTTCACCAGCGCCGACAGCTCGTCGAGCTCTTCCTTGGCCTGCACCGTCTTCAGGTGCGCCGAATAGATCTTGTGCAGCAGGCCATATTGCCCGCTGCGCGCCGCCTCCCGGCCGCTCTTCGGCGTGCTGAGGCCGCGGAGATGGACGTAGCCGATGCCGCGCTCGTCGAGGCCTGCGGCGAGCTGGCTCTTGGAGAAGCCGGGGCGGCGCGAGGAGGCCACCGCGCGGACGTCGACCAGCAGCTTGACGCCGGCGTGCTGGAGCTCGTCGAGCACGGCCTTGGACGGCGTCTGCTCGTAGCCGATGGTGAACAGCTTTTTCGCCTTCGCCATCAGCTATCCCTCACTTCACCCGTTCGATCAATTCCATCGCGCCCGCGGGCGCGCGGATCTTGCCCTCGTGGATCACATAGGCGAACACGTCGCGCGGCGTCTTCTTCGGCGCTGATTTGTCGACCCGCGGCAGATCGTCCGGCTCGCTGCCGCCGGCCCAGTCCTGAAACCGCCTGGCCCAGGCGTCGAGCTGCTTCGGCGGATAGCAGGTCTTCAGTTCGTCATTGCCCTTCTGCAACCGGGCATAGACGAAGTCGCTCGCGACGTCGGCAATCGCCGGATACTTGCCGTGCTCGGCGAACACCACCGGCACCTGGTGCTCGCGAATGAGGGCGATGAATTCGGGTACGCAAAAGCTGTCGTGACGCACCTCGACGACGTGGCGCAGCGCGCGCCCGTCGAGCTTGCGCGGCAACAGCTCGAGGAATTTTCCGAAATCAGCGCCGTCGAACTTCTTGGTCGGCGCAAACTGCCAGAGCACCGGCCCGAGCCGGTCCTTCAGCTCCAGCACGCCCGAATCATAGAACCGCTTCACCGAATCGCCGGCTTCGGCGAGCACGCGGCGGTTGGTGGCAAAGCGCGGCCCTTTCAGCGAGAAGATGAATCCATCAGGGACTTCGCTGGCCCATTTGCGAAAGCTCTCCGGCTTCTGCGATCCGTAATAGGTGCCGTTGATCTCGATCGAGGTCAGCTTCGAGGCGGCGTAGGACAGCTCCTTCGCCTGCGTCAGCTTCTCGGGATAGAACACCCCGCGCCACGGCTCGAAAGTCCAGCCGCCGATGCCGATATAGATGTTGCCTGCGTCTGTCTTGGTCTCTGTCTTGGTCGCCTTGGTGGGAGCTTTGGCCACGACTGCACTCATCGCGAGGAGGGGAACAGGGATCGAGAGTAGTCAAAATAATCGTGATTGGCCAGTTTGCCAGATTGCCGCGCGGGTGCTTATCGTCGCTGTCGCTCTTCGCTACGATGCGCCAAAATGGAGAACAACACATGCGCATGCTGGTTGCGGCCGCCCTCCTGATCACGTCCTCCGCTGCCGTATCGTCCGCTGCAATGGCCGACGAGGTCGACGATGCGCACAAGCTCGCGATCACCGGTCGCGACGCCTACTGGAATTGTCTCGCCCGCGAATATCCCCGCGACAGCAACAAGGCGATGTCGGACCAGGAGTTCAGCTCGCTGATCGCCAATGTCTGTCCCTCGGAGCGGCAGAATTTTCGGGTGTCGCTGATCGACTTCCTGTCGCTGCAGTTTCCCAAGCAGGATGCCGACGCCAACCTGACGACGGCCAACCGCGCGATCGAGCTGGCGCAGAAGGACATCGTGACCGCCTTTACCCGCCGCAGGGCCGCGGCGAAATAGGTTCCCGAATCCTGTTGCGGCCGGCCGATTTTTGATATCAATCCGCGGAGGCGAGGGGATTGATCGGCATGAGGTCACAATCGACGGCAGGCTTCCTGGGCGCAGTGGTCGCGGCCGTGGCGCTCGCGGCGGCGTTCATCTATGGGCCGTCGCCAAGCCAGCTCCGTAACCCGACCAAGCCCGCAGCCGTGCAGCCGCAGGCGGCGCCCGCCGCCGAGGCCGCACCGGCGGCCCCGGTGCCACGCGGCCCGGTGATCCGGGAAGTCCCCAACAACTAGCGCCAAGACCCATTTGCAGACCGCCCCTTGCGGATCGCATGGGGGTTACTTATCTAGCTCATAACGGCGACGTTGCAGCTTAAGGGCTCCGGCGCCGGGACGACCACGACATTGTTTGGCTGCGCCGGATGTACGCGCGCCCCTTGTTCGTGGTCGTTGGCATTTTTAGGGCTATTTTGCCCCGTTTTCCCGCTTCCCGAGACCGCGTTTGGGCCGGCCCGCCTTGGCAGCGGGGGAGGCTGCGGCTATACGCTGGCGCTCATGAATGACGCCATCAAGCTAGCCCCCGAAACCGCCTCGCAAGCAGCAAGTTTGCCGCAGCTTTCGGTGGTCGTCCCGACCTTCAACGAACGCGACAATGTCACGGTGCTGTACCGCCGGCTCGACGCGACCCTGAAGGACGTCTCCTGGGAGGTCATCTTCGTCGATGACAATTCGCCCGACGGGACCTGGGACGTGGTGCGCGCGCTGGCGCGGAAGGATTCCCGGGTGCGCTGTATCCGCCGGATCGGCCGGCGCGGCCTGTCCGGCGCCTGCATCGAGGGCATCCTGGCGTCGAGCGCGCCCTATGCCGCGGTCATGGACGCCGATCTCCAGCATGACGAAACCCAGCTCCCGAAGATGGTCGCACTGCTGCAGAGCGGCGAGGCCGAACTCGTGGTCGGCAGCCGCTATATCGAGGGCTACAAGACCGAAGGCTTCAACAAGCAGCGCGCCGGCGCCAGCGCCTTTGCCACCGAGATCGCGCGGCGCTCGTTGAAGGTCGAGATCGCCGATCCCATGAGCGGCTTCTTCATGATCCGCCGCGACCGTTTCGAGCAGCTCGCGCCGCAGCTGTCGACCCAGGGCTTCAAGATCCTGCTCGATGTCGTGGCGACGGCGGAGGGCAAGCTGCGCGCGGTCGAGATTCCCTACACATTCGGTGCCCGCCAGCATGGCGAGAGCAAGCTTGACTCGATGGTCGCGCTCGACTTCCTTGGCCTGGTGCTGGCGAAGCTGACCAACGACGTGATCTCGCTGCGCTTCATTTTGTTCGCAGCGGTCGGCGGGCTCGGCCTGCTGGTGCATCTCAGCGTGTTGTTCATCGCGCTGGAACTGTTCAAGGCGCCGTTCCCGGAGGCGCAGGCCGCCGGCGCGATCGTCGCCATGACCAGCAACTTCATCCTCAACAATTTCCTGACCTATCGCGACCAGCGGCTGAAGGGCTTCGGCATCCTGCGCGGCCTGCTGCTGTTCTATCTGGTCTGCAGCGTCGGTCTGCTTGCCAATGTCGGCGTCGCGTTCTCGGTCTACGACCAGGAGCCGATCTGGTGGCTTGCGGGCGCGGCCGGCGCGCTGATGGGCGTGGTGTGGAACTACGCGATGTCCGGGCTGTTCGTCTGGCGCAAGCGATGACGGTGGCATGAACGCGAACGAGGCGCGGCTGGCCCGGAACACCGCTCTTGCGGTGTGCGCGCTGGTCGTGTTGCGGCTGGCCGCCGCCGCATGGACGCCGCTGACCTTCGACGAAGCCTATTACTGGATGTGGTCGAAGGCGCTCGCCGGCGGCTATTACGACCATCCGCCGATGGTCGCGATCGTGATCCGGCTCGGCACCATGATCGCGGGCGATACGCCGTTCGGCGTGCGGCTGGTGTCGATCCTGCTCGCCTTGCCGATGAGCTGGGCGATCTATCGGGCGGCCGAGATCCTGTTCGGCGGCCAGCGCATCGCCGCCAGCGCAACGATCCTGCTCAATGTCACGCTGATGGCCGCCGTCGGTACGCTGATCGTGACGCCGGATGCGCCGCTGCTGGTTGCGGCGAGCTTCCTGCTGTATTCGCTCGCAAAGGTGCTGGAGAGCGGCCGCGGCGCCTGGTGGCTCGCGGTCGGCGTCAGCGCAGGCCTGGCGCTGCTGTCGAAATACACGGCGCTGTTCTTCGGACCCGCGATCCTGATCTGGCTTGCTGTCGTGCCGAAGCTGCGGCGCTGGTATCTCTCGCCTTGGCTCTATCTCGGCGGCCTGGTTGCGGCCGGACTGTTTGCGCCGGTCGTGCTCTGGAATGCCGATCACCACTGGGTGTCGTTCATCAAGCAGATGGGCCGCGCCCGGATCGAGGACTTCCGGCCGAACTACATTGCCGAGCTGATCCCGACGCAGTTTGCGTTCGCGACGCCATTGGTCTTCATCCTCGGTGTGATGGGCCTTTACGCGCTCTACCGGCGCCGCGCCGGCGCGATGCCCGCGCGCGTGCTGGTCAACACGATGTTCTGGACCATCGTGGTCTACTTCACCTGGCACGCGCTGCATGCGCGGGTCGAGGCCAACTGGTTCGCGCCGGTCTATCCGGCCTTTGCGGTGGCGGCCGCGGTCGCGGCGATCCAGGTGCAGTGGGCGCCGCGCGAGCAGCGCACGATCGATTTCTGCCGCCGCTGGGCTGCGCCGACAGGCGTCGTGTTGTTCGCGCTGCTGATCGTGCAGGCCAACACCGGTTGGCTCTCGGGTTACCGCCGCGACGCCACCGTGCGTAGCGTCGGTGTCGGCTGGCAGGAGCTCGCGGGCGAGATCGAGGCGGTGCGCGCGCGCTCCGGCGCGAGCTGTGTGCTGTCGCCGGACTACGGCACCACCGGCTGGCTTGCCTTCTATCTCCCCAAGGGCACCTGCGTCGCACAACAAGGCCAGCGCATTCGCTGGGTCAACATGCCCGAGCCGAGCCCGGCGCAGCTGTCCGGCAAGCTGCTGTATGTGCATGAGGTCGAGCAGGCGATGCCGGCCTCGGTGCGCGACAATTTCGCCCATGTCGAAACCGTCGCCGAGGCCAAGCGCATGCGCGGGCCGCTGGTGATCGAGACTTACGCGCTCGATCTGCTGGACGGCGCAAAGGGCGAGGTCTTCGACCGTTCGCCGCCGCCGGAACTGCAGTAAATCGTCGTCGTTGATGTCGGATCGACCGGTTCCGGTTCGTCTTCCAGGGAGCCCGTCAACCACGCGAGGTTCCAACCATGATCAGTTCCGTCCTCAAGCCCGCCGGCGAACTCGCCAACACCAACGCCAGGCGCTTTCCCAATGAGAGCGCCGAATATCGTCGGGCGCGCCAGGCACTGCTCGTCGAGGAGATCGAGCTGCGCCGGTACATCGCGCGCGTCGCCGAGCTGCGCCGCGCCTTGCCGCCGGGCGGCGAGGTGACCAGGGCGTATGAGTTCACGGGTGAGTCCGGCGCGGCCTCGCTCGCCGATCTGTTCGGCAACAAGCAGACGCTCATCATCTACAGCTACATGTTCGGTCCGCAGCGCGAGAAGCCGTGTCCGATGTGCACATCGTTCATGGGCACGTGGGAGGAGAAGCTGCCTGACATCGAGCAGCGCGTGTCGTTCGTGTTCGTGGCACGCTCGCCGATCGCGCGGCTGATCGAGGCGAAGAAGGCGCGCGGCTGGACGCGTCACAAGGTCTATTCGGATGCGTCGGGCGATTACACGCGTGACTATGTCAGCAAGGATGACAGCGACGTGCCGGGCTACAATGTCTTCACCCGCCAGAGCGGCGTGATCCGGCATTTCTGGGCCGGCGAAATGGGAGCCGGCACGGTCGACCCCGGCCAGGACCCGCGCGGCGCGCCGGACATGGATCCGCTCTGGACCGTGCTCGACACCACGCGCGAGGGGCGCGGCGCAGACTGGTATCCGAAGCTCAGCTATTGAGAGATGGTTTTTGCTCGATCCCCGCTCGATTACGGGGCCGTCGGCAAGGAAATTCTCCCTAGGATTTATCTCGGCATGCGGTAGCGGAACCGCGTGCCGGAATGTCCCATCATGGGACAAAAAAGCCGTTTTGGCGGTCCAATGCCATCTTAAAAAAGCCCTACGCCACAGGCACTTCCCGCGCTGCAGGGGATCGCATCCGGTTAAGTCGCATTTAACTAAAAGTCGCCTTAATGGCCGTCTGTGCCCCCGCGCGACGTTGAGCCGAACACCGTTCGACGATGCGTCGAGTGAGGGACAAAGGTGGACCTGTTTTGAGCGCCGGGCGTATGGGTACGAGTGCGAGTGCGTATGTTCTTGGGGCGCCAAGCCGCAAGAAATCCTCCCGAAAAATCCTCCCACAGCATTTCCTCGGCAGCGCCGCGGTGGCGGGGCTGGTGCTTGGCTGCGCCTGGACCGTCTATGCCAACATCTTTGCGGCGAGCGTCTATCCGTCGGTCGGCAATGCGTCGTTTGACGCGCCGGTGGTGAAGCGGCCCGTCGCGGTCGCCGCGCGGCCCGCACCCGCGTTCAACGAGGTGTTCGCGTCCCTGACGCCCGCGCCGGCGGCGCCCGCCAAGACCGAGGTCGCGAAGTCGGAAGCCCCGACACCGTCACTTATGTTTAACGATCGGTTTGCGGCCGCCGCGCCCGAGGGCGTCGCGTCCAGCGTCGTGGCCGACGCCGCACCGCAGATCGACCCGATCAAGCAGGCCGCTGAACCCAAGGTCGCCGTCGCGGCGAGGGCGGTGGCGACGGCAGAGCTCGCCGAGACATCGAAGCCGTTGCCGGCGCCGAAATCGGTCGAGACCGCCAAGAAGCAAGCCGCCGCCAATCTGAAGGTGGCGCTCAACGATCCCTCCGCGACGGTTGAGTCGAAGGCGGCCGAGAAGGCGCCCGAGGCCAAGCAGGCGACGAAATCCGGTGGCGTCCGTGACATGGCCGCGCGCGCCAAGGCCGCGGTGCTGTCGATCGCATCGAGCGAGCGGCAGACCATGGTCGAGAAGCTGTGGGGCAAGCGCGAGTCGAGCGGCGGGCTGCTCTCCTTCGCCTCCGCCGACGCCAATGTCACCGGCAGCATTCCCTCGACGCTGGACCAGAACCCGATGCTCGGCGGCTCGCCGCCCTATGACCGCCAGACCGCGGTCTACGACATCTCGGCCAAGACCGTGTATTTGCCCGACGGCACGCGGCTCGAGGCGCATTCCGGCCTCGGCTCCCGGCTCGACGATCCCAGGTCCTCGCATATGAAGATGGTCGGCGTGACGCCGCCGCACATCTACGAGCTCAAGCCGCGCGAGGCGCTGTTCCACGGCGTGCCGGCGCTGCGGCTCAATCCGATCGGCGGCGAAGGCAAGATCTTCAACCGCGACGGCCTGCTCGCGCACACCTTCATGCTCGGCCCGAACGGCGACTCCAACGGTTGCGTCTCGTTCAAGGACTATTACGCGTTCCTCGACGCCTACCGCAACAAGGGCATCCGCCGCCTCGCGGTGCTCGCGCGGATCCAGTAGCGCGGTCCTTCCGGACCACGGCTTTTTCGACAACACGAACGTCTTCATGTGCCGGCCGCGATCGCCCAATGGGAGGGGCGCGGATCGAGAGAACGGGGACGGCGGTCGATTGATGCCGCGGCGACTGACACCCGTGCGCGGCTTGCCTCAGGGCAGGTGGCTTGGGAGGATACACCGGTTCCGGAAGCGCCGCAATGAGGCCTTCCCTTGAAAGCCCTCGGGGCACGCTATATTCTGCAAAATATAGGGGTGCCAGGGCCAACAACGCCGCGCTCCCGAGGGTCACAGAGCCCGCGGAGCAGGGAGGGAAGCATGAGCCGGTCGCCAGGTGTCATGCATACGGACAAGGTTCTCGACGTGCTGGCCGGAGGCGGAGCGCCCTCCGACCTGTCGGCGTCGTGGCGTCGTTCCGGTCATCTGCACGCGCTCGATCCGGCGAGCCGCCTGCCTTCGTATCGTCTCCAGCAGGCTGACGTCGCCGCCGCGCAGCAGCGTCTCGGCGAATTCCTGGCGGTCGCCCAGCGCACGCTCGACCGGCTGTTCCTTGCCGTGGGCGGGGTCGGTTGTTCGGTGCTGCTCGCCGACCGCGACGGCGTTGTCGTCGACCGGCGCGGCGCAAACGCGGATGACGCGACGTTCGACGCATGGGGGCTCTGGACCGGTGCGGTCTGGAGCGAGAAGCATGAGGGGACCAACGGCATCGGCACCTGCATCGTCGAGAAGCGGCCGCTGTCGATCGATCGCGAGCAGCATTTCTTCACGCGCAATTCCGCCCTGTTCTGCACCACTGCGCCGGTCTTCGACGAGCACGGTGAACTGGCCGCCGCGCTCGACGTCTCCTCCTGTCGGGCCGACCTGACAGGCGGATTCTCCCGTCTGATCGCGACCACGGTCACCGATGCCGCGCGCGCGATCGAAGCCGAGAACTTCCGCCGGGCGTTTCCCGACGCACGAATTCTCCTGACACCGAGAAGCGAGCGCGCCGTGAATTCGCTGCTAGCGGTCGATCGCGACGACCTCGTGGTCGGTGCGACGCGTGCCGCGCGCCGTGCGCTCGGCCTCACGGCGGCGTCGCTGGCGCGGCCGCTGCCGGCCGCCGATCTGATCGGCGAGACCCGCGATGATGGCGGCCTCGTTGCCGCGGAACGCGCGGTGCTGCAGCGCGCGCTGGCGCGGGCCGGCGGCAACGCGTCCAGGGCTGCCAAGGACCTCGACATGTCCCGCGCGACACTGCACCGCAAGCTGAAGCTGCTTGGCTTGCATCGTTAGGGCGTTTCCGCCGGGAGCCGGGTCCAGCCCCCAGGCGATGTCGCGCCGCCGCCGATTGGCGGCGCACTCTGTCTCAGATTTGCGACAGTTCCCGTCGGCGCCTGACGCGGGTCCCTGTTCTGCGCGCATGATTTGACCGACCGTTGGAGCCAACGCTGTGTGCATCGGCGTGCCAACGGAGGAACACATGAACAAGGTGGACATGCAGTCCGTGCTCAAGGCGCCGTTCGCCAAGCGCTACGGCAATTTCATTGGGGGCGAATGGCGCGAACCTCGCTCCGGAAAATATTTCGACAACATCTCGCCGGTCACCGGGTTGCCGATCTGCGAAATCCCGCGCTCGGACGCTGCGGATATCGAGGCGGCGCTCGATGCCGCGCACGCGGCCAAGGACGCCTGGGGCAAGACCAGCGCGGCCGAGCGCGCGCTCATCCTCAACAGGATCGCCGACCGGATGGAGGCCAATCTCGACAAGCTCGCCACCGCCGAGACGTGGGACAACGGCAAGCCGATCCGCGAAACGACGGCCGCCGACATTCCGCTGGCGATCGATCACTTCCGCTACTTTGCCGGCGTGGTTCGTGGCCAGGAGGGTTCGATCTCAGAAATCGACCATGACACGGTGGCCTATCACTTCCACGAGCCGCTCGGAGTGGTCGGCCAGATCATTCCCTGGAATTTCCCGATCCTGATGGCGACCTGGAAGCTGGCGCCCGCGCTTGCCGCCGGCAATTGCGTCGTGCTCAAGCCCGCCGAGCAGACGCCGGCCTCGATCCTGGTGTGGCTCGAACTGGTCGGCGACCTCCTGCCGAAGGGCGTGCTGAACGTCGTCAACGGCTTCGGCCTCGAGGCCGGTAAGCCGCTGGCGTCGTCAAACCGGATCGCCAAGATCGCCTTCACCGGCGAGACCACGACGGGCCGGCTGATCATGCAATATGCATCGCAGAACCTGATCCCGGTGACGCTCGAACTCGGCGGCAAGTCGCCCAACATCTTCTTCAGCGATGTTTGCGCCGAGGACGATGATTTCTTCGACAAGGCGGTCGAAGGCTTCGTGATGTTCGCGCTCAATCAGGGCGAGGTCTGCACCTGCCCGAGCCGCGCGCTGATCCAGGAGTCGATCTACGATCGCTTCATGGAACGCGCGCTGAAGCGCGTCGAGGCGATCACGCAAGGCAGCCCGCTCGATCCGACCACGATGATCGGCGCGCAGGCATCTTCCGAGCAACTGGAGAAGATTCTCTCCTACATCGACATCGGCAAGAAGGAGGGCGCGCAGGTCCTGATCGGCGGCGAGCGCAACAATCTCGGCGGCGGGCTGTCGGGCGGCTATTACGTCAAGCCGACCGTCTTCAAGGGCCACAACAAGATGCGCATCTTCCAGGAGGAGATCTTTGGACCGGTCGTGTCCGTGACCACCTTCAAGACCGACGACGAAGCGCTCTCGATCGCCAACGACACCCTCTACGGTCTCGGTGCCGGCATCTGGAGCCGCGATGCCAATCGCTGCTACCGGTTCGGCCGCGCCATCCAGGCCGGCCGGGTGTGGACCAATTGCTATCACGCCTATCCGGCGCACGCGGCGTTCGGCGGCTACAAGCAATCGGGCATCGGCCGTGAGACGCACAAGATGATGCTCGACCACTACCAGCAGACCAAGAACATCCTGGTCAGCTACAGCCCCAAGAAGCTCGGCTTCTTCTGAGGTCTCAGGCCGCGCGCTGCGGACGAACGCGACAGGCTTCGGCGGGGTGTCCCGCCGGAGCCTCCATCACGGAGGCCGAGATGGCTGACAAGGTGACCGCGACGCCGGCTGCGCTGGAACTGATTGCCGAGATCGTCGCCGATCATGGGCCAGTGCTGTTTCACCAGTCGGGCGGCTGCTGCGACGGTTCGTCGCCGATGTGCTATCCGCAAGGTGACTTCCTGATCGGCGATCATGACGTCAAGCTCGGCGAGATCGGCGGGGCGCCGTTCTATATCAGCGGTTCGCAATATGACGTCTGGAAGCACACCGATCTGATCATCGACGTCGTTCCCGGCCGCGGCGGCATGTTCTCGCTCGACAACGGGCGCGAGCGCCGGTTCCTGACCCGGTCCGAGATCTGCGCGCTGCCGCCGCGCGAGCCGGAATAGCGCAGTCCGGGGTCGATCTGGAACTGGAGGCCATTGTCGCTATACTGCGCTGATCCAGGGCGAGTCCCAACTCGGCAACGGATCCGGTGCAAAGCGAACAATGTCTCCGACACCCCCCATCGAAACCCCGCCGCCGATCACGACCGAAGCGTTCGTCGATGCTGCGGCCGCCGTTGCCCGTCTCGAGGAGATCTACGAGCGCAACACGGGATTCCTGCGCAGTCGCTTCGAAGCCTATGTCAACGGGGTGCCGTGCACGACGCGGGTGCGGGCGCATTACCCGTTCGTCCGCATCACGACCTCGTCGCACGCCCGGCTCGATTCCCGTCTCGCCTACGGTTTTGTCGCGGGACCCGGCGTCCACGAGACCAGCATCACTCGGCCGGACATTTTCCGGACCTACCTCACCGAGCAGATCGGGCTCCTGATCAAGAACCATGGCGTGGCGGTCGAGATCGGCGAGTCCAACGAGCCGATTCCGATCCATTTCGCCTACCGGCGCGACATCAATATCGAGGCGGCGCTGACCATCGCCGACAGTTCGGCCTTCACAAGGTCGCTGCGCGACGTGTTCGATACGCCCGACCTTGCCGCGATGGACGATGCGATCGCGGACGGCACGTTTGAACTGACGCCGGGCACGCCCGAGCCGCTGGCCCTGTTCCGTGCCGCGCGCGTCGATTACTCGCTGCGCCGGCTCTATCACTACACCGGCACCGATCCCGAGCACTTCCAGAATTTCGTGATCTTCACCAACTACCAGTTCTATGTCGACGCTTTCGCGCAATCGAGCCTGCAGCGTCTCGCATCGGGTGAGGAAGGCCTCGAGGCGTTCGTCGCGCCCGGCAATGTGATCACGCGCAACGCGCTGGCAGGCGGCGGCGTGAGCGGAACGGCTTCGGATCGCGTCCCGCAGATGCCGGCGTTTCATCGCGTCGAACCCGGTTATCGCGGCATCACCCTGATCAATATCGGGATCGGTCCATCGAACGCGCGCAACATCACCGATCACGTCGCGGTGCTGCGGCCGCATGCCTGGCTGATGATCGGGCATTGCGCTGGCTTACGCAACACGCAGCGGCTCGGCGACTATGTGCTGGCCCATGGCTATGTCCGTGAGGATCATGTGCTCGATCACGAGCTGCCGCTCTGGGTGCCGATCCCCGCGCTTGCCGAGATGCAGGTCGCGCTTGAGGAGGCGGTCGGCGAGGTGACCGGGCTCACCGGATTCGAGCTCAAGCGGTTGATGCGCACCGGCACGGTCGCGAGCGTCGACAATCGCAATTGGGAAATCAGCGGGCCGCAGGTGATCCGGCGGATGTCGCAATCGCGCTCCATCGCGCTCGACATGGAATCGGCGACGATCGCCGCCAACGGCTATCGCTTCCGCGTGCCCTATGGCACGCTGCTGTGCGTCTCCGACAAGCCGCTGCATGGCGAGATCAAGCTGGCGGGCATGGCGAGCGAATTCTATCGCCAGCGCGTCGGCCAGCACCTTCAGATCGGGCTGAAGGCGCTGGAGCGGCTCAAGCAGCAGGAATCCGAGCGGCTGCATTCGCGCAAGCTGCGCAGCTTCGCCGAGGTCGCGTTTCAGTAACGTGGCGCCGGGCGCGCGGCGATCACGCCGCGACGCTCTTCCACAATTGCATCTCGATGCCGATGGCGGCTTTGACCTGTGGCCGCGCCTGGATGCGTCCGAGATAGGCGGCCAGCGGCGGCCATTGCGCCACATCGACGCCGGCGGTGCGAAGCAACAGCAGAGCCCAGGCGAGATGCGTGTCCGCTACCGTGAAGCGGTTACCGACCAGAAATTCGCGGTCGGTAAGATGCGCTGATGGCACCGACAAGGTCTGTCCGATCCTGGCACGCGGTTTGGCGAGCGATGCATCGTCCTTGTACCAGAAGGTCGGGAACAGGAATCCCTTGTGGATCTCGGTGCCGATGAAGCTCAGCCATTCCTGCAAGCGGTAGCGGTCCGGATGGCCAGGTGCCGGCGCGAGGCCGAGTTCGGGCTTGAGGTCCGCGATGTATTGCAGCACCGCAGCGCTCTCCGTCAGCCGCTCGCCATTCTCGAGCACCAGCACCGGCACCGCGCCCTTCGGCGCGACGGCGCGGAAGTCGCCGTCGTCCTCCAGCACCTTCTTGGTCCAGAGATGCACCATGTGATAGCGCGCGTCGATGCCGGCCTCCATGAGAGCGATCCGGCTGGCGAGCGAGCAGGCCATCGGCCAGAAATACAGCTCGAGCATGATGGTGATCTCAGGCGAGGGCGTTGCCGCGGGCGATGATCGCGAAGCGGTCGGACAGTTCGGCGAGGGCGACGTCGTGAATGAGCTTCGCGGCAATCGTGCCGCCAGTGCCGTCGGGCAGGTCGCGGGTGGCGCAGCTGTCGGCATCGATCGTGGTGCGGAAGCCGAGATCGAGCGCGGCGCGGGCGGTCGAGCTCACGCACATATGCGTCATGAAGCCGGCGAGCACGAGCTCCTTGCGGCCGGTCGCGGCAAGCTGAGCGTCGAGGTCTGTGCCGGCGAATGCGTTCGGCAACTGCTTCTCGATCACGATCTCACCGGGCCGCGGCGCCAGCGGCGCGACGATCGCGCCACGCTCCGCAGTGCGATCGAACAGGCTTCCCGGCGCTCCCTTGTGCGCAATGTGGATGATAACAGCGCCGCTTTCTCGCGCGCGGGCGAGCAATGCGGTGGCGCGCGCGATCGCGGGTTTGGCGTCGGGCAAGGCGAGGGGACCGGCGAGATATTCGTTCTGGATATCGATCAGCACGAGGCAGCTGTCGCCGAGGCGGGGCGGGGTGAGGTCGATACCGGCAAGCTGCATCAGCGTTTTGGCTGCGGTCATGGTCCTGAGAACTCCAGAGGATGCGTCTGGCGAAAATATAGCCGCGGATGGGCCTGCTGTTATGCAGGGATATCGCAGCCGGTGGCTGCGTTATTGCAGGCAGGCCGGAGGCGATGTAGCCTGACGCCATGAACTGGGACGATCTTCGCATCATCGCGGCCGTCAGGGACGAGGGCACCTATGCCGGCGCCAGCGCGCGGCTGCGGATCGACGAGACCACGGTCGGCCGCAGGCTGGCGCGGATCGAGCGTGCGCTCGGGCTGCGCTTGTTCGAGGCTGCCGACGGCGTCCGCAAGCCGACCCGGCAGTGCGACGTGGTGCTCGCGCACATCCAGGCGATGGCCGCGCATGCCGAGGAGATCGGCCGGATCGGCGAGAGCCTGCCCGGCCCGGTCGGCCGGCTGCGCATCGCCTCCACCAATGCGATCGCGGAAGAGGTGCTGGCGCCGCGCACCGGCGAATTGCTGCGCGCTCATCCGGGCTTGACGTTGCAGTTTTTGACGTCGAGCGAGAACGTCAAGTTCTCGCGCTGGGAGGCCGATCTCGCGATCCGCCTGCGCAAGCCTGACAAGGGCGATTTTGCGATCTCGAAGCTTGCCGAAGTCAGGCTGTATTTCTTCGAGCCGGTCGCGATGACGGCGGGCGAAGCAGTGACGTGCGTCTATCCCGACGAGCTCGGAGCGATTCCGGAAATGCAGTTCCTGCGCGCGAAGCGACTTCGCGCGCGCTGCGTGACCGACAATGTCCGGATCATCCATAAATTGATCCAGTCGCATCAGGCGGTCGGCGTATTGCCGGAGCACAGTTGCGTGGACCTGCTGACCGATCGCCGTCTGCGCGCCACGCTGCTGCCGAAGCGGCGCGACGTCTGGCTTCTGGTGCAAAGCCATCTCAAGCGCGATGCGGCAACGCGCGTCACCATCGACTGGCTGCGCGCCTGCTTCCAGGATGCAGCGCGCACCGGATGAGGGGGAGACGGGAAGACGGACTTATCCTCCGTCATTCCGGGGCGGCGCGCAGCGCCGAGCCCGGAATCCATTTTTCAGCAACGCTTGCGGCTCGATGGATTCTGGGCTCTCGCTTCGCGAGCCCCGGAATGACGAGGTGAACGTGGTCAACTGGGCCACAACGCCGCCCCGTCATGAAAAAATCACACGCCGCCTCTTGCAACCTGGGCGCGCTTCGTTTATTAGCCCGCTCCTTCGCTTCGGCCATGGGTTCGGGCTCGTTGAGATCCCGACTGGCGCGAGCCGCTTTGCGGTGTCGTGTTCCGCCGAAATGAAGATCGCGAGATGTAGCTCATGGAGAGCATCGGGGATGAAACCCCGAAGGCACCGGTTCGATTCCGGACGTCTCACAAAGGATAGCTCAGTTGGTTAGAGCAGGTGAATGATACTCATCGGGTCACGGGTTCGATTCCCGTTCCAAGCGCTCCGTTCGGCCTGAAAAGCTGATACCTCTGAAGGGGACCGGACGCGCGCTTCAGTCGCAGTCCGGCCGTCCTGCCGCAAGGCTCTTCGTCCGAACCTAGACACTGTGAGACCGGCTTTGCGCCGCGGTGGATACCGCTTGTGCTGATGCCGGGTGGCTCCGCTCGGCCGCGCGACATTTGTCGCGCGAACGCGCGCGTGCGCCCGTCATCGCGCAGGCTCAAGCCACGGCCCGCTTGGCTGACAGGAAGCCGCGTTCGCGTCCTCACGTCCTTTGCAAAATGAAACCCGCTCTCCGGCCCATGGGCCAGAGAGCAACAAAGGAGGCGTGCCATGACCTGGCATTTCTTGACGACCACATTGACGGTGAAGGATGGCGAGCGCGCGTTGCTGACGCGCGACGGCCGGCTCGAGCAGGTGCTCGCGCCCGGACGTCATCGCCGGTTCGATCCCCTGCATCAGCTCAAGGCCGAGCTGTTCAGCGTCGTGCGGAGCGAATTCCCCGCGGATCGTTACGCGGTGATCAAGGCCGCGCGCCCTGATCTCGCCGACGAGCTGTTCGAGGCGGTCGAGACCCGCGCGAACGAGATCGCGATCGTCAGCCTCGACGGCCGTCCCGTGCAGCTGATGACGCCCTGGCAGACGCGCGTCTACTGGAAGGTCGCGACGTCGGTTGACGTCGAGCGCATCGATGTGACCAGCGATGTCAGGGTCACGGCACGCCACCTCGCGATGATCCAGCCCAACCGGGCCGGCGTCATCACCGAGGCGGTGGTCGAGAACCACGAGGCCGGTCTGCTCACGGTCGAGGGCAAGCTGGTCGAGCGGCTCGCGCCCGGCCGGCACGCGTTCTGGATCGCGGGCCGCAAGATCGAGGTCAAGCGCCTCGACCTGCGTCCTCAGGCGATCGAGATCACGGCGCAGGAGATGCTGACCAAGGATCGCATCGCGCTGCGCGTGACGCTGACCGCGTTCCGCCGGATCGTCGATCCCGAGCGGGTCGTGGCAACGGTGCCCGACGTGGATGCGTGGCTGTACCGCCTGGTGCAGTTCGCGATCCGCGAGGCGGTGGCCGGCCGCACGCTGGACGAGGTGCTGTCTGCGAAGGCGGCGCTCGACGAGGAGCTTCGCGACTATGTCCGCGCCCGTGTCGCGGATTCCGGCGTCGAAGTCACCGAGCTCGGCGTGAAGGACGTGATCCTGCCCGGCGAGATCCGCGAGCTGGTCAACAAGGTGGTGGAGGCGGAGCGGGTGGCGAAGGCCAACCTGATCCGCCGGCAGGAGGAGACCGCGGCGACGCGTTCGCTCCTGAACACCGCCAAGCTGATGGAGGAGAACCCTCTGCTGCTGCGGCTCAAGGAGCTGGAGTCGCTCGAGCGTCTGGTCGAGAAGGTCGGCCGCATCGACCTGCATGCGGGCGACGGTCAAGGTCTCGATGCGCTCCTGACCAAGCTGGTCCGCCTCAAGGCGCCCGAGAGCGCGTAAAGACAGGAAGGGCCGCCCACGGGCGGCCCTTCGCTTTTTGGAAGCGGCGTTGCTCGGCCAGCGGCGCGGAAATCTATCTTTCGTCATTCCGGGCTCGCGCTGCGCGCGCCCCGGAATGACGGGAATCAGATCGCGGCCTTCAGATTGGCGAAGGCGTCCTCGACGTATTTGGTGAGCTGGCGCTTGCCGCCTTGCTCGAGCCAGGCGTCGACCGCGATGCGCAGGGCGCCGCTCGCGGCCATCGCGACAAGACGGAGGCGGTCGCGGCGGTCCTTGCCCGGCCACAATTCGCACAGCGTCTCGTAGACGACCTGCTCCCGATGCAGATCGTTGCGGTGCTTCCGGGAGCTCAGCACTTCGCTCTCGCGGATCAGGCGTGAAATCGCAACCGTTCGCGACGTCTGGAAGCGGGCGCACACGTCCAGCAAGGCCTCGCGGACGACGTCGATCGGCGTACCGGCGGAGGCGTGGTCGCGGATCGATGCCCTGAGCGCGTCGTCATAGCCGGCGACATGCGCGAGCAGGATGTCGTCCTTGCTCCTGAAATAGTAGAAAAAGGTCCTGCGCGAGATGCCGGCAGCCGCCGCGATCTCATCCAGCGTCGTCGCATCAAAGCCGTTAGCCAGAAACAGCTCCATGCCGACATCGGTGATGCGTTGCAGCGTCTCTCGACGATTTCGCTCGCGCAGGCCTTCGGTTTTTGCAGGCCGCTGGGTTTTCGTCAGTGTCTCCGGCATCGGCCGCTTCTCTCATCAACAGGCAATCAGGGCAAAATCACTTGGTGGCCTCGGGTTCGCGCGGCCGTCGGCGTCAACGCGCGAAGCGGCGCCGTTGGGTATGCGTCTTCCGGTCGCAGCCCGCGGTCACGCCATAAAACCGCCCAACACGATAATTACACCGAGTGTAATATTTACACTTAGTGTAAGTCAGTGGGGCCGCAATGACAACCTGTTCGCGCGTATGCCGGATCAAACGGATTCCGGCGGCAAATGGGTTCGTCAGCGGGCGGGGGGCACTCTTCCGCGGCTGGGCGGCGGCGAGCCTGCTCGGCCTTTTGGTCTCGGGCTGCGCGACGGCGACGCTGGATCAGGCCGGTTCACTCCGCTCCTACGACAACATGGAGCAATCGGACGGGATGTTGACCCGTTCGAAGCTGCGGGTGAGCAAGGACGAGGTGCTGGCGGCGAAGACGATCAGGATCGTGCCCACCGTGTTCTCTGACGGAACGGCAGTGCCCTTCACGGCTGCACAGCGCAGGCTCGTCACCAACGCCGCCGACCGTGCATTGTGTGCGGGCCTCAGCGAACGCTTCTACGTGGTTGCGTCGGAGCCCGCCGACCTGACCGTTCACGCCGTCATCACGCATGTGGTGCCGACCGATCCGACCGCGGTCGGCGTCTCCAAGGGTGTGTCGGTGGCGAAGACGATTCTGCTGCCCGGTGTGCCGGTACCCGTTCCGCGCATTCCGGTGGGGCTCGGCAGCCTGTCGCTTGAAGCCGAGGCGCGCGATCCGGCCGGACAGCAGAAGGCGGCGATGGTCTGGGGCCGCGCGGCCAATGCCTTCGACAACGGGCGGATGTCGGAGGAGGGCGATGCGTACGGCCTTGCGGCATCGTTCGGCGGCGATTTCAGCCAGATGCTGGTCACCGGCGTGACGCCCTTCGGCGGCGTGCCATCGATGCCCTCGATGCAGCGGCTGGGTTTCTTGCTCGGCGGTGCGCCGAAATATCCGGCCTGCGAGGCGTTCGGACGCGCACCGGGCCTCGTCGGCATGGTCGGCGACAGCGCCGGCGTGCCGCCGGATTGGACCGACAAGGGACCGGTTGCGGCGAAGGTGGAGTGAACCCCGACGACATACGGGGCTTGGGGCCAACAATGTATCGTTATGTTTTGCTCTTGTTGCCCATCATACTCTTGAGTAGCTCTGTCGCTGACGTCAGTCCTCGTGCTGTTAGTGTGTAGCCGGCCGCTTTGGAGCCACCAGCTTCGGCGGCAAAGGATTTTATGTGCTTTGCGTAGTTGGTTCCATCGTAGGCGTCGTAGTGGAGGCAAGCTTCCTTTAGTTGTTCATACGAGATGCGCGGCGTTCCAGTACCTAAATAAGCAGCAATTCCCTTCAACAAAAGGACACTTCTCATCCGCTCCTTTTTCCCATTCCCCGGAACGGATTTGGCAACCAAATCGATTTCATCGATGCCGAGGCTGAAGAATTGCTCGAGGTCCTTTTCTGAAAACGCGGAACGTCTCATCCACTTGAATGCGACGGTATTGATGCTCTCTCCATTGTCGGCGGACGCGGTATCGGCTGGCATGGCCTTAGGTTCAATCGTTGATGAGTCGTCCGAGACGGGCTCGTCGTGATCGTCGGCGACCGGATGGCGCGTGAGGTTGATCTCACGGTTCAACCCCAGCATTTCTGCGCAATATCTAAGGACACGAAGTTGAGCCTCAGCATCAAGAGTCCTCAGTGCGGCGTAGACATTCCCCATCGCGGTGATTTCAGGGTTATTATCTGGCATTTTCGTTTTCACTTAACTCTCCTCTTCAACGGGCATTGTCGGCCAGAGGGCATCCCACTCGCTTCGGAAAAAATCGATCGTGAAGTGTGCGGCAAAGAATGCTGCATAGGCTTGCCAAGAATCTGTTTTCTCAGCAGCAAAATCACATACCGACTTGAAGGAAACCATTCGGGGCCGCGGCGTTGGGGACTCGTGACAAGCGCGATAAACCGCGTACGTCTCCATCTCCACGCCAACAAGCTTTCTCCAGTTCCTGGTTATCTCCAGTATTCGATTGGGATCATCAATGACCTGGTCGGCAGCTCCCAGCGGACCCATGTGTAGTCGATTGGCATTTCGAGGAGTCGGCCCGCGCCATCGTTTACGGATATCGTCAAAGACGCCCTTTCGGCTTGCGTAACGCCGAAGAACGCTTCTAAGGCGCGCATTTATTCCGATCGGATAAGGGTCGGGCAGAAACTCCCGGATACCTCCAACATCGACTACTTTTCCGGAATTGTAGTCTACGCTCGGATCTGCGACGAGAACGTCGCCAAACTCCTTGTTGCCAGACCTCGTACCAGCAGCAATTCCAACCATTGCGACAAGGCGCGGTCTAAATTGAACAATCAGCTGCGTGGTCGCGATGGCCGCGGCAGTCAATCCCATAGAAGTTGATGCTGTTGCAACGACACGAAGGGATTTTCCGGACAGTGTTACGAGTTCTGTTTCCCTATAGACGTGAGCGTAACGGGAGTCGCCGATCTCTCTCCAGCGATTACTTCCCCCCAAAGCCTCTTGCACAGCTTCTAGTTCAGGTTGTTCAAGGGCACAGATGATGCCGATGTCTGTCTTAAATGCATTGTCGAGTTCTACTTCGACAAGTTCGAGGTCGCTTAGCGCTCTAAGGCGTACGGTCCCCTCTTGCTTCAATCGCCACCGGAAGGGGGGCCCCGGTTCAGATGGTTCCACGTAAGCGGTATATTTTCGGAGGGCAGCGCTTACGTTCTGCGGAATTTTGCTACCGAGGTGTAGCTTGAGAACTTGATTAATCTCTTTGACAGTTACCGATGTGACGGCTGCACCTAGTGAGTGCATCGCCGCTAAAATTAAATACTGATCCGTGCGATCTCGCGGCTTCACTGCACTCAGTAGTTTGGAGAAGCCAATTGCCAAGTCTGCCCCGCGAATAAAATCGTCTGATGAAATGCATGCAACTACAGCGTTAGTATAGCGAATCAGGCCCGATTGCCAATCGAGTGACATCCTCATTTAGTTCTAGGACAACCCCCAAAACAAAAACCCCGGCATCGCTGCCGGGGTTTTGCATTTCGTAGTTTGCCTGAGAGGCCGGACTCAGAAGTCCATGCCGCCCATGCCGCCGCCCGGAGGCATTGCGGGGCCGCCGGAGTTCTTCTTCGGCAGCTCGGCAACCATCGCTTCAGTGGTGATCAGCAGCGCGGCAACCGAGGCAGCGTTCTGGATCGCGGTACGGACGACCTTGGTCGGGTCGATGATGCCCTTCTTGACGAGGTCGGCATAGTCGCCGGTCTGGGAGTCGAAGCCGTAATTGTAGGCCTTGTTCTCCAGGATCTTGCCGACGATGACCGAACCGTCTTCACCGGCGTTGATCGCGATCTGGCGAGCCGGAGCCGACAGCGCCTTGCGCACGATCTCGACGCCGGTCTTCTGGTCGTCGTTCTTGGTGCGCAGGCCCTTGAGCTGCTCGGAAGCACGGAGCAGGGCGACGCCGCCGCCCGGGACGATGCCTTCCTCGACAGCCGCGCGGGTCGCATGCATCGCGTCATCAACGCGATCCTTGCGCTCCTTCACCTCGACTTCGGTTGCGCCGCCGACGCGGATCACCGCGACGCCGCCTGCGAGCTTGGCGAGACGCTCCTGCAGCTTCTCACGGTCGTAGTCCGAGGTGGTTTCCTCGATCTGCGCCTTGATCTGGGCAACGCGGGCGTCGATGTCGGCCTTCTTGCCGGCGCCGTTGACGATCGTGGTGTTCTCCTTGTCGATCATCACCTTCTTGGCGCGACCGAGCATCTGCAGCGTGACGTTCTCGAGCTTGATGCCGAGGTCTTCCGAGATGGCCTGGCCGCCGGTCAGGATCGCGATGTCCTGCAGCATGGCCTTGCGGCGATCGCCGAAGCCCGGAGCCTTGACGGCCGCGACCTTCAGGCCGCCACGCAGGCGGTTGACGACCAGGGTGGCAAGCGCCTCGCCCTCGACGTCTTCAGCGACGATGACCAGCGGCTTGCCGGTCTGCACCACAGCCTCGAGCAGCGGCAGCAGCTCGTTCAGCGAGGAGAGCTTCTTCTCGTTGATGAGGATGTAGGCGTCGTCCATCTCAACGCGCATCTTGTCGGCGTTGGTGACGAAGTAGGGCGAGATGTAGCCGCGGTCGAACTGCATGCCCTCGACGACGTCGAGCTCGGTCTCGAGCGACTTGGCTTCCTCGACCGTGATCACGCCCTCGTTGCCGACCTTCTTCATGGCGTCGGCGAGGAACTTGCCGATCTCGGCATCGCCGTTGGCCGAAATGGTGCCGACCTGGGCGATCTCCTCGTTCGAGGTGACCTTCTTCGAGTTCTTCTGGAGGTCCGCAACGACGGCTTCGACCGCGAGGTCGATACCGCGCTTCAGGTCCATCGGGTTCATGCCGGCGGCAACCGACTTGGCGCCTTCACGCACGATCGCCTGGGCGAGCACGGTGGCGGTGGTGGTGCCGTCGCCGGCCGCGTCAGCGGACTTGGAGGCGACTTCGCGCACCATCTGCGCGCCCATGTTCTCGAACTTGTCCTCGAGCTCGATCTCCTTGGCGACGGTGACGCCGTCCTTGGTGATGCGGGGAGCGCCGAACGACTTCTCGAGCACGACGTTGCGGCCCTTCGGGCCGAGAGTGACCTTCACCGCATTGGCGAGGATGTCGACGCCGCGCAGCATCTTGTCGCGCGCATCGACGGAGAATTTGACTTCTTTAGCTGCCATCTGAATTTTTCCTTGGAATGGTTTTACCCTGGAGGAATCTTGGGGAGCGAGGAGGCGCTTAGGCCGCCTTCTTCTTGGAAGCGGGGACGTCGAGCACGCCCATGATGTCGCTTTCCTTCATGATCAGCAGGTCTTCACCGTCGATCTTGACCTCGGTGCCGGACCACTTGCCGAACAGGACGCGGTCGCCGACCTTGATGTCGATGGGGATCAGCTTGCCAGCTTCGTCGCGGCCGCCCGGGCCGACGGCGATGACTTCGCCCTGCGAGGGCTTTTCCTTGGCACTGTCCGGAATGATGATGCCGCCAGCAGTCTTCTCTTCGGCGTCGATACGCTTGACCACGACGCGGTCGTGAAGCGGACGGAATTTCATGCAGTCCTCCTAAACGTTTGCGGATGCTATAGATTTTTGGAGCGTTAGCAGTCCAGCCCGGCGAGTGCCAGGCCGACTGCGCAGGAGATAGGCCAAGCCTGGGCGGCGGGCAAGTGGCTCTAGCAGAAAAATTGGCACTCGCGAATGGCGGCTGCCAGGTTCATTTCGAGATCATTTCGGCATCCTTAATGCCGCCCGGCAGGGGTCGCCGGGGCTATTAGCAGATGCGGTAAGCTGCTGCTAACGTAAGAAATTTCAACAACCTATTAAACATTTAGGCTTGAGATGGGTTAGTCGCGTGCGTCACATTTGTATCATGTGAGCGCATCCATTGCCGGTGGTCCGGCGGGGGTCGGCCGCCATGTGAATGCGCTCCGTCACAGGAGGTTGGCATGGTCTCGCGAGTTGGTGGGGTTGTTTCCGACGATTTCCGGAAGCAGTTGCTGGGGTATGGACTGACGACGGCGCAAATCCTGTATCGGATGCCGGACCATCCCTCGTTGCTGCAAACCTATGTCTGGCAGAACTACGACCTGTTTCCGAAATTTCCGGCGCTGCGGGATTTCCTCGCCTTCTGGGAGGAAAAGCTCGAAGGCCCGCTGTTCTCGGTGACGGTGGCGCATTCCAAGCTGGTCAAGCCGGCCGAACTGCGCGCCGTCGACGGCGTGTTCCGGCTGCATTGATCCGCAAAGCGGGCGAGGCGCGGCCTGCGCCTTTGCCCACCTCGCGCGGCGCGACTTGTGTTAGCCTTCGCCCGTCACAAAAAGACGGGAGGCGAACAATGGCCAAGAAGACGGCATCGAGATCCGCAGCCAAGACCGCGGTGAAGAAGAAATGGTCGGGGCTTGGCGCCGGCGCCAAGAAATCGTCCGCGAAATCGTCCGCGCGCAAGACCATCAAGTCCAAGGGCCGCGTCACCGCGGCCAAGAAGAGCGTGCCGAAGGCAGCGACCAAGGCAGCAAGCAAGGCGCGGCCGAAACAGCGCGTCGCCATCAGCCATCACCGCGAAGAGGATTTCAAGGCCGACGGGCTGCGTGCCTACGCCAAGTACCGCGACCTCGGCATATCAGCAGCATCCCATGGTCTCGCGCAGGCGCATGTCATCCGGCTGCGGGGACCGTGCAATCCGGATGAAGTGTCGAAACTGCATTTCCACGACGTCGAGTTCCAGATGGTCTATGTGCTCAAGGGCTGGGTGAAGACCTACATGGAAGGCGAGGGCGAGACGCTGATGAGGGAAGGCAGCGCCTGGACCCAGCCGCCGCGCATCCGGCACATGATTTTGGATTACTCCGACGACGTCGAACTGCTGGAAGTGATCCTGCCGGCCGAGTTCAAGACGGTGGAGCTGAAGGCGTAGGAAACCGTCGTCACGCCGGTTTTGTAGCCCGGATAGAGCAAGCGAAATCCGGGATTCGCGCACACGGTCAGCACTGCCCCGGATCGCGCTGCGCTTCATCCGGGCTACGGCGCTGTCATCATCCCCACGATCGCGCCCATCAGGCACGTCGTCAGCGTGCCGGAGACGACCGACTTCAGCCCGAGCGCGTTGATCTCGTCGCGCCGCTCCGGCGCCATGATGCCGAGGCCGCCGATCATGATGCCGAGGCTCGCGAAGTTGGCAAAACCGCACATCGCGTAGAGCATGATCAGCCGCGAGCGCGGATCGAGCGCGTCGGGGCCGAGCTTCGAAAGGTCGACATAGGCGATCAGCTCGTTCAGCACGGTCTTGGTGCCCATCAGGCTTCCCGCCGTGATCGCCTGCGACCATGGCAGGCCCATCAGCCAGCACACCGGCGCCATGACGTAGCCGAGCAAGCGTTGCAGCGAGATCTTGGCGCCGCCGATTTCCGGAAGCAGGCCGATGATCGCGTTCACGAGATACACCAGCGCGACCAGCACCAGCAGCATCGCGATGATGTTCATCAGCAGCTCGAGCCCGGCGGCGGTGCCCTTCACGATCGCGTCCATCGTCGAGGACACCTGAACATCGGGATCGTCGAGCGACCCGCCGGTGCGCTGGTCCGACGTTTCCGGCACCATGATCAGGCTGACCAGGATCGCGGCCGGCGCGCCGAGCACCGAGGCGATAACGAAATGCGCGGCCGCATCTGATATCAGCGGCGCGAGCAGCGTCGCATACAGCACCAGCACGGTGCCGGCGATCCCGGCCATGCCGCCGGTCATCACCAGAAACAATTCGCTGCGCGTGAGCTGCGCCAGATAGGGGCGGATGAAGAGTGGGGCTTCCACCATGCCGAGGAAGATATTGGCCGCGGTCGAAAGCCCGACCGCGCCGCCGACGCCGAGCGTGCGCTCCAGAATCCAGGCCATGCCGCGCACCACAGGCGGCAGCACGCGCCAATAGAACAACAGCGTCGTCAGCACGCTCATCACCAGCACGATCGGCAGTGCCTGGAAGGCGAGGATGAAATCCGAGCCCGGCGCCTTGGGATCGAACGGCGCCGGACCGCCGCCGACATAACCGAACACGAAGGCGGTGCCGGCGCGCGTCGCGGCCGCGATGGTGCCGACGGCATCGTTGATCGCCCCGAAGGCCTGCGTCACCAGCGGCACCTTGATCAGCAACAGCGCGGTGACGATCGTGACGACGAGTCCGATCGCCGCCTGCCGCAGCGACACCTTCAGGCGATTCTCGCTCAACGCCCAGGCGATCACGAGCAACGCCACCACGCCGAACGCCGATTGCAACTGCAGCATCACGCCCCCAAGAACCCTCGGGCGATTATGGGCAGGGGCCTCGCGCAGCGCAATGCTGTTGCGCGTTCATCCCGAATCCATTGACAAGTTGCAGGGGCTCAGTCACGCAATCATGCATGTCCTCCGCCACGCCGGCCGGTGCCCGCGATCTGCTCAGCCACAGACCGTTCCTGTTCTTTTTGTCGTCGCGCAGCCTGTCGCGCTTCTCCAGCCAGATCGGCGCGGTGGCGATCGGCTGGCAGATCTATGATCTGACTGGGAGCGCGTTCGATCTCGGCATGGTTGGACTGGTGCAGTTCCTGCCGACGGCGCTGCTGGTGTTCGTCGCCGGCCACGCCGCCGACCGCTTCGAGCGCAAGCGCGTGGTGCAGGCCTGCCAGGTGGCGGAAGCACTGACCGCATTATTTCTCGCCGGAAGCACATTTGCCGGCACCATCTCCGAGATCCAGATCTTCGCTGCGACCTTCGTGCTCGGAATCGCCGGCGCGTTCGAGAGCCCGGCGACCGCCGCGCTGTTGCCGCTGATCGCGCCGCAAGGCGCGCTGCAGCGGGCGACCGCGATCTCGAGCGGCGCCGCCCAGGTCGCGACCATCACCGGACCCGCGCTCGGCGGTCTTGCCTACGCAATGATGCCGAGCGCGCCTTACGGCATCATGATGGTGTTCTGGCTGTTCGGCGCGCTGCTGACCGGCGGCATCGGCCGGCTGCAGCAGGCGGCGGCGAAGAACGGCGAGGTGTCGGATGACCTGTATGCCGGCGTCACCTTCGTTCGCAGCAATCCGGCGATCCTCGGCACCATCTCGCTCGATCTGTTTGCGGTGCTGTTCGGCGGCGTCACCGCGCTGCTGCCGATCTATGCGCGCGACATCCTGCAAACCGGCCCGCTCGGGCTTGGCATCCTGCGCGCCGCGCCCGCGGTCGGTGCGCTCTTGATGACGATGGTGCTGGCGCGGCACACCATCAACCGCCGCGTCGGCATGCGCATGTTCCAGTCGGTGATCGTGTTCGGCGTCGCGACGGCGGTGTTCGCGCTGTCGCACTGGATGTGGCTGTCGGCGCTGGTGCTCGCAGTGCTCGGCGCCGCCGATACGATCAGCGTCGTGATCCGCTTCTCGCTGGTGCAGCTCGCCACCCCCGACGAGATGCGCGGCCGCGTCGGCGCGGTGAACTTCCTGTTCATCAACGCCTCGAACCAGCTCGGCCAGTTCGAGAGCGGCGTCACCGCGGCGCTGCTCGGCGCCGTGCCGTCAGCCGTGCTCGGCGGCGTCGCGACGGTTGCGGTCGCGCTGCTCTGGATGAAGCTGTTCCCGACGCTGCGGGATGTCGAGAAGCTGGAGTAGGGGGGCTATCCCCACCCGTCATTGCGAGGAGCGAAGCGACGAAGCAATCCATCTTGCCACATGCGGAGGCATGGATTGCTTCGCTTCGCTCGCAATGACGGTGCGCAATTTCGGAATAATGGAAAAATATCGCTGATTTGCCCGACGTGTCAAGTTGCGGTGTCGAACGCCGGGTAGCTGCCGGCTACTTTGCATGGGGTTGTTTTCGATATTTTGGCAGTGGGCCTTGGAAACGGCATGGCCGGGACAAGCCCGGCCATCCCAACGTGATAGTCCTGCCGCAAGCAGGGAGAAGGATCAGCCCCGCCCCACGAACGGCATCTTGGTCGCCATGACCGTCATGAACAGCACGTTGGCGTCGAGCGGCAGGCCGGCCATGTAGGCGACGGCGTCGCCGACCGCCTTGGCGTCCATGCGCGGCTCGTGCTTGGTGGTGCCGTCCGGCTGCAGCACGCCGGGGCCGTTGACCATGCGATCGGTCATCGGGGTCGCGGCATTGCCGATATCGACCTGGCCGACCGCGATGTCATACATGCGGCCGTCGAGGTTGGAGGCTTTGGTCAGGCCGGTGATGGCGTGCTTGGTCGAGGTGTAGGCCGCCGAGAACGGCCGCGGTGCATGCGCCGAGATCGAGCCGTTGTTGATGATGCGGCCGCCGCGCGGCGTCTGGTCCTTCATGATGCGGAAGGCATGCTGGGTGCACAGGAACGGCGCGGTGAGGTTGGTGTTGACCACGGCCTGCCACTGCTCGAGCGGCAGATCCTCGAAATTCACCGGCGGTGCGCCCATGCCGGCGTTGTTGAAGAGAACGTCGAGCCGCCCATAGGTCGCCTTCACCTTGTCGAACAGCGCGGCGATCGCGGCCGGGTTGGCCATGTCGGCCGAGACGCACAGGCTCTTGCCGGCAGGGCCGAGCTTGGCGGTCTCTTCCAGCATCTCGATGCGGCGTCCGGCGAGCACCACGGTGTAGCCCTTGTCCATCAAAGCGAGCGATGCCGCGCGTCCGACACCGGTGCCGGCGCCCGTGACGAGCGCGATCTTGCTGGTTGCTTCGGTCATCCGAGTTTCCTCTTACTTGGTTTTTGCTTCGGTTTCGTTCTTGTAGGGTGGGCGTGGAATGTTCTGGTGCGCCGCGCGCAGCGCTGCCGACCAGCGCGAGCGCAAATCGTGGAAATAGGGCTCGCCGGCCTCGATGCGGTGATTGAGATCGGCCTCGCAGGCGTCGGTGCGCACCACCAGCACGTCGATCGGCAGGCCGACCCCGAGATTGGAGCGCATCGTCGAATCCATCGAGATCAGACCCGTCTTGAGCGCCTCGTAGAGCTCGACGTCGTAATGCATGGCGCGGTCGAGCACCGGCTTGCCGTATTTGTGCTCACCGATCTGCAAATACGGCGTGTCGGTGGTGCATTCGATGAAGTTGCCGGCGGTGTAGACCATGAACAGGCGCATCCGCGAGCCCTTGATCTGGCCGCCGAACAGGAACGAGACGTCGAAGGAGATGTCCTCGGAACGCAGCGCATCGCCCTCGGTCGCATGCACCGACCGGATGGCGCGGCCGATCCGCTGCGCCGCCTGGAACATGGTCGGCGCATTCATCAGCGTCTCGAGCTCGCCGGTGTGCGGATCTTCCATGCCCTCGGTCAGGGTCGACAGCACCGACTGGCTGATTGCGAGATTCCCTGCGCTGGCGATCGCCATGATGCGGTCGCCGGGCTTTTCGAAGATGTGCAGCTTGCGGAAGGTCGAGACGTTGTCGAGGCCGGCATTGGTGCGGGTATCGGCGATCATGACGAGGCCGTCGCGCACCAGAATTCCGCAGCAATAGGTCATTTACAGCCCTCAAACGGTCCGAGTTTCTCGGCGCCAAACGTGTAGCCAATTTCGAGGTCGCATCCAACCCCAATTCCCCGTGACGGGACATACGAGGGGGCCGGCGACGGTCCGTGTCAGGACCCGTCCTGAAATCGCGGTTCGTGCCGGCCTCGTTCTGCGTTGCACGCAGCCGGCAATGATCGGCGCCTCGTCTCATTGCGAGGCACCCGGCGTTGTGGTCGACTGCCTGCAATCGACAAGAACAACAAGAATTCCGGGAGGCGAGAATGTCGTTCAAGCTGGCCATGTGCATCATGGCATTGGGCACAGCCGTGATGGCTGCGAGCCCTGCATCGGCCCAGAAGAAGGGCGGCACCTTGCGGCTCTATCACAACGACAACCCGCCCTCGACCTCGCTGCTCGAGGAATCCACCATCGCCTCGGTGATGCCGTTCGCGGCGGTCTTCAACAATCTCGTGGTGTTCGATCCGGCCAAGGTGCATGAAAGCATCGACACCGTGATCCCTGACCTTGCCGAGAGCTGGTCGTGGGATTCCACGAACACGAAACTCACCTTCAAGCTGCATCATGGCGTGAAGTGGCATGACGGCCAGCCGTTCACGGCCAAGGACGTGCAGTGCACCTGGCGAATGCTGATCGGCAAGAGCGAGACACAGGACTTCAAGCGCAATCCGCGCAAGGTCTGGTATTCGAAGCTCAAGGACGTCAGCGTCAATGGCGACGATGAAGCGACCTTCGAGCTGACCGAGCCGCAGCCCGGCCTGCTGGCGCTGCTCGCCAGCGCCTTCTCGGTGGTCTATCCCTGCCACGTGCCGCAGCAGGTGATGCGCACCAAGCCGATCGGCACCGGGCCGTTCAAATTCGTCGAATTCCGGCGCGGCGATTCGATCCGCCTCGTCCGCAACCCGGATTACTTCAAGAAGGACCGGCCGTATCTCGACGAGATCACGGTGCGCTCGATCGACAGCCGGGCCACGCGCATGCTGGCGTTCGCGACCGGCGACTATGACATCACCTTTCCATCCGACGTCAGCATTCCCCTGATGAAGGACGTGAAGGCGCGCGCGCCGAACGCGATCTGCGAGATGACCTCGACCAATCTGCAGATCAATCTCTTGGTCAACCGCGTCAATCCGCCGTTCGACAATCCGGATATCCGCAAGGCGATGTCGCTGGCGTTGGAGCGCCAGGCCTTCAACAGCATCCTGTTCGAAGGCACCGGACGGCTCGGCGGCGCGATGCAGGCCAAGCCGGAAGGCGAATGGGGCATGCCGCCGGAGATCCTGTCGACGCTGATGGGCTACGGCGCAGATACCGGGAAGAACCTCGCGGATGCGCAGGCGATCATGCAGAAGCTCGGCTACAGCGACGCCAAGCCGCTGTCGATCAAGATCCAGACCCGCAATCTGCCGACCTATCGCGATCCGGCGGTGATCCTCGCCGACCAGCTCAAGAAGATCTACATCGTCGCCGAGCTCGATATCCTCGACACACCGCGCTGGTACTCGCGGCTGCAACGCAAGGATTACACGATCGGCCTCAATGTCACCGGCGTCAGCGTCGACGATCCCGACGGCAATCTGGTCGAGAATTATTCCTGCAACTCCGAGCGCAACTATACCCAGTATTGCAATGCCGAGGTCGATAGATTGCTGGCTGCGCAGTCGCGCGAGGTCGACAAGGACAAGCGCCGCAATATCGTGTTCGACATCGAGCGCCTGCTGGTCGACGACGCGGCGCGTCCGGTCATCCTGCACTCATCGGCCGGCAATTGCTGGCAGCCTTACGTGAAGAACTTTCATCCACACGACAACAGCCAGTACAACAATCTGCGCTTCGAGGATGTCTGGCTGGACAAGTGACCGCGATATAGCGGTCATTCCGGGGCGCGCTTAGCGCGCCCCGGAATGACAGGATGAGGGAGGCAAAGCCTGTCCAGCCTACGCATCCGCCGCGCCGACGAGGAACGCCTCGTCGACCGGCACGCCGAGCGCAGTGACCAGCCGGTTGGTTTCGGCGGCCATGCCGACGATCGCCAGCATTTCCTGATATTCGGCCTCGGTCATGCCCTTGGCGCGTGCGCTCGCGGTGTGCGAATGGATGCAGTAGCTGCAGCCATGGGCCACCGAGACCGCAACATAGAGCATTTCCTTGACCTTCGGGTCGAGCGCGCCCGGCGCCATCACCTCCTTGATGCTCTCCCAGGTCCGCCGCAGCGTCTTCGGATCATGCGCGAGCGCGCGCCAGAAATTGTTGATGAAGTCCGAGTTCCGCGTCTTGCGGATGTCGTCGAAGACGGCGCGTGCGTCGGCCGAGAGTTCGTCGTCGGAAATCAGTTTCACAGTTGCCATGGTTTCTCTCGCTGATCCGGTTTGCGGCAGCGATCATAGCATGCTCGCATCTTGCGATCGTCATTCCCCGGTGCGCAATTGCGCACCTGAGGGCTCGCGAAGCGAGAGCCCGGAATCCATCGCGCCACCGGTTGTGCGGACGAATGGATTCCGGGTTCGCGCCAAAAGGCGCGCCCCGGAATGACGACCAGGAGGCTTCTTACGACTGCGTCTGGCTCTGCCACTGTCCGGGGCGGCCGGCCTGGTCGACCTTGACCGCGACCGACAGCGTCTCGTTGCCGCCGCCATAGCGGGTGCCGCGGACCGGGGCGGCACCGAGATAATCGAGGCCGATCGCAACGCGGGCATGGGCGTCGGTGGTGCAGATGCCGTTGGCGGGGTCGAAGCCGACCCAGCCGAGGTCGGGCACGAAGGCCTCGGCCCAGGCGTGGCCGGCCTGCTGGTTGACCATGCCGTCGGAGCGTAGGAAGTGGCCGGAGACGAACCGCGCCGGAACGCCGCCGGCGCGCGCGCAGGCGATCAGGATGTGCGCGTAGTCCTGGCAGACCCCGCGCTTCAGCGCGAACGCCTCGGAGGCCGAGGTGGCACTGTTGGTCGGGTCCTCGTCGAAGGTCATGTGCTCGTAGATATGCACCATCACCGCGTGCAGGAAGCCGAGCACGTCGCTACCTGCTTCCGCGCGCAGCTCGCGCACGAAACTCGTCATCGCCGGGTTGAGATCGGTCAGTGGCGTGGGGCGCAGGAACAGGCTCGGGGGAAACCGCTCGTCGGTGCCTTTCAGCACGCCGCCGGTGTCCTGGGTCTCGACCAGACCCTCGCAATGGATCGTGAGGTCGGTGATCGCGCCGTGCGTCAGCACATGGGTGACGTTGCCGAACGCGTCCTCATGGGTGTCGAGCCGGGAATCGGTCGAGACATCGATCTGCCAGTCGGCGACATACTGGCCGTCATGGCTGCCCGGCGTCATCCGCAGAATCTGGATCACGCCCGAAGCCGCCGGCTCGTAGCGATAGGTGGTGGTGTGGGCTATCCGCAGGCGCATGGTTCAACCGGGATTCAGTCGGTCTTCTGGGGCAGGAACATCATGCCCCGGGCATCCACGTCTTTCTTCCTAATCGGCCGCGAAAGCAAGACGTGGGTGACCGGGATCGACCCGGTCATGACGACATTTTGAGCACTTTTCCCGCGGCGCGGTCAGATCAAATATTGCTTGGCGACGATCTCACCCAGCCGCGAATTATCGGCAAGGAATTCCTGGATGAATTCATGCACGCCGTGCTGGAAGATATCGTCCATATGGCTGTGCTCGAGCCGGTTCCTGATGCCGCGGGCGTGGCGCTGGGCGGCGCCTTGGCGGCCATAGGCGACGCCGATCTGGTCCAGATTGCGCACCAGGTTGCTGTAGCAGCTGGCAAGCGACCGCGGCAGCGTGTCGTTGAGGATCAGGAGGTCGGCGATCAGCCAGGGCTTCAGGGTTTCCCGGTACACCCAGTGATAGGCGGTCGTTGCCGACACCGAGCGCAGGATCGAGGTCCACTGGTAGTAATCCAGCGGGCCGCCGACATGCTCCTCCTCGGGCAGCAGCATGTGATACTTGACGTCGAGAATGCGGGCGGTGTTGTCGGCGCGCTCGAGATGCACGCCGAGCCGCGAGAACCAGTAGGCGTCGTTGCGCAGCATGGTGCGGTAGGCCGAGCCGTCGAAGCGCAGCGAGGTCTCCTGCACGAAGCGCAGGAATTTTGCCAGCTCCTCGCGGTTGGCGGGCCCCTTGTTCCAGACTGCCTGCAGCTCGATCCACGATGAATTGATGGTGTCCCACATCTCCGACGTCAGCGCGGTGCGCACCGAACGCGAATTGAGCCGCGCGGCCTCGATGCAGTTCTTGATCGAGGACGGATTCTCCGACGAGAAGGACAGATACTCGACGACGTTTCGCTCGTTGGCTTCTTCGTAATGGTCGTAGAAGGCCGCGCCGACACCGGCGGTGAGCAGCGCGGAATCCCACTCATTGGTCTTGCCGATATAGGCCGCGGGCAATGCGGTGACACGGAGCGTGGCGTCGATCGTGCGCGCGAGATACTCGGCGCGTTCGACATAACGGGCCAGCCAGAACAGGTTTTCGGCGGTGCGCGACAGCATGCGATAGTCCCTACAAGACGAAACGTGTTTCACCTCCCCCTGAAAGGGGGAGGTCGACGCGCAGCGGCGGGTGGGGGTCCTCTCTCCATTCGGCGTATGCGGCCGACCCCCACCCCGACCCTCCCCCTTGCAGGGGGAGGGAGGGCTCGCGCAGCGCGTTTGGCTTCAAATCACTCACTCAATATCCAGGTGTCCTTGGTACCGCCGCCCTGGCTCGAATTGACCACGAGCGATCCTTCCTTCAGCGCGACGCGGGTCAGCCCGCCCGGCACGATGGTGGTGTGGCTGGAGCCGGTCAGCACGAACGGGCGGAGGTCGACATGGCGCGGCGCCAGGCCCTTGTCGGTGCAGGTCGGGCAGGTCGACAGCGCCAGTGTCGGCTGGGCGATGAAGCCCTCCGGCTCGCGCTTGAGCTTGTCGCGGAACGCCTCGATGGTCGCCTTGGTGGCGGCCGGGCCGATCAGCATGCCGTAGCCGCCCGAGCCGTGCACCTCCTTGACGACGAGGTCGGCGAGGTTGTCGAGCACGTAGGACAGATCCTGCGGTTCGCGGCAGCGCCAGGTCTGCACGTTCTTCAGGATCGGCTCCTCGCTGAGGTAGAATTTCACGATATCGGGCATGTAGGAGTAGATCGCCTTGTCGTCGGCGATGCCGGTGCCGACCGCGTTGGCGAGCGTGATGTTGCCGGCCGCGTAGGCCGACATCAGCCCGGGGACGCCGAGCGCGGAATCCGGTCGGAAGGTGAGGGGGTCGAGGAAGTCATCGTCGACGCGGCGGTAGATCACGTCGACCCGCTTCAGCCCCTCGGTGGTGCGCATGAACACCTCGTCGTTCTTGACGATGAGGTCGCGCCCCTCGACCAGCTCGATGCCGAGCTTGTCGGCCAGGAAGGAGTGCTCGTAATAGGCCGAGTTGTAAACGCCGGGCGTCATCAGCGCGACCGTCGGCTCGGCCGAGGCGCTGTGCGGCGCCACCGACCGCAGCGCCGACAGCAGCTCGTCCGGATAACGTTCGACCGGCGCGACGCGGTGCCGCGCGAACAGGTCGGGAAACAGCCGCATCATGATCTCGCGGTTTTCCAGCATGTAGGAGACGCCGGACGGCGTGCGCGCATTGTCCTCCAGCACGATGAAATTGTCCGGATCGGTGCGGATGATGTCGATGCCGGCGATGTGGACGTAGATGTCGTGCGGCACGTCCTGGCCGTTCATCTCCGGCCGGAACACCGGGTTCTGGAAGATCAGGTCTTCGGGGATGATGTTGGCGCGCAGGATGTCGCGGCCGTGATAGATGTCCTTGAGGAACATGTTGAGCGCGAGCACGCGCTGCTTGAGGCCCTTCTCCAGCAGCGTCCACTCGGTCGCGGACATGATGCGCGGGATGACGTCGAACGGGATCAGCCGCTCCTGGGCCTCGGAATCGCCGTAGACCGCGAAGGTGATGCCGATCCGGCGGAACAGCAGCTCCGCTTCCTGGCGTCGATACTCGAGCGCATCCGGCGGCGTCTCTTTGAGCCAGCGGGAGAGCTCCTGGTAGGCCGGGCGGAGATCCTCGCCGAGGCCGTTCATCTCATCGAACGCGACTGCCATATATCCCGATTGCCCTCCCAAGCCATGTGACACAGTGCATGACTTGATGGGATGGTAGCAAGGGGCGGGCCAGCGCGATATGCATTGGCTTCTGGCATTTGCTAAGGGTGAGGCGGAAGGCCTGCCCGAAAAACCGGCTGAGGTCTGCTTAATTCGGCGGCAAAACCCCGTGACATCAAGGCATTGGAACGGCAATGTCAGGGGATCAAGTTTAAGGAAATGAGACCATGAGCGAGATCGTCACGGCGGGGATATTGGTGATCGGCGACGAGATCCTGTCCGGCCGGACCAAGGACAAGAACATCGGCTTCATCGCCGAATACCTGACCAATATCGGCATCGACCTGAAAGAGGTCCGCGTCGTTGCCGACAACGAGACCGACATCGTGTCCGCCCTTGATGCGCTGCGGCATAGGTACAATTACGTGTTCACCACCGGCGGCATCGGGCCGACCCATGACGACATCACCGCCGACAGCGTGGCGAAGGCGTTCGGGGTCGAGATCCACCATCATCCCGACGTGGTGGCGCGGTTCAGGGAGCGCTGGACCGAGCAGGATCTCAACGAAGCACGGCTGCGGATGGCCCGGGTGCCCGACGGCGCCGAGCTGATCCAGAGTGCGACCATCCTGGCGCCGGGCTTCAAGCTCGGCAACGTCATCGTGATGGCCGGCATCCCCACCATCATGCAGGCGATGATGGACATCGTGGCGCCGACGCTGAAATCCGGCGTGCGGATGCTGTCGGACTCGGTCCGCGCCGACGCAAGGGAAGGCGACATCGGCGGCCCGCTGCGGGCGATCGCGGAAGCCAATCCCGACACCATCATCGGCAGCTATCCGTTCCAGGACGAGAACCAGAAGCCGAACACCAATCTGGTGGTGCGCTCGCGCGATCCGGAGAAGCTCGCCGCGGCGATGGCCGCGGTGAAGGAGATGTTGAAGCAGGTGCAGGCCGCGCAGAAGAAGCCGGCGGGTTGAGGCGACATGGTTGAACGAAATTCTGAACAGAATGCGCAGGATCGGGCCGGCAGGCCGTTCCCGGTCTCTTGGGATCAATTCCATCGGGATTGCCGGGCGCTGACCTGGCGTCTCAACGAGGTCGGCCCGTTCCACGCGGTGATCGCGATCACCCGCGGCGGGCTGGTGCCGGCGGCGATCGTGGCGCGCGAGCTCGGCTTGCGGGTGATCGATACGGTCTGCGTCGCAAGCTACGACCACGACAAGCAGGGTGACCTGAAAGTGCTCAAGGGCATTTCGGAGCAGACCGCCAAGCTCGGTGGCGGCACCGGCAAGGGGCTTCTGATCGTCGACGACCTCGTCGATACCGGCAAGACCGGAAAGCTGGTGCGCGAGATGCTGCCCGACGCGCATTTCGCAACGGTGTACGCAAAGCCCAAGGGCCGCCCGCTGGTCGACACCTACATCACCGAGGTGTCGCAGGACACCTGGATCTTCTTTCCTTGGGACACCGCGCTGTCGTTCCAGCCGCCGATCCGCGACGGGGCGGCGTAAAGAGTCACCTCGCCCCGCTTGCGGGGAGAGGTCGGATCGCGTCGCTAGATGCGATCCGGGTGAGGGGGACTCACCGCGAGTTCATCTCCTACTATCTTTGCGGACACAGCCCCTCACCCCGACCCTCTAAGAGGGAGCTCCGCTCATCTCGACCCCGCAAGAGCGGGGCGAGGGGAAGTCAGAAGCATGCCCCTGCAAAACCGCGTCACCCCGACAGGCGACATCGTCGCGTCAAAACATCGCGGCACCTTCACCGGCAATCGCGGCATCATCCACGATCCCGCGGCGCGGACGCTTTTGAACAAGCGCTGGTCGAGTCCGGCCTGGCTCACCTGCGTCTGCGAGTTCAGGGGACGGCGACGCGAGGTGATGAGCCGGCAGAGCTGGACCGAGCTGTTCTTCCTCGATGAAGCGACCGCATTCGCAGCCGGCCACCGGCCCTGCTTCTACTGCCGCCGCGACGACGCCAAGCGGTTTCGTGCCGCGTGGGAGCAAGGTAACGGCGTCAGCGATCTCAGCGCCAAGGCGATGGATGCGGTGTTGCATGCCGAGCGGCTCGACCGCGGCAAGAAGCGGCTGCATCCACTGCCGATGCCGCTCGCCGCGCTACCTGACGGCGCGATGATGCAGGCGAACGGCGAGAGCTATCTCGTTGCCGGTGGCAGGACATTGCGCTGGTCGTTCGCCGGCTACGAGCGGGCCGACGTGATCGCTCCCGCCATGCTGCTGACGCCGCCGTCGACCGTCCGTGCGCTTCAGGCCGGCTATCGGCCGGTGCTGCATCCGAGCGCGGCGGCTGCCTTGGGCTGAGCCGCCGGCGCGGCCCTTACGCCAGCCGCTGCCTTGCCAGTTTCGCGCCGGCGCCGAGCGCGATCAGCTTGGCTTCGGCGATGTCACGCCGCATCGGGGCCATGCCGCAATTGGTGGTCGCGATGATGTTGCCCTTCGGGACATGCTTTGCGACGGCTTCGATCACCTTGACGACATCCTCCGCAGTCTCGACGTCGTCGCTGGCGACGTCGATCACGCCGGCCTGGACGATCTTGCCGGGGAGTGCCGCGAGCAGTTCGATCGGCACCTTCGAGTTGCGGCATTCGATCGCGACCTGCTGGATCGTGCTCTTGTCGATGACCGGGAAGGTCTCTTCATATTGCCGCCACTCGCCACCGAGCGTCTGCTTCCAGTCGGTGTTGGCCTTGATGCCGTAGCCGTAGCAAATGTGAACGGCGGTGGCGCAGGTCAGGCCCTCGGCGGCGCGCTCGAGCGCCTTGATGCCCCAGTCGCGGACTTCGTCCATGTAGACGTTGAAGGCCGGCTCGTCGAACTGGATCATGTCGACGCCGTCGGCCTGCAGTGCCTTGGCCTCCTGGTTCAACAGCTCGGCGAAGGCGAAGGCCATCTTCACGCGGTCGCCGTAATATTGGTCGGCGATGGTGTCGATGATCGTCATCGGACCGGGCAGGGTGAACTTCAGCCTGTTCCTGGTGTGGGCGCGCGCGGCACGCGCCTCGCTTTCATGGACGCGTCCCTTGAGCTGCAGCGGCGCGACCACCTGCGGGACCATGGCTTTGTAGCGGTCCTTGCGGATGCCCATCTCGACCTTGTGGGCGAAATCGATGCCCTCGATCCGCTCCAGGAAACCGTGCACGAAGTGCTGGCGCGCCTGCTCGCCCTCGGTGACGATGTCGACGCCGGCATCCTCCTGCAGCTTGACCGCAAGCACCGTGGCGTCGCGCTTGGCGCGGGCGAGTTCGGCGCCTTCCGATTTCCAGGGCGCCCACAGCATGTTCGGCTCGGCGAGCCATTCCGGCTTCGGCAGGGAGCCTGCGATCGTGGTTGGAAACAGCATGGGTGCCTCCCGCTGGGTTCTGATTGAGCGCCTGTGTGCCATGTCCTAGAGTGGAGGTACAGAACAACAAAAGTCTTTGTGACGGGGAATAAGGACGCCGATGATCGACCTGCACTACGCGCCGACGCCGAACGGCTGGAAGATCTCGATCATGCTTGAGGAACTGGGGCTGCCCTATCAGGTGGTCCCGGTGAACATCCGGGCCGGCGAGCAGTTCCGGCCGGAATTCCTGGCCATCAGCCCGAACAACCGCATCCCTGCGATTGTCGATCATGCGCCTGCCGACGGCGGCGGGCCGTTCTCGGTGTTCGAGACCGGCGCGATCCTGATCTATCTCGCCGACAAGGCCGGCCGCTTCCTGTCCAGGGAGCTGCGTGCGCGGTCGAACGTCATCCAATGGGTGATGTGGCAGATGGGTGGCCTCGGGCCGATGCTCGGCCAGCACGGCCATTTCGCGCTCTATGCGGCCGAGAAGATTCCCTACGCGATCGAACGCTACCGCGACGAGACCGCGCGGCTCTATGGCGTGCTCGACCGCCAGCTCGGCAAGACCGGTGCCTATATCGCCGGCGACGATTATTCGATCGCCGACATCGCCTGCTTTCCCTGGACCATGACCCACAAGGCGCAGGGCTTCACCCTCGACGATTACCCGAACATCAAGCGCTGGTACGCGGCCGTGCGTGCCCGCCCGCAGGTGCAGGCCGGCCTTGCGATCGGAAAATTCGTCAAGGAGCCGTTTGACGAGGAATCACGCAAGAACATGTTCGGCCAGCGTGCGAAGGAGCTGGTCGAGAAGAAATAATGTCAGTTATTCCGCGGCGCGACACAGTCGCGAGGTCCGCGCCTTGCAGCGCATCCCGGAATGACGACAATGACTATGGAAAAGACAAAGGGAAACGCCAATGATCGAATTCTTCTTCGACTGTTCCAGCCCGTGGACCTATCTCGCCTGGCACAACATTCAGCCGATTGCGAAGGAGTTCGACGCGCCGATCACCTGGCGGCCGATCCTGGTCGGCGGCATCTTCAACACCGTCAATCCGTCGGTCTACGCGCAGCGCGAGAAGCCGGTGCCGCTGAAGGCCCGCTATATGAAAAAGGATCTCGGCGACTGGGCGCGCTCGGCTGGGCTAGCGATCAAGATGCCGCCGACCGTGTTCCCGGTGAACAGCGTCAAGGCGATGCGCGGCTGCATCTGGCTCGGCAACGAGAAGATGGTGCCGTTCGCGCGCGCGGTGTTCGAGGCCTATTGGGGTGACGACAAGGACATCTCGCAGGATGCGGTGCTGACCGGGATCTGCACCAAGCTCGGGATCGATCCGGCGCAATTCCTGGCCGGTATCGGCGACCAGGCGATCAAGGATCAGCTCAAGGCCAACACCGAGGAGGTGATGGCGCGCGGCGGCTTCGGCTCGCCCACGATCTATCTCGACAAGACCGACATGTATTTCGGCAACGACCGCCTGCCGCTGATCCGCGAGGCGCTGGCCCGCCTCAAGGCACGAGCCGCCTGATGCCGAAAGCTGTCGTTTGCCGTGAGCTCGGTTCGCCCGAGCGCCTTCAGCTCGAGAATTTTGCCTCGGTGCCCTTGCAGCCGGGGGAGGTGCGTGTTGCGATCCGTGCCGCCGGGATCAATTTCCCCGACATCCTGATGGCCGCGGGCGAGTACCAGCTCAAGCCGCCGCTGCCGTTCACGCCGGGCTCGGAGGCTGCCGGCGATGTCGTCGAGGTCAATGACGCGGCCGGCGTCGCTATTGGCGACAAGGTGATCGTCAAGATGCGTTTTGGCGCTTATTGCGACGAGACGGTCGCGACACCGTCGCAGCTCGTGCCGGTGCCGTCGACCTTCGACTATGCGGAAGGTGCGACCTTCCTTGCCGCGCATGGCACGGCGCATCACGCGCTGATCGATCGCGGGCAGATCAAGCCGGGCGAGGTGCTGCTGGTGCATGGCGCCGGCGGCGGCGTCGGGCTTGCTGCGGTCGAGATCGGCAAGCTGCTCGGCGCCACCGTGATCGCGGCGGCCTCGAGCGAGGAGAAGCTCGCGATCGCGAAAGCACGCGGCGCGGATCATCTCGTGCTCTACACGCGCGAGCCGTTTCGTGACGCGGTCAAGCGCATCACCGATGGCCGCGGCGCCGACGTGGTGTTCGATCCCGTCGGCGGCGAGGTGTTCGAGAACTCGATGCGCTGCATCAACTGGGGCGCGCGCATTCTCGTCGTCGGCTTCACCGGCGGCATCGGTCTTGCCCGCACCAATCTGTTGATGATCAAGGGCGCGAGCGTGCTCGGCGTTCGTGCCGGCGAGGCGGTGCGGAAGAACCCCGCGCTCGGCGAGGTCAGGGTCAAGGCGCTGAGCGAATGGGCCGAGGCCGGCCGGGTGCGACCGAATATCTCACATCGGCTGCCGCTGGAGGACTATGCGAAGGCGATGCGGCTGTTGATCGAACGCAAGGCGATCGGGCGTGTGGCGCTGTTGACCAGGTGAAGTGCGTAGGGCGGGTTAGCCGAAGGCGTAACCCGCCACGTCTTGCCAAGTAATGGTGGATTACGCTTCGCTAATCCACCCTACGCCTTCGCAAATCTTCCCTCCCGCAAAAACACAAGCGTTTGTGCGATCGCCTCCCGGTTGCGCACCAGCCAGGGATGCGAGGTGCGGATCACGATATGATCGGCCATGCCGTCAAGCCGGGTGTTGGCGACCGACACCCGGCCGTCATGCGGCCGGGGCAGGGCCATGGAGGTGATCGGATAGACCGAGCGGTTGCCGGCGATGATGCCGGCGCAATAGTCGATCGCCGGCAGCAATGCGCTGGTCGCGGCATCGCGGCGGGTGACGAGCTGCTGGCCGGCCGGACCGAAGAAAGCGCGATAGGCCGCGAGGTGTTTCAGGCGGTCGGCGATCTCGCTGCCGCCATTCGGCGTGCCCAGCATCACGATGCGGCCGAGCCGCGCGGGGCGATGTCGTGCGAGGTAGACGCGGGCGAGCAGGCCACCCATCGAATGGCAGACGAAATGCACGGAGCCGTCGAGGCTTTGCGCGAAGCGATCGAGCGAAGGGTGGATGTCCTCGGCCAGCGCATCGAGCCCCTTGCGCCGGCTGTCATAGTCGAGATTGAGCGCGGCAAAACCGGCATCCCTGAGCGCCAGCTCCATCCTGCGAAACGAGCGCGCCGTCCTGCTGATGCCGTGCAGCAGGACGACGCCGTCAGGTGTGGACGCCGCGGGACGCCGTTCGCTCACTTATAGTCGCGCTCTTGCCACCATGGGAAATAGTCGGGCATATCCGACGACACCTTGTTCTTGAACTGCGCGGGACGCTTTTCCAGGAACGATACCACGCCTTCCTTGACATCCTCGGAGCGGCCGCGGGCATAGATGCCGCGGCTGTCGACCTTGTGCGCCTCCATCGGATCGTCGGCGCCCATCATGCGCCACATCATCTGGCGGATCAGCGCCACCGATACCGGCGCGGTCTTGGCCGCGAACTCCTTGGCGAGCGCGCGCGCGGTCGGCAGCAGATCCTCCGGCGGCACCACCTTGCTGACGAGGCGGCCGGCGAGCGCTTCCTGTGCCGGGAAGACGCGGCCCGAGTAGCACCACTCCAGTGCCTGCGAGATGCCGACGATGCGCGGCAGGAACCAGCTCGAGGCGGCCTCCGGCACGATGCCGCGCTGGGAGAACACGAAGCCGAAGCGCGCGGCTTCGGAGGCAATGCGGATATCCATCGCAAGCTGCATGGTGACGCCGATACCGACCGCCGGGCCGTTCACCGCGGCGATCACAGGCTTCAGGCACTTGAAGATACGCAGCGTCACCTGGCCGCCGCCGTCGCGCACCTGCGGATCGCTGTAGTCGACGCTGCCGTCGGCATTGCGCTTGACCGGACCGCGCCGCGCATCGCGGTCGAAGGTGTTGGCGCCGGAGGATAGATCCGCGCCGGCGCAGAAGCCGCGGCCTTCCCCGGTCACGATGATCGCCCTGACGTCGTCGTCCTTGTCGGCTTGGTCGAACGCGTCGATCAGCTCCTGCTGCATCGTGGCGTTGAAGGCGTTGAGCTTGTCGGGCCGGTTCAGCGTGATGGTCAGGATCTGCTCGGCGACCTCGTACTTGATCGTCTCATACGCCATGGGGATGATTTCCTCTCGGTTTTCTTGAATGAACGGCGCTGGCGCGCGTCTCCATTCAGTTAACCCGGCAATCATCCCTTGTGAAGAAGAGGGATGCGCGGCGTGGTTCCGCGCATCCTGATTGCGTTGAGGCGCTACTTCTTCGGTGGCGTCGGCCACGGCTTCTGCGGGCCGCGCAGGCCTTCGAACGCCTTGCCGATGCCGAGCACGCCGATGTCATCGAAGCGCCGGCCGATGATCTGGACGCCGATCGGAAAGCCCTTCTTGTCGTAGCCGGCGTTGATCGACAGCGCGGGGTTCTCCGACATATTCCACGGCACGGTAAAGCAGATGTGCTCGAACGGCTTTGCGGGGTCGTTGAGGGGTGCTGCGAACTCCGCCGGGAAGTTCACGACCGGCGACACCGGCGAGATCACATAGTCGACCTCGCAGAACAGCTTTGCCGCGGCCGCGCGGATCGCCATCGTCTGGTTGAAGCCGCGCACCACGTCGACGCCGGAGAGCTTTGCGCCGGCCTCGGCCCAGTCGAGGATGTAGGGCAGCGTCTTGCCGCGGTCGGCCTGCGACAGCTTCGACAACTCGTCCCAGGTCCGCGCACGCCAGAAATTGTCGAGCCCCTCGAGCATCTCAGGCGTCAGGATGCCGTCGATCTCGGTGATGACGGCACCGGCGGATTCGAACGCCTTCGCTGCCTTGACGGCGACCTCGCGAACCTCCTTCTCGACCTTCTGGCCGGATCCGGCATCGAGCATCAGCCCGATGCGCAGCTTGCGCGGCGACTTCTCCAGCGCCTTCCAGTTCACCTCGAGTGCCGGCAGGCTCATGCCGTCGCGGCGGTCGGGACGCGACAGCACGCTCATCATCAACGCGGCGTCGTCGACCGTTCGGGTCATCGGCCCGGCGACGCGGCCGACATAGGGCGGGTCGATCGGCACGCGGCCGAGGCTCGGCTTCAGGGCGACGAGGCCGCACCAGGAGGCCGGCAGCCGCACCGAGCCGCCGATGTCGGTGCCGAGATGCAGCGGGCCGTAGCCGGCCGCGCCGGCCGCACCGGCGCCTGCGCTCGAGCCGCCGGGATTCTTGCTGATGTCCCAGGGATTGCGGGTGAGGGGATGGAACGACGACAGCCCCGACGACAGCATGCCGTAATCCGGCATCGTGGTCTTGGAGAAGATCACGCAGCCGGCTTCACGCAGCCGCGCGGCAGGCGGCGCATCCTTTTCCGCAGGCACAAGCTTGACGCTGGCGGCACCCAGCGGCACCGGCTGGCCCTTGGTCGCGACGTTGTCCTTGATGGTGACGGGCACGCCGTCGAGCGTGCCGACCGGCTCGCTCTGCTGCCAGCGCTCGGTCGCAGCTTTGGCGACCTTCCGCGCGCCGTCAGGGTCGTACAGATACAGCGCCTTGATGTGCGGCTCCCAGGTCGCGACCTGGGAGATGATGTCTTCCAGCACCTCGGACGGCGAGAACTGCTTGGCACGGTAGCCGGCCAGCAGGTCAACGGCGGAGAGATCGTGCAGCGACGTGATGGCGTCCTCTTTCGGCCTATGCATGCGCACCTGCCGGCATACGCTTCTCGATGATGCGGGCGAACATGCTGGCGCCGATCGGCAGGATCTTGTCGTCGAGAACGTAACCGGGATTGTGCACGGGCACCGAACCGTCATGGCCGACCCAGAAATACGCACCGGGAATGGCCTGCATCATGTCGGCGAAATCCTCGCTGCCCATCTTGGGCGTCGAGCGGGTGATCACCTTGGCCGGATCGACAACGGTGCGCGCGACTTCCTCGACGACGCGGGACTGCTCTTCCTGATTCACCAGTACGCTGAAGCCGTCGCGGATCTCGACCGAGATTTCGGCGCCATATGCCACCGCAAAGCCGGCTGCGATTTCGCGCATCCGCTTGCGGATCAGCTCACGGATCTCGTCGGAGAAGCAGCGCACCGTGCCGCACATCCAGGCTTCGCCGGGAATGACGTTGTACGCCGACCCGGAATGGATCTGCGTGATCGACAGCACCGCAGCCTGTAGCGGATCGACGTTGCGGCTGACGATCGACTGCAACGCCTGTCCGAGCGTCATTGCGATCACGACCGCGTCCTTGGAGCGCTCCGGCATCGCGCCATGCGCGCCGTAGCCCTGGATCCTGATGTCGAAGAAGTCGGCTGCGGCCATTGCCGGGCCCGGCAGGATCGCGATCTCGCCATGGTTGAGGTCGGGCGCGTTGTGCAGGCCGTAGACCTCGTCGCAGGGGAACTGCTTGAACAGGCCGTCCTTGATCATGGCGCGGGCGCCGCCAAGGCCTTCCTCGGCCGGCTGGAAGATGAAGTGCACCGTGCCGTCGAAATTGCGGGTCTCGGCGAGATAGCGCGCCGAGCCGAGCAGCATCGTGGTGTGGCCGTCATGGCCGCAGCCGTGGAAGCGGCCGGGGATGGTGGAGCGCCACTTCAGATTGGTGTTCTCTTCCATCGGCAGCGCATCCATGTCGGCGCGCAGGCCGATCTTCTTGCTGCTGTTGCCCTTGCCCTTGAGCACGCCGACCACGCCGGTGCCGCCGAGGCCGCGATGTACCTCGATGCCCCAGCTCGTCAGCTTGTCGGCGACGATGCCTGAGGTGCGGACCTCCTCGAAGCCGATCTCGGGATGCGCATGCAGATCCCGTCTGATGGCGGTGAGTTCGTCGGCAAAACTGTCGATGCGCTCAATGGTCGGCATGATCTCTCTATCCGTTTGTGCGTGATGGGGAGGAGGGGGTGAAAGTGGGGCCGTTAGGCTTGATACGAATGCCGGGACGCAAATGTTTCCACGGCAGTGTGGCGGTATCGGCCGGCATTGCGCCGGGCGCGGCGCAGATCAGCAGCTTCTCGGCGATCGGCTCGAAATCGGCGCGGAAATGCACCGAGCTCTTGTTGACCAGGATCTTCTGCGCGGTCGGCTCGATGCCGACATAACGGTACATCGACTGGTCGGCAAGCTGCGCCTTGTAGGAGCCGACGACGACGCGGACGTCGCCGACCCGCAGGCAAGCCGAGGGTCCCATATCCATGTCGCGGCCGCCGTAGAATGGCCCAGGCGCGACAAACCTGCCGTCCGAGAGCTTTTCGACGACGAAGGTCTCGCGGTACGGCGCGTCGCCGGCGATGCCGGATTTGCCGCCGAGATCGAGCGTGACGGTAGCGCCGACACCGGCTTCATGCGCTGCCTTCGCCGACTGCGGATCGAAGATCACGCCGGTGGCGGCGCTGGCCTTGTTGCGCACCAGCGCCCGCAGCATGCCCGTAGTGTCGGACGTGCCGCCAGCGCCGGGATTGTCCTGGGTGTCGGCGATCACGATCGGCCTTGTCGCCGATGCTGCCAGTTCCATCGCCAACCGCACGCCGTCGTCGGGCGAATAGATACGGCCGTCGAAATCGTTTTCATGGCCCTCGACCAATGCGACGAGCCGGTCGGCGGCCGCATCCGCATCGGCCTGCGTCCGGCCATAGGTAAACACGCTCGGGCCGCAGTCCCTGAAGTCGGCAGCCGGGAAGCCGAACGCAAACGACAGCGTCGGTACCGCGTCGCTCTCGAGCGACGCAAGCTGCTGATAGATGTTCTTCGCCGGCTGATCGTTGGTGCATTGCCAGCTGATCGGGATCAGGAACGGCAGCTGCCGGAACGCCTTTGCCAGTCGTTCACCGGACTTGAGCAGCAAGGCCAGATGCCTGGCGCAGGCCCGGCCGGTGTCGGCCATGTCGACATGCGGGTAGGTGCGGTAGGCGATCAGCGCATCGGCATGCGCGATCATTTCGGGCGAGACGTTCGCGTGCAGGTCGAGGCTCGCGACCAGTGGAATGTCCTTGCCGACCACCTTGCGCACGCGGGCGAGGATCTCGCCCTCGCCGTCGTCATAGTGCTCGGTCACCATGGCGCCGTGCAGGTCGAGATAGACGCCATCAATCGGCCCCGCAGCGGCAATGCCGTCGACAATCTCCCTGACGATCCGCTCGAAGGCATCTTTCGTGACATGGGCCGATGGAGTCGCGCCGGCCGCAACAGTCGGAGCGAGCTCCCAGCCGTTGGCTTCCGCCGCCTCGACAAAGCCGGCGAGGCCGGCATTGATCTTGCGCATCACCCTGAGCACGTCGCTGCCATGCGTCATCGACGGCCAGCCGCCGCCGTGCACGAAGTCGTCATAGGTTGCCTTCGTCGGTGCGAAGGTGTTGGTCTCGTGCAGGAAGCCGCCAACGGCAATGCGGGTCATCAAGTTGGTCTCGATACGTTTCTTCGATCACGATGCGAACGGAACGGTTCGCGCCACGATCTCGTTGGTTTGAGCGTGTTCTTTCGGGAAGACCGGCGTCCACCTTCCAGGCCATGCCCTAGCGCGCGACGTTAAGCGTGTCGTCGCGCCAAGCGCAAGCCGGGGAGCACCTCCGGATTTGCATGCCCTATGGGCGTATTGAAAGGCCCAAAGGTACGTCGTCAGGTTAAGTCTAAAGACCTAGGCCGTTGCCACGAGGCCTTCCGAAACCGGGCGGAAATTCGCAAAATCCCACCCGCGCCCCGGTGCTGCTTCGAGCAGCGCACGGGTGTAGGCCTGTTGCGGATTGGTCAGCACCTCGGCCGCCGGTCCCTGTTCCACGACGCGGCCATGTTGCATCACGGCGACGTCGTCGCAGATCTGTGCGGCGACGCGCAGATCGTGCGTGATGAACAACAGCGCGATGCCGAGCCGCCGCTGGATTTCGTCGAGCAGATTGAGAACCTGCGCCTGCACCGAGACGTCGAGCGCGGACACCGCCTCATCCGCCACCAGCACGTCGGGATCGAGCGCCAGCGCGCGCGCGATCGCGATGCGCTGGCGCTGACCGCCGGAGAACTGGTGCGGATAGCGCGAAATCGCGTCGGGCGGCAGATGGACGAGCTCAAGCAGCTCGCGGGCCCGCGCCAGCGCATCCTTGCGCGGCATGCCGTAGTTGACCGGGCCTTCCGCGATGCTCTCGCCGACGGTGACGCGCGGATTGAGCGAGCGGTAGGGGTCCTGGAAGATGATCTGGATCTTCTGGCGATGCGGCTGCAACAGCCTGCGCGACAGGTCGGAGATCTCGCGGCCGGCGAGCCGCACCCCGCCCGAGGTCGGATCGATCAGGCGGACGATGCAGCGTGCGACCGTCGACTTGCCGGAACCGCTTTCGCCGACGATGCCGAGCGTACGGCCCTTGCGCAGGGTGAGGGTGACGTTGCTGGCGGCGGCGACCTCGCGGGCTTTGCCGTACAGCGACCGCTCCCGGTAGACCTTGCTGAGTTCGTTGGCTTCCAGCACCACCGGCTCCTTCGTCTCCGGCCGCGGCGCGCGCGGCACGAGGCTCGGCACCGCGGACAGCAGGTTGCGGGTATATTCCATCGTCGGGTTGCGCAGCACATCTTGCAGCTGGCCGGTCTCGACCAGCCGGCCGTGCCGCATCACCGCGACGCGGTCGGCGATCTCGGCCACCACGCCCATGTCGTGGGTGATGAACAGAACCGCCGTGCCGTGGTCGCGTTGCAGGTCGCGGATTAGCGTGAGGATCTGCTTCTGGGTGGTGACGTCGAGCGCGGTGGTCGGCTCGTCCGCGATCAGGAGCTTTGGTTCCAGCACCAGCGCCATCGCGATCATGATGCGCTGGCGCTGTCCGCCCGAGAGGCGGTGAGGGTAGGAGGAGAAGATGCGCTCCACATCGGGCAGCCGCACATGCTCCATCATCGCCAGGATCTTCTGACGCCGCGCGCGGGAGTCGAGATCGGTATGGGCGCGCAGCACCTCGTCGATCTGGCGGCCGACTGGCACCACCGGATTGAGCGCGGTCATTGGCTCCTGGAAGATCATCGCCATCCGCGTCGCGCGCAGCTGGCGCAGCCGCCGGTCGGTCGCGGTGAGCAGTTCCTCGCCGACCAGTTTGACGCTGCCGCCGGACGGCACCAGCGTGCCCTTCTGCAGCAGGCCCATCGTGGTCAAAGAGGTCACCGACTTGCCCGAGCCGCTTTCGCCGACAAGGCAGAGCGTCTCGCCCTCGCGCACCTGCAGCGACAGGTCGTCGATGATGCGGTGCGCGTCCGCCTTGCGGCCGAGACCGACGACGAGATTGTTGATGTCGAGGACGACGTTGGTCATCAGGCTGGTTCCACCGGCGTTGCGAGTGATAGCGACAGATTTCGTCTTGCGTCATTCCGGGGCGATGCGAGGCATCGAACCCGGAATCTCGAGATTCCGGGTCTGGTGCTAACGCACCATCCCGGAATGACGGCTTCAATTGGTATTGAAGCCGTCACTTGCCCTCACGCTGTTTCATGCGGGGATCGAGCGCGTCGCGCGCGGCGTCGCCGATCAGGTTGACGCTGAGAATGGCGATCGAGAGCAGCAGCCCCGGCCAGAAGATCAGCGACGGCTTGACCTGGAAATAGGCACGGCCCTCGGCCATGATGTTGCCCCAGGTCGGCGTTTCCGGCGAGATGCCGGCGCCGAGGAACGACAGGATCGCCTCGGTCAGGATCGCGGATGCGCAGACGTAAGTGCCTTGCACGATCAGCGGCGCGATCGTGTTCGGCATCAAATGCCGCCACATGATCTTCGGCAGGCTCGAGCCGAGCGAGATCGCGGCCTCGACATAGGGCTCCTCGCGCGCGGTCAGCACCACCGAGCGCACCAGCCGCGCCACGCGCGGGATCTCGGGGATGGTGATCGCGACCATCACGGTCCAGATGCTGGCGCCGGACAGCGACACCACGGCGATCGCGAGCAGGATAGCGGGGATCGCCATCAAGCCGTCCATCACGCGCATCATCACCGCATCGACCCAGCGGAAGAAGCCGGCGACGAGGCCGATCAGGAGCCCGATGGCGATCGAGCAGACGGCGGCGCCGAGCCCGATCAACAGCGAGATCCGTGCGCCATAGATGACGCGCGACAGCAGGTCGCGTCCATAGGCGTCGGTGCCGAGCAGGTATTGCGCGCTCGACGGCTTCAGCCGCTGCGATGGCGTCAGCAACAGCGGATCGTGCGGCGCGAGCAGCGGCGCGAAGATCGCCATCAGGATGATCAGGACGAGGCAGATCGTTGCAACCGCGATGATCGGCGTCGACGCGAGGAAGCCGAACTTGACGCGGAACGGCCGGGTGACGGGGATGGAGGATTCGGGAAGGGTTTCGATCGCCATTGCTCAGTACCGGATACGAGGATCGAGCAGGGTGTAAGCGAGGTCGATCAAGAGATTGACCGCGACATAGATACCCGATGTCAAAAGGATCATGGCCTGGATCACCGGATAGTCGCGCGCCAGCACCGCATCGACGGTGAGGCGGCCGATGCCGGGCAGGTTGAACACGCTCTCGGTGACGACCACGCCCGAGATCAGCAGCGCGAAACCGGAACCGATCACGGTGATGACCGGAACCGCGGCGTTGCGCAGCGCATGGCGCAGCAGCACACCGGTCTCGCCGATGCCCTTGGCCCGCGCGGTGCGCACGTAATCCTCACCCAGCACATCGAGCATCGAGGCCCGTGTCATGCGTGCGATCAACGCGACATAGATGAAGGAGAGCGTGCAGGTCGGCAGGATGATGCGCTCGAAGAACGGACCGAAGCCGGCCGAGATGCTCTTGAAGCCCTGCACCGGCACCCAGCGCAGATCGATCGCAAACACCTGGATCAGCACATAGCCGATCACGAACACCGGCACCGAGAAGCCGAGCACCGAAAGCCCCATCACGCAGCGATCGATCCAGGTGCCGTGCTTCCACGCCGCGATCACGCCGAGCGGCACCGCCACCAGGATCGACAGGACGATGGTGGCCAGCGCGACCGAAATCGAAGGCTCGAGGCGCGGGCCGATCATCTCGAGGATCGGCTTGTTCGAGATCAGGGAGACGCCGAGGTCGCCGTGCAGCAGCTTGGCGACCCAGGTATAAAACTGGATGTAGATCGGCTCGTTGAGACCAAGCGAGGTGCGGATGCGGTCGAGCTGTTCCGGCGTCGCATTGTCGCCGGCGAGAATGGCGGCCGGGTCGCCCGGCGTCAGCCGCAGCAACAGGAACACGAACAGAGCCACCACGCCCATCACGGGAATGGCGGCGAGGATGCGGCGGAGGAGATAGCCGATCATCGCTGCTATCTCCTGCCGTCAGATGGTGCGAAGCGAAGGCTGGGCCGCATCATACTCATGGTGTCCCCGTGATGTGTCTCATGCGCTTCTGCGTCTTGTCTCAAGACTAGCGCGAACGTGATGAATTTGCAGGCAAATACTGTGCCAATGGAGACGTCATATCAAGGCGCGGTTCAGGCCGTTGGCGGCCTCCTTTGGTCTGAAGTTGCTATTTCGAATTGCACATGTCGCCATGTGCCACCGACCTGAAACGGCAAGTCCATTCACGCTTTCACCACGCCGCACCAATTGGCGACGAACAGTGCGATGCTCTGCGTTGTCTTGCGAAGGCTGTCGAGCTCGACACGTTCGTTGAACGCATGCGGGCCGATACCGTACGGACCATAGCAAAGGGCAGGGATGCCGTAGTCGACGCAATAGTAGCGGGTGTCGTTGACGGCGGTGGACAGGCGCTCCTGCATCGGAGCCTGGAAGATGGAATGATGTGCTGCCGACAGGGCTGCTTCCGCTTCGCTGCCAGGCTCGCACACCGCTGCGTCTGCCTGAAAACCGCTCCACACGAGCTCGGCCGGATTATCGGACAGGAAGTCGTCGGCCTTGTGCGCCTCCGTCAGGCATTCCTCGATGCCGCGCATCGCCTGCTGGGGTGTTTCGCCCGGCAAGAGACCAAGCCGGCAATCCAGTTCGCACCAGGCCGCGGTCGAACTGGCCCAATCGCCGCCCTTGATGATCCCGACGTTGAACTTGATCGGATTCTTGACGCTGCGGAACCAGCTGTTGTCGAGCGCCCGGGCATTGAGCGCCCTGGTGTAATCCTGGAATGCGCGCACCAGATGCATCGCCGACAGGATGGCGCTCGTACCGGCTTCCGAATAGGCGACATGCACCGGCGTGCCGCGGACGCGCAGTCGAAACCAGACGGCGCCGACCTGGGCGCGCGTGAGCGTGTGTCCGGTCGGTTCGGGAATCAGGCAGGCGTCGGCGCGATAGCCGCGCATCAAGGTCGACAGCGCGCCGTTGCCGGTGCTCTCTTCCTCGGTCACGGTTTGCAGATGGACGCGTCCGCCCGGGGCATAGCCGGCGTCTCTGAAAGCATCGAGCGCGAAGATCATTGCCGAGACACCGGCCTTCATGTCTTGCGCGCCGCGCCCGAACATCCAGCCGTCGTGCACGGCGCCCGAGAACGGCGGTTGTTCCCAAAGATCGGCGGGCCCCTCCGGCACCACGTCGATATGACCTTGCAGGATCAGGCTGCGTCCGCTGCCTGTGCTGTCGAGCGTCGCAACGACCTGCTGCGATCCGGCAAGATCGATGCCGTCCATCGGTGCAGCCTTCGGATGACTCATCAGGTTGACGTCCGCAAGACTGAACGTATCGACGTCGTAGCGGCGCTTTGCGAATTGCTCGGCCAGCCAACGTTGTTGCGGCGCTTCCTGTCCGCGCAAGCTGCGGAACTGCACCATGCGCGACAGGAACGCGATCTGATCGTCGAAGTTTCGATCGACGGCCGCGCACAGCTCTGCGGCAATCTGATCCGGCTTGGTCAACGTCTCGTGCGTGTCCGCCACCCCAATGCGCATTGTCCCCTCCCGCGCTGAAGCGCTTTTCCCCAATGTGACGCTAGTCGTTGTCATGCGGTGTTTCTCAGCGAATTCCGACTTGGCCACACGCAAATACGCTCATATTCTTCCTCGTCGGCCGGATAATTAGGGGAAAGCTGCGCGGGCGGTCTCGGTCACATCGACCTGCGACGGCACCATTGAAGGCGTGTCGAGGTCGCGCCAGTCATCGATCGCGCCTGCCACCATCTGCGCCGTCGCAGCCGACAGCGTCCAGCCGAGATGACCGTGGCCGGTGTTGTAGAACACGCCCGGAAACCGTCCGGCGCGCACCGCCGGCATCATGTTCGGCATCATCGGGCGCAGGCCCGCCCACGGCACGACCCTCGACGTGTCGATGCCGGGAAAATGCTGCCGCACCCAGTCCACCAGCGGCTGGATGCGGTCGGCGCGGATGTCGCGGTTGAAGCCGTTGAACTCGGCCGTGCCGGCGACGCGGAAGCGGTCCGCGCCGAGCCGGCTGGTGACGATTTTCGCCGCCTCATCGAGCAGGCTGACGGTTGGCGCAGCGTCCCGGCTTTGCGGCGCATCGAGCTGCACGGTGATCGAATAGCCCTTCACCGGATAGACGTTGACGCGGTCGTTGAGCAGGCCTGCGAAGTGGCGGCTCGCGACGCCAGCGCAAATGACGATGCCGTCCGCCTGCAACTCATGTCGCGTCGCGACGCCAGCATCGTGCGAAGCGGCTTCGTTCCAGCCGATGCGGAAGCCGTCGTCGCCGCGCGCGATCGCATCGACATCGGCTTCATGGACGAAGCTCGCACCGCGGCGGATGCAGGCGTCGGCGAGCCCGCGCGTGAACTTGTGGATATCGCCGGTCGCGTCCGACGGCGTGAAGAAGCCGCCATAGCAGGTCGTCTGCAGCGCGGGTTCGATGCTGCGGATTTCGTCCGCCGTCACCGGCCGGCGGTCGAGCCCGCCCTGTTGCAGCAGCGTGTTGACGCGCAGGCCCGCCTCGAATCCGGCCTTGTCGTGATAGACGTGCAGGATGCCGCGGCGTTCGAGATCGAAGGCGATGTTCTCGCGCTGGGCGATCGAGAACAGATGCTTGCGCGCTTCGATTGCGAGCCGCGTGGTCTCGATGGTGTTGGTGCGATAGCGGCCGATGTGGCCGACGAACTCGCCGATCCAGGAATATTTGTGCCAGCTCGGCTTCGGATTCATCAAGAGCGGCGCGTCGCTTCGAAGCATCCAGCGCAACCCCTTGAGGATGGTCGCGGCGCTGTTCCACACCTCCGCATTGCTGGCGGAAAGCTGTCCGCCGTTGGCGAATGAGGTTTCCATCGCGGCGTAGCGATGCCTGTCGAGGACAGTCACCCGGTAACCGCGTTCGAGCAGGGCATAGGCCGTCGTCACGCCGGTGATGCCGGCGCCAATGATTGCGATGTGAGGCATAGTGGTCTTCAGGCTCCCGTGGGTTAGAGTCGCCGAACCACCGGTGAAACCGGCGTCGGCGCCCCATCTGTCACGGTACCTGAGAGCTTGATCCGCATCGGGCCTGGGCCCGATGGCAGACTATCCCCTTCGGTGGACGTCACGGCCCTTGATGTGCGGCCATGTTCGTCTCTCTCCAGATCGTCCTGACGATACAGTCCTTTTGCCTGAGAGTTTCCGGGGCGGTTGCTCCGTCGGCGCCGAAGCAACAACATGAATGTTGTGGCTTCGATCTCTCCCGCATCGTCGCGTTGGACGGCCGGACCGTAGGCGAAGCCTTAAAATTGGACAAGGCTAAATTTCGGTCCGACAGTGCCAACGTGTTGTGCAGTGCAAATCGATGTCAGTCCAGCGTCGCCAGCAGTGCCGCCATCAGGCGGCCGCGCTCGGCGAGGCTCTCGACTTCGATATGTTCGTTGAGCGTATGTGCATCGGCGCCGCGAACGCCGAGGCCGTCGAGGGTCGGGATGCCCATCGCACCGGTGAAGTTGCCGTCCGATCCGCCACCGGCGCTGCCGTGCGGCAGATCGAGGCCCATCGCCGCTGCAAGGCCCTTGGCCTTTTCATAGAGCGCCATGGTGCCGGCATCCGGCTCCCACACCGGGCGGGTGACGCCGCGCGTCACCTTGAAGGTCACGTCGTTGGCGGTGCCCGACAGCGCCAGCATGCGCTCGACGCCGCGGTCGAGATCGGCCTGGCGCTTGGCCATGCTGAGCGCTTCGCCGGTGCAGGTCGTTGCGACGCAATTGACCCATTGCCCGCCATGCACGATGCCGACCGAGAAGGTGCAGTCTTCGGTGGTCATGCCGTCGATGGCAATGATTTGCCGGGCCATTTCGCGGATCGCGGAACGGCCCGAGGAGAGTGTCGCGCCGGCATGGCTTGGCTTGCCGACAGCTTCCAGATTGAAGCGTGCGATTGCGTAGCGGCCGGTGACGACGCCGTTGTTCGGCCGACCGGGCTCGGGCACCAGCACGTATTTGTTGCGCGCGGCTTCGGCCTCGATGATGTCGCGCGTCGACGGCGTGCCGACCTCTTCATCGGGCGTGAACAGCACCGTTATCGGCAGCGGCGTCGTAAAGGACGCGCGCGCCAACTGCCGGATCGCCTCGATCGACAGATAGTTGCCGCCCTTCATGTCGAAGATACCGGGCCCGAAGCACTTGTTGCCTTCGCGTCGCCACGCCAGCTTTTCGATGGTGCCGACCGGGTGCACGGTGTCCACATGACCGGCAATCAGGATGCCGGGCTGGCCTTGTTTCGGATGGGGAAAACGGGCGCGGACGCAGCCGGCGAAGCCCTGGCGTCCCGCGATGCGTTCGATCGTCGCACCCATCACCGCCATCTCGCGCGCGGCGAGGTCGAGCATGCGCTCGACTGCGGCCGCATCCCATGTCGGGCTCTCGCATTCCACCCAGCTGCGCAGCCCCTGCAGCATCGCTTCGGAATCAAAAGGAAGATTGGCGGGGTTCATGTCTTTTCTCTCTTGTTGTTTGTGCGCGCCGATACGCGTTCGCGTGCCGTACGAAAAGCTCGGAAGACGAGTTTGTAAAGTCAAATGCGCTGCACCAGCGGTTCATTCGTTCGTATACGTTCGATCCTGCCGGAAACCGATTGACGCGCATTGCGCTTGATGCAAGTCTCGATTTCACAAGCCATACAGCATGTTAGTTCGCCTAAATAACGAACCGCATGCATAACGAATAAGCCGGCTTTGACCAGTTACACGTCAGGAGAAATTGCATGTTCCCTATCTCGCGTTGGAAGCACCGCACGCTAGCGGCTGCGTTGACGGCGCTCGCGCTGTCGTTCGCGCCGCAGGAATTGTCCTTTGCGCCGCAGGCGATGGCCGCGGGCAAGACCATCACCGCGGTGATGCATTCGGATCTGCGCGTCATCGATCCGATCCTGACCACGGCCTATATCACGCGAGACCATGGCTACATGGTCTACGACACGCTGGTCGCGACCGACTCCAACTTCAAGATCCAGCCGCAGATGGCCGACTGGAAGGTGTCTGACGACAAGCTCACTTACACATTCACGCTGCGCGATGGCCTGAAGTGGCACGACGGAACGCCGGTGACCGCGGAAGACTGCGTCGCTTCGCTGAAGCGCTGGGCCAAGGTCGACGGCATGGGCCAGAAGCTGATGGATTTCACGGCGAGCTTAGAGGCCACCGACGCGAAGACGATCACGCTGAAGCTGAAGGAGCCCTACGGCCTGGTGCTGGATTCGATCGGCAAGCCGTCGTCGCGCGTTGCCTTCATGATGCCGAAGCGGCTGGCCGAAACCCCGCCGGACAAGCCGATCCCGGAGCAGATCGGTTCGGGCCCGTTCAAGTTCGTCCAGGCCGAATTCCAGCCGGGCGTGAAGGCGGTCTATGTCAAGAACAACGACTACGTGCCGCGCAAGGAGCCGGCGAGCTGGACCGCGGGCGGCAAGGTCGTGAAGGTTGACCGCGTCGAGTGGGTCACGATGGCCGACGCGCAGACTGCGATGAACGCGCTGCAGTCCGGCGACATCGATTTCCTGGAGAACCCGTCGTTCGACACGTTGTCGATCCTGGAAGGCGACAAGGACCTGAAGGTCGAGACGCTGAACAAGTTCGGCTTCCAGACGCTCGGCCGCATGAACTTCCTCTATCCGCCGTTCGACAACATCAAGGTTCGCCAGGCGGCGCTGATGGCGATCAACCAGAAGCAGGTGCTCGACGCGCTGGTCGGCAATCCGAAATACTACAAGACCTGCGTCGCCTTCTTCATCTGCGACACGCCGTTCGCGTCCGAAGTCGGCGGCGAGACCTTGTTGAAGGGCGGCGACATGGCGGCGGCCAAGAAGGCGCTTGCCGAGTCGGGCTATGATGGCACGCCCGTCGTCATCATGGCGCCGGGCGACGTCACCACGCTCAAGGCGCAGCCGGTTGTTGTCGCCCAGCAACTGCGCGACGCCGGCTTCAAGGTCGACCTGCAGGCCACCGACTGGCAGACAGTGGTGACCCGCCGCGCCAGCCAGAAGGCGCCGAAGGATGGCGGCTGGAACATGTTCTTCACCAACTGGGTCAGTGCCGACGTCTCCAACCCGATCGCCAACCTCTCGATCGGCGGCCAGGGCAAGAATGGCGGATGGTTCGGCTGGGCCGACGATCCGAAGATCGAACAGCTGAAGGACGCCTTCGTTCGCGCGCCGTCGCTCGACGAGCAGAAGAAGATCGCGGCCGATATCCAGAAGGAAGCCTACGAGCAGGTCATCTATATTCCGCTCGGTCAGTATCAGGGTCCGAGCGCATGGCGGAAGTCGCTGTCCGGTGTGCTCGATGGTCCGGCAACGCCGATCTTCTGGAATATCGACAAGTCCGAGTAGGCTTGCGGCTTGACGCAATACAAACGGCCGGGACTTGTCCCGGCCGTTTTCGTTTCGCGCAGCCGCGCCGCGACGGCGGCTAATCTAGTGGCCCGATTTAGCGTTGCTCGTGCTCGACAGGCTCGTGAGCTGGGTCTGTCCGACGCCGGCGCCGTTCATCCAGACCATTACGCCCGCGGCGAACGCCAACAATCCGCACGCCGCGATCGCGCTGCGAATCCATCGCCGGTAGATCGCGCGCTCGTTGGGCGTCGCATCGAGGAATCTCTGTGCGTTAAGCCCGTTGCTGCAGTGAGCCGCGTCGTCGCCGTGTTCGAGGATGGAAGCACCGTGATCGGGCGCGGCATTGCCGACAATCTGATTGCGATCCGCAATCGTCATCGCCTATCTCCAACACATTGATCTCGAAATCTGAGGGCCGCGAAATGTGCGGCCGGAATTTCCAATGCGCCGACACTACATCACGTGGCGATCGCGGCATGTGAACCCTGCCACACCCTCAAAACACGATCAGGTGATGCAGGCATCGTGACGCCGCCTGCTCAGGCCGTGGGTGGCATACCAATTTGGATAGCGGCGGCCTTAAGGTTCCCGTCAGTATTGTGTCGTAGTCTGACCGCCGACTTGTGTACCTACCGCGACGGGCCCATGGCCGACGACCATAGCGGGCCCGCACCGGCCAGCGCGCAACAGCCAATGCCGACCGAGAAGCGCCGTTCCGGCGCACGCCGCCGCGTCCTCAAGTCGGGAGCGATCGAGTTCGGCAATGAAGTGATCGCCTGCACGGTGCGGAATCTCTCGCCTCAGGGCGCCTGCATCGAAGTGAACTCGCCGCTGTGGTTTCCCGACCGCTTCACCCTCGGCGTCGACGGCCAGCGGTGGCCGTCCCGCATCGTATGGAAGAAGCAGAAGCGGCTGGGACTGGCGTTCGAGTAAGGCTCGACGCCCGGCGCGCCGCGCCGCGCCGATTTGCACGAACAGTTGTCGTCTATTTCACAAACTACCCAAGGTTTGCGGAGTATTGTCCGCCGGGCCGATACCCAGCCTCGGGGAAATTGCGATGACCATCAATGTCAAGGCCTACGCGAACGCCGATGATATCCTGATCGCCTGGCAGCCGGACACCTGGTCCAACGACTGGGTCGGCTTCCAGCTCGAGCGGCGCAACAACATCACGCAACAGACGACCGTGCTGTCCAACCGCATTCCGCCGAAGCCCGGCGAGAAACCGGTCGCGGACGCCGGCATATCCTCGACGCAATCGCCGTTCCGGCGCTGCATCTGGGCCGATCACAGCGTCGTCGATACGGAGAATGTCTCGTATCGCGTCACCGCAATGAAGGGCGGCGCGAACGGGACTTTCACGCCCGATGCGGCCACGGTGACGGCCTGGACGACGCCGACGGTTGCTTCGGGCGATGCGGGCGGCGGCTTGTCGGCTTATTTCAACCGCGGCACCCTGATGTCGCAGATCGTCAGCCGCTTCGTGCAGGGCGATACGTCCGACGACGCGCTGCGCAATTTCGTCAAGGGCCTGTCCGACCCGGCCAACCAGGCGCGCCGCTACCTTTCAGGCGACGCCCTGCACGAGATCCTGGCCTTCTTGCACGATGCCGATCTCCGCGGCAGCCAGATCCATGCCGCCATCTACGAGATGAATGACGAGGAGTTGGTCGGCGCGCTGAAACCGTTCGGCAGCCGCGGCAACGTTCTGCTCGGCAATGGCAGTGCGACCAAGCCGAACATCGCGGGCGAGCTCAGTGGCGCCGGCCTGACGGTCAAGCATCGCGATCTGTCGAATGCGGGCAGGTCGTCACCGAGCGTCCACAACAAGTTCGTGGTCGAGAGCGACGCGCATGGCAACGCGATCCGCGTGCTCACCGGCAGCACCAACTGGACCACCACCGGGCTGTGCACGCAGCTCAACAACGTGCTGATCATCGAGAATGCGGTGATCGCCAAGCGCTACCTCGATCAGTGGGGCAAGCTGGTCGCCGCGGGCAATGCCATGCCGCCCGCGCTCAAGACGTCGAATTCCAGTCCGACCAGCGACAGCAACATTTCGGTCTTCTTCGCCGCGACCAACGGCGAGGCGGAGTTCAAGCCGGTGCTGGACCTCATCAAGAACGCCAAGGACGGCGCGCTCTTCCTGATGTTCATGCCGGGTCAATCGCCGTTGCTGGATGCCCTGCTGGTCCGCGCACAGCAGAACGACATCTATGTCCGTGGCGTGGTGTCGACCATGATGGCCAGCAAGAACGGCGACATCGTTTCGGTCGGAGGGGAGGTCGTCAAATCGGGCGCACCGAAGCAATCCTTCCATGACGACGTCCAGCTGCCGCATGGTGTGAGCGCGACCAACGAACCCTCATGGGCCGACGTCGAGTTCAGCGTCCAGCAGATCCGCAACGCCGGGATGATCGCGATCGTTCACTCCAAGACCATCGTGATCGATCCGTTCTCCGACAATTGCGCCGTCATCACCGGATCGCACAATTTCTCGGTCGCCGCTTCGGAGAAGAACGACGAGAATCTCGTGATCATCCGCGGCAACAAGCAGCTTGCCCAAGCCTATGCGCTGCACATCAACGGCGTCTACGACCACTATTCCTGGCGCGGCTATCTCGGCAGCGGCGGCAATCCGGATCAGATTTATTCGCTCGACGGCTGGAAGCCCGGCGGCGGCAAGGAGCAGGAGCTGGATTTCTGGATGGAGGAGCCGGTGCCGCCCCGTCCGACGGGCAGCGGAGGCGGTGGCGGCGCGGCGCAACAGTCCAGTGTGGCTGGCGGGGTGTCGACGAAGACAGCCGTCAAGAAAGTGCCCAAGAAAGCCACGAAGAAAGCCACGAAGACATCGGCCAAGAAAGTCGCCAAGACGTCAGCCAAGAAATCGGCGAAGAAGGCGAGGAAGCCGGCTAAGGCCGCAGAGGCAAAGAAAACCAAGGCCAGGACGACGAAGAAGGCCAAGCCAAAAAAGGCCAAGGCCAAGAAGTAAGAGCGGTGCGCAACAGACTGGTGCGGGCGGTGGGACTCGAACCCACATGACGTTGCCGTCGAGGGATTTTAAGTCCCTTGCGTCTACCAGTTCCGCCACGTCCGCATATTGATTTTGTTGATCTTTTCGTAGTCTAGACCAAGGAGTTTTCCAAGATCCCTTGGCGGTTTTCCAATCTGGCTTCGTTCTGCTCCGGCAAAACCCCGGCGGCGCACCTTCTAGCTCTTCGTCGTCAGCCGAGCAAACGTCCGGATGACGTCGTCCTCCCGGGCGACATCGCGGGTGTAGTGGCCGACTATGCGTTCCGAACTGTGGATGATCGGCGATCATGATCGCAATACGTTTCGGATTGCGTCAATGAGCCCGACCTGGTGGTCGACCAGCACGAGCGCCGCATTCCCTGACGAAGCGAACGACATTCATGATCAGGCTCCCGGTCGCAGTACGACGCGGTTGCGCGATGATCCGATCACTGCGGTGTAGGCCGCCTTCGTCTCAGTGAGCGGGTAGATCGAGGACGGGATGATCGGATAGGGGCGCAGGAAGCCGCCGGAAAACCCTGGTAGCACGCTGCGCAGCAGCTCTGCGCTCTCGATCGTGGAAAACGCAAGCGTGTCGACGCCGAGGTAAGTGTGCCGTCCGCGATAGAATTCCAGGATGTTGAATTTGACCGTCTGGTTGGTCGTGGCAATCAGGATCTGCCGCCCGGCCCTTGCAAGCGAATGATGCGCATCGTCGAAATAGGGGTCACCGACCGTGTTGAAGACGATATCGGCTCCGTGGCCGTCGGTCAGTTCGCGCACACGCTCCGCGACGTCGGCCGTCGAGGAATTGATGATTTGGATCGGGGCGTTGGCGTGGCCTTCGTAGGGTTCGTCCTTGCGCACCACGCCGATCACCCTGGCGCCTTGCCAGGTCGCAAGCTGGACCGCAGCCTGCCCGACCTTGCCGTTGACGCCCATGATGAGGACATGTTCACCGGGTTTCGGCGCGCCGGCTCGCCGAAAGCCTTCGATGGCTGTCACGAACGGTACGCCGATCCCTGCAGCCTCATCCATGGAAATGCCGTCCGGCTTTTCGACCAGGGCCGCGGCCTCGACGACGACATGGCTGGCGTGCGTACCGTCGCGGCGGATTCCGAGGTCGCCCGACGAACCGAACACGGCTTTTCCGATCAATGCGTCCGGCCCTTCGACCACCCGCCCGGAAAAATCACGGCCCGGGGTTCTTGGGAACACCGCATAGGGCATCAATCCCGTGGCGGCCTTGACGTCCGACGGGTTGACGCCCGCGGCTTCGATCGCAACCACGACTTCGTGTGGTTGCCGCGTGAGCGAGTGTTTCTCGATGGACGGCGCGATCGCCGCCGCATCGGCGGCTTTGGCATTGAGCCGCACGCAGGTCGCCTCGACGACGACATCGGTCCCCGATCTGGTGATGGCATTCATAGTTCGCTCCTAAGCCTTGATTGTCTTCGTGGGCGAGGGCAGGCCGACGATCCGCCGGCTGTCCTCGATCGTCGCGACGGCGCCTCCGAGATCCTCGACGATGCGGCGCGCCTTTGTGACCATTTCCGCGTTGGAGGTCGCGAACTGGCCGCGCGTGAGATAGACCGCATCTTCCAGGCCGATCCGCACGTGACCGCCCGCAAGATAGGATTGTGCGACCGTCGTGAATGCGGCCTTGCCGATGCCGACCGCGGTGAACTCCGCGTCCGACGGCAGCAGGCCGCGCGCGTACAATACGGTTTCCGGGGCAGGCTGAAAGCCGTAACGAACGCCCATCACGAAGGAACACAGGACTGGCCCTTGCAGAGAGCCGTCGGCCAGCAGATCGCGCATCAGCGCGATATCGCCGGAATCGAACAGCTCGATCTCCGGTTTGACGCCGGCGTCCGCGATCACTTTCGCCATCCGGCGAACGTTCGCCGGCGTATTGATCACGACCTCGCCTCCGGAGTTCATGGTGTTGAGATCGAGCGTGCAAATGTCCGGTCGCAGCACGGTGACGTGCTCGACCCGCTTCTCCGGCGCCATCAGGGTCGTGCCCTCGGCGGCCACCTTCGGATCGTCCCTGGATGGAACAAAGCGTCCGCCCGGTCCTGTCGTAATGTTGAGGATCAACGCGGGGTTGCGCGCGCGAATGCGCTCGACGACGTCGACATAGTGGTCGAGCAGCATCGAGGGACGGCCGGTAAGCGGGTCCCGAACGTGGATGTGGACGATGGCGGCGCCCGCATCGGCGGCGTAGAGACAGGCGTCAGCGATCTGCGCCGGCGTGATGGGAAGATGGGGGGTCTGCTCGGGTGTCGTCAGGTTGCCGGTCACGGCGCAGGTGATGATGACCTTTTCGCGGGGGGATCGCATAGACTTGTTCTTTCAAAGCGAGCGGCCGCCGTCGACCACGAAAGTCGTTCCGGTCGCGAAGCCGAGTTGGGTTGCGCAGGCGAGAATGGCCGAGGCGATGTCCTCTGCAGTCGCGATCCGCTTCAGCGGTGTCGTCGTCGCGGTCTTGGCGTTGAAGTCCGCGCCGCGCCCCGGAACGAAGCCGGTGTCGACCACGCCGGGTGCGACCGCGAGCACCCGCACCTCGGGGGCCAGCACGCGGGCGAGCGATTTCGTCATGACGTCGATGCCGGCCTTGACGGCACAATAGGCAATCGAGGACCCGATCCCGTTGGTGCCCGCGATCGATGATATCGAAACGACGAGGCCGTCGCCGGATGCCTTCAGGAGCGGAGCGAAGGTGCGGATCGCCGCAAATTGTCCGCGCCAGTTGACCGCGAACATCCGGTCAATCAGGTCGTCGTCCAGCGCGTCGAGATCGGCGTGAGGCACCGGCTTGGTAAAGCCGGCGGCGTTGACGAGGATATCGAGCCGGCCGAAGCGCCGCTCGATCTCGGCGCGCAGTGCTTTCAGGGTTGCCGTCTGCGCGACGTCGGCGATCAACGCGGCGTGGCCGTCTCCATGCAGGGATTGCACCACCGTTGCCGCGGCGGCCGCTTCGTCCGGAACGTCGCGGTGGCTGATTGCGATGCGGGCACCGAGTTCGGCGAAGCGCTTGGCGGACACGGCCCCGATGCTGCCGGCGCCACCTACGACGAGCACGACCTTGTCCTTCACGGATTGATTCATCGTGTGCCTCACTTGATCGGCGGCTTGGGGAGGATCGCTTCACCGTTTTCCATGGTGAAACGATAGTTCAGCGTGTACCAGGGCGCGCGGACCCCGGGCGCCGGTGGGTCGCCGTCGTCATGCCGGCGATAATCGCCGACCAGCGCGCGCGTCACTCCGAACACCACGTCGCTGTCCAGGTGTTTGTCGTGGTCGACGAAGACCTGCGTGATCAGCGTCTTGTAGCCGGGCTTGAAGCCCAGGAAGTGCATGTGTGCCGGCCGGTAGGGATGCCTGTTCTGGGCGCGCAGCATGTCGCCGACCGGGCCATCGGTCGGCACGGGATAGCCGGCGGGCTTGACCGATCTGAATGAAAACCGACCCGAGGCGTCGGTGGTGAACTTGCCGCGCAGGTTCATGTCTGCCTGCGTTTCGTCCTGGTTCTCGTAGAGGCCGACCGGTGAGGATTGCCAGACGTCGACCTCGACATTGGCGAGGGGCTTGCCCGCGATGTCGACGACCTCGCACGCGACGAAGAGTTCGGGGCCGGGTGTCGCAGAACGAACGATCGATGCTCCGTTCTGCGTTCGGGGAGAATTGGCCCGCCAGAATGGGCCCAGCAATGCTGCCGCGGTTTCGGTCGCACCGGCGTTGCCGTTGTTCAGCAGGCAGACCAGCGTCGAGAAGCCGGTCGCATCCGCGAAGAGGATGCCCTCGTTGTGGCTGTCGTGGGTGGCCTGTCCGATCCGGTTCAGGAAATCGATGCCGAGATCATATTCCGCTTCGGTGAGTTTCACCTCGCGGGCGAAGGCGTGGAGGTGCCTGACGAAGGCTTCCATCACCGTTCGGAGCCGCGCGTTGTCGGTCGACGCCATCGCCCGCAACACGGTCGGCGTTACGTCCTCGAGCTTCTCGATAATGCCGTGAGACATCGGTGTGCTCCTGTGCAAACGGTTGCGCTCATGAATGCAATCGTTTGCAGTTGATATTGCAATCGATTGCAATAAGTCAAGGGACGCGCTATGCTCATTTCGCGCGAATGAGCTAAGCAACAGGAATCGCTGGGTGAATCGACCTGTCACGACAATCAAGCAGATCGCGGCCGCCGCCGGCGTTCATCCTTCGACCGTGTCGCGGGCCCTCGATCCCAAGAAACGGCATTTGGTCGCGGACGACGTCGCCAACAGGATCTCCGCCCAGGCGGAGGCGCTGGGCTATCAACCGAACCGGCTGGCCGCCAACCTGCGACTGGGTCGATCCGATCTCGTCGGTGTGCTGCTGCCCGACATCACCAATCCGGTGTTCGCTCCGATCCTTGGCGGCATTACGGAGGTTCTCTCTACGGAAGGCTACGCACCGATCGTTGCGGACGCCGGCAATGTATCGTCGCAGCAGATCTTCTTTGCCGAGAGACTGCTCAGCCAGCGGGTCGACGGCCTGATCCTAGCGACGGTTTCGCAGGATGACGAACTCGTCGGTTTCTGTATCCGGCGCGGCGTTCCCGTGATCCTCGTCAACCGATCCGAAGCGCGCGATCGCGTCTCCTCAGTCGTCTCGGACGACGAAATGGGAATGCGCCTCGCTGTCGATCATCTCGTCGATATCGGACACCGCCGCATTGCGCATATCGCAGGGCCGCTGTCGACATCAACCGGCGCGCTGCGGCGTGATGGCTTTGAGCGCGCGATGGCACGGCACGGATTGACCGGTGTCATACGTGAAGCCGCGGGATACACGCGCGAAGGGGGCGCGCTGGCGGCGACGCGTCTCGTCGGCGGGCCGCATCAGGTGACTGCGATCGTTGCCGCGAACGACCTGCTGGCGATCGGTGCCCTCGACGCCCTGAAGGAGCGGCTCCTGCGGTGCCCGGAGGATCTCTCGCTCGTCGGTCACAACGACATGCCACTCATGGATGTCGTCTCGCCCCCCCTCACCACCGTGCGCATCGAGCACCGCGAGATGGGGCGGATCGCCGCCAGAATGCTGATCGAAATGCTCCAGAGCGGGTCGGCCGAGATCCGGCACGTCGTACTTCCTCCTGAGCTGGTCGTCAGGAAATCCACGCAACCGGCGGCCTAGAGATCTGCCGGCTGCTTTCGGCCGGGCAGGTCATCAAGCTTGCGCCGCGCGGGCTTCCTTCTGTCGAGGAGCACGTCGGCGATCTCGCCTTCGGTCGCGGGCCGGCTGAGTGAACGACGTTAGTGCCGATCCGCGCGCGAGCAACTTTCGAAAATACGGGGCGCTCGTCTTCTTGGCCTAGCTCCGCTATCCGCTACTACCACGCGCGCTTTCAAAGGCTTAACCTGCGGCTTGCAATTCCATTTGCCTCGGCAGCCGAGCATTGGGATAAGCAGCGCGCCGCCGCGATTGAGCCTCAATCCGGACACCGGCGGCTGCTTTAGGCAATCTCAACACTGTCGGACTAAGAAAGCTGAATGTCTGTTCGTCTCCCACGCCGCCCAAATCTGTCGCGCGCGGCAGCCATCGTTGCGCTGCTCGCCTCGGCTGCGGGCGTTTCCGGCTGCGCGCAGATCGGCGACAGCGTGCCGTCGGCATTCGCCGATCCCGCCAAATACGATTTGTATGATTGCAAGCAGCTCGAAACCGAGCGCAAGAATCTCACGTCTCGCGCGACGGATCAGGAAAAGTTGATGGCCAAGGCGGAGACCGGCGTCGGCGGTACCGTGGTCTCCGAGATGGTCTATCGCAACGAGCTGATCTCGATCCACGCCCAGCAGAGGCTTGCGGATCAGGCCTGGCGCGCCAACAAGTGCCATGAGAGCCCGCCAGACACGCCGGCGGCGGCCGCACCTGTGGCGCCTGCGGCGGGGGCAAACGGCCCGCGCGCGCCGCGAGGCCTCGTTCACTAAAGTCAGCGTTTCCGGAAGAGCCGGTAGCGGTGTGCGGGCAGGCGCGCTCGGCTCAGGCGCGCCAGTCGTAGATCCAGTCCTGCCGCGCCAGCATGCGCTGCGGACCGATGGCGCGGATCGCAAGATCGCGCGCGATCGCTAAGGGTCCGCTCAAATGATAGATGCGGCCCTGCTGCCGCGCCATGCGCTGCACCTTCAGCACGCGCCCGCGCCGCATCTCGGCGTAGCGCTTCAACGCGGCGGGAATGCCTGCGGTGTTTTCGCCGGTGCAGTCGGCCAACGCCTTGGCGAGCACAGCCGCATCCTCGATCGCCATGCCGGCGCCTTGCGCGGCAAACGGCAGCATCGCATGCGCGGCGTCGCCGAGCAGCGTCACTGCGCCTTCGCTCCAGCGGCCGATGTCGGGCAGGGTGAACAGCGCCCACTTGCGCCAGCCGTCGACCGCGCCGATCAGCATCCGCGCCGTGGCGGGCCAGCGCGCGGTAGCGAACGCGCCCTTGATCTCGTTGATGTCGCCGGGCGCGCTCCAGCCCGGCCGGTTCCAGGTGCCCGACACGATCGCGACCACGTTGACCTGACGGCCGGCCGAGATCGGATAGGCCACGAGATGCGCGTCCGGCCCCATCCACAGCTGCACGCGCGGCGCGGTGTATTCACGCGGCAGGGCGGTCGCGTCCAGCGTGCCGCGCCAGGCGATCAGGCCGGAGAATTGCGGTTGTACATCCGGAAACAAATGTCCGCGGACCGACGACCAGATGCCGTCCGCGCCGATCAGCGCAACCGCCAATTCCTCATGCCGTGCGTTGTCGCGGCGCTGCACCACCGTCAGCCCCTTGGCGTGCTTGGTCACGTCCTCGAACTGGCAGCCGAGCCGCAGATCGATATCGGGATGGTCGTTGACGGCGGCCTGCAACGCGGCCTGCAGATCCGCGCGGTGGATCACCCAATAGGGGGCACCGGCGCGGAACTCGGCGGCCCGGCCGAGCGGCATCCGCGCAATCTCGCTACCGGCCCGCGCGCTCAGGATGTTGACGGATTCCGGCGTGACCGCGCGCCGCGCCAGCGGTTCCTTGAGCCCGAGCTCGACCAGGATGCGGCTGGCATTGGGAGAGAGCTGGATGCCGGCGCCGGCTTCCTCGAGCCGCTCGGCCTTTTCCAGCACGACGACGCGAAAGCCCTGTGCCGCCAGGGTCAGCGACGCCGTCAGTCCTCCGATCCCGGCGCCGGCAACGATGACGGTTCGCGTCAGCGCCACGGAGCGGTCAGGCGACCTTGTCTTTCAGCACGCATTCCGGCGGCCGTGCTTCGCCGGCAGCGAGGTCGGACGCGAAGCGATAGAGTGTCGAACAGTACGGGCAGATGATCTCGCTGTCGTTGCCGAGGTCGAGGAACACGTGCGGATGGTCGAACGGAGGGTTGGCGCCCACGCACATGAACTCCTGCGACCCGATCTCGATCACCGAGACACCGGCATCGTTATGGAAGTGCGGGACGACGTGGTCGGACATATTCTCACCTTGGTGGCAACGATGGGCAGACGCAATCAACAGCATGCGACATCGCGAAATGCCGCGCACCATACTGGCGGGAACAGTTGATTCCTAGAGCCCCGATGGCTCATTTGCTCATGCAAATTCGACACAATCTTGTCGTCCCAGAGAAGCCCTTCTTTGGTCGGAGCCGTTGTGTCGCAAAAACGGCACACTATTTCCAAGGCGAGCTGAACAAGGCGAATTAAACTTGAGGTTTCAAGCGGAATGAACGGGGTGCGCCTCAGTTTGGCGGTGGCCGGCCTGGCAGCGAGCGCTGCCGTGGGTGCGGCCATTTGGCCGCACGCCCGCGACGCCGGAACGGTGCTGTCAGCGCGGAACGATCCGGCTGTGCTTGTCGATCTCAGGCTCAATTCCGTCCTGCGCAACAACCCGGCGTTGATATCGGACAATATCGAGGCGGCGCTCGCCTCCGGAGATGCCGATCTTGCGGCGAGCTTTGTCGCGCTCGCAAGCGAGAAGAACATCGCGCTCAGTGATGAACTCACAAAGCGCGTCGACGACGCGCGCGCCGAGCAATCGTCCACCGCACATTTCGCCAAGGGATTTGCCACCGGCCTCGTGACCGGCAATGCCGACGATGTCGCAAGCCTGTCCGGCACGGTCGCGGGCGATCTGTTCGTGTTCGGTGACGTCAGGGACGTCGTGCGCGAGGGCAAGCATCTCGTGATGGGCGAGGACACCGACCGATTGGTGCTTGGCCTCGCGGCCGCCGGGCTCGCCGTGACTGCGGCTACCTATGTGTCGGTCGGCGGCGCCGCGCCGCTGCGCGCCGGATTGACGCTGGTCAAGGATACGCGCAAGGCCGGACGGCTGAGTGAGGGGATGATCGAATGGGCCGGGCGCTCGACCCGCGAGGTGGTCGATCAGCCGGCGCTGCGTGAGGCGGTCGCGTCCGGCTCGGTGCTGCGGCCGGCGGAAACTGCAACCGCGATCCGCGCGGCATTCCGCGCCGAGAAGGCCGGCGCGCTGGTGCGCGTCGCCAAGGACGTCGGGCGCATCGGCGAGGCGGCCGGGGTTCGTGCCGCGCGGGACACGCTGAAGGTCGCGGAAAACCCGCAGGAGATCGCGCGCGCGGCCCGCCTCGCGGACGTGAAGGGCGGCCAGACCCGCGCGATCATCAAACTGCTCGGCCGCGGCGCGCTGCTGCTCGTGGCCGGCACATTCAATCTCACCATGTGGCTGTTTGGCGCGCTGTTCGCACTGTTCGGCTTCCTGTCGTCGATCAAGGCCACCACCGAGCGAACCACGGCGTGGTGGCTCAGACGCAGCAAGGCGCTGCGGCTGAAGCGGCAGATGACCGCGCAGGCCGCGCTGGCGAGTATGCCCGCCCAAGGCCAGGTTTCACGCTAAGCTTGCGGTCGCCGGTCGATCGCAAATCCCAAATCCTAAGTCCCAAGAAAAAACGGAATCGAAGATGCCGAGTTTCCATCACGGCGATGTTGAGATTGCCTATATCGACGAAGGCGCGGGCGAGCCGATCGTGCTCGTGCACGGCTTTGCGTCGAGCAAGAACGTCAACTGGATCTATCCGACCTGGGTGTCGGAGCTCGTCAAGGCCGGCCGCCGCGTCATCGCGCTCGACAATCGCGGCCACGGTGAATCCGCCAAGCTCTACGATGTCGCGCAGTACGAGATCGCGACCATGGCAAGCGACGTGATCGCGCTGATGGATCATCTCGGAATCGCGCGCGCCGACATCATGGGCTATTCGCTGGGCTCGCGGATGACGGCGATCCTGGCGCGTGAAAATTCCGATCGGGTGCGTTCGGCGATCCTCGGCGGCATCGGTATCGGGCTGATCGAGGGCGGCGGCCCCGGCGAGGCCGTCGCGCTGGCGCTGGAGGCGCCGTCGCTCGACGATGTCACCGATCCGGTCGGCCGCACCTTCCGCGCCTTCGCCGATCAGACCCGTTCCGACCGCCGCGCGCTCGCCGCCTGCCTGCGCGGCTCGCGCCGCCTGATGACGCGCGAGGAGGCCGCCGGGATCCGCGTGCCGGTCCTGATCGCGGTCGGCACCAACGATGAGATCGCAGGCTCGGCGTCAGCGCTTGGCCGGATCATTCCGGGTTCGCAGGTGCTCGACATTCCGAACCGCGACCACATGCGGGCGGTCGGTGACAAGGTCTACAAGACCGGCGTCATCGACTTCCTGTCGCGGCGAAAATAGCTCGTCGGCATCGTTCTCGGCATCGTCCTTGGCGAAGGCGCGCGCCGCCGCGATCAGCACCACGAAGGTCGCGACCCACACCATGCGCGCGCCATAGCGGTCGTGCGGCCCCGAGATCACGCCACAGACGGCGGCATTGCCGAGCAAAGCGAGCGTCACCGTGCCCGCCAGCAGCGTCAAATCGTCGAGCCGCCGCTGCCACAGTCCGCGGCCGAACAGGATCACGACCAGGAGCATCGAGGCCAGCGCGACCGGCACGTGGATGCGATTGATCGCGGTGAAGTCGAGGGCCCATTGTTGTTGCCGCGCGGCGCGCATCGGCGCGACCTGCTTGGGAATATAGCGCTCGATGATGCCGTAGGTATGCGGGATCCAGCCCGAGGAGCCTTCGCCGGTCGCGACATCCAACAGCTGGTCGGCGGTTGCCGTCAGCGCCGCCCTGGCCTGCCATGTCGGATATTCGGCCAGCGAACGCACCACGATGTGGCCCATCTCGTCATTCAGTCCCTGAAAGCGGCCGAGCGTGTTGAACATGCTGTGACCCCACAGGAAGTCGTCGGCGGTCGGCGGCAACTTGTCGCGATAGGGACACAGCTTCAGGTTCTCCTTGGCGCAATGATCGCGCAGATATTGCGCGACGATGCCATCCTGCAGCATGCGGCCGAAGGCGACGCCATAGCCGCCGGGTGTCCAGGCAAGCTGACCCGACAGCGCGAAGTTCGCCGCCAGCAGCATCACGGCGGCGGTGACGATGGTCAGGCTGCCTTGCATGAGCCCCGCGACCGGGACGCGGCGGCCGAGCCACGGACGCAGCATCCAGCCGACGCAGCACAGACCGAGCAGCACCGCGAGCGTCGCGCTGTGCGTGGCGGCGGAAAACGCGATGAAACCGAACAGCACCGCCTTCTCGAGCGTCGAAATCCGCTCGCCGTGCAGGACGAGGATAAAGAGCGCGAGCACCGAGAGGCCGGCAAAGATGTCGGTCAGCAGCATGCTGGCGAGCCAGGGCAGGGCGGTGGTGGCGATCAGTGCGAGGCTGATCGCGATCAGCCGGGCCGGCCGGGCGAGCTCGAGCATGCGTAGGGTCAGTTGCAGGATCCACAGCGTCGCCAGGGTCTGGATGCCGAGGTTGAGCCAGAAGCCCGATGTCTCACCGACATGGAGGTAGATGCCGAACACCGTGGACCGGCTCGGCACCAGGTAGCCCTCGTACCAGCGTGCCAGATAGCCGCCGGTATCCCATTGGAGCAGTGGATAGCCGTTCCAGATGGCAGGCGCGAGCAGCAGGAGGGGAATGGCAATGGTGGCGATCCAGACCGACCGTGCATCGGTCAGGCGCCCACGTAACGTCCGGGTATTGATGGTATTTCCCCCTTTTATTGGGGCCGACCATGCCCAAAACCACACTCGGGACGAAATCCGCCAATAGTTGCAGAAGCACGGCTTGATTTCGGCAAAATCCCGACCAACTCCCCTAGACGTCGGCCCGGGGGCGTTCGGCTGGGGTTTACCGTACCGAGCCTTCCCGGGACGCGCTGGGTTCACCGTGCTATAACGCACATCAGAACAACCGAATTGCGAGAGCAGCTATGGCAGTTCATCAGGTCAATCCGCAGGGGGCGAAGCTCGCGGCACTCGATCCGATCTGGGATCGAATCCGCGGCGAGGCGGAAGACATCCTGCGCCGCGAGCCGGAGCTCGCATCCTTCATCTATGCGACCGTGTTGCATCATGAGCGCCTGGAAGATTCCGTGGTCCATCGCATTGCCGATCGGCTCGACCACGCCGCGCTGTCGGGCGACCTGATCCGCCAGACTTATGGTGAGGCATTGCGCGATGAGCCCGATATCGGCAACGCCTTCCGCGCCGATCTCGTCGCCGTCTATGACCGCGATCCCGCGACCTCGCGCTTCATCGATCCCTTGCTCTACTTCAAGGGCTTCCACGCGCTGCAGACCCATCGTCTCGCGCACTGGCTCTATCAGAAGGGCCGCAAGGATTTTGCCTTCTACCTGCAGAGCCGCTCGTCGGCGGTGTTCCAGACCGACATCAATCCGGCGGCCAGGATCGGCCGCGGCATCTTCCTCGATCACGCCACCGGTTTCGTCTGCGGCGAGACCGCCGTCATCGACGACGATGTCTCGATCCTGCATGGCGTTACGCTCGGCGGCACCGGCAAGGAGAACGAGGATCGCCATCCGAAGATCCGCCACGGCGTGCTGATCGGCGCCGGCGCCAAGATCCTCGGCAATATCGAGATCGGTCATTGCGCGCGGATCGCGGCGGGCTCAGTCGTGGTCAAGCCCGTGCCGCACAACGTCACGGTCGCGGGCGTGCCGGCGAAAATCGTCGGCGAGGCCGGCTGTGCCGAGCCGTCGCGCACCATGGACCAGATGCTCAATGCGATCGGGCTTTGATTTCACTCGCTTTCTGATCGGTACCGCGCTTTAGCGTGTGCGCAACATCACGTCGCCAAAGCCTGAAAAGGCTCTGGCGATCTTTGCCGTCTCGTCCTAAAACTCCCCCGAAAATCATCGACCCGATTGGAGACGGCTGTGGACGTACAGGAAGTCAGGAAGCTCGACGCGTATCTCAAACGCGTGTTCAGCAATCCCAAGATCCGCGTGGTGCCGCGGCCCAAGAAGGACGACTCGGCCGAGGTCTATATCGGCGAGGAGTTCATCGGCGTGCTGTTCGTCGACGACGAGGACGATGATCGCTCGTTCCAGTTCCAGATGGCGATCCTGGAAGAAGATCTGGGCGAGCAGGGCTGAACGGCCTTAAGGCCGTCATTGCGAGGAACCCGCGGAGCGGGCGTCGCTCCGGCGCAATGACGGCGTTACCCCTTCGCGCTGTGCATCTGCGCGGAGAGGCGGTTCATCGCGGTGGCGATGTCGCGCCATTGCGCAAGCCAGCTGCGTGGAAAGCGGAAGGTCAGGTCGGCGCCCTCGATGCGCTGCTCACTCAGGCACATGCCGGGCGTCGAGGTATCGCGCGTGCAGCGTGCGATCAGCTGCGGCTCGCTCGCGGTGAACAGGTCCTCGCCGCCATAGGGCGTGCCGTCGCGGAACGCGCGTGCCGTCAGGCCGTCATCGGTGTTCGCACGCTCGTCGAGATAGCGCGGATAGATCGTGCGCAGCCGCATGTCCGGCGCGAGTGAATCGTGATGTGCCGCGATCGACACGAAGATCCTGTCGATCGGCTGCACCTTGTCCTCGACCGTATCGGCGCTGTAGTGCTTCGGCGCGGCAGGCGCCGCCAGCGACGGATAGAGGAAGCTCAGATCGACGCGCTCCTGCGGCCCGGAGTGGCGCTGGATCTTCATTCGCACGGCCATGGTCGGCACGTTGAACAGCGTGCCGCCGACGCTCACCGGCAGCCGCGACGGATCGCTCGGCGGGACGGTCGTATAGGTCGGCCACAGCAGATAGGCGACGAGCGCAATCGCACCGGCCGCGATGACTGCCGAGGCGATGATCGGAACGAGATGCGCGCGCGGATTGCGCCGGGTGTCGCGGGCGAGATGCTGGGCGGTCGAGAGTAGCGTCATGAGCGAGGCAAAGAGCAGGCCGGGAGTGGCCGAATCACCTGCCGAATATGCCACGTGACGCGGAATTTCCGTACGATTCCAATGGAATCCCGCAGCGAATGGCCATGCGCAAACGCCTCGCCGGGCGCGGCCGGTTAACCTTTCCTTAAGGATGATGTGGCGGCCCGCCGTCAATTCTGCGAAGCAGGGTGAGTGGCCTGTTGCGTAGCGGAAGTTCCGATGTCGCCCGATACCTTGAATTCCCTGTTCTCGCTCTTCATCGGCTTCGCGCTCGCCGGCGCATTGGCCAGCGGTTATCAGGCGATGGCGGAGCGTCCGGCCGGCTTCGGCCTGCTGCAGGAGGGCGTGGCGCCGAGGACCTTTGCCGCGGTCCCGTTTCTCGTCTTCGCTGCACCGTTCATCATCATGCGCAACACGCTGCGTGGTGCGCGCATCGAGCGCCGCCGTTTCGAGTTCGTGATGATGGCAACCGTCATCTCCGGCTTCTGGAGCCTGATGTCCGGCACCTTCTTCGTGATGACGCTGCGCGCTGCCGGCGTGATCGGGTGATCCGCGCCGGATCCTGATCCGTGTCCGGATCATGGGCGGGCTTGCTTGAATCCACGTCGTCCGCTGTGCCAAGGTCACTTTGATCTGAGCTTCGACGCGTTTTCTTCACGCGAGGCGGCGTCCACTTCGCTCGAAAGCGCTCCAGGGAGACCTTCATGGCGATCTACGAACTCGACGGGCAGGGGCCCGATCTTCCCGCCGACGGCAGCTACTTCATCGCCGACAATGCCGTCGTGATCGGCAAGGTGCGCCTCAAATCCGCGGCGAGCGTCTGGTTCGGCGCCGTGCTGCGCGGCGACAATGAGTGGATCGAGATCGGCGAAGGCTCCAACGTCCAGGACAATTCGACCCTGCATGTCGATCCCGGCTTTCCCCTGACCATCGGCAACAACGTCACGATCGGCCACAATGCGATCGTGCACGGCTGCACGCTGGAAGACGGCGTGCTGATCGGGATGGGATCGATCGTGATGAACGGCGCGCGCATCAGGCGCGGCAGTGTCGTCGGCGCCGGCTCCGTCATCACCGAGGGCAAGGAGTTTCCGGAAAACTCCCTGATCATCGGCGCGCCCGCGCGCGTGGTGCGTACGCTGGACGCCGCGCAGGCCGAGGCGTTGTCGCGGCCGGCGAAGTCCTATGCGATCCGGGGCCCGCAGTACAAAGCCGGACTGAAGAAGATCGGCTGAAGCCTCAGCGCTTCCGGCCCTGCTTACGTGCGCGCTTCGGTGTTGCGGGGCCTGGCTTTGCCGCCTCCCGCGGTCTCGCTGCTTCCTGAAGTCTTGCGCTCTTGCGCAGCGCATCCTTCAGGTCGATCGGAATACCGTGCTTCTTGAGGAGGTCGGCGAAGGCCTCGTCCGCCAGCTCCTGCAACGTCGCCATCCGGTCGCGCCCAAGCTGCTTCAGCTTGTCGGCAGTGTCGTCGTCAAATTCGATCAGCTTGCGCAAATTGCATTGCTCCCAAACTGTATTGCCCCAACGCCTGTGGGAACCGGCGTTTTGCGGACCCGTTGATGTCCGCAAGGGAGAATTGCCATGCGCAAATTATCCGTCACCGCCGCAGTCGCGACAATCGCCATTCTGCTGGCGCCCACGGTTACCGTCGCTCAAAGCACCGGGAGCGGCACTGGGAGCGGGAGCCCCTTGTCAGCCAGCCCGACATCGCCGCAAGTCGCGCCACCGCCGCCTGGCACCAACAGCGCCGGCACGGCGCAATCCTCCGGCCGGCTGAATACCGGTGAGGGCGTCACCACCGGCTCGGCGTCGAGCGAGAGCATCGACAGGGCGATCGCCGACGAGAACAGGACGGTCGACCGCCGGGTCAATGGCATCTGCCGCGGCTGCTAACTTTTGATGGCTGCGCCTTGATGAACGCGGGTCGCGCAGATGTGAGCGTGACACAGGCGCGCGGTCGAAGCCACGGTCCTACATTGAGTTAGCATGCGCGGGACGCGGCAGAGGAGGCTTGAAAAAAAAAGCCTTGGAAAGAGGAGTAACGGGTGATGTTGCGTAAAACGATGATTGCCTTGCTGGCGACGGCCACGGTCGGCCTGTTCACGGTCGATGCCGCGTCGGCGCGCGGTGGTTTTGGTGGCGGCGGCTTTCACGGCGGTGGTGGCTTCCATGGTGGCGGCGGCTTTGGCGGCTTCCACGGTGGCGGCGGCGCCTTCCGCGCCATGGGCGCGGGCGGTGGCTTCCGGTCGGCTGCAATCGGCGGTGGTTGGCACGGCGGCGGCTGGCATGGTGGAGGCTGGCACGGCGGAGGCTGGCATCGGCGCGGCTGGGGCTATCCGTTCGCGGCGGCCGCGATCGGGTTCGGCCTGGGCTATGGCGCCTACGATTACTATGACGGCTACTACGGCAACCCGTACTACGCCGGTTACGGCTACGACGACGGGTATGGCTACGGCTATGGTTATGGTGACGGCGGCTGTTACGTCGTGCGCCGTCGCATGCTGACGCCGTATGGCTGGCAGGTGCGACCGGTGCAGGTTTGCAACTGAGACATCTGCCGACGCATGGCCGGTCCATCGGATCGCCATGCTGATGGTCTTGGAATGATCGGCGCGGCCTCGGTGTCTTGATGCCGGGGCCGTCGCGCATTGGTACGCTGCTTGCAGCACATTGCAGCAGTCTGTGTGTGAACGCGTCGCGAAAACAAACGGTCCGGCTGCGATTGGAGCCGGGCCTCAGAGGATATCAGAGATGCTGACCATTCCTGATCTGACATTGTTGTTCATGGTTGTTGTTTCGGGCCTCGCCATCGCATTCGTCTACATGCTCCACGAGCTCGAGCCGAAGCTTGCACGGCTGCGGCAGCGAAGCGATCGCGTCCTGCGCGACCGCACCAGGTAGGCGGCAACGCGGATCGCTGCGGCTTCAGCGGCAGCGATGTCGCGCGTGCAGAGCCGTCACCCGAGCACGCCTTATTTCTTCAGCTGCGCCTGCATCTGATTCCATTCGTCCTCGGCCGCTTCCTTGTGGGGTGGCGAGCGCAAGCCGGCTTGCCGACCTCGCGCGCGTGAAGGCCGCTCTCGATGTCGGGAGTCAGATGTTTCCGGGGTGGGCGGCCCCAAAAAACAAGGCCGTCGACGTAGTATACCGTCAACGACCTTGCCAGCCCCGGATATTGAAATCGGCTCACGCCATCCGGTGATTAAAGATGACTCGGATTCGAAGTCGGATATGTGAACCAGTTCACAAAGTCCGGATTAATTCACGGTAACGGGCACTCATGCGGGGCTGCTGCCGGCAGGCCTGGAGCCGGAAATTCCACCTTAGCTCCTGATGTTGTTCGGGATTTGGTACATTTTGATGGCCGCGCTGGTGACCGCGCTCGGCGTCTTCGGTCTTCGGTCGTCAACTGCGCGATCTGTGGCGCTTCCGGTTGGCGCTGCGGGTGGCCTTCGACCGCTTGCGCGGCTCGGACTCCGCGACCGGCTCATTGGCCTGCGCGCTCGCGAGCGACTGGCGCAGGCCCTCGACCTGTTCAGTCAGTGCGGCGACCTGGTCGGAGAGCTTCTTGGCGTCGCCCTGCTGCGCGGCGAACTGTTTGCGCATGGCCAACAGCTGGTCCTGCACCTCCTGCAACTGGTCGATGGATTCCTGCTGGGTCAACTCCATCCCCTTGGTCTTTTCAACCAGGGCCTCGGAGACCTGCGCGGTCCGCGCCTGCAACTGACGGACGGCGACCATCCGGTCGGTCTCCGGCACGTTGCCGCTGAAGGCGCGCCACAGCGTGATCGAGCCGATCCCGAACAGCACGAGCACCAGCGCCACGGCGCCGATCGCGATCGGCTGCACGCCGATCAGGCTGCTGGCTTGTGCATTCCGGGGGGCAAGTTCGACCATGCGACCAGAACCGGACATCAATTGAAAGGTTCCGAATAGCACAACCTCGGCGCGGGCAAAACCCCCGGGGATTCAAGCAGGTGGCGAGGGGAGTGCAAAACTCGCCGCAAATTCCGGGGGGCTCCTGCCTCAAAACGGGACTGTCCGGCGCGCGTCCGTGGCTCAGTCCGTAGGCGCGATCAGGCCGACCCTCATGTCCTTCGCCAGATAGACGCACGCGCCGTCGGCGAGCACGCGGCCGTCGGCGATGCCCAGCACCAGCCGGCCGCGCCTGATCTGACGCATGTCGACCTCATAGCGCACGAGCCTGACGCCCGGCGTGATGTGGCCCCTGAACTTGACCTCGCCGACCCCGAGCGCGCGGCCTTTGCCCGGCGAGCCCGACCAGCCGAGCCAGAAGCCGATGATCTGCCACATCGCGTCGAGCCCGAGGCAGCCGGGCATCACGGGGTCGCCGGCAAAGTGACAGGCGAAGAACCAATGGTCCGGTGCAACGTCCAGTTCAGCGGCGACGCGGCCCTTGCCGAAGGCGCCGCCGTCGATGCCGATGTCGGTGATGCGATCCATCATCAGCATCGGTGGCGCCGGCAGCTGCGCATTGCCGGGGCCGAAATAGCCGCCCGCGCTCGAGCGCAGCAGATCCGGCTTGCTGTAGGACGATTGCGGCGTGTGAAAATCATGCGGGTTGAACAAGATGGCCACCGACCTTGGCGTTATAGTTGAACGTTAGAAGCGGCTGCGCCGCGTGGCTTTTGGCCTCACCGGCGGGGACTTGGCAGTCAGGCGCAGCGCCGCGGCCATGAAGGCCCAGATGTCGCCGGTCAGCCTTGCCGGATCCGGCCGCCGGTCGGCAGTGAGCGCGCCGATCAGCGCCTGGCGGATGCCGCCGATCATCAGCGCGATGGTGAGGTGAGGGTCGAGGTTGCCAGGTACGATCCCGTCGCGCTGCGCGGCTTCCAGCATGCGCGCACCGCCTGCAAGCTGGCGGCTGGTGAAGGCGGTCTCGACATCAAGCACTTCGGGCGCCCGGCTCAGCGGTCCGATCACCAGCGGCGCAAACGGGTGCTCATAGTGAAAGGCGACATAGGCGCCGATCCGCGCCTTCTCCCGGTCGGCCCAGTTGCTGGCGGCCAGTTTGGCGCCGCCGAAGGCGGCCTCATCCAGATGTTCATAGAAGTCTTCGACCACGGCGGCGATCAGGCCGGCCTTCGATCCGAAGTGGTGATAGGCGAGCCCGACCGAGACCTGGGCCCGTCTCGCGACGGCCTGCATCTCGAGATGCCCTTGGCCTTCGATCAGCTCCCGTTGGGCTGCGGCGAGCAGCCGCTCGCGTGTCCCCTGGCTCGTTACGCCCATCGCTTGCCCGTTGCTTGAATTGAATTCAATTCAATAGAGCGGATGTTAGGATGTCAAGCTTGGGGCGCCGGATGGCCGAGCAGACGCTCGCCGCTCAATCGCTGCAATGACAGCCGCTGGAACAGGCAGCAATAAAGTTCGCACCCTGGCGCGTGATGCCACCGGCTGTCGCGATGTCTCCTCGGCCGGCCGGAGACGGGCCCGCGCGGTGCCGATCCAGCGCCGCGCGAGCTTTTCCGCCTAGCGCTCGGCGTGCACGCCAGCGTGTACGGCCGAGCCGAGCGCAGTCTCAAAGAGGTGTTCGTATTGCTGCGCGTTAACGTTCGAAATGTGAGCGGTGTCCCGGAAGTTGGCCTGACCTGATCGAACCAGGTGGCACGAACTGTCGTCGCAGACTTCCGCTTGCGGGTCGATCGAGATTAGCCACGGATTGCCCTTACGGGGTGACAGTACAGTCCGGTCGATCTTTTGGCGCAGATCGCGCATCGTCAAGGTCGGATCGGCCGCGACCTTCCACTCGGTGATGGCCTTTCCTGCCCTGATCTGGCTTTCGATCCACTTCTGCGGCACGTCGAAGCCGATATTGAGCAGCGGCATCACTATAATGACGGTCTTGCCGTTTGAGAGCAGCGTGTCGACAAGTGGCGCGATCTCGATGGCGTTGCTCCAGTTGCCGGCGAGAACAATGATGGTCGGCTCGGCGCGGTCGCCCAAATATTGCAGCGTCTCGGTGTTGAACTGGCGGCACGGCTGGCTGTCGGCGGCATTGCGATCGGGATGGTCGGCAAAGGGTCGGCAGGCGCTCTGTGTCGCAATAAGACCGGTGAGGCCGAGCCTGGTTGCGGCCGTCGTGATCGGCTCAAGATACTGGTTTGCAAAGGAATCGCCCCACAGCATGACCGTAGCGTGATCGGCGTTGCCGACGCCGAAGGTGCAATATCTCTCGCTTGCGGCCTTCTTCGAGTTGGCATTGCGGAAACATTCATCGCGTGGCGTGTCCGTCTTGCGGGCCATCTCGGCGGGCAGGAGATAGGCCGGCAGCCGCCCCGGGTAGCCGGTCGTCACCAGTGAGCCGATCGTAAAGGCAACGAAGCACGCCGCCGCGGCGCCTGTACCGGCCAACAGCCGCTGCGGCGTCCAGGTGTCGCGCCGCAGGCGGAACGGCTGTTCGACGACGTAGTAGGCGACGGCGCCGACCGCTATCGAGGCTGCGGCCATCGCAGCTTTCGAGACAGCACCGACCTCATAGCCACGCGCGGTGAGCCATCCGCCAGCTAACACCCAGATCGGCCAGTGCCAAAGGTAGATCGAATAAGACCAGTCACCGATGCGCTGCACGACCGACGACTGAACGAGTCTCGAGGTCTCAAGTCCGCCCGCAACGACAAGAGCCGCGCCGACGATGGGCAGGAGAGTCAAGGCGCCCGGCCAGCGTGCTTCCGGCAGCGGATAGGCCACGCAGAATGCTGTCAGGATCCATCCGATGCGGGCGGCGGTGCTACTGAAGGCCTCGGAGCGAGGAGCGCGGCCGCTCGCCTGGCACCAGACTTCGGCTATGGCGATCATGCCGCCGGCCAGCGGCTCCCACGCCCGCGCGCGTAACGAAAAGAACGCCGACCCCATCTCGTCATGCTGGTTTTGCCAAAGGCACCAGGCAAAGGACACGACGGCGACGGCTGATAACGTGGCCATTATCGAAGCCGGCGCCTTCGATCTCGGTGATCGGGACCAAACGAAACGCACCACCAGTGGCATCCAGATGTAGAATTGCCACTCCACCGCGAGCGACCAGGTGTGCAACAGCGGCTTGGTCTGTGCGGCCATCGCGAAATAGCCGTTGTCGTTGTCGAATGCGAAATTCGACAAGAAGAAGATCGCGTAGCAGGCTTGGCGGACGTGCCGGAAGTATTCGCCCGGCAGCGTCAGGAACCATCCAGCCGCCGCGGTGGTTGCGACAACCACAAGAAGGGCCGGGTAGATGCGCCGCAGCCGCATCATGGCGAAGTCGCCATAGGAGAACCGGCCCGCTGCAAGATCGGCGACGACCTTGCCGGTCATGAGGTATCCGGTGATGACAAAGAACGCGTCCACACCGACGAAACCGCCGGCAAAGCCCGGGATCCTCAGGTGATAGCCAAGGACAGCGATCACCGCGAGAGCTCGCAAAGCATTGATATCGCATCGGAAACCGGCGCGCTCAACCGGCGCTCGGCCCTGCATTCCAAAGTTCAAATCGCCAACCCCTAAAAAACCTGCGGAAGCTGACGCAACCCGGGGCTGAAATCAACCGGAAGATGTCCCGGCGTTCGGTTGCTCACAGCCGCGAGAATCCGAGTTCCCGCCGTGTGCGGGCCCCGCTATTCAACGAAAGGATAATCCATGTCGCGCTTCGCGATCGGCATCGCCGCGCTCATCGTCATCTCGCAGCTACAGCTTGCCGCCGCGCGGGATACTGGCGGCCGTTACGCCAACTCACCCCTGAAGTCCCGGTTCTCAGGAAATTCATGTTCTTGAAAAAGTTGCGGCCAGGCTTTGGGGGAAGCCTGGCCGCGCGCGAACCGGTCTGGGACGGGGAGGGGTGGGGATGTGACCGGGTCGCGAACTCGATTCCTTGTTGCCGCTCAGCGCGAGCTTGCGGTTGAAACTGCCGGGCGATTGTCGCCGAGCGAGACCCACACGTTGGGATCGCTCTGCGATTGCCGCTTGACGAAGCGGTAGCCGGTCTCCGTCCAGGCGACGATGCTCTCGTTCTGATTGTCGAGCACGAATTCGCCCTTGTCGGTCTTCACGGTCAGCACCGCGTGGCCTTCGCCCTTCTTGTCGCGGACCACCGTGATCAACAGCGCCTCGCGCGGCCAGCCGGCGTCCATCAGCATCTTGCGCTTCAGGAGCACGTAGTCCTCGCAGTCGCCGTAGCCGTCTGATGGCAACGACCATTTCTCGATCACGCCCCAATGATCCATGTCGGTCATCGGCTTGATGGATTCGTTGACCCACTTGTTGACCCGCACGAGGTCGCGCCAAGCGGTCTGCGACAACACGATGTCGCGTGGTTGCGTCTTGCCGCCGCGGCACTCGGCGGGATTGTCGGCGCAGAATTCGACCCAGCCGATCGGCGAGCGCGCAACGTCACCCAGGCTGGCGTAGACCACGTCGCCGGCCTTGGCCGACACGCACGTCGCAAACAGAATGGCGGCAACCGCCAAACCTTTCCCCTGTCCCCTGAACCCAAACATCGTGGCCCCCGTTCTTCTTGTTGGGACCACGTTTCGCACAAAGCTTTTGCGCCGCCGCTAAGTGCGCGAAGTAGATTTGACGCGAATACTGGTAAAAGCTGCGGCGAATTCGATCTTTACTTGAATCTAATTTGCGTAAAATTTGAAACATCTGCAATTGATTCAAATTTTATCTATTAACGCGGCAAACGCTGCGCTTGCACGGTTTGTTGCCTCAAACGCTCTGGCTGTTAACCGCCGATTTTACTGCGCCAAACGCGCCGAAGGCGGCCACCGGGTGCACCGGAGGCCGCCTTCGCGGGCTGAAAACGGGGGGCTTGAGCGGTTTTTCGCTTTACCTCGCGGTAACGCTCTCTTCGAGCGTTTCCGCCGACTGCTCGTGGACGAACTCGAGCGCGAAGCCTTCCTCGAGATTTCGCACCACACGCGCCTGCACTCTGCCGAGCATCACGAGCGACTTCAGCGGCGGGCGGTTCTCCGCGGCGATCGCAGCACCGGACAGCGAAAGGTCGATGATGCGGCAGGTCATCCGCGAGCCGTCTTCCTGGGTGAGCAGGGCGATCGGGTTGCGCGGCACGATACGGTCGTGGCGGCGATCCTCGGGCAGATTGAGGATGTCGCGGTTGGCGAGCCAGGTGAGCTGTGCGGCGAGCTTGTCGCGCTTGCGCGCGGTGGCGCCGATCGTCATCGCAAAGCCGTTGTCGATGATGCGGGTGATGCGGCCCTCGACCCGGCCGATATGGTCGAGATAGGCGATCACACGGTCGCCGACATTGCCGATGCCGGGCGCCAACAGCGCGAGGCCGCCCGGGGACATGTTGATAATCTGGCAGGGAAACTCGCGCCGGTCGGGCAGCATGTAGCGGCCGAGCAGGTGCACCTTGACGCGCTGGAAGCGCCGCCGCTCCTCGGCAACGGGGACGACGGTAGTTTTCTTTTGTGCAAACGACATCACAACAAACCCGGCCACCGTCCATTCGGAGCCCCGACGACCCTAAGGCTGATAGGGTTAACGGGGCGTTACGGTTGTGAAAGGGAACCCGGACACGGAGCGAGAGTGACAAGTGAAGCTCACGTGCGCCGTATCCAGGGACGTTAGGCTCATTCAGATGCCGCGTCAGGTTCTCCGAACCATCGCGCTGCGGCTTGAGCAGTCTCCTCCAGATCCGGTTCGATGTCTGTGGCCCAAGCCACAAACCCGTCGGGGCGCACCAGCACCGCGTTCAAGCCCAGCCGATCCAGGGCATCGCTAGTGAGATAGCTGATCCGCCCGCACCAACGCTCGGCCAACGCGCGCAGAGGGGAGCGCGGCTCGAAGTCGAGCAGCAGGCCGCGCCCGTCTCTGAGCAATTCGCCGAGCCTCGTCCCGCAGGCGAGCTCGAAGTCGGGCGCGCTGCGGCCCACCAGCGGATGGTCGCCGCCAAGATCGTAGCGCAGCGAGACGCCCCACGCGCGCTCGGCAAAATAGGTCGCGCCGTCGGGCGTCGCGATCAGATCGCGGATGATGGGTTCGAGCGCGCGCGAGCTCCGGCTCGGCCGCATCAGCGCGACCTGGGCGCGCGACCAGTCGAGGATCTGCGCGCCCACCGGATGCCGTTCGCTGCAATAGCTGTCGAGCAGACCGGCCGGCGCGTCGCCGCGGATCGTGGCGGCAAGCTTCCAGCCGAGATTCATCGCATCGCCGAGCCCGAGGTTGAGGCCCTGGCCGCCCAGCGGGGAATGGATGTGCGCGGCGTCGCCGGCGAGCAGCACGCGTCCCCTCCGGTAAGTCGTCGCGTGACAGGCGCGATCCGTCCAGGTGGTGGCAAGCTGGAGCGCCGTCAATGTCACGTCGGTGCCGGAGACACGGCGCAGCACCGCCTGCACATGCTCGCGTGTGATCTCTTGGGTGCGGTGGAAGGCGCCGCCGTCGAAATCGACCATCGCGATGGTGCCGGGCCGCGCGTAGGTATACATGCCGGTCGGCGTGTAGTGGCGGCCCGGGCGGAGCTTGTCCGGATCGGCAATCTCGACCTCGACCGAATAGCCGGTGAACTCCGGATCGGTGCCGACAAATTCAAAGCCGCCTGTCTTGCGCACCGTGCTGCGCCCGCCGTCACAACCGACCAGCCAGCGTCCATGAAACGTCCCGCCGCCGGCGCGAACGATCACGCCGTCATCCGACTGATCGAACGCCTCGACGGCCGCGCCGCGCCTGATCTCGACATCCATCGCGATTGCGCGCGCGGCGAGCGCGGATTCGAGCGACTCCATGTCGACCGCCATGCTGGTGCCGGCCGGACTCGGCAGGCGAAACGGCCATTTCGCAGTGTCGATATCGTCGTGATAAAACTGGATGCCGGCGAAATGGCCCGCCGGGCGGCGCGGCTGCTGCATCCAATGCGCGCCGTTCGACGCATTGCTGCCCGAGCCATCATTCGCACGCGGCGGCGCCGCGATCTCGTCCAGCATCCCGCGACGATAGAGGGCCTCGATGCTGGGCGCCGAGAGGCCGCGCATGCCGAACGGCAGCCGTTTCAACGGCGAGCGCGGGTCTGTGGCCTGCTCCAGCACCAGGACTGAGAGCTTTGCGAGCCGCAGCTCGTAGGCAAGCAGCAGGCCGACCGGGCCGGCGCCGGCGATGACGACATCATGGGGAGGGGGGTGGTGGTTGTGCATGAACTGCTCCTTTGTCGATGTTCGACCGGAGCGGTTCGTCGGGTTGAGAACCACACGGACGAACAATGGACGCCTCGATAGCGTCCGGTGTTCGTCGTGGGGATCTCATGCACGCAGCGGGAGACCAGAGCTTTCGTTTTCGAAACGACTTCGATTTCGAAAGGACTTGGGCTTACCAAACCAAGTCTGCCTTTTCCGACACGGGCGATATAGCGGCATCGCGACAGCTCCGCAATGGCGATCCGTGCGTGCAGGTTATGGGAACAACGCAGGGCCGCGATGTGCGACCGCATCGGCGTTATCAGGACCGCCGACGCGGCGCGAGCCCGGGCGCGGTGCAAGATTGTCCGGCGTCTTGATGTTGCTGGCGAGGCCCGCGGCCTCGAACGCTTTGATCAGCCACCAGCCGAGATCGATCTGGCCCGGCAACAGCCCGAGCTTGGCCGAGCCGGGATAGGCGTGGTGATTGTTGTGCCAGCTCTCGCCCATGCTGATCAGCCCGGCGATGCCGACATTGTAGCCCTGGGCTGCAACGCCTTCGATGACCCAGGTCTGTCCGCCCTTGCGATGCGAGTAGTGACCGATCAACCAGTGACCGGTGACGCAGACGGCGACCCGGACGCAGATGCCCCAGACCAGCCAGCTCCACGAGCCGATCGCAAAGAACAGCAGCGCCCAGGGCAATTGCTGCCACATCCAGCTTCGTTCGACGAAGGCATAGAAGCGGTCGTTGGCGAGCCGCGGTTCGACCCGGAAGACCGGCGGCTGCTTCAGCACGAGCGTGCAGTGCAGCTGCCACCAGGCATCGCGCCAGAAGCCGGCAGCGTGGCGGGAGTAGTCGTGGCAGGCCGCCTGGCGTTGCGCCCAGTCGCGGAAATCGTGCAGCCGCACCATGCCGTAGGGGCCGGCCATTCCGACCAGCGTGCCGAGATAGACGCAGAGCCGTTCGAGCCATAGCGGGCAGTCGAAGCTCGCATGGATCAGGCGGCGATGCATGCCGACCGAATGGCCGAAGCACAGCGTGATCGCGCTGGTCACGACGAACAGCGCGAACGCGCTCCACGAGAACAGCAGCGGCCCGAACACGATCGCGACCGCGGTCATGCCGCCGAGCCACAACGACTTTGCCGGCGCCCATTGCACGCGCCCGTCGAGCGGGTCGGTGCTGTCGTCCGCGAAGATGCGCTCGGACCCGGGTTGCAGCTTCATTCCGTAACCTGAAATTGTGCTGAAGGTTGGGGTGAAGCGGCCGTTGCTGTCAATCCGCCGCGCACCTCCATCATGTCGCAGCAGATCGGGCACGACCTGATGTCGTTCGTGATCTCGGACAAGGTCGAGGCCTTCGCACCCGACGGCACTGCGATGAAGTGACGATCGCCGTGCGAAGGCGGCGCGGCGGGTTACTTGGCTTCGGTGTCCATGGCCGGCTCGGCCGGCGCCGCCGGTGGTTCAACGGTCACGGCCTTTAGCACTTTGCGTTTCGCCGCGCGGATCTCGAGCTGCAAAGGCGGCTGATAGGAGCCGGCTGGCGGTTCGAACATGAAGCCGTGGTGCCCATCGCCCTTGTTGAGCTTGAGCAGATCCCTGCGGAATTGATCGGCGACGACTTCGGCAACATGACCGCCGTTGAAATAGATATCGATCGTGACCCGTTTGTCGGGGTGCTGGTCGTACAAGGCCCAGCCGGCGATCCGGTTCTCGTTGAAGACGTCGACATGGCCGGTGACCTCGCCCGAGAGGCTCTCGATGCCGGCTTCGATCACCTCGAGGTCGCTCTTGTAGATCGATCGCGTGACGTCGAAGCTGAAATGCGCGGTGTCGACACATTGGTCGAGCAGGTTCTGCCGATGCTCCCTCATGCGTTGCAGTGTGTCCAGCTCGCCCAGCTTGACGTACATGCCGACGATGCCTTCGATCCCGGGATTCATGGTGCCGTTCCCCGCAATGCTACAATCCTGTTTGCCCTCAGTAGCGTTCACAAATCGATGCTTCCTTGCGGAAAAATACTCCCGTCAAGACTTGAAGCGCCTCGTCCCGCCAAGACCAGTCACGAAGACCTACATGACAGGCGTTCATGACATCCCGATCGTCCTGACCTAAAGTCGGTGCGGCCGAACCCGGCCCAATGACAAGGACGGGGAGAGCGAACCGATGCAGCAGATCCGCGTATGCACGCATGACGGACCTGGAGCCAAGCCTGTAATCCGGACCGTGCCATGGCCGGATGTCGGCAAAAAGGCGGCCTTGATCAAGGTCGGCGCCTGCGGCGTTTGCGGAACCGACCTGCACATCCTGAAGGGACACTGGCCGAAGCCGCTGCCATGGCCGTTCACGCTCGGCCACGAGCTCGGCGGTGTGATCGTCGAATGCGGCCCGGAGTTCACCGAAGACTTCATGAGCAAGCCGCTGCAGGTGGGATCGAAGGTGATGATCCCGCCCTTGATGCCGTGCGGCCGGTGCTATTACTGCATCCATTATCCCGAGAGCGCCAACAAGTGCCTGACGCCGGTGTATTACGGCCGCTATCTCGGCTTCGACAAGGCGCCGCACATGTGGGGCGGCTGGGCCGAATATGTCTATGTCGATCTCGACATGCTGCCCGGCACCAAGATCTACAAATTGCCTGACGATATGTCGCTGCGGCTGGGCGCACTCTCGGAGCCGCTGACCTCCTGCATTCGCGCCTTCAACCGCGCCACCCGCACCGGCGGCTTCAGCTGGGGCGACACCGTGGTGATCCAGGGCTCCGGGCCGATCGGCATCCTCGCGGTCGCGGCCGCGCAGGAGATGGGAGCGGGGCGGGTGATCTGCGTCGGCGCGCCGGAAACGCCCCGGCTGGCGCTGGCGCGCAAGTTCGGCGCCGAGGCGACCGTCGATATCGAACGGCTGAAGACGCCTGAGGAGCGCATCAAGGCGGTGCGCGACATCGTCGGCGGCTTTGGCGCCGACCTCGTGATGGATTGCTCGGGCCATCCGACCGCCGGCCCAGAGGGCATCGAGATGCTGCGCGACGGCGGCACCTATGTCGAGATGGGACAGTTCACCGACGCCGGCTCGATCAATACGTCGTGGCACCGCATCTGCACCAAGGACCTCAACGTGCTCGGCTCCTGGGGCTTTACCGGCAACGACCTGCCGCTCGGCGTCGACATGCTCTACCGCACGCGCAACAAATATCCGTGGCTCGACATGCAGACGATCTATCCGTTCACCGAGGACGGCGTCGCGCGCGCGGTGGCTGACGCGATGGCGATGAAGACGGTGAAGTCGACCATCGTGCCGTGGCCGGAGCTGGTCGGGTGATGCAGGCCAATGGAAGCCTCGCTATTCCTGTTGCAGTGCTCCCAAGGAATGCCGGCCAGGCGCCGTCAGGACCGGCCTGATATCGCTCGCCGGGACGGCGGCCCGGCGCTAACATCCGTGCATGCAATCGAACCGTGTGCCGCCGAGCGCAACGTTTGCGTGGGGAAACCTGTCCGAGGACTTCGCGCTGTTCCGTACGCTCAGCGCGGAGCAGCGGCTGATCGCCTTTGGCGCGATGACCCGGCGCGACCTGGTGCGTGGCGAGCTGCTGGTCGAGCAGGGCGGCGCCTCGGATTCATTGTTCCTGGTGCTGCACGGCGCGCTCGCCGTGCACCGGACCGATCATCCCGAGCCGATTGCTGAGCTTCGCGCCGGCGAGCTGGTCGGCGAGATCGGCTTCTTCGCCAACATCCCGCGCACGGCCAATGTGATCGCGATCCGCGATTCCAGCGTGCTGGTGCTGACGCGCGCGGCCTACGCGCGGCTTGTGCAGGAAGCGCCTGGCATCGTCGAGGCGCTGCTTGCCGCGCTTGCGCAGCGGTTTGCCGTCCAGACCGCGCGGCTGTTGCCGTCCCGGGCGTCACCGAAGGCGCGCACCGTCGCGCTGATTGCGGGCGGACGGGAGCCGGTGCCGGCTGCCTTTGAACAAAGGCTGCGCCTGAGCCTTGCCGCCGCAGGTGCCGAGATCGTCGATCTCGCGCGCATTCAGGCCATGTTCCCCGGCCGCGCGCTGGATTCATCCGAGGTCGCCGACTGGCTCAACCGGATCGAGTACGACGCGCCGCTGGTGGCTTATTTCGGTGGTGCGGAAGCATCCGAATGGGCGCGCAAGACCATTCGCCAGGCCGACCTCGTGGTGTTCGCCTGCCGCGGTGATGCTCCGCCGCCGGTTCTCACCGAGATCGAAAGCTTCGCCTGCGCCGTGCATCCGGCGTCGGCGCGGCGCCTGGTTCGCGTTCATGATATCAGGCAGCACGAGGTCAGCGGCACCGCGGCCTGGCTGGCGCGGCTGCCTTGCTTCATGCATCACCATGTCGCGCTCGAAGACCAGATCGATATCGAGAGCCTGGTTCGCTTCCTGTGCGGCCGCGCGGTCGGGTTTGTCGCCGGCGGCGGCGGCAGCCTCGGCACCGCGCATGTCGGCATCTACAAGGCGTTCCGCGAGCGCGGCGCGATGTTCGACATCTTCGTCGGCACCAGTGTCGGTTCGGCGATGGCGGCAGGCTTTGCCAAGAACTACGACGCCGAGCATCTCGAGCGCGGCACGCATGAGATCTTCGTCTCCAGCCGCAGCTTCCGCCGCCCGACCTGGCCGCGCTACGCGCTGCTTGACCACAAGGCCTTCGATCGGGCGCTTGCCGATCAATATGGCCACACCTGCCGGATCGAGGATTGCTGGCGGCCGTTCGCGGCGGTCGCGACCAATCTGTCGACGCACAATCTCGAATTGATCCGGACCGGTCTGCTCTGGCAGGCGGTGCGGGCATCCAGCGCCATCCCCGGCCTGCTGCCGCCGTTCTACACGAAGGACGGTTCAATGCTGGTCGACGGATGTCTCGTCGACAACGTTCCGCTGGCGCAAATGCATCAGATGAAGAGCGGACCGAACCTGGTGGTCCATTTCGGCGAGCCGGCGACCGAGATGTTCGACGTCGACTATGCCGCGCTGCCGGGAAGGTTCGAGCTGCTCGCGTCGCTCTTGACGCCGTTCCGGCGGAAGGCGCTGCCGGCGGCGCCGAGCGCCGTCAACGTGCTGTGGCGGAGTCTCGTTGCGCATCAGCGCTACGATACGCTGCCGACGACGCCGCTCGACTTCGTGATGCGCCCGCCGACGCCGGATGGCGTCGACGTGACCGATTTCGACCGTCATCAGGAAATCTTCGAATCCTCGTACCGCTGGGCTCAGGAGACTATCGCCGCCTCGGAGGCGGCGCATCATCCGGCCGTTGCAGCGATCGTCGCGTCGGCCAAGGGGACGGACACGGGTGCGGAGTTGGCCGCGAACAACAGCGCGGATCAGACGACGACGGTGACCGCACCCATTTCCCACCAGGCCCGCGTCGGCTGAACGTCTTGCAGGCGGCGTCGAAGTCGATCATCGTGCCGGCCGAAATCCGGAGATGACGATGCCTTTCGATTTGATTCTGCGTGGCGGACGGGTGATCGACCCGTCGCAAGAACTCGATGCGGTGACGGATGTCGCCTTTGCCGGCGGCAAGGTCGCCGCGGTCGGCCGGGAGCAGAAGGCCGATCCCGCAACCGAGGTCCGCGACGTCTCGGGGCTGATCGTCTCGCCGGGCATCATCGACCTGCACACCCATGTCTATTGGGGCGGCACCTCGCTGGGCATCGACGCGGAGGAGTTCTGCCGCAACTCCGGCGTCACCACCTCGGTCGACACCGGCAGCGCCGGTCCCGGCAATTTCGCCGGCTTCCGCAAGCATGTGATCGAGCCGAGCCAGGTCCGCATCCTCGCCTATCTGCATGTCTCGCATGCCGGCATTTTCGGCTTCTCGGACCGCGTGATGGTCGGCGAGAGCGAGGAATTGCGGCTGATGAATCCGGTCGATGCGGCGCGCGTGGCGGATGAGAACCGCGACCTCATCGTCGGCATCAAGGTGCGGGTCGGCCTGTTCGCCTCGGGTACCTCGGGGCTGGTGCCGCTCGAGATCGCGCTCGAGGTTGCCGAGCAGGTCGGCATGCCCTTGATGGCGCATATCGACCATCCGCCGCCGAGCTACGAGGAGGTGCTCGCGCGCCTGCGCCCGGGCGATGTGCTGACCCATGCGTTCCGACCGTTCCCCAACACGCCCGCGACCGCGCAGGGCACGGTGAAGAAAGTGGTGCTGCAGGCGCGCGAGCGCGGCGTGCTGTTCGACATCGGCCATGGCAAGGGTTCGTTCGCCTTCAAGACCGCGCGCGCGATGCTCGCCAACGGCTTCTACCCCGACACCATCTCCTCCGACATCCATCAGCTCTGCATCGACGGTCCCGCCTTCGACCAGGTGACGACGATGTCGAAATTCCTCTGCATGGGGATGTCGCTGCCGGACGTGATCGCTGCGTCCACCGTCAACGCCGCGATGGCGCTGCGTCGGCCGGAGCTCGGCAGCCTCAAGCCGGGCAGTGTCGGCGACGCCACGCTGATCTCGATCCGGGAAGGGCAGTTCGACTATGTCGACGTGGTCGGCGAGCACCTGACCGGCGATCGCAAGATCGTCTCCGAAGGCGTCGTGATCGGCGGTCGCTGGTGGTATCCGAGATAGACATCCCGCACACTTCCCAATCGCTTGAAAGTGCGGTGATATGGCGTCCGGTGACACTTGGACCTTTGACATTGGACGTTTGACACTTCGCGTCTTGGGGCGACGGTGTCCGCTTGCAACGGGGGAGAATGCGCGTGAAGGATCTCGCTGGAAAGACCGCGTTCGTGACCGGTGCAGCGTCAGGCATCGGATTGGGGATCGCGACCGCTTTGGCCCAGGCCGGGGCGAAGGTCATGCTTTGCGACATTGATGAAGCGGCTCTGTCCGCAGCGCTCAAGCAACTGAGGCTCACCAACGTCGATGTCGACGGCGTGAAAGCGGACGTTTCACTCAAAGCCGAACTCGCGGCGGCCGCCGAAGCCACGACTGCCCGCTACGGCAAGGTGCATATCCTCGTCAACAACGCGGGCGTCGGCGGCGGTGGGCCCTATGGCGCCTGGACCGACGCGGCATGGGATTGGACCATGGGCGTCAACCTGATGGCGACCATTTGGGGGATCGAGATTTTCGGCCCGTTGATCGAGCAGCATGGCGAGGGTGGACACATCGTCTCCACAGCCTCGATCGCTGGCCTTATTTCAGGGGAGAGCAATGCATACAACGTTTCCAAGTATGGCGTCGTCGCGCTGTCCGAGGGCCTGCGGCGTGAACTCGCGCCCCGAGGGATTGGCGTATCGGTGCTGTGTCCCGGGTTCATCCGCACTCAAATCGTGGACTCAAGGCGCAACCTCCCCAAGCGCTTCGATGGGGCGGTCCGTGCCTTGCCGACTTCAGGCCCACGTGCCGAGCAGATCAGTCTGATCCGGGAGCGCATCTCTCAGGGCATAGAACCCAACTATGTCGGTGAACTCGTCCGCGAAGGCGTCGAAAACGACTGGCCCTATATCTTCACCGACCTCGAATTCGAGCCGATGGTCGACGCGCGCTTCGCCGCAATCAAGCAAGGCTTCGACCACATTCGCGGGCGCAACCCGAAACGTTGAGCATCCGAGATGACCGGTGGATCCTCTAGTCGGCGACGATTGGCCCGAACGGTTCCCATCGTTCGCCGGTGAAGTGCATCATCCGGAACTGCTTGATCACACGATAGTCGGTGCGGCTGGTGTTGATGGCAAGGCCCGGCAGCAGCAGGTCGAGCTTGACGTCCTTCAGACTGGCGGCCTGACGCATGATGTTGTCGCGCGAGACATCGTCGCCGCATTGTTGCAGCACGCGCACCAAGAGCTCGGCTGCGCTATAGCCGTAGACCGTGAAGAGGCTCTTCCTGTCGCCGTCCGCATAATACGAGTCCATGAACGCGCGCCATCGCTTCATGCCCGCATCGTCGGCCCAGGTCGGGTCGGCGGCCTCCTTGAACGAGCTTGCCGAGATCAGCCCTTTGGCATTCTCTACTCCCGCCGGCACCAGCACCGCGTCGATCGAGGACGAGCCGACGCCGAGCAAATGCAGCGGCTGCCAGCCGAGCTCGGCCGTCTTGCGGATGGCCTGGGCGGCGAATTTCGGTGCAGCCATGTCGATCAGCACATCGACCGCTGCGGCCTTGAGCCGGACCACCTGCGTATCGATGGTCGGGTCCGTCGCATCATAAGGGGCTTCGGATGCCAGCATGGCCGGCGCCCGCGCGCCGAGCGCGTCCTTCAGCCCCGCGAGATACTCCTTTCCGCTCTCGTCATTCTGGTAGAGCAGGCCGATCCTGGCGTTCGGATGATTGTCGAGAATGAACCGCGCATAGACGCGGATCTCGGTCCGCAGGTTCGGCGCGAATCCCATGGTCCAGGGAAAGTTGACCGGATCCTCGAACCGCGTGGCGCGCCCACCCGCGAACAGCTGCGGGATATGGCGGTCGTTGAGATATTTCTGCACCGCAATGTTTGAGGCGTTACCGACGCCCTGGAACGTGAACAGGACCTCGTCGCGCTCGACGAGTTTGCGAACCTGCTCGACCGTCTTGGCCGGCGTTGCGGCATCGTCATAGGAGATCAGGTTGATCCGGCGGCCGTTGATGCCGCCGCCGTCGTTGATCATCCGGAAGTAGGCGGCCTGCACCTTGCCGATGACGGAGAAAGCCGACACCGGGCCGCTATAGGGCATCGTCTGTCCGATCCTGATTTCGCTATCGCTGGCGCCGGGATCGTATTTGCGGTCTTCGGCGAGCAGGTCGGCCGCAGCAAACAGACTGAGGCTGATGATTGCGGCTCCGGCTGCCGGTCTGTACCAGCTCTTACGCATCACGCGGCTCTACGGCTGCCGATGTCGTCGACGGGACGTCGCGCGCGCCGGCCTGCTGCAACGCAAGCATTCCCTCATGGTAGAATCCGCGTGCTTCCATGCCGGTTTCTCGCGACGCCGGTTCAGCAAACAGACTCCATAGCATTGGCGCGCGCATGCGGTCTCGCGATGTGTCGGGCGTTTTGCCCGAAGCGGCGTCGACATATTCCCGGCTGATCAGCGAGCCACATTGCTATGAAGGCGTGAGCTCCCCGGCCGGGACTTCGCGCCTCTTGCGCGCCAACGCCGCGTCAAGCGCGCCGCTGCGAATGATGTGCAATCGCAGCACGCCGTTCGCGCCGATCGATGTCGCGCGATCAGTCCAGCGGTTCATGCTGTCATCAAAAAAAGATTGGCGGTGCGAATAATGTTCACGCCTTGCGCCACCTAGCCCTCGCATCACATCTCCGCATCGCAATTCTTGGGTGCAGGTTTGGGCTCCCAAACCGCCCAGTTGCGAATTGTGGAGATGGACTATGGACTTCCTCGGTTTTCTTAATGGTTCAGGTTTAACCCAGCCTGCCATTTGGATCGCTGCAGCGGTCGCGTGTGTGATCCTGCTGCGCATATCGAACGTATTTCGCTACATTCCCAACAACCAGGTCGGCATCGTCGAGAAGCTGTGGGCGATCAAGGGCTCGATCGACGGCGGCTTCATCGCGCTGAACGGCGAGGCCGGCTACGAGCCGGAGGTGCTGCGCGGCGGCCTGCACGTGATGTTTCCCTTCATGTACCGGATCCACCGCTCGGACCTCGTGACCGTCGGCCAGGGCAAGATCGCCTATGTGTTCGCGCGCGACGGCGCGCCGCTGGAGCCTTCGCAGGTGCTCGGCGCCAACGACAGCGAAGACAAGTCGGACTTCCAGGACGCGCGCCGCTTCCTGCTCGGCGGCGGCCAGAAGGGACCGCAGCGCAAGATCTTGCGCGAAGGCACCTATGCGATCAACACCACGCAGTTCGCCGTCATCACCGACGAGCGTGTCTATGGCCATGCGCTCAGCGAGCGGGAACGCGGCGTGCTGGAGAGCATGCAACTCACGATCACCGAGCGTTGGGGCTTTGCGCCGGTCGTGCTGGCGGCGGATCACGATCTGGTCGGCATCGTCACCGTGCATGACGGCCCGTCGCTGCCTCCGGGCGAGATCATCGCGCCCGAAGTCGGCATCGAACTGCGCGACGCGGCGACCTTCCACAACAATTTCCAGGAGCCCGAGAAATTCCTGCGCGCCGGCGGTTATCGGGGCCGCCAGCTCCAGGTCATCGTCGAGGGCACCTGGTACATCAACCGCCTGTTCGCGACCGTCGAGGCGGTGCCGAAGACGGTGATCCCGGTCGGTAATGTCGGCGTCGTCATCTTCTACACCGGCCCGCGCACCGACGATGTCTCGGGCGAGCAGTATCGCCATGGCGAGCTGGTGCTCAACGGCGGCCGCGGCGTCTGGAAGGACCCGCTGCTGCCCGGCAAGTACGCCTTCAACACCTATGCCGGCAAGATCGAGGTGATCCCGACCGTCAACTTCATCCTGAAATGGGTACGCGGTGAGGTCGGTTCGATGAAGCTCGACGAGAACCTGTCGGAGATCTCGCTGATCACCAAGGACGCGTTCGAGCCGACGTTGCCGCTCTCGGTGGTGATGCATATCGACTACAAGAAGGCGCCGATGATCATCCAGCGCTTCGGCGACGTGAAGAAGCTGGTCGAGCAGACGCTCGACCCGATGGTCAGCGCGTTCTTCAAGAACATCGCGCAGAAGATGACGCTGATCGAGCTGTTGCAGAACCGCGCCGCGATCCAGGAGGAATCGGCGCAGGTGATGAAAGCGAAGTTCGAGGGCTATTCGCTCGACCTACAGGAGGTGTTGATCGGCACGCCGCGCGCGGCCGTGAACGACCACACCATCGAGAACATCCTGATCCAGCTCCGCTCGCGCCAGATCGCGCGCGAGCAGATCGAGACCTATCAGGAGCAGGAGAAGGCCGCGGTGCAGGAGCGCGCGCTCAACGAAGCCAAGGCGACGGCGGCGGCGCAGACCGCACTCACGCAGTCGCTGATCCAGGTCAAGGTCAACGAGAACGAGGGCGCGGCTGCGCTCGCCCGTGCGCAGAAGGATGCCGAGACCCGCAAGGTGACGGCAGCGGCGGTCGGCGAGCAGTCGCGGCTCGAAGGCCAGGGCGAGGCCGACCGGGTGCTGGCGGTCGGTACCGCCAACGCGCAGGCGACCAAGTTGTCGGTCGATGCCTATGGCGGGCCGGAGTATCGCCTTGCCGAGCAGAACTTCGCGAAGTTCGCCGATGCGCTGACGCGGATCAACCAGCCGCTGGTGCCGCAATTCCTGATGTCGGGCGGGCAGGGGCAGGAGGGCAACAGCGCGGGCCTGATCCCGACCGCGATGCTGAGCTCGATGTTCGGGCAGATGATGCCCGGCGCATTGGAGAAGCTGAAGGGCGAGGCACCGAAGGCCGCGCGCCGCACCAACGGCCAGTGAGGCGGCGATACTCAGGCGAAATCGAATAGCAGGGAAGTGCGCTCCCTCTCCCGCTTGCGGGGGAGGGGCAATCGCATATGGCAGCGAAAGCTTGGCGCTGCTATTTCCACATCGTCATGGCCGGGCTTGTCCCGGCCATCCACGTCTTGTTTCACGCGGAAACCAAGACGTGGATGCCCGGCACAAGGCCGGGCATGACGAGTTTGTGGAGGGATCGAGCGCATATGCGATAGCCCTGCGCTTGCGGGGGAGGGGGCATTTGCATGAATTCGGAATATTAGAAATATATTGGTGATTTGCCCGACGTGTCAAGTTGCCCGGTGGCGGCCGTCGGCTACTTTGCATGGGGTTGTTTTCGATATTTTAGCGGCGCGCAGCGGGGCGGCCCGGGGTGGAGGCTCGCTCCGCGAGCCAGGTTGTGGAGAAAGCCGATCAACCTGCCTGCGTGCTGCGGCTAACCGAACGATGATCTGCGGCGCAAAGATCGCGCCGCCGATCCTATTCGGTCTTGTCGACGTTCCAGAACACCGGCGGCGCCGGGCCTTCCAGCACGCCGGTGAGCGATTTGCGCCAGGCGCTCGGCAAGCGGAACTGGCCGAGCGGGACATAGATCACCTGCTCGTAGGCTTGCTTCTGGATCTCCACCGCGAGCTTCTTCTGCTCTTCAGGTGAGGTGGCGCGGGCGTAGGCGTCGCGCATCTGCTCGAGCTTGCCGTCCTCGGGCCAGCCGAACCAGGCCCGCTTGCCGTTGGCGGCGATCTGGTTGTTGACGATCGGGTTCATCACCTCGGTGGCGCCCGTGAAGGTGAAGAACAGGTTCCAGCCGCCTTCCTTGGGCGGCTTCTGGCTGGCGCGGCGGCTCACCACGGTCTGCCAGTCGGTCACCTGCGCATCGACATTGAAGCCGGCCGCGCGCAACAGCTGCGCCGCGACGGTCGGCGGCCCCTTCAGCGTCTGCACGTCGCCGGGGATCATGATCACGACGGGCGTGCCGTCATAGCCCGAGGCGGCCAGCGCCTTCTTCGCCTCGGCCATGCCGTTGCCCTTGATCAGCGTCTCCGCGCCGGCGTCGCTGGCGAGCGGCGTGTCGCAGGCGAAATAGGAGCCGCAGATCTCGTAGTACTTTGCGTTGCCGACGGTGGCGTCGAGCACGTCCTTCTGGTTCATCGCCAGGAATGCCGCGCGCCGGATCTTGGGATTGTCGAACGGCGGGTGCAGGAAGTTCATCCGGCCCTCGATCTGGAAGCCGAACTTGTTCAGCACGGCCACGGTGAGATCGGAATTGGCTTCGAGCACCGGCACCAGGTCGATCGAGGGCTGTTCCAGGAAGTCGATGTCGCCGGATTGCAGCGCGTTGATCGCGGTCTGCGCGTCGGGCATCGTGATCCATTCGACGCGATCGACCTTCGCGACCTTGCCGCCCGACAGCCAATCCGGCTTTTCCTTGCGCGGCAAATAGTCGGCGTTCCGTTCATAGACCGCCTTCACGCCCGGCTGGAATTCGGCCTGCACGAACTTGAACGGCCCGCAACCGATCTGCTCGGCGATCTGCTTGCCCGGTGGCGTCTCCGCGAGCCGCTTCGGCATCATGAAGGCGACGTAGGAGGAGGGCTTTGCCAGCGACTCCAGCACCAGGCCGTACGGCTCCTTGAGCTTGAGCACGATCGTCTTCGGTCCGCCGGCCTCGAGGGAGGCGGTGAATTCGGCCAGCTTCTGCGCCATGCCGTCGACGACGGTCCAGCGCTTCAGCGAGGCGATGCAGTCCTCCGCCGTGACCGGCGCGCCGTCATGCCATTTCAGGCCGTCGCGCAGTGTGAAGGTGTAGGTCAGCTTGTCGTCGGAGATCGTCCAGTCCGCCATCTGCGGCCGGACCTTGAAGCTTGAATCGATGCCGAGCAGCGTGTCGTAGACCATGTAGCCATGGTCGCGGGTGATGTAGGCGGTGGTGAAACCGGGATCGATGATGCGTAGGTCCGAGTGCATCACCGCCGAGATGGTCTTGCCCTTGCCGGCGGCGATGGCTCTCGATGAGAGGATAGCCGGGGCCGCCATCGCCGGCGGCACGCTGGCCGCGAGCTTGAGGAGCGTTCTGCGCGAAACATCGACCATTCGCCGTCCCCCGATTTTGTCGTTGCGCCGGCACGTAGGCCGCAGCGGCCTGCATGCTTCACCAATCCGTGACGCAAAGCAAGCAAGGGCCATGCCGCCAATCTCAGGATTTCGGCGGCGGGTTCGCGTGGACCGTGACGTGAACGTTCGATGACCGCGGCCGCGTCGCGCGCCACCGCCGGCACCGCGCAAGCGCGCATCCTGCATAGGAGCCTGCGCTTCCTGCCGCACCTCGCAGGCTGTTCGGACGGCGATCCGCCGTGTAGGCTTGCGGTCTGCCGGCCAGCGATAAGGCCATATCCCGCACATCCCTGAGGGAACAAGCAGCCGAGGGAGACCAGAAGAACCGTCATGACCGATATCCGATACGTAGCACCGCGCACGCTTGATGAAGCGATCGGCGCATTTGCTGCCGCCGGGAGTGCCGCCCGCATTATGGCAGGGGGTACCGACTTATTGGTGCAAATGCGCTCCGGCCTGGTGCGGCCGGGATTGATCGTCGACATCAAGAAGATCGGCGAGATGACCGAGATCACCGAAACCGCCAATGGCGGTTTCCGCGTCGGCGCTGCCGTCTCCGGCATGGAGCTCGCCGACCACGCACGCTTCGGCAAGGTTTGGCCCGGCGTGCTCGAGGCGGTGAACCTGATCGGCTCCAAGCAGGTGCAGGGCCGCGCTTCCGCCGGCGGCAATCTCTGCAACGGCTCGCCGGCCGGCGACAGCGTGCCGGCGATGATCGCGGCGGGCGCCGTCGTCACCGTGCAGGGCCCGAACGGCCGCCGCGAGCTCAAGGTCGAGGATGTGCCGGCCGGACCGGGACGGACCAACCTCAAGCCGGGCGAGATCCTCGTCAGCTTCACCTTGCCGCCGCGGCCCAAAGGCTCGGGCGACGCTTACTTGCGGATGATCCCGCGCACCGAGATGGACATCGCGGTGGTCGGCATCGGCGTCAGCCTGACCTTGAAGGACGGCGTCTGCACCGCGGCTCGCGTCGGCCTCGGCGCGGTGGCGCCGACCGCGCTGCTGGTTGAACCGGCGGCAAAGGCGCTGATCGGCTCGGAGCTCGAGGACGCCGCGTTGGAGGCGGCTGCTGCGGCATGCCGCGCCGCCTGCCGTCCGATCGACGACAAGCGCGGCACCATTGCTTACAGGACAAAGACCGCCGGCGTGCTGCTCAAGCGCACCGCCGCGATCGCCGCCCAGCGCGCCGGAGGACACTAGCACCATGCCGAAACTGCACGTCACCACCTCGGTCAACGGCGAGCCGGTCGAATTCCTGTGCGAGCCGTATGAGACCATGCTCGACGCCTTGCGCGGACAATTGGGCTTGACCGGCTCCAAGGAGGGCTGCGCCTCCGGCGATTGCGGCGCCTGTTCGATCACGCTCGACGGCAGCCTGATCTGTTCCTGCCTGATGCTCGCGGCCGAGGCCGAGGGCCACGAGATCCGGACCATCGAGGGCATGGCCACGGGCGACAGGCTGCATCCCTTGCAGCAGAAGTTCCTCGAGCATGCCGCGCTTCAGTGCGGCATCTGCACCTCGGGCATGCTGGTCGCCTCCGAGGCGCTGCTCGCCAAGAACTCAAATCCGACCGAAGAGGAAGTCCGCTTCTGGCTCGCCGGCAATCTCTGCCGGTGCACCGGTTACGACAAGATCGTCCGCGCGGTGATGGAGACCGCCGCCGAAATGCGGGAGATGCGGCCATGAACGTCGTCAACAACAAATGGATCGGTCAGCGCACCATCAGGCCCGATGGCGTCGACAAGGTGACCGGCCGCGCGGCGTTCGCCGCCGACACCACCATGCCCGGCATGATCTGGGGCAAGGTGTTGCGCAGCCCGCATCCGCATGCCCGCATCAAGTCGATCAACACCACCAAGGCCGAGGCGCTGCCCGGCGTGAAAGCGGTGGTCACTTCGCGTGACATCGTCGACTTCACGATCGAGAAGGGCGCCGTGATGCTCGGCATCCAGGACATGCGCTGGATGTGCCGCAACGTGATGGCGCGCGACAAGGCGCTGTTCCCCGGCCATCCCGTCGCCGCCGTCGCCGCGACCACGGAGGCGATCGCCGCGGAAGCCTGCAAGCTGATCGAGGTCGACTACGAGGTGCTGCCCTGGGCGATCGAGATCGACGACGCCTTGAGGCCTGACGCGCCGATCCTGCACGAGTTCAACAGATTCGACGGCAAGCCCTCGAACATCATGGGCCGCATCGAATCCAAGAAGGGCGACATCGCGCAAGGCTTCAAGGACGCCGACATCGTCGTTGAGCGCTCCTTCACCACGCGACCGGTGCACCAGGGCTACATCGAGCCGCATGCCTGCCTGATCTCGGTCGCGGCCGACGGCAAGACCACGATCTGGTCGTCGAGCCAGGGCCAGTTCATGGTGCGCGCGATGACCTCGATGCTCACAGGCATCCCGCAGAGCGACATCCGCGCGATTCCCGCCGAGATCGGCGGCGGCTTCGGCGGCAAGACCATCGTCTATCTCGAACCGCTTGCGACCTTGCTCGCCAAGAAATCCGGCCGCCCGGTCAAGATGGTGATGACCCGCGAGGAGGTGATGCGCGCCACCGGGCCGACCTCGGGCTCGAAGAGCACGGTGAAGATCGGCGCCAAGAAGGACGGCACCATCGTCGCCGCCCATGGCAGCTTCTACCTGCAGGCCGGCGCCTTCCCGGGCTCGCCGATCCGCGGTGCGGTCGGATGCAGCTTTGCGCCCTACGACATTCCGCATGTGCTGTCGGAAGGCTTTGACGTCTGCTCCAACCGCTCCAAGGTCGCGGCCTATCGCGCACCCGGCGCGCCGATCGGCGCCTATGCGGTGGAATGCGTGCTCGACGAGCTCGCAGAACGCCTCAAGATCGATCCGTTGGCGCTGCGGCTGAAGAATGCGGCCAAGGAAGGCACCAAGGCCGCGCACGGCCCGGTGTTTCCGCGCATCGGCTATATCGAGACGCTGGAGGCCGCCAAGAACCATCCGCATTACGCCGCGCCGCTCGGCAAATATCAGGGCAGGGGCGTTGCCTCCGGCTTCTGGTTCAACGCCGGTGGCGAATCCTCCGCGCAGGTCAACATCACCGAGGACGGCAATGTCGTCGTCACCACAGGGCATCCAGATATCGGCGGCTCGCGCGCCGGCATCGCCAACATCTGCGCCGAGCTGCTCGGCATCGACTACAAGCGGATCTCGGTCATCATCGGTGACACCCAGACGGTCGGCTTCTCCAACCTCACCGGCGGCAGCCGCGTGCTGTTCGCCTCCTCGATGGTGGTGACGCAGGCGGCCGACAAGGTGATCGCCACCTTGCGCGAGCGCGCGGCGAAGATCTGGGAGATCGACCCTGAAGCGGTGAAATGGGAGAACGGCGCCGCGCATCCGGTGAGCCCGAATGCCGGCCAGTTCGAGCCGTTGACGCTCGCGGACCTTGCCGAAAAGGCGCCGTCGCAGGGCGGCCCGATCGGCGCCAGCGTGCAGCTCAACACCCAGGGCGCCGAGGGCGGCTTCGGCACGCATATCTGCGACGTCGAGGTCGACGTCGATCTCGGGATCGTGCGCGTGATCCGCTACACCGCCGTGCAGGATGTCGGCCGCGCCGTGCATCCGAGCTATGTCGAAGGCCAGCTGCAAGGCGGCGTCGCGCAGGGCATCGGCTGGGCGCTGAACGAGGAGTACATCTACAACAAGGACGGCAAGGTCGATAATCCGGGCTTCCTCGATTACCGGATGCCGGTCTGCTCCGACCTCCCGATGCTCGACTGCGCGCTGGTCGAGGTGCCGAACCCGAAGCATCCGCAGGGCGTCAAGGGTGTCGGCGAGGTGCCGCTGGTCCCCGTCATGGCCGCGGTCGCCAATGCCGTCCACAACGCCCTCGGCAAGCGCTTCTACAGCCTGCCGATGTCGCCGCCGAAGGTCTCGGCGGCACTGGACGCACCGGCGCAGCAAGCCGCGGAGTGATTGTGTAGGGCGGATTAGCCGAAGGCGTAATCCGCCGTCCTTCCGTGCATCGAGATGCGGCGGGTTACGCTTGCGCTAACCCGCCCTACGATTCTGGCCGAGACAGTCACCTTGTAGCCCGGATGAGCGAAGCGATATCCGGGGAGAGACCTTCCCGCATATCGCTTCGCTCATGCGGGCTACTCGTTTGCCATCAAGCCTCCGGCGCAGGGCCATTGACGCCGCTGGCTTCACCTCGGCAAGATCGATCGGATGCATCAGGCTCACCGTGAACGGATGAGAATGACCCACCCCGACGAGCTCTCCGCCTACATGATGTTCGGCCGCGGCGACTGGGCGGCATTGCGCTCCAGCACGTCGCTGACACTGTCGGATGCCGATCTCACGGCGCTACGCGGCTTGAACGGGCCGATTACGTCCGCCGAAGTCAGCGACGTGTATCTGCCGCTGACGCGCCTGTTGAACCTGCATTTCTCGGCGGCCCGCAATCTGATGCAGGTCAAGGCGGAGTTTCTCGGCCGGCCGGCCCGCCCATCGCCCTACATCGTCGCGTTGGCCGGGAGTGTCGGCGTCGGCAAGAGCACCTTTGCCCGTGTGCTGTGTGCGCTGCTGGTCGGCTGGGCAGACCACCCGCACGTCGAGCTGGTGACGACCGACGGCTTCCTGCATTCCAACGCTGTTCTGGAAGAGCGCGGCCTGATGCGGCGCAAAGGCTTTCCCGAGAGCTACGATCTGCCGCGGATGCTGCGGTTTCTCGCGGCAGCCAAGGCGGGTGAAGGTGAGCTCGAGCTGCCGGTCTACTCGCACCTGATCGGCGACATCGTGCCGTCGGAACGGCAGGTCATCCAGCAGCCGGACATCCTGGTGTTCGAGGGCCTCAACGTGCTGCTGGCACGCGGCACGGCGCCGGTGGTGGTCTCGGATTTCTTCGACTTCTCGATCTACCTCGATGCCGATGAGGCCGACATCCAATCCTGGTATGTCGAGCGCTTCCTCAGGCTGCAGCCGACCGCGTTCCGAAACCCCGCCTCCTATTTCCACCATTACAGGGACCTGCCGCCCGGCGACGCGCGCGAGGTCGCGGAGCGGCTGTGGCGCGAGCATCATCGCGCCAATCTCAGGGAGAACATCTTGCCGACGCGGACGCGGGCCGACATCGTACTGCGCAAGCGCTCCGACCATTCGATCGGCGAGGTCTGGTTGCGGGAGACGTAGGGTGTAGGGCGGATTAGCCGAAGGCGTAATCCGCCGTCTTTCCATGCGCTGCGGCGCGGCGGGTTACGGCTTCGCCTAACCCGCCCTACGTTTTCGCCGTCACCCTAACTTCTTCCCCAACTGCGCAAGCACCGCCTCGCAGGTCATCAGATCGAGATGCCCGCCGCCGGCGTTCTTGAAGAAGGTGATGTCGTCGGCGGACAGGCGGCCTTTGACCTTGCCGGTTGCGAGATCATAGTGATCGCCGAGCACGTCGCTTTCCTTGATCGCGCCGCTCGCGATCGGCGCCAGAATGTCGCCGACGCCGTCGAAGGCGGATTCCCTTCGGTCGACGAAGATGCGCGAGCGCCGCGCCGCCTCGTCGTCGGACTCGCGGGTCTCGGGGGTGAAGCCGCCGACCAGATCGAGATGGATGCCGGGCTTCAGGTTCGCGCCCTTGACCAGCGGTTCGCGCGAGCGGGTGCAGGTGGTGATGATGTCGGCCTCGCGCGTCGCGGCATCGAGATCGGTGACGACATCCGCGGCGATGCCGTCGCTTTCCAGCAGCGTGGCGAGCTCGTGCGCGCGCTCGACCGTCCGGTTCCAGATCCGCACCCGCTTCAGAGACGGCCGCACCGTGCGGTGGCCGCGCACCAGCCAGTGCGCCATCTCGCCGGCGCCGACCACCAGCAGCGTCGCGGCATCCGGCCGCGCCAGATGCTTGGCGCCGAGCGCGGAGTCCGCGGCGGTCTTCCAATGGGTGATCTCGGCGGCGTCCATCACCGCCAGCGGCCGCCCGTCATTGCCGTCGAACAGCACGCAGACCGCCTGCACGGCCGGCAGCTTGCCGTGCGCGAGGTTGCCCGGGAAGCTGGTGTAGAGCTTGGTCATCATGAAGCGGCCGGCATCGACCGCGCTGCGGGTCACCAGCTGCTGGCCCCTGTCGTCGCCGAGATAGCCGTCCTTGACCGCGATCTTCGGCCGCCGGTGCGCGGCCTCGATCGCTTCGATCAGGATCGGAAAGGTCAGGACGCGGTTGACCTCGCGGTCGTCGACAATATGCACTGTTTCTCTCCTCGGGCGCGCCGGACGCCCCAAAAGCGCTCCGGACTGATAGCGCGTAGGGAAGGCCAGTCAACCGGACATGCGCCGCCGCGCGGCACTTGCTATCCTGCGCACCTGATTCTCTCGCAGGTCCTTGCAAGCCGTGGTTGCAGTTGTCGTCGCGATCCTGATCTTCATGCTGCTCGGCGGCGCCGCGCTTGCCACCATGGCGATCCATGGCCGGCTCGGCGAGCACCACCGCAGCGACGAGACCAATACCTCGGTACGCCTGGTCGCGACCCTGTTCGTCACCATGCCGTCGCTGCTGCTCGGTCTGATGATGAACAATTCGGCCAACACCTATGCGGCGGTTGACCGCAACCTGCACGTCTTCGCGACCGACCTCATCCTGCTCGACCGCAGCCTGCGGCCGCTCGGCCCCAGCGCCGACGAGCCGCGCAAGCGGCTGCTCGCCTATGTCGAGCAGGCGCTCAAGGATGCCCCGATCTCGCGCGCGAACGAGGTGTCCGAACATCTGCTCGACGAGGTCGGCAACAGTCTCCGCGAGCTGAAGTTCAACGACGAGCAGAAGATTGCGCTTTGGAACGACGCCCGCTCGGTCTATCGGCAGGCGGTGCAGCAGCGCTGGACCTTTGTCGAGCAGTCCGACGGGTCGTTCCCGTCACCGCTGATCTGCATCCTGGTCGGGTGGCTGACGCTGATGTTCGCGACGCTGGGGTTTCGCGCGCCGCGCAATGCGGTGGTGGTCTCGACCTATATCGCCGCCGCGGCGCTGATCTCGGCCGCGATCTATCTGATCCTCGAAATGAGCACGCCGTTCTCCGGCCCGATCCAGCTCTCCGACCGCCCGCTGGTGCGCGCGGCAGAGGAGATCAGACGGTAAGCATCAAGTGCTGTAGCCCGGATGAGCGAAGCGATATCCGGGATAGTCTCCCGCATATCGCTTTGCTCATGCGGGCTACGGGCCGGTATCGGCACGCGCTCTCGCCTTTATTCCCCTCACGCCCGTCTCTCGGCCGAAAATTCTTCGCGCGCAGCCAACGGAATACGGTGCGTCCTCCGGCGTCCTACGCATGCAAGCCATTTGCATTCGAAAGGGAGACACCATGAAGACAACGCTCGCACTCGCGTTCGCTACTGCCGCTTCGTTTGCGCTCGCGTCCGCCGCCTTTGCCGCGCCGCCGACCAAGACCGGCACCACGGCGAAGGGCTCAGTCCTGACCGACGCCAAGGGCATGACGCTCTACACCTTCGACAAGGACAGCGACGGCAAATCGGCCTGCAACGGCCCCTGTGCCACCAACTGGCCGGTGCTGAAGGCGGAAGCCAGCGACAAGGCCGAAGGCGGCTACACCATCATCGCGCGTGACGACGGCTCGAAGCAGTGGGCCTACAAGGGCAAGCCGCTCTATACCTTCGCCAAGGACCAGAAGGCCGGCGACATCACCGGCGACGGCTTTCTCAACGGCGCCTGGCACCTCGCGCAGCCCTGAGCATTGCAGGGAGAACTGCAGGGCGGGTTAGCGCAAGCGTAACCCGCCATCGTTCCGCCTGTGAGATTTGCGGCGGGTTACGCTGTCGCTAACCCGCCCTACATTCGCGCGTCACGCTCGCTGCTTCAGCGCCATGCCCATGCTGATCCAGCTGACGCCGGCGCAGATCAGGTCGACGCTGAGGAAGATGCCAAGCACGTAAAGGCTCGACACCGGCCAGCGCGCCAGGATCATGACCCCGAGCACCAGCGTGATCAGCCCGGAGATCGCGACCATTCCCCACGGCGCCGCCGAGTTCATGCCGAACGCCAGGAAGATGCGGACGATGCCGGAGACCACCAGCGCGATGCCGAGGAATAGCGTCAGGGTCGCTGCGGCGAGCAGCGGGTTCTCGAAGGTGATGAAGCCCGCGACGACATAGAGCGCGCCGAGCAGCAGCCAGAACAGGAACTTGCCCCAGGTCTTGAACTGGAATGCGTTGATGATCTCGGCAACGCCGGCGACGATCATCATCGCGCCGACGAACAGCACGCTGACGACGGTGGCAAAGAACACGCTGCCGAAGGCGAGCACGCCTGCGATCAGGTAGATCACGCCAAGGGCGACGATCCAACCCCACTTGGCGCGAAGGTTGGCAAGCCCGGATCCGAGGCTGTGAGGAGGTGTGGCGGGTGAGCTGGACGCTGTCGACATCGTATCGCTCCCGAATACTTGGTCAAACCATGCTACCATAGGTCATGGCGCGGACAAGGGCAGGCGCCCGGCTGGCACCAAATGCATGCTGGCACCAAAGGCGCCGCAACACGTTGATTCAAGTCAACCGGTGTGTTGCCGCGCAGCATTCGTCGTTTGACGACAGCCCGTACCGGACGACGGACTGTCCGGATCGGAGTGCAAATTGTCCGGATCGCGCATCCACCCAAGGAGGTCGACATGCCCACCACGCACGACAAGGACCACGTCTACAAGATCCTCGAACTGGTCGGATCATCGGACAAGAGCATCGAGGCGGCGATCGAGAACGCCGTCAGCCGCGCGTCGAAGACGGTCCGGGAAATGAAATGGTTCGAGGTGGTGCAGACCCGGGGCCATATCGAAGACGGCAAGGTCCGCCACTACCAGGTGGCGCTGCGGGTCGGGTTCACGCTGGAATAGGGCGCTTAGGCAGCTTATCGCGAGAGCGCGAGGCTGAATCGCATCCTCATCTGTCATCGCCCGGCTCGACCGGGCGATCCAGTACGCCGCGGCTTCTCGGCTCAAGCACAGCCGTCTCTGGAATACTGGATCACCCGCATGCGCGGGTGATGACACCGCGTGTGTGAGGCCTTGAATCGAGAACCATCCTCATCGTCGTCCTGGCGAAAGCCAGGACCCATTACCCCAAATGTCAATTGTTGTGCGACGCTGGGGCCGCTGTCCCGTTCATCACCGAATGCGGTGGTTATGGGTCCTGGCTTTCGCCAGGACGACGAATGGCAGGGAGCCGCGCAGCCCCCATCACCCATCACCGCCGCGACAGCGGCGCGGGTGGCGGCGGGGCGGTCGAGCCGGCGGCGAGCGAGCGCTGCACCATCACGGTGTCGGACCAGCGGCCGTAGCGATAGGCGACACCGGGCAGATGGCCGACGCGGGCAAAGCCGAAGCGGTCGTGCAGCGCCAGCGACGCGGCGTTGTCGCTGTCGATGTAGCCGATCATCTGGCGGAAGCCGGAAGCGGCGCAAGTGTCGATCAATTCCTGCAACAGCCGGCCGCCGACGCCCTTGCCGGTGAAGCCGTGGTGAATATAGATCGAATGCTTCACCGTGTAGCGATAGGCCGGACGCTTGCGGAACTGGACCACATAGGCATAGCCGACCACTTCGCCCTCGCACAGCGCGACCAGATGCGGCAGGCGGGTGTTGCGCAGATTCTTGCGGCGGTCGCGCAGGTCGTCGGGCTCCGGCGTGCCGCTGTCGTCGACGCTCTCCTCGATGCCGTGGCGGATGTGATAGCGGTAGATCGACAGCATCGCATCGACGTCGCTGTCGCGCGAGGGTCGGACGGTGATCTTGTGATCATTCTCCATTGTGTTGCGTTCGCTGGCCTATTCGGACACGACATAGGTGTAGAAGCGGACCCGGCCGGCGTCGTCTATCTCCTTGTAGATGCCCTGGACCTCGACCTCGAAGCCCGGGAACGCATTGAAGCTCGCCTCGAACATCCGCAAGTAGTCGATCATCGGCTTGCTGCGTTCCGACAGTCGCTCGCCGGGCACGATGGTGGCGATGCCGGGCGGGTAGACCACGAACGGCGTCGCGGCGATGCGGCCGAAGATCTGGTCGATCGGCAGATAGTCGACGTCGTTGCGGATCAGATATTGCGCCGCCTGGCGCGGCGACATCGCGATCTCCGGGAGATGCTCGGGCAGGAATTGCTTGGCCTGCAGCGTGCTGACGCCGCCGTCGCGGAAGAAGCGGTGCATGTCGCCGCAGAGGTCGCGCAGCCGCACTCCGGTGTAGCGTTGCGGGCGGCGGCGGAAGAATTCGGGGATGACGTCCTCGACCAGCGCGTTGTCGTCGTGCAGCTTCTTGAAGGCGACGAGCCCGGACACCAGCGTGCCGGCCTTGCTGGCCTCGACGCCCGGCGTCAGCAGGAAGAGCAGGGAGTTGAGGTCGTTCTTCTCGGCGACGATCTGGTTCTCGCGCAGATATTGCGCGACGACCGGGGCGGGGATGCCGTGATCGGCATAGGCGCCGGTGGCGTGGTCGAACCCCGGCGTCAGCAAGGTGAGCTTGTTCGGGTCGGTCATGGCAAATCCCGCGGTCAGCTCCGGGAAGCCGTGCCAGGTTTCGCCCGGGCTGAGCTGCCAGTAGGACGGATTGGTCGCGAGCTGATCGGTCGAGATCGTCTCCCAGGCGACATTGTGCACGCCGTTCTCGCGCGCGACGTCGGGGATCATCACGCGGTCCGGCACGAACGGCTCGAAGAACCAGCGCCGCTCGGCGCGCGTCTCCTTCTCCTCGAACTCGCGCTTCACCGCGCGGATCTTCTTGCGCAGCTCGATGCCGAGCCGGATCGTGTCGTCCCAAAGCACTTCGCCGGAGCGGCCCTTCATCATCTGCGCGCCGACGTCGAGCGAAGCGAAGATCGGATAGAACGGCGAGGTCGAGGCGTGCTGCATGAAGCTTTCGTTGAAGCGGCGGTGCTCGACCCGGCGCTTCTGGCCCTTGATGTGGCGGTCGCGGATGTGGATCTGCGAGGCCTGCGAGAAGCTCGCGAGCTGCTTGTGGGTCGATTGGGTGGCGATGATGCCAGGCGCCTCGGGGCCGAGATTGGCGAGCCCCATCGCGAAGCGGCCGGAATAGATCGGGTGGAACTTCATGAAGCCGGCCCAGGCCTCGTCGAACAGGATGTAGTCGCAGAGATGGCCGATCCGCTTGAGGATCATCTCGGCGGAGTGGATGGTGCCGTCATAGGTGCACTGCTCGACCACGGCGACGCGGAACGGACGCTCCTTCTTCCAGGCGTTCTCGTCCTTGACCAGCGGGTGCTTGCGGATCTGGTCGCGCAGTGCGCCCTCGTCGAGCAGGTCCCAGCGCATCGGGCCGATCAGGCCCCAGGCGTTGCGCACCGTCGGCACATAGACCGGGATGCCGCCGCCGATCAGGAGCGCGCCGTGATGAGCGGCCTTGTGGTTGTTGCGGTCGAACAGCACGAGATCGCCGTCGGTAACCAGCGAGCCGAGCGCGACCTTGTTGGATGTCGAGGTGCCGTTGAGCACGAAATAGGTCTTCTCGGCGCCGAAGATCTTGGCGGCTTCCTTTTGCGCCCGCAGCGCCGGCCCCTCATGGGTGAGAAGGTCGCCGAGATCGAGCACGGAATTGTCGAGGTCGTCGCGGAACACCGCCTCGCCGAGATGTTCGACGAACACCCGGCCGATCGGGCTGCGGCTGTAGAACACGCCGCCATTGTGGCCCGGGCAGGTCCAGAGCTGGTTGCCTTCCTCGGCATAGTCGACCAGCGCCCCGAAGAACGGGGTCTTCAGGTTCTCGGCATATTGCTTCAGCCTGGAGATCAGGTTCTTGGCGATGAAGGGCGGGGTTTCCTCGGACAGGAACACGTAGCCGTCGATGAAATCGAGCACCTCGACCGGCAGGTCCTCGAACCGCTTGCGGCGGATCAGCAGGAGGATCGGGAAGTCGAGGCCGCGCCGGCGCATCAGATTGATCAGCGCCGCGGTCTTGCCCTCGAGACCCTTCTTGCCCCAGTCGACCACCATGCAGCCGATCGCCGCATCGGTCTGCACCGCGATCTCGGCATCTTCCAGTTTGCGGGCGCGGACCACCTCGAAGCCGGAGCGCTCGATTTCGGCGATGATCTGGTTGAAGCGGATGCCTTCGAGGTCGTCGGCCTCGAAAACCGGCGCCGCGAACAGGAAGTTGAAGCGTTTGAAATAGTCCATGCATGTCCCCGAAACTGGTCCGCTGAACCTGTCTGCACAATTCATGACAAAGAGATGACGGTCCCTCTGCGACGCCAAGCCCGATGGTCAAATTCGCGTCCACGCGCTGAATTCCCGATATTGCCAGCTCTCGGAAAGGAAGGCGTCATGCCCCAGCCTGCCAAAGATCCTGCCAGATCCAGCGTTGCGGACCATTTGACCGCGCTCGAGCGGCTTGCCCCGCTGATTGCCGAGCAACGGGCGGATTTCGACCGGGAGCGCCGGCTTCCCGACGCCGTGGTCCGCGCCCTGGCCGAGGCCGGAATGTTTCGGCTGTATCTGCCGAAAGCGCTGGGCGGGCCGGAATTCTCGCCGCTCGACTTCATGACGATCGTCGAGGCGGCCGCCGCGCTCGACGGCTCGGTCGGCTGGCTGGTCGGTAATGGCGGCGGCATGAGCCGGGCCGGCGGCTATCTGCCGGAGGAGGTGGTGCGGGGCTGGTTCGCCGATCCGCTGGCGTTCATCGCGAGCGCCACCGGGGCGATCGGGACGGCGGTCGAGGTCGAGGGCGGCTATCGCGTCAGCGGACGCTGGCCGTTCGGCAGCGGCGCGCCCCACGCGACCAGGTTCATGGGGCTGGCGAGCGTCAAGGGGCCCGACGGCAAGGACAGCCCGCCGATCTGCTGCTACGTCGATCGCGCCGACGTCCGCCTCCACGACACCTGGTTCGTGTCCGGACTGCGCGCCACCGGAAGCTGCGACTTCGAGATGCAGGACTGTTTCGTGCCTGACAGCCACACCCATCCGCTGGTCGACTTCAAGCCGACCCAGCCGGGTATCCCGTACCGGCTGCCGGGTCTCGCGGCGTTTTCCTGGACGGTCTCGGTCGTGCCGCTCGGGATCGCGCGCGGCGCGCTCGACGCCTTCATCGCGCTCGCGGGCAAGAAGCCCCGGCTCGGTGGCGTCGGCCAGCTGCGCGACGGTGAACTGGTCCAGTCGATGGTCGGCCGAGCCGAAACGGCGCTGCGCTCCGCGCGGGCGCTGCTGGTCGAGGACATGACGGAGCTGATGGCGGCGAGCGAGGCCGGAGGCGAGCGGCTGATTGAAGCGCGGCTGCTGCACCGGATCGCCTGCGCCAATGCCGGCGAAACCGCCGCGCGTGTCGTCGAGATGATCGCGGCGGCCGCCGGCACGGCCGCGATCTTCGAGACCGGTACGCTGGAACGTTCGATCCGCGACGTCCAGGCCGCGATCAAGCATGTCGCGATGACCCCGATCAGCTACGGGCTGGTTGGCCGCGTAAAACTCGGCCTGCCGCTCGGCACGACGCGGTTTTAAGCAGGGCCGCCGGCGGTGCAGGCTTCTTGCGTCGAGCGGTCAGGAAGCGACCGGCACCAGGCCGTAGCGCAGCATCGTCTCTTTCATCCTGGCTGGATCGGGGGCACCCCCCGCCATCAGGACCGCCATGTCCTTGAAATATTGCGGTCCGAGCGCGCCGGGGCTGAGGAGGCAGAGGCAGGTCGCCGGACCGTTCGAGCGGTTGGTGAAGCCGTGCACGACACCGCGCTTGATGAACACCGACTCGCCGGGCCCGATGTGGATCTCCTTGCCGTCGACCCGCCAGGTCGAGACGCCCGAAAGCCCGTAGATCGTCTCGTCCCAGCTCTCGTGATAGTGCGGAATCGGCATCCGGGCATTCGGTTGCAGCGTCATCTCGAACAGATCGACGCTGCCGCCGGTGGTCTCCTTGCTCTGCAGGAATTTGAGCTGCAACGTACCGAAGTCAATCAGATCGGGCATGACGGACTCGCAAATGGTTCGGGTGCCCACGATAGCGGACGGCGCCGAAGGAAGCCAACGGCGCGTGCAGCCCGGACGCGCGATGCGATGTCCGGGCCGGATCTAGTGATCCCGTATTCCGCTCATGTCGGCTCCGCGCCGGTGCGCTCAGTAGACGAGGTTCGTACCCGGCGGCTTCTCCAGTGCGGCTGCCAGCGTGCGATACTCCTCGCAGTCGGTGCCGCAGATCTCGCCGATCCGCTGCAGATGATACTGCGCCTGGTCGCGGTTGCCTTGTTCGATCTGCCACAGACCGTAGTAGTTCCACGTCAGCACGTGGTTGGGATCGGCCTTCAGCGCGCGCTCGTACCAGACCTGCGACTGCTTGTAGTCGCCGAGCTTGCGATAGGAGTAACCGATCAGGTTCGCGACATCAGGATGATCATCGCGGCCGAGCGCGTTCAGCTGATCGATCGCGGCGGCGTAGTCGTTGCGTTCGTAGATCGTCGCATAGGCCGCGCGATAGCTGTCGCGGAATGCCGGATCATCGAAGCCGGATTGCTTGATCGGCTTCTTGACCCTGTGCGTGGTCTTTCTGTCCTTCTGCTGGGGATAGGCCGGCGCAGGCGTGCTGTAGCTCGACCCGTAGAAGTCTCCGCCGCCTGCTCCTCCTCCGCCGCCACCACCACCTCCACCGGCGGCGAGGGCAGTGTGCGGTGGGAACAGGATGATCGGCGCTGTCAGAAATGCCGTAAGCATTGCGAGCTTCATCGGTGACTTGATCATGCGCACCTCCCGACTAGACGTGGACAGTCATTGATCTGAAGCACTAACTCCCGATCGCGAGAGACATTCCGCGCGTTCTGAAAAATTGTTTGCCGATGCGGCAATCGCACTGTCGCTTCCGAACGTCGCGCGTGCACGTGCGCCGAATGTTTTGTTCGCACCATCGAATGGCGGAGTGGAAACTAACATCGGTGTTAGAATTGGGCCGGTCGCACATGGGCAGTGTGAAGGGCAGGTCAGCGTCAATGCGTGTAGTCCGGATGAGCGAAGCGATATCCGGGATCTTTCTTTCCGCATATCGCGGAGCCCGTCATCGGGCGCGCATGTCGCGCGAGCCGTTGGCTCATGCGGGCTACAACCGCCGTTACTTCCGCCGCTACTTCTGCTCCAGGTACCAGGCGCCGTCCCAATCCGCCGCCGGCGGATTTTGCCTGAACGCTGCGACGCGCGCCTTCATGGCGATCGACGGTCCGTCGACCGGCGCCGCAGCCAGTGCGGCAGTGAAAGCTTGCTCGGCGTCGTCCCAGCGGCGGTCGCGATAGGCGGCGAGACCATCGGCGTAGCGCTGCCGCAACTCGGTCTGCGCCGGCGTCAGTTGATCCTTCTTGCCGAGTATCTCGAACACAGCGACCGGCTGGGTCTGGCCGACGGCGACGAGGCGGTCGATCTCGCGCAGCTCGATGGTCGCGGCGCAGGCGCTCGCGGTGGCTTCCGAGATCAGGCTGCGGCTGCCGTAGAACTTGTTGGCGCCTTCCAGCCGCGAGGCGAGGTTCACGGTGTCACCGAGCACGGTGTAGCTCATCATGAATTCGGAGCCGATGCTGCCGACCAGCACTTCACCGGTGGCGATCCCGATCCGGATGTCGCAATCGGCCGGGATGGCGCGCACACCGAGCAGTTCGGGCAGATCCTTGCGCAGCTGGTTGACCTGGCCGATCATGTCGATGGCGGCAAGCGCGGCCAGATGGGTCTGTTCGGCTTCCTCGACGAAGGGGGCGCCCCAATAGGCCATGATGGCGTCGCCGATATATTTGTCGATGATGCCGCGATGTGCATGGACCGGCGCGGACATCGTCGACAGATACAGGTTCATGATCTTGACGAGACCGCGCGGCGTCACGCCTTCGCTCAGGCTGGTGAAGCCCTTCATGTCGCAGAACATCACCGTCATGATGCGGCGCTGTCCTTCGGTGGCGGCGATCGCCGGCTGCTCGAGCAGGCCCTCGGCGATCCGCGGATTGATGTAGCGGCCGAAGGTCTCGCGGATGCGCTGGTTGTGACGCAGCGTCTCGATCATGCGGTTGAAGGCGGCGGAGAGCTGGCCGATCTCGTCCTGGGTCGTGATCGCGATGGTGCCGTCGAGGCGGCCCGCCTCGACCTCGCGGGTGCCTTCCAGCAGCCGCATCACCGGGCGCGTGATGCCGCTGCCGACCAGCATCGCGAACACGAAGCCGAGGATCGCGGCAATCGCGGTCACGACACCGGAGATGATGATCGCCCGCTGCTGGGCACTCATTACCTTCGCCGCGGCCGAAGCGACCTGCGCCAGCATGTCGGTACGAATGCCTTCGATCTTGTTGTTGAAGTCGTCGCGCAGGACGTCGGCGCGGAGCGTGGTCGCTTTCGCGGCCGCGAAGTCCTGGGCGTCGAGCTGGTCGAGCAGCGTCTTGTTCTCGGCATTCAGGCGCATCAAGAGATCGTTGACGGCATTGTCGATGCGGTCATCGAGGCGCCCGAGGGCGGCGTTGTCCGACGGGGTCGAGGGATCGGCGATGATCGAATCGATCAGCACGCGCGCTGCATCGGCCTCGCGTTTGATCGTCGGCTCGATCTCGTCGAAGGTCTTGCGCGCCGCGTCGTAGCCGCTGGCTTCCCCCGGCGCCTGCATCTTCGCCATCATCATCCGGCGCATCGCCAAAGACCGCTCCAGCGAGCGGATGTTGACGCGGGCGAGATGACCATAGGCGGGGATGTAGCGGTTGGTGAGCTCATCCAGGAGATGGCCGACCTGGCCCGCCATCACCATCGACAGCAGCGAGGTGATCACCGCGAGGACGATGAGTCCCGCGGCGATGCCGACGATCTTCTGCCTGATCGAATTGCGAAACATGCCCAGCCCGGCCGCAGCTGCAATAAGCGGATCACCCCCGCCATGGCGGCGAACCAGCTAATAGAGTTCCGCGGCCCGCGGTGCAAGCGACCGGCGTGGCCTGTCCCGTCGCCGGGCGGCGGCTGGCATCGGGGGCTAGCGCAGTCCTTCGTAGACCATCAGGCCGCGCGCGATTGCGAGCTTGCGCAGGGTCCGCGGCACCAGCCGCTCCTGGGGATGCAGGTAGCGCCACGAGGTCAGGACGAGGTCGTGCAGCGGGGTGACATCGTCCTCGAACGGGGCGAGCAGGCCGGTCAGGCTCGCCGGCATATGGACGCGGGCGGTGAAGGGCAGCAGCAGCAATTCAAGGTGCGCCTTGGAGCCGGTTTCGGTCGTGGCGGTGACACCGGCGATGGCCGGCAGGGTCTCTTCGACGACACAGGTGATGATGTCTTCGATCTCGCCGCGGCTTTCGCCGGTGAAAAGGGCGGAAAAGCTGCGGTTCTTGAGGTCGCAGCCGAGCAGGGCGGAGGTGCGGGTGCCGGCGACGCGGAACGGAAAGCGGGTTTCGCCGTCATAGGACAGCACGAAGATGTCGGACAGCAGCTCGCGCACCGCGGACGGTTCGAATTCACTCCGGTCGGGTGCACGCGCAGTGCCGCGCTTCGCATTCCAATAGGCGAAGAATTCGCGGCTGGAGCTGTGTTTCATATAAAGAACCTTGCCCGGCACCTGGCTCGGCGGGACACATCTGTCCCGGTTTTGCTCAGGCGCCTTCCCTTCTCTGTTGTGCAGGGAAGGCTGTGCAGCGTCCATGCCGTGGCCGCGGTTTGGGCGGCTTATCGGCAGCTTTGTGTTGTTAACGTAAATTTAACTATGTTCTTGGCGTCGGTGGAACCTGCGCGTAGGGTCCGCGCGTTCCCGTTTGCCGGCTGCCCCAAGCGCCGGCGTGGTTGGTACATAGGTGGCGTCAAACAGTTTGGTCACCGTGCGGGGAGGGGTGGGGATGTTCTCCCGATCCCTCTGGGGCACGAGAAGACCAGCCGATCAGGGAGGGCGTTCTCAGCGCCCTCCCTTTTCTTTGTCCCGATCGCTTTTGTCTTGATCCTGGTGCCGCGCGACACCCCGTGTCCGATTTCGGGATTGTGCACTTGCACAGCGGTATGAAAGCCGCCTATCTGGGATGCACAGCCGCGTGCGAGGTCGCCGACCCCTTGGACTCCCATCCCGAATCCCCGCTCGAGCCGCCGCCGGAGGCGCCGCGCGAGCCGATCCTGACCTTGCCGCCGGCGCTCACCGCCTACATCCTCCTGATCGCGGTGATCCATCTGCGGGTGCTGCTGCCGCCGGAGATGGAAAACTGGACCATCGACGTCTTCGGCTTCATCCCGAAGCGCTACGATTCGACGCTGCTCGACATCACCTTCCCGGGCGGAGACGGCGCCAAGGTCTGGACCTTCGTCACCTATTCGCTGCTGCACGCCAACCTCACCCATATCGGCTTCAACGTGCTGTGGCTGCTGCCGTTCGGCAGCGCGCTGGCGCGGCGCTTCGGCGCGGTGCGGTTTTTTGTCTTCATGGCGGTGACGGCGGCCGCAGGCGCGCTCGCGCATCTGTTGACCCATGAGCACGCCATTGCGCCGATGATCGGCGCGTCAGCCTCGGTGTCGGGGACGATGGCGGCGGCGATGCGCTTCGCCTTTGTGAAGGGCAGCTTCCTATCGTTCAGCCGCGGCGATGCCGACGCGGCCGCCAAGGTGCCCGCGCTGTCGCTATGGCGGGCGCTGCGCAATGGACGGGTGCTCGCGTTCCTGGCGATCTGGTTCGGCGTCAATATCCTGTTCGGCGCCACTTCGCTGTCGCTCGGTGCTGAGGACACGAGCGTCGCCTGGCAGGCGCATATCGGCGGCTTCCTCGCCGGGCTGTTGCTGTTCTCGCTGTTCGATCCGATTCCGCGTGCGCGAGATGATGCTGCGGATGCGTCGTCGCTGGACCAGTCCGGCCGCGTCTGATCGCCGCTTGCGGCTCGGTTCGAATTCCTCCATCATCTTTGCGACACAGAACAAAGCGGGCCGACACATCGAGCCCAGCTACCGACCGCGCCCCGAAACCGAAATCTGCGCGGAACTGTTGATTGAAGACTCTGGCGAACAGGCTCGACCCCGCTGATGCGGGGAGCGAACGGATTCAGGGAGACGACAATGACGGTACGTTCCATTCTCGATGCAAAGGGCCATCAGGTCATGAGCGTCGCGCCCGGCGCGAAGCTTTCGGCCGCGGTCAAACTGCTCGGCGAGCGTAAGATCGGCGCCGTGCTGGTGATGGAGCAGGGCCGGATGGAAGGCATCCTGTCGGAGCGCGACATCGTGCGCGTGCTCTCAGAGCGCGGCGCGGGCGTGCTGGAGGAACCGGTGAGCGCGGTGATGACCAAGAAGGTCGTGAGTTGCCGCGAGTCCGATACCGTCAGCGGCCTGATGGAGATGATGACCACCGGCAAGTTCCGCCATCTCCCTGTCGTCGAGGACGGCAAGGTGGTCGGGCTGATCTCGATTGGCGACGTCGTCAAGCGCCGCGTGCAGGAATATGAGCACGAGCAGGAAGCGCTGCGCGACTACATCAAGACCGCCTAAGCGCTACTTCCCGGTGGTGCCCGTGCCGTTGGACGGCGGCACCAGGATATCGATGGCTTCCTCGATCGCTCCGATGGCGCGTTCGGCCGCGCGAATGCCGTGCGCGATCAGGTCGTCGGCGCGGTGGAAGTCGAACCAGCCGATCTGGCCGACGCGCGGCGAGATCAGCATGTCGGGCGGATCGCCGGCGAGGCGCGCACGGGTGATGCGGTCCTGCATGATGTTGAAGGCGTCGACCATGACGCTCGAGATTCCGGGCCGGCTGGCGCTGCCGAAAAATTCCCGCTTCACGGTCCGTTCGGCGGAGAAGAAGCGGCCGAACCGCCGCTTCGGCGGTTCTGGCTCGATCTCGGCCTCGGCAGTCACCGCGACCGTCACCTCGGGCGCGGCGGACGGCCCGTGATTGTAGATCGTGGTCGAGTGCGCGAACACGTCGCTGGAGAGGTTCGCCGCAATGACAATCTCGGCGCCGAGGGCGCGGGCGGCCGAAACCGGCACCGGATTGACCAGCGCGCCGTCGACCAACCAACGGTCGCCGATCAGCACCGGCGCGAAGATGCCTGGCAAAGCGTAGGAGGCGCGCATCGCGTCGACCACACGGCCTTGGGTCAGCCAGATCTCGTGCCCGGTGCGGACTTCGGTTGCGACGCTGGCGAACTTGACCGTGAGGTCCTCGATCATGACCTGGCCCAGCGCGGCCTCGATCTCGGCGGCCAGCTTGGCGCCGCCGATCAGGCCGGAGCCGTTGAGGCGGATGTCGAGGTAGCCGAGCACGCTGCGCGGCTGCAGGCTGCGGGCCCACTGCTCCAGCTTGTCGATATGGCCGGCCGCATAGGCGCCGCCGACCACTGACCCGATCGAGGTGCCGACCACGACGTTGGGGACGATGCCATGGGCGAGCAGGGTCTTGATGATGCCGATATGGGCAAAGCCGCGTGCGGCGCCGCCGCCGAGCGCAAGCCCGATCACCGGCCGGCGAACCGTTCCCAGTCCTACCTTGTCGGGGCCGTCGGAGCTCTTTTGGCCTCGGCCCATCCAGCTATCCAACACGGCAAATCTCCTGCCAGCGCGAGACTAGGCCGCGCGGCATCGCTGCGCCAGCGTCGTCCGGTTTCATGGTTATTCCCCACAGGCATGATTCATGCCCCGGGTGGACCGCGGTAGGCAGGGAATGTGACTTGACCGCGACGATAGGACTAACATCGGCTTGATCGAGCGGTTCCAAACCGGGGACGGCGCCCCCGGGACTGTGACAAAGCATTGGACGAAGGCTTGAATTTGCCGCGTTTTCGTTGAAAAGCATGGTGATGACTTCAAGGGGCAACGGCATCGGCGGATGCGGGCGGGGCATGCGGCTCCTTCCGCTATTGACGCTTGCGGCATTTTTGCTGGCCCTGGTCCCGACTTCGGTGTCGGCGCAGTTCTTCAGCGACCGGCCGCCGCCAATCCCGCCTGCCTCGGTTCCGGATGTACCGTCCGGCCCGGCGCTCAATTTGGCGCCGCCGTCCGGACCCGGTTCGGGGCCCGTTCTGCCCGGTCCGCTGACCCAGCCGACCATCGTCCAGCCGTCGATCGCGACCGTGCCTCCGGTGACGCCGCCGGCCGGCTCGCCGACCGCCGGGCAGGCGGTGCTGTCGCTGACGGCGCGATACGGCAAGGACCTGCCGGTGATCAATGCCGGGCTGGTGTGGCGGGTGTTCGCCGACAAGCCGGATGACAACGGCACCTACAAGCTGATCCGCGAGGAGCGCGGGGCGACGCCCAACGTCGTGCTGCCGCCCGGCAACTATGTGGTCCATGTCGCGCTCGGTCTCGTCAGCGCGGTCCGCGCCGTCAGCCTGAAGTCGGAGACCGACCGCGAGTCCTTCGTGCTGCCGGCCGGGGGCCTGCGGATCGAAGGCCGGGTCGGCTCCAGCAAGATCCCGGCCAACCAGATTTCATTCGCGATCTACAAGGGCAGCCAGTTCGACGGCTCGGACCGTGGCCCGCTGGTGCCCAACGTGTCCGCCGGCGACGTCGCGCTGCTGCCGGAGGGCACTTACTACATCGTCTCCAACTATGGTGACGCCAACTCGGTGGTGCGCTCCGACATTCGCGTCGGAGCGGGCAAGCTGACTGATGTCACGGTCACGCATCGCGCGGCCGTGATCACCCTCAAACTGGTCAGCGAGAAGGGCGGCGAGGCGCTCGCCAACACCGCATGGTCGGTGATCACGCCGGGCGGCGACGTGATCAAGGAATCGATCGGCGCGTTCCCGCGCGTCGTGCTCTCCGAAGGCGAGTATCGTGCGATCGCCAAGAACGAGGGCAAGGTGTTCGAGCGTCCCTTCAACGTCGTCAACGGCGTCGATGGCGAAGTCGAGGTCGTGGCGCGCTGACGTCCGACCGCGCTGCATTCATGCAGCTGTCATAGTCTCTAACGTGAACTAACCATCGCGCCAGTTTGAGCTGTCATAATCGCTGGCGGCGACGCACGGGCTCGCTATTTTTACATGGCGTTAAGCCGCGGCATGACTTGGATGCCACGGGGACTAAAGCGCGCTGAGTTCAAATTGTGTCGTCATCGCGCCTTGGCTTTTTGCTTGAGCATGATCCCATCGGAAAGCTGTTTCGCACTTTCCGGATCATGCTCCGGCGTTTGCGTGAACGGGGCGTGCCATGATCATGGCCAACAAGAATTCAAAGACATCGGCCAAGTTCAGTTCCGAGATGTTCGCCGACGTTCCGGTCCTGCAACGCAAGTGGCAGGCGGCAGTCCGTCCCGGTGAAAAGCTGCCGCACTATGAAGACGTGATGCTCGGCAGTCTCGGCCGGCTCGCCGATCACATCGTGCTGCTGCGGAACGTCGATGGCGTGCTCAGCGTCTCGCACACCGGCCGCTACGTCCAGACCTGGCTGAACGACGAGCGCTGGGACATTCCGCTCAGCGCGCTGCCGCCGGACTGCGCGACGGCATTGACCGAAGCCACCGCGAATGCGCGCGAGAACTGCCGGCCCTATCTCGCGGCGGCGCATTGCGTGCGCGACGGTCTGGTGCGGACCTTCGACGTGCTGGCGCTGCCGACGCGGTCGCGCTGGGGCGGCATCCTGGTCGGCGTCTATGTCAACGAGCGCAATGCGCAGTACAATCTTCTCGATACGATCTTCTCGGCCACCGATGAGGGCGTGCTGTCGCTCGCCGCGATCCGCGACGCGCGGGGCGAGGCGGCCGACTTCCAGATCGTGCACCTCAACCAGGGCGCCGCAAGGCTCCTGATGCAGCCCGCGACCGAATTGCTGTGGCGCCGGCTCAGTGCCGGCGGCAATCCGCTGGCGGCGCCGGCGGTGATGAACCGCCTGCGCGGATTCGTCGGAAGCGGATTCGTCGGCAACGGTCCTGGCGGCCAGTTCGAGATCGACAGCGGCGATCGTTGCCTGCGGCTCGGCGTCACGGCGTTCGGCGACATGCTGTCGCTGACCGTCTCCGACGTCACCGCGCTGAAGCAGCGCGAGCAGTCGTTCCGTCTGCTGTTCGAGAACAACCCGATGCCGATGTGGGTATTCGACGCCGGCACGATGGAGTTCCTCAGCGTCAATGACGCTGCCGTTCAGCACTATGGGTACAGTCGGGAGAGATTTCTCGGCATGACGCTGCGCCAGATCTGGCCGGAGGATGAGTGGGCCATGCACAGCGCCGCCTTGCGCGAGGTCGGCAACGTCTATCAGTCGAGCCGCGACTGGCGGCACATCAAGGCTGATGGCACCGAGATCCATGTGCTGACCTTTGGACGCAGGGTGGCGTTCGAGGGCCGCGACGGCTATCTGGTCGCGGTGGTCGACATCACCGAACGCCGTGCCGCCGAAGCGCGGATCGCGCACATGGCGCACCATGACGGTCTGACAAACTTGCCGAACCGCGATTTTTACCAGGAGCGCCTGCGCGAGGCGCTGGAGCGCGGCCGCTCCGGCAATCGGCGCGTCGCTGTGATGTGCATCGATCTCGATCTGTTCAAGAACGTCAACGATTCCTTCGGGCATCCGATGGGCGACCGGCTGCTCAAGCTGGTGGCGGAGCGGCTGCGCGAGGTGGTCCGCGACGACAACGTGGCGGCCCGTCTCGGTGGCGACGAGTTCGCGATCGTGCTTGCCGCGGATGTCTCGCCCAACGAAGCGAGCGCTTTCGCCGAGCGGCTGATCGATGCCCTGAGCGCGCCCTACAAGATCGACGGGCTCGAGGTCGTGGTCGGCGCCAGCGTCGGGATCGCGCTGTCGCCGGGCGACGGCACGACGTCGGAGGACCTGATGCGCAATGCCGACATGGCGTTGTATCGCGCCAAGTCCGACGGCGGCGGCGTGCATCATTTCTTCGAGCCGGAGATGGATCAGCAGGCGCAGAAGCGCCGCGACATGGAGCGCGATCTGCGCGCGGCTTTCAGCAACGGCGAATTCGAGCTGCACTACCAGCCGCTGGTCGACATCGCCGCCGACCGCATCAGTGGCTTCGAGTCACTGCTGCGGTGGCAGCACCCGCAAAAGGGCATGATCTCGCCCGCGGAGTTCATCCCGGTTGCGGAAGACATCGGCCTGATCGTCGCGCTCGGCGAATGGGTGCTGCGCGAAGCCTGCGCCGAGGCGATGAAGTGGCCCGCCGACGTGAAGGTCGCGGTCAATCTGTCGCCGGTGCAGTTCCGCAGCCGCAATCTGGTCCAGGCGGTGATTTCGGCGCTGGCGCATTCCGGCCTGTCGGCGCGCCGGCTCGAGCTCGAGATCACGGAGTCGGTGTTTTTGGCGGAGACGGAGGCCAATCTCGCCATCCTGCATCAGCTGCGCGAGCTCGGCGTCAGCATCTCGATGGACGATTTCGGCACCGGCTATTCCAGCCTGAGCTATTTGCGCAGCTTCCCGTTCGACAAGATCAAGATCGATCGCTCCTTCGTGAAGGACCTGGCGCGGCGCTCCGATTGCCTGGCGATCGTGCGCGCGATCTCGGGCCTCGGCCGCAGCCTCAAGATCACCACGACCGCGGAAGGCGTCGAGACAACCGACCAGCTCGACTGGCTGCGCGCCGAAGGTTGCAACGAGGTCCAGGGCTTCCTGTTCAGCGCCGCAAGGCCCGGGCACGAGATTGCGGCCCTGCTGCGCGGCTTTGCGGAGCGCGCGTCGAAGGCGGCTTAGGCGCGTTCAACTCGTCATGCCCAGCAATGACGACGGAACTCGTAGCCCGGGTGAGCGAAGCGACACCCGGGGCGAGGGTCCCGCATATCGCTGCGCTCATGCGGGCTACATAGCTTCAGAAGAGTCTTTCGGTGGATCGATTGCCGGGTCGAGCCCGGCAATGACAGGTTTACGGTTTCAGAACCGCGTCACGATATCCGACAGCGCCGGGCGCGGGCGGTCCTCGCTCGGCTTGGTCGGCGTCCCGATGTGAATGAGCCCGGCGAGCTTCTCGTCCGGTTTCAGGCCGAGACCGTCGAGCACGTCGCGGTCGAAGGCGAACCAGCCGGTCAGCCAGCAGGCGCCGTAGCCGAGCGCGGTCGCCGCGGTGACGATGTTCATGGCGCTCGCGCCGGCCGACAATTCCTGCTCCCACGGTGGCACCTTCGGGTGCGGCTTGGTGAAGGAGACCACGCCGATCACCAGCGGCGCATCGGTCAGGCGCTTCTTCTCAACCTCGATGTCGGTCGTGGGCGCGCCGGGGTTCTTGCGGGCAAACACCTTTGCGATCACGTCGCCGGCGCGGGCGCGGGCCTCACCCTCGAACACGATGAAGCGCCAGGGCGCCAGCTTGCCGTGGTCGGGCACGCGCGCACCGATGGTCAGGATAGTCTCGAGCTCGGCCGCGGACGGGCCCGGGCCGGTCATCTCGCGCGGTTTCATCGAGCGGCGTGTCTTCAGGAGTTCAATGGCATCGGGCACGGAAATGTCCTTCAAGTGGAGTCGTGCCCCCAAGATGGGGGCACGACCAAGCCGACGAAAGCCAGTTTAGACCGATTGTGAAGATCAGGCGACCGATCGCGCCCGTTTCACGTCCGGTGGTGTCGCTTCATCCACTAGCGCTGCGATCGCCTCATCGGTCGGCATCACGGTCTGGCGCTCGCTGCCGAGGCGGCGGACCGAGACCGAATGCGTCTCGGCTTCCTTCTTGCCGACGACGAGCAGGGCCGGGATCTTGGCCAGCGAGTGCTCGCGGACCTTGTAGTTGATCTTCTCGTTGCGCAGGTCGATCTCGACGCGGAGGCCGGCGCGGCGCGCCGCGGCCGCCACCACCTTGGCGTACTCGTCGCCCTCGGAGGTGATGGTTGTGACCACGAGCTGGGTTGGCGCCAGCCAGAGCGGGAAGTTGCCGGCATAGTGCTCGATCAGGATGCCGATGAAGCGCTCCATCGAGCCGCAGATCGCACGGTGCACCATCACCGGCGCCTTCTTCGAGCCGTCGTGATCGATGTAGAACGCGCCGAACCGTTCTGGCAGGTTGAAGTCGACCTGGGTCGTGCCGCATTGCCAGTCGCGGCCGATGGCGTCGCGCAGAACGTATTCGAACTTCGGCCCGTAGAACGCACCTTCGCCCGGGTTGATCTCGGTCCGGATCCGGTTGCTGCCGTTGGCCTTGATCTCCGACAGCACGGTCGCCATCACGCGCTCGGCGTGATCCCACATCTCGTCGGTGCCGACCCGCTTTTCGGGCCGCGTCGAGAGCTTGACCGTGAGCTCGCCGTCGAAGCCGAAATCGGCGTAGGTGGACAGGATCAGCTCGTTGATCTTGAGACACTCGTCGGCGAGCTGCTGTTCGGTGCAGAACACATGGGCGTCGTCCTGGGTGAAGCCGCGCACCCGCATCAGGCCATGCATCGCGCCCGACGGCTCGTAGCGATGCACGACGCCGAACTCGGCGAGCCGCAGCGGCAGGTCGCGGTAGCTCTTCAGTCCGTGCTTGAAGATCTGCACATGGCCGGGGCAGTTCATCGGCTTCAGCGCGAACCAGCGCTTGTCCTCGGCCTCGTCGCCGGCGGACTGCGCCGCGAACATGTTCTCGCGGTACCAGTCCCAATGGCCCGAGGTCTCCCAGAGCACCTTGTCGAGGATCTGCGGCGCGTTGACCTCGCTGTAGTCGCCGAGCAGCCGGCGTCGCATATAGGCGATCAGCTGCTGGAAGATGGTCCAGCCCTTCGGGTGCCAGAACACCACGCCGGGGCCTTCCTCCTGGAAGTGGAACAGGTCGAGCTCGCGGCCGAGCTTGCGGTGATCGCGCTTCTCCGCTTCCTCGATCTGCTTGAGGTAAGCGTCGAGGTCCTCCTGCCTGGCGAATGCGGTGCCGTAGATGCGGGTCAGCATCGGATTGTTGGAATCGCCGCGCCAATAGGCGCCGGCCACCTTCATCAGCTTGAAGGCGTTGCCGATCTTGCCGGTCGACGTCATATGCGGGCCGCGGCAGAGATCGAACCAGTCGCCCTGGAAATAGATCTTGATCGGCTCGTTGCCGGGAATCGCGTCGACCAGCTCGACCTTGAAGGCCTCGCCTTTGTCGCGGAACACCTGCTTGGTCTTCTCGCGATCCCAGACTTCCTTGGTGAACGGCTTGTCGCGCGCGACGATCTCGCGCATCCGCTTCTCGATGGCGGCAAAATCTTCCGGGGTGAACGGCTCGTTGCGGAAGAAGTCGTAATAGAAGCCGTTCTCGATCACCGGGCCGATCGTGACCTGGGTGCCCGGCCACAGCGACTGCACGGCTTCGGCGAGCACGTGCGCGGCATCGTGCCGGATCAGTTCCAGCGCGCGGGGGTCTTCACGGCTGATCAACTCAATCTTGGCGTCGGCTTCGATCGGATCGTTGAGATCGGCGAGCGTGCCGTCGAGCGCCATCGCGACGGTGCGCTTGGCGAGCGAGGGCGAAATGCCTTTGGCGATGTCGAGGCCGGTGGTCCCTTTCGGGAAATCGCGCCTCGCTCCATCAGGGAAGGTGAGGGCGATCTTGTTCACGGGTTCTGCGGGCTTGAGGTTGGAGAGGCTGTACTGGAATCCGGAACCGGATTTGGGCGTGTCTGCCATCGATGTCTCCTGTAGCTCACTCCTGCGAACGAGCGCAGGTAAGCGGAAAGCAGCGGTATAGCAGGGGATTTGACGCCTGCAATCCGGCAATATCAAGAAAATGGGCCTCCGGCCGCACCGATTCGAGAGAAGCTCGCCTGCACCTGACGGCACCAAGCGTTGCGACGCTGCCGATCATCGTCTAACGTCGAATGTCCACTTTCCCGCCATCGTGCGATCCGCAAGGTTCATGTTTTCCCGTCTCCTGCTTTTCGTGGCGTTGCTTCTGGTCCCCTGCGTCTTGCGGGCGGAAGAAGCACCGGTCGAGAAGGCCGGCTTTGCGAAAAGGCTGACCATCTATCTCGCCAAGGGCCCGGCGAATGCCTGCGGCGCCGGTTGCGATCGCTGGATCGCGATCGAAGGCGAGATCGATCGGAATGCCGCGGCGCGGATTCGCAGCTTCCTGCTTGCCGTCAAGGACCCGCAGCTTCCGATCTACCTCCATTCGCCGGGCGGAAACGTCGAGCAGTCCTATGCGATCGCGCGGTTTCTGCGTGCACGCAAGGCGATTGCCCGGGTCGGCCGCACCAGCGTGCCGGCCTGTTCCACGGGCACGCAGATCGACGCCGCCTGCGAGAAGATCAAGGCTGTGAAAGGCGAGGTCGAGGCCGAACTCACCACGCGCAACGCGATGTGCGTTTCGGCCTGTGCCTATCTGTTCCTGGGCGCGACCGATCGTGAAGTGGCGCCCGACTCGGTGCTCGCGGTGCATAACTCCAGGCTGATGTTCGTGGTCCACGGCAATCCGCCGCCGCAGGTTGTCGCCGACTTCAGGCGGCGCGAGATGGTGAGTGCCGATCGCGATCGCAACCTGTTCCTCGCGGCGATGGGAATCAGCCATGAGCTCAGCGAGCTGATCCGGACGGTGAAGTTCGAAAGCCTGCACGTGCTGACGCGGCCGGAGCTCTATCGATTTGGAATCGATACGCGGCCGTTGCCGGAGACGCTGTGGGCGGTGGAGAAGGAAACCCGGCCCTATGTCCGCAAGATCGCGCAGCAGAGAAAAGGCGACGGCAGCTCGTTCCGCATGATGGAGTGGCGGCTGTTCTGCGAGAACAGGGATCGCGGGCGGCTGATGTTCGTGCGCGAGTTCGACGAGGGCGCCGTCGGCAAAGGCACGGTGGTGATGATGGCCGGCGCCACCAAGGCGATCGCATTCGGCAGGTTGCCGGCGCGGTTCGGCAAATACGAGGTCTGGAGCGACCCGGTGGGGTCGGACATCGTCAAGACGATGCTGGCGGTCCCGCATCTGCAGATCGGCGAAAGCACGCCGTTGTCGGACGGCAAGGCCGATCCCAAGTCCGATATCAAGTCCGATCTCAAGCCTGACTTCGCGACATTCGATCTCGACACGACCGGGCTGGAGCAGGGCTGGACGCAGCTATTGGCGTCGTGCCCGGCAACGAGCGCCGGCCCGAAGCCTGCGAGCCCGTTGCCAGCCGCTGTGTCGCCGAGCGTCAACGCGGTGCCGGCCGCATCGCCGTCGCCATGAGCGCAACCGGCGCCATTCGATCACGTGCCATCGATCACGTGCTATGCATTTAGATGCAGTTGCATTGATTTCGGGGTCTGCTATCAACGCGGCGTGAAACGCTTCGCTCCCACCGCATTGATGCTCGGCAATATCGTCACCGGCTGCTCGGTGCTGGCGCCGGCCGGCATGCTGTCGGAGCTGTCCAACGGGCTCGGCGTCACGATCCACGCCGCCGGTCTCCTGATCACCTTCGGCGCGATCGTGCTGTGCGTGGGCTCGCCGGTGACGGCGTGGCTGACCAGCCGGTTCGAACGGCGGGCGCTGCTGACGGCGACGCTCCTGGTGCTGACGCTGACCAACGCGGCATCGGCCTTCGCGCCGGATTACGACAGTCTCTTGATCATCCGCCTGGTCATGCTCGCGGTCGGTGTCCTCTACACGCCACAGGCGGCAGGCACCGCGGCGCTGATCGTGCCGGTGGAGAAGCGCGGCAGCACGATCGCCTATATCTTCCTCGGCTGGTCGCTCGCCGCTGCAATCGGGCTGCCGTTGATCACCTTCATCGCAAGCCGTTACGGTTTTCGCGTGACCTATGGCGCGATCGCGCTGACCGGGCTCGTGAGCTGCCTGCTGCTGTGGTGGCGGTTGCCCGGCGGGTTGCATGGTGCGCCGGTCGACCTGAGGACCTGGGCCGATCTCGGCCGCAATCCGACCGTCATCCTGCTGCTCTCGATCACGACGTTGCAGATGTCCGGCCAGTTCGTGGTGTTCACCTTCATGGGGCCGCTGCTCGGCAAATTGACCGGCGCCAACGCGGACGGCGTCGGCATCGTGTTCGCGCTCTACGGCATCTTCGGGTTCGTCGGCATTGCGATCGCGACCCGCATCGTGGATTCCTGGGGGGCCTGGAAGACGTCGGTGCTGTTCACGGTGCTGCTGCTCGCAGGCGTTGCCGGCTGGGCGCTGAGCGCCGGTGCCTACGCATTGATGGCCGCCTCGGTTGCGGTGTGGGGCCTCGGCTTTGCGTCGACCAATTCGATGCAGCAGGTTCGTCTGGTCGGTGCGGCGCCGACGCTCGCGTCGGCGTCGGTCTCGCTCAACACCTCGGTGCTGTATATCGGCCAGGCCATCGGCTCAGCGGTCGGCGGATTGCTGTTCGCGCGCGAATGGCTCTACAGCGCTGGCTATGTGGCCACGGCCTTCGTCGCGGCGGCCCTTGCGGTCGTGGTCATGACGCGGCCGCGGCCGGCCGCGCGCGCTGCCGCCGCTGAGTGAGTTAATCGGCGATCCGAGTCAGGAACGCCTTGAAGCTCACGCCCGGCAGTTGCAGGGCCTCGCCCTCGAAGTCGACCATGTCGCCGTTCGCGGTGCCCTTCAGCATCAACGTGATCATGTCGGTCCCGAACAGCGGCCGGAAGGCGGGATCGGCATTGTGCCGCTGGGTCGAGACCTTGACATGAATGCCGTCACCGCGGTGGGTGTAGTTGCCGACGGAGGCAAAGGCCGAGTTGCCGCCGCGCAGCTTGCCGCCCGTCGCGTAGAGCACACCGGTGCCGGTGCCGTGAACGGTATGAAATTCGAGCTTGTACAAGCCTTCCTGCAATGCCCACCCCCGAGAAAAATATCTGTCCCAATGGTTGAAGCCTATGGTGCATGCGGGATGCAGACAATGCCGCGCGGCGCAGATCGCTCGGTGGTCAACACCACATGGGGTGAGGTCAGCGCCTGGTCCGGGGCTCGGCGCTGTGGCTGCTCGCTCTGCGCGTCACCACTTCACGCTCTGGCTGGGCACGATGAATGCCGTCGTGCTCGGCTTGTTCGGATTGTGGGTGAAGTAGCCGTAGGCGGCAACGATCACGAGGAGCAGGGCAAGCACGGCCAGCAAATCGATCTGCCGGGGATCGTGCCCATTGTGGCTGAGTTTCCAGCGCATTGTTGTTTCCTCCCCAAGGGGACGATGAAACAAACGCCAAGTATCGCCACAGTTCCGCCGGAACAGCTATGCGCGTGGCGTTTGGGAGCGCCGCAACAGATCAGGCGTCGTTGACGCCGCGCCAGCGGCCGTAGCGCCAGGGCAGATACCAGTGTGCCCCCGGCGGCCTCGTCTGCGGGACATTATCGATGCCGGAGGTTCCCCAGGGCTGGCAGCGCAGCAATCTTGCCAGCGTCATCCACCCGCCGGCCCAGAGTCCGAAGCGCTCGATCGCTTCATCGCCATAGACCGAGCAGGTCGGCAGATGCCGGCAGTTGTAGCCGACCAGCGGCGACAGCGTGTGCCGGTAGATCCAGATCAAGGCGCGGCCAAGGTTGCGCGGCATGCGGCGCATGGTGGTGGCACAGTCCATGCATCGCGGTTGGTGTGTCGTTGAATGATCGGTCGGTGACATACGCAACTATGTACGTAATCTTGCGGGGGTTCCAAGCTAAGGAACTGTTCAATTGCAGATATTTACGCCACAGTTGGCCACTATTGCACAGCACCGGTCGCGCTGCAGCAAGGGCTCTATGGACGGTCCAAGGCAGCAACGCTACCGTTCCCATTACGCGCCGATGACAGATTCGTGGCGCATTGCCATGGGGCCATTGCCACCGCTCGCATCACCAAGGGCTTGGGGGAAGGAACCAAATTGAGGCTCGCGAACTCGCTTTCATTGCGCAGTTGGGTGCTCACCGGCGCCGTTGCCCTTTGCTTCGCGGTTTCCGGCACCGCCGCATGGGCGGGTAACTCCACGCAGACCAGCTCGACCCTCGAAGAACGCAAGCTGCCGATGAAGTTCAGCTGGATCGCCTGCCAGCCGAATTGCCGCGGCTGGGTGTCGGCGGTCGGCATCATCACGGCCGATAGCCCCAAGGAATTCGACGAGTTCGCGCGCAGCCGCCAGCTTGGCGGCGCTACCATCGTGCTCGACTCCAGCGGCGGCTCGGTCAACGACGCGATCGCGCTCGGCCGCCGCTTCCGCGGTCTCGGCGCTCTGACCACGGTCGGCACCAGCGTTGTCAATGCGGCCGCGCAAGGCGACCGCGCCAGCGTGCTGCCGGATGCCTATTGCGAGTCGATGTGCGTGTTCCTGCTGTTGTCGGGCAAGACGCGCTATGTTCCACCGGCCGCGCACATCCGGGTGCATCAAATCTGGATGGGCGATCGCGCCGATGACGCCAAGGCCGCCAGCTACACCGCGCAGGACCTGATGATCGTCGAGCGCGATATCGGCCGTCTTGCCAAATACACCTTCGAGATGGGTGGTGCGGGTGAGCTGTTGTCGCTCGCACTCAGCGTGCCGCCGTGGGAAGATTTGCACGAATTGTCGGCGACTGAATTGCGGCTGACCAATCTCGTCACCACGGATGCAGTCGCCGACGTGCTGCCGCATCAGGACAACGCAATCCCGGTCGCCGATGCGAAGCCGAAGAACCCCGATCGCTTCGCGAGCAGCGCGATGGAAGGCGAGGCGCTGCCACAGGCCGCGAAGGCGACCAAGACCGCCGAGGCCGTGGTGCCGACCGGCGGCACCGCAGCGCCGGCGCCGGTCCAGCCTTCGCAGTAGTCTAGGTTGGCAGTAAGGTTGAGGCTGGCGGTCGGGCTTACGCCGGCTGCTTTGCCTTGGCCTCGATCTGGCCGATCGCGTCGACCACGGCATCAAAAGTCAGCAGGGTGGAGGCATGGCGGGCCTTGTAGTCGCGCACCGGCTCGAGCAGCGCGATGTCGGCCCATTTGCCGCCCTGTGGAGGCTGGCCATTTTCCTTCAGCATCTTGCGGACGGTCTCGCGCAATTCGCGCAGCTCATCCGCGGTCGACCCGACCACATGGCTTGCCATGATCGAAGAGGAAGCCTGGCCGAGTGCGCAGGCCTTCACGTCATGGGCGAAGTCCGTCACGACGGGGCCGTCCATCTTGAGGTCGACCTTGACGGTCGAACCGCACAATTTCGAATGAGCGGTGGCACTGGCGTCCGGTTCGGCCAGCCGTCCGAGGCGCGGAATATTGCCGGCCAACTCAATGATCCGCTTGTTATAAATGTCGTTCAGCATGGGGGTAGATGCCTGGTTCCGGCTGCGCCGGGCGCTCTTGGCGGCTGGGTCTCACCGTCCTATATATGAACCGCATCGTCCGAAACATAGCCCGGCTATGCTTCCACCGCGGGCCACTTGCGCCGCGGCGGTGCTACAAAGATGGGACTCAGGCGCCCGGCGGTTCGACGATCCGCCCCGTCTGCCCGGTGACACATCCGGTCCAAGGGCAAATGCCAGGGCCGGTCGAACGGAGAAGACATGGACGCCTTGATCAAACCGATTCGCCCCAACAAGCCGGCCGACGCGAAGGCCAGCGAGCTCGACCCTGCAGAATTCATGGCGGCGGCCGTCCGTGCCGATCAGCCGCGCCCGTCGCGGGCGGAGGCCGAGGACGCCGTGAAGACGCTGCTCGCCTATATCGGCGAGAACACCGGCCGCGAGGGCCTGCTCGACACGCCGCGCCGCGTCGTCGAGGCCTATGACGAGCTCTATCAGGGCTATCATCAGTGCCCCGCCGAGGTGCTGAACCGCACCTTCGGCGAGACCGCCGGCTACGACGATTTCGTCCTGGTCCGCGATATCGAATTCACCTCGCAGTGCGAGCATCACATGATGCCGTTCTACGGCAGGGCGCATATCGCCTACACGCCGGTGGAGCGCGTCGTGGGTCTCTCCAAGCTAGCGCGGCTGACCGACATCTTCGCCCGCCGCCTGCAGACCCAGGAGCATCTCACCGCGCAGGTCGCGGCCGCGATCGACGAGGTGCTGAAGCCCCGTGGCGTTGCCGTGCTGATCGAGGCGGAGCATACCTGCATGTCGGTGCGCGGCGTCGCCAAGCATGGTGCATCGACCTTCACCAGCCGCTTCACCGGCATGTTCCGCGACAATCCGGTGGAGCAGCAGCGTTTCCTGTCCCTGGTGCGAGGACCGAGCCGGTAACCTCGCGTTTTCTCGAGCGAGGTTTTCCGTGTCCGCATCGACCCACGATCACGACCGCGAAGAAGGGCTGGCCTTCCAGCCCAAATTCGACGCGACAGGTCTTGTGACCTGCGTCGCGACCGATGCCGCGACCGGCGACGTGCTGATGGTCGCGCACATGAACGACGAAGCCCTGCGCAAGACCATCGCGACCGGCGAAGGCTGGTACTTCAGCCGCTCGCGCAATGCGCTGTGGCGCAAGGGCGAGAGCTCGGGCCAGACCCAGCGCGTGATCGAGATCCGGATGGATTGCGATCAGGACGCGGTGTGGATCAAGGTTGAGCAGATCGGCGCGGCCTGCCACACCGGACGGCGCTCCTGCTTCTATCGCGCCGTGAAGGGCGAGGGTGGCAATGTCAGCCTGGCCTTCGTCGACGCCGAGCGGCTGTTCGATCCGGCGCAGGTCTATCGCAAATAGCGCATGGATATGAATCAATTGCGACGCGTCGAGCTGAATCAAATTCGTTGCGTCGCACTCAAGCCGCGGCGCGTCGAAGCATTGAGCTCCGTTGCTCGCCCTTTCGCGATGTGCCTATAATTCCCCATCGTCGTCGCGCTGGGGGTGAACTGTGGCGCATCGTCTGATACCGCTGCTTGCGCTTCTTGCCTGGGCTGGGTTGCCGATCGGTGCGGCGCAATCGCAGACAACCGAGCGCGCACCCGACACCATGGCCGCCCGCGTTCTTGCCTGCGCGCCCTGTCACGGCGCCGAAGGCGAGGGCACCAGCGACGTTTATTTCCCGCGCCTTGCCGGCAAGCCGGCCGGCTACCTCTATAACCAGCTGATCGCGTTCAGGGATGGACGGCGGAAATATCCGCCGATGAACTATCTGCTGGAGTTCCAGACCGACGATTATCTGAAGAAGATCGCCGAGTATTTCGCTTCGCTCAGGCCGGCATTTCCGCCGCCGGTCCCGCCGGTCGATAGCAAGGAGATCCTGGCGCGCGGCGAAGCGATCGTGAAGAACGGCGACCCGCAGCACGGCATTCCGCCCTGTTCTGCCTGTCATGGTCCGGCATTGGGCGGTATGGAGCCCGGCATTCCGGGCCTGCTCGGCTTGCGCGCGGCCTATATCAGCGGCCAGCTCGGCGGCTGGCGCTACGGCACGCGGACCGCGCTCGCCCCCGATTGCATGCAGATCGTCGCGAGCCTGCTGACGGAGGACGACGTGAAGGCCGTGGCTGCCTATTTGTCGTCGCGCCCGGCGCCGGCAGATCCGTCCTTCGCGCCGCGAGGCAGCCTTCCGATGCCGCTGGAATGCGGCAGCGAACCGCACTGAAGGGATCGTGCCGATGTCGCGAACCTCCACAGGACTGCTGGTCGGACTGATGCTGGCATTCGCGCCCGTCGCCGCACTCGCACAGCAGAAGGCGGCTGATCCGGCCGTCATCGCCAAGGGCGAGTATCTCGCGCGTGCCGGCGATTGCATCGCCTGCCACACGGCGCGTGAAGGCAAGACCTTCGCCGGCGGCCTTCCGATGAAGACGCCGTTCGGCACGCTTTACACCTCGAACATCACGCCCGACCCGCAGACCGGGATCGGCACGTGGACGTCGGATCAGTTCTACCAGATGATGCATAATGGCCGCTTTCCCGATGGCGGGCTGGTCTATCCGGCGATGCCGTTCGCGTCCTACACCCAGGTGACGCGCGAGGACAGCGATGCGATCTACGCCTATTTGCGCACCGTGGCGCCGGTCAGGCAGCTCAACAAGCCGCATGACCTGACATTCCCGTTCAACAACCGCTCGCTGATCCTCGGCTAGCGCACGCTGTTCTTCAGGGAAGGCGAGTTCAAGCCGGATCCGGGCAAGTCCGCCGAGTGGAACCGGGGCGCATATCTCGTCGAAGGGCTCGGCCATTGCGGCATGTGCCATACCCCGATCAACGCGCTCGGCGGCAGTTCGCAATCGCAGGCCTTCGAGGGCGGCCTGATCCCGATGCAGAACTGGTACGCGCCCTCCTTGACCTCGAACAAGGAGACGGGCCTCGGCGACTGGACGATCGAGGAGATCGTCGACTATCTGCGCAAGGGCGTCTCCGCCAAGGGCGCCGTGTACGGGCCGATGGCCGAGGTCGTCTACAACAGCCTGCAATATCTCAATGACGACGACGTGCACGCGATGGCGATCTATCTGAAGGGCCTTGCGCAGCGCGGTTCGCCTGAGAAGCCGTCGACGCCGCTGCCGTCGGCCGAGAGCAGCCTGCTGCTCTCCTTCGGCAAGCCGATCTATGACCGTGAATGCGCGAGCTGCCATGGCGCGACCGGGCAGGGCATGCCGCCGGACTATCCGCCGCTCGCCGGCAACCAGTCAATCCAGATGGTTTCCGCCGTCAACCCCATCCGCATGGTGCTCAATGGCGGCTATCCGCCGGGCACATCAGGCAATCCGATGCCGCACGGCATGCCGCCATTCGCGCAGAAGCTGTCGGACGACGAGGTTGCGGCGGTCGTGACCTACATTCGAACGGCGTGGGGCAACCGCGGCGAACCGGTGTCGGCGCGGCAGGCCAACGAATTGCGTGCAGCAACGCTGAACTAAAGCATGATCCGGAAAAGTGCGATGCGGTTTTCCGAAAAGATCATGCTCAAACAAGGAGCCAGGGCGTGATGACGATTCAACCTGATCCCATCGCGCTCTAGGGGAAAGCGATCATGATCAACTCATCTTCGCCGCAACCGCCTGCATCCGTCTCGGAAGACGAGGCCGTCGAGACCATCGTTCGCGCGGGCCCGAGCGGCGCGGTCGCGGTCGCAGGCGTTGCGACGGCCATCGTGGTTGGCTTGTGGTTTGCGTTCTATCTGCTCGTCTTCCTGCCGCGGAGCGCTCCCTGATGGCGACCGAGACGGACCATAGCCCCGGCGAGGCGGTTGCCGCACGGATCGAGCGGCGCTGGGCGACGCTGTCGATCGTCATCGTCGGCCTGCTGGTCGGCGTGGCGGCCTATATCGGCATTCATCAGGCGACGATGCCGCAGGGCCGGGTCGAAACCGCCGATCCCAAGGCGTTGCATCTGTCCGGCGAATTCATCGAGAGCAATCTCGGCAGCGAAATGGAGGCCGACGGCTCGGTCACCGTGCGCGCCATCGGCCAGCAATATTCCTTCACGCCGCAATGCGTTGTGGTGCCGGCGGAGACCCCTATCACCTTCCGCGCCACCAGCGCGGATGTCGTCCACGGATTCCTGATCGAGGGCACCAACATCAACACGATGCTGGTGCCGGGCTACGTCACGGCCCTGCCGGTACGCTTCAAGGCGCCGGGCGATCACGTGATGCCATGCCAGGAATTCTGCGGCATCGGCCACCAGGGCATGTGGGGCAAGGTCAAGGTGATCGACAAGGCCGCGTTCCGCGACATGGCCGCAGCGAAGCGGAGGCTGACCTGTGTTGACTAACAGACGGCTGATCGCGGCGCATTTCTGGCTCGCCTTCATCGTGTTCGGCGTCGCGCTGGTGCTCGGCGCCTGGCAGATGTTCGTGCGCAGCCCGTTGAACGCCTGGCACTTCAACCCGGAATTCTACTATCGCTCGGTCACCGCGCACGGCTCGGCGATGGGCTACGTATTCCCGACGCTGATCGCAATGGGCTTCGGCTACGCGATCACCGAAGCCTCGCTGGAGAAGGCGCTGGTTGGACGGCGCTGGGCCTGGGCCGGCTTCTTCCTGGTCGCCGTCGGCGCCGTTGTCGCGATGATCCCGGTGTCGCTCGGGCTCGCCTCGGTGCTCTACACCTTCTATCCGCCGATGGTCGGCAATCCCTTCTATTACATCGGCGTCGTCATGGTCGTGGTCGGCTCATGGATCTGGGTCGCGTTGATGGTGACCAATTTCGTGATCTGGAAGCGCGACAATCCGGGCAAGCCGGTGCCGCTTGCGATGTACGCCAATGTCGCGGGCTCGTTGCTCTGGGGCTGGACCGCGGTCGGTGCCGCGCTGGAAATCCTGTTCCAGATCCTGCCCGTCGCGCTCGGGCTCAAGTCCACGATCGATGCGGGGCTGGCGCGCGTTTTCTTCTCGTGGACCCTGCACGCCATCGTCTATTTCTGGCTGATCCCGACCTACATCGCCTACTACACGATCTTCCCGCGCGCGATCGGCGGCCGGCTCTTTAGCGACGCGATGGCGCGGATTTCGTTCATCCTGTTCGTCGTGGTGGCGATGCCGATCGGCGTGCACCATCTGTTTGCCGATCCGCAGGTCGGTGCCGGGTTCAAGTTCATGCACTCGGTGTTCACCGGCCTCGTCGCGCTGCCGACGCTGCTCACGGTGTTCACGATCTGCGCATCGGCGGAGATCGCGAGCCGCCTGCGCGGTGGCCGCGGCGCATTCGGCTGGGTCGGTGCTCTGCCGTGGTCCAATCCGATCATGCTGGCGACGGCGCTGTCGCTGGTCATGCTCGGTTTCGGCGGCGCCGGCGGCCTGATCAACATGAGCTATCAGCTCGATGCCGCCGTGCACAACACGCAGTGGATCACCGGCCATTTCCACCTGATCTTCGGTGGCGCCATCGTGATCATGTATTTTGCCATCGCCTATGATCTGTGGCCGCATCTGACCGGGCGGGCGCTGGACAGTTTCGGCATGATGCGCACGCAGCTCTGGCTGTGGTTCATCGGCATGATCGTGACCACCTTCCCGTGGCACTATGTCGGTATTCTCGGCATGCCGCGCCGCATGGCATATTATGACTATGCCAACCCGGCGATCTCGCCGCAGGCTTTCTCGGTTGTGATGTCGGTGATCGGTGGGTTCATCCTGCTGCTGTCGGGGCTGCTGTTCCTGCTTGTGCTGATCCGCGGCCAATTCGGCGCGCGGGGCGAGGCGGGTGCTTACCGTTTCGCGGTACCGCTGCACATGCCGGCGCGGATTCCGGTCGCGCTCAACTCGTTCGGTCTCTGGCTCGCATTGATGGTCGGTCTCACCGTGGTGAACTATGGCTTCCCGATTGTGCAGCTGATGGCGCTGAAGGAGACCAGCGTGCCTGCGGTCTATGTCGGAGCAGGCCGATGAGTGATCAGCCGCTGTTCTCCCCGCGCAATCCGTGGTTCGGCATCAGCGTCGGCGTCACGGCCGCCATTGCCGTGCTGTCGGCCATCGCTGGCCTGATCTGGTTGCCGCTGGCGCAACCCAACCTCAAGCTTGCAGGCGTCTGGGACGCGATCTGCAGCGCAGCCGGCGTGCCGGGTGCCGCCGTGCAGGAGGCCGGCGTCAAGCCGGATTTCAAGACCTCCAATGTCGTCATGACGTCGGAGATGCTGACCAAGGTCGATCAGGTCTCGATCGGGCGGGGCGCGACGCTGGCGCAGCGTTGCGCGATCTGCCACGGACCGCAGGGCGTCAGCGACGCCCATTCACCGAACCTTGCCGGGCAGTTTGCCGCGGTGACGTACAAGGAGCTCAACGACTTCAAGTCCGGCGCGCGGGTCAACGTGGTGATGAGCCCGTTCGCGGCAGCGATGAGCGACCAGGACATGAAGGACGTTGCGGCCTATTACGCCTATCTGCCGCGGGTGCCTTCGGACAATCTGGATACCGGGCGTGCCGCGCCGGCGGTCGTGGTGACGGGGGCCCCGATGCGCAACATCCCGCCTTGCGGCTCCTGCCACGGCGACATCGACAACAAGGCGGGAAGCCCCTGGCTCGGCGGCCAGTCGGCGGTCTACATCAAGGCGCAGCTCGAGGCCTTTGCGTCCGGGGCCCGCCGCAACGACATCAGCCAGCAGATGCGCAACATCGCCCGCCAGATGACCGCCGAGGAGATCGACCAGGTTGCGCACTACTACGAGGCCCAGCCCTGAGCCGGAAGTCTTAACGCGCCGTTAACCATAATTGCGGCAAGTTGAACGGACATGGGTGCCGATTGCCGGCGCCCGGCAAGGCACCCGATAGATGGCGGTCGACCTCTTCAATGCGACGGCTTCGGCAGGTGTCGATGCTTCGCGCCTGAAGGTCGCCGGTTCGATCAAGCAGGCGGCCGCGACCACCGGCACCAGCTTCGAATATTTGCTCACGACCGCGAAGATGGAATCCAATTTCAATCCGCGGGCGGGCGCCACGACCTCGTCGGCGCATGGGCTTTATCAATTCATCGACCAGACCTGGCTCGGCACCGTCAAGGAGGCCGGAAGCCAGCTCGGCTACGGCCAGTATGCCGACGCCATCACCAAGAACTCCGACGGCAGCTATTCGGTCAGCGATCCATCCGCGCGAAGCGCGGTCATGAAGCTGCGCGACGATCCCGATGCGGCGTCGTCGATGGCGGCGGTGCTGACGCAATCCAACAGCTTCAAGCTCACCGGCACGCTCGGCCGTCGTCCGACCGATGCCGAGCTCTATATGGCGCATTTCATGGGCGTCGGCGGCGCCGGCAAGCTGATCTCGAGCGCCGAGGACAGTCCGAGCGCCAATGCGGCTGCGATGTTTCCGAAGGCTGCGGCCGCCAACCAGTCGATCTTCTATGACAAGTCGGGCAGCGCGCGCAGCGTCAGCCAAGTCTATTCGGTGTTGACCACACGCTACGCCGCGGCTGCGAATTCAAGCGACACGCGCACGGCCTTTGCAGCGGCGGGCGGCGGCACCATGAGCCCCAATGCGATCGCAAGCGCTGCGCCGACACAGGCGCAGGCCATGGACACTGCGTCCTATCTCTCGACCTTCCCGAATGCCCGCGCGGCCTCATCAGCCGGTGCGACCTCGGCCGTCGCATCGGCGCAGCCGGCGCCGGCCTTCCGCTCGCTCTACCAGGGCGGCGACCGTTCGGAGCCGATCTCGCCGGCGGTGCAGGAACTGTGGGGCAATTCCGCATCGCTGACCACATCGGCGACGCCAAAGGTCCGCGCGCCCGGGCGGCTTGATCTGTTCAGCGACCCGAACGGCACCTACAGCAGCGGCTAGCGCCGTCTTGCTGCACGCGCGAAGCCCTGCGCCGTGGCCGTCTTAACGAAACGTCAATAATCCCAAACGTTTATGGTGAACCCTTTGTTAAGCGTCATGGTTTATTTTTCCTTGTAGTGGCGTCGTATGTCGATGCCGTCTCGTTGCGTAAGCCGGCAGGACCATGATCGTTCGGCAGTTCATTAGTTGGATTAGGACCGCACCAGCGGGCGAGCGGGCAGAGGCGACGCGGGCGTTGGCCCGGGCCTGGCTCATTTCGGATCTCACCGAGGACAACCGCATCGCGGCCGAAGGCGCGCTGCTGATGCTGCTCGACGACCCGTCGCCGCTGGTGCGACAGGCGATGGCCGAGGTGTTTGCATACAGCGCGGAGGCGCCGGCTACGATCGTGCAGGCGCTGTCGGCCGACCAGCCGGCGATCGCGCTGCCGGTGCTGGAGCATTCACCGCTCTTGATCGATGCCGACCTGGTCGACATCGTCGCGACCGGCTCCGACGAGATGCAGTGCGCGATCGCGCGCCGCGCCAATCTGCCGGCCTCGGTCGCCGCGGCGATCGCCGAGGTTGGCTCGGCGGCGGCTGCGCTCGAGCTGATCGAAAATCCATATGCCGGCCTCGCGCCATTCTCCTGGGACCGCATCGTCGAGCGCCACGGCCATCTCGCCGCCATCAGGGAATCGATGCTGCAGCTGGAAGATTTGCCGTCGGCGACGCGGCTCGCGCTGGTCGCAAAGCTCTCCGACACGCTGGCGCAGTTCGTCGTCGCGCGAAACTGGCTCGGCGCCGACCGCGCCGACCGCATCGCCGGCGAGGCGAAGGAGCGCTCCACGGTGAACATCGCCGCGCGTGCCTTCGGCGACGACATGCAGAATCTGATCACGCATCTGCGCGCCACCGGCCAGCTCACCGCCGGGCTGATCCTGCGCGCGCTGCTGTCGGGCAATCTCGACCTGTTCGGAGCCGCGCTCGCCGAACTGTCCGGACTGCCCTATGGCCGGGTTTCCGCGCTGTTGAACGACCGCGGCGGCAACGGCCTGCAGGCGCTGCTGCGGCGCGCCGGCCTGCCGGAATCCACCTACGCGGCGTTCCGCGTCGCGCTCGAAGCCAGCCACGAGGTCGGCTATGTCGACAGCGGCGACGGTGCGGCGCGGCTGCATCGCCGCATGGTCGAGCGTGTGCTGACCCATTGCGAGACCGATCATTCGGCCGCCGAGCCGCTGCTGATCCTGCTGCGCCGCTTTGCGACGGAATCGGCCCGCGAGGATGCGCGCATGTTCTGCGAGGAGCTCGCCGCGGAAGACGCGATCGCGGTGCTGCCTTACGACGACGATCTGATCGCGGCCTGAAGGCCGCGTTTCCCGAGATTGACGATAGTTGAAGCCGTGGCCGCCGCCGCGGCGCGCTGTTATTCGCCCGGCACAATGCTCGGCGCGAGGATGGCCTCGAGATGCTCGGGGCGGTCGCGGTTGGCGTGGGTCAGGAACTCGTCGGCGATGCCGCGGAGCTGCTTGCTCAGCACGCCGGCCACGACCGCGGTGTCGAGCTTGGTGCGGTTCCGTACGATCGCCTGAACGGCATTGATGTGGTGCGCGATCAGCTGTTGCGGCACCGCGGCGAGGTCAGGCGCGTGCTCGATGATGCGGCACAGGCTCTCGGCCGCCGCCGCCGCCGAGGGATAACCGAATGTCGCGGCATCGCCCTTGATGTCATGCGCGGCGCGGAACAGCTCCTCGCGCGTCCTGTCGTTGAAGCCCTCGCGCTGCACCGTGTCGTGCGCGGCGGAGAGGCGGTCGGCCTCGATCGTCATCCATTCCTTGAATTCGCCCGACAGCCCGGCGAGCGCCTTTTCGGCGCGGCCGACCGGATCATCGAGATCGCTCTCGGGGACGCGCAGCAGCACCTTGCGCAGCGGGTTCGGCTGCGTGATGACATGGTGGGTGCCGAAGCTCTTGACCTCGATCGTCCCGGGTTTGTCTTTCGCCATGGCGATATCCTAAATGCTCGAGCGCGCCTTCTCGAGCAGCGACGGCTGTTGCAGGATTTCGACCTCGCCGCTGCCGCGGCGTTCGGGGCCGATATAGGTGTTGGTGGTGTTGCGGCGGCGGTCGGGGCCGAAATAGGTCTTGGTCTTGATGAACGGGCGCGGATTCGCGACCACGTTCATGATGCGCTGGTAGAGGCCCTTGGCCGAGATCGGCTTGGCCAGGAATTCGGTGACGCCGGCATCGCGCGCCACGGTGACGCGGCGCTTCTCGGAATGGCCGGTCAGCATGATGATCGGCGCGTAGGGATTGCCCTTGGATTCCGGCTGCCGGATCATCTGCGCGAGCTCGAGCCCGTCGAAGATCGGCATCGACCAGTCGGTGATGACGATGTCGGGCACGTAATGGGTGTACATCTCGAGCGCGGTCGCGCCGTCCTCGGCCTCATAGACCTCGCGCGCGCCGAACGAATGCAGCAGCGTCCGCAGGATGCGGCGCATGTGCGGATTGTCGTCGCAAATCAAAAATCGCAGCTTGTTGAAATCGATGCGATACATGGTCCGGTCCCGAACGGGCATACCGGGCCAATGCGGTATTACCCAGCGTTAACCATATCCCGCCCGGGGTTAATGATTGGTTGCCGGGCAGGGTGGGGCGGCGCGCCGTCAGTAGCCGAACTGCTCGCGCAGGATTCGCTCTTCGAGCGAGTGGCCGGGATCGAACAGCATCCGCATCGCGATCGTCTTGTCGGACAGCACCTCGACGCGGCGGACGTCGCGGACCTCGTCATGGTCGGCGACCGCGGCAACCGGGCGCTTCTCGTCCTCGATCACCTCGATCACCACGAAGGCGGAGTTCGGCAGCAGCGCGCCGCGCCAGCGCCGCGGCCGGAAGGCGCTGATCGGGGTCAGCGCCAGGAGCGCCGCGTTGATCGGCAGGATCGGACCCTGGGCGGAGAGGTTGTAGGCGGTCGACCCGGCCGGCGTCGCCACCAGGATGCCGTCGGCCATCAGCTCGGGCATCCGCTCATGCTCATCGATCAGGATGCGCAGCTTGGCGACCTGGTAGGTCTGCCGGAACAGCGCGACCTCGTTGATGGCGTGATGCAGATGCACCGCGCCGTGGATGTCGGTCGCGCGCATCAGGAGCGGATTGATCAGCGACTCCCGCGAAGCGGCCAACCGCGTGCGCAGATCGTGCGTCGAATATTCGTTCATCAGGAAGCCGACGGTGCCGCGATGCATGCCGTAGATCGGCTTGCCGCTGCGCATGTTGGCGTGCAGCGTCTGCAGCATCAATCCGTCGCCGCCGAGCGCAACCACGACGTCGGCATCGGCGGCCGAATGGTTGCCGTACATCGCGGTCAGCTGCTCGAGCGCGGTCTGCGCTTCCGCACTGGCGCTGGCGACGAAGGCGATCTTGTCATACCGCTTGGAGCTAGCCATCGCTCACGAACTCGTTTGGCACGGAACACGCCGCGCTCGTCTATACATCCCGGGCGGCCTTGTCGAGATGGTCCCGTGAGAGACCCGATGCCCAACGGGTGCCGCCAGACTAGCGCAGTTCGCTAGTGATAGGCGTAAATGTCGGCCCAGGGAGTGAACGGCATGGCTAACAGTTTTGCGACACAGCTCACCGCGGCGTTGCTGGTGGCCTGCCTCGCAACCGCGGTGCGGGCCGACGACGAGACCCCGCAGCCGTCGCCGTCGCCGAGCGCGCAGGCCCCAAGCGGTCAGAACCCAAGCGGCCAGAAGGGACGGGCTGGGCGCGGCGAGACCGGCTCCGGCGCCAATGCCGCGGCCAACGCGCCTGCCGCCGAGCAACACCGCCTGCCGCCGGATTCCACGACCAAGCAATCGGTCGCGCTGCCCGGCCGCACGCTCGCCTTCAGCGCGACCGCGGGCTCGATCCGCGTGTTCGACGACAAGGGCGAGCCGCTCGCCGACATCGCCTACACCTCCTATCAGCTCGACGGTGCCGAGAAGGCGAGCCGCCCGGTGACGTTCCTGTTCAACGGCGGGCCGGGCTCCGCGTCCGCCTGGCTGCAATTCGGCAATGTTGGGCCGTGGCGACTGCCGTTCGACGGAGCGGTGGCCTCGGCCTCGCCGGAGCTGCAGCCGAATGCGGACACCTGGCTCGATTTCACCGATCTTGTCTTCATCGATCCGGTCGGCACCGGCTACAGCCGTTTCGTCACCACCTCGGAGGATGCGCGCAAGCGCTTCTTCACCGTCGATGGCGATGCCAATTCGGTTGCGCTGGTGATCCGCCGCTGGCTGGAGAAATACGACCGGCTGACCTCGCCGAAATACGTTGCCGGTGAAAGCTATGGCGGCATTCGCGGACCCAAGGTGGTGCGCAATCTGCAAATGCAGCAGGGTGTCGGCGTACGCGGCCTGATCCTGATCTCGCCGGTGCTCGATTTCCGCGACTATACCGGCTCCAGCCTCCTGCAATATGTCGCGAGCCTGCCGACCATGACGGCGGTCGCGCGGCAGGCGAAGGGGCCGGTGACGCGCGAGGATCTTGCCGACGTCGAGAGCTACGCGCGCGGCGATTTCCTGCTCGATCTCGTCAAAGGGCAGGCCGACACCGAGGCCACCGCGCGGCTCGCCGACAAGGTCGCGAGCCTGACCGGCATCGATCCGGCGGTGAGCCGCAGGCTCGCCGGCCGCTTCGACATCAGCGAATTCCGCCGCGAGTTCGATCGCAAGAACGGCAAGGTGACCGGCCGCTACGATGCCTCGATCGAAGGCTTCGATCCCTATCCGGACTCCAGCTCCTTCCGCTTCAACGATCCGTCCGGCGATCCGCTGATGGCGCCGCTGACCAGCGCCGCCGTCGACCTCACGACGCGCAGACTGAACTGGCGGCCGGACGGTTCGTATCATCTGCTCAGCGAAAGCGTGAGCAAGGGCTGGGAGTTCGGCCACGGCATCAGCCCGCCGGAATCGGTGACGCAGCTGCGCCAGATGCTGGCGCTCGACCCCAAGCTGAAGCTCCTGATCGGTCACGGCCTGTTCGATCTCGCAACGCCGTACTTCGCCTCGAAGATCATCCTCGACCAGCTGCCGGCCTTCGCGGGTCCGGGCCGCACCAGGCTCGCGGTCTATCCCGGCGGCCACATGTTCTACTCCCGCGACGGCTCGCGCCAGGCATTCCGCAAGGAGGTCGAGGCGCTGGTGAAGTGAGGGTTGGCGTGGCGGCATGGGTTGCGCCGCTGGCGCCACGTATACCGCCGTCGTCCCTGCGAAAGCAGGGACCCATACGCCGCGGCGGATGCTGTAGGCGGGACTCGTCGTTCCAACGTCGCGCATCAATTTACATTGGTGGTTATGGGTCCCTGCTTTCGCAGGGACGACAGTGAGTTTGTTGCGCCGCCCGCTGCAAACATTCTCGTCGTCCTGGCGAAAGCCAGGACCCATAACCACCGAATTCGACTATGAACGAGATCGTGGCCCCAGCGTCGCGCAACAACTGCTATTTGGGGTTATGGGTCCCGGCTTTCGCCGGGACGACAGCGAATGTGTTGCTTGGCCGGTGAGTCATACATCCGCGTTCTCGAGACATGATCTTCCGAATTGCACCGGGTCAATTGGTCTCAGCCATAGGTCTCCACAATGAAGTCGATCAGGGCGCGGAGCTTCGGTGTCATCTTGCGGTGCTTCGGCCACAGGATCTGGCGCGCGCGGGCTTGCGTCGAGTAGTTCGGCAGCAGCACCTGCAGCCGGCCTGCGGCGATATCGTCGGCCAGCAGTTCGTCGCGCATCAGCACGATGCCAGCGCCGGCCAGCGCCGCATAGCGGATGCCGAACGCGCTGTTGATGAAGAAGCGGCTCGCGACATCGACATGCACTTCGCCCTCCGGTCCGACGAAGGTCCATCGCTGCCCGTCCGACCAGCCGGGATAGCGCAGGCATTCATGGTGGGTGAGATCTCCCGGATGCGTTGGTGTGCCGCGTTCGGCGAGATAGCTCGGCGCGGCGCACACCACTCCTGTGTAGGGCGACAGCGAGCGCGACATCATGGTGGAGTCGGTCAGCGTGCCGACGCGGATCGCGGCGTCGAGGCCTTCCTCGAGCAGATCGACCATCCCGTCGCTGAGCACGAGGTCGACCGAGACTTCCGGATATCTCTTCATGAAACGGACGAGCGCGGGCGCCAGGCTGTACGACCCGAAGGCGACCGAGGTCGCCACGCGCAGCTTGCCGCGCGGCGCGCTCAACGCCTCCTCGACCAGCGCATCGCCGGCCTCGGCCTGTTCCAGCAACTGCTTGCAGTGATCGAGATAACTGCGGCCGAGTTCGGTGAGACCCTGCCGCCGCGTCGACCGGTTGATCAATTGCGAGCCGAGCCGGTCCTCGAGAAAACGGATATGCTTGCCGATCATGGTCGGCGAGATCCGCAGCTCTTTGGCCGCCGCAGTGAAGGAGCCGAGATCGGCGACGCGGGCGAACACGGCCATGCTGGTCAGTCGGTCCATGGATTATAAACCAATGGTTATTTCATTGCGCATCATCGCGCCGCTTATGCGGCATTGGAATTGGATTTATTACCACAAGTGAGTAATCGGCGCGAATGCGCGTTCGATCGCTTCGGAATGTCGCGGTTGCGCCCGGAGGGGCGCAGTCCGGGCGGGTCTCGAACCAGGACAGGAGTGTCAGGATGCCTTTCCAGATCATGATCAATGGGACCGGTCATTCGGTCGATGCCGATGGCGATACGCCGCTGCTGTGGGTGCTGCGCGACGTGCTCGGCATGACCGGCACCAAATTCGGCTGCGGCATGGCGCTGTGCGGCGCCTGCACGGTGCATCTCGATGACAGCGCGGTGCGCTCCTGCATCACGACGATCGACAGCATCGGCGACTCCAAGATCACGACCATCGAGGCGGTCGGCAACACGCCGGCCGGCAAGAAGATCCAGGACGCCTGGCTCGCGCATGAGGTGCCGCAATGCGGCTACTGCCAGTCCGGGCAGATCATGTCCGCCGCCGCCTTGCTCGCAGGCAAGCCGAAGCCGACCGATGCTGACATCGACGACGCGATGTCGGGCAACATCTGTCGCTGTGGGACCTATGTCCGCATTCGCGAAGCCATCAAGCAAGCCGCGCAGTCGGGAGGTTGATCATGACGCTGATGAACAATGTGTCTGAGCGCTCCGCCGATCTGTCGCGCCGCAACTTCCTTCGCGCCAGCGCGATCGCAGGCGGCGGCCTGCTGCTCAGCGTGAGCCTGCCGTTCGCGAGCCGCGAGAGCGGAGCCGTGGCCGCCGGTGACTTCGCGCCGAATGCCTTCATTCGGATCGGCGGCGACGGCAAGGTCGTGCTCACGATGCCCTATGTCGAGATGGGGCAGGGCACCTACACCTCGATCCCGATGCTGATCGCCGAGGAGCTCGAGATCGGCCTGACGCAGGTTCAGCTCGAGCACGCGCCGCCGAGCGACAAGCTCTATGCCAACCCGCTGCTCGGCGTGCAGGCCACCGGCAATTCGAATGCCATGCGCGGCGCCTGGCAGCCGATGCGCAAAGCCGGCGCCACCGCGAAAGCGATGCTGGTCGCAGCCGCGGCGAAGCGCTGGAACGTCGAACCCGGCTCGTGCCGCGCCGAGAACGGCGAGGTGCATCATGCAGCGTCGGGACGAAAGCTCGGTTACGGCGAACTGGCGGCCGATGCGGCGCAGATGCCGGTGCCGGAGAACGTGGCGCTGAAGAGCCCGGCCGAGTTCAAGCTGATCGGCACGCCGGCCAAGCGGCTCGATACGCCCTCCAAGATCAACGGCTCGGCGGTCTATGGCATCGACGCGCGGCCGCCCGGCGTGAAGGTCGCGACGCTGGCTCAGTCTCCCGTGTTCGGCGGGCGGGTCAAGCGCGTGGATGATGCGGCGGCAAAGGCCGTCAACGGCGTGCGCCAGATCGTGAAGCTCGATGACGCGGTCGCCGTGGTGGCCGATCACATGGGGGCGGCGAAGAAAGGTCTCGCGGCGCTCACGATCGAGTGGGACGAAGGGCCCCACGCCAAGCTCGCCACGTCAGATATCGCGCGCGAGCTCGAAGCCGCCACCACGAAGCCCGGCGCGGTCGCGCAGAATATCGGCGACGCCGACAAGGCGATGGCGGGCGCGGCGACCAAACTCGAGGCGACCTATCAGCTGCCGTTCCTCGCCCATGCCACGATGGAGCCGATGAACTGCACCGTGCATGTTCGCGTCGACGGCTGCGAAATCTGGGTCGGCAATCAGGCGCTCTCGCGCGTGCAGGCGGTAGCCGCGAAGATGCTGGACCTGCCGCCCGAGAAGGTGGTGGTGCACAATCATCTGCTCGGCGGCGGCTTTGGCCGCAGGCTCGAGGTCGATGGCGTCATTCGCGCCGTGCAGATCGCAAAGCAGGTCGATGCGCCGGTCAAGGTGGTGTGGACCCGCGAGGAGGACATCCAGCACGACATGTACCGGCCGTACTGGTGCGACCGGATTGCGGTCGGTCTCGATGCATCGGGCAAGCCGGTCGCCTGGAACAATCGGTTCGCGGGTTCTTCCGTCATTGCGCGATGGGCACCGCCGGCGTTCCGCAACGGTCTCGACCCCGACACGACAGAGGGTGCGATCGATCTCGTCTATGACATTCCGAACTTCCACGTCGAATATGTCCGGGTCGAGCCGCCCGGCATTCCGACCGCGTTCTGGCGCAGCGTCGGGCCCTCGCACAACGTGTTCGTCACCGAAAGCGTGATCGACGAGATGGCGGCGGCCGCCAAGCAGGACCCGGTCGATTATCGCCGGGCGTTGCTCGGCAAGTCGCCGCGCGCCAAGGCGGCGCTCGAGCTCGCGGCGGCCAAGGCCGGCTGGGGCGGCAAGTTGCCTGCCGGGCGCGGCCGCGGCGTGTCGCTGCAATTCGTGTTCGGCAGCTACCTCGCACAGGTCGCCGAGGTCGAGGTTGCCAAGGACGGTTCGGTCCGCGTCCACCGCGTCGTCTGCGCGATGGATTGCGGCACCGTGGTCAATCCCGACACGGTGCAGGCGCAGCTGCAGAGCGGCATCAATTTCGGGGTCACCGCCGCGCTCTATGGCGAAATCACGCTGAAGGACGGCCGCATCGAGCAGAGCAATTTCGACAGCTACCAGATGCTGCGGATCGATCAGGCTCCGGCCATCGAGGTCCATATCGTGCCGAGCACCGAGCCGCCCGGCGGCATGGGCGAGACCGGGACATCGGGAATCGTGCCTGCGATCAACAATGCGATCTTCGCGGCAACCGGCAAGCGGCTGCGGAAGATGCCAGTCGATCCGGCGGTGTTGAAGCGGACGTGACCGATTGAGGGATGGCACAGCTGTGCTTCGCGGGCCGAGGGTGACTTCGGCTCGCGCGCGGCACCGCATTCTCGCGACATGATTGTCCGAGTTCTGCTCTTCATTCCGCTCTCTCGCTTGAAGAGGGCGCAGGGAAAGCCGGGTGCCGATCGCACCCATGAGTCCGGTGCAACAAAAAGCACGGGAGGTAGGGCCACAGGTGTAACCGCAGCAATCCGGCTTTCCCTGCACGATGGCCTTACGGGTCTTGTTCTATTGCCTCGACAGGCGGGGTCTAGCCCTCGCGCCGGAACTGGCCGAGTTCGTGCAACAATGCAGCCCCGGTCCGCAAGCCGCTGTAGAAGCAGTCCAGCGTCATATTTTCGTTCGGCGCATGGTTGGCTTCGTCCGGATTGGCATAGGGCGTGACGAAGGCGGGGATGCCCAGGAGCTTGGTGAAAACGTAGTTGGGCAGACTGCCGAAGCCGGCCGGTATCAGCAGCGGCTCCTGGCCATGGGCGGCAACGAAGGCGCGGCGCAGCGGCGCGGTGTAGGGCGAGGCGATCGGTGTCTTCGAGGGCTGCATTCCCATGTCTGCAGCGACGAACTCGACCTCGGGCGCATGCTTGGCGACGTGAGCGCGGACCTTGCGCAGGATGTCCTCGGCGTCCTGAGCCTCGACGAGACGGATGTCGCATTTGACGAAGGCCTCGTTCGGCAGCACCGTCTTGGTGCCGGGGCCGCCATAGCCGCCGTGGAAACCGTTGATGGTCAGCGTCGGCTGGAAGCAGAGACGGTCGTAGAAGGGGCGGTCGGCAGGCGCGTCGAGGCGCTTCAGTGCAAGGCTCGCTTTGACGGCCTCGATATCGAGCGGCAGGCGCTCGATCGCCGCCAGTTCCTCAGCCGCCGGTGGCTCGACGGCATCATGCAGCCCCTCGATGGTGATCTCACCGGCCGCGTTCTTCATCGTGCCGAGAAGGTGGACCAGCGTCCAGATCGGGTTCGGCACGACGCCGCCGAAGTTGCCGGAATGGACGTCGCGGCTGGCATGGCGGCAGCGCAACTCGAAGGAGACGACGCCGCGCGAGCCGAATTTGATCGTCGGTGCGCCGCTGGCATGACGCGGGCCGTCGGCGGTGACGGCAAGATCGGCCTTCAAAAGATGCGCGTTGGCGCGCACGAAACCGGCGATGTGCGGGCTGCCGATCTCTTCCTCGCCCTCCAGCAGCAGGATGACGTTGCAGGGCAGTTCGCCGTGCACCTTGAGATGGGATTCGATCGCCAGGATCTGGGCGAGGTGCTGGCCCTTGTTGTCACCGACGCCGCGTGCATAGAGCCGGCCGTCCCGGATCGTCGGCTCGAACGGCGGCGATATCCATTTCTCGAGCGGGTCGGCCGGCTGTACGTCATAGTGTCCGTAGAGCAGGACGGTCGGCTTGCCTGGTGCCTTCTCCCAGCGCGCCACCACCATCGGATAACCCTCCGTGAGAACAAGGCCGGCTTCGAGGCCGATCCCTGTGAGCATCTCGACCAGCAGGGCGCCGACCTCAGCGATGCCGATGTTCTCGGCGCTGATGCTCGGATGGCGCAGATAGGCGATCAGGCGCTGCAGGAAGCTGTCGCGGTTGGCTTCGATATGAGTGAAGACGGCAGCCAATGCATCGGAAGAAGCCATGATGAGCACCTGGCAACGGAGCGGTCGTCGCACCGGAAGACGCCGGCGCGATCAGCGTCGGATTGCGCGAGTGCTTTACCTCCCGCCAAAGAGACAATCAACGGGAGACGTCAATCGCCATCGGCGCGACAACAACTACGTCCGCCATGCCCTGCGAGCGATCAAGCTCGCGCCGGTATCGCTAACGCTCACGGCTCCACGGGAAGAGCGAGGCCGGGAAATCGGCCGCGTAGCGGTGACCGATCGGCGGGCGGGGCTCCTCTTGTGGAGGATTCGGGTCAGGCTCGATCACCTTCCTGTAAAGATGCCAGGTCGCATGACCAAGCACCGGCAGAACGACGCAGAGACCGACGAAGAATGGCAGCGAGCCCACGGCGAGCAATACCGCAACGATCAATCCCCACGCGGCCATCTCAATTGGATTCATCATCACGGCCCGTATCGAGGTACGGATCGCATCGATCGCTGTCGCATGGCGGTCGAGCATCAGTGGAAACGAGACGACGCTGACGCACAGAGCAACCAGGGCGAACAGGAAGCCGACGCCGCATCCGACGACGATGAGCGACCAGCCTTCGGGTGTCGTCAACACGCGCTCTGCGAAATCAGGGATGCTCGCAGCCGGAGCATAGCCGAAAGTCGCAATGTAGATCGCGTCCGCGGCGGCGATCCAGACCCCGAACAGAACGAACAGGAGAATGCCAAGTTCGAGCATGGCGCCGAACGACGGCGCGCGCAGCACCTGCATTGCATCCCAGGCTCCTGGCTCCTCTCCCCGCTCGCGGCGGCGACTCAGTTCGTAGAGGCCCAATCCGGCGAAAGGACCGATCAGGGCGAAGCCGGCGGCGAGCGGAAACAGCAGCGGCAGCACCGAATAGCCGATCACAAGTCTGAACAGGACAAGTCCGAGGACGGGGTACATCACGCACAGGACGATGGCGTGGGTCGGGATGGCCTTGAAGTCTTCCCAGCCGAGGCGCAGCGCGTCGCCGAGGTCGGAAAGGCTGATCTTGCGAACGACAAAGGCGGTCGAGACGCCAAACAATTGCAGTTTGGGTCGTGCGAATACGGTGGTCATGGTTCCGGTCTCCTTGCTGCTTGTGCCCGCAGGGGAACGGAGCGCCATCAACACACGCACATCCGCCTCATGCGCGAAAATCGCGACTGAGTCCGGCAAATCAGATTCAACCAGAAGGAGCTTGCCGGACGACATCTGTCGCAACCGGTCCAATCAAACTAGTCCGATACGCAGCAGAAGCAAGATGGCGAACGCGGTCGGGAGAATTGTGCAATCGCACAGGCCGGGTTTTGCGATGCACCATCTGATGGCGGGTCCCGATCGGTGCTCTCCGGCACGCAATGCATTCGCGCCAACGCGCGCCGGACAGAGGTGGGACATACTCCTCTATTGACGCCGGGCTCGACGAGTACCATCTTGAATGAACTGAACGCCCCCAAGCTCCGATGAGATTGCGGCCGTGACGTTGATCCTTTGTCATGATGTCCCAGCGTCGCGACCGGCAGAATGGGCGAGGCAAAAGGCACGGTGATGGTGTACGTGGCACCATACCTTTGACACCATACCTTTGACGTGAGCTCCGCCCTTTCGTTCGTCTCCGTAGCCTTCAATGGCAAGGAGGAATGAGGGATGGCTGTCGCGCTCGTACTGCTCCTGGTTGCGGTCGCCTCGGTGCTGTTTCATATCTACAGCCCGTGGTGGTGGACGCCGATCGCCTCAAACTGGCGTTACATCGACGACACGATCAATCTGACGTTCTGGATCACCGGTGCGGTTTTCTGCGCGGTCATCGCGTTCATGGCCTACTGCGTGTTCCGCTTCCACCACAAGGAGGGACGGCGGGCCGCCTACAATCCCGAAAACAAGAAGCTCGAATGGTGGCTCAGCATCGTGACGGCAGTCGGCGTCGCCGCCATGTTGGCGCCAGGCCTGGTCGTCTGGCACCAGTTCGTCACCGTTCCCGACGACGCGACCGACGTCGAGGTCGTTGGACAACAGTGGATGTGGAGTTATCGGCTTCCAGGAAAAGACGGCCGGCTCGGCACGTCAGATGCGCGCCTGATCAGTCCCGACAATCCTCTGGGGTTGAACCCCAACGACCCGAACGGACAAGACGACATCGTCGTTCAAAGCGACGATCTGCATCTGCCGGTTGGGAAGCCGGTGAAGGTGCTGCTCCGCTCAATTGACGTTCTGCATGATTTCTACGTGCCCGAGTTCCGGGCCAAGATGGACATGATACCGGGCTCGGTGACCTATTACTGGTTCACGCCCACCCGCACCGGAACATTCGACGTCCTCTGTGCGGAGCTGTGCGGTACCGCGCACGCGCAGATGCGGAGCAGGGTCGTCGTGCAGGAAGCGAAAGAATACCACGCGTGGCTCGAGAGGCAGCGGACGTTTGCGGAGTTGTCAGGGCAGCACGACGTCGCGAAGGCCGCGTACAGGACTGGTCGCGAATGAACATGCCGACGAGGATCAGCCGGATATGAGGTGAACTCGTCGCTGAGCGGAAGACCAAGGAGGCTATTCCGATGGTCGATATCCCGTTTGATGAGGTTGCAGGCATCCCGCCCGCCGAAGTAGGTGAGGTCGAACTCTATCACCCGCACAGCTGGTGGACGAGGTACGTCTTTTCGCAAGACGCCAAGGTTATCGCCGTCCAGTACTCGATCACGGCGATGTCGATCGGAATGGTTGCGCTGGTGCTGTCGTGGATGATGCGGCTGCAACTGGGATTTCCCGGCACATTCTCCTTTATCGACGCCAATCAGTACCTTCAGTTCATCACCATGCACGGCATGATCATGGTGATCTACCTGCTCACGGCGTTGTTCCTCGGCGGCTTCGGCAACTACCTCATCCCGCTGATGGTCGGCGCGCGGGACATGGTCTTCCCCTACGTGAACATGCTGAGCTACTGGGTCTACCTGCTCGCCGTGCTGGTGCTGGTCGCGACGTTCTTCGTGCCCGGCGGGCCGACCGGCGCAGGCTGGACGCTTTATCCACCCCAGGCGATTCTCTCCGGTACCCCCGGGCAGGATTGGGGCATCGTTCTCATGCTGGCCTCGCTGATCCTGTTCATCATCGGCTTCACGATGGGCGGGCTCAATTATGTGGTGACGGTGCTGCAGGCCCGCACGCGCGGCATGACGTTGATGCGGATGCCCCTGACGGTGTGGGGCATCTTCACGGCCACCGTGATGGCGCTGTTGGCCTTCCCGGCGCTGTTCGTCGCCTCGGTGATGCTGTTGCTGGACCGTCTCCTGGGAACCAGCTTCTTCATGCCGACGCTGGTCGAGATGGGCCAGCTGACGAAGTATGGCGGCGGCAGCCCGATCTTGTTCCAGCATTTGTTCTGGTTCTTCGGCCACCCCGAAGTCTACATCGTCGCCTTGCCGGCCTTCGGCATCATTTCCGATCTGATCAGCGTCCACGCGCGAAAAAACATCTTCGGCTATCGCATGATGGTTTGGGCGATCGTGGCAATCGGTGCGCTCAGCTTCGTCGTATGGGCGCACCACATGTATGTGAGCGGCATGAACCCGTATTTCGGGTTCTTCTTCGCCACCACGACACTCATCATCGCCATCCCGACTGCAATCAAGGTCTACAACTGGGTGTTGACGCTGTGGCGCGGCGACATCCATCTCACGGTACCGATGCTGTTCGCGCTCGCGTTCATCATCACATTCGTGAACGGCGGCCTGACCGGACTGTTTCTCGGTAACGTGGTCGTGGACGTTCCGCTGTCGGACACGATGTTCGTTGTCGCGCACTTCCACATGGTGATGGGTATCGCGCCGATCATGGCCGTGTTTGGCGGACTCTATCACTGGTATCCGAAAGTCACCGGACGCATGCTCAATGAGGCGCTTGGACGTTTCCACTTCTGGGTGACGTTCATCGGGGCCTATGCGGTCTTCTTCCCGATGCACTATCTGGGCCTGCTCGGGATGCCCCGCCGCTATCACGACATCGGCGAGACAACCTTTGTCCCGGCATCCGCGCATGACCTCAATGCGTTCATGAGCGTGGCGGCGCTGATTGTCGGCTTCGCCCAGCTTGTCTTCCTGTTCAATCTCATCTGGAGCCTGCTCAAAGGAAAAGAGGCTGGCAGCAACCCCTGGGGAGCAGCCTCGCTGGAGTGGCAGACACCGGAAACCCCGCCCGGACATGGCAACTGGGGCAAGGACCTCCCGATCGTCTATCGCTGGGCCTACGATTACAGCGTGCCGGGCGCTGCGGGGGACTTTGTGCCGCAAAATGAACCGCCGGCCGGATTGGCGACGCAGGGAGCCCATCCGTGAGTGCCATCATCCTGTTCACTGTTACAATCGCAGCGATCGCGGGATGGTGGCTCTCGCAGCAACGGCTGGCGGCCAAACCATGGCTCGAACAAGGAGTGGACGTCGATGTTCGCGGGGAGCGCGGTTCGTCTGTGCCGACGGCGAAGATCGGACTGGGCGTATTTCTCGCGGTCGTCGGCTCGTTGTTCGCGCTCCTGATCAGTGCTTACTCGATGCGCAACAGCATGGTGGACTGGCGGGAGCTGCCCCTGCCCAGGCTGTTGTGGTTCAATACGGGCGTCCTGGTCATCAGCAGTGTAGCGCTGCAATGGGCGTACATGGCCGCGCGACGCGACGATATTGACGGCTTGATCGTCGGCCTGCTGATCGGCGGAGCATCCGCCGTGACCTTCCTGGCCGGGCAGCTATTGGTCTGGCAGCAGCTGAAGGCCGCCGGCTATTTCGTGGCGTCCAATCCGGCCAATTCCTTCTTCTACCTGATCACCGCGGTGCACGGACTGCATCTGATGGGCGGTCTGGTGGCGCTCGGCAGGACGACCGCCAAGGTGTGGCGTGGCGCGCCGATGATGCAGATGCGCCTGAGCGTGGAGCTCTGCGCCATCTATTGGCATTTCCTGTTGTTGGTCTGGCTGATCTTGCTCGGTCTGCTGACGGGCTGGACCGACAATTTGGTCGACATCTGTCGCCAGTTGCTCACCTAGCGAAGGCGGGAAGCGATGACGGAAACCACACTTGCACCCCCCCAGACGTCGCCCGGAACGATACCCGGATTGCGCGGCATCGCCGCCGACTGGGCCTCGGACCAGCGTGCCTTCAAGCACGTGTCCTGGGGGAAGGCCATGATGTGGATCTTCCTTCTGAGCGACACCTTCATCTTCAGCTGCTTCCTGCTGTCGTACATGACGGCGCGAATGTCGACGACCGTGCCGTGGCCCAATCCCAGCGAAGTCTTCGCGCTCAATCTCGGCGGCAAGCACATCCCGCTCATCCTGATCGCGATCATGACTTTCATCCTGATCAGCAGCAGCGGAACGATGGCGATGGCCGTCAACTTCGGTTACCGCCGGGATCGCCTCAAAACGGCGGCCTTGATGCTGGCCACCGCGGCATTTGGCGCGACGTTCGTCGGAATGCAGGCCTTCGAATGGACCAAGCTGATCATGGAGGGCGTGCGGCCGTGGGGCAATCCATGGGGCGCGCCGCAATTTGGTGCATGCTTCTTCATGATCACCGGCTTCCACGGCACCCACGTGACCATCGGCGTGATCTTCCTGATCGCCGTCGCGCGAAAGGTTTGGCGGGGAGACTTCGACGTCGAGCGGCGTGGCTTCTTCACGAGCCGGAGGGGGTATTACGAGATCGTCGAGATCATGGGCCTGTACTGGCACTTCGTCGATCTGGTGTGGGTATTCATCTTTGCCTTTTTCTATCTCTGGTGAGGTTGGCGCATGACAAACGCAGCGGTACATGTGGAAGGGCAGGCAACGCAACATGGGCTGCACGCGTATGTGCACGACGCAGTCGCATCAGGAGCCACGCACGCCAAGGGCCAGCAGCATCCGATCAAGCTCTATCTCGTGGTCTGGGGATGGCTGTTCGTGCTCAGCACTTGCTCATACCTCGTCGACTTCTTCGGCATCCATGGCCATCTCCGCTGGTCACTGATCCTGCTGTTCATGGTGCTGAAGGCCGGCCTGATCGTTGCCGTGTTCATGCACATGGCCTGGGAGCGGTTGGCGTTGGCCTACGCCATCCTGTTGCCGCCGGTGCTCGTGCTGGTTTTTGTAGGGATCATGGTGTTCGAATCCGACTATACGCACCTGCTTCGGGTCATGTTTTTCGCGCCGGCGAGCTAGAAGCAGGACGGCTGAGAACTCGCCACGTCATCTGGGACTCTGCGAAGAAGGCCTTCAACCGATGGCCTTTTGAGTATCGAACTGACGAGGAATCAATCTCGTGCAAATCAATCGTTCAATTCTTCGCCGGAGCTATACCAACATCGGAGACTACGTCGCACTGACGAAACCGCGCGTCATGTCGCTGGTCGTCTTCACCGCACTGGTCGGTCTCATGGTCGCACCAGGGGGCATCGATCCCGTCACCGCCGTCGTTGCTCTTGCTTGCATAGCTGCGGGAGCTGGCGCCGCAGGTGCGCCCAATATGTGGTACGATGCCGACATCGATGCGGTGATGGCGCGGACCGCCATCCGTCCAATCCCCGGCGGCCGTGTATCGCGCCCGGAAGCACTGGTTTTCGGATTGATGCTCGGGACGTGCGCCGTCCTGGCCCTCGGCACTTTGCTGAACATGGCCGCTGCTGCACTCCTTGCTTTCACGATTTTCTTCTACGTCGTCGTCTACACGATGTGGCTCAAACGCCGAACACCGCAAAATATCGTCATTGGCGGTGCCGCTGGCGCACTCCCTCCGGTGATCGGCTGGGTCGCGGTCACCGGAAGCGTCGGGCTCGAGCCGCTCATCCTGTTCTTGATCATCTTCCTTTGGACGCCACCCCACTTCTGGGCATTGTCGCTCAATCTTGCCGGAGAATATGCCCGCGCCGGGGTGCCGATGTTGCCGGTTGTCGCCGGCAAGACTGAAACAAAGCGCCAGATTCTTCTCTATAGCGTGCTTTTGGCTCTGATCTCGCTGCTACCCTATGCACTGGGATTCGCGGGGGGCATCTATGGCGCGGCCGCGGCGATGCTGGGAGCGATCATGATCTCTCTCGCATGGCAAGTGCGTCGAAGCCACGACAGGGAGAGGCGGCCTGCTCGTCGCTTGTTCGTGTTTTCGATGCTCTATCTGGTGCTTCTTTTTGGTGTGCTGCTGTTGGATGCCGCACCCTACGCCCAGTCCTACTAACGCGACGCATTCGAATCGACGGCCGCGGGGCTTACTTCATGCTGGCCCCGGCGAGACCGGGCTTGCCTAGCCGACAAACCGAAACATCTTCGCCGCGGGAGCGTGCGCCGCCGGGCAAATCGGTGGCGGGGGCTCAGGCTGCCCCTGATCCGCCACAGCATGCGCCGCGCGTCTGCACCGGAGGGCAGGGGACCGTCCCGTAAGAGCAGAACACGCAGCAATCCCCGGCAAGCGGCTTGAGGCGGGTGCCGCAGCCGCGGCAGTCGTAGAAGAACTGGCAGGCATCGGTCGGCATGGTTTCGGTCGCGGCGAATCCGCAGGCCGGACAGGTCAGGGTCGAGACGAGTTGCATGGGCCGCGGGTCCGTTGGTCAGTCCCTCATGTCATTTCGGCGATAGCACAGGTCAAGGCCCCATCTGGCAAGATTGTGATCGGCGGCCGCCAAAGACGGGCTCATCCAGCCGGGATGAAGCCGCAAACTGTCGGGATGATGTGCGAACTGAGCTCGACCCGTCGCGGCTTCGAAAATATTCGTGGTCCGGCCGATCGGGCTGTAACCAAACCGGTCGCCTCAGCGAACCAGACCATAGAAGCGCTGCATGACGACCGCGGAAAACGAGCTCAAGCCACTGATGCTTGCCAGCCAGGATGGCGACGCGGCGGCCCACCGGGCGTTGCTCGAGCGCCTGAGCCGGCATTTGCGTGCCTACTACAAGAGCAAGCTTGCGAGGACCGGCCGCGGCGCGGCGGAGGCGGAGGACCTGGTGCAGGAGGCCGTGTTGGCAATTCACCTGCAGCGGCACACCTACGACCCGGCACAGCCACTGACGCCCTGGGTGCACGCGGTCGCGCGCTACAAGCTGATCGATTTCCTGCGTCGCACGCGGGCCTCGCGCGCCGACGTGCCGATCGATGAGGCCGACGACATCACAGCCCATGACGACCATATCGGCGCCGAGAGCAGCTTCGACCTCAGGCGATTGCTCAAGCAATTGCCTGATAACATGCAGTGCGCGATCGCGGCCGTAAAGCTCGATGGATTGAGCGTCGCAGAAGCGGCGCAGCGGTGCGACATGTCGGAATCCAGTGTGAAGGTCAGCATTCATCGCGGGCTGAAGGCATTGGCCGCGTTGATCGCCGGGAGGACGAAGCCATGAAGACCGATGAACTCATCGCGGCGCTGAGCAACAATGTCGAGCCGGTCGATCGCCGGCCGGTCGGCCGGGCCGTCGCTATCGCGCTCGGGCTGGCGCTGGTTGCCGCGCTTGGCCTCGTGTTTGCCGGGCTTGGCGTCCGCGCCGACCTGACCACGCCGCGTGCCGTGACCTTCCTCTTTTTGAAGCTCGCATTCGCGCTGGCGACTGTCGGCGCGGCGTCGGTCTATCTGACCCGGCTGGCGCGGCCGGGCGGCGAGCGAAAGATCTCGCTTGGACTGGCCGCACTCCCGTTCGGGGCGATCATGCTGCTTGCCGCCATCAACCTCGGACAGGCGCCCAGCTCCCACTGGGACAGGATGGTCATGGGAGACCAATGGCTCGAATGCCTCATCTCGGTTCCGATCATCGCGATCGTGCCGTTTGCCGTGGTGATCTGGGCAGTCAGAAAGGCGGCTCCAACCAATCTGGTGCAGGCGGGGGCATTCGGCGGCCTTGTCGCAGGTGGCGTCAGCGCCGTCGCCTATGCACTCCACTGCACCGATGACTCGTTGCCCTTTGTCGCGCTGTGGTACGGCGGCACGATCGTGCTGTGCACACTTGCAGGCGCGGCATTGGGACCGCGATTGCTGCGCTGGTGAAAGGCAGTGATCGGACCTCTCACGTCGGCGTGAGCGTGTAACCGGGGAAACATCGGCTCCGAACTCATGATCAGAAGCGCAAATCAATGCGCTTCAGGAAAATGATGGAGCCGATGATGTCGATCAACAAATGCCTGCTTGCCTTCTCAATCCTCGCGCCGCTTGCGGTGGCGTCGGCAACCGCGCAAGACGCAGCCCGGACGCCGTGGCGCTATCACGGCGGCCCGAAGTCTCGATAGGCGAGGCATGCGGGCGCCAGGCCGGGATGAACGATTAACCACCCAATCTCCCGCTAGTGCAGTTGTGAACAGGGTGACCTTTTCAGCGCCCGTCCTTTGTGAGACTGTGGCGACATGAATGTTCGCCAATTGTTCAGATTGCTGCTCGCCGTCCTCGTGACGGCAGGCCTGACAATTGCGCCGCTGGCGACGCCCGCGGCGGCCGGATCTGCGCTGACCGGTATGAGCCAGATGGCGGACATGTCGGACATGGCGGCCGATATGCCGTGCTGCCCCGACAAGCAGAACAGCAATGATTGCCGGGATTGTCCGCTGGTTGCGATTTGCATGTTGAAGGTCCTGCACGAGGGACCATCGACCGTCGGCCTCGCGGTGCGGCCGTCGACGCAGCTGCAATTGCATCCGCATGACGATCTGGTCGCTGACGGGCTGGTCCGTCCGCCTCCCGACCATCCTCCTCGACATTTGGTCTGACTGGCGCCGCAAGCGCCGGTTGCTGCCGCGCGACCTTTGGGGCGCGTGGACGTCGCGTGCCGCGCAAGCGGCAGACCAAATCCAATCGAGGAATAAAACGAAATGACGTCGTTCAATACGCCGCGTGCCGTAGCGGCCGCGCTCATCGGCCTCGCGCTGACTGGCACCGCCACTGTCGCGCTCGCCGACATCAAGGACTACGAATTCCAGCTCGTCGACCAGACGGTTCAGGCCGGTCCGGACAAGGTTGTCACCGTCCGGCTGACGAACACCAAGACCGGCAAGGCCGTACCTGACGCCGTGATCTTCGCGACGCGGCTCGACATGGCCCCGGACGGCATGCAGGAGATGGCCACCAAGGTCACGCCGATGCCGGGGACCGAACCCGGCACCTATCGGTTCAAGGCGAATTTCGGCATGGCCGGGCGCTGGCAGCTGTCGCTCGGCGCGAAGGTGCAGGGCGAGACCGGCACGGTCGAAAGCAAGCTCGTGGTCACGGCCGGAAAATGAACCGGCTCGCTCTGGCAGGCGTTGCCGCTGCGATCGTTGCAGCGGCAGGCGTCGCATATCTCGGTCGCGGCGTGCCGCCGTGGCCGGGCGCAAATCTCGTTGCTCCTGCTGCGCAAGCGGCGGAAGCCGGCGCGCCGATCTATTTCCGCGATCCGGACGGCAAGCCGTCCTACTCGCTGACGCCGAAGAAGACGTCTGACGGCCGCAACTACCAGCCCGTCGCCGCCGGCGCCGATCTCAGCTTCGACGAGCCGGACGCGCCAATGTCGATGCCGGCGGACGCCAAGGGCGCGCGCAAGGTCAAATATTATCGCAATCCAATGGGGCTTCCCGACACCTCGCCGGTGCCGAAGAAGGATTCAATGGGGATGGACTACATCGCGGTCTACGACGGCGAGGACAGCGACGACGGCTCGATCACGCTGTCGCCCGGAAAAATCCAACGCACCGGCGTCAAATCCGAAGCGGCGGAGATGCGTCGCATCCGCACGCTCGTGCGTGCCCCCGGCACGATCCAGCTCGACGAACGGCGCGTCTCCGTCATCGCGATGCGGGCCGAGAGCTACGTGCAGAAGGTCGCCGACATCACGACCGGCAGCCGGGTGACCAAGGGGCAGCCGTTGATGGAGATCTACAGCCCGGCGGTGTCGTCCGCCGCGGCCGAATATGTCGCGACCATGACCTCGAAAGCGATCGCGAATATCGAGCCCTACGGACGCGGCTCCAAGCAGCGGTTGACCAATCTCGACGTTCCCGAGTCCATCATCGCCGAGATGGAGAAAAGCCACGCGGTGCCGCTCGCGATCCAGTGGCTGTCGCCGCGTGACGGCATCGTGTTGCAGCGTGCCGCGATCGAGGGCATGCGTGCCCAGCCCGGCGACGTGCTGTTCCGGATCGCCGACGTCTCCGTCGTGTGGGCACTGGTCGATGTCGCCGAGCGCGATCTCGGCAACATCGTGGTCGGGCAGAAGGTCGCAGTACGGGCCCGCAGCTATCCTGGCCGCGCGTTCATGGGCCAGATCAGCGTGATCTATCCGCAGGTCAACAAGGACACGCGCACCGCGCGGGTGCGGATCGAATTGCAGAATGCCGATCTCGCGCTGCTGCCGGACATGTATGTCGACGCCGAGATCGACATTGGCAGCGCGGCGCCGGTGCTGACGGTGGCGGAAAACTCCATCCTCGACACCGGGAGCCGGCAGACCGTGCTGATCGACCGGGGCAACGGCCGGTTCGAGCCGCGCGAGGTCAAGCTCGGGCGGCGCGGCGACGGCTATGTCGAAATCCGCGACGGGATCGCGGAGGGCGATGCGGTCGTCACGTCGGCGACCTTCCTGATCGATGCCGAAAGCAACCTGAAAGCCGCGATCAAGGGCTTCGCCGAGGCCGACGCTGCGCAAGCGGCAACAGCCGACGGCCAGATGACGGACGGAGGCCGGCCATGATCGCCCGCATCATCGCCTGGTCGGCGCGCAACCTGCTGTTGGTGCTGTTCGGCACCGGCTTTGCGGCTGCCGCGGGTCTCTACGCGTTGCTGCATCTGCCGCTCGATGCGATCCCCGATCTCTCCGACACCCAGGTCATCGTCTACACCGAGTATCCCGGCCAGGCGCCGCAGGTGATCGAGGACCAGGTCACCTATCCCCTGACCACGGCGATGCTGACGGTGCCAAAGTCGAAGGTCGTGCGCGGCTTCTCGTTCTTCGGCGTCTCCTTCGTCTACGTCATCTTCGAGGACGGCACCGACATCTACTGGGCGCGCTCGCGGGTGCTCGAGTTCCTCAACGGGGCGGCGTCGCGGCTGCCGGCCGGCGTGTCGCCGACCATCGGTCCCGATGCGACCGGGGTGGGGTGGGTCTACCAATATGCCGTGATGTCGAAAGAGTTGAATCTTGCCGACACCCGGACCATCCAGGACTGGAATCTGAAATTCGCGCTCGCCAGAGCGGAAGGCGTCGCCGAGGTCGCGAGCGTCGGCGGCTTCGTCAAGCAGTACAATGTGATCCTCGATCCGCAGCGGATGCGCGACCGCGGCATCACCATGCAGCGGATGCGCGATGCGATCCGCGCCAGCAATGCCGACGTCGGCGGCCGCACCGTCGAGCTCTCCGAATTCGAATATGTCATTCGCGGCAAGGGCTATCTGAAGGACATCAACGATCTCGGCAACATCGTGCTGAAGACCGACAACGGCACGCCGGTGCTGCTGCGCGACGTCGCCCGCGTCGAGCTCGGCCCCGACGAGCGGCGCGGCATCGCCGAATTGAACGGCGAGGGCGAGGTGGCGAGCGGCATCGTGCTGCAACGCTTCGGCGTCAATGCCCTCGACGTGATCGAAAACGTCAAGAAACGCTTCAACGAGATCGCGACCAGCCTGCCGAAGTCGGTCGAGATCGTGCCGGTCTATGACCGGTCCAACCTGATCTATGCGGCGATCGACACGCTCAAGCGCACACTGTTCGAGGAGAGCGTCGTGGTCGCGCTGGTCTGCTTCGTGTTCCTGCTGCACGTCCGCAGCGCGCTGGTCGCGATCCTGATGCTGCCGGTCGGCGTGCTGATGGCGTTCGGCGCGATGAAGCTGCTCGGGATCGGCTCCAACATCATGAGCCTCGGCGGCATCGCGATTGCGATCGGCGCCATGATCGATGCGGCGATCGTGATGATCGAGAACGCGCACAAGCGCCTGGAGCGGGCCGAGCCCGGCCGGTCGCGGGTCGCGATCCTGATCGAGGCCGCGGCGGAGGTGGGACCGGCGCTGTTCTTCAGCCTGCTCATCATCACCGTGTCGTTCATGCCGATCTTCACGCTGGAGTCGCAGGAGGGGCGGCTGTTCTCGCCGCTCGCCTTCACCAAGACGTTTGCGATGGCGGCAGCGGCGCTGCTGTCGGTGACGCTGGTGCCGGCGCTGATGGTGATCTTCGTCCGCGGCAGGATCGTCCCCGAGCACAAGAATCCGATCAATCGGTTCCTGATCTGGATCTACCGTCCCGTCATCAACGGCGTGTTGCGGGCCAAGACGCTGGTGATCCTGCTCGCGCTCGCAGCGATCGCCGTCACGATTTGGCCGGCCCGGCAGCTCGGCACCGAGTTCATGCCCGACCTCAACGAGGGTACGCTGCTCTACATGCCGACCACGCTGCCGGGGATTTCGGTGACCAAGGCGGCTGAGCTGCTGCAGATGCAGGACCGCATCATCCACAGCTTTCCGGAGGTCGTCTCGGTCTACGGCAAGGCCGGCCGCGCCGCGACCGCGACCGACCCGGCGCCGTCGGAGATGTTCGAGACCGTGGTCAACCTCAAGCCGAAACAGCAATGGCGCAAGGGCCTCACGCTCGACGGCCTGATCGCCGAGATGGACAAGGCGCTGCAATTCCCCGGCGTCTCCAACGCCTGGACCATGCCGATCAAGGCGCGCATCGACATGCTGTCGACCGGGATCCGCACCCCCGTCGGCGTCAAGGTGATCGGCCCCGATCTCGCGGTGATCGACAAGCTCGCCCGCCAGATCGAGCAGGTCGTGAAGGGCGTGCCTGGCACCTCGTCGGCCTATGCCGAGCGCGGCCTCGGCGGCTACTACCTCGAGATCACGCCGAACCGCGAGGCGTTGTCGCGCTACGGCATCGCGGTGCAGGACGTGCAGGACACGATCGCAACTGCGCTCGGCGGTCAGACCGTGACCACGACCGTGGAGGGGCGGCAGCGCTTCACCGTCAACATGCGCTATCCGCGCGACCTGCGCGACAATCCGGGCGCGATTGCGAGCGACATCCTGGTGCCGATGCCGGCGGGCGGCGCCGTGCCGCTCGGCGAGGTCGCCGATATCACGCCGGCGCGCGGGCCGACCACGATCAGGACCGAGAACGGGCAGCTTGCGACCTACATCTATGTCGACATCCGCGATCGCGATCTCGGCGGCTATGTCGCGGATGCGCAGCGCGCGGTGCAGGCCGCCGTGCAGTTTCCGCCCGGCGCCTACGTGATCTGGAGCGGTCAGTACGAATATCTCGAACGCGCCGCGGCGCGGCTCAAGATCGTGGTGCCGGTGACGCTGACAATCATTTTCCTGCTGCTCTACCTCAACTTCCGCTCGGTGGCGGAGACCATGATCGTGATGCTGTCGCTGCCGTTCGCGCTGGTCGGCGGGCTCTGGCTGATGTGGGCGCTCGGCTTCAACCTGTCGGTTGCGGTCGCGGTCGGCTTCATCGCGCTGGCCGGGGTCGCCGCCGAGACCGGTGTCGTGATGCTGATGTACCTCAACCAGGCGCTGGCCGAGATCACCGCGCGTCGCGTCGCCGAGGGCCGCACGATCGGTCGCGACGATCTCAACCACGCGATCATCGAGGGCGCGGTCGAGCGGGTGCGGCCAAAGATGATGACGGTGGTTGCCATCATGGCCGGGCTGCTGCCGATCATGTGGAGCACCGGCACCGGTTCCGAGATCATGCAGCGCATCGCGGTGCCGATGATCGGTGGTATGATCTCGTCGACCTTGCTGACGCTGATCGTGATTCCCGCGATCTTCGCCGTCGTGAAGGGCTTGGCGCTTCGCACGAGGGTGCCGGAAGCGGATGTCGTTGCGCCGGTCGTGCGACCGCGTGTAGCAGGGGTTGCGAATTCGTCGGCTGGTTCAAACCGGATTGAATGATACCCTGCGGGGGTATATAAGATGGCGGTTCGCGGTCAACTGATTTGCTGTCGGGGTGCGGGCGAGGCGAGTTCGGGGCGATCACGCAAGTGTTGGTGCGATTGACGAGGTCAGGGCGGATACGGGCGGGATGTTCCATCATCCTGGCCTATCTGTTTTGCGTCCTCGCGCCGTCCGTCGCGCTCGCGTTCGGGGCGCCGTTTCCGTGCCTGACCGATGAGGTCCAGCCGGCCGCCGCGGTACAGGTGCATGATGCCTCGATGGTGCATGCGGATGGCGCCGCGCACGATCATGCCGCCCACGATCATGGCGGCATGCATATGCATCACGCCGCCGATGGCGCTGAACCACCGGTGAAGCACAGCCACGACGGCAAGAACGCGCCGGGGCCGTGCTGCGCGATGATGTGCGTGTCGGCGCTGCCGGCCGATCTTCCGTCCGTCGCTGCTCCCTTGCACCCGATCGCGACCCGTCTCGCCGAGGCCTTCCAGAGCCTGCACAGCGAGGCGCCCGCGCGGCTCTATCGTCCCCCCATCGCCTGATCCTCAGCTGACATCGTGGCTGCGCCGCGCGCTCGCGTGCGCATGCCTGTCATTCATCTGACGATCGGGACAGATCCATGTTTTCGCATTTCGGGGCGAGACTCGCCGCCGTGGCCACACGGCTTGGCAACAGGCTTGGCCGGCGTACGCCATCCACATTCTTGTCGCGGATGGCCGCCGCCGTCATCGCGGCCGCGCCGCTCGCCGGCTGCATGGCCGACGGCCGGCCGCTTGCCGTCGCAGGCGATCCGGCAAACCCGTCGGCGGGCAGCGCCAGCGTCGGCGACCGCTCGACGATCGCGCCCTACAGCAGCCTGCGTCCGGCGACGCCGCTGCCCTGGCGCGCGCGCAACGACGGCGTGACGCCGCCGACCAATTCGAATCGGTAGGAGGGCGCCATGCGACATCTGGCCATCGTGCCGATCTTGCTGCTGACATCCGCGCTCGCGGGATGCGCGTCGTTCTCGCCCGACAGCGGCATGGGCGTCGTCTCCGAGGTGACCGAGCAGGCGATCGGCAAGGACGTTGCCTTCGTTCGTACCAAAGACGAAGCCACGACCGTCGACGCCGCGGTGAAGCGGCTGCTGGCGCGCAACCTGACGGCGGATGCCGCCGTCCAGCTCGCGCTGCTGAACAACAAGGGCTTGCAGGCAGCCTATAGCGATCTGGCGCTGGCGGAGACGGACCTCGTCGCCGACAGCCTGCCGCCCAATCCGACCTTCTCGTTACAACGCATCACCGGAAACGGCGCCAGCGAGGTCGAGCGGCAGGTGGTCGGCGACATCCTGGCGCTGGCGACGCTGCCGGCCCGCTCCGAAATCGCGCGCGAGCGCTTCCGCCAGGCACAGCTCAAGGCCGCGCTCGCTACCCTGCGGCTCGCTGCCGAGGTGCGGCGTGCCCATGTCGCTGTTGTGGCCGCGAACGAGACGATCGCGCTGCTGACGGATGCGAAGGCGACTGCCGAATCGACCGCGCAGCTCGCCAAAAAACTTGGCGAGACCGGCGGCATGAACAAGCTCGACCAGGCCCGCGAGCAGGTGTTCTACGCCGAGATCACGGCCGACCTCGCCAACGCGCGGCAGAACGCGGCGAGTTCGCGCGAGCGGCTGGCGCGGTTACTCGGGCTCTGGGACGGCGATCTCGGCTTCCGACTCCCCAGCAAGTTGCCATTGCTGCCGAAGCGGCCACTGGAACAGCCGTCGATCGAGGTCGCGGCGGTCGGTCATCGCGTCGATCTGCAGATCGCGCGGATGGAGATTGTCGCGCTTGCCAAGGCGCTCGATCTCACCGAAGCGACGCGCTTCGTCACGCTGCTCGATGTCGCCGGCATCGACAGGCGGACGCGCGATCCGGAAGGCCCGCCGTTCAGGGAGCGCGGCTTCGACGTCCAGTTCCAGATCCCGATCTTCGACGGCGGCGAGGTGCGGGTGCGTCAGGCGGCCGAGACCTACCGGCAGGCCATGAACCGGCTGACCGAGGAGGCCATCAATGTCCGCTCCGAGGCGCGCGACGCGTACCGCGTCTATCGCTCCACTTACGACATCGCGAGCCACTACCAGCGCGAGGTGCTGCCGTTGCGGCAGATCATCACCGAGGAGATGCAGCTGCGCTTCTCCAGCATGCAGGTCGACGTGTTCGCGCTGCTGACCGAAGCGCGGCAGCGGCTCGGCTCGCTGCGCGCAGCGATCGATGCCAAACGCGACTTCTGGCTGGCGCAATCCGACCTGCAGACCGCGATCAACGGCGGCGGCCCGGCGGCCGCGCCATCGACACCATCCGCCATCGCCTCGACCGCACCTGCGGCCGGCGATCATTAAGAGGAGACGTAGATGTTTTCACGTCGAGGATTTTTGGGGAGCGCGGCGCTGGTCACGGCAAGCGCGGTCAGCGGCCGCGTCCAGGCTGCCGGCATTCCGGAAGCGCAGACCATGGACAGAGCGGTGATGCAGCCGCCGCTGCATCCGTCGAGCGGGCCCGACTACCGGCCTGTGGTGACGCTCAACGGCTGGTCGCTGCCATGGCGGATGAACGGCGACTGGAAGGAATTCCATCTCGTCGCCGAGCCGGTGGTGCGCGAATTCGCCCACGGCATGAAGGCCAATCTGTGGGGCTATAACGGCCAGGCGCCGGGACCGACCATAGAGGCGGTCGAAGGCGACAAGGTCCGCATCTTCGTCACCAACAAATTGCCTGAACATACCACGGTGCACTGGCACGGCATGATCGTGCCGTCAGGCATGGACGGCGTCGGCGGCCTCAACCAGCCACACATCAAGCCGGGCAAGACCTTCGTCTACGAGTTCGAGCTGAAGCACAGCGGGACCTTCATGTACCACCCGCATTCCGACGAGATGGTGCAGATGGCGATGGGCATGATGGGCATGTTCATCGTGCACCCGCGCGATCCGGCGTTCCGTCCCGTCGACCGCGACTTCGTCTTCATCATGAGCAGCTATCTCATCGACCCCGGCACCTATCTGCCGAAGGTCAATGAGATGACCGACTTCAACATGTGGACCTGGAACAGCCGCGTCTATCCCGGCATCGATCCGATGCCGATCCGGCTCGGCGACAGGATCCGCGTGCGGATCGGCAATCTGACCATGACCAATCATCCGATCCATGTGCACGGGCACAATTTCGCGGTGACCTGCACCGATGGCGGCTGGGTGCCGCAGAGCGCGCAATATCCGGAGACCACGACCGACGTGCCGGTCGGCGCCGTCAGGGCGTTCGACATGCTCGCCGATAATCCAGGCGACTGGGCGTTTCACTGCCACAAGTCGCACCACACCATGAATGCGATGGGCCACGACGTGCGCAATTTCATCGGCGTGTCGCGCCAGGATCTGGCCAAGGCAGTCGGCAAGCTCGCGCCCGACGCGATGGTGATGGGATCGACCGGCATGGCGATGGGCAACATGGAGATGCCCGCACCCGACAACACGCTGCCGATGATGACCGGAACCGGACAATTCGGCCCGATCGAGATGGGCGGCATGTTCACGGTGATGAAGATCCGCGAGGGGCTCGGCCGCGACGATTACGCCGATCCCGGTCCCTACAACTATCCGCCGGGCACCGTTGCCTATGAGGTCGAGGCGCCAGTGGCCGAGCCCGCGCGGCAGCAACCGGCCGCGCCCGAGCGGAAGAGCAAGCCATCGATGAAGGGAATGAAGATGTAGCGGATCGACGCGCCGTCCAACGAAAAGCAAGCAACAAACTCAGAATGGAGAATCCAATGAATCACCGCACCACGATCGGCATTGCGCTCATTGCGCTGTCGATCACCGCGGCGCCGTCGCGCGGTCACGAAAAACACGGTCACCAATCCTATTCGGCCGGCGAGCCCGGCGATCCGAGCAAGCCGTCGCGCACGGTCGAGGTCGAGATGAAGGAGATGGAGTTCACGCCGTTCCGCATCGAGGTCAAGCGCGGCGAACAGATCCGCTTCGTGATCAAGAATGCCGGCACCGAGGATCACGAATTCCTGCTCGCGACCACCGAGGAGAATTTGAAGCATGCCGAAGTGATGAAGAAGCATCCGCATATGGAGCATGACGATCCGAACGGCGTCCGCCTCGCGCCCAAGAAGACCGCGGAGATCGTCTGGAAGTTCACCAAGGCCGGAACATTCGAATATTCCTGCCTGATCCCCGATCACCGCGACTACGGGATGACCGGCCGCGTCATCGTGAAATGAAACCAGCAACGAGGGAAAGGACGACAACGATGAACAGGATGATCCGGATTGCAGCCGCAGCTTTGCTGGCGCTGACATTCGGCGGCGCTTTCGCGCAGGCCGCAGCCATCAACGGCGAGGTCAAGAAGATCGACGAGGGCGCGGGCAAGATCACGCTCAAGCACGGCCCGGCCAAGAGCCTCGGCATGGACGAGCCGATGACGATGGTCTACCGGGTCAAGGATCCCGCGCTGCTCAAGCAGGTCAAGGTCGGCGACAAGGTCAAGTTCGAAGCCCAGGAGGGCGACGGCGGCTACACCGTCACCGCGATCCAGAAGGCGAAGTGAGGCGACACCCGTATCGTCGCTTCGCGCGCGATGGGCTGTCGGCTGAAGCGCAGCCGGCAGCCGCAACGAGCACGAGACATGATCGTCAAAGCAGAGCTGTTCCAGGCGGATCGGCTTGAATGCACTATGTGGACGGCCTTATCCTGTCGTCTGGAAGGACAGGCGATGAGCGATTGCTGCGAGCAGAAGACCTCCGAATGCTGTGCGCCACCGCCGCTGACGTTGCCGAAGAAGGCCGGCGCGCCGGCGTTGGATCGCAACCTCACGGCTGATGCGTGTGGCTGCTCGGGCGGCGTTCCGGTGTTTGACGGCCTCGATCCGCGCTACAAGCGCGTGCTCTGGACCGTCATCGCCATCAATGGCGCGATGTTCCTGACCGAGATGATCGCGGGTCAGCTTGCCGGATCGCAGGCGCTCAAGGCGGATGCGCTCGACTTCCTGGCCGATACCGTCACCTATGGGCTGAGTCTTGCGGTGATCGGCGCCGGCCTGCGGATGCGTGCGTCGGCGGCGCTGCTGAAGGGCACTTCGCTGAGCCTGATGGCGCTCTGGGTCGTCGGCTCCACGGTCTACCAGACCCTCATTCTCGGTGTGCCGAAGGCCGAGGTGATGGGCGCGATAGGGACGTTGGCGCTTGCGGCGAATCTGTCGTCCGTTCTGTTGCTGCTGCCCTACAAGAACGGTGACGCCAATGTTCGCTCGGTCTGGCTCTGCTCGCGCAACGATGCGATCGGAAATCTCATCGTGATGGTGGCCGCGCTCGGCGTGTGGGAAACGGCCACCGCCTGGCCCGATCTCGCGGTCGCCGCGGTGATGGCGATGATATTCCTCACCTCGTCGGTGCAAATCCTGCGGCAGGCGTGGGCCGAGTATCGCGCGGCGGCGCTGCGCAGCCCGACGGCGGCGCATGGCTGATTGAGCCGCACCTGCCCCGTGTGCTGCTGCCCGAGGCGTGGCAAGGGCGCGGGAATTCGCCTTGCATTTACCTTAAATGATGGTGCCGGGGGAACGTCCGCGGCAGCGGCGCGTTGCTGTGCATCATTCGTGCGCAGAAGGCCCCCTCCATGACAGTCAACGCGGCAATACTGATGGCGGCATTGGTGCTATCGGGAACCGTGTTGGCGCAGAGCTCCGGTCCGTCGGCCGGCTCAGCGGGGGCCGGGCAGGCCGCCAACGTCACCACCGGCCAGGCGATCAACACCAGCAAGCAGACCGGCGACGGCGGGCCACCGATCGCGAAGGCCGCGCACCCGGCGAAGCCAGCTGACGGCAGCACGGTCGGCGCGAGTCGCCCGCAAAAGCCCGACCGGCGCCTCGAGCACTACCCGTAGGCTGCGCTCCACCCATCCTGCGGCTTTACGGCCCAGCAAAAAGCCGGCGGGTCCTGCATGACCGCGCCGGCTGGATGTTTGAACGGTTCGCCTGCTCAGTAAACCAGGCCGGTGCCCGGGGGCTTCTCCAGCGCTGCGGCGAGCGAGCGATATTCGTCGCTGCTGGTGCCGGCGAGCTGGGCGATGCGGTTCAGGTGATATTGCGCCTGGTCGCGGTTGCCCTGTTCGACCTGCCAGAGGCCGTAATACTGCCAGGTGCGCACATGGGCCGGGTCGGCCTTGAGCGCGCGCTCGTACCAGATCTGCGAGACCTTGTAGTCGCCGAGCTTGCGATAGGAATAGCCGATCAGGTTGGCGACGTCGGCACGGTCATCCTGACCGAGCGCCTTCAGCTGGTCGATCGCGGCGGTATAGTCGTGCTTGTCGTAGATCGTGGCATAGGCGGCGTGATAGCCGGCCAGGAACTTCTGATCGTCGATCGCGGAGCTCTTGTCCTTCTTCGCCTTCTTGCTCTTGCTGCCGCTGTCGGAAGCCGGCGGGGAGGGATTGTCGCCGCCTGCGGCGTAGGCCGAGATGACCGGCCCGGCGGCGAGCGTCATCGAGAGCACTGCGAGGCCCAAAAACTTCCAAAGAAACTTCGGCGACTTGCTCATTCCTGGTTGCTCCTGATCGTTCCTGATCGTGCTCGGTAATCCTACACCCAAGCCTGCTGACTTGAACACCCGAGGGTGCAGAACATTCCCGCCCGGTCCCACGATTGCGTGATCCTCGCCGGCAGGGGGCGGCCAACATGACCAAGATGTCATTCACATGAATGAATACCGTCAGCGCCCTTCAGAACGGGTTCAGTGCGCGGCCCATAAGGTCACGTGCATTGATCGGTGAGGCCGACCATCCGGCCGGAGACCTCTCGATCCCGCAGAGGAGACCACCATGCTGAAGACGATTTCCGCCGCGCTGCTCGCCATGTCCGTGATCGCAGCGCCCGCGCTCGCCGCTGAGGCCGGCAAGACTGCTGCGCCCGCGCCGGTGACCACGACCGCCCCGGCGACCAAGGCCGCTCCCGTCATCAAGAGCGAGCAGCTGCCGTCGAAGGTGCGCAACGCCAACGCCAAGATGCACCACAAGCACTACCGCCATCACCGCCACCACAAGCACATGGGCATGCTGAAGGTGAAGGCGCCGAAGCATGCGACCAAGCACATCCATGCGAAGGTCGCCACCAAGCACGTCGTGCCGGCCAAGCGCGGCTGATCAAGCGCGGCTGAGCCTGATCCGAAGGGCGTCGTTCGATCCACATTGCCCCGCTGCGCCCTTGGATGCAGAACCGGCCCGTCCGTCCATTGCTTCCCCAATGGCGGCGGGCCGGAGTGCGTCGGGGCTTCCGTTGCGACGCTGGGCGCCGGCTCGGCAGGAACAAGCGAGTTGCGAATTCCCAGCCTGGCGGTTTATGAGACGCGGCCGGGGACTCATGAAACAGCGTCGTTTGCGGACTTCATCAAAACTGGCGGCGATCCTGCTGCTCTCGATCCCGCTTGCCGGCTGCCTCACCAGCGACGACGGCGGAAGCTCGACCACTTTCACCGACGATCGCGGCGTCGCCAACCAGCCGTTTCCGGACCGGTACCGCGACCAGATCCTGGCCTTCATGCGGACCTACCTGAACAATCCGGTCGGGGTCCGCGAAGCCGGGATTGCCGAGCCGGTGCAGCGCACGGTCGGCGGCCGGCTGCGCTACGTGGTCTGCCTGCGCTACAGCGCAAAGGATACCGACGGCAATTACCGCCCGGCCCGGGAGCGCGGCGTCCTGTTCGTCGACGGCCGGCTCGACCGCATCCTCGACAACGCCGCCGAGCCCTGCGCCGGCGCGTCCTACGCGGCATTTCCGGATCTGGAAAAAATGGCGCGCTAGGCATGATCCGGAAAAGTGCGAACCGGTTTTCCCTCGCGACAAACGTGTAGCGTTTGCGCGGAGATCATGCCCAAACAAGGAGCCAAAGCGCGATCTCATCGCGCTTTGGGGCACAGCGGGCCGTCGCAGCAGCAAGCCTGAGCAGACCGTTAGCGAACTCCGATCACTTTTCGGGGAGCGCTGAACTTCACCTTAGCCGTTTGCGACTTACATACAGCCGAAATGCGGCTGCTTAACCCGTGAAAAAACCTTCTGTGCCAAGGAACAAACGGGCGTTGTTGCGACCCTGTCACAGGTCGGAAACATCACAGGTCAGGCATTGCCCCAAAGCAACCTAATTGGCGTCACGTTGTTTGGCTTAACAGCGCAGCGTTCGTAACGGGGATCAGAGATGAAGACGTTCTTGCTCGGCACAGTCGCGCTGGCCGCCCTTGCGGGCCCGACATTTGCGGCTGATATCCCGGCCCGGACCTATACCAAGGCACCGCCGCCCTATACCGCCCCGGCGCTCGTCTACAACTGGACCGGCTTCTATATCGGCGGCCATGTCGGCGGCGCGTTCACCGACGGCACCAATCTGATGGGCAGCGACGCGCGCTTTATGGGTGGCGTGCAGGGCGGCTTCGACTATCAGTTCGCGCCCAACTGGGTGATGGGTGTCGAGGCGCAGTACTCTTGGCTGCCGAGCTCCTCGAACAATGGCCTGACGTTCCCCGCCGGAACGGTCGTGACCGGCAATACCGACCAGCTCGGTTCGGTGACCGGCCGCCTCGGCTACACTTGGGGTCCGGCGCTGCTCTACGCCAAGGGCGGCTACGCCTGGCGCGACAACAACAACATCACGGCGTCGGTCGGCGGCGTGCCGGCGGCCTTCACCACCGATGGCGGTCACAAGGACGGCTACACGGTCGGCGCGGGCCTCGAATACATGTTCGCCCCGAACTGGTCGGCGAAGGCCGAGTACCAGTACTACAATTTCGGCAAGACGACCTTCACCAGCGGTCCGGCCGACATTGTCGGTGCGAGCTTCCGGAACGACGAGCACACCGTCAAGCTCGGGGTCAACTACCGCTTCGGCTGGGGCGGTCCGGTGGGCTCCCGCTACTGATCGCGTCTTCGTATCATCGAGATCGAAAGGCCGGCCTTCGGGTCGGCCTTTTTGTTGGCCTGCCGCTTTGTTGGCCTGCCGCGGGCCCGCGCACCCACATTCACCCGATGTTCAGGCCTGATCGTGCAATGCAAAAAATAATTTCCTGCATTGCACGGAACTTTCATCGTGATGCGCTATTGTGGGATCGCCGGGCTGGTGGACAAACAAACATGCGTAGCTTTGCGTTAGGGCTGATCATCTCTGCGGTCTCCGTGCCGTGCTTCGCCCAGACCATCCTCAAATCCGAACCCTTGGCGCTTGCGCCTTACGAGGTCGTGTTCGTGCAGGACGCCTCCTGCACGGCCGGCAAGGTGCTCAAGGTGACCGGGTCGATCCGCGGTCTGCATCGGCGGAAAATCTGCGTGTCGCTCGCCGCCGAACAGGCGTCGCTGGCGACGGCGACCCCGTAACGGCAGCACGACGGCTGCATCCGGCATCCGGTCCGCCCATGCGCACCGGACGACCCACTGTCCCTCAGTTCAACCGCGGCTCCAGACGTGCTTCGCGATCGGCATCGGCCTTGTTCTTGGCCGGGTCCTCGTTCGGCTCGGGCTGGCACGGCCGGATTTCGTAGTCATTGTCCAGCACCGGGCGCGGCGAGGACTTCTCCTCCTCGGAGACGGTATCCACCACCAGGCCCGACTTCCGGGCAAGCTTCCAGACATCGGCCTCGGTCGGGTAGGCCTTGCTCAGCTTGGCGTCTTGGTAGAATAGCGCGTACGGCATTCGTCGTTTCCCCAAACAACCGACAACGCCAGGGCCCCGTCCCGGGTTTCACACGAGATCGCCGTTCCGATCACGGAACCGTGAGCTGGATTCGGGCAAGCATCTGAAAACATGAGTCATTTCGGACCTTTTGCCGGAGGGCCTGAGTCCTTAATGAGCGGTAAACCCCGGAAAAAAGAATCTCTGGGACTCCTCGGGTAGAATCGCCGGATGCTCCGAGCCATGAGAGCGATCCACCAGCCCCCCTACGAACGCGTGCAGCTCGCGCTTGCGGTTGTGCTGCTCGCAGCCTGTGCCGCCAACGTGGCGCTGGTCTGGTCGTGGCTCTAGGGAAATTTGGCTCCAGCCAAAGCCTGCATGTAGCGGCCCACGCGAAAACGCGGTGGCCGCGCGACGCCTGTAACGATTGACGGCCCAGCCATTCCTTCCATCATTGTCGGCAGAAGTGCCCGCTGCGGCCTGCGCGGACGGGCCGCGATCGGGGTGGAGCTGTCATGATCGAGATGCTGAAGGAACGGGTCAATTGCGACGCCGGCCTGGTGCGGCGCGGCCGCTACCTGACCACGACTTTCCTGCTCGAGATCGGCAAGGCCGCCTGGCTGATCGCGATCCATGAGGGCCGCATCGTCGCTGTGACGAGGGGCCCGTTCGTGATGCCGTCGTCGTCCTTCGCGCTGCGCACCTCGGACGAGGAGTGGGACCGGTTCTGCGAAAAGCGGCCGCCGCCGGGCTCGAACGACCTGATGGCGCTGATCAAGCGCCGTGTGCTGAAGGCCGAGGGCGAGCTGCAGATCTTCATGGCGAACCTGCGTTATTTCAAGGAGGCGCTCGGCAAGCTGCGCCGCGAGGGAGCGACCGCATGAGCGCCACATTCGAACCGATCATCGGCCGCTACATGCATCTCGAACTGTCCGGCCGGGCGCACCGCGTCTATGTCGAGGAGGCTGGCGAGGGCACGCCGCTGCTCTGCCTGCACACTGCGGGCGCCGACGGGCGGCAATATCGCGGCCTGATGAACGATCCGCGGGTCACGCGCAACCATCGCGTCATCGCCTTCGACATGCCTTGGCACGGCAAGTCGTCGCCGCCCCAGGGCTGGCACGACGAGGAATACCAGCTCACCTCGGCGCAATACACGGCGATGATCCTGGCCGTGATGGAGGCGCTCGACCTCCACAGGCCGATCGTGATCGGCTGCTCGATCGGCGGCCGGATCGCGCTGCATCTCGCGCTCGAGCATCCCGAACGCTTCCGTGCGATCATCGGCCTGCAGGCCGGCGCGCATGTCGATCCCTATTACGACCTGAATTTCCTGCACCGGCCGGACGTGCATGGCGGCGAGGTCGCGGCCGCCATCGTCTCGGGCCTGGTCGGGCCCGACGCGCCCGACAAAGAGCGGTGGGAGACACTGTGGCACTACATGCAGGGCGGGCCCGGCGTGTTCAAGGGCGACCTCTATTTCTACAAGATCGACGGCGATATCCGCGCCCGCGTCGCCGAGATCGACACCCAGCGCTGCCCGCTGTTCCTGCTGTCGGGCGAGTACGACTATTCCTGCACGCCGGAGGAGACGCTGGCGGTGGCAAACAGCATTGCCGGAGCCAAGGCCACCATCATGAAGGGCCTCGGGCATTTCCCGATGAGCGAAAACCCGGGCGAGTTCTTGAAGCATCTGCTGCCGGTGCTGGAGAAGATCGGCGGCGGCTAAACGCGGTGGCTTCACCTCGCCCCGCGTGCGGGGAGAGGCATAGGCCGCCTTCGGCGGCCGCTCTCAAGAACGCCGAAGCCGAGCTTCGGCTATGACGCATCGTTAGATGCGTTCCGGGTGAGGGGGAGTCTCCGCAAACGCAGCTATCATCGTATCCGTGGCGGCGGCCCCTCACCCCAACCCTCTCCCCGTAAGAACGGGGAGAGGGAGCGCAGCGGCATCTCGGTGGCTGTTCGACGCAATCTCACCGCGCCCTAACGCCGCCCTCGACCTCGTATGGCGCGGTGTGACAGACTGCGTCATCGCACGAAAAGGTTACGCGGGAGGTCTCCATGCTTCCGAAGGCTGAAGCGGCATATTTCGCGATTGCCGATATTTCCGGCTATACCAACTTCCTCGCGGCGGTCGAGCTCGACCACGCGCAGGATATCATCGCCGATTTCATGGACGTGGTGGTGAAAGGGCTGCGCCCGCCGTTTCGCCTCGCCAAGTTCGAGGGCGACGCCGCCTTCGTCTACTCGACCGGGACAATCGACGGCTCGCTGCTGCAGGACGCGATCGAGGGCGCCTATTTCAAATTCCGCCGGCGCCTGCGCGACGTTCGCCAGGCCTCGACCTGCGAGTGCAAGGCCTGCGTCGCGATGGGCGATCTCGATTTCAAATTCGTCGTCCATCACGGCGAGATGGTGAAGCAGAAGATGGGCGGCAGGGAAGAGCTCGCCGGGCGCGACGTCATTCTGGTCCACCGGTTGCTCAAGAACACGGTGGGGGAGAAGGTCGGCGGGCGTGCCTACGCGCTCTACAGCGACGCGGCGATCCGTGCCATGGGCGTCGACCCGGTGGCGCAAGGTCTGATCCCGCATCAGGAAACCATCGACATCATCGGCGACGTGACGCTGTGGGCCCGCGATCTCGAGACGGCGTGGCAGCAGGACGACGCGCAAACGCGGCTGGAGGTGACGCGCGAAGACGCCTACGCGATCCTGGAGTTTGACATCGCCGCGCCGCGGCAAACGGTGTGGGAGTTCATCACCGTGCCCGGGCAATGGATGAAATGGTGGGATGCCGACGACATCATCGAGGAGTCAGGCAAGGGGCGACGCGGTGTCGGCACCAAAAACCATTGCGCGCACGGCAACCATACCAACGTCGAGGAGACGCTCGACTGGCGTCCGGACGATTACTTCACGGTCGGGATCACGCTGCCGGTGCCCGGAGCGCCGCGCATCATCATGACCCGCGCCGTTCTGGACGGCCCGGACGGAACGTCCCGTTTCGAGCTGCGGATCGCCAAGCCGAAGCCGAAGGACAGGGCGTTCCTCGATGGCGCCGCGGCCAAATTCGCCGAGCGCATGACCCAGGCGGTGGCCGGCTTGCGATCGATGCTGGAAGACCAGCAGCCTGCCGATGATGCCATGGAAGAGCCGGCACCGACGCGATCGAGCGGACGCTTCCTGACCGAGCCGGTGAAATCGGGCGCGCGGGGCTGAGGCTCGGAAAACGTCCGGAGAACGGGGGCCGGTTACTTGCCGGAGCGCGGCAACTCGCTGTTGTCGCGGATCGCGGCGCGGACCTTGGCCATGGTCGTGGTGCAGTATTCCTCGCGCTCCTTGAGGAAACGCTGCTGCTGCGCGCGGAAATTGGCCACCCGCTCGCGCACCTCGGATCCGAAGTCGCCGCTGATGTCGAGCTTGGCAAATTGCGGCGGCTGCGCCGGCGGCGGGACTTCCACGACGGTCACCGTCAAAGGCGGCGGCGCGGGGGGCAGGCCCTCGAGCACGGTCGGCACCGGCAGCGGCGGCGGCATGACCACCCTTTGGACCTCGGCCGCAGGCTTGATCTCCAGGGCGGGCTTTGCCTCCACGGCGGGCTTTGCGTCAAAGGCTGGCTCTGCGTCAAAGGCTGCCTCGACCGACGCGGTGGCGGGCAGCGGGGCAGGTGCTGGTGGCACGGCGGTCCGCGGGGCAGCCGTCGGCAGCTCGGCGTCGGGCAGCTTGCCCTTCACCGACTGTACGAAAGCCATTGTCTGCGCGATCAGGAGATCGCGTTCCTTCATCCACTTCATGGCGCACCTTGAGCGCGCGGATTGCATCAGAGCAACCCCGCGGAATCAAGCACTCGCCATCATGATGGTTGATGAAGACGCCTGTTTTGCAGGCGCGGTGACAAAATTGTGACGTGCCTGGGCGCGAGGGCGGTCAGCGCTGGCGGGGATTGGTGTTCGGGACGAACGGGGTACCGACGATCCGGACCGGCGTCTGGGCCGGTGCTTGGCTTGGGACCGGCGCCTGATTCGCGGCCGGCCGGGGCGCGGCGCTGGCCGGCGCGGGCGCCGGATCGAGCAGGGCGACGATGCCGGCGGCGGCCACGCTCAGCAGCGTGAAGCTGCCCAGAAAGAGTAAATTGCGGTTGATTTCGCGAACCCTCATGCGGGGAAAATCGCGTGAGGGCGCATAATGTTCCGAACAAATCCTCAGACGCTTTCGCGCGGTTTGGCGGCAGGCTTTAGAAAGTGCGTCAAGAGCAGACCTGAAAGCTTGGGTCGTCGGTCTCGCGAGGTGCTTCCTGGCCGCGATCGGCCCGGTGCGCCGGCGGGAGCGGGCGGGCTGAGCCTAATGAGCCATCGCCTGGGCAGGTGCCGGTTCGATGCTGCGGGCTTCGATCTGGTCGGCGTAGCGGCCATACTCCTCGGCCATTTCGAGCAGCTTTTCGCGCACCGCGGCGTCGGTGACCTGGCGGGCCAGCCGTCGCGCCTGATCGGACTGGAAGCGATAATGGGCTGTGTCGGACATCGTAGGCTCCTCACACATGTGTAAGGGCCGTCCGGCAAAGGTTCATCGAGCCGTCATGGAGGGAAGACGCCATGAAGGGCAGGCGTCATTGAAGGGTGTTGGGCCGATCGGTCACCGTAGCCGTAACCGGGTGGCCGGCCTTGTCCTCGCGGACCTCGACCTCGAACCAACCCATCTCCTTCAGCTCGCGCGCCTTCTTCTCGGCCGCGTCTTCGCTGTCGCGCTTCAGCACGATTTGACTGGTGCCGTCCCGGGCAAGGATCAAATAGGTCATTGGCTGAGTCCCATCCTACATTCTGCATACCGCGTTTCGGGCTGCAAGGACAGAAACAAGGCAAGGGATGGGGGATGCTACGGGGACGATTCCACGATTCCTGCCAATGCACAGGGCGTCCGGCTGTTCCCGGCTGCGGTCGATATCGACCGGCTAGGCTGGATGATCGCCGACATCCGCGGCGCGCTTGGGTTGCGTTTCGCGAAGCATGCTGAGATGACGGTCATCATCCAACCTTGCTGGCGAGCGAGCGAGGCTCATTCGACGAGTCACCCGTGCCTTGCGTACTCCCGTGCGTGCCGTAGACGGTGTGAGTCATCTCGTGGAGACCGGAAGACTACGGCCTCCGTTAAACGTTGTGGGTAATCCAAGCGAGTCTCTTTGATTGAACCGCGAATACATGCTCGGCTTGGTCAAAGGACAACGCGCGGCGCAAGCCGTGTCGATATGGATGGAGGACTCGATGCCCAGGCACTTCGGTTTGAAGGCAACACCGGCGGCGGCACGGTCGGCATTCACGGGATCATCAAGAGATTTGCAGCAGCGGACTGCGTCGGCATCTGCGTCGAAGAACCGTGCTGCGGTCAGTTCGCCGCCGACAAAGTCCGCTTCGCCATGCTCGGAGCTGCCGTATTCTCCGACGAGCTGGCGGGGCTGCTGCGGTCGACGGTCGATCTCGGCCGACTGAAGCTGCGCGCGACGAGGCCTGGTCCGCCGGTCTTCATGGCTCGGACGGCTCGTGCTTGTCGCGCTTCAGGTCCAGGCGATCGATGCGTTCATCGATCAGCCGATTCAGTCGCTCGTCGCGCAGCTTGTCCTTCCTGTACAGCCCGCCATGCAGGCGATAGGCAACCAGGAGCAGGACAACGGCAACGCCGACGAGATAGTAGGACCAGTCCATTATCAGAACCGCGTCTGGCCGTGTCCATTGTGAAACAGCGAGCTTCGGCAACTCTGCCAAGCAGCGCGACCGGCGGCTCGTCAGCACAACCGCAAGGTCGGCTCAGTTGGCGCCCGCGAGGATGAACAGATTGTTGTAGACGGGCAGTGCAATGAGGGCCACCACATAAGCCATTTGACGTTCGCTGTTGCCGTGCCAAAGCAACCATATCACGAGGTAGGTCAATCCCAGTTTGGCAACAAGCCACCATTCACCCAGCCACTCCTGGGTGAGCCACATGAACGGGTTCAGCTCGCCCATTCCCCGCTGCAGGATCTCGTTGGTGGTGATGAGATCCGAGTAGCCCATCAGCAGGGCAGAGACCAGCAGCATTGCCTTCAGCAACGACGTCCTCACCCGCAACTGCTTTTCCGTCATCCGGTGCCTGCCCGAAATCCGCTTGTGGCTCCCTGTTGCGCAATTTTGCGGGATGTTTTCGGCGAGTGCAAGCCTCCACCACCGGTTGTCCAACGCTCCGGCCTCCAAAGCGACCACGTTGGGTACCCCGTACCGGGGCACGGTCAACTGACCCGCTTCATTGATTTCGTGAAAAGATGGTGCCGGCTGAGGGGATTGAACCCCCGACCTTCAGTTTACAAAACTGCTGCTCTACCGCTGAGCTAAGCCGGCGACACGGGTATGATTTGCGCGCTCGCATAGCAGACTTGGTGCGCCGGGGCCAGAACCTGAAGGCCAGAACCCGGGAGGTTGGGATCGACCCTTCGCCTCCACCGGCCAGGCGGCAAAAAGGCGGCCCGAAGGCCGCCTTTTGCGCGTCAGCGGTTCGCCTGAACTACTGGCAGGGATGTCGCAGGCCGTCGCCGCCGCGGAACCAGGTGCCGGGGGTGCAGACAAAGCCGTTCTGCCGGGCATATTCCTCGCCGCCGATCGGGGTGCGGGCATAGTCGGGGCCGCCGAACGGGGCGGTCGCGATCGCAGCCGCCGTGCCGACCGCGCCGCCGACCACGCCGGCCGCGGCGTCGACGGGCCCGAACGGGCCAGGGTCAACCCGATTGTAACTGTCTTGCCAGCCTGGATTCTGCCAGTCGCGGTCCCGCCGATAGATATGATGGCGATAGGCGGTGTCTGATCCCATCGCCTGGCATCGGGCGTCCGGATTGGCGTTCGAGCAGCGCATAGCCGTGGCAATCGTCTGTTGCGCCATCGTAGGGCCTGCCAGCACGGATGCGAGCAGGGCCGCTGCGCCAAGGAAGGCACCGTGGATTTTGAGTCGTGTCATGCGAGATTCTCCTCTTGTCGTCGTGGAGAGCTAATCTCGCCGTGCCGCGACCGTTCCGACGCGGTCTTGCCCTGCGTTCAAACCAGTGTGAAGTTCCGTAACTCTCGCGCATGATGCGTTCCGGATGATGCGGTCTTTAACGAGAATTGCATGCACACTGGTGACGTCGACTACGCTGCCGGCGACGCCAGTTTGCGCGGCTATCTTGCGTTCGAGGACCGCGGCGTGAAACGTCCGGGCGTGCTGGTGTTCCACGAAGGGCTCGGATTCGGCGATTTCGCGATGGAGCGGGCGCGCAGGCTTGCCGAGCGTGGCTATGTGGCGTTCGCCGCCGACATGTTCGGCGAACGGCGGCAGGCGGCCGATCTGCAGCAGGCAATGACGCTGATCGGTCATTTGCGCACCAATCCCGCTACGCTCCGCGCACGTGCCCGCGCCGCGCTCGCGACGCTCACGGCATTGCCCGAGGTCGACGCTACCCGTTGCGCGGCGATCGGCTTCTGCTTCGGCGGCACGGTCGTGCTTGAGCTCGCACGCGACGGCGCCGATCTCAAGGCCGTCGTCAGCTTCCATGGCGTGCTCTCGACCACGCAGCCTGCGGCAGCGGGTAGGGTGAGGGCGAGCGTGCTGGTATTGACCGGAGCCGACGATCCGCTGGCGTCTTCCGACCAGGTCGCGGCGTTCGAGAATGAGATGCGCGCCGCCAAGGTTGCCGACTGGCAGGTGATCAGCTACGGCAACACGCTGCACGGTTTTGCCAACCCGGCCGCCGACGGCTCGATCATGAAGGCGGCGCTCTACGATGCGCGGGCTGACCGCCGCGCCTGGTCGGCGATGCAAGGCCTGTTTGACGAGGTGCTGGTTTGACGAGGTGCCGGCCTGACAAGGTCAGCGATGTGGTGTTTGATCTGCCGTCACGCGCCAGCGCGGGGGATTGATGTTCGGAATCTTGAGTCTTGGCTTTCTGCTCGGCATGCAGCATGCGCTGGAGCCGGATCACATCGCGGCGGTATCGAGCATCGCGGCGCGCCGTACCCATGTCGGTGACATTGTCAGGCACGGCCTGACCTGGGGCCTCGGTCACACGCTCACTCTGTTTGTCTTCGCCGGCGCCGCGATCCTGCTCGGGCACGCGATCCCCGCGACGGTGGCGCAGCCGATCGAGACCGCGGTCGGCGTCATGCTGGTCGGTCTCGGCGCGCATGTGTGGTGGCGGCTGTGGCGCGATCGCGTGCACTTCCACACCCATTCGCATGGCGACGGCATGACGCATTTCCACGCCCACAGCCATGCCGGCGAAACCGTGGCGCGTGCGTCCACCGTGGCGCTTGCGTCCACCAGCCCGCACGTCCGCACGGCGCACAGCCACGCCCACGGCTTCCGCTGGCGGACGCTGCTGGTCGGCCTGATGCACGGCATGGCGGGCTCGGCGGCGCTGTTGGTGCTGACGATGTCGCAGGCCCCAAACCCGGTGATCGGGCTCGGCTATGTTGCGCTGTTCGGCGTCGGCTCGATGATCGGGATGGGCGTGCTGTCCAGCGTGATCGCGGTGCCGCTCGCGGCCTCCGCGCGCTGGCTGACCTGGGCCAATCGCGGCCTGCAAATGGCGGTCGGCGCGGTCACGATTGCGATCGGCATCCACTCGATCATCGAGAATGCCTTCACCTGACGCAGCAACGGCTCTTGGTTTGAGCATGATCTCTTCGGAAAACCGCTTCGCACTTTTCCGGATCATGCTCCCGCGCCGGACCGCCGTTAACGATTTCTGATCCCGCACGGCCGCATTGACCGCATGCCGATGCTTACGCGTTAGGCTTACCGCCAGTTTGGCCCGCGTCCTTAACCCTTCCGCCAAGCCGTTGGATTAGGCTGCGGGTGGAACAATTCGGGACGCTGGGTAGAACATGCGCGGAAGTCTTGCGCTGGCGATATTGGCTGCGATGACCTCGACGGCGCTGGCCGGCGGCGGTTTCGACATCGTCGTGCCCAATCGCCCCGGCGTGCCCATCATCATCAATGGCGTCGACGCGTCCTACGCCGTGGTCGAAAGCGCCATGGGGCTGGCCCGCAACGACTCGATGGTGCCGACCGTCTATGGCGGCCGCCCGATCGATCCCCAGCCGAATGTCGGCCACTATTATCCGAGCCTCGGCCACATGCCGGGTTACGGCCGCCTCGAGATCGAGCCGCCGGCCAACCGCCGCCTGCCGCAGCCGGCCGAGAGCTATCATGAATCGTGGTCGGCCCGGTCAGCGCCACTGCCGGCGCAGTCCAGCGTGCCGGTCGATCCGCCGCCGGTGATCTACGCGCCGCAATTCAACGGGCCGCAGCCGCTGCCGGGACCGGTCCCGCGGCCACCGCGTCCCCGAGGACCATAAATCAACTGCCCCAAATCAACAGCCCCTCGCGGGGCGCCTTCATAGCCACCAAGAGCTAAGCGACGAACAGAGAGACCATCAGGAGAGAGTAATGCGTCAAATGATCAAAGGACTGATTGCGGCCGTGGCCGTCATGGTGACCGCGCCCGCAATGGCGTGCGGTTTCAACCCTTGCGGTGCGCCGGTTTATGCCGCGCCTGCCGTGACCTATGGCTGCGGCGGCTGCGGTGGCTACGGCTACGGCTATGGCGGTTACGGCGCAGTCGAACGCCTGCCTGACCCGGATGCGGCCTACCCCGATGCAGCGCAGCAGTACTATTACGTCAACCAGGGACCGAGCTACACCGGCCCGGGCAATTGGGCGCCGCGTCCGTACTACCGCCAAGGTTATGGCCGCCCGTATTACGGCTATCGCCACTACGGCTACCGCCATCACTATCGGCCCTACCGTCCGCACTACGGCTATCGCTACGGCTACGCGCCGCACCGCTACGGCTACGCGCCGCATCGCTACGGCCATCCGGTGCTGCGCCGCTACTACTGATCCAACGATCGATCGAAAAGATATCAGCGCCCGTTCGTGTCAAGCGAGCGGGCGTTTTCGCTTACATCAGCCCGAGCCGGCTGGCGCCGATATAGAGTGCGAGCACAGCGGCGTTCGACACGTTGAGGCTCTTGATCTCGCCGGGCATGTCGAGGCGGGCGACGACGCGGCAGGTCTCGCGCGTCAATTGTCGCAAGCCCTTGCCTTCGGCGCCGAGCACCAGCGCGATCGGCTGCTGCAACTGAACCTTGCCGAGATCCTCGGTGCCCTCGCTGTCGAGGCCGACGGTCTGGAAGCCGTGGTCGTTCAGTTCGTTCAGCGCGCGCGCCAGATTCTGCACGGTCACCATCGGTACCAGCTCGAGCGCGCCGGAGGCGGACTTCGCCAGCACGCCGGTCGCCTCCGGGCTGTGGCGGGCGGTGGTGACGATCGCCTTCACCGCAAATGCCGCTGCCGAGCGCAGGATGGCGCCGACATTGTGCGGATCGGTGATCTGGTCGAGCACCAGCACGATGCCCTCCTGCGCCAGCGTGTCGATGCCGGGCGAGGGCAGGGGATCGGCCTCCGCCAAAAGGCCCTGATGCACGGCATCGGGGGTGAGGCGCCGGTCGATATCGCCGGGCCGGACGATCTCCGGGGTGACCCGGGTCGCGATGTTTTCGTCGGCAAGGCGCTTGGCGGCGTTCTCGGTGAGGTAAAGCTTGCGGATCTGGCGGTCCGGGTTGGCAAGCGCGGCCGCCACCGTGTGCCAGCCATATAGAATCACCGGCCCGTCGGAACCGGATTCGCGCTCCCGCCGGGCCGGCGGGCGGCCGAATTTCGGCCCTTTTTGGAAGGGCTTACCGCCCTTGCCTCGGAAATTGGGTTTGCGGTCGCGGTCGCTCATGTGAGGCTTGTGTCACGGCTCTCGATCATTGGCAATTTACACAGCGTTTTCGAGCGAAGTGGGAGGGCGGTTCGCGTGAAGAAAACGCGTCAAAAACAAGAATCTAGCCGCCGCAATTGCTCGTTTGGAACAGAGATCGCGACAGCCTGCAAAAGTATGCCAAATAGGCGGCCCGCTTGGTTGACTTTGGGGACCGCCTTCGCCCATAAACGCGCCCGACCGCGCACCCGCTTCGGGTCGGCCGGTTATCAGCGTCATTTCGATGACCGGTCCGCCGCCACTCGCGCGGCCGGTCTGATGCTGTTGGACGGGGGAGTGTCCCGAGTGGCAAAGGGAGCTGACTGTAAATCAGCCGCCTCATGGCTTCGCAGGTTCGAGTCCTGCCTCCCCCACCACGCTTCGCCCTGACGGGCTACGCGTGGCGCAGCCGCGCTGGCCCGTCAGGGCGAAGCGTGTCCGGCGTAGCTTGAGCGTAGCGAAAGCGAAGACGGACTGGCCAAGGGCCTCGCTTCCACGAACTTCAACTCGACACGTTCCTCCCATTTCGCTGGGCGTGCCGACAAGGCGTCTCGCTCCGCCACCACGACTCACCCTCGCAACCCACGCCGCAGCAGCTTGGCGAAATCCAGCGCCATCTGCGACTGCGCCTCGTGCGTCGGGGAGAGGATCGCGATCTGGTACTGGATCTTTGGCTTGAACGGGCGGATGGCGAGGCCCTCGGTGAAGGGCTTGCTCACCACCGGATCGACGATGCCGACGCCGCGGCCCTCGGCGACGAGCTGGCACGCGGTCGAGAAGAATTCTGTCTCCGCCACCACGTTCCAGCGCGCGCCATACTCGGAGAAGGCGGATGCCAGCTGCTGGTAGATCGGATCGCCGCGAAACAGCGTGACGAACGGGACGCCGTCGAGGTCATCAGGGGTGATCTGCTTCAGCTTCGCGAGCGGATGCGCATGCGGCAGCATGCACACGCACTCATACGAGAACACCTCCATGTGCGAGGTCGGATAATCCAGCGGCAGCTCGGCGACCGCGAGATCGAATTGCTGCGTCGAGATCAATTCCCGGACGGTCGCAGAATTCCGCGTGATGATCTTGATCTGCAACTCGGGCCGGTTCCTGGCGAACTGCGACAGCAGGCGCGGCAGCAGGTTGATCGAAATGCTCGGATAGGCCGCGATCGCGAGGTGACCGCGCCGCCCGGACCTGATCTCGGCCGCAACGCGCGCCGCGTTCTCGGCAGCTTCGAGGGCGCGCGCCGCCTCGACATAGAACAGCCTGGCTTCCGGGGTCGGTTGCAGGCGGCCGCCGCGACGCAGGAAGAGACTGAGACCGGTCTCGTGCTCGAGGCCCGCGATCATCGTGCTGATGCCGGGCTGCGACATGCCGAGCAGCTCGGCCGCCCGGGTCATAGTGCCGTGGAGCATCAGGGCGCGGAAGCATTCGAGCTGTCTGAGGCGCATGAGCTACTATACGAATCTGCTATAATGGACACAATTATTATTATTAGAATTACATGACGAGCGGTGCTCCTATGGCGCAACGAGCCATTGAGGAGGCACCACATGACCGCAGCAACCATCGATCTGACCCGCGCCCGTCTGATTCCGGCCCGCAACGGCGTGGCGGCTCGCCTCGATGCCGGAGAGACGGTCATGGTCGTCAACACGCATGGCAAGCAGGTGGTCGACACCTGGGCCTTCAATGCCCGCGACACCGGCGAGTTCATGTCGATGGAGCACAGCCGCGCATCGATGCTGCGGCTCGTTCCGCGCGTGGGCGACACGTTGACCACCAACCGGCGCCGCGCGATCCTCACCTTCGTCGCCGACACGACGCCGGGTATCCACGACACGCTGATCGCGGCCTGCGACATTCACCGCTATCGCCAGCTCGGTGCCGTCGGCCATCACGACAATTGCACGCAGAATCTGGCGCACGCGCTCGAGGCGGTCGGCCTGTCGGCTGCGGTGACGCCGGCTCCGCTCAATCTGTTCATGAATGTCCCCGTCACCGACAATGGACAACTGGACTTCAAGTCGCCCGTCAGCGAGGCCGGGCAGTATGTGGCGCTGCGTGCCGAGATGGATCTGGTCATCGTGTTCTCCGCCTGTCCGCAGGACATGGTGCCGGTGAACGATATGCGGCCGACCGACGCTCATTTTCTCATCGCCTGATCCAGGCCGCGCGGAGAACCGATCATGCGCAAGCTGCCGCCGCTTAATGCCGTCCGCGCGTTCGAAGCCGCGGCGCGTCACGAGAGCTTCACCGCCGCCGCCAATGAACTCTGCGTCACGGTGACGGCGATCAGCCACCAGGTCAGGCAACTCGAAGCAATTCTGGGCCACAAGCTGTTCGAGCGCTCCGGCCGCGCGGTCGTGCTGACTGCGGAGGGCCATGCGGTGTTCCCCATGCTGCGCGACGGCTTCGACCGTATGGCGAGCGCGTTCGCCGCGATCCGTCCGCCGGCCGATGGCGATGCGATCACGGTATCAACCACGCGTGCCTTCGCCGAGCGCTGGCTGATGCCGCGGCTCGCGCGCTTCAACGCGGCGTTTCCTCACCTCGTCGTCCACATCGATGCGACCGAGGAGGTGCGGACGCCGGGCGCCGACGGCGTCGATCTGGCGATCCGCTACGGACGCGTCGACCGCGCCGGCGAGACATCTGTGCTGTTCAGCGATCGCTACATTGCGGTTGCGGCGAGCGCGATTTGTCCGCCCGGTGTTCGTCTCGGCATTGACGACGTCCGCTCGCGCTCGCTGCTGGCGTTCCGCTGGAAGAACGCCGCGCTGGATTCGCCGGCGTGGTCGGCCTGGCTCACGGGGGCCGATCATGATCCCGGCCGGGACGTCCGCATCTCCTGGTACAGCGAGGAGCCGCTGGCGTTGCACGCCGCCGAGCGCGGGCTCGGGCCGCTGTTGTGCAGCGATGCGCTGGTGGACGAGCAATTGCGTCAGGGCACGCTGCGCCGGCTCGAAGGTCCCGCGCTTGCGGGCTTCGCCTATCGTCTCGTCGATGCGCCGAGCGCTACCCGGCGCAAAGCGGTGACGGCGTTCATCGACTGGCTGCGGGGGGAGGCGGCCATCTTTCGTGCAGCTCCCGAACAGGTCATGACACGGGCTGCGTGAAGTAGGGCAGGGTCTCGACGCGGACCTGGTAGGTGCCTGCCTTGACCAGGCCGTCGAGATGCGCGGCGATGTCCTCGAGCGATGCGAACCACACCTTGCGTTCGGCAACGATTTCTTCGAGCCAGCGCTCCACGACACGCCAGCGGGCAAGCCGGCCGGTCAGGAACGGGTGCCAGATCCCCATCCAGAATCCGCCGGCCTCGTAGGCGGCTTCAAACTCCTCGAACGAGGCGGCAAGGCCGTCGCTCGGCGACTTGACCGGCATCATGTAGCCGATCTCCGCATAATGGGCGAAGGGCGGCCAGTCGTCCGATCCCCAGTGCGGCGGCATCTCGTAGAGCGATCCGCGCGCGGTGCGCATCTGGTACGGGATGTCGTCGGCCATCAGCGACGAATCGTAGACAAAGCCGTGCTCGATCAGGAGGTCGATCGTGGTCTGGTTGGCGTTGTAGACCGGTGCACGGTAGCCGCGCGGCTTGCGCCCGGTCATCGCGACATGAATGTCCAGCGCGCGTTCGAAGGCATCGCGCTGCTGCGCCGAGGAAATCTCGGTCGGATCCTCGTGGATGTAGCCGTGATGGCCGATCTCGTGGCCGCTCTTCAGGATCGCCTCCACCGCATCCGGATAGCGCTGCATGGTCCAGGCCGGCATGAAGAACGATTGCTTCAGGCCGAGGCGGCGATAGGTCTCCAGGATGCGCGGCACGCCGACGGTCGGCCCGTAGCGTCCCATCGTGATCGGGTAGAGCCGGTCGAAGGAGTCCTTCGGCCGGGCGATGTGGATCAGACTGTCGGCGTCGACGTCGAACGTGATCGCACAGGCGCAACGCGCGCCGTTCGGCCAGGGGATGGGATTCTTTATCATCGGATCATCCTCGTGCAGCCGACAGGCATGGGCGCATCATTCCGCCGCGACGTTAACAGGCTCGTCGATTCCAAGACACTGCCGGACCAGCACGGGGATCGCGGCAAAGGCGTCGGCGAGCGATCGCCGGTAGCGTTCATCGTTGAACTCCTGGTAATCGACCGCGATCAGATGGCTCTCCTGTACCCCGAGATAGTGCGCGCAGGTGAAGATGTGGGTCTCCAGATGGTTCATGGTTTCCCGCACCCCGCCGGGGCCGAAGCCGAATTCGCCGCGCGAGCTCAGCACCACCAGCGTCTTGCCGCGCATGATCGGCTCGAGCGGAAAGTCGCCGCGCGCGAGATCGAAGCTGAAGGTCTGGTCGATACGGATCACCTTGTCGAACCATGACTTCAGCGCCGCCGGCATGCCGTAATTGTGCATCGGCGCGCCGATGACGATCACGTTGGCGCGTTCAAGCTCGTCGATCAGCGTGTCGGAGAGACGAAGCTCGTCGCGCTCCTGCGCCGTGCGGTCGCCGGGCGCGGTGAAAGCGGCGGCCACCCACGCCTCCGTGATGAGCGGCGGCGGGTTGCGGCCGACGTCGCGCGCGATGATCGTGGCGCCGGGCTCGTGCGTCAGCCAGTGCTCGACAAACGACTTCGAGAGTTTCCGGCTGACCGAACGGTCGCCGCGCGGACTGGCATCGATATGCAGAAGTGTCGTCATCCCTGGCCTCGGCTGGATTGGGGGCAATGTGTCGGCTCCACAATGACCGAGTGCCGGGCTCGGCGTGATTGACGAATCCGGCAGCCGAGTTGAGAAAATCTCAACAGTGAAACGGCGCGCCACGGTGACGCGGTGTGCGAGCCTGATCGCGGCCGATTTGCCGACATTCGGGTCGACAAACTTCACTCTCGATGTCGTCTCAACCCGGCTTGAGGATTTCTCATTATCGCCTCAACGCTGCCTGCTGCTCAGATGCCCCATCCCGGCCCAAACCAATGCGCCGGACAACGGGGGAAACATGTTGCTCAAGCAGACACAGCTTCCGGCACAGGATGAGGCCGGCTTCGATGCCCACGGAATCGAGCCGGTGCCGGCGGCGCACCGCACCTCGTCATCGTTCGATCAGTTCTGGATCTGGACCGGCGCGAACATCGCGCCGATCAACTGGGTGCTGGGCGCGCTCGGAATCCAGCTCGGTCTGAGCCTGCTGCAAACGCTTGCCGTCATCGTTGTCGGCAATCTGTTCGGCGCGGCGCTGTTTGCCACCTTCTGCCTGATGGGACATCGCACCGGCGTGCCGCAGATGGTACTGGGCCGGCTGGCGTTCGGCCGCCGCGGCGCCTATCTGCCGGCACTGGCACAGGTGCTGATGCCGATGGGGTGGGTCGCGATCAACACCTGGATCGTGCTCGATCTCTGCATGGCTGCGTTCGATCGGATGGGGCTTGGCGGCAGCATCGAGCTCAAATACGCGATCGCGGTGCTGGTGATGCTGTTTCAAATCAGCATCGCAGCCTGGGGCTTCAATGCCATCAAAGTGTTCGAGCGCTACACCATGCCGTTCATCCTGCTGATCATGGCGGTCATGACCGCGCTGGCCTTCCTGCGCGTCGATATCAAGTGGCAGTCGGCCACCGTCACCGGCATGCCGGCATTCGCCGCGGCGACGCAACTGATGACCGCGATCGGCATCGGCTGGGGCATTTCGTGGCTCACCTATGCCTCCGACTATACGCGTTTCACTAGGCCCTCACTCAGTGCCGCCAAGGTGTTTCGGGCGACATTCCTCGGCATGTTCCTGCCGACGGTCTGGCTCGCTTTCCTTGGTGCGGCCATTGCATCGGCCGGCGCCGGTTCCGATCCGTCGAAGCTGATCATCGCGGCTTTTGGCACGATGGCGCTGCCGGTGCTGCTGGTGCTGCTTCATGGCCCGATCGCGACCAACATCGTCGTGATCTATTCGGCGGCGCTGTCGTCGCTCGCGCTCGATCTGCGGCGGCCGCGCTGGGTGATCTCGGTGCTGTCCGGCCTGATCGCCTCCGTGATCCTGTACGGGTTCCTGCAATCGGGTGATTTTGCCCATGCCTTCGACAACTTCATGGTCGCCCTGATCGTCTGGATCAGCCCATGGGCCGGCGTGACGCTCGCGGACTTCTACCTGGTGCGCCGTGGCCGCATCGATGTCGCCTCGCTCTACGAGGAGCCGGGTCGGGATCGTGATTTCAACTGGGCGGGGCTGATCGCCTTTGCTGCCGGCTTCGTGGCGGCGTGGGCGTTCCAGATGGGCACCATCAAGGCCATGCAGGGCCCGCTTGCGTTGGCGACCGGCGGAGTTGATCTGTCGTGGCTCACCGGCATCGGTGTTGCGATGGCGAGCTACCTTGCGCTGCACCGGCTGTCTGGACGTCCACTGGTGCGGAACGGGCCGTCGCCGGCCGCGGACGCCGCGTCGATCGAACCCGCGCCCACATCGACCTGACAGGGGCACGCCTTGCGCCTGTTCACTCCATCCGCGCGAACAGCTCCACCAGCGTCTCGCGCAGCCAGCGCTGCGCGGGAACGGTGTCGTTGCGCTGGTGCCAGAACAGGCTGACGATGCGCGGTGGCGCCGGCAGCGGCACCGGCACCGCATGCAGATGGGGCGCGTGGCGGGACTGCGCGCTGAGATCGCGCGGCAGCACCGCGATCAGGTCGGACTGGCGCACGATCTCGTAGGCGGCGTTGTAGTGATTGACGGTCGTGACCAGATTGCGCGACAGGCCGCGCGAGGCCAGGAACTGGTCGTAGGTCGGCAGCGTCTTGCCGGCGAGGCTGACATCGACGTGCTTGGCGCTGAGGAAGCTGCGGGCGTTGAGCCGCTTCCTGTTCGCCAGCGGATGATCCCGCCGCATCATGCAGGCATATTCGACGGTCCACAGCGAGCGTGAGCGGATCGCGGCCGGCGGCTGCTGCGCCTCGTTGACATAGACGCTGAGCACGCAATCGACCCGGTTGTCCTCGAGCCGGTCGCCGATCTCGAGGATGGTGTTGGGCAAGGTGTGGATGCGCGCGGAAGGCGCGATCTCGCTGAAGCGGTTGATGAGCCGCGGCATCACCAGCGAGGACACGTAATCCGACATCGACAGGCTGAACTCGGCCTCGGTGCGCCGCGGATCGAAGGCGTCCTCGTCGAGCGCGTGGCGGACGTGCTCCAGCGCGTCGCCGATCGGCTGCCACAGCGCCACCGCGCGCTGCGTCGGGCGGATTCCGCTGGCTGATCGTACGAACAGGGGATCGCCGAGCGCGTCGCGCAAGCGGGCGAGGGCGTTGCTGACGGCGGGCTGGGTCATCGTCAGCGCGCTCGCGGCGCGGGTGACGCTGCCCTCGGTCATCAGCGCCTCGAAGACTTTCAGCAGGTTGAGGTCGAGGGTGCGGAAGGACACGAGCAATATTCACAATGGTGATGTGCCAGATAACAATTATAAATTATTCCCATAATATTGATTTGTCTATCATTCCCCCCGGACCGACCTCGCGGCGCGTGCCGACCGCGGGGCGGAGGGGGGCTATTTCATGTCGATGATTTCGGCGCGCATCGAGCGCCTGCCGTTCGCGCGTTTCCATGTGCACCTGCTGCTGATGGGCGGCCTGGGCTATCTGTTCGACGCGATGGATGCCGCCGTTCTGGCGTTCATCCTGCCGGTGCTGCGCACCGCCTGGGGGCTCACCAATGTCGAGACCGGCGTGCTCGGCAGCAGCACCTTCGTCGGCTATCTGTTCGGCGCGCTGTTCGCGGGGACGCTGGGCGACCTGATCGGCCGCCGTACGGTGATGATGTCGGCGCTCGCGCTCTACAGTGCGGCTTCGCTGGTGAGCGCGACGGTGGACAGCTGGCCGGCGTTCTTCGCCGCGCGCGTCGTCGCCGGCATGGGCACTGGCGCGGAAAGCGCGATCATCGCGCCCTATCTCGCGGAATTCGTGGCGCGGCGTTACCGCGGCGCCTTCACCGGCGCGCTCGCCGGCTTCTTCTCGTTCGGCTTCGTCGCCGCCGCCTTGCTCGGCTATTTCATCGTGCCGGCCTACGAGAATGGCTGGCGCATCGTGCTCGTGATCACCGCCATACCTGTCGTGATGCTGCTGTGGTGGCGCCGGTCGCTGCCGGAATCGCCGCGCTGGCTGGAAAGCCGCGGCAGGGTGAAGGAAGCCGAAGCGGTGCTCGACAAGGTCGAGGCGAGCTTCGCGCGCGAGGGCCGCGTGCTGCCGCCGCCGGTCGCCGAGCCCGTTGTGCCGGCCGTATCGTCGGGGACGCTGCTGAGCAATTTTGCGGCGCTGTTGGCCGGCCGCCAGGCGCGGATCACCACCATGACCTGGATCATGTGGCTGTCGATCACGTTCAGCTATTACTCCTTCTTCGTCTGGATTCCGGGCCTGCTGGTCCAGAATGGCATGAGCATCACCAAGAGCTTCGGCTATTCGCTGGCGATGTATTGCGCGCAGGTGCCCGGCTATTTCACCGCCGCCTTCTTCAACGAGCGGATCGGCCGGCAGTCCACGATCGCGACCTACATGATCCTCGGCGGCGCCAGCGCGCTCGGGCTCGCCTTTGCCGCGAGCGACGGGCAGATCATGGCGGCCGGCCTGCTGCTGTCGTTCTTCATGAACGGCACCTATGCCGGCGTCTATGCCTACACGGCCGAAGTGTTTCCGACCGCGATCAGGACTACGGGGGCAGGGCTCGCATCCGCCATCGGCCGCATCGGCGCGATCATTGCACCGATCCTGGTCGGCTATCTCTACCCGAATTTCGGCTTTGCCGGCGTGTTCGGCGTCACCACGACCGTGCTGTTGATCGGTGCCGTCACCGTCGTGCTGATGGGCGTGCCGACGCGTGGCCGATCACTGGAAGACATCGCAAGCGAAGCTGCGTGATCGCGGCCGCTGTATCTCGACAGGAGGCCCTTATGTCCACGACCCTCTTCAAGAATGCCGCGCTGCTCGATCCGCTGCGCTCCGATCTGCTCGAAGGGCACCACGTGCTGGTCGAGGATCGCCTGATCAAGGAGGTCTCCGACCGGCCGATCGAGGCCTCGGCCGATCGCGTCATCGACCTCAAGGGCAAGACCCTGATGCCCGGCCTGATCGACCTGCATGTGCACGCGGTCGCGGTCGAGCTCGACCTGTCGCAGCAGGCGCGGATGGCCAACGTGCTGGTGACGCTGCGCTCGACCATGCTGCTGCGAGGCATGCTAAAGCGCGGCTTCACCACCGTCCGCGATGCCGGCGGCGCCGGCTATGCGCTGAAGCAGGCGATCGACACTGGCCTCACCGACGGGCCGAGGCTGTTCGTCTCCGGCCGCGCGCTCAGCCAGACCGGCGGGCATGGCGACGGGCGCGGCCGCTCGGACTATCTGGCCGACCCGACCTGCTCCTGCTGCGTGCGGGTCGGCGCGATCGCGCGCGTCGTCGACGGCGTCGATGCGGTGCGCAAGGCGGTGCGCGAGGAGCTGCAGATGGGCGCCGACCAGATCAAGATCATGGCGTCGGGCGGCGTCGCGTCGCCCACCGATCCGATCGGTGCATTCGGCTATTCCGAGGACGAGATCCGCGCCATCGTCGCGGAAGCGAAGGCGCGGCACACCTATGTGCTGGCGCATGCGTACACCGCGGAGGCGATCGAGCGCGCAGTGCGCTGCGGCGTGCGCACCATCGAGCACGGCAATCTGGTCGATCTTCCGACTGCGCGCCTGATGGCGGAGCAGGGCGCCTATGTGGTGCCGACGCTCGTTACCTATGAGGCGCTGGCCACCGAAGGCGCCAAGTACGGCCTGCCTGCGGCGAGTGTCGCCAAGGTCGCCGACGTGCGCGACGCCGGCTTGCGCTCGCTTGCGATCTATCGCGAGGCCGGCGTCAAGATGGGGTTCGGCACCGACCTGCTGGGGCCATCGCAGCGGCTGCAGAGCGACGAATTCCGGATCCGCGCCGAGCTGCTCGGTGCGCAGGCCGTGATCCATAGCGCGACCATTGTCGGCGCCGAAGTGCTCGGCATGGAAGGCAAGCTCGGCCGCATCGCGCCGGAGGCTTTCGCCGACCTGCTGGTGGTCGAGGGCAATCCGCTGCGCGAAGTGACCTGCCTGCTCGGCCAGGGCGAGCACATCCCGCTTGTCATGAAGGCCGGCAAGGCCGAGGTCGACCGGCTGGGCGGGTAGACGGGGAAGAGATCAGGTCGAACGGGTGCGCTAACCTGCCGCCGCAGGGGCGCACGGCCAAAATATCGAAAACAACCCCATGCAAAGTAGCCGGCGGCTGCCGGCGAACACGGCAGCTTGACTCGTCGGGCAAATCGGCGGCATTATTCCATTATTCAGAAATCGTGCAGCTTCGTTCGTCTCGACCCCGCAAGCGGGAGAGGCGCAGCCTTCCTGAGACCGCTTCAATCCGATTTCATTGCGCTTTGGTCTTCCGGCCTCACCACACCACGCGGAGGCCGGCAGTGCTCTTGTAGCTGTGGTTGTTGCCGGCATCCTGCAGGCTGGCGCGATAGGTGGCTTCGCCGAACAGCGTGTAGCGGCCGTTGGCCCAGCTGTAGCTGCCGCCGCCGCCGACGCTGCCCCAGAGCCGGTCGTTGGCGCTGGCGAAGCTCGTGCCCGCGACATCGACATTGCTGCCGTCGAGGAACTCGTAGTGCAGATTGCCGATCGCGTAGAGGTCGGAGCGTGCGCCGTCGCTCCAGCTCTTCTGGTAATTGAGCGACAGCCCGACGCGACCGAGCAGGCTGTCGGCATTGCCGAGCGAGACCAGCGCGCCGAAGCGGTCGGTGAAGCCGTCGAACTCGACTTTGGAATAGGCGAGTTGCGCCTGCGGGGTCAGCGAGAAGCCGTTGCCGATGGTGATGCGCTTGCCGCCTTCCACGCTGAACGCATAGCCGAGGCCTTCATTGCCATGGGCCATGCTGCCGACGAGGTCGGAGGTGAGATCGCCGCGGTAGAACATGGTCTGCATCTGGCCGTCAAGATAGACGCCATTGTCGCCATACCAGGTGGCGGTGGCGCCGACGCCGATGCCCTCGGCGCGGATGCGGCCGTTGCCGAAGAACGAATTCACGTACGCTGTGGTCAGCCCATACTGCAACGTCAGGCCGACGATCAGGCGGCCATAGCTGTTCTCGAGAGCGAGGCCGTCGAGCCCGGCCTGCGCCTTGAAGTCATCGCTGTTGGCGGTCGAGCCTGTGATGTTCGACGGCCGCAGGCTGGATTGACCGCCCTCGACGCGGCCCCAGAACGCCGATTGCGTCCATGAACTGTCGGCCTGCGCCGCCGGCGTCACGCCCATCCGCGCCATCGCCTCGCTCGGGCCGCCGCCGCCCCAGTAGCGGTTGCCGACGCGCTCCTGCATCGACGGCGGCGCGTTCATGCCGAGCAGCACCTGGGCGTAGTTCTCGTAAAGCGGCACGCCGGGCTGGTATAGCGGCGTCGGCGCGGCCGGGTCGCTCGACGGCACCAGGGTCGAGCGCAGATACCAGTCGCCGTCGGTCGGCGTCGCGACGCCGTTCTTCTGCAAGGTATAGGCATAGGCGCCGGCGACGATCGCCTGCTGCCCCTGCAGCGAGTAGTTGCCCGCCAGCGTGAATATGCCGTTGGAGGCGCCGGTGACGTCGATCAGCTTGATGCCATCGCCGGTCTGCGCGCCGCCGCCGCCGGCATTGTTGATCCGCACGGTCGAGCTGCCCGACGTGCTGCCTGCGACCAGGCGGTCGGTGGCCGAGCCGTCGCCGCCGAGCACGGTGTTGAACAGCAGCGTGCCGCCATTGCCGGCATAATTGCCGGCAACCGTCAGCGTGGTGCCCGGCGTCGTGCCGAACTGCAATGTGCCGGCATTGCTGAAGCCGCCGATGGTCTGGTTGAACCCGTTGAGGTCGATCGTGGTGCCGGCGCCGGCCGTGACGGCAGATGCCGCGCTGAAGGCATTGACCGCGCCGGCGCGCAGCGTGCCGCCGTTCACTGTGGTGGCGCCGCTATAGCTGTTGGTGCCGGACAGCGTCTCGGTGCCGCCTGCGAACGTCAGCCCGCCAGTGCCGCCGATCGCGCCGGCGAACGTGTCGTTGGCATTAGTCAGCGTCAGCGTCTTGGCGCCGAGCGCAACGCTGCCGCTGCCGGCGAGGCTTTGGATGCTGGTGCCGGTCCCGGCGAGGCCGGAAATGTCGAACGCGGCATTCGTCACCACGCGGGAATTGCTGATCGATCCTGCGCCCGTCAGCGCCAGCGTGCCTGCGGTGATCGTGGTCACGCCGTTATAGGTATTGGCGCCGGACAGCGTCTCGCTGCCGCCTGACAGCGTCAGCCCGCCGGTGCCGCCGATTATGCCGGAGAACGTGTCTTTCGCGGCCGTAATGGTCAGCGTCTTGGCGCCGAGATCGACGCCGCCGCTGCCCGACAGCCGCTGGATGCTGGTGCCCGCGCCGGAAAGGCCTGCGATGCTGAACGTGCCGTTCGCGATCACTTGGCTGGAGGCGGCGATCGAGCCCGCATCGGTCAGCGCCAAGGTGCCTGATGTGATCGTGGTCGCGCCCGTATAGGCCTGGACACCGGACAGCGCCTGCGTGCCGCCGGTGAGTTGTAGCCCGCCGGTGCCGCTGATCGTCCCGGCAAAACTGTCATGAGCGTTGGTGAGGATCAGGTCCTTGGTGCCCAGCGTGACGGTGCCGGCGCTGCTGCCGGCGAGGCTCTGGATGTGGGCGTTGGTGTCGGGGGTGAGCGAAAGATCGAAGATTGCGTTATCGACCACCCGGCTCGAACTGGCGAGCACATTCCCCGAGCCGGCGGCCGACCCCAGTTGCAGCGTGCCTTGCTCGATCACCGTGTCGCCGGTGTAGCTGTTGCCGGCGCCACCGAACCTGAAGATCCCGTTGCCGGTCTTGGTCAATCCGCCGACGCCGCTGAAGCCAACGGAGGCGATAACGAGGAACCCGTTGCTGTCGATGGTCAGTCCGCCCGCGGCGATGTTGTTCTGGGCAGCCGTTCCGCTGGTGAGGGCGGCGGTATTGGCGGCCGCGCGGATGACGGCGTTGTCGTAGTTGGCCTGACCGCCCGCGTTGAGAATGCTGATGCCGAAGCCACGCTCCACCAGCGTGGCGTTGCTGACGTTGAGGGTACCAGTGCCGGTGCCGCCAGGGCTGGTGACGACGAGCCTGCCTGCTGCGACAACGGTCGCACCGTTCTCGATGTTGAGGGTGTTTGTGCCCACAGCGGTGATATTAAGGATGCCATTGATGATCCACTGCGATCCGGCTCCGGTCACGGTCACGGTGGACGTCGTGCCATTGGTGTTGCCGATCGAAAGCGAGTTGCCGGTGGTTGTCAGTGTCGCGCCGTTTTGAATTGTGAGGTTGGCATCCACCCCGGCCGTGACTCCGCCGAACTTGAAGTTACCCGTCGTGCCCGTCGCTCCAGCGGCCACGCCGAGGACGATGTTTGAGGTTTTGTCGACGGCGACCGCGCCACCCGCCGGCGCCGTTCCGCCGGTCCAGTTCGAGCCGACCGTCCAGTCGTTGCCGGTGGCGCCGGTCCAGCTCTGCGCCGCGGCGGACCGCGGCATCAGTGCCGAGAGCGCGGCCACCGAGGCGCTCATCAGCAGCAGGCGCTGGAAGTGCGCGCGGGTGCGGGACGCGATGCAGTCCGGCGTAGATTGGGTGGATTGTCATCCGCGTGTCGCGGTTTCGTCGCAGCCCCGATGCATTCGCGCATGGTGCTTTTGCCCCTTGTTCTTGCCGCGGCCTGGCAGGTTGCATTCCGGCAAACCTTCGCCGGCGGCGGATGCGTGTTACGTTATGTGACTCACTGTGAGCAGACAAATGAAGGTTGTATCGTTTACTGCGAAACAAAACGCAGTGTGCCTGCAATGCAACGTCCGCGCGTTGCAATTAATCGATCGCTAACCAGTTGGGTTGCGCCCGGCGACCCGGACGGAGCTTGGGCAGGCCGACAGCATCTCAGCCGTCGCCCGCCATCACGATACCGCTGGCGGCGTTGACGTTGCCGGGCGGAAACACACATATCGTCGTGCCAATCCCAGCCGCTCCGGAGTCAGCCATGAACGCCCCCAACATCGAGTCCGTCACGCCGCAGTCCGATGGCGACGTTGTCAGCTGGTTGACCAACGAGACGCGTGACCAGCGCTTTATCGACAATATTTTCGCCGAGCTGTGCATCCGGCTGCAGCGCACGGGCATTCCGCTCAAGCGGGCGACGATGAACCTCCTGATCCAGCATCCGCAATGGCTCGGCGCCCGGATCATCTGGGCCGACGGGAAACGCGAGGCCGAGATCACGCGGGTCGACTACGATGTCCAGCAGCGATCGGAATATATCGGCAGTCCGGTCTACGAAATCCATCAGGGTGCCGACGAGGTGCGCGAGAAGCTCGAACGTGACCCGTCGCAGGGCCGCAAGCACGCGCTCTATGACGACATGCGCGCGCAGGGCCTGACCGATTATGTGGCGTGGCCGCTGCTGCATACGCTCGGCAAGCGGCATGTCGTGACCTTCGCGACCGACCGTGCCGGTGGTTTCGATGATGCGCATATCGCCAGCCTGAAGACGGTGCTGCCGGTGCTGGCGCTGGTCAGCGAGATCCGGATGAAGAACCGCCTGGCGCGGACGCTGCTCGAGACCTATGTCGGGTCGCATGCCGGCGAGATGATCCTGGCCGGCGCGACGCGGCGCGGCAGCGGCACGACGGTCCGTGCCGCAATCATGATCTGCGACTTGCGGGATTTCACCCGGATATCGGACTCGTGGCCGCGCGATGACGTCATCGATCTCCTGAACGACTATTTCGACGCGATGTCGGAGCCGATTACGCGGCATGGCGGGGAAATCCTGAAATTCATCGGCGACGGCCTGCTCGCCATTTTCCCGCTCAGCGATCCCAAGGCCTGCGCCAACCTGCTGCACGCGGTGTCCGAGGCGCGGCTGGCGATGGCGGCGCTGAGCGAACGGAACGGCATGATGGGCCGGGCGCCGATGAATTACGGCATCGGCGTCCATGTCGGCGACGTCATGTACGGCAATATCGGATCGCGCACCCGGCTCGACTTCACGGTCATCGGTCCCGCCGTGAACATGGCATCGCGCCTCGAAACGCTGACCAAGCAGTTGAAGAAAACGGTGCTGCTGTCCCGTGCCTTCGCGGATCTGGTCGAGCACGATTTCGCGCTCGAACATGTCGGCGAGCATCCGGTGCGCGGCTTCAGCGAGCCGATCGAGCTGTTCGCCTATAACGGCTGAAGCATCTCAGGCCGGTGTCGTCGCCTGCGCCGGCGCAGCCCGATCGATGAATCCCTTGGCGAGGGCGTGATAGACGCCCTCCTTACAGATCAGGCGCGAACTCGCATGCGCGATCAGGGCCGCGGCCATCAGCGGCACCACCATCGCGTGATTGTCGGTCATCTCGGTGACGATCACGAAGGCCGTAATCGGCGCCTGAACCACGCCGGCGAAATATGAAACCATGCCGAGCAGCATGATGGCCGCAAGCGGCGCGCCGTGAAACAGTGGCGCGATGTTGGAGCCGAGCCCGGCGCCGACCGCGAGCGAGGGCGCGAAGATGCCGCCCGGCATGCCGCTGATCGAGGCAAATGTGGTGGCGAGGAATTTCCAGACGCTGAAGCTCGCGGGCAATTGTGACCCGGCTTCCAGCGCGGATTTGACCTGCTGATATCCCGTGCCGTAGATCGCGCCGTCGGAAGCAACTCCGCAAATCGCCGCCGCAAATCCGCAGATCGCCGCAAAGCCAACCGGATAGCGCTTGATCGCGCGTCCGACCGGATTGGCAAATCCGCGCGCCATTGCGATCAGGATGCGGCTGAACAGGCCGCCCGCCAGACCTCCGGCCACGCCGCAGAGCGGGACCGCGAGCCAGTCGGCGCCGTTGCGCAGGGCCGTCGCGCTGGTGCCGAAATAGGTGTAGTTGCCCATCAGAGCGAGCGACGTCAGGCCCGCGGCGATCACCGCGCCGATGATCAGGCTGGAGGTTCGCGTCTCGAAGGCGCGGCTCATCTCCTCGATGCCGAATACGATCCCGGCCAGCGGGGTGTTGAAGGCAGCCGCGACGCCCGCGGCCGCACCGGCGAGGATCAAGCCCGGTTGACGCCGGGGCGAGAAGCGGCCGAGCGCAAACATGATCGACGCGCCGATCTGCACCGTCGGTCCCTCGCGCCCGACCGATGCGCCGCACAGCAGGCCGAACAGGGTCAGCAGAATCTTGCCGGCGGCAATGCGCAGCGAAACCAGACTTTCGCGCGCGGTCTGGTCGGTCAGATGGCGCGCGGCAATGGCCTGCGGGATGCCGCTTCCCTGCGCGTTCTGAAAGAAGCGATTGGTCAGGTAGACCGAGAGCGCGAAACCTGCGGGCGTCAGCACCAGCGAGGCATACCGGACATGCGACACCAGTGCGGAGAAGGCGACCTGCGCCAGATCCGCGAGCTGGGCGAGCGCGACGGCCGCCGCGCCGACCGCAATGCCGCCCAGCAGGAAGATAGCCCGGCGCTGCCAACGCGCGGAAACGATTCTGAACAGCCGCCTCTGGCGGTTGGAGGGGAAGCCCATTCTGACGCAATTCCGGCTGATGTCGTGGTCCGGTCCGGACGGATCACGTCATTCCTAGCACGCGTCGGTGGTGGGTGAAGCTCAACAAATCAGCAAGGCGTGCCTGCGCAGCCGCCAAATGCCAAAGCCGAAATCTGTGCTTTTCCGCGGGCAGCAGGTATCCCGCCGTCTATCTCCGACGCTGCTGCTTCCTTGGAAACAGCCGATCGCGGATGTAGCGCGAGGTCGGCGTCAGGCGAAGTCCGCGCGGCTTCTGCCAGGCGGCGCGGTCGATCTCCTTCTTGTCGCCGATCGCGAGCCTTCCCTTGGCGTTCTTGGCGATGAAGATCGCATCGCTCATCCTGCGGCCGGAACGCTTGTTCTTGGCCGTCACTTCCTTCCACAGGCTGAGCCTGCCGAGCTTGAGCTTCGGCAGCTCTTCCTTGATCTCACGCTTCAGGCAGTCCTTGCCGGTCTCGCGCGCACGCCTGCGTCCGCCGGGGAACATCCACAGCCCGTCAGATCGACGTCGGACCAGAAGGACCTTGCCGCGCTTCGCGGCAACCAGTTTGGAAGACTTCGTCATGTACTGCGCAATGATCGAAACAGAATCGACCCCATTTTAATTTGTCTATTTGAGTAGACAAGTTCCAAGGGCGAATTGTTCCACAGTCTTGTGTCGACCGTTTGTCTGTGACGGATGGCCGGAGCGCTGAGGAAACGCTGACGACCCGATCCTCGCAAGAGGAGGCCGAAGTGAAGAGGCGGCCCGCTGTGGCGGTCTGTCGCGGCTTCACTGCGAAGGCTTGCGCGCGTTCGCTGTGATCCCGGCTTCCGCGTTCGTCGTGGCTCTCTGATCTCGCTTCATCGAACATCCTCACGTTGATCCTCCTGGTTCCCGCGGCAGGAACCGGGCACGGACTTCGATGACAAAAATCCATGACAGGCAGGCTCCGCCGCTTGACTGTATGTTCTTGTTTTGTTCTAATTGCCCTCCACCGTGAATAGGAGGCCGCCATGGACAACCGTATCAGCGAAATTCGCAGGCAGATCAGGGCGCTGCGCGTCAGCATGCTCGAGGCCGAGGCCATCATGCGACAGCAGATCAACCGGGATGAGGACTGCGCCTTCGTGGCCGGGGACCTCCTGAAGATGCGCCTCGTGATGAGCCGTCTGGTCGAGGAGCGGGGCATGCTGGGCGACCGCGAGCCGATCATCGTGCATGCGAGCGTTGCTCCGCGCCGCCGTGCCGCGACACCGATCTTTCTTCGCGCGGCGAAGCGAGAGCTCGTCGCCGGCGAAGCGCGTGGGTGATGACGCACGCAGGATGCAGCGGCTGCGCGCCGAGTTGCGCGAGCTCGACGCATCCGTGAACCGGCTCAGGCAGGCCGGACGCGATAGTGCATCGGCGCAGCTTTTGCTGTCGCGCAAGCGCGCCGAGCTGGAGGACGTGATCTGCCGGAGGAAAGATGAGAGAGCCGCTTCGGTATTTCCACGACAGCGATGATCATGCGCCCTGGATCAAGGCGCTGGCCGAGGTCCGGCACATGGCGACGCGGGAAGGCTGGTGCTTTCACCACGTGCAGGCGATCATCGTGGCGATCGACCAGTATGCGGAGGCCGCGCTTGGCAACCGCGAGTTCTTCCTCAACCGCCCGCAGACCGTCGGCCCGCTGCGGCGAGGCGAGGTGCCGTAGAACGCAGCATCGCGTACGGCAATTTCGCGAGCTGGCGCTGCCGCATCACCGCCGTCTGCTGACGTGCTCAAGGCAATACATCGGCGGGATGCTTGTCGCGATGCTCGACATATTCGACGCGGGTCTGGTCCGGATGCAGCACCAGCATGTTGCGGCCGGTCGGGACCGGCTTGGGGGCCTCGAGTATCTTGGCGCCGACGCCGGGGAGACGCGCGGCGAATGCGTCGATGTCATCGACCAGAAACGTCAGATGCGTCGCCGTGAACGGCTTCAGGCTCCGTTCCGTCCCTGCAATGAACAGAATCGAGGCGACCTGCGCCAGCCTGAGATCATATTCGGGATAGTCGAAGCGAAGCCGCGCCGGCTGGCCGATCAGGGCTTCGTGGAAGGCCACGGCCTCGTCCAGGCCCTCGAGCGGCAGGTAACGTCTCGCCAGGATATTGAGTATCTTCATCGCCAGGTCCTGATGTTCTCGTGTTGTTGCTGCGACCGCCATCCGGTTCAGCCAGACGACGCGACAAGGCGCGCCGCCGCTTGCGCAGCGCCGCGATCGCTCGATCGATCTGGTCGAGCTTCTCCTGCATCACGGCGGAGCAGTTCACGCGCGCGCCGCGCCGGCCGTCTTCAAGCGCGGTCAGAAGATTGCGGAGCTCGCGGGTCGAGAAGCCCGCGGCGATGAGGTCTCTCACCCACGCAGCCCGTTCGATCTCCAACACAGAGTAGCTTCGATAGCCGTTCGAATTCCGGCGCGGCACGATCAGGCCAGCCGACTCATAATGCCGAAGCGCCCGTGCACTCACGCCAAGATGGTGTGCCGCCTCCTGAATCCGCATCGCGATCTCCTGTCGGGGGTCGGCCTAGCACCTTCCCATTAACGTCAATGTCAAGCGCCGTGTTGCGGGGCCGCACCGGGCGCAGCCGCTGAACTCCGTCAGTCCGCCGACACGGACGCAGGGGCCAAATGTCCCGGCCTGCCTGATCAGGCCGGGATGGCCAATCCGCTGCCGGCGACCTATCGTGACGGTCCGCGGCCGAATCTGAGGCGGATCGTTCATCGCCGGGTCATCTACATCAGGCCATCGTCAGCGCCGCACCCGCGAGGGGCGGCGGCACATTTTTCGGAGGAGGTTTCGGATGATCAGGGGCTGGCAGATTGCGACGTCGGCGCTCGCCATCGTCGTGATGGTTGCAACGCTGGGCGCAGAAGCCAACGCGGCGCAGTGCGGCAACGGGCCCGGCGGATTCGAAGCCTGGAAGGAGCAGTTTGCCGGCGAGGCGAGGGCCAAGGGCGTCGGCGCCACCGCGATCGACGCGTTGATGCAGGCACATTACGCCAGTGCGACGATCGCCGCCGATCGCGGCCAGCGCAGTTTTGGCCTGTCGCTCGAGCAGTTCATGGCCAAGCGTGGGTCTGCGACCATCGTGGCGCGCGGCCGTTCGCTGAAGCAGTCGCAGGCGGCGCTGTTCGCCTCGATCCAGCAGCGCTATGGCGTGCCGCCGGGACCGCTGATCGCGATCTGGGGCATGGAGAGCGGCTTCGGCAGCCAGCGCGGCAACCAGAACATGCTGTCGTCGATCGCGACGCTTGCCTATGACTGCCGCCGTCCCGAGTTCTTCACCGACCAGCTCTATGCCGCGCTGAAGCTGATCGACCGCGGCAGTCTATCCGGCAGCACGCGCGGCTCGATGCATGGCGAAATCGGCCAGACCCAGTTCATGCCGAAGAACGTCCTCGCCTATGGCACCGGCAATCTCGACGTCGCCGCCAACGCGCTGAGCTCGACGGCGAACTTCCTGCGCGCCAATGGCTGGCGCGCCGGCGCCGGCTATCAGCCCGGAGAACCCAATTTCGCGGCGATCGAGGCGTGGAACGCGGCAGGGGTCTATCAGAAGGCGATCGCGATCATGGGACGGCAGATCGACGGCGGCCAATGAGCGCAGGGCCAAGTTCCTTCACTCCAGGTTCCTTCACCGCCTGTTAACGCAACGGTGCCCAGATCGTTGCGGTGAAACGGAGCGAATGGAGACAGGCTCCATGCTCAAGAACGGCACCTATGCGGCATGGTTCCGAACGTCGCTCGCCGACGGTACCGGCATCGTGCACGTGGCCGATGGCAGGCTGTGGGGCAGCGATGCCATCATGCTCTACAGCGGCACCTATGAGGTCGACGGCGAGCGCTTCTCCGCCGTTCTCACGGCCAAGCGGCACTCCGAGGGACATGCGACCGTGTTCGGCACCGACGATCTCGTGGTGCGGCTCGAGGGTATCTTCAGCGGCGCGATCGCGACCTGCAAGGGCAGGGCTGATGCCGTGCCCGATCTCGCCTTCGAGGTGACGCTGATGCCGAGCCACGAGGTGACACCCGAGCCGCCGCCGGATCTGCCGCTGCCGAAGTTCGATCCGAGCAAGCTGCCGAAATTGCCGAAACGCTCCAGCCGTTGAGCGGCTCTCCGGGCGCGATCTCTACGCGTCGCTTGGGCCCGCGGTTTCCGGAAACGGTGCGCCGGGGGTGTAGCGCTTCAGCGCGCGGATCTCGTAGACCGCCGACGGGTTGACGCTGCGCAGGTCGCGCGCCGCGGCGATCGCCTCGGCTTCATCGGCGCAATCGATCACGTAGAAGCCCAGCAGCTGCTCCTTGGTCTCCGAGAACGGGCCGTCGATCACGATGCCGTGGCCGGGCCCGCGCAGGGTGCTGGCGTTGCGGGTCTCGCCGAGCCGTGCAGCCGGGCCGAGCCGCCCCTTCAACCGTTGACGGACCTCGCGCAGACCCGCCATGACGGCTGCGTCCTCATCGGCGCTCCACGACTTGACCTCGGCTTCGACGTGATAGGCCAGGATGGCATAAAGCATCTCGTGAGCTCCTCATTTCTGTTGCGGCAGGCCCAAGGACGGCCCAAAGCCGGCCACGCCGACATTTCATGTGTAGCGGACCGGCCGGTTTTTGTGCTGCGACAAGGTATCCCGCCGGCGGCATGGCGGCGGCGAATCGCGCGGCCCGAACAGCCAAAAAAGGCGCGGCGGAATCGCTTCCGCCGCGCCTCCGGATTTGTTGTCTCGCTGGTCAGGGCTGAGAACGCCCCGATGCCAGGCTGATTACTCAGAGCCTAGCGGGCGATCCCAGCGAGGTGACAGCGCTTGAGACAAGACACTAGATCACCTCCTTTCTTTGTTGGTGGGACCAGCAATATAGGTGGCGAATCTGCCGCTGTTAAGGCCGCCGTCCGCCCCATCCCGGCCAGGAACCGGCCGGATTGCGCGAACATATTCGCGTTTGCCGGCGCACAAGGACACCCGCCGAGGCAGTTGAGACGGCCGTCCGGCCGTGTTAGGTGATCGCTCGATGCGGGTGTAGCTCAATGGTAGAGCAGCAGCCTTCCAAGCTGAATACGAGGGTTCGATTCCCTTCACCCGCTCCATTCGCGAATTCAATGACTTAGCCAGGATTCTAAAGCTTCCATCTGGCGCCATTCTGACAATTCGACACGTCTCACGGCTGAAGCCCTATGCAAATTCGCTAGTGTTTTCATACTCTACTACAAGTCGTTCTTTCTTGTGACAAACGTCGGCGATAAGCTTTGTTTGTGGTTGCCTCGATTGCCGATGTTCGCCGTCGGGCCTGTGATCTCTGAATCATCGGATTGCGGTAACAGCGATCTGGGTCATCGATCCAAACGTGCGTCGCCTATTGGCGAGCTGACTTTTCCTTACCGACTCTGGGCGGTTCGAGCATGACCTCCTTCAAGCGATCACCACTGGCGACGACGACCACGAAGTTGAGTTTGCCATCCTGCTTCACCAGACCTCCGGCGAGAGCGCTTCCCGCTGCAGCCTTCTCGGCAATGCGTACGGCGTCCGACAGCTCTTGTTCAACTGACTTCAGGGCAATGATTTTGCCCAGATCCTCTCGGTCGAGCTCCTTCAGCGATGACGAAATTTCCTTTTCGGTCACGCGTCCGGTGTTCGCATCTATGACATTTTCCCAAAGTCGTTCATTGCCTACCGTCCGCACGCGATAAATGGCCGGACCGGAAATCTCAAAACTGACATCTGTGGTCCTTGAACCGTCATGTAAATGCTCGGCGATCGCTACCGCCTGACTGAGTGGTATTTTTATCGTGCGAAATTGCGCGAGCAGGCGACGTATCGCTGCCTCATCGGCATCGCCTTGCGCGGCTACGCCTCTATTTGTTGTGTCCAAAGGTGTGTGGGTGACGTCGGCTCTCGTGCCCGTAGCAGCAAACGTGGCGGACAAAACGATAATCGCTAACAATCGCTTCTTCGACATGAGGTAAATCCCGTGGATGTCCGCGAAAAACTGATCGGTGGTCTTATGGGTGTGCGAGGGTCCACGACGGGCCTATCGACACGAACCTTGGCTCAGTGAAGCGCACCGTTCGAGTGTGGTATCGAAATTCGAATGCCGACCAGGTCGCCGCCGCTTCCCGGACCGAGTCTGTGCGAAATTGCGTTGTGGTTCCGAGGCATGTCCGACTGGCCTCGTGCCTGAGTCGGCTTGATCGGAAACTGCCGGATCTAACTGCGCCAACGTTTCGCGGACATGGGTCGGGATTGCGGGGCTACCGTCACCCGCATCGGCTTGCTCGGATAATAACGCGGGCGGCTGTCGTACGGCATCGGCCACATCCGAGGTGAGCGGCGAGGGGACTGCAACAATCTCCCTGTCCGGGAGAATGCGCGGGAAACCGGGCTGGCTGGTATCGATGATAACTGCTTCCGGTCCCTTCAGCTCGGAGGCGATCCGGATCGGCGGGAGCGTGGAGTGCGATTCGATGAGCTTGTTTGGCGCGGGCGCCGGCAGCAGGGAATTGGCTGCAAAGAGCAGCACGAGCAACGCTCCGCCGACCCACAGAAAATAGCCCAGCACGGGAGCGTGAGCCTCGACTGAGCTGCGCGCACGCATCGACAAAGCGGATGCTCTGCTCACGGTGCCGGGCTCCCGCGCTGAAGTCCCCTCGGCGCGATCCAGGATCGCTCGCCGGCGAACGCGTGCAGCCCGGCAAGCAACGCCATCGTGACGCCCAGCAGCAGGCTCAGGGCCACGAGGGACAGAGCCACCACCAGGTTCAGAGATGCGAGCGCGAGCCCGGGCCATGGATTTTCCTTCGCGAGCGACCACAAAAGTGTTGACATTCTCAACCTCGTAAATACACTAAACCGTATAGTTCATATACATCCCGAACCCCGGGATGTGTCAAGAGCGAAGACTCACAAGCTCGTGTTCAGGCAGTTCGCCGGGCGGGGAATCGGAGCATGACGCTGCGTTTCCCGTTCGAAAGCGCGATGCCTCAACAGAAGAAGGGATTCTGTATGTTCAAGTACACATTCATTGTCATGCTGGCGGCATCGCTCGGCAACGCGACTGCCTTTGCGCAGGAGAATCGCGGCACTCCCGAACAGAGGGCCGCATGCGCGCCTGACGCTTTCCGGCTGTGCTTTAGCTACATCCCCGACGCTGCGAATGTGGAGGCCTGTCTCCGGCAAAGAGAGTCAGCCCTGAGCGATGCTTGCAGAGCCGTCTTTGACCGCGCTGCAGAAGCTGCTTCGGTCAGGAGTATTGGGGCGCCCCGCCGCGGCGCAAGAGATGAGGACTGATCGCATGAACACGATTTATGCACCCGCCTTCGCCGCATTTGGAGGCTCGGCATTCGGAGCAATCTCCACGATCGTGACGGGATGGGTGACCCGGCGCCGCAAGCTTCGCGAGCGGCATGATGCCCGGTCGATCGCCAAGCGCGAGCGGCTCTATCGGAGTTTCATCGAGGAAGCCTCCCGTCTCTATGCCGAGGCGCTCATCAGCGACAGGTCCGAGATTCCGCAACTGGTCAATCTGTACGCGCTTGTCGGGCGGATGAGGATTCTCTCTAGCGATGAGGTGGTTCAGGCCGCAGAGCGCGCAGGTCGCCTGATCGTCGAAACCTACCTTTCGCCGAACCCCGAACTGGTCGATTTGCCGGAGCTCATGGAGGAGATGGATCCCTTGCGTCACTTCGGCGAAACCTGCCGGCGTGAATTGCATTCGATCGCATCTCGCTGAGGTGACAAGCGATGCAGGAGTGGATGCGCCAAGTTGGATCGTCGTGCATCCGTCGGCGAATCGTCCAAGCAGCGATCCGATTGCACCGCGAGATCGGTTTCAGGAAGACCACCGTCGCCGATATCGCTCGCGGCGCGTCGATGTCGCCCGCTAACGTTTACCGGTTCTTTCCTTCGAGGCAGGCGATTGAAGAGACGGTCGTGGCGGATCTGCTCGATCGCGTGTCCGCGGCTGCAACGCTTGCGGCTCGAGGCGACTCCGCCCTCGAGCGTCTAACGGCTGCTTTGAGGACGATCTCGCAGCTGCACCAACATCGGCTGGAGCACGACAGCAAACAACACGAATTGGTCGCCGCCGCGGTACGCGAGAACTGGGCGACCGCTTTGTCTTATGCAGACCGGATCCGGGGGCTTGTGCGCGCGACCATCGCTGCCGGACAGGCGAGCGGCGAGCTACGACCGGGATGTGCAATGGCAATGACCTGTTGTCTGCTTGAAGCGATGGAGGGGTATCTCAATCCATCGCGGATCAATGCCGCTGCCGTTCGGCCCACATTCGACGAGCTGATGAATTTCTGCGCGGGCGCCCTGCGTCATGGACCGCGCGTGGCAGTCGACCTGGCCGCCGACTTGCGTCCCAAAGCCGTGGCGCAAGGATAGCGGCGGGGCCTTCGGCTGGTTCACGGCCTCCAGTCGGCCTCACAAGCCGCGAGAAAGAAATTGACCCGCTCGTGCAGGAACGTCGGCAGCTCTTTTTTGAGATCCTTCAGTTCCTCACCCATCAGGGATCTCATCAGCATCGGAAGCAGAATGAGATCCATGAACATTTGAGCGGTCGCAACGCTCCGCTTTGCGCTGAAAGGTCCTTTGGCTGAGCGCGCGACCCTCTGCGTCGCCTCGTTCAAGAGCTGCGAAACTGCCCCAGCCGCGCGGTCGCGCGCCGCGTCGTGAACATTCCGGCTCAACTCGGGAAATCGTCGCGCCTCGGCGATCGTTGCGCGCGTGAGGTCTAGCGTGTCCTCGACAAATCTCTCCACGATCTCGATGCCGAGATTGGCGAGCTTTTCCTGGATGGTGCGGCCGGCCGGCGTGAACCCCTCGAAATCCGTCAATCCGTTGATGGTCCGCGCCACCACAGCCACGAACAGCGCCTCCTTGCCGGGGAAATGCGCATAGATGGTCGGCTTGCTCGCAGGGGCCAACTCGGAGATGTCGTCGATGCTGGCACTCCGAAACCCTTTCTCGAGAAAGAGCTGCTGGGCTGCATCGAGAATCCGCGCCTGGACGTCGCCTGCCAGGTCCTTGGGCGGTCTGCCGCGTTTCGGGCTCTTGCTCTTCGCCATCACGATTTCCTCATCACGAGTTTTTGCATGTCTGGTTTCCACTTGACATGCGCTGGCCGGAAATGCAATGAAAAGAAAATATACGGTATAGTGTAATTTAGCTTCGCGCAGGCGACCTTTAATGGCCCTGCCTGCCCCAGCTGATCCGGATGACCGGCCGACCGCAACTGCGCGTTCGGTCGCCACCTGTCCGGCGCAACCTGAGGAGATCGTCGTGACTGTGTGCAGCCCGGATTCGCCAATAGTGGAGCAGGGCATCCTGCTGCGCGAATTGAATCACCGGATCAATGGTGGGCTCGCCTCGGCGATCAACTTGGTCTCGGCCGCGGCCGTCCGGGTCGAGGGCGCGGAGGCCAAGCGCGCCTTAGGCGATGTCGTCGAGTTGTTGCATGGCTATGCCGATGTGCAACAGGCGCTTGCAGTGCCCCAGGGCAAGGCGCTGATCGACGCCGCGACCTACATCCGCATGATGGGCTGCGCCATGCGCCGTTCGTTGCTGGATCGGATGAACATCCGGCTGGCAATCGTCACCGAATCTCTTCCGCTCCAACCCGAGCGATGCCGGCAGCTCGGATTGATCGTCCACGCGCTCGTGACCAATGCAGCGACGCATGCGTGCTTCGAGGCGCGGACCGGAGAAATCAAGATCAAGCTGACACGAATCGGCGGGCTGGTGAACTGCGTCGTCCTGGACAATGGATCGCGGCCGTCACGGAGCGCCGCGGGGCGCGGACTGCGGCTCAGCAATGATCTTGCCAAGGGTCTCGGCGGCCGTGTCGAGCACGGCTTTGGTGACGAATTCACGTCCGTCGTTCTGTCGTTTCCGCTGTCAACGCGTGAGCGGCAGGCGAACGGGGCAACGGTGAAGCGTCGCATCATGCGGTCGCCGCGCCGGTCAAACGTCGGCGCATCCGATGCCTCGGCGCTTCGCACAGAAGCGAACTGCCCCGATCGGGACAGCCACCCCGTTGCAACGCGACCGGATCTGCATCCGGCTCACGGAGCCGAACTCGTGTCTGCCCGTCCAGCGGCGGATGCGCTGGGCGCGTTGTTGTCACCTCGCCACCGCATGGACCTGCTATGACCCATCACGCTACGAACCACAGCGAAACCGATCAAGCTGCCCGCAAACGCAAGCTGAGGGGCCCCGGCATCCTGGCGGCCGCGCTTGTCGCAATTGCATTGAGTGGCTGCAATGATCAATCCGCCGCTCCCGTCACGCACGCTGCGATGGTGCGCACGGAGATCGTGCAGCCGCGCGACCGGCAAGCCTCCGTCACGCTGACCGGCGAAGTCCAGGCCCGTTTCCACGCCGACCTCTCTTTCCGCGTCAGCGGACGTGTGCTTGCACGCTATGTCGATGTCGGCGCCCACGTCCAGGCTGGCGAAGTCCTGGCTCTGCTCGATCCAGCGGAGCAGCAGGCCGACGTCGACGCCGCGACCGCGGCGGTGCTGGCCGCAGAATCTCAGCTGCGTGTGGCCAAGGTCACCTTTGAACGGCAGAAGGCGCTGATCGTAAGCGGTTTTACCACGCGGACGGTCTACGATCAGGCGCAGGAAGGATTGCGAACCGCAGAAGGTGCGCTTGAAGCAGCAAAGGCGGAGCTGGGAATGTCGAAAGACGCCCTTGGCCATACCGCACTGCGCGCGGAAGCGGCTGGTGTGGTCACCGCGCGCAATTTGGAAGTCGGCCAGGTCGTACAGGCCGCGCAGTCCGTTTTCTCTCTGGCGCAGGACGGGGAGCGCGATGCCGTGTTTGACATCTACGAATCCCTCTTCTTTGGTGACCTCGATGATAGCCGCGTGTCGCTGGCGCTTGTCTCCGACGCAAGCGTGACGGCGAGCGGGCATGTCAGGGAAGTCTCGCCCGCGATTGACGCGAGGAGCGCGACCATCCGCGTCAAGGTTGCCATTCAGGATCCATCGGCAGGGATGACGCTTGGAAGCGCCGTTGCGGGAACCGTCAAAGCGAAAGCCGAGCAGCAGATCGCGTTGCCCTGGAGCGCATTGGCGGCCGCGGGATCGAAGCCCGCGGTTTGGACCGTCGATCCGGCGACCAAAACGGCTGCGCTCAAGCCGGTGACGATCGGCGGTTATGAAGCCCGTGAAGTGCTGATCAAGGCCGGACTCAAGCCGGGCGAGCGCGTCGTGATCGATGGCGGCAAGCTGCTGAGCAATGGCCAGGCCGTAACATATGAGGGAGACCCGTCATGAAGAGGCGCGCCATGATTGCAACCGGCACGTTTGTATCAGCGCTCGCGCTGGCTGGATGTCAGCAGGATGCGAAAGTGCCGGAGCCTGTGCGACCGGTGCTGTCGATGGTCCTGGAGCCGAGCCGCCCGGACGGCATCGTCGCCGTTGGCGTTGTTGAGCCGCAGTACAAGACCAATCTCGCGTTTCGCGTCCTGGGACGTCTGACCGGGCGTCCCGTCTCCGTTGGTGACGTCGTCAGCGAAGGACAAACGGTCGGTGTCATCGATTCCATGGCTCTGGAGCTTGCGGTGCGCTCGGCGAAGGCTGAGCTCAGCAAGGCCGAGGCGCTGCTGGCGACTGCCAAGGCGACGGAGGAGCGGCAGCGAACCCTCATCACAACCGACGCCACCACAAAGCAAACGCTGGACAACGCCGAGCAGGCGCGAGCCGGCGCCGCCGCCTCGGTCGCGCACGCACAGGCGAACTTGATCAAGGCCATCGAGCAACGGGGCTATGCCCAGCTCAAGGCCGATTTCGCCGGTGTCGTCACTGCGGTGGGCGCAGAAGTCGGACAGGTGGTCTCCCCCGGCCAGAATGTCGTAACCGTTGCGAGGCCCGACATCCGGGAGGCGGTGGTCGATATCGGGGAGGATTTCCCGGTGCCGCTAGAAATTGGCTTGCCGTTCACCGTCGGCTTGCAGTTGCTCCCCGCCGTCCAGGTCGAAGGCAAGGTTCGCGAGATCGCTCCGCAGGCAGACCCCGTGACGCGCCTGCGGCGAGTCCGCGTCGCCCTGAACAATCCGCCTGAAAGCTTCCGCTTGGGCACGACCGTTACGGCGAAGCTCAGCCAAGCGCAAACTCCAACATTGCGCGTTCCCGCCTCGGCGGTGCTCGCCAAGGATGGCGCGAATTTCGTCTGGGTCGTCGATCAGCCGGCGGGCACCGTCTCGCTGCAAAAGGTCGATCTTGCCGAGGACCCCGCAGGTGCCCGCGTCGCCGGTGGGCTTGCCCCTGGCGCGCGCATCGTGACCGCCGGAATCCACAGCCTTAAGCCAGGACAACACGTCCGTATCGAACAGGATCAGAAGCCATGACGTCGTTCAACCTTTCCGACTGGGCGCTCCGCCACCGTTCGCTCGTCTGGTACTTCATGATCGCCTTCATGGCAGCAGGCCTCTTTGCCTATCTTCAGCTTGGTCGTCAGGAAGATCCCGACTTTACCATCAAGACCATGGTGATCCAGGCACAGTGGCCGGGCGCATCGCCCGAAGAGATGACGCGCCAGGTCACCGACCGGATCGAAAAGAAGCTCGAGGAGCTGGAGTCGCTCGACTACACCAAGAGCGTGACGGTTGCGGGCCAGACCACCGTCTTCGTCTATCTGCGCGACACGACAAAGGCGGCCGATGTCAAGCCGACCTGGGTCCGCGTCCGCAACATGATCGCCGATATCAAGGGTGAATTCCCGCAAGGCGTGATCGGACCGGGCTTCAACGATCGCTTCGGCGACGTGTTCGGCAACATCTATGCCTTCACCAGCGACGGCTTGACGCGGCGTCAGCTGCGCGACGAGGTCGAGGGGATCCGCGCCAAGGTCCTGACCGTGCCGGATGTGGGCAAGGTCGACATTCTGGGTACACAGGACGAGGTGATTTTCCTCGAATTCTCCACCCGGAAGATCGCGGCCCTTGGCCTCGACGTCCATTCGATCATGGCCTCTTTGCAGGGACAAAACGCGGTCGCGCCGTCCGGCGTCTTCCAGGACGGGCCCGAGCGGATCAGCGTGCGGGTCAACGGTCGGTTCACGTCGGAGGCAAGCCTGAACACGGTCAATCTTCGGATCAACGACCGCTTCTTTCCGCTGACTGATGTTGCAACCATCACACGCGGTTATGCCGATCCGGCCAAGACCTTGTTCAGGTACAACGGCCAGCCTGCAATCGGGCTCGCCATCGGCATGAAGGCCGGCGCAAACCTGCTTCACTTCGGCGAGGCGCTGAAAGAGCAAATGACGAAGGTCATTGCCGACTTGCCGATCGGCGTCGGCGTTCACCTGGTCGCCGATCAGCCTGTTGTCGTCGAGCATGCGGTGTCGGGCTTCACCGAAGCGCTGTTTGAGGCCGTGGTTATTGTTCTCGCCATCAGCTTTCTCAGCTTGGGCATGCGCGCCGGGCTTGTCGTCGCAATTGCGATCCCGCTGGTTCTCGCCATTACCTTCGTGGTGATGAACTATGCCGGCATTTCATTGCAGAGGATTTCGCTGGGCGCACTGATCATCGCGCTCGGTCTTCTGGTCGATGACGCCATGATTGCCGTCGAAATGATGGTGGCCCGACTGGAGGTCGGAGATCCCCTCGAAAAGGCGGCGACCCACGTCTATACGTCGACCGCTTTTCCCATGCTGACGGGCACGCTGGTCACCGTCGCGGGCTTCATCCCGATTGGGCTGAACAGCAGCAATGCCGGTGAATTTACCTTCACCCTGTTCGTGGTGATTGCGGTCTCCCTGATCGTGTCGTGGATCGTCGCGGTGCTGTTCACCCCGCTGCTCGGCGTCACCATTCTGCCCGCAAAGATGAAGGGGCACCACGGGGAGAAGGGCCGGCTGGCGCAGATGTTCGCCCGCCTGCTGCTCATCTGCATGCATCACCGCTGGATCACGGTCGGCGTGACGGTTGCAGCCTTCTTTGTCGCGTTGTTCGGCATGACGTTCGTGCAGCAGCAGTTCTTTCCCTCGTCGGACCGTGACGAGCTGGTGATCGACTGGAATCTGCCGCAAAATGCCTCGATTGCAGACACCAATGCGCAGATGGCGCGCTTCGAGCGCGAACAGCTGCAGGGCAATGGCTCCGTGGAGCATTGGTCGACGTATGTCGGCACCGGCGCGCCGCGGTTTGTGCTGTCGTTCGACGTGCAGACGGCCAATGCATGGTTTGGCCAGCAAGTGGTCGTGACCAAGGGCGGCATCAAGGCGCGCGACCTCGTCAAGGCGCAATTCGAGGAATATCTGCGGAAGACGTTTCCAGGCACCGACACCTACGTCAAGTTGCTCGAGGTCGGCCCGCCCGTGGGACGTCCCGTGCAATACCGCGTAAGCGGGCCAGATATCGCGAAGGTCAGGGATCTTTCGCAGGCACTCGCTGGCATCGTCCGGAGCAACCCCGGTCTCGGCAATGTCGTGTTCGACTGGATGGAGCCTGCGCGTGTCGTCAAGGTCGACGTTCTCCAGGACAAGGCGCGCCAGCTCGGCGTGACGTCGGAAGACATCGCCACCGCAGTGAACTCGGTGCTCGAGGGCACCCCGATCACACAGGTTCGCGACAGCATCTATCTCGTCAATGTCACGGGACGCGCTACTGCGGTCGATCGCGGCTCGATCGATACGCTCCGGGATCTGCAGTTGACCGGGCAGGGCGGGCAGTCGGTGCCGCTCGGGGCCGTGGCGAATCTGCGCTACGAAATCGAGCAGCCGACGATCTGGCGCCGCGCGCGGATTCCCACGATCACGCTGAAGGCCGGCATCGTCACCAACGTCCAGCCGAAGACAATCATGGACCAGTTGGCGCCGAAGGTGGCGGAGTTCGGCAAGGAACTGCCGGCGGGTTATTCGGTGGCGATCGGCGGCTCCGTGGAGGAAAGCGCCAAGAGCCAGTCGCCGATCGTGGCCGTGGTTCCGCTCATGCTCTTCGTCATGGCGACCGTCCTGATGATTCAGTTGCAGAGCTTCCACCGCTTGTTCCTGGTGTTTGCAGTCGCGCCGCTTGCCGTGATCGGCGTCGTGATGGCCCTGCTGCCGAGCGGCGCACCTCTCGGCTTCGTTGCCATCCTGGGTGTGCTGGCCCTGATTGGCATTCTGGTCCGGAACTCAGTGATCCTGATCGTGCAGATTGAGGATCTGAGGAAGGAGGGGCGCCCGGCCTGGGATGCCGTCGTGGAAGCGACCGAGCATCGCATGCGGCCGATCCTGCTGACAGCAGCCGCCGCAAGTCTCGCACTGATTCCGATCGCGCGCGAGATTTTCTGGGGCCCGATGGCTTACGCGATGATGGGTGGCATCATCGTCGGCACGCTGCTGACGCTCCTGTTCCTGCCGGCGCTCTATGTGGCGTGGTTCCGGATCCACCCTGATCACGACGATGGCGGGCAGGTGCAAGAGGCCGTTGAACCGGCGCACGACACCCATTCGTCGAACCCGACGCTCGCGCCAGCCGCGCCGGTGCCGGTCCTTGAAACGCAAATCTAGAACGGAGACTATCATGTCCAGGAAGACACTCTTGACGCTGTCCGTCAGCGTGACGCTCGCAACGATTTCGTTGGCGCCGACCGCGGTGTTTGCGCAATTCCCCGGTCCGCCTCCCATGGGGCCGGGCGGTCCTCCGCCGATCGCGGCCGGCGGTCCTCCCGCATTCGCAAGTCCACCTCCCATGGGGCCCGGCGGTGCGGGCCATGCCGGCCTTGGCGGTCCGGCTCCGCGGTTGGGCGCCGGCGCTGGTCCTCGCGGCGATCTGAGGGCGCTTGGCGGCGTCCGCGCCGACGGTCGTGACGGACCCGCGGTTGCACGCTCGGTCCAGGCGCGCTCTGCATTGGTCGGCGACAGCCGTTCCGGAAGCTTCAGCCATGGCTATGGCGGGCGGCGATACGGTTATGGTGCAGCCTATGCCGCTGGAGCCTATGCCGGCTATGCCTATGGCAGCTCGAACGATGGCAATTATTCCGATAGCGACTGCTACTACGCCTACAGTCGCCACCGACGCGTTCTGGTCTGCAACTAGCCAACACGAGGATCGGGCAGGGCGGACCTCATCCGACGAACACTGCGGTTGATATCGTAAGCGCGTGGGCTTCGCTGGTGCTCGTAACAAAGACCGGTTCGTTCACCAAAGTGGCGTGACGTCGAAGCAGAATTTGGCGTTGCGCCAGCGTGCCGAACCGGTTGGGCAGTCGATAACAACGTCGAGCGAACGTGACTCAATCAGTTGCAGCACGAGCTTGTGAATGCGCCCGCTTGACGCGACAATAAATAAACTATACGGTATATTCTGATAACCGGACGACGAACGCGATCCTGACAGAACGCGGGGCTTGAGCAACCGCAAACCAAGAGCACACGAACCATGAACTTTCAGCCTCGACCACACCTCACGACCGTCGACCGGCGTCCGCCGTTCGATTGCATAGCGTTGCTCTTACAGGGCGGCGGCGCTCTGGGAGCTTACCAGGGGGGCGTCTACGAGGCCTTGGCCGAAGCCGACATCCATCCGGATTGGATTGCCGGCATTTCGATTGGGGCGATTAACGCTGCAATTATCGCGGGCAATCCGCCCAATTCCCGCGTTGACCGGCTTCGCGAGTTCTGGACGCAGGTGACGCTGGACGCGCCGTTCACCGATCTGATGAATAGCGATCACACCCGCAATTTTCTCAATCAGGTGAATGCGAGCTTCGCGGCGATGTTTGGCGCGAGCGGATTCTTTTCTGCGCGGCCACTGGCGCCATGGCTGCAAGCGGGTGGAACGCTTGCCGCCACGAGCATCTACGACACGGCTGCGTTAAAGACGACACTGGAGCGCCTCGTCGATTTCGATCGTATCAACGCCGGTATGACGCGGTTCAGCGCAGGTGCCGTCAATGTGAGGAGCGGCAATCTGGTCTATTTCGACACTGCTACGCATACGATTCGGCCCGAGCACATCCTGGCGAGTGGGGCGCTGCCGCCGGGCTTTCCGGCGGTCGAAATCGATGGCGAACACTATTGGGATGGCGGCCTCGTATCCAACACTCCGTTGCAGTGGGTGATCGAGTGTGGCGCCCGTCAGGACACGCTTGTGTTTCAGGTCGATCTTTGGAGCGCGCGCGGCCAGATTCCGCGCAATATGGCCGACGTCGTTACGCGTCAAAAGGAGATTCAATACTCGAGCCGCACGCGAGCGAGCACAGACCAGTTCAAGAGCCTGCATCGGTTGCAGCGAGATCTGGCAGCTCTCTTGAGCAGGCTGCCCGAAGATCTGCGCGAGCAAGAGGACGTCAGGCTGCTCAGGACGGCTGCCTCTCACAACGTGCACAGCCTCGTCCACCTGATCTATCGCGCGCGGGACTACGAAGGCCACTCCAAGGACTACGAGTTTTCCCGCCTCTCGATGCAGGATCATTGGCGCGCCGGTTATCACGATGCGTTACGCACCCTTCGTCATCCCGAGGTACTGGCCCGCCCGACCAATGCGGACGGCGTCTCCACCTTCGATCTTGAGCAGGATGGTCGCGAGTAGGCCAAGCCGCTCATTCCAGTCACAGGAGAATTCAATGCACGAGAATGAAGTGGTGAGGCGGGCGTTCGCGATGCCGCTCACCAATCCGGCCTATCCCCCGGGACCGTATCGGTTCGTCGACCGTGAATACCTGATCATCACCTATCGCACCGATCCGGCGAAGCTGCGATCGGTCGTTCCGGCTCCGCTCGAATTTGACGAACGCGAGGCGCTGGTCAAATACGAATTCATCCGCATGCCGGATTCCAGTGGTTTTGGCGACTACACCGAGAGCGGCCAGGTCATCCCGGTATCGTTCCGTGGTCGCAGGGGCGGCTACACCCACTGCATGTTCCTGAACGATGAAGGTCCGATCGCCGGCGGCCGGGAGCTCTGGGGTTTTCCAAAAAAGCTCGCCCAGCCAACGTTGCAAATCGAGGTCGACACCCTCATCGGCACTCTCGATTACGGTCCGTTGCGGGTAGCAACCGGCACGATGGGATACAAGCACCGCGAAGCCGACCTGGCGCAGGTCAAGGCCGCTCTCGAGGAACCGAATTTCCTTCTCAAGATCATTCCGCACGTCGACGGCAGCCCGCGGATCTGTGAGCTTGTCGAATATCACCTTGAACAAGTTGCCTTGAAAGGAGCGTGGACCGGGCCCGCGGCTCTCTCCTTGACGCCTCACGCTCTTGCTCCTGTGGCCGATTTGCCGGTTCTCGAGATCGTGTCAGCGATCCACATCCGCGCAGACCTTACCCTGGGGCTGGGCAAGGTCGTTCACGACTATCTGCAACAGCCGGTTCGACGCCCGGTCCGGAGCTACGAGCGAACTCTAGTCACATAATGGACGACCGCCATCGGCTGCGCGGGTCCAGAAGCACCTCGGCGTCGAGCCGCAAGACCGTCACAGATCAATAAGGAAAGGCGAAATGGCTATTCTGAAGGGTAAAGTCGCAGTTGTGACCGGCTCGACGAGCGGCATCGGTCTCGCGTGTGCGCGGGCATTCGCAGGTGCTGGCGCCAACGTCGTGCTCAACGGGATTGGGGCACCGGCAGATGTCGAAAAAACGCAGACTGCAATCGAGAACGATTTCGGGGTGAAGGCTATCTATTCGCCCGCAAATATGGGCGAGCCAATGGAAATCGCCAACATGATCTCGTTTGCCGAGAGGTCGTTTGGCCGCGTGGACGTGCTCGTCAACAATGCCGGCATCCAGCATGTCTCGCCAATCGAAGATTTTCCGGTCGAAAAGTGGGACGCAGTCATCGCAATCAACCTCTCCTCCGCATTCCATGCGATCCGTGCCGTTACTCCTGGCATGAAGCAACGAGGCTGGGGCCGCATCATCACCACGGCCTCGGCGCATTCGCTGGTCGCGTCTCCAGCCGGCTGATCGCCTCGTCGCGCCGCGGACGATCACGGAACATTCCGTCTCGTCCTATTTCTGCACCGGTGGCACGACAGGCGCGCCGAAAATCGCGGTGCGAACGCATGGCAACGAGATATTCGATGCCTGGGCCGCGGCCCAAGTGTTCGGCGAGCGCGAGGAGCCGCGGACCTATTTCTGCGGCCTGCCGCTGTTTCACGTCAACGCGCAGCTCGCCACCGGCCTGTTGCCGTGGATGCACGGTCATCACGTGCTGCTCGCCACGCCCGAAGGCTACCGCGGCAAGAACCTGATCGCGCGCTTCTGGGAGATCGCGGCGCACTACCACATTGCGACGTTCTCGGGTGTGCCGACGATGTGTGCCGCCCTGCTGGAGGCGCCGATCGGCGACAACGACATCTCCAGCCTTGAATACGCAATCTGCGGCGCTGCGCCATCACCGGGCCCAACGTGTTCGCAGGCTATCTCGATCCGCAGCAGAACGCGGATCTCTGGATCGATATTGAAGGCTCGCGCTGGCTCAACACCGGCGATCTCGGGCGACAGGATGGTTTGGGCTATTTCTGGCTGGCCGGCCGGCGCAAGGAGCTGATCATCAGGGGCGGGCACAACATCGATCCGAAGCTGATCGAGGATGCGCTATCTAAACACCCGGCAGTGGCGATGGCGGCTGCCGTCGGCAGCCCCGACGCTTATGCCGGCGAGGTCCCTGTCGCCTATGTGCAACCCAAACCCGGCGTTGCCGTCAGCGAGCAGGAACTGATGGATTTCGCCGCGGCCCATGTTCCCGAGCGGGCGGCGATCCCAAAGCTCGTAAAGATCATGCCGTCGCTGCCGGTCACCGGGATCGGCAAGATCTTCAAACCGGCCCTTCAGCAACGCGAGATCGAGGCCGCTGTTCGCCTCGAGGCGCAGAATGTGGGTGCAACCATCGTCGACTTGGCATTCGAACGCAGTCCCCGGCTGGGACAGGTCGTGCGCGTCCGCGCCGGCGAAGGCACCCAGGCTCTGCGCGCAGCGTTGGAGCGCTATGCCTTCAAGTTCGAAGTGCAGGACTAGCGCTGCGGAACAGCCTTTAGAAACACTACAGTATTTCGAGACTTCCAAGCTGAATACGAGGGTTCGATTCCCTTCACCCGCTCCAGTCTTTTCAAAGACTTAGCGAGAGGGTCGGATTTCATTCTGACAAATGGGCTGCTTTTCAGCTGCTCTACACGTTCTGATGCTCGCTTTCCGTGAACGCGCGTGCGGAAATTGGCGACGGTGGCGCAGAGATCGGACAGTTCGAACCCAAGGCCTGCGAAGATTTGCGCAGATGAAGTGATCAGACGATCGACCTGGCGACGGCGATCAACCAGTGCCGCGCCGCGTACCCGCGCATCCAGGATACTAGCGGTGCGAGCCGCGCGAGACTTTCATTCGCCCGCGAGGGACAGCCAAGAAAGTGCAGTCAACCGGATCAGGAATCCGGGCGACCCAACTTCAGTTCCGGAGGTGCGTCGCGGAGCGGCAGCGAAGCAGCGGGCTCTCGGCTACGAACTTGCACTGTTTCCAAATCGGCTTTACAGTTCATGAAGGTGCCGAAGGGGCGCCTTCCCGCGCAAGAGGCTCTCACCCTTCAATAGTTCGTTTCCCGTTGCGATAGATGCTTCGAATGGCATCGGGGTTACGACAATGACTCGACCCTTTGTTCGGCCACAGCGGGAAGGCCGAAGTCTCTACGGAGGGTTGTTGTGCCTTTATCTCCATCAAAAGAAATTGCACTTGCGTCGTCTCAAGTCGCCGCGAGCGAACTCCTGCGCGAAGTCAAGATCCGCGCGCGAGTCCGCCTGAATGATCTGGCCAATCAAGTACCAGATGCGATGTTCTATGCGCGCTGGATCTCGAGGAAGCGACGTTGGGCTTTGCCAGTGTCCTGGAAGCTTGCGCACGCCCTGAATATCGTTTCCACGGAACTTGGATTTCAAGATTGGGCGCACGCTCGCCGTGTGCTTGAGGGGCGAGCCCAACTATCCGACGACCTCGGCGGCCTCTGGTACGATCTTCGTTGTCAATTCCTGCTCAACAGCTGGTTTTCAACTTATGCTGACGCCCGCTCTTTCTGCCGCCAAGGTGGCGAGCGCTTTCTATTCCCGTTCGCAAAGCAGATCGTCGTTGGCGACGAAAATTTCGTACGAATGCTAGGGCTGGATCCCACGTCATCGCTCTGGAAGGAGACGGGGAACGATCTCGTCGCAAGCTATGGCACCCGCGCCTGGCGCGCTCTTTGCTCGGCTCGCCTGGCGGCGACCCGTGGTCGTTTGCCGATTGGTCGTACGCCGACAGCGCGCAATCTTTGACCTGAGCGAGACGACTGCCGCCGACACGGCTTGAGACGCCTACGCGCTCAGCCCGAGATCAACCATATCTGAAAGAAACAAAGAAACATGCTTGCGCATTTCGCTACGTCAGACGACGGAACTCGCATTGCCTATGAAAAGACTGGCTCAGGTCCTGTTGTGGTGCTTTTGCACGGTGGGGCTCAGTCTCGCCAAACGTGGCAAGATGCTGGCTACGTGGATAGGTTAAGTTCGGACTTCACCGTCGTGGCTATGGACCTTCGAGGTCACGGTGAAAGCGACAAGCCGACTAGAGTTGAGGCATACGGCATCGACCGCCACTGCCAAGACATCCTGTCCGTTGCCGATCACGTGGGTATCGAACGATTCGCGCTTTGGGGGTACTCTTTCGGAGCAAATGCTGGCCGCTATCTTGCGGCCAAATCGGAGCGCGTAACACGGTTCGTCATGGTCGGTGTGCCGTTTGGTCCCGGCGCTTCCGGCGACTTCCGCCGCACGGTGACCGGCGTTCGGGACCGCTGGATACCGATTCTGCGCGCGCAAGACGAGGGGACACTCGATTTGGAGTCGCTTACTCACCCCGAGCGCGCCTATCTTCAGAGCGCCCGTGCGCAGCACGAAGTTCCGTGGCTTACCGCCATACTCGACTGGGACGAAATCGTTCCGGCGCAACTGCTCTGTCCAACGCTTTGGATCGTGGGCGGGAAAAATCCGGTTGCGCTGGAAAGTGCCCGGAGCATCGAGCCCGCCTTGGCGAACTCCAAGGTGCTGTTATGCACGATCGACGGACTGACACATGAAATGGAAATGAGCGACATCGATAATGTCTTGCCGCGCATCCAAGGTTTCATCAGAAATACCCGCGAGTGAGGGGCGCATGTCGCACAAAAATGCGGGGGCGCACTGATGCCAAATTCGGATGACCTCGTCAGCAACCAGAAGCTTGGGTGCGCGTCCTGTCGCTATTTATCGTCGGCGCCAGCGTGTTGGTGGAAGCACCGTGTTACTGATACAGGCGCGACCACCATTGCTTCATGGATTTCCATCGAGGCGCAAAACGGGTTGACTCCGACTGGGATATCGCAACCGTCATTCTGACAACGGGGAATTCTATAACGATCTCAACGGACCAAAAATACCGGAAATGTCCGAACTGCCTTTGAAAACACGACAGGATTTCCCGCCTTCCAAGCTGAACACGAGGGTTCGATTCCCTTCACCCGCTGCAGTGTTTTCAATCACTTGCGGCACTGCCTCGACTCCATTCGGGCAAAGGGGCCGCGGCTCCTTCGGACAAAATCCGCGCTTTGGTTCGTGCAGCGCAGCGCTTCCTCGTGCCGGTAGGATCACGCCGAGCGCTGGAGGGGGCGCGCTGCAATGGCGTGCGGCATCCGTATTGAACTCGGCCCAAGATAGCGGCGACCAATTGTCGGTAGACTGGAGGATCACGACATGCCCGACTGGATTCTCGCGCCGATCTGTGTGGTCGCACTGGGCGGCTTTATCTGGTTCGCGTTTCGACAGGGTTTCAGGGTCAAGCCCGACGAGAACAACCGCGACCACCCGACTTTGCCCCTTGGGCCGGACGGGTCGTGGCGCTAAGGGCGGCGTCGAGCGACAGGTGCTGCCGGCGCCACACCTGCGTGACCCGTGCTCGTGGTGAGATCGTCATGCGGCCGAGGGTGCCGAGGATGGGTGTCAACGGCGTCCCTTGCGGTCGGCGACCCTACGCCTTTTGGCGCATGCCGATCGTCACGTGAACCTTCCGCCCAGATGTGTAGACGTAATAGCTACCGGGATTTTGCATTTCCTTCCTGGGGCTAGAGCCGACGCCGTCCGCATGCATTTTAAGCGGGCGGTGTTGTGCTGAGGTGAACCATCGCCCCGTCGCAGCATCCCGCTCCCGCGCGCGGAGGCGGCCCATGAAGCGCATACCCACGAGCGAAGCGATCATCACCATCGCCTTGTTGGTGATATTCGCGCTCGTGATCTGGTTTGGCGCCATGCCCTGAGACTCGGGCGCCCGGCGCAACGAGCCCTAGAAATCCCGACGGGCCGGATGCGCAGGGTGTTTGGGACCGCGATGCTGACGGATGGCGCTGTCAGGGGAGCGAAACGACTCGCAGGTTGTTGGTGCTTCCTGCCTGCCCAAAGGGAATGCCCGCGACAACGACCAGCAGGTCCCGGCTTGATGCAAACTGCTCGGCATGCGCGAGAGCCGTCGCGCGCTCGACCATCTCCTCATAGCTCCCGACATCGTCGGAAAGAACGCTGTGCGCGCCCCAGAGCAGGCACAAGCGGCGCGACACTTCGCGGCTTGGGGTGATGGCGAGGATCGGCAGGCTCGGCCGCTTGCGCGCGACGCGTGCGGCCGTGGTGCCGCTCGAGGTGTAGGCCACGATCGCCGCGGCGTGAATGACGGAGGCGAGATCGGCGGCGGCCGTTGCAACGGCATGCGGCGGCGTCTGCTCTTCGCCGGGCTGGGTCGCCTCGACGATCGAGCGGTACATCTTGTGCTGCTCCGTGCTGCGGATGATGCGATCCATCATCTCTACGGCCTCGCGTGGATAGCGGCCGGTTGCAGATTCCGCCGACAGCATCACTGCGTCCGCGCCGTCATAGATCGCGGTCGCAACGTCGGAGACTTCGGCGCGCGTCGGGGTTGGCGCTGCGACCATGGAGTCCAGCATCTGCGTGGCGACGATCACGGGCTTCACCGCGAGACGGCAAGCCCGCACCAGCTCCTTCTGGCGCCCGGGCACGTCCTCATGTGGAATTTCGACGCCGAGATCACCCCGCGCAACCATGATGGCGTCGCACAACTGGATGGTGTCGTCGATCCGCTCGAGCGCTGCCGGCTTCTCGATCTTGGCCATCAGGCCGGCGCGGTCGCCGACGAGGCCTCTCGCCTCGATGATGTCGGAGGGCTTCTGCACGAAGGACAGGGCGACCCAATCCACGCCCAGGTTCAGGCCGAACTCCAGATCGAGGCGGTCCTTGGTGGTGAGCGGCGAAAGGTCGAGCACCGTCCCCGGCAGATTGACGCCCTTGTGGTTCGAGATCGTGCCGCCGACGATCACGCTGGCTTCGATGAAATCGTCACCGAGCCCGACGACGCGAACCCGGACCCTACCGTCATCGATCAGAAGGTCGTGGCCGGGAGCCACGGCGGCAAAGATTTCCCGATGCGGCAGCGGAATCGAGGTTCGCCCGCCATCCGATCCGGACAGCACGAACCGGATGGTCTCGCCGGCCGCCACGGTAATCCTGCCATCGCGCAAGGTGCCGACGCGGATTTTCGGACCCTGAAGGTCCATCAGAATGCCGATCGGCCGGCTGACTTCCTGTTCCAGCTTTCGGATCGCGGCGTGGATGCTTGCGTGGTCGCTCTGGGTTCCGTGGCTGAAGTTCAGACGGAAGGTATCGACGCCGGCCAGCAGCAGCGCCTTGAGCATCTCGGGGGAACTGCTGGCGGGGCCAACGGTTGCGACGATCTTGGCCCGTCGATGACGACGCATGGGTCACCTCATTGCTGGCTTGCCGGCTGCAATCAGCACAGCGCGGATATCGTTGACATTGGTAAGCGTTGGGCCGGTGCGCACGAGGTCTCCAAGGCGGTCGAAGAACGTGTAGCTGTCATGGGCTGCCAGATAGGCTCGTGCGTCGAGATTACTCGCGGCTGCGCGCCGCAGTGTATCCGGACTGATCAAAGCTCCGGCCGCATCTTCCGTTCCATCAATACCATCGCTGTCTCCGGCAATCGCCCAGATATCGGACGTACCGGACAGGGCGATGACAAGCCCCAGCAGGAATTCGGTGTTGCGGCCGCCGCGCCCTGCCGGCCCGCGTCCGATCGTCACCGTCGTCTCTCCGCCGGACAGCAGCACGGCGGGGGCAGGGCCGGGCTGCGCATGGCTTGCGACCGAGCGGGCGATGCCCGCCATGACGGTTCCGAGTTCGCGGGCCTCGCCTTCGATCGCGTCTCCAAGGATGATCGGGGTCAGGCCTTCACCCCGGGCGGCGCCGGCCGCAGCATCGAGCGCATGGAACGGCGCGGCAAGGATACGGACATCGGCCTCGATCTCGCCGGGTTTTGGGGTCTCGCCGGCTTGCGCAAGGACAAGCCGCGCCGTGTCCGGCAGGTCGATTGCAAACCGGTTCACGATCTCCTGCGCATCGGCTTTTGTGCTGCTGTCCGGCAGCGAGGGACCGGAGCCAATCGCCGTGGGATCGTCACCGGGAATATCTGAGATCACAAGCGTCGTGACGTGGGCGGAGCCGGCGGCGAGCGCCAGCCGTCCGCCCTTGATCGCGGACAGATGTTTGCGGACGACGTTCATCTCGGCAATCGTTGCGCCGCTTGCAAGCAGTGCCCGGTTGACCGCCTGCTTGTCGGCGAGGGTCATTGGGGATGCGGGAAGCGTCATCAGGGCCGAGCCTCCGCCGGACATCAGGGCGATGACGAGATCGTCAGCTGAAAGTCCCTGAACGGCGCTGAGCATGCGAAGGGCGGCGGCCTTGCTCGTCTCATCCGGCACGGGGTGAGATGCCTCGAGCACTTCGATGCGGCCCGCGCGAACTGAATGGCCGTGGCGCGTCACCACGACACCCGACAGGTCGACGTCGGGCCAGGCCGCGTCGAGGCCCGCTGCCATCGCGGCCGAAGCCTTGCCGGCGCCGACGACGACGCATCTGCCCTTCGGCTTGGCCGGCAGAGCGCGTGCGATGGTTAGCCTTGGATCGCAGCTGTCGATGGCAGCATCGAATATCCTCCGCAGCGCCGTCCGAGCCCGCAGGTCCGTCCAATCAGTGTTCAATCGCCGCACTCCGGCCAGGTGCAGGCCCGATTGCGGCCTTTGCTGTCGTCTCACTGCCGAGAATGAACGCGCGCCGCATCGGCTTGATCACCAGCAAGGCGGTGAGGGCTGCGGTGGCATTGAGCGCAACCGCGACGATGAACACGGCCTGCCAGCCGAGCTGCGAGGAGATGATGCTCGCGAGCGGCACGAGCAGTGCCGCCGTGCCCTTCGCCGTGTAGAGCATGCCGTTGTTGGTGGTTGCGTATTTGGCGCCGAACGTGTCGCCCGACGTCGCCGGAAACAGGCTGTAGATTTCGCCGAAGACGCCGAAATAGATCGCCGTGGCCAGCACGAAGACAACCGGAATGTGGCCGTAGGTGGACAGCGTCAGCAACATCAGCGCCGCAGTCGCGAACGCGATGAACATCGTGTGCTCCCGGCCGATCGTGTCGGAGACCCAGCCGAAGAACGGACGGCCGAAACCGTCGAACACACGATCGAGCGAGATGGCAAAGGTCAGCGCCGCCATCTGGAAGCCCGCCAGGGTGACCGGCGTATCCGCGATCTTGAAGTCGTGGGCGATCGGCCCGATTTGCGCAGCGGTCATCAACCCGCCGGAAGCCACCATGACGAACACGAGGTACATGACCCAGAAGATCGGCGTGCGCAGGACCTGGGGCGGCGTGTAGTCGATTGCGCTCTGCGGCAGATTGAGCTGCTTTTTCCTGGGAGCCTCGACGCCATGCGGCGGGCGGACGAACCAGGCCAGCAGGAGAACGATGAGGCCTTGCCCGATGCCGAACGTCAGGAAGGTGCTTTGGTAACCGCTGGCGGCAATCATGTTGGCGATCGGCACGACGGTGACGGCTGCGCCGGCGCCGAATCCCGCGGCAGTCGCGCCTGCGGCGAGGCCGCGCCGGTCCGGAAACCATTTCAGCGCGTTGCCCACGCACGTGCCGTAGACGGCACCGGCACCGATGCCCGCGACAATAGCCGCCGCATAGAGCATGACGAGCGAAGAGGCGTATGAGTTCAGCACCCAGGCCAATCCGATCATCAGCCCGCCGAACGTGATGACGATGCGCGGGCCGTATTTGTCGACGAACCAGGCTTCGACCGGCACCAGCCATGTCTCCGTCATCACGAAGATCGTGAAGGCGAGCTGGATGGCCGGACGACCCCAGTGATATTTCGCGTCAATCGGATCGACGAACAGCGTCCAACCGTATTGCAGGTTGGCGATCATCGCCATGCAGACGATGCCGATCGCGAGCTGGAACCAGCGGAAGCCGCCGGGCGACGATACCGGTTTCGTGCTGGAGATCATGTGCGCTCCCAAGAGAGGTTGGTCGGTTGGTCCGACTGCGTCGGGCTGTCGTCCTGACGCTGCCTACTGACGAAATTCGTTGGTCAACTCGCCGATTCCGTCGATCGCGACGGTGACCGTATTGACCGGCTCCTTCATCACTCCGACGCCGATCGATGTCCCGCAGCAGATCAGATCGCCCGGCAACAGCGTCATGTCGTGTGAGATCTTGCTGACCAGCGCCTGCGCGCTGAAGATCATGTCGGCGATCGGGTAGTTCTGGCGCTCCACCCCGTTGAGGATGGTGCGCACCACAAGGCGTGCGGGGTCGAGGCCCGAGGCAATCACGGGACCGAAGGGGCCATATCCGTCAAAACCCTTGGCCCGCGCCCATTGCGGGAAGGTCGGATCGCGATTGAGGATGTCGGCGGCGGTGACGTCGTTGGTGCAGGTATAGCCAAAGATGAAGCCGTCGGCCTGTTCGGCTGTGACGGCCGTGCAGCTCTTGCCGATGACAATGCCGAGCTCGCCTTCGTAGGTCGTCTTGCCATCGTAACCCGAGGGGCGCGTGATGACGGCGCCAGGCGCGGTCACGCTGGTTTGCGCTTTCAACAGGTACAGCGGTTCGGCCGGCTCAGGTGATTTCAGCTTCGCCGCCAGTGCGTGAAAATTGTTCCAGAGCGCGATGATCTTGCTCGGCTCGGTTGGAGCGAGCAGCTCGACATCGTCAAGCGCCAGCGTCTGTCCGGTCGGTCGCGTGTCGCCGAACATCTCTCCCGCATGCACGGAGATGCCGGACGAAGTGAGTTGCCCGAAGCCGATTTCGGCATGGTGGCGGAAGCGGACCCAGCGCGTCACATTGGCCATCGCGATCACGCCACCGCAAGCGATTGGGCTTCGACGCCGGCCGCCCCGTCATAGAGGCCTGCCAGTCTGGTGCGCTGCGCGACCAGCGCCAGCACCGCGTCGAGGGCAGGCGTCGCAATCCCTGTCATCCGGCCCATCTCCTGCACCACGGTGATCAGCGGATCGATCTCGACGGGACGTCCACGCTCGAGATCCTGCAGCATCGAGGTCTTGTGCGCGCCGACCTTGCGTGCGCCCTCGATGCGGCGTTCGACATCGACCCGAAACTTGACGCCGAGGCTTTCCGCGATCGCCTGGGCCTCCAGCATGATCGCCCTCGACAGCGCGCGCGTGCCGGGATTGGTGCAGATCACATCGAGGGTCGCGTGGGTGAGGGCGCTGATCGGGTTGAAGCAGACATTGCCCCACAGCTTGAGCCAGATCTCGTCGCGGATGCGGTCGAGGACCGGCGCCTTCATGCCCGCTGCCGCGAACAAGGCGGCAAGCCGCTCGACATCAGGTGTGATCTCACCGGAGGGTTCGCCGAGCGGAAAGCTGTTGCCGTAGACGTGGCGGATCACGCCGGGCGCCTCGATTTCGGTGGCGGGATAGACCACGCAGCCGATGGCGCGCGCGGGGTCGAGCTCGTTCCACTGCCGTCCGCCGGGATCGATGCTCTCGAGCGCCGATCCCTCGTGCCGTCCGCCATGCTTGTAGAAATACCAATAGGGAATGCCGTTGACGGCGGTGACGATGCGGGTCCGCTCACCGAGCAGCGGCCGCATCGGTTCGATGACGCCGGTGATCGAATGCGCCTTGAGGCAGATGATGACGAAATCCTGCTCGCCGAGTTCGGCCGGGTTGTCGGTACAGCGCGGATGCACCACGCGCGCCTCGTCGCCGATCAGAAGCTTCAGGCCGTTCTGCCGCATCGCGGCGAGATGCGCGCCACGCGCGACCAGGCTGACATCGGCGCCAGCGCGCATAAATTCGACACCGAGATAGCCGCCGATGGCACCGGCGCCGTAGATGCAGACCTTCATGAAATCCTCGCGAGCAGAGTGGGGGCACAGCATGAGCCGCAACGGCTCGAACCGGGTTGCGTGGCAATGGCCTTGGGAGAATCCGTCAGGCCGCGCAGGCGGCTTCCTCCAGGGCAAAGCCGATGTCCCGCATGCTCACGACGCCGACGAGCCGGCCGTTGTCGATGACGGGGATATGGCGGATGTCGTGACGCACCATCAGATGCTCGACATCGGTGAGCGCATCCTGCGAAATGCAGGACACCAGCGGCCGCGGCGAAATGAACTGCGCGACCTTCGCGGCGAGGCCACCCGTGCCGCGCTCGGCGATCACAGCGACGACATCGCGCTCGCTGAACATTCCAACCACGGCGGCGTCGACGCTGCGCGAGCCGTTCCTGACCACGAGTGCGCCGACATTGCTCGCGTACATCAGGTTCGCCGCAATGCTCACGGTTTCGCTTGAGCCGATCGTCACCACGTGCGCACTGTTGGTGCGAAGGATGTCCCCGACATACATGGCATGGTCCTCCCGGTTGCATCATTGGGTCGTTAAGAAGCAATCGTGGTATACATTATCCCAGAAGTCAAACAAAAGAATCACCGTGTTCTGCAGGAAAAATGGCAAAAATGCTGACCTATCCTTCGGTTCTGCTGCCTTGACTCGGGCGTCGTTTGGTATGCCATATGCCAATTGTGACGCTCGTTGTCGGCGAGCAATTTCGTTCTGAACCGCAACCGGTTAGGGGCAGGTCGTGATGAAAAGAGAGCCGATCCGGCGCAAGCCGTCCGATCCCGATTTTCGCGCGCAGCCGGATCAGGACGCGCGAGACGGCGGCGTTCAATCGGTCGATCGCGCGATGCAAATCATGGAAGCGCTTGCAGAGGATGACGAAGGCTATCGGCTGACCGATCTTGCGATCCGCATCGGCTTGCCGCCGTCGACGGCTCACCGGCTGCTGACGACGCTGGAGAACCGCAGGTTCGTGCAGTTCGACCGCGAGGAGTCCAAGTGGCACATCGGCGCGCAAAGCTTCGTGGTCGGCTCGACCTTCATGCGACGGCGCAATTTTTCCGCGCGGGCATTGCCCTATCTGCGCAAGCTGCGCGACCAGACCAGGGAAACCGCCAATCTTGCAGTGGTCGATGATGATTCCATCATCGTCGTATCCCGCATCGAAAGCCGGGAGATCATGCGTTCGCTGACCAAGGTCGGCGGACGCGTGGCATTGATCGCGTCGGGCGTGGGGAAGGCGGTGCTGGCCGCGTATTCCGATGCAGACATCAACGCGATCATCCGCCGTCGCGGCATGCCGCGCCTGACGGAAAAGTCGATCATTCGGCCGGGCGAGCTGTTCAGGGAATTGGAGACCGTGCGACGCCAGGGCTATGCGGTGGACGATGAAGAGGCGCGGCTCGGCCTGCGCTGCGTGGCTGCGGTTGTCTTCAACGATTGCAGCGAGCCGTTCGCCGCGGTTTCCGTATCGGGGATGGCGGATCGGCTGACGGACGAGCGCTTGCCGGAGATCGGCGCCATCGTGCATCAGATCGCAGCTGAGCTCTCGGCAGAGCTTCGCGGCAGCAGCCGCACGCAACCGTAGCAGGCGCAAGGCCTGCTGCTGTTCTCGGCTTTGCCGGTTTCCATTGTTTCGCAGGCGCTAATCTCTTGGAGAGATGCAGGAAATCGCAAGCGCTGCCACTGTGCGGAAAATCCAATCGATTGCGTTGAGATCGATGATCGCGGGCCTGATGATCATACTCAGGCCAACTCATAGCGAAGCGGGATCATCAGATGAAAATGCGAGCAGTGGATGCAGCAGTGCGCATTCTCGAGCGCGAGGGGATCACCTGCGCGTTCGGCGTTCCCGGCGCCGCGATCAACCCGCTTTACTCCGCGCTGAAGCGCAACGGCTCGATCCGGCACATTCTGGCGCGCCACGTCGAAGGCGCCTCGCACATGGCGGAAGGCTACACCAGGGCGAAAGCGGGCAATATCGGCGTTTGTATCGGCACGTCGGGCCCGGCCGGAACCGACATGATCACCGGCCTCTATTCGGCGATCGCGGATTCGATTCCGATCCTCTGCATCACCGGTCAGGCGCCGCGCGCGCGGCTCTACAAGGAAGATTTCCAGGCCGTCGACATCGAGGCGATCGCAAAGCCGGTGACGAAATGGGCCGTCACCGTGCGCGAGCCGGCGCTGGTGCCGCGCGTGCTCAGTCAGGCTTTCCACGTCATGCGGTCGGGGCGGCCGGGACCGGTGCTGATCGATCTTCCCGTCGATGTGCAGCTGGCCGAGATCGAGTTCGACGACGAGACCTATTCGCCGTTGTCGGTCTATAAGCCTGCGGCGACACGCAAGCAGATCGAGAAGGCGCTCGAAATGCTCAACGCCGCCGAGCGGCCGCTGATCGTGGCCGGCGGAGGCGTGATCAACGCCGATGCATCCGAGCTCCTCGTCGCCTTCGCCGAAGCCGTCAACGTTCCGGTCGTCCCGACGCTGATGGCATGGGGCGCCATTCCGGACGATCACGCGCTGATGGCCGGCATGGTCGGCTTGCAGACCAGCCATCGCTACGCCAACGCCACGATGCTCGAATCCGATTTCGTGCTCGGCATCGGAAACCGCTGGGCCAACCGGCATACCGGTTCGGTCGAGACCTACACCAAGGGTCGCAAATTCGTCCATGTCGACATCGAGCCGACACAGATCGGACGGGTCTTCAATCCGGACCTCGGCATCGTGTCGGACGCCAAGGCCGCGCTGGAAATGTTCGTGACCATAGCCCGGGAGTGGCGGAAGTCCGGCAAGCTGCGCGATCGGCAGGCCTGGCCTGCGGCCTGTCGCGACCGCAAGCGCTCGATGCTGCGCAAGAGTCACTTCGAGAACATCCCGATCAAGCCGCAGCGCGTCTACGAGGAGATGAACAAGGCGTTCGGCCGCGATACCTGCTACGTGACGGTGATCGGATTGTCGCAGATCGCGGGTGCCCAGTTCCTCAACGTCTATCAGCCGCGCAACTGGATCAACGCCGGGCAGGCCGGTCCGCTCGGCTGGACACTGCCTGCTGCGCTCGGCGTGCGCGCCGCCGATCCCGATCGCGACATTGTCGCGCTGTCGGGCGACTACGACTTCCAGTTCCTGATCGAGGAGCTCGCGGTCGGAGCGCAGTTCAATCTGCCCTACATCCACGTCGTCGTGAACAATTCATATCTCGGGCTGATCCGGCAGGCGCAGCGCGGCTTCGACATGGACTATCACGTCCAGCTCTCGTTCGAGAACATCAACGCACCCGAGATCGGCGCCTACGGCGTCGACCACGTGACCGTCGCGGAGGGGCTCGGCTGCAAGGCGATCCGTGTGACGGATCCGAACGAGGCTCAGGCCGCGTTCGCGACCGCGCGCGAGTTGATGGCCAAGTATCGCGTGCCCGTGGTGGTGGAGTTCATTCTCGAGCGGGTCACCAATATCGCGATGGGAACGGAGATCGACAACATCGTCGAATTCGAGGAGGTGCTCGATCTCCCGCTCGATGATGTGCCGAGCGCACAACGATCCGGCACGCTGTTGCCGGCCTGACGACATCATTAGCGCTGCCCCAAGCGGAGATTCCAACCGTGCCTCAATTTGCCGCCAACCTCACCATGCTCTTCAACGAGCTGCCGTTCCTCGATCGGTTCGCAGCCGCCAAGGCCGCCGGCTTCAACGCAGTCGAGTATCTCTTTCCGTACGAATTCGAAAAGGGCGCCTTGCGGGAGGAATTGGCGCGCTGTGGGCTGACCCAGGTGCTGCACAATCTTCCGGCCGGCAATTGGGCTGCCGGCGAGCGGGGCATCGCGATCCTGCGCAATCGGGTCGATGAGTTTCGCGACGGCGTGGTGCGCGCGATCGACTACGCGAAGGCGCTGGATTGCCGACAGCTGAACTGCCTGGTCGGCATCGCTCCGGCCGGCACGGACGCGGCAGACCTGCGCGAGACCCTGGTGTCCAATCTGCGCTTCGCCGCTGCCGCGCTCGGCCAGCATGGCATCAAGCTCCTGATCGAGCCGATCAACACGCTCGATATTCCCGGCTTCTTCCTGAGCGGGACGGAACAGGCGGTGCAGCTCATTTCCGACGTGGGCTCATCCAATCTGTTCATCCAGTACGACATCTATCACATGCAGATCATGGAAGGTGATCTGGCGCGAACCCTGCAAAAGCATCTCGACCGGATCGCGCATGTCCAGCTCGCCGACAATCCTGGCCGTAACGAGCCGGGGACCGGCGAGATCAACTATCCCTATTTGTTCAAGCATCTCGACAGCATCGGATATCGCGGCTGGATCGGATGCGAATACAAGCCGCGGACGACCACGCTCGAGAGCCTTGCCTGGCACGCCGCGCAGACTTTCGTGACCTAGAGCTTTTGCGTTCCGATCGAATAGTTTTGACGCGTTTTCTCCACGCGAAGCGGTATCCGCTTCGCAGGAAAACATCCAATCCGGCTGACAGGAGCGACGACAAATGAAAGACATAGGATTCATCGGGCTCGGCACCATGGGACGTCCGATGGCGAGCCACCTCCTGGCTGCCGGCTATCGCCTGTTCCTGCACGACGTCGCGCCGCTTCCGCCGGACCTGATTGCAGCCGGCGCCGTCGCTTGCGAGTCCGCGAGGCAAGTGGCGCAGGAAGCGGATGCCGTGATCATCATGGTGCCGGATACGCCGCATGTCGAAGCCGTGCTGTTCGGTCAGGGCGGCGTCGCGGAGGGGGTGTCCAAGGGCATGATCGTGGTCGATATGAGCTCGATTTCGCCGCTGGCGACGAAGGAGTTTGCACGGAAGATCGATGCGCTCGGAGCCGACTACCTCGACGCGCCGGTCTCCGGCGGCGAGGTCGGTGCAAAGGCGGCAAGCCTGACCATCATGGTCGGCGGGCGGGAGCGGGCGTTCAACGCGATGAAGCCGCTGTTCGACGCGATGGGGAAGAATGTCACGCATGTCGGCGGCAATGGCGACGGCCAGACCACCAAGGTTGCGAACCAGATCATCGTGGCGTTGACCATCGAGGCGGTGAGCGAGGCCCTGCTGTTCGCGTCCAAGGCGGGCGCCGATCCCGCGCTGGTGCGCAAGGCGTTGATGGGCGGCTTTGCCTCGTCCCGGATCCTTGAAGTGCACGGCGAGCGCATGCTGAAGCGCAATTTCGATCCGGGCTTTCGCATCGAGTTGCATCAGAAGGATCTCAACCTCGCGCTGGAAGGTGCGCGGGCGCTCGGACTGTCGCTGCCGGGCACCGCAGCAGCCCAGCAGCTGTTCAACGCCTGCACCGCGCTCGGCGGCAAGGCCTGGGATCATTCCGCAATTCTGAGAGCGCTGGAAGTGATGGCGGGTCACGAGGTGGCAGCTGCCTGAGCTTTATGCAATGATCACGGTGCCGAACTGCAATGGCCAGTCCCGGTGACGAGATCGACGGCCCGGCGCCCGTATCTCAAAGAGCGGTCCCTGGCGCCTTGACACGGTAAGTAAAAATATTATTACATACCGTGCTTGGGAGAGACGGCTGATGTTGCAGACAAAACGAAGCTATGGCGGCATGGTGACCGCGCCGCACCACCTGGCGGCGCAGGCTGGACTCGCGGTCCTGTCGGAAGGTGGCAATGCCATTGAGGCGATGATCGCCGCGGCCGCGACGATTGCCGTGGTCTATCCGCATATGAACGGCCTCGGTGGCGACAGCTTCTGGCTGGTCGGCCGCGCCGGTTCGATGCCGGTCGGGATTCAGGCTTGCGGACGCGCCGCGATGGCGGCGGATCGCGGCTGGTATCGCGAGCGTGGCTGCAGCAGCATTCCTGGCCGCGGCCCGCTGGCCGCGCTCACCGTTGCCGGGACCGTCGATGGCTGGCAGAAGGCCTATGAACTCAGCCGCGATCGTCATGACGGCCGGCTGCCGATGGCGCGGCTGCTCGAGCCCGCGATCCGGCATGCCGAGGAGGGCGTGGCCGTCACCAGCACGCTACACGAGAACATCCGCAGGAAGCGGCATGAGCTCGAAGGTGTGCCCGGCTATGCCGAGGTTTATCTGCCGCAAGGCACCCCGCTCGCGCTCGGTGCGCGGCTGCGGCAGCCGCGTGTCGCCGAGACGCTGCGGCGTCTGGCCAAGGCCGGGCTGTCTGATTTCTATCGCGGCGAACTGGCGCGCTCGATGGCGGCCGACCTCGATCGGGTGGGGAGCCCGCTGCGGCTCGCTGATCTGGAGCGGCATCAGGCATCGCTGGTGACGCCGCTGTCGGTCGAGGTGTCCGGACACAAGGTCTTCAACATGCCCCCGCCGACGCAGGGGCTGGCCTCGCTCCTGATCCTGGCGCTTTATGCCCGGCGCATCGCTGGCGAAGCCGATGGCGTCGATCATCTGCACAGGCTCGTCGAATGCACGAAAGCAGCGTTCCGTATTCGCAACGGCCATGTGACCGATCCCGACTACATGAAGCGGCCGGCCGCTGAATTCCTGTCCGAGGAGTCGCTCGCCGCGCTTCACGAAACGGTCTCCGACCGCCGCGCCGCGCCGTGGCCCGATCCGTCCAAGCAGGGCGATACGGTGTGGCTTGCTGCGACCGATCGCAACGGACTCAGCGTCAGCTTCATTCAAAGCGTCTACTGGGAATTTGGTTCGGGCGTCATCCTCCCCGAGAGCGGAGTCACCTGGCAAAATCGCGGAACGAGCTTCAGCCTCAGCGAGACCGATACCAATCGGTTGGATCCGGGACGCCTGCCGTTCCACACGATCCAGCCGGCGATGGCCGAACTCGGCGATGGGCGGCTGATCTCCTTCGGCACGATGGGCGGAGAGGGACAGCCGCAGACCCAGGCCGCTATCTTCTCCCGTTACGCCATGCACGGTCAGGAGCTGCAGTCGGCGATCACGGCGCCGCGCTGGTTGCTCGGTCGCACCTGGGGCGAGGAAAACAACAATCTGAAGATCGAATCCCGCTTCGATTCCGCGATCATCGAACAGCTCCGCGCACTCGGCCATGACATCCAGGTGACCGGTCCGTTCGAGGAGGTCATGGGACACGCCGGCGCGATCGTCTGGCATCCGGACGGCTTGATGGAAGGAGCTAGCGATCCGCGCAGTGACGGCGTCGTTGCGACCCGCTGAGGGCATTCCCGGCGCGCGATCCGCACGATATTGCGTCGTGCGGCTTGCCCCGCTAGCGGGACGGCTTGCTGAGGCGCGTCGTCGCCTTCGATCCTGCTGACTTGTCCTTGCGTCCCCCGGCAGGGGCCGTCAGCCAGGTCAGGATCATGTCCTGCGCATGCTCGCGGCGCAGTTCAAGCCAGTCCGACGCGCCGAGGTCTTTGTCGAACATCGCCGACAATGTGTACCGGTTGGAAACGTGGAAATAGCTCATCGCAGTGATTGAGACATAGAGCTGGATGGGATCGACGTCACCGCGAAACAGGCCCGCTGCCACGCCGCGCCGCAGAATGCTTTCGATGCTTGCAACCAGGGGCAAAGTGAGATCGGCAATCTTGCGCGACTTGCGCATATTGCGCCCGCGCTGAAGGTTCTCGGTGTTGATCAGCGCGATGTAGTTCTGGTGCTGTCCGAAGAAGGTGAATGTGAAATCGATCAACCCGCTCATTGCGGCGATCGGCTCGAGATCATCCAGGTTCAGCCGCTGTTCGGCCGCGCGAATTTCGGTGTAGACGTCCTCGAGGACGGCTATGTAGAGCCCGTTCTTGTCGCCGAAATAGGCATAGAGCAGGCGCATGTTGGCCTTGGCGCGCTGCGCGATGGCCTCGACCCGTGCGCCGCCGAGGCCATTGTGGCAGAACTCGAAGGTCGCGGCGCGCAGGATCGCTTCCTTGGTGAGCGCGGAGTCGCGCGGCCGCTTTCCGCGTGTGGTGCTGCGGGTGGGGCTGGTCGGTGCTGTCGTTTCTGTCACGGCGTCAACCTTGCCTTGGCTCGGGTATTCACGCAGGGCACGTCCGCGTCAGGCCATATCGGGCAGCGGACCGTTTCCCGGCGCAAGCAGCTGGGATTGAGATCGGCATTGCGACTGTTCGTCAAGGGCGTTTCCTGCATGTTCACTGCTTCCGGGCGCCGGCCGCAACCATCACGCCACCCTGCGCGACGAGTCGGCCGGCCTTGTAGACATCACGTGGCTTGGGACGAGCGACCACGGCCTCCTGGACATGCCGGGCATCCAGCACGACAAAATCCGCGATCCCGCCGACCGTGAGGCCGTAATCCTTGAGGCCAAGCGCGCGCGCTGCGCTGGTCGTCACCATGTCAAAGGCCGCGGCCAATTGATCGTCCGTGTTGAACCCTGAGCGATAGCCGACCATCATTGCGCGTTCGAGCAGGTCGCCGTCGCCGTAGGGCCACCAGGAATCGCGGATGTTGTCGTTACCTGAGAGCACGGTGACACCGGCATCGCGAAGCAGCAACACGGGCGGAAATGCGTGCGCACCGGGAGCATTGGTGAAAATGGCGACGCCGGCCTCGGCAAGCTGCTGCGCGGTACGCTGAGCCACGTCGCTAGCCACTTCGCCGAGCGCGTAGGCATGGCTGATCGTGACCTTGCCGCCAAGACCCGACGCTTTGGTTCGTCGCGCGATCTCCTCGATCTCCGAGATACCCTGCAGACCGCCGTCATGCAGGTGAATATCGATGCCGACGCCATGCCGCTCGGCGATCCCGAAGACGACGTCAAGATGCCCGGCGACGTCACCATCATGGCCTGCGGGATCAAGCCCGCCGACCAGATCGGCGCCGGCGCGAACGGCTTCCTCGAGCAATCTGGCCGTTCCGGGCGACGTCAGGATGCCGCTCTGGGGAAACGCGACGATCTGGATCGAAAGCTTCTCCCGGTGCGCCTCCCGCGCGGCGGCGATCGGTTCGAAATGTCGCAGGCCGACCTCGGCATCGACATCCACATGGCTGCGCATGTGAGTGGTGCCCTGCGAGACGCAAAGGTCGATCAGGGCTGCGGCCCGAACTGGGATCGGCTTGGCGCCGGCGAGCGCTTCCTTCTCGAATTTGACGCGCTCGCGCACATTGAAGCCCGCGGTACAGGGCCGGTGCGGCTTCCAGTCGTCGCCGATGAAGCATTTGTCCAGGTGGATGTGACCTTCGACCATGCCGGGCAGCACCAGCCGCCGGCCAAGATCGCGCCTTTCGCCGACTGCGCCGTAGCTTTGCGGGGACGACGCGATCGCCACGATCTTGCCGCCACGGACGGCGATTTCGACCAGCTGGCCGTCGGTGAGCCGCGCGTTCTGAAAGAGTGTGTCGATGGCTGTCACTTCAAGTCTCCAGTTTCTTATGTCGGCACGATGCCGTCGGGCAGGGCGCGCGAAAATGCCGCGATCTCGCCGGCGGTGGTGATCCAGATGTCCTCGCGCCGTGCGACGATCGCCTGCAGGGCGCGTCGCAGCGGCCGCAGCCGGTGGGGCTGGCCGACCAGATATGGATGCAGCGCGATGCCCATCACCAGCGACTGCTTGGTGGATTGCGTCAGCATCTCCTCGAATGTGTCCGTGATCATGGCCGCAAACTGTTCGCCGCTGTCCTTGCGCCCGACAATCGAGGGGATGTCGTTCAGTTCCTGTGGATAGGGCACGGACAGGATCCGCCCGCCATCCCTTGTCGAGAACCACACCGGCTGATCGTCCATGCACCAGTCGAGCAGGTATTGGTAGCCCGCTTCGGCGAGAAGGTCCGGCGTGACGGCTGATTGCGATATCCATGGACCGAGCCAGCCGAGCGGCCGTCGTCCCTCGGCCCGCGCGATGACATCCGTCGCCTCCGCGATCAGTTGCTGCTCCTCGGCAGGTGCGAGCACGCCCTGCCGTTCGGAATTGGTCCGTCCATGGCCGACAACCTCGTCGCCGCGCACGCGAAATGCGTCCATGACTTCCGGGCAGTAGTGATAGATGCTGCTGTTCGCGAGCACAGAGACCGGCAGTTTCAGTTCATCGAACAGATCGATGAGCCGCCACACGCCGACCCGGTTGCCATAATCGCGCCAGGCGTAATTGAGGACGTCCGGATGTGGACCGCCCGGGCAGAGTTCGGCGCCGAGTCCATCGCCGAAAGCGAAATGCTCGAGGTTGAGCGCGATGTAGACCGCGAGCCGCTTTCCGTTTGGCCACACGAAGTCGGGGCGGCGCGTGATCGCGCTGTAGCGGTAGCGGTCGTGAGAGCGGAGACCGCGGGCCGGATCCGGCGTTTGCGCGGATGTTTCACCGCCGAGAACGCCACGTGAGGTGGCCCGTTCCGGTTCCGCTCCAGTCTCCCGTTGCATTGCAATCTCCATTCGGCGCGCGATCAGCCGCTTGACATTCGTCAATTTGTGAAGAAAGTTTTTACTTCCGTCAAGGCCGCGGAGACAGCGGCAGCGGACCAGAGGCGGCTTGGGAGCCGTCGGAGCGGGAGGAATTGCAGAAATGAGCTACGCTTGTACCCCCATCACCGGGTTGTGCCGCCGCGTTGTCTTGCAGGGCGCGCTCGCCATTCTCATCGGCGCTGTGCCGCTCGCGGAGCGGGCACGGGCCGCCGAGCCGATCAAGATCGGCCTGGTCACGGCGCTGTCGGGCCAGTCGGCGCGCGCCGGCGAAGCATTGACCCGCGGCGCCACGATCGCGATCGAGGAGATCAACGCGAAAGGGGGCGTGCTCGGCCGTCCCCTGGAGCTGGTGCGCCGTGACGATGAAAGCAATCCTGCGAAGGGGCTGACCGCCGCGCGCGAACTGATCCAGCGCGAGAAGGTCGCGGTGCTGCTCGGCGGTCTCGATACGCCCGTCCAGCTCGCGATCGTGCCGTTCGTCAACAACGTCAAGATGCCATTCGTCGTGCCGTGGGCGGCCGGGACTAACATCACGCAGAACGGCGCCGCGTCCAACTACGTATTCCGCGTCTCGGCGATGGACGACGAGGTCGACAAGGCGATCGTTGCGTTCGCCGGCAAGACCTTCGCAGCGAAGAAGCCGGGCCTCATCCTCGTCAACAATCCCTGGGGCGAATCGAACGAGCATGGCCTGCGCGCAGCGCTGAAGGCGGCCGGGATCGAACCGGCGGGTGTCGAGAAGTTCGAAGGGAACGACGTCGACGTGGTCGCGCAGTTGTCCCGGCTCAAGCAGGCCGGCGCCGACTCCCTGTTCCTGGTCGGCAATGTCGGTCCGTCCTCGCAGGTCGTGAAATCGCTCGACCGGATGGGCTGGGCGCCGCCGATCGTGTCGCATTGGGGACCGGCCGGCGGCCGCTTCACCGAGCTCGCCGGGCCGAGCGCCGAGAGCGTCGTCTTCGTCCAGACCTACAGCTTTTTCGGCAACCTCTCGCCGGTCGGCAAGCGCGTGCTCGCCGAGCTGCAGTCGAAGTATCCGGACATCAAGGGACCGGCGGACGTGACGCCCGCGGTCGGCTTTGCCAACGCCTATGACAGCGTCCTGGTGATCGCCGGCGCGATCCAGAAGGCCGGCAGCACCGATCCGACCGCCATTCGTGACGGCTTCTACGGAATCGACCGGCTGGAAGGCCTGATCAAGACCTATGAGAAGCCGTTCGCCCAGGACAAGCACGATGCACTGACGGCACAGGACTACATCTGGGCCCATTTCGAAGACAACCACATCCTGCCGTTCAAGAACTGACGGCAGCGGTCGTCCAGCAAGCAGATCGGGGTGATCATCGATGTCGTTTCTTTCGGCGATAATAACCGGAATGGCGCTGGGGAGCATGTACGGTCTGCTCGCGCTGGGCTTTCACGTCACTTACGCCGTGTCCGGCACGGTCAACTTCTCGCAGGGCAGCTCGATGACCCTGGGAGCCGTTGCCGGATACTTCTTCCTCGTCGTGTGGGGCTGGCCGGCCGCGATCGGTATCCCCGCGGTGTTGCTGGTCTGCGCGGTGTACGGCGTCCTGATCGAACGCTTCGCGGTTCGTCCGTTCGTGCAGCGCGGGTCGGACAACTGGCTGATGGCGACCGTTGCGGTCGGCATCATCGTCGACAATGTGATGCTGTTCGTGTTCGGCAAGGAGCCGCGCAGCTTCCCGTCGATGCTCGCGGCCAAGCCGATCCAGATCGTGGAGGGCGCAGGGGTCTATCCGCTGCAGCTCCTGATTCCCGTGGTCGGCGTGTTGCTTGCGCTGGCGCTGCATTTGATCACCCGCCGCACGCGGCATGGCGTTGCGATGCTTGCGGTGGTGCAGAATCCCAATGCCGCACGGCTGATGGGCATCAATGTCAGCGGCGCCATTGCCGCGAGCTACGCGGTGTCGGCCATGCTCGCGGGCGTCGCCGCGCTCCTGATCGCGCCGCTGTTCAACGTCTCGTCCGAGATGGGCACGCTGTTCGGCATCAAGGCGTTCGCCGCCGCGATCATCGGCGGTCTCGCCAGCGCCTGGGGCGTCATGCTGGCCGGATTGTGTCTCGGCCTGATCGAGGTGTTCGCGACCAACTATCTTGGGTCGGTCTACACCCAGATCATCACGTTCGCTTCCGTCATCGTCATCCTCGTCGTCATGCCGCACGGGCTGCTCGGCCGAGCTGGAGTTAAGAAGGTATGACCTCGCGCGCCTCCCTTCTCGTCGCGGTCGCGGCGTTCGCGATTGCCATCGGCTATGCCGCGGTCGCGGACAGCTATTCGGTGTTCCTGATCGCGACGATCTCGCTGACGGCGATCGCCTGCATCGGCCTCAACGTCCTGCTCGGTCTCGCCGGCCAGATCTCGCTCGGCCATATCGGCTTCATGGCGATCGGTGCGTACACCACCGTGCTGCTGATGGAGAAGGCTGGATGGCCCTACCTCGCCGCGACGGCGGGGGCCATCGTGCTGGTCAGCATCGTCGGCGGCCTGCTCGCGATGCCGGCGCTGCGCGTGCGCGGGCCGTACCTCGCGATGGTGACGATTGCGTTTGGCTTCATCGTCGAGCATGTCACGATCGAGTGGCGCGATCTCACCGGCGGCGGCAACGGCCTGATGCTGAGCGCGCCGCCGAGCGTGTTCGGCTATGCGCTGTCCGAGCGTTCGCTTGCCATCGCCGGCGTCGTGCTGGTGTTTGTTGGTCTCTTCCTGTTCGAGCGCCTGAAGCGCAGCGGCTGGGGCTATGCCATGCGTGCCGCCCGCGATACCGAGGTCGCGACGCGCTCGCTCGGCATCGATCTGGTTCAGGTCCGCGCCGTGGCCTTCGTGATCTCGGCGGCCGCGATGGCGCTGGCCGGCGCGCTGTTCGCACCGCTGCAGGGCTATATCAGCCCGAGTTCGTTCCCGTTCCTGCAATCGGTGCTGCTGTTGCTCGCGGTGATGGTCGGCGGCGCCGGCTCGGTGCTCGGTCCGGTGATCGGCGCAGCGCTGGTGGTGCTGCTGCCGGAAGCGCTGTCGGATCTGGCGGAGTATCGCCTGCTGGCGTTCGGCGTGCTGTTGTTCCTCGTGCTGCGCGCCGCGCCCTCGGGCATCGTCGGCCTCGCGGAGCAACTTGCGGCAAGATTCTTGCCGGCGCGCAAGCCGGTGGCCGAGCCCGCGATCGCAGCGGCGAATGCCGATGCGGCGATCCTCGAGACCCACAGCGCGGCGGGGCTCGATGTGACGGATCTCTCGATTTCGTTCGGCGGCGTGCGCGCGGTCCAGGGGGTATCGTTCAAGGCGGCGCCCGGTGCCGTCACCAGCATCATCGGCCCCAACGGGGCGGGGAAGACCAGCGCGCTCAATCTGCTCTGCGGCTTCTACCGGCCGCAGGCGGGGACGGTGAAGCTCGGCGACCGCGATGTCACCGGCATGACGTCGCATTTGCTGGCGCGGGTCGGCGTGGCGCGCACGTTCCAGACCACGCAGCTGTTCGGCTCGCTCACGATCCTGGAAAACATCCTGCTGGCCGAACGGGTCGGCCGGCTCGGCGGCGTTGTCTCCGCGCTGCGCAACGCGGAGACCGAGGGCTTTGCCCGATTCCTGCTGCGCTTTGCCGGTGTCGACGGCGACGTCGATCGTCTCGCGGATTCGCTGTCCCATGGCGAGAAGCGGCTGGTCGAGATCGCGCGCGCGCTCGCGTTGCGGCCCCGCATCCTGTTGCTCGACGAGCCCGCGGCGGGCCTCTCGAAGGGCGACAAGCAGCGCCTGACCGCGCTGTTGCGCCGGATCGCCGATCTCGGGATCGCCGTCATCATCGTCGAGCACGACATGCCGATGATCATGTCGCTGAGCGATCTCATCGTCGTGCTCGACGGCGGCAAGCGCATCGCGACCGGCGATGCGGCGGCGATCCGCAACGATCCGCTGGTCCGCAAGGCCTATCTTGGCGACGCCACGCCCGGCGAGAAGAGCCGCGCGCCGCGGCCGGCGCGGCAGGGCACCGCACTCGAGGTCAAGACGCTCGATTCGTTCTATGGCCTGTCGCGTGCCTTGAACGGGATCGATCTGGTGGTCGCTCCCGGCGAAGCGGTCGCCGTGCTCGGCGCGAACGGCGCCGGCAAGACCACCCTGATGCGGTCGATCGCCGGTCTCGAACCGCCGCGATCCACGGGCGAAGTACGGCTCGCCGAGACGCGCATCGACAGGATGCCGGCACATATTCGTGCCCGCTATGGCGTCGTGCTGGTGCCGGAAGGGCGGCAGGTGTTTCCGGAGCTGACGGTGAAGCAGAACCTCCAGCTCGGCGCCTACGCGCGCAAGGGCCTCGACCTGGATGCCGAGATCGAGGCGATGTTCGTGCGCTTCCCGCGGCTGAAGGAGCGCATCGACCAGCGCGCCGGCTTGCTGTCCGGAGGCGAGCAGCAGATGCTCGCGGTGGCGCGCGGACTTCTGACCGGGCCGAAGATCTTCATGCTGGACGAGCCGTCGCTCGGGTTGGCGCCGCTCGTCGTCGATGAGCTGTTTGCGTCCTTCGAGCGGCTGCGGAGCGAGGGCATGACCATCATCGTGGTCGATCAGATGGCAGGCCACGCGCTCGCGCTGGCCGACCGGGCCTATCTCCTGGAGACCGGTGCGATCCTGAAGAGCGGCGCCGCCGACATCATCGCCGAGGATCCGCTGCTTGAGGCAGCCTATCTGGGCGGCGAGGCCCAGGCAGGCGCGCCGCAACGGTTCGCGGCCCAGGCACGCTGAGGGAGGCGAGGGCGGATGTTGATCGGAGGCCGCGAAGCTGACGGAAGGCAGCCAGGCCACGGGAGCGCGCCGGGCGAGCCGCGTCCCGGGCCCGCAGCGACGGTCTGTGCCGGGGTGGAAGTGGGGCTGCTTGCCGACAGGGCGCTTCGCGATCGCGCCGCGGGCCAGGTCGTCGCCGTGTTCGAACGTTCGTTCTACGCCGTGATCGACGGGATCTGGATCTGCGTTGGACGGATCGGCATCGGATCGGGTCCGCTGCACGTGGTCGGCGACTTCCGATGGTCGGGCCTTGTGGTCGGCGATCCGGTGCGGGTCGCAGACTCCATTCTGTGGATCGGAGCGACGCCGCTCGCGAATCTGGCCGCGCGGGCCGTCTGGGCGCCGCGCGCTGCACCACGCTGGTCGACGGGCAGCCTGCGACGCGGCCTTGATGCCGTCGACGAGGTGTGGGGCGGTGATCTGACTTCGGAGGGCCTAGCCGCGGTCGGGGCCGGACATGCTCCGGGCGACGCCTCCGCGCTCGTTCGGGCCGCCATGCCCGGTCTCGCTGCACTGGAACGAGTCCTGGCAGGCTCGGATGACGATGCGGATCGCGAGTCCGGGCTTGCCAGCCTGATCGGTCTCGGGCCGGGGCTTACGCCGTCCGGCGACGACCTGATCGGCGGTGCGCTGATTGCGTTGGCTGCGCTGGGACGCATCGAATGTCGCGATGCATTGTGGAAACATTGTCGTGCGCTGCTCGATGGCACCAACGACATCAGCCGAATCCATCTGCGCGCGGCGGCGCTGGGCTACGGCGCGGCAGCACTGCACGCTGCCATCCATGCAACGATGAGCGGCGAGGCCGCCGAATTTCATCGCGCCCTCACGGCCCTGACCGCGATCGGGCATACATCCGGACTGGATGCATTTGCCGGCAGTCTGATCGTCCTGCGCCACGCCCTTCGCGAGCGGTGACGCGGTTGCAGATCAAATTTCGAGTTCTCCCAGACTGCTCCGAACGAAGTTCGGAGCTCTTTTTTTAGAGCGGGATTGCCTTTCGACCGGTCTGCTGTTCGAGCGGGTACGGAAATCCGCATTTCCCGAGAATTCGATCTTGACGAAGTAAGTGTTTTCTTATTAACTCGGCGCAACGAAAACGAACTTTGTTAGGGCGGAGACGATGACGGATCAGGATAGGCCGCAGTATCAGCAGTTGCTGGCGCGCAAGGTCGAAGTCGTGAATGTCGGGCTTGAGGGGTTCGTGAAGGACCTCCGCGACTGCGGCATCGATGTCGTTCACGTCGACTGGAAGCCGTCGGCGGGCGGAGATCCGCAGATGGCGGCCCTGCTCGCGAAGCTCGGTGTGTGAGGGCGCACCGATGAAGCTGATCGAAGACGCAAACCAGCAGGCGCTCGCCCGGATCCTCGAAGGGGAGCCGCGGCTGATCGACATCGTTCCCGCCCGCCAATTGATCCCGGGCCTGCGCGAACGGATGATCCTCCACGCCGGACCGCCGATCTCCTGGGACAGGATGTGCGGCCCGATGCGCGGTGCGGTCGCGGGTGCCATCGTGTTCGAGGGGTGGGCGCAGGATCTGCCGACTGCGACCAAGCTCGCCGCCAGCGGCGAGATCGAATTTCACCCGAACCACCACTTCGGGGCGGTCGGCCCGATGACCGGCATGACGACGATGTCGATGCCGCTGTTCGTGGTCGAGAACGCGCGCTTCTCCAACCGCGCCTATTGCGCGATCAATGAGGGGCTCGGCAAGGTAATGCGCTTCGGCGGCAACGACGCCAGCGTGCTGAAGCGGCTCGCCTGGCTGCGCGACGTGTTCGGGCCGACGCTCGGCAAGGCGATCCGTGCTGCCGGCGGCATCGACCTGAAATCGATCGTCGCGCGGGGCCTGTCGATGGGCGACGAGCTGCATCAGCGCAATCTCGCCTGCTCGAGTGTATTCCTTCGCGAGATCGCGCCCTGGATGGCGCGAACCTCGACCGACAATGCCGTTCTCGCCGAATGCCTCGCGTTCATCGGGCAGAACGATCAGTTCTTCCTCAACATCGCGATGGCGATGGGCAAGGCGATCACCGATCCCGCCAACGGCATTCGGGGTTCGACCATCGTCACCACCATGTGCCGCAACGGCACCGATTTCGGGATCCGCGTCAGCGGGCTCGGCGAGCAATGGTTCACCGCGCCGGTCGAAATGCCGGAGGGGCTGTATTTTGCCGGCTACTCCGAGAAGGACGCCAATCCGGACATGGGTGACTCCGCGATCGTCGAGACGATCGGTCTGGGCGGATTTGCGATGGCGGCGGCGCCGGCCGTCGCGGGCTTCGTGGGGGCCGGCGCGCCCTCCGAGGCCGGAAACTTCACGCGCTCGATGGGCGAGATCACGGTTGCGCAGAATCCGGAATGGACCATCGCCGCAATGGACTTCGCGGGCGTGCCGACCGGCATTGATATCCGTCTGGTCGTCGATTCCGGCGTGGTGCCCGTCATCAACACAGGCATCGCCCATCGCGAGCCCGGTATCGGGCAGGTCGGTGCCGGCGTGGTCAAGGCGCCGTTGGCGTGCTTCCAGCAGGCGATCGTCGCGATCGCCAAGGATTTGGGTGTGTCATGAACGTCGTTGTCCTGAACGAGGTCCGCAAGGGATTCTATCTCGACTCGGTCGCGTTGATGCGGCTGTCGCGCGAGGTGGCCGGCTCGCCCGGCGTGATCGAAGCGGCGTTGATGATGGGGACTCCGTCGAACGCCGCGATCATGCGCAATGCGGGGCTGCTGGAGGAGGGCACTGCCGTGAAGGGCAATGACCTCGTGATCGCGGTCAAGGCCGAGTCCGAGATTGCTGCCCGCGAAGCCCTCGACAATGCGATCAAGTCGCTCGACAAGCCGAAGACGCAGGGCGAGGCGCAGTCTGCCTGGCGGCCGCACTCGATTGCCGCGGCTGTGAAGGTCAGGCCGGAGATCAATCTTGCGCTGATCTCCGTTCCCGGCGAGTTCGCCGCCGCGGAGGCCCGCAAAGCGCTCAATCGCGGCCTGCATGTCCTGATGTTCAGCGACAACGTGTCCCTCGAGGACGAATTGTCGCTCAAGCAGCAGGCGCGGGCGGCCGGCCTCCTGATGATGGGGCCGGATTGCGGAACCGCCGTGATCGGCGGCGCACCGCTGGCGTTCGCCAACAAGATCAGGCGCGGCAGGATCGGCATCATCGGCGCGTCAGGGACCGGAACGCAGGAGGTCTCGTGCCTGATCTCGGAAGCCGGCGCGGGAATCTCCCACGCCATCGGGGTCGGCGGGCGCGATCTGAAGAAGGATATCGGCGGCATCACCACGCTGATGGCGATCGATGCGTTCGAGTCCGATCCGGAAACCGATCACGTGGTGCTGATCTCGAAGCCGCCGCATCCCGATGTCGCCAAATCCGTGCTTGAGCGGATCGGCAGAAGCCGGAAGTCGTACACCGTGTGCTTCATCGGTGCTTCGGAGATCGAGCTGCCGCCGAACGCCCGCTTCTCGCCGACGCTGAAGGGCGCCGCGGAGCTGGCGCTGGGAGACAAGAAGATCGGCGCAGGCTTCGATGCGAGCGCGGTCGCATCACGGCTTCCGCGCAGTGGCCGCGGCGGCATCGAGGGCTTGTTCGCCGGCGGAACGCTGTGTGCCGAAGCTCAGGTGATCCTCGCTGCGGCAGGTCGCAAGGTGGCGTCGAATGCCGCCATCCCCGGCGTGGTCAAGCTCGGCGTCGAGCCGAACGCCGGACGGGACCGGCTGATCGACCTCGGCGACGACGAATATACCCGTGGCCGGCCGCACCCGATGATCGACCCCTCAGTGCGCGATGATGCGTTGCGTGCTGCGCTCAGGAATCGCGACCTTTCGGTGGTGCTGCTCGACCTTGTGCTCGGCTATGGCGCGCACGCCGATCCCGCCGAGCATCTGACGAAGATCGTCGCCGATCGCGGCCAAGATGCGCCGGCGTTGATCGCGTCGGTCGTCGGCACGGAGCAGGATCCGCAAGGGCGCTCCGCGCAGGTCAGGAAACTCGAGCAGGCCGGAATCCTCGTTGCGCCGTCGAACGCGCAGGCGTGCGAGCTAGCGGTTGCCATCGTCCAGAATGCCGGGAGGTAAGGAAATGCGTACACTCAATGACGTGCCGCGTCGCCTGGTGGTCGCGATCGGTGGCAATGCGGTTCACCCCGAGGATATCAGGGGCACTTCCCAGGAGCAGAAGTCCGTCGCGCGGATCACTGCGGAAGCGCTGCTGCCGCTCGCGCAACTCGACAATGAACTGGTCATCACGCACGGCAACGGCCCGGTCGTCGGCAAGATCATGATGCGCCAGATGCTGACGATGAGCCGAATCCCGCCGATGGACCTGGACATCTGCGTCGCGCACAGCCAGGGCGGCATCGGCTATCTCCTGATGCAGGCGATCGAGAATGCCCTGCGCGAGCAAGGCAACCAGCGACATGTGGCAAGCCTGCTGACCCAGGTCGAGGTGGACAAGGACGACCCCGCGTTCAAGAATCCGACCAAGTTCGTCGGACCGTTCTTCTCCGAGGACGAGGCGAAGAAGATCAGCGCCGAGCTCAATTGGGCGATGCGTGAGGATTCCGGGCGAGGCTGGCGTCATGTCGTGCCGTCGCCGAAGCCCAAGCATGTCTGCGACATCTCGCTGGTCGACGCCTTGGTCAAGCGGGGAACGATCGTCATTGCGGGAGGCGGCGGCGGCGTCCCCGTGGTTCGTGACGCGAAGGGCGTGCGCACCGGCGTGCCGGCGGTCATCGACAAGGATCTGACGTCCGCGCATATCGCCAATGTGCTTGGTATCGAAGAATTGCTGATCCTGACGGCTGTTCCCCGCGTTGCGGTGAATTTCGGCAAGCCGAACAAGAAGGAACTGGACCAGGTCGGCCTCGAGGAGATCAAGGCCTATCACCGCGAAGGACATTTCCCTCCGGGAAGCATGGGACCCAAGGTCGATGCGGCGATCCGGTTTCTCGAGGGCGGCGGCAAGCGCGCGATCATCAGTCACCTCGATTGCGCCATGGCGGCGCTGCGGGGCGAGACGGGGACGCACGTCGTTCAGTAACCACCGGGATCGGCGCATCGGCGGGATATTCGCCCGCGCCTCACCGAGTTGAAGCAGTTGAGGCGCGTCGGCGCCTCATTCTGATCAAGCAATCGAGCTGGCCGCCGGCTCAAGCTCAGACACAAGACAAGCAACCGGCCTGCGGGATTCAAGGGAACGACAAGGCAATGGCCATTCAATCCAGCATAAAGGCGAACCTGTACAAGGATTCCGTGTCGTTGATGCGGATTTCCCAGGTCACGGTCGCGCGGACCGGCGTGCAGCGGGTCACGCTGCTGATGGGAACGCGCAGCAACAAGGAGTTCCTGCAGCAGGCCGGGCTGATGAGTCCGGCGCTCGAGAGCGCCAAGCCGGGCGACATCATGATCGTCGTGGCGGACGATGCGCCCGACAAGCTCGCAGCCGCGGAGCGGGAGATTCACTCCCTGATCGCCGGTGAGGAACCGAAGGGCGGGTCGGTTGAGGCAGCGGCGGAAGCACCGCCGCGCTCGATCTCCGGCGGCGTCGCGATTGCCGATCATGCCGACCTCGCATTGATCTCGGTGCCGGGCCCCTATGCCGCGGCGGAAGCCTTGAAGGCGCTGCGCCGGGGTCTGAACGTGCTGCTGTTTAGCGACAACGTGCCGATCGAACAGGAGGTGGCGATCAAGCGCGTTGCGGCGCAGAAGGGCCTGCTGGTGATGGGACCGGATTGCGGCACGGCCATCATCAATGGCGTGCCGCTTGGATTTGCTAACGTCGTTCGGCGGGGTGTGATCGGGCTCGTCGGCGCGTCGGGAACGGGCCTGCAGGAGGTGATGTGCCAGATCCATCGTCATGGCCAAGGCATCTCGCAGGCGATCGGCACCGGCAGCCACGACGTTTCAAGCGAAGTCGGCGGCATCACGATGTTGCAGGGCCTGGAGTTGCTGGCCGCCGATGCGCAGACCAAGGTCGTCGCCATCGTCTCCAAGCCTCCTGCGCCCGATGTGCAGAAGCGGGTGATCGAGCGCGCTCATGCGATCGGAAAGCCGGTCGTGATCTGCTTCCTCGGCGGCGAGCCGGCCGCGTCGGCCGGCAATGTTCACCGCACATCCTCGCTCGAGGAGACCGCGCGGCAGGCCGTCGCGCTTGCGGGCGCGCGCCAATCCGGAAGCGACGAGCAGTCCATCGAAGCGTTGGCAACGAAGGTTTCTGCGTCGCTGGCACCCTCGCAGCGCTACCTGCGCGGTCTCTACTCCGGCGGAACGTTTTGCTCGGAAGCCCAGACCATTTGGCGGGCGGCGGGCATTCGTGCCCGGTCGAACGCGCCGCTTGCCGGCGCAGATCGTCTCGCCGACGTGGAAGAGAGCCACGGGCACACGGCGATCGATCTGGGCAGTGACGAATTCACGGTGGGGCGTCCGCATCCGATGATCGACTATGGCGTGCGGATCGAACGGCTGCTGAAGGAAGCGGACGATCCGACCGTTGCCTGCATCGTTCTGGACGTCGTGCTCGGCTACGGCAGCCACCCCAATCCGGCAGAGATCCTGGCCCCGGCGATCCGGCGGGCGAAGGCCGCGGCGCGAGCGCAGGGGCGGGAGCTGCCCGTGATCTGCTTCGTCTGCGGCACAGATTCAGATCCGCAGCCCTACGAGACCCAGAAAGCCATGTTGGCGGACGCCGGCGCGGAGATTGTCGGCAGCAGCACGGGCGCAGCCCGTTCCGCGCAAGCCATCGCGAGCCGCATGGCCGTGGACGACAACGCCACAGGGCGCCGTGCGATGCAGGGTGGAGAACGATGATGAACGCAGCCCCTTCCGCGCTCCAGCACAAGACCTCCGTCATCAGCCTCGGCGCCTCCGGCCTCGACCGCGGCGTCGAAAGCAGTGGTGCCCCGCTGGTGCGTCTGCAGTGGCAGCCGGTCGGCGACGGAACTCCCGAGGTCGCCTGGAGCCTCGCGCAACTGGTTGGCGACGCCGGGGATGCCGACTGCCCGGGATCGCGGATCGATCGCGCCAATGCGGAAGTGCTCGAGCGCATCCTGACCGCACAGCCGGTATGGATCGACGTCGCGGCGCACGCATCCGAGGTCTGGCCGGACATGGGCCGGACGCTGCTTCATGCCGGTCCGCCGATCGCCTGGAACGATATGTGCGGCCCGATGAAGGGGGCGGTCGTCGGCGCGATCCTCTACGAGCAATGGGCGACGACCCAGCAGGAGGCCGAGCAACTCGTCGCGGCAGCCGGCATCCGCTTCGCGCCGTGCCATGAATTCGGCGCGGTCGGGCCGATGACCGGGATCATCTCGCCCTCGATGCCGCTGTTCGTGGTGGAGAACCAGACCACCGGCAATCGCGCCTATGCGCCGATGATGGAATCCGGCGGCGCCAAGACCTTGCGTTTCGGAGCCTTCGCGCCCGAGGTGATCGAAGGCCTCAAGCTGATCGAGAATGTGCTGGCGCCGTGCCTGAAGGCCGCGGTCGCCGGCATCGACGGCGGATTGCCGTTGAAGCCGCTGATGTCGCAGTCGCTGCACATGGGTGACGACGTCCACAACCGCAACACGGCGGCGACCCTGCTGCTTTATCGCGCCGTCACGGAATCGCTGGTGAAATCCTCGATCTCGCGCGATCTGGTTCACGAGACGCTGCGGACGATCGGGGCGGACGACATGTTCTTCCTCAGCCTGTCGATGGCGGCGTGCAAGGCGACCATGGATGCCGCGCACGGCGTGCCGTTCAGCAGCATCGTCACGGCGATGGCGCGCAACGGCGTCAATGTCGGCATCAGGGTCAGCGGCCTGAACGGGCAATGGTTTGTCGGTCCGGCCGATATTCCTGTCGGCCTGTTCCTGCCCGGCTTCAGCGAGGCTGATGCCAATCCCGATATCGGCGACAGCGCCATTACCGAAACCGCGGGACTAGGCGCGTTCGCGATGGCGGCGGCCCCGGCGATGGTGCAGTTCGTCGGCGGCACGCCGCAGGACGCGCTGCGTTACTCGCGCGAGATGGCGCACGTCACGATCGGCCGCAATCCCGGCTTCACCCTGCCGATGCTCGATTTCATCGGAGCGCCTGTCGGCATCGACATCCGCAAGGTCGTGGACGAGAGCAGGCGGCCGGTCATCAACACCGCAACCGCGCACAAGGAGCCGGGCATGGGGATCATCGGCGCCGGCGTCGTGCAGGCGCCGATGAAGTGCTTCGTCGACGCCGTCGGCGCGCTGGCGACGATGGCCGCGAGATGAAACTGCTTCAAGTTTGAGGACGACGGCGCGGGCGCGCCGCCGATGCAAAAAGCGCCGCAACAAACAATGCGGCAATACCGGGAACGAACAGGAGGAAACACATGAACGGTACCCGTCGTGCATTTCTGCAAACAAGTCTGCTCTCGGCAGCCTTCATCGGTTCATCGGGCCGGCTCGCCTTCGCCGATGATGCGAAGCCGCTACGTATCGGCATTCTGATTCCGGGGTCGCGGGCTGACCATGGCTGGATGGAGTCGGCTTACAACGGCATGAAGGCGGCCGAGCAGCGCCACGGCAAGAATGTTGTGATCACGTCGATCGAGAACGTCAAGTTCGCCGACATGGAGCAGGCGCTCGTCACGCTCGCGAGCAAGAATGACATGGTGATCGGCGCCGCGGGGCAGACCCAGGCTTCGGTGCTCAAGGTCGCCAAGCGCTTCCCGAAGGTGAAGTTTTCCATCGTCGGCCCGACCGGACAGCCGACAGAGAACGTCGCGCAATACGACGTGCTGCAGGCCCAGATCGGCTTCATTGCCGGCGCGGTCGCCGCGATGATGTCGAAGAACGGTGCGGTGAGCTACGTCGGCGGCCTTGAAATTCCGGCCATCGTCAACACGGGAACGGAATTCGCGAACGGCGCCAAGCACGTCAAGCCGGACACCAAATGCTTCGTGACCTACACCGGCGACTTCGACGACGTCGCCAAGGCGAAGGAGGCGACCCTTGCCGCGATCGCGCAGGGCGCCGACGTTCACTACAACATCCTCAATCTCGGCGTGCGCGGAATGGAGCAGGCGGCGCGCGATAAGGGCACCAGGATGATCGGGAGCTATACCAACTACTGCTCCGACAACAATCCGCTCTACATCGCCTATACGGTCAGCGGCATCGGCTTCATGGTCGAATATGCCATCGACCAGGCCGTCGCCGGAACGTGGCACCCGGAGTACAAGCAGTTCGGCCTCGCCATGGGGCCGCGCTCGGCCGACATCGAGATCTGCCCCGGAGCAACGCCTGAGATCCAGGCCAAGATCAAGGAGCTCAAGGACGACCTGCTGTCGAGCAAGATCAAAGTCAAGGTGGGCTGACCGTGGCTCTTCTCGAACTGTCTGGCTTGACCAAGCGCTTCGGGGTTTTCACTGCGCTCGACGACATATCGCTGCTGATCGAGCGCGGCGAGGTGCATTGCCTGCTTGGCGAGAACGGCGCCGGCAAATCGACATTGTGCAACCTGGTGTTCGGGGTGCACCGGCCGGATGCCGGCACGATGACGCTGGGCGGGGAGCCGTTTGATCCGCGCGGCCCGGCGGAAGCACTGCAGCGCGGCGTCGTGATGGTGCATCAGCATTTTAGCCTGGTCCCCAACATGAGCGTGGCCGAGAACCTGATGCTCGGCCGCGCCAGCGCGGTGCTGAAGCCGCAAGACATCATCGTGCGGATGGAGCAGCTCGCAGCGGAATACGGCCTCGAGATCGACCCCGAGGCGCGGATCGACGAGCTTTCGGTCGGCGAGCGGCAGCGGGTCGAGATCATCAAATGCCTGCTCGGCGATCCGCAGCTGCTCGTGCTCGACGAACCGACAGCCGTTCTGCAGCCTGACGAGATCGGTGCGCTGCTGGCGATCTGCCGCCAGGTGGCGCTGCGCGGAAAGTCCGTGATCCTGGTGACGCACAAGCTCGGCGAAATCAGCCGCGTGGCCGATCGCACGACGGTGCTGCGGCAGGGCCGGATCATCGAGACCGTCCCGATGGAGGGCGCCGACATCCGATCGCTGGTGCGCTCGATGGTCGGCCGCGACGTCCAGTCGGCAGGTTCGGTGCTCGCCGCCGCGGTCGACGTCGAGGGCAAGACGCCGGCGGAACCCGCAGACGCGGCCGGTCCGGCGTCGGCGGCCGAGGCGGTGCTGCAGATCTCGGACCTCGTGTATCGCGACCCGCATGGCGTGCCGCGGCTCGACGGCCTGAGCCTCACGGTCGGCACCGGCGAGATCGTCGGGATCGCGGGCGTCGAGGGCAACGGCCAGACCGAGCTCGGACTGATCCTGGCCGGGCTCGCCTCGCCAAGCGCCGGCGCGATCGTGGTCGGCGGCACGCCGGTGGGCGGTTGCACGCCGCAGGAGATCACGGATGCGGGTGTCGGCATCGTTCCCGAAGATCGCCATGCGGTGGCCTGCATCAGGGAATTGTCGGTGGCCGAGAACCTGTTTCTCGGCGCCATCGGAAAATTCAGCCGCTTCGGGCTGCTCGACAAGTCGGCGCGCCGCAAGGCGGCGGAGGCGATGATGCGCGACTTCGACGTACGGGCGAGCAGCCCTGATGTTTCGATGGCGAGCCTCTCCGGCGGCAATCAGCAGAAAGCGGTGCTTGCACGCGAGCTGTCGCTCGATCCGCTGGTGTTCCTGCTCGCCGCGCAGCCGACGCGCGGCCTCGACGTCGGTGCGATCGAAGCCGTCTACAATCGCATCCGTGCGGCACGCGATGACGGCCTCGGGGTGCTTTTGATCTCCAGCGAGCTCGAGGAGCTGATGGCGGTGTCGGACCGGATCGCGGTGATCTACCGCGGCAAGCTGGTTGGCGAGCTCGCGGCCGGGTCGTTCAGCCGCGAGGCGATCGGAGCGATGATGTCGGGGCATGCGCATGTCTAGGTTGGCCATGGTTATGAAGAATCCGAAGCTTGCGCGGGTCGCAAAGGGCGCGAGGCTCGAGCTCGTGCCGTTGCAGGTTCTGGTTCCGGTGATATCGACCATTATCGCGCTCGGGATCGGCCTGCTCATCATCGCCGCCACTGGCGCATCCGTCCTCGAGGCGATCGAAGCCTTCTGGGACGGCATGGCGGGAAGCGATTTCAACATCGGTGCTTCGATCAATCGCGCCATCAGCCTCGCGCTGGTCGGTCTCGGCTTCATCTTCGCCAACCGTGCCAACCTGACCAATGTGGGCGGCGAGGGGCAGATCGCGATGGGCGGCATGTTCGCGACGGCAGCGGCTCTGCACGGCGCCGGCGACCTGCCGTTGGGACTGGCGTTTATCGTGCCGCTCGCCGTGGGGACTATCGCGGGAGCCGTTTGGGGCGGCCTGGCGGGCTTCCTCAAGGCGGCACGCGGCACCAACGAGGTCATCAGCACATTGCTGTTGAGCTTCATCGCGCTGCCGCTCGTGTACTGGTCGGTCGAATCCTTTCACCTGCTGCGCAAGCCGATCAGCGATGTGTCGTCGCTGCCGGAATCGGCGGAGATTCCAGATTCGACCAAGCTGCCGCTGCTGTTCCCGGACAATGGATCTCCGCTCCATATCGGTCTGCTGATTGCGGCGATCGCCGTCGTCGTGGTGTGGCTGGTGCTCAAGCACAGCACGCTCGGTCTGCGGCTGCGCGCCGTCGGCTTGAATGCGACGGCCTCCCGCCGCGCCGGCATGCGAACTAGCTTCTACGTGATCCTGGCCATGACGGTCTCCGGCGGCCTGGGCGGTCTCGGCGGCGCGATCATGATCCTCGGCCAGCAGTTCTATCTGACGAGCGATTTCTCGTCCGGATACGGATTTGACGGCCTGGTGGTCGGCTTGCTGTCGCGCGGCTCGGCCGTCGGCGTGGTGATCGGTGCGCTGCTGTTCGGCTTCCTGCGATCGGGATCCATCAACATGGAAATCTCGGCGCATGTCCCGTCCGCCGTCGTCCTGATCTGCCAGGGCCTGATCGTCATTGTCATTGCAGGCTCCGCAATCCTCACCAACCGAAAGGTGACCCGATGATTGACGAACAAATGGCCGTGTTCATCGGTTCCGGACTTCGTCTTGCGGTTCCGATCATCTTCGCCGCAACCGGCGAGATGCTGAGCGAGCGCGCCGGCGTGCTCAATCTCAGCCTCGATGGCATGATGCTGATGTCGGCCTTCACGGCGGCGCTGGCGTCGTGGGCGACCGGCTCGCCGCTTCTCGGCGTGGCGGCCGGCGTATTGGTCGCGATGGCGGTTGCCGCGGTCCAGGCCGTGCTGAGCGTGACCTTGCGCGCCAATCAACTGGTGGTGGGGATCGGATTCAACATCCTGGCGCTGGGAACAACCACGTTTCTCTACCGTGAGATCTTCGGGCCGCTGTCGCGCGATCCGATTCCCGGTTTCGCGCAGCTCAATCTGCCGTGGCTTGCCAGTATCCCGGTGATCGGGCCGGCATTGGCGAACCAGACCGGGCTTGCCTATGTCAGCATCCTGATGGTCGTCGTGACCTGGTTGATCCTGAAGTACACGTCGTTCGGGCTGGCGGTGCGGGCGGTCGGCGAGGATCCGCGCGCCGCGGACAAGGCGGGCATCAGCGTCGCCAGGACACGTTATCTCGGCGTGCTCTACGCCGGTGTGCTGGCGGGCCTCGGCGGTGCGTTCATGTCGGTCGCGGACAGCAATACGTTCACCGAGAACATGACCAAGGGAGCAGGCTATCTCGCGATCACGGCGGTGATCTTCGGCGGCTGGAATCCCTGGTACACGCTGGCGGCATGCCTGCTGTTCGGCTTCGCGACCGCGTTGCAATTCCTGGTGCCGGCGCTGCAGCTCGATGTGCCGGTCGCGCTGCTGTTGCTGCTGCCATATCTGCTGGCGCTGGTCGCCATCGCGGGCTTCGTCGGCAAGAGCAGGCAGCCCTCGGCCCTGACCATTCCGTTCGAACGCGGCGGCTGATCGCAACAGACTTCAAGAAAACATAGGCAAGAAAACATAGCCAAGGGAGGAAAGTCCGATGACCAGTTCCACTTTAGCAAAGGCCGCGGAATCCGCCGCGCCCAACGCCGCCAATCCTCTTGGATCCGCTCCCGGCTACAAATGGCTGGTCGACGACAACAACGTCAACATGGCGATGGCGCCGCCGCCGCCCAGGGCGGTCACGATCGACGCGCAGCCGCAAACGGTGACGGTCGATCTGCACCGCACCGCTCTCATCGTCGTCGACATGCAGAACGACTTCTGCGCCAAGGGAGGATGGGTCGATCATCTCGGCCTCGATCACACGCCGGATCGGGCGCCGATAGAGCCGCTGCAGAAGCTTCTCCCGGTGTTGCGGAGCGCCGGCGTGCAAATCATCTGGCTGAACTGGGGCAATCGGCCCGATCTGAAGAACATGGCGCCGAACCAGCTCCATCTCTACAAGCCGAAGGGCGTCGGCATCGGCCTTGGCGAGCCGTTGCCGGGCAGTGGCGCGCGCGTGCTGCAGAAGGACAGTTGGGCCGCGGCCGTTGTCGACGAATTGAAGCAGGAGCCCGAGGACATTCACGTCGACAAATACCGGATCAGCGGCTTCTGGGACACGCCGCTGGACAGCATTCTGCGCAATCTCGGAACCAAGACGATCCTGTTTGCCGGCGTCAACACCGATCAATGCGTGCTGCATTCGCTCACCGATGCGAACTTCCTGGGCTACGGTTGCCTTCTGGTCGAGGACTGCTGCGCAACGACGTCGCCGGGCTACTGCGTTGAAGCAACCCTGTTCAACGTCAAGAAGTGCTTCGGCTTTGTGACGCATTCGTCAAACGTCATCGATGCCATTTCAGGAGCAGATCCAACGGCGTGACAGATCGGTCGCGCTCCGAGTGCACACACTAGCCTTGTGACGCCGCTTGCGATTCTCGTCCACCTGATCCCAGGCGCGGCTCGGTCCCGGCCAGCAGCCGCTGGATGTTGGCGCGATGGCGCGCGATCACGTAGAGGCCACCTGCGATGACCAGCAGGCGATAGGGCAATGGCTGCTCCAAGGCGCAGACCAGTGCGATCGCAGTGAGCGCCGCCATCATCGAGCTCAGGGAAACAATCCGGGAAATTGCCAGCACGCCGGCAAAGGCCGTGGCGGCGCCTAAACCGACGGGCCAGGACAGCGCCAGCAACACGCCGAGCCCGTCGCTGCGGATTTGCCACCGGTGAAATTCAGCCAGATCGAACGGCTGTGGCCCAGCAATACCGCAAGTCCGGCCAGGCAGACCGCCCAAGGCAGCAAGGTTTGCAGATCGATCGCCGTCGGTGGCGTGACCGACGGCAATGTCCCGAGCCAGGGATAGAACCAGCGGGCAAATACAATCGCCCCCGCGCCCTTCAGCACATCGACCAGCAGGACCGCCAACGCGGGCCACTTGCCCAAAGTACGCAAGACGTTCGTGGCCCCGGTGGACCTGGAGCGTGCTCCCGGATGTCGATACCCCTCAGCAGTTTCCCGGCCAGATAGCCCGCAGGTATCGAGCCGAAAAGATAAGCGGTCGCCAATCCAGCCGCACTCGCGATCCAAAAAACCACAGGCTTCTCCCCGATGCGCCAGTTTCAGCCAAGCGTCATCCGAAGTCTAGCTCTGTGCGACGGCCGATATCGTGGATACGAGGGGCGACTCCCTCACCCGCTCCATTCCGCTTTGGAATAGGCTGGCGGCGCGATAGATATTGCGATCGACATGCCGATCGAGCGGCGATGCTGCCGCGACGGAGACAGGACACGGAATGACGACGCAATCAATCGAGATTCGCCGCCTCTTGCCTGCAGACGCTGCGCTTTATCGCGACATCCGTCTCGAGGCGCTGCGCTTGAGCCCCGAGGCGTTCGGCAGCGCGTATGAGACGGAGAGCGTGCATCCCGTCGAATGGTTCGCGGAGAGGCTCGCGCACGGGGCGGCGATAATTGGGGCGTTTCGGGGCGGCGAACTCGCCGGCATCGTCGGCTTCATCGCGGCGCAAGGGCCGAAACAGCAGCACAAGGGCATGCTGGTCGGGATGTATGTGCGGCAGCAGGCGCGACGCGCCGGTGTCGGCCGGCTCCTGGTCGATGCCGTGCTCGAGCTCGCCGCGCAATCGGTCGAGCTGGTGCAGCTTGCCGTGGTGAAGGGCAACGAGCCGGCCTGCGAGCTCTACCGGCGCGCCGGCTTTGTCGAGTACGGGCTGGAGAGGCATGCCCTGAAGATCGACGGCCGCTACTATGATGACATCCTTATGGTGAAGGATCTGCTCGGGGGCGCCTGACGTCGCACAAGGTGGAGTGTCACAATTCAGGCGGCTCGTTGCGATAGCCGCACATCCAAGCTTAGGGCCACGCATTCATTTGCTGTCATCGCCCCGGGGACGCTGCCATGCCGAAAGTCGATCTGACAAAGGTGCCGGAACGCAAGGGGACCGGCTATCCGGCCGAGTTCGCCGCACCGTGCGCGGAACGAACCCGGCAGCGCCTCGGCGACGCCGGCGGGCTCGCCGATTTCGGCGTCAATCTGATGCGGCTGCCGCCGGGCAACTGGTCGAGCCAGCGCCATTGGCATTCGGACGAGGACGAGTTCGTCTATGTGCTTGCAGGTGAGGTGGTGCTGATCGAGGACGGCGGCGAGACGGTGCTGCGCGCCGGCGATTGCGCGGCGTTCCCGAAAAATTCCGGCAACGGGCACCATATGATCAACAGGTCGCAGATGACGGCGACCTATCTCGAAGTCGGCTCGCGCTCGCGTGCCGACGTCATCACCTGTTCCGACATCGATATGATGAGCCCGAGCTCCGACGGTCGCTTTCTGCACAAGGACGGCCGGCCGTACGAATAGGCCCTGGACCGCAGGCCGGCCCGAAATCCGGCGTTGCGGATTGGCCGGCGAAGGACCAATCTTCCGGCCAGGGAGATTTGGTCGCGTCCATGACGGAATGGTATTTCATCTGGATTGATGGTCCGCGCGGACCCGAGCCGCAGAAGTGGTCGTCGGACGCGCTGTGGGGGCAGGTGGCCCGTCAGGATATCATCGTCCGTTTTCCCTTGAGCGATCGCGAGGCCGGCCTGTCGCTCGATCAGCTGGCGCGGCTGCATCCGGTGCCGCAGTGAGCTGCGCCGCGAGAGCGTGCGGCAGTCTCACACCACCAGCCGTCCCTCGCGCTCCGCGACTGTGATCTGCGCTTCCGTCCCCGAGTTGAAATCGAGCCGGTCGGCCTCGATGCCGTCGCTGAAGATGACGCCATTCTCGGGCATCAGCGAGCGCACGCTGAGGCGCTCGGCGCGTTCGAGGCTGCCACAGACGAGCGTGACCCGCGAGGTGCGGCTTGGAAACGGCTGGCCCGACGGTGTTCTTTGCGCGCACGTTCAATCCGCCGGGTTGACCGTCAAACCGAAAGATCGAAGCCCGGCGTCGCAACCTCGGTCAGGAACGAGGCCAGGAACATCTTGCCGAACACGTGCTTGGCCGCGGGTGTGCCGATCCTGAGCCGGCCGGCGCTTGTGGCCGCTGCGAGTTCGGCAAGCGTCGGCGCGGCGAGGCTGGTGTCGGGTGCGGCGCGCGGCGCTGTCGCGGATGCGCTGAACAGTACGCCGGCATAATAGAGACGGGAGAGGGCGCGGACCAACCGCAACCGGGCGCGCAGCGCCTCGTCGAGCGGGCGGCCGAGCCAGGCGCGATGCAAAACCGCCTCCAGCTCCGGCGTTCGCGCGAAGCTGTCGCCGACAACAGCGAGATCAACCAGCGGATCGGTGCGATAGGCCGATTCCCAGTCGATCATCCAGAGCCTGTTGCCGTCGAACAGGATGTTGGCGGGAAGCGAGTCGTTGTGGCTCGAGACCGAGTTCGCCTCATCCCAGACATAGGCCGCGCGAATGCGTTCGAGACGCTCGTTGCATCGGTCGAGCACGCCGGGCGCGAACAGGCCGGTGCGACAGACATGAGCCCAGAGCCGAGCCACGATATCGGGATAGCGCACGAAAGCCGGAAAGGTCGGCGTCGCCTGCAACCGCGCCAGTAACTCGCCGAGCGCCTTTGCCAACGCCGGCGGGCCGCCGGGATAGCTACCGAGCGGCTGCCGCTGGATAAAATCCATCACCGCGACGCGCGACGCTTCGTCGACGTAGTAGAGTCGCGGTGCGATGCCGGCCTCGGCCGCGATACGCAGCGAAACATATTGGTACGGATTGCGCAGCGGGCTCAGCCCGCCTTCGATCCGTAGCAAATAATTCTTGCCGCCTGCATCGATCCGAAACAATCGCGCCGACGTGGCGCCGCCTGAGATCGGCGTCACGGCGTCGATCGCTGCCCTGCCGATCACCTCACGCAGCGCAGCATGCGCTGCATCGCGCTGTTCCGACTGAAGCGTATCGAGATTACTCATGCACAAAAAGTTAGCATGACGGCTATGCGTTCCGAAATCGCATTGATGCAGCGTTCTCGATCTATTGCTGGTCGCGCGCGACGAAGCATGAAACAATGCCGCAAAAATCATGTCGGGAGAAAACTTGATGTCGTTCGAGCGGGGGTTGCATTGCGCCGTTGCGTGCAGGATCGTGAGGTGCAGATCATGGATCGCGTTGCCATTATTCTGCCTGATCAGCACGTTCGGAGTAATGCATGACGCCGTCGCGAACGAATCCATGGCGATCGTGGATGCGCGCGTACCGGCTGCCGACAAAGAAGGCGGAGACCTTCCCTTGACGATGACGATCAGGAATGAGGCCGACAGCGCCGACGCGCTGCTCCGTGTCCGCTGCCCGGTCGCGAATTTTTCCGAGCGCCACATCGTCGATCGCGGCGAAGGCGCGCCCGCCATGCGCTCGATATCCAATATACCAGTCCCGGCCAAGGCGACACTCGAGCTGAAGCGCGACGGCTATCACGTCATGCTGCTGCAGTTGCGTCAGGCGCTCGCGCCCGGCGAGACCTTCAAATGCGCGGTCGTTTTTCAGAAAGCTGGAACCATCGAGACGGAGGTGCAGGTCCAGAAGTGACCCAAGACAAGTGAAGACAAGTGACTAAGGAAGGCGGCGGGCGGCACAGCCGATCGCCGGGACGCAAGGCTTCTCGCGCGACCGCCCGTATGTGACGGGCGGTTCGATCAATGAAGAACGCTGGATCCGGAGGAAATGAACGCATGACAAGGTTGAATTGGGTTAAATCGCACATGCTCGCGGCGGCAGTAGCATCCGCCGCGACCTTCGCGGGCTCTTTCGCGCTCGCCGACGATGTCAACCAGGAGCGTCTGCTCAATGCTGACAAAGAAGCAGGCAACTGGCTGCACCATCACAAGAACTATTCGGCGACCCGCTTCTCGTCGCTGGCGGATATCAACAAGGACAACGTCAAGAACCTGAAGGTCGCCTGGACCATGCATCTCGGCGGCGTCGAGGGCGGCGGAATCTGGGGGCACGGCGGCCTGGAGGGAACTCCGATCGTCGAGAACGGATTCATGTACGTCACCGACGGCTGGGGGTCGGTCTACAAGATCGACGCGCACGGCGGCAAAGGCGTGCTGCTCTGGAAGATGGATCCCAAGACCGACCACGACTGGGCCGGCGCGGTCGCCTGCTGCGGCGTCGACAACCGCGGCGTCGCGCTGTGGGACAACCTCGTGATCTCGCACACGCTCGACGGCCGCCTGATCGCGACCAACAAGGAGACCGGGCAGGTCGCCTGGCAGCGTCAGGTCGCCGATCCCGACAAGGGTGAGGTGATCACCGGCGCGCCACTGATCGTCAAGGGCATGGCGATCACGGGCGTCGCTGGCGCCGAATACGGCATTCGCGGCTGGATCGCCGCGACCGACCTGAAGAGCCAGAAGGAAGTGTGGCGTACCCACACCATCCCGGGCAAGGACGAACCCGGTTCCGAGACCTGGAAGGACGACAAGAACGCCAAGGCGAGCGGCGGCGGATCGACCTGGGTCACCGGCAGCTACGACCCGTCGACCAACACCATCGTCTGGGGCGTCGGCAATCCCGGACCGGACTGGGACAATGAGTACCGGCCCGGCGACAACCTCTACACCGACTCGTCACTCGGTCTCGATGCCGACACCGGCAAGATCAAGTGGCACTACCAGCACACGCCGAACGATCCCTATGACTATGACAGCGTGGCGGAGAACGTGCTGGTCGACGTCCCCGGTCCGAACAACACGACGCTGAAGCTCGCGCTCGAGGCCGACCGCAACGGCTTTGCCTATGCGGTCGATCGCAACAGCGGCAAGTTCATCTGGGGTCTGCCCTTCGTCAAGAAGGTGACCTGGACCAAGGGACTCGATCCCGAGTCCGGCAAGCCGGTGGAGTATGATCCGAAGCAGGGCGTGCAGAAGTACAACGCATCGGTGACGCCGAGCCGGACCAACAAGGAGACGGATATCTGCCCGGGCAACATGGGCGGCAAGAACTGGCCGCCGACCGCCTACAATCCGACCCTGAAGCTCTGGTACATCCCCGTCATCGAGAGCTGCAACCACATCAAGGTCGAGGAGATGACGCCGGACAAGGTCAAGGCGCGCGAGTTCTTTACCGGCGGCGGGCCGAGCCAGAACGTCAAGATCACCGGCAGCGTCACTGCGATCGACGTCACCACCGGCAAGGTGGCGGGGAAGGCGGAGACGCAATTCCCGAATCTCGGTGGCATCCTGGCAACGCCTGATCTCGTGTTCTCCGGACAGCCGTCCGGCGAGGTGATCGCCTATGATGCGAAATCGCTGCAGCAGCTCTGGCAGTTCAACACCGGCGGTGGCGTCAATGCGCCTCCGATGACGTTCTCGGTGGACGGCAAGCAGTATGTCGCGATCCTGGTCGGCCTCGGCGGCGCCTGGGACAAGTGGTTCATCGACGCCACGCCCGAGCTGAAGCGGATGCAGCCGGGCTCGATGCTCTACGTGTTCGCGCTCTGACATCGCAAGCGCGGGAGGCCTCAGCGAGAGGCCTCCCGCGTCGATCTGGCCGAGAGAAGCAAGACAAGAAACAGAACAAATGAAACAAACATGGCTGGTTGGCGCGTGGCTCGGCTGCGCGCTGGTGACGGGATTTGTCGGTACCGTGCACGCACAGTCGGCAAGCGATCCGACCGATGCGGGCAAGGCGGTGTTCAAGCGCGGCAATTGTGTCGGCTGCCACAAATGGCACGGCAATGGCGGCGGCGGCTATGGCGGCGACGCGCTGTCGCTGCGCAAGACCGAGCTGACCCGCGAGCAGATCATCGAGACCGTGACGTGCGGGCGGCCGGGCACCGGCATGCCGTTCTTCGTGCGCGGCTCTTATGACACCACGAAATGCTACGAGATGACCCGGCAGGATGTTGCGGATCGCATGCCGCCCGAGGCGAACGTGTTCCTGCGGCCCAACGAGATCGAGGCGGTCGCCGATTACGTGCTCGCCCACGTCAAGGGCAAGGGTGAGCCGAACTATGACGAATGCATCGCCTTCTTCGGCGACGGTTCGCGTGTCTGCAATATCTACAAGGAGGCCGGCCACGCCGCCGCGTCGTCCGACCAGAGCGAGAAGGCAAAGCCATGAGCAAGCAGGGATCGGCAATCCGCGGGTTGGTCTTCGCCGCGTCAGTCACCACGGCGGTGCCGGCGATGGCCACGGCAGGTGACCTGCGCGACATCAATGTCGGCATGGACATCAGCAGCGTTCCCGACGCGGGATATATCAACCTGACCTGCGTTGGTGAGAAGACGCACCGATTGGCGGAATGGGCGCAGTGGGCGGCTTGCCCGGCCGGACCGGACCAGCTGCGCGGCATCCGCTTCGAGTATGACCGCGAGACCGCGCGGGAAGGCACCATGGTCGGCGGCCATCCCGCGATCCTGACCGTGATGATCGACAAGGACGCCAGGATCGCGGCGCTGACGATCGAGACCGATCCGAAGGCGCGGCTCTATCTGCGCAAGAAGGCGTTCCTGCTCGGCCTGCAGGCGAAGTCGCGCTACGGCGAGGACGGCTGGACCTGCTCGGAGGCGAAGCCGGGCGCCGACAAGCAGGAGGTCGGCGGCGTGTTCGTCGACGAGACCTGCAGCAAGACCACCGATGGCCGGACCGTCGAGATCGAGCGTCATCTCTATCGCGAGCCGAACAAGGAGCTCAAGGACATGACCGACGAGACCCGGATCACGATTCGCCGCGCGGGGTCGTAGGAACATCGATTGGGCGCGTTTGCGCCGCGTAGCCCGCCCGATCTTAGGTCTCGATCGGCGCTGCGTCGATGTCGATCTGCGGCAACAGGCCGGGAGACTGCCGTTCGACCAGCTCGCGCATCTTGCCGATGATCGCTTTGGCTTCCGCCGAGACGATCGAGCTCGGGCCTGCAACGGTGATGACAAGCGGAGGCGTCTGGTCGGCCTCGGTCAGCCGCATCGCAATCGCGCTCAGGCCGGGCGTGCCCATGTCGCGCGTATAGGCGAAGCCCTGCCGGCGGATCGTCGCCAGCGCATGCTGGATATCGCCGAATCGGACGGCGGATGACGGTGCTTCCTCGGCGTTGATCCGCTGCACGATCCGCCGCGCATCCTCGTCGTTCATCAGGCTGAGAAACACCCGACCCGGGGTCGAGTGAGTCAGGAGCCGCCGCGCGCCGGGCTCGAGATAATAGCGCACCGGTGTCGTGCCCTGCAGCACGCGGATGTACTGGCTGTAAAGCTGGTTGCGCGCCACCACGAAGGTGGTCAGCCGCGTCGCCTCATGCAGCTCGCGCGTGATCGCATCGAGCGTGACGCCCGGCAGCCTTTCGCTCGTGAGCCAGCCGCCGAGCAGGGCGATGCGGACCGTCGGCCGGTAGGTGCGCGCCTGCCGGTCGTGGTCGAGATAGCCGAGCTCGACGAGGCTCTTCAGCAGTGCCGACGTGCTCGACGGCGGATAGTTCAACCGGCGCGCGATCTCGGTCATGGCCGCGGGCCGTTCGATCTCGGCAAAATACTCGAAGATGCGGAGCACGCGATGCGCCGACTTGACGATTGACGGATCGGGGCTGCCGTCGGCGGCGCGAAACAATTCGTCATGCCGGTTGGCCTCGATCACCATCGCCGCGGGATCGTCCGCTTGCGCGCGCACGCGGTCGGCGACGATGCGCCTGCGGCCCCGCCGGGACGGGGGCTGGGTATCGGAGCGAACTCCCTTCATCTCTGGCCGCTCGTGTCCTTGAACGCAGCGCATACTTGGTGCGCTGCAACATTCATTGTCGCCTTCTCCTGTCGAATGTGCAGCGAAACCAATGAAGGTCAAGCGTCCGCGGTGCAGCATGACCGGACGTACGATCCGCGCGCGGCCGGCATTTCTTCCACGTATCTGAAATTATTCTCGCAAGCTGCTCCGCCGATGGACATCGCCGCGATCGTTCCCGATGTTGCAGGCGAAGTGTGTACACCGAGCGATGACATCCCGCGCACCGGCACGGCTGCTGCGACGTCATCCCGAACAAGGAGAGCCTCGATGCAGATGAGCGCGCGCGACCTTCGCAGCTCCAACGATGCCGCCGATCCGGCCCGCCACATCTCACATGATTGCGCAGGCCTCAATTTCTATGATCTCGATCGCGGACTTCGCGGCCTTCTGGGGCTCTATCTGGCGCGCGAGGATCGCGAGCGGCTGGAACCGCATTTCCGCCGCCTCGGCGAACTGGCGGGTGGCAGGCTCGACCGGCTGGCACGGATCGCCGACAAGCATGCGCCGGTGCTCAATCCGAGGGACGCCTACGGCCGCGACGAGGACTGGATCGACTATCACCCGGCATACCGCGAGATGGAGGCGATCGCCTTCGGCGATTATCAGTTTCACGCCATGAGCCACCGCGCCGGTGTGCTCGGCATGGACCGGCCGCTGCCGGCCGTGGCCAAATACGTGTTCCAGTATCTGTTCGTGCAGTCCGAGTTCGGGCTGATGTGCCCGATCAGCGTCACCGACACCTCGACGCACCTGATCCGCAAGTTCGGCTCCGACGAGCTCAAGGCCTATCTGTTGCCGAAGATGCTGTCGGACGACATGGCGACGCTGTGGAAGGGCACACAGTTCATGACCGAGCGCGCCGGCGGCTCCGATGTCGGCGCCGTCGAGACCGTTGCGCGCCGGGATGGTGACGTCTGGCGTCTGACCGGCGACAAATGGTTCTGTTCGCACGCCGATGCCGACGTCGCGCTGATGTTGGCGCGGCCGGAAGGTGCGCCCGATGGCACCAGGGGGCTCGCGCTGTTCGCGCTGCCGCGCCGCCTCAAGGACGGCCGGCGCAACAGCTACCGGATCGTCCGTCTCAAGGACAAGCTCGGCACCAAATCGATGGCGTCAGGCGAGATCCGGCTCGACAACGCGGTTGCCTATCTGGTCGGTGATCCCACGCAGGGCCTCAAGCAGATGATGGAGCAGGTCAACCTCTCGCGCCTGTCGCACGGCGTGCGCGCCGCTGCGATGATGCGGCGTTGCGTGAACGAGGCTGTCGTCAGCGCCTCGTCGCGGGTGGCGTTTGGCCAGCGCGTCATGGATTTTCCGTTGCTGCGCCGCCAGCTGATGAAGTTGATCGTGCCGACCGAGCAGGCGCTGTCGATGATGCTGGTGGCCGCGCGCGCGATGGACGATGCCAGCGCCGGCTCGGCGCAGGCGAGGGATCTGCTGCGCATCCTGACGCCGCTGTTGAAGTACCGCGCCTGCCGCGACAACATTCCGGTCGCCACCGGCGCGATGGAGGTGCGCGGCGGCAATGGCTACATCGAGGAATGGGTGCAGCCGCGGCTGGTGCGAGACGCCCATGTCGGCGTGCTCTGGGAAGGCACCAGCAACATCAACGCGCTCGACATCATTTCGCGCGCCGTCGGCAAGAGCGGCGCGCATCGGGCGCTCGCCGCTGTCCTCCAGTCGCGCCTCGAAGAGGCGAAGGCGTTGCCGGAGCCGTTCCGCGAACGCCTGCGCGTCGCGCTCGATCGGGCGATCGGCTTTGCCGAACGGGTGGCGGCCGATCCCGGCTCGGAGCACACCGCGCGGCTGGCGGCGAGCGCGCTCTACCATGCCACGTCGGCCATCACGCTCGCATGGGAAGGATCCCAGCCGGAGGTCGATGCGCGGCGGCTCCTGCTGTCGCGCTTCGTGCTCGAGCATCGCCTGACCGCGAAGGACCCGCTGGCGCCGGTCGCCGACGCATGGGAGCGCGAGGCCATCGATCTGATGCTGAGCAATGCGCCGGTCACATTCGGTCAAGCGGTCAGGTCCCTGACAGCCTGACTACAAGAGAACAAAAAACATCGCGGGGAGGTCTCTATGCGATCGATTGCGGCCGCGCTCACGGCGGTCTTGTGTCTGGCTGCGGTTGGGTCCGTGAGTGCGCAGGTGTCCGGCGACGTGGTGCGCATCGGCGTCATCAACGACATGTCGGGACTCTATTCCGATCTTGGGGGCGAGGGCTCGGTGGAGGCGGCCCGGCTCGCGATCGAGGATTTTGGCCCGACCGTGCTCGGCAAGAAGATTGAGCTGATGTCCGCCGACCATCAGAACAAGCCCGATATCGCCTCCGGCATCGTGCGTCGTTGGATCGACGAGAACGGTGTCGATTTGATTGCCGATGGCGGCAATTCGGCGACGGCGCTGGCCATTCAGGCCATCACCCGCGAGAAGAAGCGCATCTTTGTGATTTCTGGGCCTGGTAGTTCCGATCTTACCGGAAAGCAGTGCTCGCCTTATGGGTTTCATTTCACCTACAGCACTTACGCTGAAGCCTCCGCCGTCACCAGGGCCATGCTCAAGAAGGGCGCGGATACGTGGTTCTTCCTGACCGCGGACTACGCCTTCGGCCATGCGCTGGAGCGTGACGCATCAAGCTTCGTCACGACCGCGGGGAGCAAGGTCGTCGGCTCGGTTCGCCATCCGCTCGGTGCGTCGGACTTATCGTCGTTCCTGCTCCAGGCACAGAACTCGAAGGCGAAAGTCATTGCGTTGGCGAACGCGGGCGGCGATACGGTCAACAGCCTCAAGCAGGCTGCGGAGTTCGGCATCGGAAAATCTGCCGACCAGAACATCGTCGCTCTTCTGATGTTGATCACGGACGTGCATTCGCTCGGCCTTGAGGCGGCGCAGGGCATCATCTACGCGACGTCGTTTTCGTGGACCCAGAACGAGGCAACCCGGACGTTCGGTCATCGCTTCATGGCGCGTCGGCACGGGCAGGCGCCGACCATGATCCAGGCCGGCGTCTACAGTGGAGTGATGCACTATCTGAAGGCAGTGCAGGCGGCCGGAACCGACGATCCTGGCGCCGTTGCCGCCGCCATGCGCAAGCTTCCGGTCAACGATTTCATGACGCAAAATGCACAGATCCGCGAGGATGGGCAGGTGATGCGTTCGATGTATTTGGTCCAGGCCAAATCGCCATCCGAATCGTACGAGCCTTGGGACTATGAAAAGGTGATCGCGACGATTTCGCCGGACGAAGCCTGGCGGCCTCTCGCGGAAGGCGGGTGTCCGTTCGTGACGAAAGCTCAGTAACGTTTGCGTTCGCAGCGTTGGCAGGCTGCTGAAGACGTCGTCCATGGCCTCGCGGTGGAGTCTGCTTCGTCGCCGCCATGGAAGACGTCTTCAACAGCCCGCTAGTGCCGCGCCAGCAGCACGACGATGATCAGGGCCAGGATGGCGCACAGGACCTTCCAGAAGGTCACGGGATCGCGGTCGTGCAGCGATTTGCGGGTCGTGACGGCGGGGCCGGCCCAGGTCGCGCCGTTTTCCAGCTCGTGCGCGAACTCGATGGCGTCGCCGAAGCGTTGCGCGGGTTCGACGCTGAGCGCCTTGCCGATCACCGCATCGAGCCAGGCCGGCAGGTCCGGCCGGTAGCGTGACAGCGGCGCCGGCTTGCCGAACCGTGGCCGCGAGAACGGCTCGATCTCGCCGAACGGATAGTTCGCGGTGAACATGCGGTAGACGGTGACGCCGAGCGCGAACAGGTCGGAGGCCTCGTCGCCGGCCTTGCCGCCGAACAGCTCGGGCGCCATGTAGCTCGCGGTGCCCGGAATATCCTCGGCGGGAAAATCCTCCAGCAGCGGCACGCGCGCGACGCCGAGATCGACCAGGCGCAATCCGCCGTCTTTCAGCAGGATCACGTTGTCGGGCTTGATGTCGCGATGGATGATGCCGGCGCGGTGCAGCGCAGTGACCGCGCGCACCAGCTTGGTTGCGATCGCGATGCCTTCGGTGAGCGACAGCCGCGGCGCATGGTTGAGCCGCTGTTCCAGCGTTTCGCCCTCGTAGAGCGGCATCGCCGAATAGAGCCTGGTCTGCCGCTCCGCGGGCACCTCGATGATCTCGCCGATCCACAGGCTGCGCACGCGCGCGGCGACCCAGGCCTCGCGCACGAAGGCGAGGCGGTAGGAGCCTTCGCTGGCGACCCGCGGATGCGGAAACTTCAGCACCACTTCGCGTCCGGCACGCTTGTCGGTCGCCTTGAACAGGCGGCTGTAGCGCCCGTCGGACAGCACGTCGTGGAGCGCGAAATCGTCGATCGTGTCGCCGCTTTCCGGCAAGTCCAAAATCGGCAAGGTCGCGATCGCATGAGTGAGGTCGTCGCGATCCGCCGGCGGCAGGTCGACGACGTCGAGCACCAGCGCGGTGGTGTTGTCGCTGCTGCCGGCCGCGAGCGCGGCATCGACGATGCTGCGCGCCGACTCGTCGGGCGGCGTGCGTTCCTCCAGCAGCTGCTGCAGGCGGGAATCGGAGAGCGCGCCGTGAACCCCGTCGCTGCAGATCACGAGACGGTCATGCTGCCGCAGCCCGACCGAGGTGTAATCGAAGCGGGCGAACTCCTCGAAACCGATGGCGCGGCTCAACATATGGGCGAGGTCGCCGCGACCGGCGATGTGGTCCTGCGTCAGCCGCTCCAGCCGTCCATCGCTCAGGCGGTAGGCGCGGGTGTCGCCGATATGGATCACATGGCATTGCCGCCGCGACAGGATGATCGAGGAGAACGCGCAGGCCATGCCGCTGCGCGCGGCGTCGACGCGGCCCTGGCCGTAGATCCAGCTGTTGGCAGCTTCCAGCGCCCGCGCGGCGCGGCGGCGAACACCGAGCGTCTCGGGCAGCGAATAATAGGCATCGATGAAGCTGCGGACCGCGACCTCCGCCGCCTCACGTCCGCCCTTGTGGCCGCCGACGCCGTCGGCGACCGCGGCCACGACGTCGCGATGCAGCGCGCCCGGCTGGCCGAGGCAGGCCGCGACATAGTCCTCATTGGCTGCGCGCTTGCCGGTCTCGCTGGCGAAACCGACGCGTACGCCCAGATCGTGTTGCGCGCCGTTCGCCACGTCCGAACCCGTCCTTTTCGGAGCGGGCCGTCAGACGCGCGCTCCCGACACCGCGCCCCAGGTGGTGCGCCAGCGGACCTTGACCATCGCAAGTCCGATGAAGCCAAGCAACGCCAGCACGCCGAAGAACAGGAAGCCGGCGCCGAAACCGCCGGTCATGCCCTTGGCGAAGCCAAGCGTCTGGGCGAGGAAGAAGCCGCCGACGCCGCCGGCGCAGCCGACGAGCCCGGTCATCAGGCCGATCTCGTGGCGGAAGCGCAGCGGGATCAGCTGGAACACCGCGCCATTGCCCATGCCGAGCGCCAGCACGCCGATCGAGAACAGCAGCACCGAGATCCAGGCGATGCGCGGCAGCTCGGTCAGCGCCCAGCCGCCCGCGGTCGGCGCAGTCGGGCCCTCCGGCATGAAGGCGATCACGAGATAGGCGGCGACGACGACGCCGAACAGGATCGACAGCGAACGAATGCCGCCGATGCGGTCGGCAATCATGCCGCCGACCGGGCGGAAGCCCGAGCCGAACGCGACGATCAGCGCGACCAGCATGCCGGCCGCGACGCCCGAGACGTGATACTGCACAGTGAAATAGAGCGGCAGCGCGTTGGCGAGGCCGACGAAACCGCCGAAGGTGATGAAGTAGAAGAACATGAACCAGCGGCTGTCGGAATCCTTCAGCAGCGCGCCGTAGGCCTGCAGCGAGATCTTCTTGCGCTCGCCCGGCGCGTCCTTGGCCGCGACGGCGTAATAGGCGAGCACCATCAGCATCGGAATCAAGAGGCAGCCAAATACGGCCTGCCAGCCCCAATGTTCGGCAATGCTCGGTGCGAGCAGCGTGTCGAGCACGACGCCCATATTGCCGGCGCCGGCGATCCCCATGACCACGCCCTGATATTGCGGCGGATACCAGCGGCTCGCCTGCGGCAGGGCGACCGCGAACGAGGCGCCGCCAACCCCGAGCGCAAGCCCGAACAGCTCGATCGCGAGCTTGCTGGTCAGCCCGAAATGCCAGACCGACGCGGTCGCGGCGATCACGACGAGCTGGGCGATGATGCCGGTGCGCTTGGCGCCGATGATGTCGGCGAGGATGCCCATCGGCACGCGCAACAATGCGCCGGCGAGGACCGGAATGGCGACCAGGGTGAACTTCTCGTTGACCGCAAGATTCATGTCGCGCGCGATGTAGACGATCAGCGGTCCGAGCGCGACCCACGCCATGAAACTGATGTCGAAGTACAGGAACGCGGCGAGCAGGGTTGGCCAGTGACCTGCCTTCTTGAACTCGGCTAGCTTCATCGCAACGTCTCGCGCTGATGCGGCGGAGATGGCCGCTGACGTGCGACTCTCTCGGGCGCAGATAAATCGAATGTGGGTGAATGCGTGAGCGCGCTCGCCGTTGAGACGCACTCCGTCGAGAGGTAAGGTCAGCAATTTGCGTGCCATCGAATCGATCGCGTCGCTTTGCCTTGCAGTCGCAAGACGTTGCCGCGAGATCGCGAACCGGGTCCGGCGATCGGAATTGGCGTGGCTTGCAGCAAGCGCCGCCGCGCAAACGCGCATGCTGATGCTTTCTTGTGCGATGCGCCATGGACGCGCGATGGCGCATCAATTGCGGGTTCACGATTGCGGCCGCGGCCGCTGATGCTGTGCTGCACAAGAGATCATCGGCGTGGCTAAAAATTCGGCCAGGCCGCCGCGCGCCGCGGCATCAGTCACATGTGAGGTCGCAGGAAACCTGTTGATTTTGCTACCAGATTCGTTCGCGCCGAGTTGGCACGCGTTTTGAATATCAATCAATAACGGAACATCGGTCGTCATCGAAGACGGTCTGCGCCCGCGGCTGGGCTTCCTACAACTCCAAACCTTTATCGGTGCCCATCAACGACGCACATCGCGTCGCTGCGTAGCGCCGTCGGAATTGAAAGGCAGACCATGCTCGACAAAGTGACCAAGCAGAAGCTCGTGGTGATCGGCAACGGGATGGCCGGCATCCGCACGGTGGAGGCGCTGCTCGAGCGCGCACCCGATCTCTACGACATCACGGTGTTCGGCTCCGAGCCGTACGGCAATTACAACCGCATCCTGCTGTCGCCCGTGCTCGCCGGCGAGAAGACCGTCGACGACATCATGCTCAACACCGTCGACTGGTACGAGGACAACAACATCACGCTGCGCAAGGGCGAGACGGTCTCCATGATCGATCGCCGCACCTGTGAAGTCGTCACCGATGCCGGCGACCGCGTGCCCTATGACCGCCTTTTGATCGCGACCGGCTCAAACCCGATCATGCTGCCGCTGCCGGGCAAGGACCTGCCGGGCGTGATCGGCTTCCGCGACATCTATGATGTCGACCGCATGATCAAGGCCTCGACCGACTATCGCAACGCCGTCGTGATCGGCGGCGGCCTGTTGGGCCTCGAAGCCGCCAACGGGCTGATGAAGCGCGGCATGAACGTCACGGTCGTGCATCTGCTCGACACCTTGATGGAGCGCCAGCTCGATCCGGTGGCCGGCGGACTGCTGCGCAAGTCGCTGGAAGAGCGCGGCATGGTGTTCAAGATGCCGGCGCAGACCCAGGCGATCCTGGGCGAGGACCGCGTCACCGGCGTGCGTTTCGGCGACGGCACCGAGCTGCCGGCCGATCTCGTGGTGATGGCGGTCGGCATCCGCCCGAACTTCGAGCTCGCCAAGAAGGCCGGGCTTTATTGCGAGCGCGGCATCGTAGTCTCCGACACCATGCAGACCTATGACGGCCGCATCTATGCGGTCGGCGAATGCGTGCAGCACCGCCGTCAGACCTACGGCCTCGTCGCGCCGCTGTTCGACCAGGCCAAGGTCTGCGCCAACCACCTCGCGATGAAGGGCTTTGCCACCTATGACGGCTCGGTCACCTCGACCAAGTTGAAGGTCACCGGCATCGACCTGTTCTCGGCCGGCGACTTCGCACCGGGGCCGGACAAGGAGGAGATCGTGTTGCAGGACGCCAATCGCGGCGTCTACAAGCGCATCATCCTGAAGGACAAGAAGATCGTCGGCGCCGTGCTCTATGGCGACACCATCGACGGCCCCTGGTACTTCCAGCATCTGCGCGACGGCACCGACGTCTCGCATATGCGCGAGCGCCTGGTGTTCGGCGCCGCCAATCTCGGCGACGGCGGCGTCAACGGGCAGAATTCGGTTGCCGCGATGAGCGACGAGACCGAGATCTGCGGCTGCAACGGCGTCTGCAAAGGCGCGATCGTCAAGGCGATCTCCGAGAAGAAGCTGTTCACGCTCGACGACGTCCGCGCCCATACCAAGGCGTCGTCGTCCTGCGGCTCCTGCACCGGCCTGGTCGAGCAGGTGCTGGCCTTCACGCTCGGCGGCGACTATTCGGCGGCGCCGAAGGTCAAGCCGCTGTGCAAATGCACCGATCACAGCCACGACGACGTTCGCCGCGTCATCGTCGAGCAGCAGCTCAAGACCATTCCCGCCGTCATGCGCTTCATGGAGTGGAAGACGCTCAACGGCTGCCATTCCTGCCGTCCGGCGCTGAACTACTATCTGCTCGCGACCTGGCCGGGCGAGTACCGCGACGACCAGCAGTCGCGCTTCATCAATGAGCGCGTCCACGCCAACATCCAGAAGGACGGCACCTATTCGGTGGTGCCGCGGATGTGGGGCGGCGTCACCACGCCGAGCGAGCTGCGCGCCATCGCCGATGTCGCCGAGAAGTTCAACATCCCCACGGTGAAGGTCACCGGCGGCCAGCGCATCGACCTGCTCGGCGTCAAGAAGGAGGACCTTCCGGCGGTGTGGGCCGATCTCAACGACGCCGGCATGGTGTCAGGCCATGCCTACGCCAAGGGCCTGCGCACGGTGAAGACCTGCGTCGGTTCGGAATGGTGCCGCTTCGGCACCCAGGACTCCACCGGCCTCGGCGTCAAGCTCGAGAAGTTCATGTGGGGCTCGTGGACGCCGGCCAAGGTCAAGCTCGGCGTCTCCGGCTGCCCGCGGAACTGCGCGGAAGCGACCTGCAAGGACGTCGGCGTGGTCTGCGTCGATTCCGGCTACGAGATCCACTTCGCCGGCGCTGCGGGCCTGCACATCAAGGGCACCGAGTTCCTGACCAAGGTCGAGACCGAGGACGAGACGCTCGAGGTGATCGTGGCGCTGACCCAGCTCTACCGCGAAGAGGGCTGGTATCTCGAGCGCATGTACAAATGGTGCGACCGCGTCGGTCTGGAGCAGATCAGGAAGCGGGTGGTCGACGACATCGCGAACCGCAAGGCGCTGTTTGCCCGCTTTGCCCATTCGCAGCAGTTCGCGCAGACCGATCCGTGGGCCGAGCGCGCCAGCCGCGGCATCGACCGCAACGAGTTCGCACCTCTTGCCGAATTGGAGCTCGCATGACCAACTGGATCGAAATCGGCGCGCTCGACGACATTCCGCGGCTCGGCTCGCGCGTGGTGCGCACGCCGGGCGGCAACATCGCGGTGTTCCGGACCGAGAGCGACGAGGTGTTCGCGCTCGATGACCGCTGCCCGCACAAGGGCGGGCCGCTGTCGCAGGGCATCGTGCACAACAAGCGCGTGACCTGTCCGCTGCATAATTTCGTCATCGAGCTGGCGAGCGGGCAGGCGGTCGCGCCCGATGAAGGCTGCACGCATACTCATCTGGCCAAGGTCGAGAACGGCGTTGTCTGGCTGTCGGTGCGGCAGGCGGCGGCGGTGAGCTGAGCGGGCAAGGATCGGCCAGCCATGTCCGTCAAGACCACGTGTCCCTATTGCGGTGTCGGCTGTGGCGTCATCGCGTCGAGGGACGCGGCGGGCGCCGTCCGGGTCGAAGGTGACAAGCAGCATCCGGCCAATTTCGGCCGGCTCTGCAGCAAGGGCTCGGCGCTCGCCGAGACCATCGATCTCGACGGGCGTCTGCTCGCGCCTGTCGTCGACGGCGCGCCGGCGGGCTGGGATGACGCGCTCGATCGTATCGCCGATGGCTTCAGTCGCGTTATTCGCGAGCACGGACCTGACGCGGTCGCGTTCTATGTCTCCGGCCAGCTCCTGACCGAGGACTATTACGTCATCAACAAGCTCGCCAAGGGCTTTGTCGGCACTGCCAATATCGACACCAATTCGCGGCTGTGCATGGCCTCCAGCGTCGCCGGGCACAAGCGCGCGTTCGGCAGCGACACCGTGCCGGGCTGCTACGAGGATCTCGAGCAGGCCGACCTGTTGGTGCTGGTCGGCTCCAACGCCGCGTGGTGCCATCCAATCCTGCACCAGCGCATGCTGGCGGCGAAGGAGAAGAACCCGGCGTGCAAGATCGTGGTGATCGATCCGCGCCGCACCGCGACCTGCGAGGGCGCCGATCTGCATCTGCCGCTGCGCTCGGGCAGCGACTCCGTGTTGTTCAACGGGCTGTTCGCGTTCCTTGCCGGCAGCAATGCGGTCGATCGCGGCTTTGTCGGCAATTGCACGACGGGAATCGTCGACGCCCTCAAGCAGGTGGCCGGCCAGACCCTGGCGCAGACCGCTGCGACGTGTGGGCTGAGCGAAGGCGCGGTCGGACTGTTCTTCGACTGGTTCACCCGGACCGAGCGCGTCGTCACGCTGTATTCGCAGGGCATCAACCAGTCGTCGAGCGGCGTCGACAAGGTCAACGCCATCATCAATTGCCATCTGTTGACCGGACGCATCGGCCGTCCCGGCATGGGGCCGTTCTCGCTCACCGGCCAGCCCAACGCGATGGGCGGCCGCGAGGTCGGCGGGCTCGCCAACCAGCTTGCCGCGCATATGGAGCTCGAGAACCCCGCGCATCGCGAGCTGGTGCAGCGGTTCTGGCGTGCGCCTGTGATTGCGGAGAAGGGCGGGCTGAAGGCCGTCGACATGTTCGATGCGATCGCCGATGGCCGGATCAAGGCGGTGTGGATCATCTCGACCAATCCGGTGGTCAGCCTGCCCGATGCCGACCGTGCGCGCGCCGCGCTCGACGCCTGCGAGCTCGTCGTGGTGACGGACTGCATGCGCGACACCGACACCACGCGTCACGCCGACGTGCTGCTGCCGGCGCTGGCGTGGGGCGAGAAGGACGGCACCGTCACCAATTCCGAGCGCCGGATCTCGCGGCAGCGGCCGTTCCTCGCCGCGCCCGGCGAGGCGCACGCCGACTGGCGGATCATCTGCGACGTTGCCGCCCGCATGGGCTATTCCGGCTTCGACTACGCGTCAGCCGCAGAGGTGTTCCGCGAGCACGCCGAACTGTCGGGCTTCGAGAACAACGGCCAGCGCGATTTCGACATCTCGGCGCTGGCTGTGCTCGATGACGGCGCCTATGACGCGCTGGCGCCGGTGCAGTGGCCGGTGACATCGGACCATCCGGCCGGCACGCCGCGGATGTTCGAGAGCCAGAAATTCTTCACGCCCGACCGCAAGGCGCGTTTCGTGCCGGTCGCGCCGCGCGCGGCGCGGCATGCGACCAGCCGCGATTTTCCGCTGGTGCTCAATACCGGCCGTATCAGAGATCAGTGGCACACCATGACCCGGACCGGGAAAACCGGTCGGCTGCTGTCGCATATCTTCGAGCCCTATGCCGAGTTTCACCCCGAGGATGCGCGTCAGGCCGGCCTGCAAAACGAAGGACTGGTGCGGCTGACGAGCAGCTGGGGCGAGATGATTGCGCGCGTCGTGGTCAGCGCCGACCAGCGCCGCGGCTGCGTGTTCGTGCCGATGCACTGGAACGAGGAATTCGCCGGCGAGGGCCGCGTCAACGCGCTGGTCAATCCGGCGGTCGATCCGCTGTCCGGCCAGCCGGAGTCCAAGCACACGCCGGTCAAGGCCGATCCTTACGCGCCGAAATGGCACGCCTTCATCCTGAGCCGCGATGCGATCAAGCGTCCGGCAAGCGGCTATTGGGTTTACGGCAAGGCCGGCGATTGCACGCGGCTGGAGCTTGCGCTCGACGTCCGCCCGGAGAGCTGGCGCGACTGGGCGCGCGCGCAGCTCGGCCTCGAAGGCGTCGAGATCGAGTGGATCGCCTATCGCGATCCGGCCGCGGGCCGCTTCCGCTACGCGGCGGTGCGTGACGGCCGGCTCGAGGGCTGCGTGTTCATCGCGCCCGATCACGTGCTGCCATCGCGGGCGTGGCTCGCCGGGTTGTTCGCAGAACAGCAATTGTCGGCCAATGCGCGGATGGCGCTGCTCGCGGGGCGGCCGTTCGGCGCGGGCGAAGATGTCGGGCCGATCGTCTGCTCCTGCTTCAGCGTCGGACGGCACCAGATCACGGCCGAGATCAGGAAGGGCGCCGGCAGCGTCGAGGCGATCGGTCGCTGCCTGAAGGCCGGCACCAATTGCGGCGGCTGCAAGCCCGAGATCGGCAAGCTGATCGGTGCCACCGCAAAGGCGCGACAGGCGATCGCGTCCTAAAGGCCCGGCGCCGGCTTGAGCCGAGCGAATGAACGCATGATCCGGAAAGTGCGAAGGGGCTGTATTCATTGCGTATTGCCGGAAGACGTGCAATAGTTTGCTCAAGAAACTTCAGATAGCGTTCGTTCAGATGGAAGCCGCAATAAAAGATACGGTTTGCAGTATCTGGCGCTGCAGTTGCGATTCCATCAGGTTTCGGTTGATTCCGCACAATTCATTCATCGGTTTTCCGGCACTTCGATCGAAGTGCCACGTTGCGTGCGCCAATGATTTAAGGCTGAAGGCCGGCAGGTGACCGAAGGTCGGGCCGGCCCGATGAAGCTCCCGCTGCAGGCGATCGTGGAGCTACGAAGCAGCAGCGCACGATAGGATATTACTGCAAGAGATTTTGAAACCGATTGGGACGCGACCATGGATGTCGAGGAATGGTTGCAGGAGCTGGGCCTCGAACAATATGGAACGCTGTTCCGGGCGAACGAAATCGATGCCGAAGTCCTGCCTGAGCTGACCGAGATCGATCTTGAGAAGCTCGGCGTGCCGTTGGGGCACCGCAAGCGCCTGCTCAAGGCGATCGCGAAATTGAGCGCCACGGAAAAGGCGGAGGTCTCGCAACCGACGTCGGCCGAACCGGGCCCGCGGGACGCCGCGGAGCGTCGTCAATTGACTGTCATGTTCTGCGATTTGGTTGGCTCGACCGCGCTGTCGGCGCGACTCGATCCCGAGGACATGCGCGAGGTGATGCGCTCCTATCAGGACGCGTGCTCCGGCGTCATCGCGCGCTATGAAGGTTTCGTCGCCAAATTCCTGGGCGACGGTATCGTGGCTTATTTCGGCTATCCGCTCGCACATGAAGATGATGCCGAGCGCGCCGTGCGCGCCAGTCTCGAAATCGTTGCCGTCCTTGCCGGGCTGGAGACGCGGGCTGCCGACCTGCTTCAAATCCGCATCGGTATTGCGACCGGGGTCGTGGTGGTTGGCGACCTCATTGGACAAGGCTCCGCGCAGGAGCATCCGGTGGTCGGTGACACACCAAATCTCGCCGCGCGGCTACAAAGCGTAGCCCACCCCGGCAGTATCGTGGTGAGCGAGCAGGTGCGCCGCCTGGCCGGAGGCACGTTCGATTACGAGGATTTGGGCGAGCTGACGCTCAAGGGCATCGCGCCCCCCACGCATGGCTATCGCATCCGCGGCATAAGCAAGACGGTCAGCCGCTTCGAAGCCGCCACCTCCGCGGGACTAACGGCCCTGGTCGGGCGGCACAGCGAGGTTTCGCTGCTGCAAGACCGCTGGGCCCAGGTGGTGGAAGGAACGGGGCAGGTGGTCTGCCTCAGCGGCGAGGCCGGTATCGGCAAGTCGCGCCTGGTCCATATGCTGCGCGCCCATGTGTCGGCCGGTCACGCGCTGTGCTTCTCGGCCAGCGGCTCGGCGTACCACCAGAACACCGCGCTGCACCCGGTTATCGATCTCCTGCAAGGGCTGCTGGGATTTGAGCCCGGCGACGACGCGCCGGCACGCCTGGCCAAGCTGCATCAGGGCCTCGCCTTGCATGGTCTCGGCGACGCCCGCATGGCGAGCGTGTTCGCCGCCTTGCTGTCGCTTCCCAGCGAAGCTGGCCAACCCGCCGCGACGGCCGGCACGCAAAAGGAAACGCTGGAAGCGATCCTCACTCTGTTGCTGGCGCTGGCCGCACGCAAACCGGTCCTGCTTGTGGTCGAAGATCTGCATTGGCTGGATCCTTCCACGCTGGAACTCCTGGGCTTGCTGATCGATCAGGTGCCCACGGCTAATATCCTGTTGCTGACCGCGGCCCGACCCAACTTCCAGCCGCCCTGGGGTGCGCGGCCGCAGGTCAACGCGCTGCGCCTCGGCCGGTTGGCGCGCAGCGAGATCAGCCAGCTGGTGCTGCAGGTGACGGGTAGCAAGCCGCTGCCGGCGGAGGTGCTGGAGCAGATCATCAAGAAGACCGATGGCGTGCCGCTATTCGTCGAGGAATTGACCAAGACGGTGATGGAACTCGGTCTGCTTAGGGATCTTGGCGAGCGCTACGAACTCGTGGGGCCGCTGACCCCACTGGCCATTCCGGCCACGGTGCATGACTCGTTGATGGCGCGCCTGGACCGTCTATCGACGGCCAAAACTGTGGCCCAACTTGGCGCCGTGCTGGGGCGCAGTTTTGCCTACGACCTGTTGCATGCGGTGGCGAAAATGGACGAGGCGACGTTGCGCCAGTCGTTGCAGCAGCTTGTCGTCGCCGAGGTGTTGCAGCAACACGGCCTGCCGCCCAGCGCCACCTACACCTTCAAGCACGCGCTGGTGCAAGACGCCGCCTATGGCTCCTTGCTGCGCAGCACGCGCCAGCTGTTTCACCAGCGCGTCGCCCAGGTACTCGTGGAAAGCTTCGCCACCCTTACGCAGGGGCAACCCGAGGTGCTGGCCTATCACTACACCGAGGCTGGCCTGGCCGCACAGGCCATCCCGCAGTGGCAGCGCGCGGCGCAATTGTCGGTCGGGCGCGCGGCGCATCGCGAGGCAATCAGCCAGTTCAATGCGGCGCTCGGATTGTTGGCCGGCCTACCCGCAGGGTCCGAGCGGTCCAGGCAGGAACTTGAGGTGAGGCTCGGTCTCGGACCGGCGCTGATGGCGGCGCGCGGCTATGCGGCGCCGGAGGTCGAGCGGACCTACGAGCGGGCACGCGAACTCGCGAACGAACTGGGCGAGGCTGAGCAACGGTTCACCGTCTTGTTCGGGCTGTGGCGCTACTACTTGAACCGCGCCCGCCTGGCCACGTCGCGCGGTCTCGCCGAGCAACTCATCGCCTCGGCTGAGGAATCGAGCGTCGACACACAGTGGTCGATGGCGCGTTATGCGATGGGCACCACTCAATACTACCAGGGCGAGATCGAGCCCGCCGCCGCCAACCTGGAACAAGCCGCGGCGCTGCACGACCCGCGGCAGCATGTCAGTGTAGCGGCCAGCGACCCGCGCATCACCAGTCTTTCCTGCGGCGCCTGGGCGCTGTGGCATCAGGGCCTGGCCGACCAGGCCCTGATGCGCAGCGAGGAATCGGTGCGCCTGGCGCACGAATTGTCGCATCTGCCGAGCCTCGCCCACGCCTTGTACTACGCCTCGCTGCTGCATCAGTTCAGACGGGCCGCGGATCGGGCGCGTGATTGCCTGCAGCAGTTGATGGCCTGCTCCACCGAGCGAGGCTTCTCCTACTGGGAAGCGCGCGGCTCCGTGCTTCAGGGCTGGCTGTTGGGCGAAGAAGGCCACACGGCCGAGGGCATCCGCACCATGCTGCGCGGCATCGAGGCGGTGCAGGCGACCGGTGCCGAACTGGCCCAGCCGAACTACCTGGCTATGCTGGCCGAACTGTATCTCAAGAACGGCGAAGCGGCCGCGGGGTTGCGCGCCGTGAACGACGCATTGGAGCGCATCGAGCACACCCTCGAGCGCCGCTGGCAACCTGAACTGCTGCGCCTGAAAGCCGAACTGCTGCTCGCCGAAGACGCCGGCGCGGCGGATGCCGCCCGGGACAGCCTGCACCAGGCGCTGGCCCTGGCGCGTCGGCAGAATAACCGGTCACTGGAGTTGCGCGCGGCGATGAGCCTCTATCGCCTGGAGCGCCGTCACCGGGGACGGTGCGACGGGCATCAACTGCAAACCGCCTGTTCCGCCTTCACCGAAGGGTATGACGAACCGGATCTACGCGAAGCCCGTACGTTGCTCCAAGCATCATAAAAGGGAAATAACGCCATGGAAGAGTCGCTGCTGCATGATCTGGGCGATGAGGCGCTGGACCCGATCATCAAGGAGTATGTCCAGATCGTCCAACGGGGATTGCCGCGACCGGCGCGCCCGCAGGACGTGATCATTGTCGGCGCCGGCATGGCCGGCCTGACCGCGGCGTATCTTTTGCGCAACGCGGGCCACCACGTGCGCATTCTGGAAGCCAACACTTATGTCGGGGGCCGCGTGCATACCTTTCGCTCCTTCAGCAGCGATCTCTATGCCGAAGCAGGTGCGATGCGGATCCCGAGCCAGCACCAGCTGGTGAATGCACTCGCCGATCTGTTCAAGCTGCCGCGTGAACCCTTCTTCAATGTCGACATCGACCCCGCGACCCGCGACGCTGCCGACCCGGTGTCGCGCAACAATGAATGGCTGTTCGTCAATGGTGTGAAGATCAGGCGTAGCGCCTACACCGCCGGCCAATTGAACTTCCCGCTGCCGCCGGGCGAGAAAGGCCAGACCGCGCAGCAAATGCTGGACGCCGCGCTGGCGCCGCTGCGCGATTTCATCAAGGCCGATCCGGCGTCGCGATGGCCGGTGGTGATCGAGCGCTTCGGCGAATTCTCGGTGCGCCGCTTCCTGAAGGAACAGACGCTGTATTCCGAGGAAGCGATCGAGATGATCGTCGTGCTGAACAACCTGGAATCGCGATTGATGACGTCCTTCGTGCAGGCCTTCATCGAGCTTGCCATCATCAATGACAAGGTTCGTTACTGGCAAATTCCTGGCGGCAACGACTTGTTGCCGCACGCCTTCCTGCCGGCGCTGAAAGACAGCATCAGCTTTGGCCAGCGCCTGAGCGCGCTGAGCTGGGACGGTAGCGGTGTCAGTCTGCGTACGACCAGTGGCGAGACCTTCAAGGGCGACGCGGCCATTGTCGCGATCCCCTTTTCCAGCCTGCGCTTCGTGCGCACTGACCCGTTGTTCGTGCCGCAGCGCCGGCGCGCCATTCGCGAATTGCACTATGACGCCGCCACCAAGGTCTTGCTCGAATTCAGCCGCCGCTTCTGGGAGCAAGACGACGACATCTACGGCGGGGGCTCCACCACCGACCTTGCCAACCGCTACATCTACTACCCGAGCCACGACATGGGCTCCAACCGGGGCGGCGTCGTGCTCGCGAGCTACGTCTGGGGCGAGGACGCCTTGCGCTGGGACTCGCTGACGGAGCCCACGCGCCTGCAGTTCGCGTTGGACGGCATCTGCGCATTGCACGGCGAGGGCGTGCGTAAACTGTATGTGGGTGGCACCAGCAAGAGCTGGATGCAGGATCCTTTCGCGTGCGGCGAGGCGGCCATCTTTGCGCCGGGGCAGTTCGAGATGCTGATGCCCTACCTGCTCGAGCCGGAAGGCGGCAAGATTCACTTCGCGGGCGAGCACACCTCGCTCAAGCATGCGTGGATCGAGGGCGCCATCGAGTCCGGCGTGCGCACCGCGCTGGCTGTCAGCGAAGGGCGCAAGCCGGCCGCGGCCCAACTGGGTGTCATGCGATGAACAAGCCACCCAACGCCATCGAATTCGTGCTCGGCGCGCTCAAGCAGGAAGGCATCAGCCATGTCTTCATGGTGCCCGGCGGATTGATCGACGGCTTCCTCACCGAGTTCGGTGACGTCACCGGCGTGAAAGCCATCGTCGCCGCCCATGAAGGCGGCGCGGGCTTCATGGCGGACGGTTATGCGCGGGCAAGCGGCAGGTTTGGCGTATGCCTCGGCATCGGCGGGCCGGGCGCGGCCAATCTGGTCGCGGCGCTCGCCAATGCCTATGCCGACGAGTCGCCGATCCTCGCCGTGACCGGTGAAGTGCAAAGCGACTGGGAAGGCCGCGGCTCATTCCAGGACGGCAGCGGTACGGGCATGAACGACGTCGCCCTGATGCGGCCGGTGACAGCGTTCGCCCAGGAAGTGCCGGCGGTCAGTCTGCTGCCGCATCATTTGCATGTCGCCTTGCGCACCATGGTGGGGGACTCGCCGCGGCCGGTCTTCCTGAGCCTGCCGCAAGATCTGCACGAGCGGCCCGTGACCGAGGCCTACCGCCCGCTGCAATACGGCCCGGCAACGCCGCCGCGTGTGCTGGACCGGGAGACCGCGGCCGCCGCGCGAGCGTTGCTGACGGCAGGCCCGCGCATCGCCATTCTGGCCGGAAACGGCTGCGTGAGATCCGGCGCCACGGAGGATCTCGTGCGGCTTGCCGATAGCTTCGGCATTCCGGTTGCCACCACATTGCGCGCCAAGGGCGTAATCCCGGAAGACCATCGCCTGTCGCTGGGCGTGTTTGGCTATGGCGGGACTCGCCATTCGACACTGGCTTTGACGCCGGACGACGACACCGGCCCCAACCCGCCGCCGGCGGCCGACGTGAAGGCCGACGTGCTGTTGATCCTGGGCTCGGGCCTGAGCCAGCGCGACACCATGTCGTGGAGTCCGAACCTGCCGGCGGTCACCGTACAGGTCGACATCGACGCTTGCGAGTTCGGTCGCGACTATGCGGTGACCGGGTCCGTGGTGGGCGACGCGCGCGAGTTTGTGCGCTGGATGTTGGACGACGAGCCCGTGCGCAGCACTCTCGCCGGCACCCGGGCGGCGCGAGATGCGTGGACCGCGCGCATACGCGCGATGCCGCGCCTGTACGATGTGGCCAACACCCGCAGCAATGCGGTGCCCATCCACCCGGCGCGCGCCGTTGCCGACCTGCGTCAGGTGGCCCCGCGCGACTGCGTGCTGCTGGTCGACTCCGGCGCGCATCGGGTCTTTGGCGGGCATTACTGGCAAAGCCATGGGCCCAGCGCCTATCTCACCGCCACCGCCATGGCGCCGATGGGTTGGGCCATTCCCGCGGCAATCGGCGCCAAGCTGGCGCGGCCGGAGCTGCCCTGTGCGGTGATCACCGGCGATGGCTGCATGCTGATGCACGGCATCGAGATCCAGACCGCGGCGCGTCACGGTCTCGCTATCGTCTATGTCGTGATCAACAACGGCGCCTTGGGGAATGTCTACCTGCGCGCCAAGCAGATGAGCCCGGCCGCAGCCGAACTGTCCCTGCTTCGCACCCACGACTGGGTGCACTTTGCGCGCTCGCTCGGTGCCGACGGCGTGGTGGTGGAGCAGCCCGGCGACCTGGTCGGCGCCTTCGAGCAGGCCTTTCGTTCGGGCGGCACCTTCATCGTCGATGTGCGCTGCGACCGTGACGCCACCACGCCCGTGGGCCCCTGGAACCGCGCCAAAGGCGCGTCGCTGGACTGAAGCCATGGCACAATTGCCCGACCCGACGCCGGATCTGGACGACGAGGGCCGCGCCATCTATCGGCGCCTGGCCGGCCCGCGCGGCGGGCTGCATGGCATGTATTTGGCGCTGATGAATAATCCCGTGCTGGCTGAGCATATCGGCAATCTCGGCAGCTACCTGCGCTTTCATGGCCTGCTCAGCGCCGACGTGCGCGAACTCGCCATCCTGGCGACGGCGCGCGGCCTCGGCGTGGCCTATGAATGGGAGCAACATGCGCCGATCGCTCTCGCCGCCGGCGTGCCCCAGGCGGTGGTGAACGCCTTGCAGGCTGGTGATTTCGCAGCTCCGCCCATGAGCGCTCTCTACCTCGACATTTGCAGCGCGGCCCGCCATGTCGTGGCGCAAGAGTCTCTGCCCGACCTGCTGCAGCAGCGCTTGCAGCAGGCGTTGGGCTTGAAGGGCGTGGTCGAACTGGTGGCGCTGTGTGGCTTCTACCGCTGCATCGCCACCGTCGTCACTGCCTTCGACGTAGCCCTGCCCAATCCCGGACCGCCGCCGTTCTGAGACGGTCCCGTACAAGCCGTAAATGTCGAACCTTGGGAGCTCTTGATGAACTCCCGGAAGCGCGATCACGATTCAACTTCATCGCGTCCTAGCAGCCGCGGCAGATGCTCTTCAGCTTGCTGTTGAGCAGGCGGTCCTCCTCGTCGGAGGCCGCCTTGGTGTAGGGGTCGTCGGCGTGGTGCTTGTCGGCGGCAAATCCGCCGCCGCGACTGGCGCCGCCGGCATGCATGCCGTGCAAGCCGCCGCCATGGCCGTGGCCGCCCCGCGCATCTGCCGGCGGCATTGCGGCCGCAACGAGGGTCAGCAGCCCGACTGTTGCGATCGTCCGCATGATGTCCTCCTCGTCGCGGCAAAATACCGCTGATGCTGCGGCAAATCGGTGTCGGCCAACTTCACAATTTCGCGTGGCGGCAATCGGCCCGATACTCGCGGCCGGTTCCCCAAGGACCCCCGCCGCTGCGCCACACGGGGATGGCTTCATGCCGACAATGCAGTGCTCGCGGCAGCAAAATGGTGTATCCGCAAGCTCTGGCGCGCCCAGGAGACGGGCAAGAAACGGGCAACACACGGTCCGGCGCCGGATAATCAAGATTTAGCAAGATTTCGGAGGAACGTTCATGTCGGCTCTGCCACTTTCGGGCATCAAGATTCTCGACCTGACGCGGGTGCTCGCGGGCCCGCTGTCGGCCCAGATGCTGGCGGATCTCGGCGCCGAGGTGATCAAGATCGAGCGGCCCGGCGGCGGCGACGACGCCCGCGCCTTTGGCCCGCCCTATCTCTCCGATCCCGAAGGCAAGGCGAACAACAACAATTCGTTCTACCTCTGCGCCAACCGCAACAAGAAGTCGGTCACCGTCAATATCGCCAAGCCCGAGGGGCAGGCGATCATCCGCGAGCTCGCCAAGTCGGTCGATGTGATGATGGAGAACTACAAGGTTGGCGACCTCAAGCGCTACGGCCTCGACTATGACACCATCAAGCAGCTCAACCCCGGCATCATCTATTGCTCGGTGACCGGCTTCGGCCAGACCGGTCCCTACGCCACGCGCGCCGGCTATGACGCGATCCTGCAGGCGATGGGCGGCCTGATGAGCGTCACCGGCCATATCGACGGCGAGCCCGGCGCGGGCCCGATGAAGGTCGGCCCCTCGATCGTCGACTACATGACCGGCATGAACACCTCGATCGGAATTCTGTCGGCGCTCTACCATCGTGACGCCAACAACGGCGAGGGGCAGCATGTCGACGTCTGCCTGTTCGACACGGTGATCGCCTCGCTGTCGCATTGGCTGCAGATCTACCTCGTCAACGGCAACATGCCGCCGCGCCGCGGCACCTGGGGCAATGGCGGCATGCCGGCCGGCGTGTTCCGCTGCACCGACGGCGAGCTGATGCTGGTGGTCGGCAATGACGGCCAGTTCCAGCGCACCTGCGCCGTGCTCGGCGAGCCCGAGCTCGCCAACGACAAGCGCTTCGTCAAGAACAACGACCGCGTCGTGCACGGCAAGGAGATCATGGCGATCTTCGCCGGCCTGTTCCTGAAACATCCGGTCGCCTACTGGCTGGACAAGCTCGAGGAGGCCGGCGTGCCGTCCGGCCCGATCAACAATTTCGAGCAGGTGTTCAACGATCCGCACGTGCAGTCGCGCGGCATGCGGGTCAAGGTCGATCACCCCTTCGAGCCGAACCTGTCGCTGATCCGCAACGCGCTGACCTTCTCGGGCACCCCGATCACCGACTACCGCGCCCCGCCGCTGTTAGGTGCCGACACCAAGGACGTGCTGGCGACCATCGGTTATGACGACGCCAAGGTCGAGGGGCTTAAGGCACAGGGGATTCTGTAACGCTGACTTCGGAGCGACGGGCCGTGGAGTTTCCCTGTCATCCTGAGGAGGCCACGCAGCGGCCGTCTCGAAGGATCGACGGCCACCAGCCGGGCCGTGCATCCTTCGATGCTCGCTCCGCTCGCACCTCCAGCGACAAAGGCGGAGCCTTTGCGCAGCGGGGCGAGAGAGGCTCCGCGATAACACTTCGATCGATATCGAAGCATCCTTGACACGAGCCTGCTAGATTGGCGCCATCGACCCCTTATCGAAGGTGCCAATCATGAAACGGGAAGTGGTCCGCGTCGAACCGATCTCGAGCTGGCTGGAGCGCTGGAAGGCGCCGGCGTCGGCGGTCACGCGCGCCGGCAACATGGTTTTCGTCTCCGGCCTGCCGCCGTTCGATCCGGCAACCGGCGAGATCGCCGCCGGCGCCTCGATCGAGCGGCAGAGCGAATTGGTGATGGAGCAGCTCAGGCAGTGCCTCGAGGCGGCCGGCGCGTCGTTCGACAACGTGATGAAGTGCAACATCTTCTGCACCTCGGCAAAGCACTTCGCGACCTTCAACGCGATCTACCGGAGATATTTCGCGGATGACCTGCCGGCGCGAATCTTCGTCTGCATCCCGGAATGGACCGGGCCGTTCGACATCGAGATCGATTGCATCGCGATGGTGTAGGGCACGATCAGGAAAAGTGTTAAGAGGTTTTCCGTCGCGACAAACGCAAGGCGTTTGCGCGGATCGTGCTCAGAAGAAAACGAAAGCGCGATGGAAAATCGCGCTTGAGGGCAGGGCCGCTTACAGATCCTGGCGCGTCAGCCGGCCGTGCACCACGACCGGCCGCAGCGCCGGCTTGCTCGGCACGTCGCCCATCGTCAGCGCCATCACCGAGACCGTGACCACGCGATCGATGATGGCGCGGACGTCGTCGAGATCGCATTTGCCTTCGGACAGCCGCAGCAGGCGCTCCTTCTCGCGGATGGTGTGATGCGCCATCGCGAGCGCGAAGTGCAGGCCCCAGTACAGTTCGGTGTCGTCACGGCCCGGCATCGCGCGGCGCATCGCGGCGGCGAATTTGCGCAAGTGATCGACCTCGCGGTTCTTGATGCGGCGGATCGGCGGTACGGACTCGATCGAGGCGCGGATCATGAAACGCGCCGCGGTCGAGCCCTCGCGATCGGGCCCGAGGCAGCCGCGCAAAGTGGGGCCGACGAGGGCGCGCATGATGTCCTCGATCGAGGCGCGTCCGCCGCCATTTTCCTCCGCCGCCTTCAATTCATTGAGACGTTCGCGGTTGGTCTGGATACTGCGGGTGACGAACAGCTCCGCGATCAATTCGTCCTTGGAGCCGAAATGATAGTTCACCGCCGCGAGGTTGACGTTCGCCTCCGCGACGATGTCGCGCAGCGTGACGTCGCCGAAGCCGCGGTCGGCATAGAGCCGCTCGGCGGCGGCGAGAATGGCGGATCGGGTCTGGTCGCTGGCCATGGTCTTGAGCCTTTCCGTTATTCCGCGGTGCGCCGGGGAATGACGAAGACGACGGGGAGTTGCATTTCAAACATTTGTATGAAACTATCGTTTGAAGAGCCGGAAATGTCAATCCGCTGATCGCGGGGCGGCGTTCTGGCACACCACCGCCGCCGTTTTCGCGAACGCCCTTGCGGGCCGCGGAGGCGGGGTCAACAATGTTGCCCAAACGGCCAAGGCCCAGTTCCGTGGCCCCAGTGCAAAGCCCAAGTCTAGGAAACGAGGAGCGTCCCATGGATTTCACGATGTCGGCCAGGCAGAAGGAATGGCTTGAGCGCGTTCAGGCTTTCATGAAAACGCATGTCCGCCCCGCCGTGCCGATCTACGACAAGCAGGACGCCGAAGGCCCGCGCTGGAAGGTGATCCCGATCCTCGAGGATCTGAAGAAGAAGGCGAAGGCCGAAGGCCTCTGGAACATGTTCATGCCGCCGTCCTCGCATGAGGATGACGAATTCCACGGCGCGGGATTGAGCAACCTCGAATACGCGCTGCTGTCGGAAGAGATGGGCCACATCTCCTGGGCGTCCGAGGTCTTCAACTGCTCCGCCCCCGATACCGGTAACATGGAAGTGTTCATCCGCTACGGCACCAAGGAGCAGAAGCGCAAATGGCTGCGTCCGCTGATGGACGGCGAGATCCGCTCCGCCTTCCTGATGACCGAGCCGGCGGTTGCGTCGTCTGACGCCACCAACATCGAGACCCGCATCGAGAAGGACGGCGATCACTACGTCATCAACGGCCGCAAATGGTGGTCGTCGGGCGTCGGCGATCCGCGCTGCAAGGTCGCGATCCTGATGGGCAAGACCGACTTCAACGCCGCCAAGCATCAGCAGCAGTCGCAGATCCTGGTGCCGCTCGACACCCCCGGCATCAAGGTCGAGAAGATGCTGCCGGTGTTCGGCTTCGACGACGCGCCGCACGGCCACGCCCAGGTGCTGCTCGAAAACGTCCGCGTGCCGAAGGAAAACATCCTGCTCGGCGAAGGCCGCGGCTTCGAGATCGCGCAGGGCCGTCTCGGTCCGGGCCGCATCCATCACTGCATGCGCACCATCGGCAAGGCCGAGGAGGCGCTGGAGAAGATGGTGAAGCGGCTCGCCTCGCGCACCGCGTTCGGCAAGAAGATCATCGAGCACTCGGTCTGGGAGCAGCGCATCGGCGAGGCCCGCACCGACATCGAGATGAACCGCCTGCTGTGCCTCAAGGCCGCCGACATGATGGACAAGGTCGGCAACAAGACCGCGCAGGCCGAGATCGCGATGATCAAGGTCGCAGCGCCCAACATGGCGCTGAAGATCATCGACCAGGCGATCCAGGCCTATGGCGGCGGCGGCGTCTCCGACGAGGCCGGGCTTGCCAAGGATTACGCCCACATCCGCACGCTTCGCTTGGCGGACGGTCCGGACGAGGTGCACAATCGCGCCATTGCCAGACTTGAACTTCGGAAGTATGCAAACACGTCGCACTGAGCATGATGCGGAACGCATGGCGTTCGCGCTGACATCGTGCTCAGAATGAAAAAGAGGAATCAGGCTGGCACGCCAGCCTGATCGCGGCAGCGCCCGGCGGTGCTGCCAAGAAAAATGAGTCGAGGGAGCGTCACCGTGGCGGAAGGCGTCAGGAAAGACGAAGAATTTTCCGGCACAAGGGAAGTCGAGGAGCGCCATCGTATCAACGAGGCGAACCTCGCGGCCTGGATGCAGGAACACGTCGAGGGCTATCAGGGCCCGCTCAGGGTCCTGCAATTCAAGGGTGGCCAGTCCAACCCGACCTACAAGCTCGAGACCCCCGGCCGCAATTACGTGATGCGCCGCCGTCCGTTCGGTAAATTGTTGCCGTCGGCCCATGCGGTGGATCGCGAGTTCCGCGTCATCGCGGCGCTCGGCAAGCAGAATTTCCCGGTCGCGAAAGCCTACGCGCTGTGCACCGACGATGCGGTGATCGGCTCGGCCTTCTACATCATGTCGATGGAGGAGGGGCGGGTGTTCTGGGATCCGACGCTGCCGAGCCAGGAGCCCGCCGCGCGCCACAAGATCTTCACCAGCAAGATCGAGACGCTGGCGAAGCTGCACATGCTCGATCCCGAAAAGATCGGCCTCGGCGATTTCGGCAAGCCCGGCAATTATTTTGCGCGCCAGGTCGACCGCTGGACCAAGCAGTATCGTGCGTCCGAAACGCAGCACATTCCCGAATTCGAGAAACTCGCGGAGTGGCTGCCGAAGACGGTGCCGGAGCAGAAGCGCGTCTCGGTCGTGCACGGCGACTATCGCCTCGACAACATGATTTTCCACGCCACCGAGCCGCGGGTGCAGGCGGTGCTCGATTGGGAATTGTCGACGCTCGGCGATCCCATGGCCGACTTCACCTATCTGCTGATGCAGTGGACCATGCCGGGCCTCGCCAACGCCGACCTCAAGGTGCTGAACATTCCGAGCCAGGACGAGGCCGCGCAGATCTACTGCGACGTCACCGGCATGGCAGTGCCGGATCTGAACTGGTACTTCTCCTACAACCTGTTCCGCCTCGCCGGCATCACGCAGGGCATTGCGGGCCGCGTCCGCGACGGCACCGCCGCGAATGCCAAGGCGCTCGAGTCGGCCAAACGCACCGTGCCTCTGTCGCAGGCGTCATGGGAATACGCGCAGAAGGCCGGCGCAATCTGATCCGAAAACGCGGCGCGATCCCCCAGGGTTCGCGCCGCTTCTGCGAGCTGCGGCATGTTTCCGCATTGTAGCCATCTGTGACTTGAGTTCGCTGCGCCGCTTTGGCAAGTCAGTCCGGTCCACGCCCGCCCTGGTCCTGATCGGACACTTTCACCTTGGCCCTTTCCTCGAATCTTCGCGGCAGCCTGTTCATGGCGGCGGCCATGGCCAGCTTCACGGCCAACGACGCCATCACCAAGGCGGTGTCGGCGGAGCTCAACATCGGCGAGATCCTGCTGGTCCGCGGCCTGGTCGCGATGGTGCTGGTCGCAGCACTCGCCTGGTACCGCGACGCGCTGCGCAGCCTTGGCGCACTGCTGATCTGGCCGGTCGGACTGCGCGTGATGGGCGAGATCGGCGGCACGCTGACCTATCTCTCGGCGATTTCGCAGATCCCGCTCGCCAACGCGTCGGCGATCTTCCAGGCGCTGCCGCTCGTCATCACGCTGGGCGCGGCGCTGGTGTTCGGCGAGCCGGTCGGCTGGCGGCGCTGGCTTGCGATCGCCGCCGGCTTCATCGGGGTGCTGGTCATCGTGCGGCCGGGGGCGGAGGGCTTCAGCCAGGCTTCGCTTCTGGCGCTGGCGTCGGTCGGCTTCTGTGCGGTCCGCGATCTCGCCACCCGCCGCATCCCGAAGGCGCTGCCGACCGTGTTCATCACGCTGCTCACCACCGTGACGGTGACGACGGCCGGCGCTGCCGTTCTGGTCCCGCTCGGCGGCTGGAAGCCGCCGTCGGGCCACGCCCTCGGCCTGCTCACATTCGCCGCGGTGCTGATCCTGATCGGCTACCAATGCATCATCGTGTCGCTGCGCACGGGCGACATCTCGGCGGTGGCGCCGTTCCGTTACTCCGCGCTGCTGTGGGCGATGCTGCTCGGCTATTTCGCCTTCGGCCACAGGCCCGACGTCCAGATGCTCGCAGGCGCTGCGATCATCGTCGCCTCCGGCCTCTATGCCTTCTACCGCGAGCGCAAGCGCGACAAGCTCCGCCCGGCCGCGACGGGGCCGGGCCTGCCGCCGGACGGGTTGTGAAGATTTGTAGGGCGGATTCGCGCAGCGTCATCCGCCCTACGGCTATCGCAGGTTCAAGGCCCGATATTCGGGCATGACGAAAACAACCGCCTCAGCGGAGACCGCCCGTCACGTGCAACGTTTCGCCGGTGATGTAGGAGGCATCGTTCGAGGCGAAGAAAGCCACAGCGGCTGCGATCTCCTCGACCTTGCCGATCCGTGCCAGCGGCGTGGTGGATTCGATCCACTTGCGCATGTCACCTTCGGCAAGGCCGGCGGAAACGACGCCTTCGGTAGCGATCATGCCGGGGTTGACGGTGTTGACGCGGATCTTGCGCGGCGCCAGTTCCTTTGACAGCACCGAGGAGATCGCGTCCACCGAGGCTTTGGTCGCGGTATAGACGGCGGTGTTCGGCGGCGCGATCGTCGATACGCCGGAGCTGATATTGATGATGCTCCCGCCTGCCGTATTGAAGTGCCGCGCGGCTTCCTGCGACACCAGCAACAGGCCAAGCACATTGAGATCGAAATGCTTGTGGAAGTGCTCGGCGGTGATGCCATCCAGCGGCGCGAACTCGTAGAGGCCGGCATTGTTGACCAGGATATCGATCGGACCGAACGCCTTGACGGTCTCAGCCACCACCGACTTCACCTGGCCGGCGTTGGTGAGATTGCCGTGGACGGCGATGGCTTTGCCGCCCTTGCCGGTGATCGCATCCACGACACGCTCTGCTGCCTGTTTGCTGGCGCTGTAGTTGACAGCAACCGCGGCTCCCTCCGCGGCGAGCCGGACGGCGATCTCCGCGCCGATGCCCTTTGACGCGCCGGTTACCAGCGCCACTTTGCCCTCGAGTCTTTTGCTCATCTTGTTCTCCATTGCCCGCGCGGATGCGCAAGTTGTTCAATAGTTCAGTAATAGTGAACTATTGAAGCTGTTCAAGGGCAGCGCTATATATTTCGTGATGGTGCAGTTCGTTCACCCGTCGCGTGAGGACATCACATTGGCCGGAGTGCTGGCAGCACTCGCGGACCCGATGCGGTTGAAGATTGTCAGGGGCCTGCTCGAGCAGGGCGATTGCATGTCGTGCACGGCCGCGGCGCCGTGCCCTGGCATGGCCAAATCGACGCTGTCGAACCACTTCCGCGTCCTGCGCGAAGCCGGCTTGATTCAAACCTCGAAAAAAGGCGTCGAGCATCGCAACGTGGTGCGCGAAGCCGATATCAATGCGCGCTTTCCCAAATTGCTCAAGACGATCCTGGGATATCCGGAACAGAGTGCGTAGGTCGGGAGCGAAGCGATACCCCGGGGCAGTGTTCCCGCATGTCGCTCCGCTCGTGCGGGCTACGGCTTCTGGCGCCGCGGCTTTGTAGGGCGGACTCCGCCGACGGTGCGGCAGCGCAGGAGCGGCGGGTTACGCTTCGGCTAACCCGCCCTACGCACTGAACATCAGTGAATGCCGGTGAATAGCCGGTTCCAGCGCACCGAGGACGGCCAGTGCCACACTTGCCATGCCGGCGCGTCATTGCCGATCGAGAAGAAGATCACCTTGGCTTGCCCGATCAGGTTCTCGAACGGCACGTAGCCGACCCCGCCGCGCGCGGGCGGCACGCGGCTGTCGGCCGAGTTGTCGCGGTTGTCGCCCATCGCGAAGAAATGCCCCGGCGGCACCACATAGACCTGTGTGTTGTCGTATTCGGAACGCTCGATGCGATCGAGCGTGTCGTAGCTGACCCCGTTCGGCAAGGTTTCGCGCCAGCGCTTGACGCGGACCGGGCGCGGTCCCTCGTCGCGATCGACATAGTCATCGACCCGCTCGCGCTTGACCGCGGTGCCGTTGATGTACAGCTGCCCGTCGATCATCTGAATGCGGTCGCCCGGCAGGCCGATCACGCGCTTGATGAAATCAACGGAGTCGTCGCTCGGCAGCCGGAACACCACGACATCGCCCGGCTTGGGTTCGGAGCCGAAGATGCGGCCCGAGAACAGCGGCGGCGAGAAGGGCAGGGAGTAGTGCGTGTAGCCGTAGCTGTATTTCGAGAGAAACAGGTAGTCGCCGACCAGCAACGTCGATTCCATCGACTCGGACGGAATGTTGAAGGACTGGAACAGGAAGGTGCGGATGACCAGCGCGATGAGCAGCGCCTGCACGGCCACGCGGAAGGTTTCCGCCACTCCGCCTTGCTGACGTTGCTTTTCGGTCGACATGGTCCCGGGTTCCTGTTTCACGCTTTACGCATCAGAGTATCACTTCGCGCAATGCGCAATCAGCTCTGTAGGGCGGATTAGCGAAGCGTAATCCGCCGTCTGTCCGCGGATGGCGGATTACGCCTTCGGCTAATCCACCCTACACATGACCGCATCACTTCGCACAATGCGCGATCAGCCGTGCGACGAATTCGCCGCAAGCCTCGAGCTGCGACATCTCGACGAACTCATCCGGCGTGTGCGCCTGCGCGATAGAGCCGGGGCCGACCACCACGGACGGCACATCGGCCATGCTGACGAACAGGCTGGCCTCGGTGCCGAACGCGACCTTGGCGTGGTCGTTGCGGCCGGCGAGCTGCTTGGCGAGCGTGACGATCGGCGCGTCCGCCGCGGTGTCGAGCGCGGGGTAGTCGAGGATTTCCTCGAAATCGATGCCGCACTCCGGATGCCGCTTGCGCATGTCAGGCTCGATCTCGCCTTTCGCCCAGGCGATGATCGCGTCCGTCACCTGCCGGGACTCGGTGATGCCGATGCCGCGGCATTCGAACTCCACCACGCAACTGTCGGGCACGATGTTCAGCGCGGCGCCGCCATGCACGATGCTGGTGAGCAGGGTCGAGTGCGGGACATCGTAGAGGCTGTCTCGCTCCGCATCCGCGGCCAGCAGCGCCGCGCGGCGGCGAATTTCGGTGATCAGGTCGGCCGCATATTCGATGGCGTTGACGCCGTCGGGCGCGATCGAGGAATGCCGGGCAAGCCCGCGGAACGTGGCGCGCACGCCATGCTTGCCCTTGTGGCCGATGATCACCTGCATCCGGGTCGGCTCGCCGACGAAACAGCCGAGCGGCCTGATCGGCTTGCGTGCGACGTCGCGCAGCATCGGGCGCACGCCGACGCACCCGATCTCCTCGTCATAGGAGATCGCAAGATTGATCGGCGTCTTCAGATCGGCCGCGAGCATTTCCGGAACCATCGCGAGACAGACGGCGACAAACCCCTTCATGTCGGTGGTGCCGCGGCCGTACAGCCGTCCGTCACGCTCGACGAGCTCGAACGGATTGTGGCTCCAGTCCTGTCCCGCGACCGGCACGACATCGGTATGCCCCGACAGCACCAGCCCGGCTCTGTCCTCGGGGCCGACCGTGACCCACAACGAGGACTTCTGTCCGGTGTCATCGACGATGCGCTGTCCGCTGACGCCAAGCGAGGCGAGGTAGCGCTCGATGTAGTCGATCAGGGGCAGGTTGCTGCGGTCGCTGATGGTGTCGAACGCGACGAGGTCGGCCAAGAGCTTGCGGATTCGGTCGGGGCGTTGATTTTGCATTGCCTGTTCGTGTGCGAGGAATTGCTGATGTGCCGGCGATCCTGCCAGCAAAGTATAACAGCTGGTTTGCCTGCCGGGGCCAAGCAATATTCGGACCGTTGCCTAAACGTTATTGCGGGGCGACGTCGGTCGCCCCATGCGCGTCGGATGTGATGTCGTCCAGGCGAAAGCCAGGACCCCTTACGCCAAGTGGCAATTGTTATGCGGCGCTGGGGCCGTCGTCCCGTTCATAAGCAAATGCGGTGGTTATGGGTCCTGGCTTTCGCCACGACGACGATGGTGTGCAAGGCATCCACCGCTGTCTTCGCCCGGCTTGACCGGGCGATCCAGGACGCAGCGGCCTCTCGGCTGAAGCACTGGCGTCTCTGGAATACTGGGTCACCCGCGTGCGCAGGTGATGAAAGCGAATACGCTGTTTGACATCTTGAATTGCGGCCCATCCTCATCGTCGTCCTGGCGAAGGCCAGGACCCATTACCCCAAATGAGAATTGTTGCGCGATGGTGGAACGACGAGTCCCCTTCACAACATCCGCTGCGGAGTATGGGTCCCTGCTTTCGCAGGAACGACAGTTGTGGGTGTGGCGCCGCCGTTGCGTTATAGGAACATGCGGCACCGCGAACGGAGAGCGCCGTTGCTAGATCGGCTTGCCCGTATACGGCATCGACGCGGTGAGGCCGCCGTCGACCGGGATGGCCTGGCCGTTGACGTAGGACGCCTCGTCGCTCGCCAAAAACAATCCCATGGCGGCGAGCTCGTGCGGCTGGCCGGGGCGCTTCAGCGGATTGAGCTGGCCGATCTTGTCCTGGGTGCCGCGCTCCTTGGCGCGATCGAACACCGGCTTGGTCATGCCGGTCTCGATCAGGCCCGGGCAGACCGCGTTGATGCGCACGCCGGTGCCGGAGAGCGAGTAGGCGGTGGTCTGCACCAGGCTGATCACGCCGGCCTTGCTCGCGCCATAGGGATGTCCGCTGGCGCCGGACTTCAGGCCCGCGACCGAGGCGGTGCAGACGATCGAGCCGGAACCCTGCTTGGTCATGTGCGGGATCGAATGCTTGATCGCGAGGAACGGGCCGATCAGGTTGACGCGCAGCACCTCCTGCCAGTGCTCGACGGTCTGGTCGGCGAGCGGCACGAGGCCGCCGCTGACGCCGGCATTGGCCCAGATCGCATCGAGCTTGCCGTACTTCGACAGCGCCTTGTCGATGAAGGCCTTCACGTCGCTCTCCGAGCCGGCATCGGCGGTGACGGCTTCGACGGTGCCGCCGGCATCGCGCACCAGCTTGGCGGTCTCGTTGACGCCCTCGGTGCGATCGACCGCGATCAGCTTGGCGCCTTCCCTGGTGAACAGCAGCGAGGCGGCGCGGCCGATGCCGCTTCCAGCGCCGGTGATGATGACGGATTTGCCTTCGAGGCGGCCCATGGTTTTTCTCCCTGTTCACGTGGTTAGTTCGAGTGATCCTTGGCGCGTCTGCCGCGCGACGGAATTCAAACAAAATTTCAAACGTCCGAAGCACTTGAGGCGATGTGCGGCGTGACGTACAGCGACGGGGGACACTATTGAAGGGCTCATCCGATGTCCAATCCAGACAAGCCTAACGTGACGGTGACGCGGTGGTGGTGGGTTCGCCACGCGCCGGTGCGCAGCGACGGCGGCAACATCTACGGACAAGAGGATATCGACTGCGACACCGGCGATATCGAAGTGTTCGAGGCGGTCGCCAAGATGCTGCCGCGCGATGCGGTCTGGTATTCGAGCAACCTGAAGCGCACGCACAAGACCGCGGAAGCGATCTGGGCCGCCGGGTTTCCGAAGCCGGCCAACATGATTCAGGAACGCGACTTCGCCGAGCAGCATCTCGGCCAGTGGCAGGGCATGAACCGCGCCGCACTGCTCGCGAGCCAGCCCCCGGGCAGAAGCTGGTTTGCCGACGTCAACGAGCCCGCACCCGGCGGCGAGAGCTTCATGGATCTCTATACGCGGGTCTGCCGAACGATCGTGCGGATCACGTCTGCGGAGCCGGGCAAGAACATCATCGCGGTCGGCCATGGCGGCGTGATCCGGGCTGCGGTCGGTCTCGCGCTCGGCGGCCAGCCCGACCGAGGTCTGTCGTTCGACGTCGACAACGTCTCGGTGACGCGGCTCGATCACATCGCAGGCATCGGCCTGTCGACCTGGCGGCTGCCGATGGTGAACCAGCAGCCCTGGATCGCCGATCCGCGCCATGCCGCGATGCATCAGCCGTCCGGACCTGAAGTCCGGCCGGCAAGCAAGCTTGCGTGATTGCTGCTATCGCAATACCGGAACGCTGCCTAAGCTGAACACAGAATTCAAACGCCTTACATCAGGGAGAAAAACATGACCTTGTTCGACATGAAGGGAAAAGTCGCCGTCATCACCGGCTCGACGCGCGGCATCGGGCTCGCCATTGCCGAGCGCATGGCCGAGCACGGCGCCAAGGTCGTGATCTCCTCGCGCAAGGCCGACGTCTGCGAGCAGGTCGCGGGCGACATCAACGGCAAGTTCGGCAAGGGTACTGCGGTCGCGATCGCCGCCAACATCTCGTCGAAGGAAAACCTGCAAAATCTGGTCGACGAGAGCAATCGCGCCTTCGGCAAGATCGACGTGCTGGTCTGCAACGCGGCGTCGAACCCGTATTACGGTCCGCTCGCCGGCATCTCCGACGATCAGTTCCGCAAGATCCTCGACAACAACATCGTCGCCAACAACTGGCTGATCTCGATGGTGGTGCCGCAGATGATCGAGCGCAAGGACGGCTCCATCATCATCGTGTCCTCGATCGGCGGCCTCAAGGGCTCGACCGTGCTCGGCGCCTACGCGATCTCGAAGGCCGCCGACATGCAGCTCGCGCGCAACCTGGCCTGCGAATACGGCAAGCACAATATCCGCGTGAACTGCATCGCGCCGGGCCTGATCAAGACCGACTTCGCCAAGGCGCTGTGGGACAATCCGGACACGCTGAAGGCCTCGACCGCGCGCTCGCCGCTGCTGCGGATCGGCGTGCCTGACGAGATCGCGGGCGCAGCCGTGTTGATGGGCTCGCGCGCCGGCGACTTCCTCACCGGCCAGACCATCGTGATCGACGGCGGCGCGACGATCAGCTGACGCGCTCTGTTGGTGCGCAGAGCGCGCGACACACTCAAGGTGTCATCACCCGCGAAAGCGGGTGATCCAGTATTCCAGAGGCAGTCATTATTGAGCCGAGGGGCTGCGGCGTACTGGACGCCCCGCCTGCGCGGGGCATGACAGTGTTGGATGTCGAGGGAGGCGTGCGCGCCTCACTCCACCGCCGCATACACGCCGTTGCGCACCAGCGAGCGGGTATATTCGCGCTGGCCCGGGCCCTGCATCATGAAGACCGCGATGAGGTCTTCGCGCGGATCGATCCAGAAGAAGGTGCCGGCCATGCCGCTCCAGAAGTACTGGCCGACCGAGCCGGAGAACGGCGCGATGCCCTGCTGCATGCGCACGGCGAAGCCGAGGCCGAAGCTGTGGCCGGGCGACACCAGCGTGCCCTGGACCTTGACGCCGGCGCCGAGGTGGTCGGAGGCCATGAATTCGAGCGTCTTGCGGCCGATGATCCTGGTGCCGTCGAGCGAGCCGCCGCCCAGCAGCATCTGCGCGAAACGGGCATAGTCCATCGTGGTCGACACCAGTCCGCCGCCGCCGGATTCCATCGCCGGCTTCTCCAGCATGTTGAACAGCTGCACCTTCTCATTGGTCCAGGGATCGTTGGCAAAGGCCTCGGCGAGGCGGCCGGCATTGGCCTCCGGCGTGTGGAAGGCGGTCTCGTTCATTTGCAGCGGCGAGAGGATGCGCTCGGTGAGGAATTCGCCGAGCGTCCTCCCGCTGACGACTTCGATGATGCGGCCGAGGATGTCGGTGGAGCGGCTGTAGTTCCACTCGGCGCCGGGCTGGCAGATCAGCGGCATGCCGGCGAGCATGGTGGCGTGCTCGGCATTGGTGATCTTGCGGCTGCGCAGCCGCGACTGCTGGTAGAGTTGCTGCACCGGGCCGTTGCCGGTGTGGTCATAGGTCAGACCAGAGGTGTGGCGCAGCAGGTCCTGGATCGTCATCTGCCGCTGCGCGGGGACCAGCTCGAGCTTGCCGTTGTGCTCGACGCCGACCTTGGTCTCGGCGAATTCGGGGATGAATTTCGCGACGGGGTCGTTGAGCAGGAAGTGGCCGTCCTCCAGCAGCATCATGATGCCGACCGAGACGATCGGCTTGGTCATCGAGAAGATGCGGAAGATCGTGTCATGCGTCATCGGCGCGGAGGCCGCTGGGCTTTGCCGGCCAATCGCATCGAACCAGCCGATCTGGCCGCGCCGCGCCACCAGCACCGTGAAGCCGGGCGCGGTTCCCTTGTCGACCTCGCGCTTGAAGGTGTCGGACAGTGCCTGCAGCCGCGTGCTCGACAGTCCGATCGATTCGGGCTTGGCGAGGGGGAGGGACGGGGTGGTTTGGCTGGCGGCCTGCTTGGTGGCGGTCTGGGCGTTCATGGTCTCTCCCGGGTTCTTGATTCTTGCGGCGGAGCGCCGACGTGAACTGGTGGCCGAAGTCTGGCGCAGAAGTTTTGCAATGAACAGAAGCTTCACCGCTTCGCCCTTGCAAACCGGCCATGCCCTGTGCTTGAAACGGCGCGAACCGGCGGCGACGCAGGTTCCCTGCAGGAGTGTAGCTCAATTGGTAGAGCACCGGTCTCCAAAACCGGGGGTCGCAGGTTCGAGCCCTGCCACTCCTGCCAGATTTTCCCCAATCATTTGAAGGTGTTGGCCGAGGTCCTGGACCCCGGCCATGATTGTGTTCACTCACTTGATGAGCGGGCAGCCGCCGTCCTTCAGCGGCCGGAATGCCTGGTCGCCGGGCACCTCGGCGAGCACCTTGTAGTAATCCCACGGCGCCTTGGATTCCTCAGGTCTCTTGACCTCGAACAGGAACATCGAGTGCACCATGCGGCCGTCCTCGCGCACCACGCCATTGTCGGTGAAGGCGTCGCGGACCGGGGTCGCGCGCATCTTCGCCAGCACCGGCCTGGTCTCCCTGGTGCCGGCGGCCTTCACCGCGTTGAGGTAGTGCAGGGTGGCGCTGTAGGTCGCGGCCTGGTTCATGGTCGGCATCCGCTTCATGCGCTCGAAGAAGCGCTTGCCGAAGGCGCGGGTGCGGTCGTTGAGATCCCAGTAGTAGGCCTCGGTGATGATCAGGCCCTGCGCGAGCTTCAGCCCGAGGCTGTGAATGTCCGAGATGAACATCACGATGCCAGCCAGATTCTGCCCGCCCGCGACGATGCCGAATTCGGCGGCCTGCTTGATCGCATTGATGGTGTCGCCGCCGCCATTGGCGAGGCCGACGATCTTGGCCTTCGACGACTGCGCCTGCAGCAGGAAGGAGGAGAAGTCCGGCGTGTTGAGCGGATGCCTGGCGCTGCCGAGCACCTTGCCGCCGGCGGCGCGGACCACGTCGCCGGTGTCGCGCTCGATCGAATGGCCGAACACGTAATCGGCGGTGATAAAGAACCAGCTGTCGCCACCGTTCTTCACGATCGCACTGCCGACGGTGTGGGCGTTGGCGTAGGTGTCGTAGGTCCAGTGCAGCGTGTAGGGCGAACAGGACTTGCCGGTGATGTCGGAGCTCGCCGCATCCGTCACGATCATGATCTTCTCGAACTGCTTCGACATCTCCATGCCGGCGAGTGCGGTCGCCGAGGTCGGCATGTCGATGATCATGTCGACGTTCTCGGCCTCGTACCATTTGCGGGTGATGGTGGCGGCGACGTCGGCCTTGTTGAGAGCGTCGGCGGTGACGAGCTCGATCGGCTTGCCGAACATCGAGCCGCCGAACTCCTCGATCGCCATCTTGGTGGCTTCGACATTCCCGGCGCCGCCGATGTCCGAATAGACCGACTGGAAATCGGTCAGCACGCCGATCTTGAGCGGTGTCTGTTGCGCGAGCGCGGGCCCCGCCAGCGCGGCGGCGATCAGGCCAGCCGCAGACAGACTCGTGACGATGGATTTCATGGTGATGGACCTCCCCAGGGTGTTCTTATCGGCTTGTCCGACAAAGCTAGATTTGCCCGGTTCCGGTGTCAATTCATGCCGATCAGGTGCGACAATCCGGCCCAGAATTGCCTATTTGACGCTCCAAAGGCCTTCGCTTATCCTTTGTCCGACAAACGACAATGGGGAGCCCGAGGTGTCCGCCACGCCGCTGTTCCGGCGCATCGATGTCGCGCCGGCCTACCAGAAGGTCGCGGACGCGATCGAACGCGAGATCATCAACGGCCGGATCAAGCCGGGCGAGCCGATCGGCACCGAGCAGCAGCTCGTCGCGCAGTTCGGCGTCAACCGCTCGACCGTGCGCGAAGGCATTCGTGTGCTCGAGGAGGGCGGGCTGATCCGCCGCGATTCCAGCCGCCGCCTGCAGGCCTGCCTGCCGCGCTACAACAAGCTCGCCACGCGGCTGTCCCGCGCGCTGATCCTGCACGAGGTGACGTTCCGCGAATTGTTCGAGACGTCGATGACGCTGGAAGTCGCGAGCGTCGAGGGCGCGGTGGAGCGTGCGACCGAGGCGAACATCGCCGAACTCGCCGGCAATCTCGAGCGCAGCGCTGCGGTGGCCGGCAATCCCGCCGATCTCGCCGAGCTCGATGCGGAATTCCACGTGCTGATGGCCAAGGCCTCGCAGAACCGCGTGCTGCAGCTCGCCCGCGAGCCCGCCGCGCAGCTGTTCTTTCCGACCACCGAGATGATCGTCGGCGGCGTGCCGGAGGGCGGCGCGCGCCTGGTCGAGGCGCATCGCCACATCCTCGATGCGATCACGCGGCGCGACAAGGAGGCCGGCGTGCTGTGGACCCGGCGGCATTTGCAGGACTGGCGGCGCGGCTTTGAGAAGATCGCCTCGCTCGATCGCTCGGTCGAGCACACCTACATGGAACATGCCTACGCCGCCCGGCAATAGCGACGGCGCGGCGAAAACAACACAACGACAAAAAGCACATTCGGGAGGGACAAATGAGCGGAGACATCGCAGCAACCATCCAGCGCGCCCGCGAGCACAGCATCGGCGATCTGTTGCGCCGGTCGGCCAAGCGCTACCCCAACAAGACCGCGCTGATCTGCGGCGAGGTGAGCTGGAGCTTCGCGGAGATGGACGCGATCTGCAATCGGCTCGGGCGCGGCTTGCTTGCGCTTGGCATTGCGAAGGGCGATCGTGTTGCAGTGCTGTCGCGCAACTCGCATGGTTTCGCCGCGCTGCGCTTCGCGGTGGCGCGGATCGGCGCGATCCTGGTGCCGATCAACTTCATGCTCAATCCCGACGAGATCAATTTCATCCTCGCCAATTCCGGCGCGAAGCTGCTCGCGGTCGGCCCCGATTTCGTGGAGACCGCGCACACCGCGGCCGCCAAGGGCTCGGCGGTCGAAACCCTGATCTGGCTGCCCGGCGAGGATCCGGCCACCGCGCCCGACGGCATCACGACGTTCGACAGCCTGCTGCACAGCGACGCCTCGGCGCCGGAGGCCTCGGTCGACAGCCGCGATCCCGCGCAGATCATCTACACCAGCGGCACGGAGTCGCTGCCGAAGGGCGCGATCCTGACCCATGAAGCCGTGATGTGGCAGTATGTCAGCTGCATCATCGACGGTGGCATGGCGACCGAAGACACCGTGCTGCACGCGCTGCCACTTTATCACTGCGCACAGCTCGACGTCTTCCTGGGGCCCGCGATCTATCTCGGCGCCACCAGCCTCATTACCGGCAAGCCGGTGCCCGACAACGTCCTGGCGCTGATCGCGGCCCACAAGATCAATGCGTTCTTCGCGCCGCCGACGATCTGGATCGCGATGCTGCGCTCGGGCGCGTTCGATCGCACCGATCTGTCGACCCTGCGCAAGGGCTATTACGGCGCCTCGATCATGCCGGTCGAGGTGCTGCTCGAATTGCAGCGCCGGCTGCCCGACGTGAAGTTCTGGAATTTCTACGGCCAGACCGAAATCGCGCCGCTCGCGACCGTGCTGGCGCCGGCGGACCAGCTGCCGAAGGCCGGCTCGGCCGGCAAGCCCGCGATCAATGTCGAGACGCGGGTGGTCAAGCCGGACATGACCGACGTCGGGGTCGGGGAGGTCGGTGAGATCGTGCATCGCTCGCCGCATCTGTTGTCCGGCTACTACAACGATCCGGTAAAGACGGCGGCAGCGTTTGCCGGCGGCTGGTTTCATTCCGGCGATCTCGCGACCGTCGATGCCGACGGCTACATCACCGTCGTCGACCGCGTGAAGGACATGATCAAGAGCGGCGGCGAGAATGTCGCGAGCCGCGAGGTCGAGGAGATGATCTACCGGCTGCCCGGGGTGTCGGAGGTCGCGGTGGTCGGGCTGCCTGATCCGCGCTGGATCGAGGCGGTGACCGCGATCGTCGTGGTCAAGGCGGGCGAGAGCCTCGATGCCGAGGCCGTGATCAAGCACTGCGCGGCGTCGATGGCCCATTTCAAGGTGCCGAAGCGGGTCATCTTCGTGGATGCCCTGCCGAAGAACCCGAGCGGCAAGCTGCTCAAACGCGAGTTGCGCCAGCGCTACGTCGGTGGCGCCACGCTGGATCAGGCGGTCCAGAAGAGCTTTGTCGGATAGACCGGCTATTGGCCAGTCGTCGCAGGCGCCTTGTCCGACCACTCCGGCGGCAAGCCAAGCTTGCCGGCGGCCATGCCGATCAGGCCGGGGTTGCGGCCGAACGCCTCGCAGGCCGCGTATTTCGGCTTGCCGCCGAGCGAGGCGCCGATCTTGTCGAGTGACGGCAGCTGCGGCGGCTTGCCGAACGGTGTCGCGCCGGTGACGACCAGCTTGCTGAAATCGTCGCTGAAGGAGGACGCAAGATCGTAGGCGTCAGCTGCGCTCGAAGCCCGCGGCGTGTTGGTGAATGAATTTGCGCCGCGCGCCCAGACCATCGCCGCTTGCTGATGGCTGGCCGCATCGCGCACCTCGGCTTCAACGGTCAGGCTGCCGAGACCGACCGGCAATCGCGGTATCGGGACGGGCACGTTGGCGCTGAGCGCGGTCGGCAGAAAGCCGATCACCGTGGAGGCGCCCGCGGCGACCTCATCGGTGGGCGCCGCCTGGGTGACGAGCGCGTGCGCGGTCAGATCGGCTGGCTGATCAGGAGCGACGACTTGGAGCCGATCGCTGAGGCCGACGCAGAGCGAACGGTCGATCATGTTGGCGACGAGGTGCCGCTGCTCTTGCGACAGCGTCGGCGAGGCCGACTGCGCGAAGGTCGTCGGCACGATCCGCACCGTCTTCGCGGCGAGCACGTCGTCCTTGTTGACGTGAACCAGCGATTTCGCGAGCAGCCCGTCGGATGGGGTCAGCTTGTCGTAGGATGCCAGCGATCCGCCCGTGGTCATCGGCGCGCTGGCGCAGCCTGACAACAGCGCCATTGCCGCAACTCCGGCAAGCGAGGACGACCGAACATACCGGCGATCGAGCTGCGCCCGGCCCGTGCGCTGCCCATCAGTCGCAGCACCCGGTAGAAACTGGATTCTCATATTGCCCCTCGAACGACCGCTCACCCCGGAAACGATCGCATGTCACGATAGGGCGGGGCCGCCGAGACCGGGATTAAGAGATATTAAGTCAGTTATAGACCGCAAAACCGTGCGACCTATTTGAGCCACATTTGGCCGTGCAGGCTTAACAAAACGCTATATTTGCTCGCTGCGCATCCGAGGCCGATGCCTCTAAAATGCCGTGATGCAAATCCTGGACGATCTCGTGGCTCTCCCCGTCAGCAACGCGCGCATTCTCTGCGTCGAGGACGACGCCGATATCGCGCGCATGCTGGCCGAGGTGCTGCAGGACAACGGCTTCAGAGCGGTGCTGGTCGGTTCGGCCGTCGAGATGGATGCGTTGCTCAAGCGCGAGAGCTTCGATCTCATCGTGCTCGATGTGATGCTGCCGGGCGAGGATGGATTGAGCATCTGCCGGCGCCTGCGGATGTCGTCCACGATCCCCATCATCATGGTGACGGCGCGGGGCGAGGATATCGACCGCATCCTCGGCCTTGAGCTCGGCGCCGACGACTACGTCACCAAGCCGTTCAATTCGCGCGAGCTGGTGGCCCGCATCCGCGCGCTGTTGCGTCGGGTCGAGAGCGGCGCCGCGCCGCGCTCCCGGCCACGTCCTTTGACCTTTGCCGGCTGGCGCATCAATCCGACCACGCGCGAACTGCATGACCCGGCCGGCGTGCGTATCACGCTGACCGGCGCCGAGTTCGATCTGCTGCTGGCGTTCTGCCGCAATCCCGGCCAGGTGCTGTCGCGCGAGCAACTGATCGAGCAGGCCTTTGGCGGTTTGATCGCATCGGTCGAGCGCAGCGTCGACGTCCATATCAGCCGCATCAGGCAGAAGATCGAGCCGGATCCGAAGGACCGCTCGATGATCAAGACGGTGCGGCTCGGCGGCTACTTCTTCACGCCTGCGGTCGAGCAGATATGATGGGGTGGGTGCAGCGGCTGATGCCGCGCAGCATTGCTGCGCAGATCATGAGCCTGGTCGCGCTGTCGGAACTGATCGGCATCACGCTCGCGGCGGCAGGCATCATTTTTTTGTTCGATTCTCCCTCGGTCAACGACACGCAGAAGTTTCTTGCGGGGCGGATCGCGGAGGTCGCACAGCTCCTGCGCTCCACGACGACGCCAACCGAAGCGGATGGGCTGCTGGCCGCAGCGAGGCGCGGCGGTCTCGATGTAAGGCGCGTCGCGTTGAGCGAACTCGTGCCTCGGACGATCGGAGAGACGCGGCCGTCCATGCGGGCGTTTCGGCAACTGGCGGCCGAGCCTGGAATTGAGTTGCTGGAGGAATTGCGTCATCCGGCAGGCTCGGCGTCACAGGTGATCGTGAAGCTCGACGACGGCCACGCGCTGATGGCCGACGTCGCGACCACCGGCCGCTTTTGGTCCTTTGTGCTCCGTCCGGCGGCCGCGATGGCGACTATCGTGTTGATCTCGATGCTGTTGCTGTCGGTCTATGCGGTGCGTTGGGTAATCGCACCGCTGGCCGAAGTCGCGCGCGCCGCGACGTCGTTCGGCCGCTCGCCGCGGGCTCCCGAGGTGCTGCACCGGCGCGGTCCGCTTGAAATCGCCCAGGTTGCCGACGCGTTGAACGATATGCGCACCCGTATCGCTGCGCTGCTCGACGACCGCACGCGGATGCTGGCCGCCATCAGTCATGACCTGCGGACGCCGCTGACGCGGCTCAGGTTGCGCTCCGAGCGGGTACGCGAAGATGCACTGCGCACGGCGATGCTAGCTGATATCGCCAAGATGACGCGCATGATCAACGAGACGCTGGAGTATCTTCGCGACGATGCGCGCTCGGAGGCGCTGTCGTGCATCGACCTGCCGAGCTTTCTGCAGACGATCTGCTCGGACTTTGCCGACACGGGCCACGCGGTGTCCTATTCCGGGCCGGCGCGACTGCCCTATGTCTGCCGGCCCCGTGCGCTGTCGCGGGCCGTCACCAATGTCGTGGAGAACGCTGTCAAGCACGGCAGCTTGGTCGTGGTGACGCTCCGCCTTACGGAGGCCGACCACGTCGAGATCGAGGTGGCCGACGATGGTCCCGGCATCCCGCCGGCGCTGCACGACAGGATGTTCGAGCCCTTCTTCAAGGCTGACAACGCACGACAGGAAGGCGGCTTTGGGCTGGGACTGTCGATTGCCCAGCAGGATATTGCCCAACGTCATGGCGGCAGCATCGCACTCAGGCTGCGGGAGCCGAGTGGATTGCTTGTATCGATGCTGCTGCCGCCAAAACCCGCCCTGGCCTAGACGAGCGACGGTTATCTCGGCAGCAAGCGGGGATATCGCCGGGCGCCGGCTAAGCCCTTGATTTGAGAGGCCCCGCTCCAATCTGCCCGAGTGGGGCCCCGGGTGGGGCGCACCCTGCCGACCTTGACCTTTGGCCGGTCTCGCAGTAGATACCCGGCACTCGCAGCCGGCCCGCTTTGATCGCGGATATCCGGCGCGGCCTAATTCCCCGAACATTCGAGCTCGTTTATCGGCTCAACCTTCCAAACGAGGGCTGGGTCCGCAAGGTCGGCTGTTCGGATTCCTTGAAACGTTGCAAATCGTCCGGAGACGGACGCGGATCTCACGATGGCTTTCAGCCCGTTCAAATTCCTGCAGGAAGTGCGCTCGGAGACCAACAAGGTCACCTGGCCGACGCGCCGCGAGACGACCATCACCACCATCATGGTGTTCGTGATGGTGGCGCTGGCCTCGATCTTCTTCTTCGCCGCGGACCAGGTCATCCGCTACCTCATCACCCTGGTATTGGGCATCCACTGATGAGCATGGGAACTCAATTGATGGACAAGCGCTGGTACATCGTTCACGCCTATTCGAACTTCGAGAAGAAGGTCGCGGAATCGATCCGCGAGCAGGCCAAGCAGCGCGGGCTGGAAGAGCTGTTCGAGCAGGTGCTGGTGCCGACCGAGAAGGTCACCGAGGTGCGCCGCGGCCGCAAGATCGACGCCGAGCGCAAGTTCTTCCCGGGCTATGTGCTGGTGAAGATGAAGCTGACCGACGAGGCGTTCCATCTGATCAAGAACACCCCGAAGGTGACCGGCTTCCTGGGCGCTGAAAACAAGCCGATGCCGATCTCGGAATCGGAGGCGATGCGGATCCTGCACCAGGTGCAGGAGGGCGTGGAGCGTCCGAAGGCGTCGGTGTCGTTCGAAATCGGCGAGAACGTGCGCGTGGCCGACGGCCCGTTCGCCTCGTTCTCCGGCGTGGTGGAAGAAATCGACGAGGCGCGCTCGCGCGTGAAGGTCGCGGTGTCAATCTTTGGCCGCGCGACCCCCGTGGAACTGGAATTCGGTCAGGTCGAAAAGGTGGTCTGACCGGACGGCGTGGGGTATATGCCCCGCGTCAAGTGAGAGGCCGTGGGAGGGAGGAGGCGGTCGCCAGCCCCTTCAACCGAACCACGGAACCTGAAACCGCCGGCACCGTCCGGCACAACAGGAGTGATAGATGGCAAAGAAAGTGACCGGATACCTGAAGCTTCAGGTCCCGGCCGGTGCGGCGAATCCTTCGCCCCCGATCGGCCCCGCGCTTGGTCAGCGCGGTCTCAACATCATGGAGTTCTGCAAGGCGTTCAACGCGCAGACCCAGAAGGAAGAGAAGAATACCCCAATCCCGGTGGTGATCACGATCTACGCCGATCGTTCGTTCACCTTCGAGATGAAGACGCCCCCGATGTCGTTCTTCCTCAAGCAGGCTGCCAAGATCCAGTCCGGCTCGAAGGCGCCGGGCCGCGACAAGGCCGGCCAGGTGACCAAGGCGCAGGTGCGCGAGATCGCCGAAAAGAAGATGAAGGACTTGAATTGCGACACCATCGAATCGGCCATGAAGATGGTCGAGGGCTCTGCCCGTTCGATGGGTCTGGAAGTTGCGGGGTAACGGGCCATGGCAATCGGAAAGCGTTTGAAGAAGGCCCGCGAGGGTGTCGATCGCGAGAAGCTCTACCCGCTCGCGGACGCCATCAAGATGGTCAAGGAGCGCGCCAAGTCGAAGTTCGACGAGACGATCGAGATCGCGATCAATCTCGGCGTCGACCCGCGCCACGCCGACCAGATGGTCCGCGGCGTCGTCAACCTGCCGAACGGAACCGGCCGCACGCTGCGCGTCGGCGTGTTCGCGCGCGGCGCCAAGGCTGAGGAAGCCAAGGCCGCCGGTGCCGACGTCGTCGGTGCCGAAGACCTGGTCGAGAAGGTGCAGGGCGGTGCGATCGACTTCGATCGTTGTATCGCTACTCCCGACATGATGCCGCTGGTCGGCCGCCTCGGTAAGGTGCTCGGTCCGCGCGGCATGATGCCGAACCCGAAGATCGGCACCGTGACCATGGACGTCACCAACGCCGTGAAGGGCGCCAAGGGCGGCTCGGTTGAGTTCCGCGTCGAGAAGGCCGGCATCGTGCAGGCCGGCATCGGCAAGGCCTCGTTCTCCGAGGACAAGCTGGTCGAGAACGTCAAGGCGCTCGCGGATGCGGTCTCCAAGGCGAAGCCGGCGGGCTCCAAGGGCACCTACATCCAGCGCGTGGCGGTTTCCTCCACCATGGGCCCGGGCGTGAAGGTCGAGCCAGGCACGATTCTCGGCTGAGGTCTCTGGCCGTGACGAGATAGACAGGGCGGGATCGGGCAACCGGTTCCGCCCTTTGTTTTGCCGGTGCGCTTTCGCGCGAAGTGGCCACCGGCTCGCGTGAAGAAGACCCGCCAAGACGAGAATCCAAAGCCTCGTCCCGATTCAATCGGAACGCAAAAGGCTCCAGGTGAAGCCTCTCGCAGGAAACAACAACAATGCCCGATAAGGTCCTGGTCTATTCGCGCTTTCCGAGAAACGAACTGGTGCGCTTCGGCGAGCGCTACGAGCTGCTGAATGCCGCGGGCAAGCGGCCGACCGAGATGTTTTCGGCGGCGGAGCTTGGCGAGATCCGGGCGATGATCACATCGGGTGGGACGACACTTGGCGGAGAGGCGATGGACCTGCTGCCGAAGCTTGGCGCGATCATCTGCTACGGCACCGGCTATGAGGGGATCGATCTTGCCGCCGCCGCCAAGCGCGGAATTGCGGTCGGTCACAGCCCGGGCGCCAACGCCTCATCCGTTGCCGACATCGCGGTGACGCTGATGCTGGCGGCTACGCGCCGCCTGCCGGTCGCCGACAACTATGTCCGCAGCGGCGACTGGATCGCCGCCAAGCCATCGCCGATGATGCGGCCGCAGGCAGGCATGCGCGGCCGCAAGGTCGGCGTGTATGGTCTCGGCGAGATCGGCCGCAAGATCGCGGCGCGGGTCGCGGCGTTCGAGACCGAGGTCGGTTATTTCAGCCGGTCACGGCAGGACGTGCCGTATCAGCACTTTCCGAGCCTCGAGGCGCTCGCCGACTGGTGCAGTGTGCTGATGATCGCGGTTCGCGCCGGCGCGGACACGGTTCACGCCGTCAATGCCGACATCCTGCGCCGGCTCGGCAACAGCGGGATCGTGGTCAATATCTCGCGCGGCTCCGTCATCGACCAGAAGGCGCTGGTCGCGGCGCTGACCGATGGCGCAATCGCCGGCGCCGGCCTCGACGTGTTCGCCAAGGAGCCGCACGCGCCGGACGAACTGACGGCGCTGCCGAACGTCGTGCTGTCGCCGCATATCGGCGGCCACACCCTGGAATCGCACGTAGCGATGCAGGACTGCGTGCTCGCCAATCTCGAGGCGTTCTTCGCCGGCAAGCCGCTGCCGTATGAAGTAGGGGCGGCTGAGCGGCTGCCGGTTCCGGCCTCGGAACCGGTTCCCCGGCCGCAAATGTGAAACTGGTCTGAAATTTGCTCTTGGCAAGTAGCGCGGGACCGGTTACATAGCGGCTTCCGGGCGTGCTGGCACTTGCTGGCATGTCCGTGCTCGCATTCCGAAAACCTGAGATGATAGGAGATCATTCCTTTCCGCATGCCCGCAAGGATGCTCGAAAGGAAGGAAGCCCGTCGCCTCCAACGGAATGAGAGCAGGGCGTTCGGCCCCGGCCGATAGCCCGATCCTGTCCGAGACTGCAGGCGCCCGCGAGAACTTCGTGTTTTCAACGGCTTAATCGCATGGCCTGCATAGACGGGTGAAGACCGGATTTTGTGCTCCACGTCGCGGCCTGTTCGCGGCTGGGAGGCTGGTTTGGTTCGAACCTCGACAGCCCATGGCCGCAAGGCTCTGGGAGGGCAGGCTTCTAGATGTCGTCTTGCCCGGCATGTCCGAAGGGTCTTGCGCCCAACGGATCAGGTTTAGGGCGGGACGATGGGTGCAACCCGGCGGTCCTGCCTTCGCGGAAAGGCCGCCAACCGGAAAGAGCTTGCTGTGGAACGAGCGGCAAAAAAAGAGGCGGTCGGACAGCTCAACGAGGCCTTCAAGGCCACGAGCGTTGCGATCGTCGCTCACTATTCCGGCCTCACCGTGGCCCAGATGCAGAAGCTGCGCATGCAGATGAAGCAGGCGGGTGCGTCGGTGAAGGTCTCGAAGAACCGTCTCGCCAAAATTGCTCTTGAAGGCACTGACGTCGCTGCCATCGGTTCCCTGCTGAAGGGGCCGACTGTGATCGCTACTTCGAACGATCCGGTCGCGGCGCCAAAGGTTGCCGTCGAATTCGCCAAGGCGAACGAAAAGTTCGTCATCCTTGGCGGCTCGATGGGTAAAACCGTCCTGAATGTCGACAGCGTGAAGGCGCTTGCCTCACTGCCGTCGCTCGACGAACTGCGCGGCAAGATCGTGGGCCTCATCGTGGCGCCGGCGACCAAGCTCGCTCAGCTGTCGAACGCGCCTGCGGCCAAGCTCGCACGCGTCATTCAGGCTCATGCCTCAAAGAGCGAAGCGGCCTGACCCTTCGCTAATCTCAAAACCTGGTTCGAACCAAACGTTTAAGGAAACAGATCAATGGCTGACTTGCAGAAAATCGTCGACGACCTCTCGAGCCTCACCGTGCTCGAAGCCGCCGAACTCGCCAAGCTCCTCGAAGAAAAGTGGGGCGTCTCGGCCGCTGCCGCCGTCGCGGTTGCCGGCCCGGCTGGTGGCGGCGCTGCCGCTGCTCCGGCTGAAGAGAAGACCGACTTCACCGTCGTGCTGGCTGCCGCCGGCGACAAGAAGATCGAAGTCATCAAGGAAGTCCGCGCCATCACCGGCCTGGGCCTGAAGGAAGCCAAGGACCTCGTCGAAGGCGCTCCGAAGCCCGTCAAGGAAGGCGTCAACAAGGACGAAGCCGAGAAGATCAAGGCCCAGCTCGAGAAGGCTGGCGCCAAGGTCGAGCTCAAGTAATGCGCGATCCGGGAGCGCCGCAGGGCGCTCCCGGGCCTGCAAACGGCGTGCGACAGGTTGTCGCGTGGCGCGTCGGACACAAAAAAGTGTGGGGATCCGTGGACTTAACCCTCGAATCTCCTTTATTGCCATCCCATATCGGGTTGGCAGCAGAAAAACACGGTAGGCGGCGGGGGCGGCAGGGCACCCGGCGGAAGCCGTTGGGAGACAGTCAGATTTCGGGCTTTTTCAGTCCGTAAAGCGGAGCGTTTGGACGAGCGGGTGCAGTGATGCGCCTCGCGCGTCGTTTTGCGTTTTGGAGGCGATGGGGCCAAGCCGGGGATTTAATTCCTGACTTTGCGCTTCGTTCCTTCGGGACGATTCGAAATTCAACCCGGGGGCGATGGCAATCGCGTCCCGGAAGGTTCGCCCCACAAAGGCGACGAAAATGAGAGGCCACGATGGCGCAGCAGACATTCACCGGTCGCAAACGCGTACGCAAGTTTTTCGGTCACATCAAGGAAGTCGCCGAGATGCCGAACCTCATCGAGGTTCAGAAGGCGTCCTACGACCAGTTCCTGATGGTTGACGAGCCGGCCGGCGGTCGCCTCGACGAGGGCCTGCAGGCAGTATTCCGCTCGGTATTTCCGATCTCGGATTTTTCGGGCACCTCGATGCTCGAATTCGTCCGCTACGAGTTCGAACAGCCGAAATATGACGTCGACGAGTGCCGCCAGCGCGGCATGACCTTCGCTGCGCCGCTCAAGGTGACGCTGCGCCTCATCGTGTTCGATATCGACGAGGAAACCGGCGCCAAGTCGGTGAAGGACATCAAGGAGCAGGACGTCTACATGGGCGATATCCCGCTCATGACGATGAACGGCACCTTCGTCGTCAACGGCACCGAGCGCGTCATCGTCTCGCAGATGCACCGTTCGCCCGGCGTGTTCTTCGACCACGACAAGGGCAAGACCCATTCGTCCGGCAAGCTCTTGTTTGCCGCGCGCGTGATTCCGTATCGCGGTTCCTGGCTCGACATCGAGTTCGACGCCAAGGACATCGTGTTCGCGCGCATCGACCGCCGCCGCAAGCTGCCCGTGACCTCGCTGATGTACGCGCTCGGTCTCGACGGCGAGCAGATCCTGTCGACCTTCTACAAGAAGATCACCTACAAGCGGACCAAGGACGGATGGCGCGTGCCGTTCGATGCCAACCGCTTCCGCGGCTACTCGACCATCAACGACCTGATCGACGCCGACACCGGCAAGGTGGTGCTCGAGGCCGGCAAGAAGCTGACCGTGCGCAGTGCGCGCCAGATGCAGGAAAAGGGCCTCAAGGCGCTGCGGATGTCGGACGAGGAACTCGTCGGCAACTATCTCGCCGAGGATCTCGTCAACCCGAAGACCGGTGAGATCTACGCCGAAGCCGGCGAGGAGATCACCGAGAAGTCGCTCAAGGTGCTGAACGAGCAGGGCTACAAGGACCTGCCGCTGCTCGACATCGACCACGTCAATGTCGGTGCCTACATCCGCAACACGCTCTCGGCCGACAAGAACATGACGCGTGAGGACGCGCTGTTCGACATCTACCGCGTGATGCGTCCGGGCGAGCCGCCGACGCTGGATTCGGCGCAGGCGATGTTCCAGTCGCTGTTCTTCGATGCCGAGCGCTACGACCTCTCCGCGGTCGGCCGCGTCAAGATGAACATGCGCCTCGAGCTCGATGCGCCCGACACCCATCGCACGCTGCGCAAGGAAGACATCCTGGCGGTCATCAAGACGCTGGTCGACCTGCGCGACGGCAAGGGCGAGATCGACGACATCGACCACCTCGGCAACCGCCGGGTGCGTTCGGTCGGCGAGCTCATGGAGAACCAGTACCGGATCGGCCTGCTCCGCATGGAGCGCGCCATCAAGGAGCGCATGTCGAGCGTCGATATCGACACCGTGATGCCGCAGGACCTGATCAACGCCAAGCCCGCGGCTGCCGCGGTGCGCGAGTTCTTCGGTTCCTCGCAGCTCTCGCAGTTCATGGACCAGACCAACCCGCTGTCGGAGATCACCCACAAGCGGCGCCTGTCGGCGCTTGGCCCGGGCGGTCTGACCCGCGAGCGTGCCGGCTTCGAAGTCCGCGACGTGCATCCGACGCATTACGGCCGTATCTGCCCGATCGAAACGCCGGAAGGTCCGAACATCGGTCTGATCAACTCGCTGGCGACGTTCGCGCGCGTCAACAAGTACGGCTTCGTCGAGACGCCCTATCGCAAGATCAAGGACGGCCGGGTCACCGACGAGGTGGTCTATCTGTCGGCGATGGAAGAGGGCCGCTACCGCGTCGCGCAGGCCAACGTGCCGCTCGATGCCAAGGGCCGCTTCACCGACGATCTGGTGGTCTGCCGTCATGCCGGCGAAGTGCTGCCGGTGACGCCGGACAAGGTCGACTACATGGACGTGTCGCCGAAGCAGCTGGTTTCGGTCGCCGCGGCGCTGATCCCCTTCCTCGAGAACGACGACGCCAACCGCGCGCTGATGGGCTCGAACATGCAGCGCCAGGCGGTGCCGCTGGTTCGCGCCGAGGCGCCGTTCGTCGGCACCGGCATGGAAGGCGTGGTCGCCCGTGACTCGGGCGCGGCGATTGCCGCGCGTCGCTCGGGCGTGATCGACCAGATCGACGCCACCCGCGTCGTGATCCGCGCCACCGAGGATCTCGATCCGACCAAGTCGGGCGTCGATATCTACCGGCTGATGAAGTACCAGCGCTCCAACCAGTCGACCTGCATCAACCAGCGTCCGCTGGTGAAGGTCGGCGACATCGTCAAGAAGGGCGACATCATCGCTGACGGTCCGTCGACCGATCTCGGCGAGCTCGCGCTCGGCCGCAACGTGCTGGTCGCGTTCATGCCGTGGAACGGCTACAACTTCGAAGACTCGATCCTGCTCTCCGAGCGGATCGTGAAGGACGACGTGTTTACCTCGATTCATATCGAAGAATTCGAGGTGATGGCCCGCGACACCAAGCTCGGTCCTGAGGAAATCACCCGCGACATTCCGAACGTCTCGGAAGAAGCGCTGAAGAACCTCGACGAAGCCGGTATCGTCTACATCGGTGCGGAAGTCCGCGCCGGCGACATCCTGGTCGGCAAGATCACGCCGAAGGGCGAGAGCCCGATGACGCCGGAAGAGAAGCTGCTCCGCGCCATCTTCGGCGAGAAGGCCTCCGACGTCCGCGATACCTCGCTGCGCGTGCCTCCGGGCGTGCAGGGCACCATCGTGGAAGTCCGCGTCTTCAACCGTCACGGCGTCGACAAGGACGAGCGTGCGCTGGCGATCGAACGGGAAGAGATCGAGCGTCTGGCCAAGGACCGCGACGACGAGCAGGCGATTCTGGACCGCAACGTCTACAACCGCCTCGCCGAGCTGCTGGAGAACCGCCAGGGCATCGCCGGCCCGAAGGGCTTCAAGAAGGATACCAAGATCACCCGTGCGGTGCTCGACGAGTATCCGAAGTCGCAGTGGTGGCTGTTCGCCTCGCCGAACGACAAGCTGATGGCCGAGATCGAGGCCATGCGGAAGCAGTACGACGAGTCGAAGAAGGGCCTCGAGCAGCGCTTCCTCGACAAGGTCGAGAAGCTGCAGCGTGGCGACGAGTTGCCGCCCGGCGTGATGAAGATGGTCAAGGTCTTCGTCGCGGTGAAGCGCAAGATCCAGCCCGGCGACAAGATGGCCGGCCGTCACGGCAACAAGGGCGTGGTGTCGAAGATCGTGCCGATCGAGGACATGCCGTTCCTCGAGGACGGAACGCATGCCGACATCGTGCTCAATCCGCTCGGCGTGCCTTCGCGCATGAACGTCGGTCAGATCCTTGAGACCCATCTCGGTTGGGCCTGCGCCGGCCTCGGCAAGCGCATCGGTCAGACCATCGACGCCTACTATCAGAAGCAGGATCTCAAGCCGTTGCGCGAGACCCTGAAGAAGATCTATGGCGAGGATGAAACCATCAAGTCGCTGAACGACAACGAGCTGGTCGAACTCGGCCGCAATCTGAGCCACGGCGTGCCGATCGCAACGCCGGTGTTCGACGGCGCCAAGGAAGCCGACATCGAGGAGATGCTGAAGCTCGCGGGCTTCGACGCCTCCGGCCAGTCGACCGTCTATGACGGCCGCACCGGCGACCAGTTCGATCGCAAGGTGACGATGGGCTACATCTACATGCTCAAGCTGCACCATCTCGTGGACGACAAGATCCACGCGCGTTCGATCGGTCCGTACTCGCTCGTCACCCAGCAGCCGCTGGGCGGCAAGGCGCAGTTCGGCGGCCAGCGCTTCGGCGAAATGGAGGTCTGGGCGCTGGAAGCCTACGGCGCCGCCTACACGCTGCAGGAGATGCTGACCGTGAAGTCGGACGACGTCGCCGGCCGTACCAAGGTGTACGAGGCGATCGTGCGCGGCGACGACACCTTCGAGGCCGGTATTCCGGAATCGTTCAACGTGCTGGTCAAGGAAATGCGCTCGCTCGGCCTCAACGTCGACCTGCACAATTCCAAGGTGGGACCGGCGTCGACGTCGGAAGCGGCCGAGTAACGCGATGATTTACGCCCGGCGCGAAAGCGCCGGGCCTTCGCGCTCCGCTCGGACGTTGAGTGGGGCGCGCGTTGAATAAAAGTTTCGAATTTGCTGCCGGTGACGATCGGCACGCGAGGAGAAGACCATGAATCAAGAGATTATGAATCTTTTCAATCCGACGACGCCGGCTCAGGTCTTCGACCAGATCCGGATTTCGATCGCGTCTCCGGAGAAGATTCTGTCCTGGTCGTACGGCGAGATCAAGAAGCCGGAGACCATCAACTACCGCACCTTCAAGCCGGAGCGTGACGGCCTGTTCTGCGCGCGTATCTTCGGGCCGATCAAGGACTACGAGTGCTTGTGCGGCAAGTACAAGCGGATGAAGTACAAGGGCATCATCTGCGAGAAGTGCTCGGTCGAGGTGACGCTGTCGCGCGTCCGGCGCGAGCGCATGGGCCATATCGAGCTGGCGGCGCCGGTCGCCCACATCTGGTTCCTGAAGTCGCTGCCGTCGCGCATCGGCCTCTTGCTCGACATGACGCTGAAGGATCTCGAGCGGATCCTCTATTTTGAATACTACGTCGTTCTCGAGCCGGGTCTCACCGCGCTGAAGGACCGTCAGTTGCTGTCGGAAGACGAGTATCTGAAGGCGCAGGACGAGTACGGCCAGGACAGCTTCACCGCCATGATCGGCGCCGAGGCGATCCGCGAACTGCTGAAGGGGCTCGAGCTCGAAAAGCTCGAGGCGACGCTGCGTGCCGACATGGCGGAGACCGACTCCGACATCAAGCACAAGAAGCTCGCCAAGCGTCTGAAGATCGTCGAGGCCTTCCGCGTCTCCGGCAACAAGCCGGAATGGATGATCATGACGGTCGTGCCGGTGATTCCGCCGGACCTGCGTCCGCTGGTGCCGCTCGACGGCGGCCGGTTTGCGACCTCGGACCTCAACGACCTGTATCGCCGCGTCATCAACCGCAACAACCGCTTGAAGCGGCTGATGGAGCTGCGTGCGCCTGACATCATCATCCGCAACGAAAAGCGCATGCTGCAGGAGGCCGTCGACGCACTGTTCGACAACGGCCGCCGCGGCCGCGTCATCACCGGCGCCAACAAGCGCCCGCTGAAGTCGCTCGCCGACATGCTGAAGGGCAAGCAGGGCCGGTTCCGTCAGAACCTGCTCGGCAAGCGCGTCGATTATTCGGGCCGTTCGGTGATCGTGGTCGGTCCCGAGCTGCGCCTGCATCAGTGCGGCCTGCCGAAGAAGATGGCGCTCGAGCTGTTCAAGCCGTTCATCTACTCGCGGCTCGACGCCAAGGGCCTGTCCACCACGGTGAAGCAGGCCAAGAAGCTGGTCGAGAAGGAGCGTCCGGAGGTCTGGGATATCCTCGACGAGGTGATCCGCGAGCATCCGGTGCTGCTCAACCGCGCGCCGACGCTGCACAGGTTGGGCATCCAGGCGTTCGAGCCGGTGCTGATCGAAGGCAAGGCGATCCAGCTGCATCCGCTGGTCTGCGCCGCCTTCAACGCCGACTTCGACGGCGACCAGATGGCCGTGCACGTTCCGCTGTCGCTCGAAGCGCAGCTGGAAGCGCGCGTCCTGATGATGTCGACCAACAACATCCTGCATCCGGCGAACGGGCAGCCGATCATCGTGCCGTCGCAGGACATCGTGCTCGGCCTCTACTACGTCTCGATCATGCGCGAAGGCCTGCCCGGCGAGGGCAAGATCTTCGGCGACATGGCCGAGCTCGAGCACGCCCTGCATTCGAAGGTCATCCACCTCCACACCAAGATCAAGTACCGGTGGGAAGGCCTCGACGAGGAAGGCAAGATGTCCAAGCGGTGGATCGAAACCACCGCCGGCCGCGTCATGCTCGGCAACCTGCTGCCGAAGAGCACCAAGATCTCGTACGACATCATCAACAAGCTGATGACCAAGCGCGAGATCTCCGGCGTGATCGACCAGGTCTACCGTCACTGCGGTCAGAAGGAGACGGTGATCTTCTGCGACCGCATCATGGCACTCGGCTTCTACAACGCCTTCAAGGCGGGCATCTCGTTCGGCAAGGACGACATGGTCGTGCCGGCGTCGAAGTGGAAGATCGTGGATCAGACCCGTACGCTGGCGAAGGATTTCGAGCAGCAGTACAATGACGGCCTGATCACCCATGGCGAGAAGTACAACAAGGTCGTCGACGCCTGGTCGAAGGCCGGTGAAGAAGTCGCCAAGGCGATGATGAAGGAGATCTCGTCCACCAAGAAGACGGCGGCGGGCGCGGATGCCGACATCAACTCGATCTACATGATGGCGCACTCCGGTGCGCGTGGTTCGCCGGCCCAGATGCGCCAGCTCGCCGGCATGCGCGGCCTGATGGCCAAGCCGTCGGGCGAGATCATCGAGACGCCGATCATTTCCAACTTCAAGGAAGGTCTGTCGGTGCTCGAGTACTTCAACTCGACCCACGGCGCTCGCAAGGGCCTCGCGGACACCGCGTTGAAGACCGCGAACTCCGGCTACCTGACCCGCCGTCTGGTCGACGTCGCGCAGGACTGCATCATCACGCAGACCGATTGCGGCACCAAACTCGGCATCAAGATGCGCGCCATCGTCGATGCCGGCACGGTCGTTGCCTCGCTCGGCTCGCGCATCCTGGGCCGTACGGCCTGCGATGACGTGCGCGATCCCGCCACCAACGAGGTTGTCGTCAAGCGCGACACGTTGATGGAGGAGACCCATGTCGACGCGATCCAGCAGGCCGGCATCCAGGAAGTGAAGATCCGCTCGGCGCTGACCTGCGAGCTGGTCAACGGCATCTGCGCCAAGTGCTACGGCCGCGATCTGGCCCGTGGCACCCCGGTCAACCACGGTGAGGCCGTCGGCGTCATCGCGGCACAGTCGATCGGTGAACCCGGCACGCAGCTGACGATGCGCACGTTCCACATCGGCGGCGCCGCCCAGCTCAACGAGCAGTCGTTCGTCGAATCGAACTTCGACGGCAAGATCGTGATCAGGAACAAGGCGATCGCCCGCAACAGCGAAGGCAACCTGGTCGCGATGGTGCGCAACATGGTCGTTGCGATCGTCGATGCCGACGGCACCGAGCGTGCAACCCACCGTATTCAGTACGGTTCGAAGATGCACGTCGACGAAGGCGACATGGTCAAGCGCGGCCAGCGCATCGCGGAGTGGGATCCCTATACCCGCCCGGTGCTCACCGAAGTCGAGGGCACGATCGGTTTCGAGGATCTGGTCGAAGGCCAGTCGATCTCGGAAACGCTCGACGAGTCGACCGGTATCGCCAAGCGCGTGGTCATCGACTGGCGCACGACGCGCGGCGGTTCGGACCTGCGTCCGGCCATCGTGGTCAAGGGCAAGGACGGCAAGGTGATGAAGCTCGCGCGTGGCGGCGATGCCCGCTACATGCTGTCGGTCGACGCCATTCTGTCGGTCGACATCGGCGCGAAGGTGATGCCTGGCGACATCCTGGCGCGTATCTCGACCGAGAGCGCCAAGACGCGTGACATCACCGGCGGTCTGCCGCGGGTGGCGGAACTGTTCGAGGCTCGCAAGCCGAAGGATGCGGCGATCATCGCGGAGACCGCGGGAACGATCCGCTTCGGCCGCGACTACAAGAACAAGCGCCGCATCTCGATCGAGCCGATGGACAAGACCGAGGAGCCGCGCGAGTACCTGATCCCGAAGGGCAAGCACATCCACCTTCAGGACGGCGACATCGTCGAAAAGGGCGATTTCATCGTCGAAGGCAATCCGGCGCCGCACGACATCCTGGCGATCAAGGGCATCGAGGAACTCGCTGCCTATCTGGTCAACGAAATCCAGGAGGTCTACCGGTTGCAGGGCGTGCTCATCAACGACAAGCACATCGAGGTGATTGTCCGTCAGATGCTGCAGAAGGTCGAAGTCACCGATCAGGGCGACACCGACATGATCTCGGGCGAGCAGGTGGACAAGATCGAGTTCGACGCGCTCAACACCAAGGCCAAGGAGGAGGGCAAGAAGCCCGCCACGGGGACGCCGGTTCTGCTCGGCATCACCAAGGCGAGCTTGCAGACCCGCTCCTTCTTCTCGGCGGCGTCGTTCCAGGAGACCACGCGCGTGCTCACCGAAGCTGCCGTCAACGGCAAGGTGGACCCGCTCGAAGGCCTCAAGGAGAACGTCATTGTCGGCCGCCTGATCCCGGCCGGCACCGGCGCCTCGATGGCGCGGATTCGCGAAGTCGCGGTCAAGCGCGACAAGCTGATCCTCGACGAGCGCGAGAAGCAGCAGGCGGCGATCGTGCCGACGGCTCCGGAAGCGGAGCCGCTGGCGCTGCCGCCCGCGGAATAGGCATCCGCAAGACTACGGTAGTCAGCGAGAAGGCCGGCGTTCTGCCGGCCTTTTTGTTGCTTTCTTGCCTTGCTGCGGTGCAGGGACGCAGTTTGTTCATCTTCCCTTCAGGCAAAAAAGTGCCTTTGCTAGGGTGACTTAGACCGGCTGTTTGGCTCGTGCCGGAGACGACGGAATCGATATGCTCGACTTGGCGATTGTAGGCGGCGGCCCCGGGGGGCTGATGAGCGCCTGGTATCTGAAGCGCAAACTCGGCGACCTCTGCCGCATCACCATCTTCGAGGCGTCGAACCGTCTCGGGGGCAAGATTGTCACGCGCAAATTCGACACCGCGCCGGCGATGTACGAGGCCGGCGTCGCCGAGATCTACGATTACTCGATGACGGGACCCGACCCGCTGCGCGAGCTGATCCAGCATTTCGGCCTGCAGACGATCCCGATGGATGCCGAGCAGGTGCAGCTCGACGGCGAACTGCTGGCCGACGTTCCCGGCATGCGCCGCAAATACGGCGGCAAGACCGCGGCCGCGATCGAGGCGTTCCGCAAGCGCTGCAGCGAGCTGGTGTCGCCGATCGAGTATTACGAGGGCGTCGGCGCCCACGACAACGAACATCCGTGGGCCTACAAGACCGCTGAGCAGATCCTCGACGAAGAGGTCGAGGACGTGACCGCCAAGCGGTTCTTCAAGGTGATGGCGCGCTCCGACCTCGCGACCGAGAGCCACAACACCAACGGCCTCAATGCGCTGAAGAACTACGTCATGGATGTCGACGGCTACATCGGCCTGTATTCGATCCAGAACGGCAACGAGCAGCTGATCGATTGCCTGCGCTCGGAGGTCAGCGCCGACATCCAGCTCAACCATCGCGTCCTCAAGGTCGGCAAGACCGCAAGCGGCCGCTACCAGCTCAACATGATGAACGGCAAGGGGCCGGAGACGCGCGACTTCGACCTCGTGCTGGTCTGCCTGCCGCATTCCTGGCTCGCAACCATGCGCTGGGACGGCGAGCAGCTGCGCAAGTCGATGGTCAAGCACGTCGCCTATTTCGATCGTCCGGCGCACTATCTGCGCGTCTCGATCCTGTTCGACGAGCCGTTCTGGGGCGAGAAGATCCCGGGCGCCTGGTTCATGTCGGAAGCGTTCGGCGGCTGCTGCGTCTACAATGAGGGCGCGCGCCACGATGTCGGCAAGCACGGCGTGCTGAACTGGCTGATCGCCGGCTCCGACGCGCTCGCCTTCGCCAATCTCAGCGACGAGGAACTGATCGACGCCGCGCTGAAGTCGTTGCCGGCCTCGCTCGGCGATGCGCGTGCGCATTTCCTCGAGGGCAAGACCCATCGCTGGCTGTCGTCGGTCAACGCGCTGCCGGGCGGCCTGCCGGTGCGCGACGTCATGACCAACCACCGCCCCGACCCGAAGCAGCACCCCGGCATCGTGGTGGTCGGCGACTATCTGTTCGATTCGACGCTGAACGGGCTGCTCGATTCCTCCGATGCCGCGACCGACATCATCGTCACCGAGATGATGCGGCTGCGCCGCGCCCGCGCGCAGGACGAAGGCGCGCTGTCCGACAAGATCGACCGCAACTATTTCGAGAATTATCGCGGCGCCGGCCCCTACAGCGAGGTCTGGCGCAACTTCACCGACCCGGCCTATCTGACCGACCTGATCAAGACGGTGTGGGGCAGGGCGAAGGGCTACAAGCTGCTGATCGCCGGCTCCGCCAGCGGCGAGCTGGTCGGCGCGCTGCGCGAGCGCGGCATCGATGCCTGGGGCATCGAGAACAACCGCTTTATCCACGGCAAGACGCCGAAGGCGCTCAAGAAGTACAACAAGCTCGGCTCGATCGCCGACATGCCGTTCAAGGACAATGAGTTCGATTTCGTGTTCGAGACCTCGCTATGCCATCTCGGCGAGAAGCAGGTGGTGCGCGGGGTGCGCGAGCTCAACCGCGTGGTCAAGACCGGCGTCGTGTTCGCGTCGGTGACCTCGGACATGGCGCCGGCGGTGATCGATCGCTACGACCTGCTGCGCGGCGTGAAGAAGCTCGGCACCTGGTGGGAATGGTCGGAATTGTTCTTCGGCAACGGCTTCGACCTGTCGATGCACCGCCGCGACTGCACCGATGCGCTGTGGACGTTGACGCTTGCCGCCAACAAGGGGCCGGGCCAGTGGTACGCCGACTCCGACAGCCTGCGCTATTCCTTCTTCGACAAGGTCGAGGCGGATCACGACGACTAGCGGCAGCGACTGACGGCACCGGCTAGCGGTCTTGCGCAAGGCGAGCGGCCCCGCGTCAACCAACGTCAAACGGCGGCCGTGCCGTGATCCGAATCCACGGGACCGCGCGCCGCGCCGTTCCAAACGCTTTGCCGAATTCATTGTGATCGCATAGGATTGTACCAGCAGCATTCGCCGCTGCGGTTTCGATTTGCGGTCATGCCGGCCGTGGAGCAACGGTTGGTTTCATGGCGCCAAGACCTCCTGCATCAAACGATCCGAATCGATCGGCGGCCGACGATCCCGAGCTGAAGAAAAAGTCTGCGGCCGCGGCCGGTCCGCCTGCGGCAACGGCCTCCGCCAAGCCCGCCGCCGCGCCGGCCGATGACGACGATGATGAGGACGAGGACGACGAGTTCGAGCTCGACGACGATGATGACGAGGACCTCGTCGTCTTCACCGCCAGGGAAGCCGCCGGCGCGCTCTCCACGATCTTCAGCTTCGTCAAGCCGATCCTGACCAACTACAAGAAGCCGCTCGCCTTCGTCGCGATCGGCGTGCTGGTCGAGACGTTGTTCAACGTCATCATGCCGCTCAGCCTGAAATTCCTGATCGACGACGCGCTCGGCGAGGAGGATTTCCAGGCTCTTTACAAGATCCTCGGCGTGCTCGCGGTCGCCGGCATCGTCACCTCGATCATCGCGGTCTGGTACGAGCGCTGGGATGCGCGGCTCGGCGCGGGCATCATCGCCGACGTCCGGACCCGCATCTTCGACCACGTCCAGAACCTGCCCTCGGCCTATTTCGCCCGCACCAAGCGCGGCGAGATCCTGTCGCGTTTCTCGATCGATCTGTCGGCCTTCGAGGGCTCGGTCAAGACCTTCGCCAACAGCGCGGCGCTGCCGGGCCTCGAGCTGATCGCCGGCATCATCCTGATGCTGTTCCTGAACTGGCAGCTCGCCGTGGTCGCCTTGCTGGTGTTTCCGATCACGCTGATCGGGCCGCGCATCCTGACGCCGAAGGCGGTGCTGGCCAATTACGAGCAGAAGCAGAACGAAGCCGCGCTGCTCGGCATGGTGCAGGAGAACGTCGCGGCCCAGGCGGTGGTCAAGGCGTTCAACCTGCAGCGCCGGGCGCTCGGCTGGTTCACGCTGCGCAACCGCGACGTCCGGGCCAAGGCCGCCTCAGCCATGTTCCTGTCCACGATGGTGGAGCGCACCGTCACCATTTCGGTGCTGCTGCTTCACCTCGTGGTGCTGGCGATCGGCGCCTATCTCGCCACCAAGGGGCAGATCACGGTCGGCACCTTCGTGACCTTCGAGAGCGCATTCTGGGAGGTGTCGTACAACATCGCCCATCTCATGCATTTCATCCCGGTGTCGATCCAGTCTGCGGCGGCAGTGCGGCACATCCAGGAGCTGCTCGACGAGCCGACCCGCGGCGCTGACCGCCCCGGCGCGCCGGATCTGCCGCGCATCACCAACGACATCTCCTTCGACCGCGTCACCTTCCAGTATGAGGGGGCGCAGACGCCGGTGCTCGACAATCTCAGCCTCAAGCTCAATGCCGGCAAGAGCATTGCGATCGTCGGTCCCAGCGGCTCCGGCAAGAGCACGCTGATCAACCTGATCCTGCGGCTCTACGTGCCGGACGAGGGCCGCGTCGCGATCGACGGCGTCGACATCCGCCGGGTGACGCGCGAGTCGCTGCGGGCCAGCATGGCGGTCGTGTTCCAGGAGAACATGCTGTTCAACATGTCGATCCGCGAGAACATCCGGCTCGGCAAGGAAGGGGCCACCGACGCGGAGGTCGAGGACGCCGCCAGGAAGGCCGAGATCCATCGCTACATCATGAGCCTGCCGCAGCGCTACGACACGCCGGTCGGCGAGCGCGGCGACACCTTGTCCGGCGGCCAGCGCCAGCGCATCGCGATCGCGCGCGCGATCATCCGCAATCCGTCCGTGCTGCTGCTCGACGAGGCGACCTCGGCGCTCGACCAGACCACGGAGGCGGCGATCAACCGCACGCTGCTCAAGGTCGCCGAGGGTCGCACCATGATCTGGTCGACGCACCGACTGGCCTCGGTGGTCGAGATGGACGAGATCATCGTGATCTCCGGCGGCAGGGCGATCGAACGCGGCTCGCACGAGGAACTGCTGGCCCTGAATGGCGTCTACCGCAGGCTGTGGGACGACCAGGGGCATGTCCATCACGACGCGGACGACGAGGATGACGACGACGCGGACGATGATGAAGATGACGAGGATGAAGACGACGAGGATGAGGACGAAGACGAGGCGTGAGTCCCGCGCCGCGTCGCCGGCGATGGCCGGGCGCTAGAATCTTGTTTGACGCGCTTTCTTCACGCGAACCGGTATCCACTTCGCTCGAAAACGCTCCTGCTGAGCGCGCCCTTACGCCCTGTCTGCGGCGTGCGGACGTTGCCGGAAGTGATTGGCGGACCGTGTCGCTGACGCCGCCTGCGGGCGGTGCAGGCGGCGCAGCGTGCCCCGGCCGAGATAGCCGAGGAAGCGTGCCCAGCGCTGGGCTTGCCAGTAGGGCCCGCTGCCGATCGACACCTCGCGGAAGTTGAATGCCTTGGCATTCGACCACGCATCGCACTCCGTCTTGACCGGATCGTCGTAGAACGCCGTGATCTTCTCCTCGCCCATGCCGTCGGTCGCAAGCCAGGCCGGGATATGGACATTGCAGAGCTGGGACACGTCGGTGAACACCTTGTCGGTCCCGGTGCCGGTGACGGGGCAGGTGCTGGCGAAGGCATCGCCGACCAGTACGACGCCGGCCTGCCGATAGCCGGTGCTGACATAGACGTCGGCGGGCCTGATCTTGATGTCGCCGACCACGTCGAACTCACCGGTGAGCCGGCGCAGCCGCGGCAGCGCAGCGTTCAGCGTCTCGACCGGATTGCGCCGCATCGCCCGCAGCCACGGATCGTCGGCCGGGCGGTAGGTGAAGAGGTTGGCGCGCATCCGGTTTCCGACCGGAAACAGCGTGATGTAGGGGATGCGGTCGCTCGGCCGCTCCGAAAAGTAGGTCATGGCCGCGAACGGGAAGGCGGGGCGGCCGACGGGGATGAAATCGAAGCCGATCGAGATCGAATGGCAGAAGCTGGTCACCAGCCGCTCGATGCCGAGCATCCGGCGCAGCCCGACATTCAGGCCGTTGGCAAGCACCACGAGCCGCGCCGAGATCTCCTCGCCGCCCGAAAGCACGAGCCGCTGCCGCTCGGAGCTGGTCGCGACATTGACGACCTTGTCGCGGATGAATTCCGCCGGCCCGGCGATCTCGGCCCGAATCGCAGTGATCAGCGCGTCGTACATGATGCCGTATTGCCGGCTCGGCTGCCGGTCGAGCAGATGGCCGAATCGCGCGATCCAGTTCTCGCCGTCGAGCGTCGCCGAACGCAGCACGGATTCGGCAATTCCGGTGCGGGCGAATCGCGCGAGCTGGAGGTCGCCGCCGACCTTTTCGACGCGGAAGTCGAACGGATAGACTTGGTGGGGGTCGATCAGGACGGTCGGTATCCCGGCACGGCCGAGCATGGCGGCCGCGGTCGAGCCCGCAAGACCTCCGCCGATGATCGCGATGTCGGTGTACCGCATGACGTTTTCCGTGGCCGTAGACCGCAATTTTTGCGCTGCGAATGGCAAATAAAGGCTTAGTTTCGAAATTCGCCTTCGGGTCCAAGTTGGGGAGAATTGTTTCTAATCATATTTTACCCGGATATAATATGATTCCGTTGGCGTGCCGGAGATTCGGATTCGGGCGAGGGGAGTCGCAGACGCTGTCATATTTCGACGTCCGACGAGTGCCGCGAAATGCGAAATCTGCAAGCGCCAGAGGCGTTTCTTTGCTTGTCGTTTTGCTTGACTTCACTATCTCTCGATTATACAAGGCGCTCACTTAACGACAGGCGGTGAGCTACGCCAGCGTCGGAACGGAACACCCCAAGGCCCTTTTTCAGGCGCCGGCCGGGGCACCAACCTCGACGAATGCCGCTCAAACGCTGTCGATGATAGCTAGGCAATGCCAGGACGATTTTGGTTCTCTTGAGCACGTCCTCTTGAGAGTGAATTCGGATGCATGACCTCGGTGGCGGACCGGACAGCGAGCGCTGAACGGTTCGGAATCGCGGTCCTCTGTGGCGTCGATGCGCTTTCCGCTCAGTGATGAGTGGTTGGCGCGATTTCGCTTTGCGCGGGTGTTTGTTCCGCGTCGAGCGGGCCGTACGGGACGGCTAGTCCTGAGAAGAAATTTGCGGAGCCATTCAAGGTTTCCGCGCGAACTAAAGGGTGAAGGCTGCATGCCGACGATCAACCAGCTGATCGCAAAACCACGTGAAGTGCAGAAGTCGCGCAAGAAGGTGCCGGCGCTGCAGCAGTCGCCGCAGAAGCGCGGCGTGTGCACGCGCGTCTACACCACGACCCCGAAGAAGCCGAACTCGGCGCTTCGTAAGGTCGCCAAGGTGCGCCTGACCAACGGCTTCGAGGTGATCGGCTACATCCCGGGTGAAGGCCATAACCTGCAGGAGCACTCGGTGGTCATGATCCGCGGCGGCCGCGTCAAGGACTTGCCCGGCGTGCGCTACCACATCCTCCGTGGCGTGCTGGATACCCAGGGCGTCAAGAACCGTAAGCAGCGTCGTTCGAAGTACGGCGCGAAGCGTCCGAAGTAAGCGGGAAACGATCAGATGTCGCGTCGCCATTCTGCTGAGAAGCGTGAAGTTCTTCCGGATCCGAAGTTCGGGAACATCATCATTACGAAGTTCATGAACTCGGTGATGTACGCCGGGAAGAAGTCGGTCGCCGAAAACATCGTCTACGGTGCGCTCGGCATGATCGAGGCCAAGACCAAGCAGCCGCCGCTCGGCGTGTTCGAGCAGGCGCTCGAGAACGTGATGCCGACCATCGAGGTCCGTTCCCGCCGCGTCGGCGGCGCGACCTACCAGGTGCCGGTGGAAGTCCGCTCGGTGCGCCGTCAGGCGCTCGGCATTCGCTGGCTGATCTCGGCCGCCCGTGAGCGCAACGAGAAGACCATGACGGAGCGTCTTTCGGCCGAGCTGCTCGACGCCTCGAACAATCGCGGCAACGCCGTCAAGAAGCGTGAAGACGTGCACCGGATGGCGGAAGCCAACCGCGCCTTCTCGCACTATCGCTGGTAACGGCGAAACACGGAATTTAAGGAACAGCCTATGCCTCGCGTTCATGCCATAGAGAACTACCGCAACTTCGGTATCATGGCGCATATCGATGCCGGCAAGACCACGACCACCGAGCGCATCCTGTATTACACCGGCAAGAGCCACAAGATCGGCGAAGTGCACGAAGGTGCCGCGACGATGGACTGGATGGAGCAGGAGCAGGAGCGTGGCATCACGATCACTTCGGCTGCTACCACCGCGTTCTGGAACGGCAAGCGCCTTAACATCATCGACACCCCCGGCCACGTCGACTTCACCATTGAGGTCGAGCGTTCGCTGCGCGTGCTCGACGGCGCCGTTTGCGTTCTCGACTCCAACCAGGGCGTCGAGCCGCAGACCGAGACCGTCTGGCGCCAGGGCGACAAGTACAAGGTTCCGCGCATCGTCTTCGCCAACAAGATGGACAAGACCGGTGCCGACTTCTTCAAGTGCCTGTCCGACATCGTCGACCGCCTCGGCGCCAAGCCGATCGCGATCCAGCTTCCGATCGGTGCCGAGAACAACTTCAAGGGTCTCGTCGACCTGGTTGTCATGAAGGGCATCGTCTGGAACGATGAATCGCTCGGCGCCAAGTTCGACTATGTCGACATCCCGGAAGACATGGTCGAGCAGGCCAAGGAATATCGCGAGAAGATGGTGGAAGCCGCCGTCGAGCTCGACGACGATGCCTTGGCTGCCTTCCTCGACGGCAAGGAGCCGGACGAGGCGACGCTGAAGCGTCTGATCCGCAAGGCCGTGCTGACCGGTGCGTTCTATCCGGTGCTGTGCGGCTCCGCGTTCAAGAACAAGGGCGTTCAGCCGCTGCTCGACGCGGTCGTCGACTATCTGCCGTCGCCGGTCGACGTGCCCGCGATCAAGGGCATCGACGATGACGGCAACGAAGTCGTGCGCCATGCGGACGACAAGGAGCCGCTGGCGCTGCTCGCGTTCAAGATCATGGACGACCCGTTCGTCGGCACCATCACGTTCTGCCGCATCTATTCCGGCGTTCTGCAGTCGGGCACCGGCGTGGTGAACTCGACCCGCGAGAAGAAAGAGCGCATCGGCCGCATGCTGCTGATGCATGCGAACAACCGCGAAGACATCAAGGAAGCCTATGCCGGCGATATTGTCGCGCTGGCTGGCCTGAAGGAAGCGCGCACTGGTGACACGCTGTGCGATCCCGACAAGCCGGTCATCCTCGAGAAGATGGAATTCCCGGAGCCGGTGATCGAGATCGCGATCGAGCCGAAGTCGAAGGCCGACCAGGAAAAGCTCGGCGTGGCGCTCGCCAAGCTCGCTGCGGAAGATCCGTCGTTCCGCGTGTCGACCGACCAGGAGTCCGGCCAGACCATCCTCAAGGGCATGGGCGAACTGCATCTCGACATCAAGGTCGACATCCTCAAGCGCACCTACAAGGTCGATGCCAACATCGGCGCGCCGCAGGTGGCGTTCCGCGAGCGCGTGACCAAGAAGGCCGAAGTCAAGTACACGCACAAGAAGCAGACCGGCGGTACCGGTCAGTTCGCCGAAGTGTCGATCGTCGTCGAGCCGAACGAGCCCGGCAAGGGCTATGAGTTCGAATCGAAGATCGTCGGCGGCGCGGTGCCGAAGGAATACATCCCCGGCGTCGAAAAGGGCCTCAACAGCGTGATGGGCTCCGGCGTCGTTGCCGGCTTCCCGGTGGTGGACGTCAAGGTGCAGCTGGTCGACGGCAAGTATCACGACGTCGACTCGTCGGCACTGGCCTTCGAAATCGCGTCGCGCGCCGCGTTCCGCGAGGCGCTGACGAAGGGCAAGTCCGTTCTGCTCGAGCCGATCATGAAGGTCGAGGTGGTGACCCCGGAAGACTACACCGGTTCGGTCATCGGCGACCTGAATTCCCGGCGCGGCCAGATCCAGGGCCAAGACATGCGCGGCAACGCCAACGTCATCAACGCGATGGTGCCGCTCATGAACATGTTCGGTTACGTGAACAACCTGCGCTCGATGAGCCAGGGTCGCGCGACCTTCACAATGCAGTTCGATCACTACGCCGAAGCACCGGCGAACGTGTCGGCTGAAGTCCAGAAAAAGTTTGCTTGATTGTCGTTGGTTAGCAACTAACGACTGAACGGAGAGTCAAATGGCCAAAGCAAAATTCGAGCGTAACAAGCCCCACTGCAACATCGGCACCATCGGTCACGTCGACCATGGCAAGACCTCGCTGACCGCAGCGATCACCAAGGTGCTTGCAGAGACCGGCGGCGCGACGTTCACCGCCTACGACCAGATCGACAAGGCGCCGGAAGAGAAGGCGCGCGGCATCACGATCTCGACCGCTCACGTCGAGTACGAGACGAAGAACCGTCACTATGCCCACGTCGACTGTCCCGGCCACGCCGACTACGTCAAGAACATGATCACCGGTGCCGCGCAGATGGACGGCGCGATCCTGGTCGTGTCGGCTGCTGACGGCCCGATGCCGCAGACCCGCGAGCACATCCTGCTCGCCCGCCAGGTCGGCGTGCCCGCGCTCGTCGTGTTCCTCAACAAGTGCGACATGGTCGACGATCCGGAGCTGCTCGAGCTCGTCGAGCTCGAGGTTCGTGAGCTGCTCTCGAAGTACGAATTCCCGGGCGACAAGATCCCGATCATCAAGGGCTCGGCGCTCGCCGCTCTCGAAGACAAGGACAAGACGCTCGGCCACGATGCCATCCTCGAGCTGATGCGCAATGTCGACGAATACATCCCGCAGCCGGAGCGTCCGATCGACCAGCCGTTCCTGATGCCGGTTGAAGACGTGTTCTCGATCTCGGGCCGCGGCACCGTCGTCACCGGCCGTGTCGAGCGCGGCATCATCAAGGTCGGCGAGGAAATCGAGATCGTCGGTATCCGCGACACCCAGAAGACCATCGTCACCGGGGTCGAAATGTTCCGCAAGCTGCTCGATCAGGGCCAGGCCGGCGACAACATCGGTGCGCTGCTCCGCGGCACCAAGCGCGAGGAAGTCGAGCGTGGCCAGGTGCTGTGCAAGCCCGGTTCGGTCAAGCCGCACACCAAGTTCAAGGCTGAAGCCTACATCCTCACCAAGGAAGAGGGCGGTCGTCACACCCCGTTCTTCACCAACTACCGTCCGCAGTTCTACTTCCGCACCACCGACGTGACCGGCGTTGTGCACCTGCCCGAAGGCACCGAGATGGTGATGCCGGGCGACAACATCGCGATGGAAGTGCACCTGATCGTGCCGATCGCGATGGAAGAGAAGCTGCGCTTCGCGATCCGCGAAGGCGGCCGCACCGTCGGCGCCGGCGTCGTCGCCGCCATCATCGAGTAAGGGTGGATCAGTCAGTTTGCAGCGGGTGGGTTCGCCCACCCGCCGCTCACCACTCGCTATTCGCTAATTGAGCGACGAAGAAAGAGATACGGCAATGAACGGCCAAAACATTCGCATCCGTCTCAAGGCGTTCGACCATCGAATCCTCGATACGTCGACCCGTGAGATCGTGAACACGGCGAAGCGCACCGGTGCGCAGGTTCGCGGACCGATTCCGCTGCCGACCCGCATCGAGAAGTTCACCGTCAACCGTTCGCCGCACGTTGACAAGAAGAGCCGCGAGCAATTCGAGATGCGCACTCACAAGCGCCTCCTCGACATTGTCGACCCGACCCCGCAGACCGTCGACGCGCTGATGAAGCTCGACCTGGCCGCCGGTGTCGACGTCGAGATCAAGCTCTAAGGTTTTGGATTTTTACGTCCGCCGCTTGCGGACAGAAAGACAGGAAGCACGCCGATGCGCTCCGGAGTGATCGCACAAAAGGTCGGGATGACGCGGGTCTTTACGGAGACCGGCGAGCATATCCCTGTGACCGTGCTGAAGTTGGGCAACTGCCAGGTGCTGGGCCACCGCACGACCGAGAAGAACGGCTATGTCGCTCTTCAGCTCGGCTCGGGCGCCCGCAAGACGGTGTACATGCCGAAGGCCGAACGCGGCCAGTTCGCGGTCGCCAAGGTCGAGCCGAAGCGCAAGGTCGCCGAGTTCCGCGTGTCCGAGGACGCGCTGATCCCGGTAGGCGCGGAAATCCAGGCGGACCATTTCGTGGTCGGCCAGTTTGTCGACGTGACCGGCACCTCGATCGGTAAGGGCTTCGCCGGCGGCATGAAGCGCTGGAATTTCGGCGGTCTGCGCGCCACCCACGGCGTGTCGGTCTCGCACCGTTCGATCGGTTCGACCGGTGGCCGTCAGGATCCCGGCAAGACCTTCAAGAACAAGAAGATGCCCGGTCACATGGGCGTCGATCGCATCACCACGCTCAATCTGCGCGTGGTTTCGACCGACGTCGAGCGCGGCCTGATCCTCGTCGAAGGCGCCGTTCCCGGCTCCAAGGGCGGCTGGATCTCGGTGCGCGACGCGGTCAAGAAGCCGCTGCCGAAGGAAGCCCCGAAGCCCGGCAAGTTCAAGGTCGCCGGCGGTGAAGCTGCCGAGGCTGTAGCCGAGAAGGAGGGCGTGTGAGATGGAACTAAAAGTCACCACCCTTGAAGGCAAGGATGCCGGTTCGGTTCAGCTGTCGGACGAGATATTTGGTCTCGAGCCGCGCAAGGACATCATCCAGCGTTGCGTGCAGTGGCAGCTCAACAAGCGCCAGGCCGGCACGCATAAGGCCCAGGGCCGCGCCGACGTCTGGCGCACCGGCAAGAAGATGTACAAGCAGAAGGGCACCGGCGGCGCCCGTCACGGCTCGGCCCGCGTGCCGCAGTTCCGCGGCGGTGGCCGTGCCTTCGGTCCGGTGGTTCGCTCCCATGCGACCGACCTGCCGAAGAAGGTGCGCGCGCTCGCGCTGAAGCATGCGCTGTCGGCCAAGGCCAAGGACGGCGGGCTGATCGTGATCGACAATGCACAGCTCGAGGCCGCCAAGACCAAGGCGCTGCTCGGTCACTTCTCGGGCCTCGGCCTGACCAACGCGCTGATCATCGACGGTGCGGAGCTGCACAACGGTTTCGCGACCGCGGCCCGCAACATCCCGAACATCGACGTGCTGCCGATCCAGGGCATCAACGTCTACGACATTCTCCGCCGCCACAAGCTGGTGCTGACCAAGGCTGCGGTTGATGCGCTGGAGGCGCGCTTCAAATGAAGAACATCGATCCGCGCCACTACGACGTCATCATCTCGCCGGTCGTGACGGAAAAGGCGACGCTCGCCTCCGAGCACAACAAGGTGATGTTCAAGGTCGCCGGCAAGGCGACCAAGCCGCAGATCAAGGAAGCGGTCGAGAAGCTGTTCGACGTCAAGGTGAAGAGCGTCAACACTCTCGTTCGCAAGGGCAAGACCAAGGTGTTCCGCGGCAATCTCGGTTCGCAGTCGGACTCCAAGCGCGCGATCGTGACCCTTGAAGAGGGCCACCGCATCGACGTGACTACCGGACTATAAGGCGCAACGACGATGGCATTGAAAACCTACAATCCCACGACGCCGGGCCAGCGCCAGCTGGTCATGGTCGATCGTTCGGCGCTCTACAAGGGCAAGCCGGTGAAGACCCTGACCGAGGGCAAGCTCGGCAATGGCGGTCGCAACAACACCGGTCGCATCACCGTGCGTTTCCGCGGCGGCGGCCACAAGAAGGCTTACCGCACCGTCGACTTCCGCCGCGACAAGGTGGACATGCCGGCGGTCGTGGAGCGGCTGGAGTACGATCCGAACCGCACCGCTTTCATCGCGCTGATCAAGTATCAGGACGGTGAGCTGGCCTACATCCTGGCGCCGCAGCGTCTGGCGGCGGGCGACACCGTCGTCGCCGGCAACTATGTCGACGTGAAGCCGGGCAACGTCATGCCGCTCGGCAACATGCCGGTCGGCACGATCGTGCACAACATCGAGCTGAAGATCGGCAAGGGCGGCCAGCTGGCACGCTCCGCCGGTACCTATGCCCAGATCGTCGGCCGCGACCAGGACTACGTCATCGTCCGCCTGAACTCGGGCGAGCAGCGTCTCGTGCACGGCCGTTGCCGCGGCACGATCGGCGCGGTCTCGAACCCGGATCACATGAACATCTCGATCGGCAAGGCCGGTCGTACCCGCTGGCTCGGCTGGCGCCCGCACAACCGCGGCGTCGTCATGAACCCGATCGATCACCCGCACGGCGGTGGTGAAGGTCGTACCTCGGGCGGTCGCCACCCGGTTACTCCGTGGGGCAAGCCGACCAAGGGCAAGAAGACCCGCACCAACAAGTCGACCAACAAATTCATTCTCCTCAGCCGCCACAAGCGGAAGAAGTAAGGAACGCCGGACATGGTTCGTTCAGTCTGGAAAGGCCCGTTCGTCGAGGGTTCTCTGCTCAAGAAGGCAGATGCCGCGCGCGCGTCCGGCCGTCACGACGTCATCAAGATCTGGAGCCGTCGCTCCACCATCCTGCCGCAGTTCGTCGGCCTGACCTTCGGTGTCTACAACGGCCAGAAGCATGTGCCGGTGGCGATCAACGAGGAAATGGTGGGTCACAAGTTCGGCGAGTTCTCGCCGACCCGGACCTTCCACGGCCACTCGGGCGACAAGAAAGCCAAGAAGGCTTGAGGAATAGACGATGAGCAAACCAAAGCGCGAACGTAGCCTCGCGGACAATGAGGCCAAGGCCGTCGCCCGCATGCTGCGCGTCAGCCCGCAGAAGCTCAACCTGGTGGCGCAGCTGATCCGCGGCCGCAAGGCTTCGGCTGCGCTCGCCGACCTGCAGTTCTCGCGCAAGCGGATCGCGGTCGACGTCAAGAAGTGCCTGGAATCGGCGATCGCGAACGCCGAGAACAACCATGACCTCGATGTCGACGATCTCGTCGTTGCCGAGGCGCATGTCGGCAATGGCATCGTGATGAAGCGTTTTGCTCCGCGCGGCCGTGGCCGTTCGGGCCGTGTGTTCAAACCGTTCTCGCACCTGACCATCGTGGTTCGTCAGGTCGAGGCCGAGGCAAGCGCCTAAGAAGGGCGCAGGAGAAGACGATGGGTCAAAAGATCAATCCAATCGGGCTGCGTCTCGGCATCAACCGGACCTGGGACTCCCGTTGGTTCGCCGGCAAGCAGGAATACGGCAAGCTCCTGCACGAGGACGTCAAGATCCGCGAGATCCTGCACAAGGAGCTCAAGCAGGCGGCTGTCGCCCGCATCGTGATCGAGCGCCCGCACAAGAAGTGCCGCGTGACGATCCACTCGGCCCGTCCGGGCGTCGTGATCGGCAAGAAGGGCGCCGATATCGACAAGCTGCGCAAGAAGGTTGCCGACATCACCTCGTCGGACGTCGTGATCAACATCGTTGAAATCCGCAAGCCGGAGCTCGACGCGACCCTGGTCGCTGAATCGATCGCCCAGCAGCTCGAGCGCCGCGTTGCGTTCCGCCGCGCCATGAAGCGCGCCGTGCAGTCGGCGATGCGTCTCGGCGCCGAGGGCATCCGCATCAACTGCTCGGGCCGTCTCGGCGGCGCCGAAATCGCGCGCATGGAGTGGTATCGCGAAGGTCGCGTGCCGCTGCACACGCTGCGCGCCGACGTCGACTACGGCGTTGCCACCGCGTTCACGACCTTCGGCACCTGCGGCGTCAAGGTCTGGATCTTCAAGGGCGAGATCCTCGAGCACGATCCGATGGCCCAGGACAAGAAGATGGCCGAGGGCGACAACACGCCGCGTTCGCGCCGCGACGCCGCTTGAGGCAAAGCAGGAATTTGAGGGCTTAAAGCCATGATGCAACCTAAGAAGACGAAGTTCCGGAAGGCGCATAAGGGCCGTATCCACGGCGTTGCGACCTCTGGCGCGACGTTGGCGTTCGGCCAGTTCGGCCTGAAGGCGATGGAGCCTGAGCGCGTCACCGCCCGTCAGATCGAAGCCGCCCGCCGCGCGCTGACCCGTCACATGAAGCGCGCCGGCCGCGTCTGGATCCGGGTGTTCCCGGACGTGCCGGTGTCGAAGAAGCCCGCCGAAGTCCGCATGGGCTCCGGCAAGGGTGCGCCGGAATTGTGGGTGGTCCGGATCAAGCCGGGCCGCGTGATGTTCGAAATCGACGGCGTGCCGGTGCAGACCGCCAAGGAGGCGCTGTCGCTCGCCGCCGCCAAGCTGCCGATCAAGACGCGCTTCGTTGCGCGCATTGCGGAGTAATCGCCATGGCCGAGATGAAAGTTGAAGACATTCGCGCGATGAGCGACGACCAGCGGGACGACGCGGTCCTTAACCTGAAGAAGGAACGCTTCAACCTGCGTTTCCAGCGCGCCACCGGGCAGCTGGAGAACACGTCGCGGATGCGGGAAGCCCGCCGCGATATCGCTCGTATCAAGACCATCGCCGCGCAGCTGCGCGCGAAGAAGAAGTAAGGGGCCAGCTATGCCGAAACGTACTCTGCAGGGCGTGGTCGTGAGCGACAAGCAAGCCAAGACCGTGGTGGTGCGCGTCGACCGCCGCTTCACCCACCCGATCTACAAGAAGACGATCCGCCGTTCCAAGAACTACCACGCGCACGACGAGGACAATCAGTTCAAGCCGGGCGACATGGTCTGGATCGAGGAATCGAAGCCGATCTCGAAGCTGAAGCGCTGGACCGTGGTCCGGGGCGAACACAAGAAAACGGCCTGATTACTTCGGCCTGGCCGAAGACATTCAGGGAAATTTTGGGCGCGCTAAAGCGCAGAAAGAGGACGAGGTGCATCAATGATTCAGATGCAGACCAACCTCGACGTGGCCGATAATTCAGGCGCACGCCGTGTCATGTGCATCAAGGTTCTTGGAGGTTCCAAGCGCCGCTATGCCACCGTGGGCGACGTTATCGTTGTGTCGATCAAGGAAGCCATTCCGCGTGGCAAGGTGAAAAAGGGCGACGTGATGAAGGCCGTCGTGGTCCGGGTCCGCAAGGACATCCGCCGCGCCGACGGTTCGGTCATCCGTTTCGACCGCAACGCCGCCGTGCTGATCAACAATCAGTCCGAGCCGGTCGGCACCCGTATCTTCGGGCCGGTGCCGCGCGAGCTGCGCGCCAAGAACCACATGAAGATCATTTCGCTTGCGCCGGAGGTGCTGTGATGGCTGCCAAGATCCGCAAGGGCGACAAGGTGATGGTGCTCACCGGCCGCGACAAGGGTCGCACCGGCGAGGTGTTCGAGGTGCGTCCGGACGAGAACAAGGCTCTCGTTCGCGGCATCAACATGGTGAAGCGTCACCAGAAGCAGAGCCAGACCCAGGAAGGCGGCATCATCTCCAAGGAGATGCCGATCGACCTGTCCAACATTGCGTATGTCGGCAAGGACGGAAAGCCGACCCGCATTGGGTTCAAGATTCAGGCCGATGGCAAGAAGGTTCGTGTTGCCAAGAGCTCGGGAGCAGAGATCGATGGCTGAGACAGCTTACACGCCGCGTCTGCGCGCGGAGTATGACAAGAAGATCCGCGGCATGATGACCGAGAAGTTCGGTTATGCCAACGTGATGCAGGTGCCGCGCCTCGACAAGGTGGTGCTCAACATGGGCGTTGGCGATTCCGTCAACGACCGCAAGAAGGCCGAGACCGCCGCCGCCGAGCTGAGCCAGATCGCCGGCCAGAAGGCGATCGTGACCTATTCGCGGATCGCGATCGCGACCTTCAAGCTGCGCGAGAACCAGCCGATCGGCTGCAAGGTCACGCTGCGCAAGGCCCATATGTACGAGTTCATCGACCGCCTGGTAAACGTGGCGCTGCCCCGCGTCCGCGACTTCCGCGGCCTGAACCCGAAGAGCTTCGACGGCCGTGGCAACTATTCGCTCGGCATCAAGGAGCACATCATTTTCCCCGAGATCGACTTCGACAAGGTCTCGGAAGCGCGTGGCATGGACATCACGGTGTGCACCACCGCCAAGACCGACGACGAGGCGCGTGCCTTGTTGACCGCTTTCAATTTCCCGTTCCGGCAGTGAGTAGCTGAGGCAAAGCCACTCAAACGCGGATACCCAGGAGCCAAGCATGGCAAAGAAGAGTTCGATCGAGAAGAACAACCGGCGCAAGCGGATGGCGAAGAACGCCGCCCCGCAGCGCGAGAAGCTGAAGGCGATCATCGCCGACAAGACCAAGCCGATGGAAGAGCGCTTCGCGGCGACGCTGAAGCTCGCCGAGATGCCGCGCAACTCGTCGCCGACGCGCATCCGCAACCGTTGCGAGCTGACCGGGCGTCCGCGCTCGACCTATCGCAAGAACAAGCTCTCGCGCATCGCGCTGCGTGAACTCGGCTCCAAGGGCCTGGTTCCCGGCCTCGTGAAGTCGAGCTGGTAAGGAGGGTCGGAACAATGTCTACGCACGATCCGATCAGCGATCTCATCACCCGCATCCGCAACGCGCAGATGCGTTCGAAGTCCAAGGTCTCGAGCCCCGGCTCGAAGATGCGCGCCAATGTGCTCGAAGTGCTGAAGTCCGAGGGCTACATCCGCGGCTACGCCAGCGTCGAGCATGCCTCGGGCCGCAGCGAGCTCGAGATCGAGCTGAAGTATTTCGACGGCGAGCCCGTCATCCGCGAGATCGAGCGGGTGTCGAAGCCGGGCCGCCGCGTTTACGCCTCGGTGAGGAACCTGCCGCGCGTGAACAACGGTCTCGGCATTTCGGTGTTGTCGACGCCGAAGGGAATCATGGCTGACCACGAGGCGCGCGACGCCAACGTGGGCGGCGAAGTTCTCTTCACGGTGTTCTGAGGAAGGATTTTACGATGTCACGTATCGGCAAAAGGCCGGTGGCGATCCCGTCGGGTGTGACGGCAAGCGTCGAGGGCCAGACGGTGAAGGTGAAGGGGCCGAAGGGCCAGCTTCAGTTCGTCGTGCATGACGACGTCGAGGTGAAGTTCGAGAACGGCCAGGTCAAGGTCGCTCCGCGCGTCAAGACCAACCGTGCGCAGGCGATGTACGGAACCGCGCGCGCCCAGGTCGCCAACCTCGTCGAGGGCGTCACCAAGGGCTTCGAGAAGAAGCTCGAGATCACCGGCGTCGGTTACCGCGCCGCGATGCAGGGCAAGAACCTGCAGCTCGCGCTCGGCTACAGCCACGACGTGGTCTACGCGATCCCGGAAGGCATCACCATCGCGGTGCCGAAGCCGACCGAGATCACGATCACCGGCAACGATCCGCAGCGCGTCGGCCAGGTCGCCGCCGAGATCCGCGCCTACCGTCCGCCGGAGCCCTACAAGGGCAAGGGCGTGAAGTACGCCAACGAATTCATCTTCCGCAAGGAAGGCAAGAAGAAGTAACGGAGCCGGTCATGTCACTCAAGGTTACGAATGCCCGGCGCAAGCAGCGCGTCCGCCTTGCGCTTCGCCGCTCGGCAGGCGGCCGTCCGCGGCTGTCGGTGTTCCGCTCGTCCAAGCACATCTACGCCCAGGTCATCGACGACCAGAAGGGCGAGACGCTCGCGTCCGCCTCGTCGCTGGAGAAGAACCTGCGCGACGCCGGCAAGACCGGCGCCGACATCGATGCGGCGAAGGCCGTCGGCAGGCTGCTGGCGGAACGCGCGGCGCAGAAGGGTGTCAAGGAAGTCGTGTTCGATCGCGGCGCCTACATCTATCACGGGCGCGTCAAGGCGCTCGCGGATGCGGCGCGCGAAGGCGGATTGAGCTTCTAAACTTTACGAACGATTACCAGGATAGAGGCGTCAGGCCTCCTAGAGATTGGAAAACACCATGGCAGGTGAACGCGAACGCGGCGGACGCGAACGGAGCAGGGATCGCGAGGAGCGCGACAGCGAGTTCGTCGACAAGCTCGTCCACATCAATCGCGTGGCGAAGGTCGTCAAGGGCGGCAAGCGCTTCGGCTTTGCGGCGCTGGTCGTGATCGGCGATCAGAAGGGCCGGGTCGGTTTCGGCCACGGCAAGGCGCGCGAAGTTCCGGAAGCGATCCGCAAGGCGACCGAATCTGCGAAGCGGAACCTGACGCGGGTCGCGCTGCGCGAAGGCCGCACGCTGCATCACGACATCGCCGGCCGTCACGGCGCCGGCCGCGTCTATCTGCGTGCCGCTCCGGCCGGTACCGGCATCATCGCCGGCGGCCCGATGCGCGCGGTGTTCGAGACGCTCGGCATCCAGGACGTGGTGGCGAAGTCGATCGGCTCGTCGAATCCCTACAACATGGTTCGCGCAACGTTCGACGCGCTGAAGCATCAGGATTCGCCGCGCTCGGTGGCCGCGCGCCGCAACATCAAGGTCTCCACCCTGCAGTCGCGCCGCGTCGGCGGTGACGCCGAAGTGGTGGCGGAATAACCCCGCGCGATTAGCCAGCGCGCTATTTGGAGTTACTGTCATGGCCCAGGCCAGCAAGACCATCAAGGTCGAGCAGATCGGCAGCGCAATCCGCCGCCATCACTCGCAGCGTTCGACGCTGATCGGCCTCAAGCTCAACAAGATCGGCCGGGTTGCCGAGCTGCAGGACACCCCTGAAGTTCGCGGCATGATCAGCAAAGTCCAGCATCTCGTCCGCGTCGTCGGCGAGTAAGCAGAGATAAGGAGAAGGGCGATGAAGCTCAGCGATATCGCCGACAACGCCGGCTCGCGCAAGAAGCGCATGCGTGTCGGCCGTGGCATCGGTTCCGGCAAGGGCAAGACCTCGGGCCGCGGCGGCAAGGGCCAGACCGCGCGTTCGGGCGTCCGCATCAAGGGTTTCGAAGGCGGCCAGATGCCGATGCATCGCCGCCTGCCGAAGCGCGGCTTCAACAACATCTTCCGGCTCGACTTCGCCGAGATCAATCTCGACCGTCTGCAGGAAGCGATCGACAACAAGCTGGTCGATGCAAGCGCGACGGTGAACGTCGAGTCGCTGGTGAAGGCCGGCGTGCTGCGCCGCGCCAAGGACGGCCTGCGGCTGCTCGGCCGCGGCGAGATCAAGACAAAGCTGACCATCGAAGCGCACGGCGCCTCCAAGTCGGCGATTGCTGCGGTCGAGAAGGCCGGCGGCTCGGTCAAGATCCTGGCCCCCGCCAAGGACGAAGGCGAGGCGGCGTAACATCTGCGTCATTGCCCGCGGCCTGCGCGGGCAATCCGCAGATCGAATGATGGACTTATCGAGGCCGAGCACCAGATAATGTCCGGTGTCTGCCGACGGCCCGAGAGAACGAGTTTCTTGGGGGCGTGGGCGAAGCGGGCTCCGGGAGAAAGCCGAACATGGTCTCAGCAGCCGAACAACTTGCCGCAAACCTCAATTTCGGACAGCTGGCGAAAGCCGACGAGCTGAAGAAGCGCATCTGGTTCACCCTGGGTGCGCTGCTTGTTTATCGGCTGGGCACCTATATCCCGCTGCCGGGCATCGATCCCAACGTCTGGGAGCAGGTGTTCCGCAGCCAGTCCGGCGGCATCCTCGGCATGTTCAACATGTTCGCCGGCGGTGGCATCCACCGCATGGCGATCTTTGCGCTGAACATCATGCCGTACATTTCGGCATCGATCATCGTCCAGCTGCTGACCACCGTGTCGCCGCAACTCGAGGCGCTCAAGAAGGAAGGCGAGGCGGGCCGCAAGACGCTGAACCAGTACACCCGCTATCTGACGGTGATCCTGGCGCTGTTCCAGTCCTACGGCATCGCGATCGGCCTCGAAGGCGCCGGCAATGTCGTCAGCGACCCCGGCATGTTCTTCCGGATCTCGACCGCGATCACGCTGACCGGCGGCACCATGTTCCTGATGTGGCTCGGCGAGCAGATCACCTCGCGCGGCATCGGCAACGGTATCTCGCTGATCATCCTGTCCGGCATCGTCGCCGAGCTGCCGTCGGCGCTCGCCAACATGCTGGAACTCGGCCGCCAGGGCGCGATGTCGACCGGCTTGATCCTGATCGTCATCGTGATGGCGGTCGCCGTGATCGCCTTCATCGTGTTCATGGAGCGTGCGCAGCGCCGGCTGCTGATCCAGTATCCGAAACGCCAGGTCGGCAACAAGATGTTCGAGGGCCAGTCCTCGCATCTGCCGCTCAAGCTCAACACCTCGGGCGTGATTCCGCCGATCTTCGCTTCGTCGCTGCTGCTGCTGCCGACCACGGTTGCGAACTTCAACGCCGGCAAGGGGCCGGAGTGGTTCCAGTGGCTCACCACCCAGCTCAGCCACGGCCGGCCGCTGTTCCTGCTGATGTATCTCGCGCTGATCGTGTTCTTCGCCTTCTTCTACACCGCGATCGTGTTCAACCCGACCGAGACCGCGGACAATCTGAAGAAGCATGGCGGCTTCATTCCGGGCATCCGGCCCGGTGAGCGCACCGCCGAATACATCGACTACGTGCTGTCGCGCATCACGGTGCTCGGTGCGATCTATCTCGCGATCGTCTGTCTTATTCCTGAAATTCTGATTTCCTACGCCTCGGTCCCGTTCTACTTTGGCGGCACTTCGCTCCTGATCGTCGTCAGCGTAACGATGGATACGGTGTCGCAGGTGCAGGGCTATCTGCTCGCTCATCAGTATGAAGGGTTGATCAGGAAGTCGAAGCTCAGGGGAGGCCGCCGCCGCTGATCGCGGCGCGGCTTCAAACTCAAAACACAGGTGTGCGGACGTCGCCCACCTAGCCGGGGGGCGAAACAGATATGAGATTGATCCTTTTGGGGCCGCCGGGCTCGGGCAAGGGAACCCAGGCGCAGCGGCTGGTGCACCGGCATGGCATCGTTCAGCTCTCGACCGGCGAGATGCTGCGCGCGGCCGCTGCCGCAGGCACTCCGGTCGGCTTGCAGGCCAAGGAGATCATGTCCAATGGCGGGCTGGTTCCCGACGAGGTCGTGGTGGGAATCATCGCCGACCGAATCGAGGAGCCCGACGCCAAGAAGGGCTTCATTCTCGACGGCTTCCCGCGCACCGTGCCGCAGGCGGAGGCCCTCGACGAGCTGCTCCGGAAAAAGCACCTCAAGCTCGACGCCGTCGTCGAGCTGCGCGTCAACGAGAGCGCGCTGCTCGCCCGCGTCGAGAAGCGTGCCGAGGAAACCCGCGCGCGCGGCGAGGAAGTGCGCCTCGACGATACGCCGGAAGTGCTGACCAAGCGCCTGGCGCAGTACCGCTCGCTGACGGAACCGCTGATTCACTATTACTCGGAGCGGCGGAAGCTTCTGACGGTCGACGGCATGATGACCATCGAGCACGTCACCCGCGAGATCAACCGGATCCTGACTGCGCTCGGCGCGCTGGAACCGAAGGAGCACGAGGAAGCCAGGAGCGCCTCGAAGGTGTCCAAGACAGCCAGGAAGACCGCGAAGCAGCCGACCAAGAAGGCAGCTAAATCGGCCAAGACGGCCGCCAAACCGGCCCGTAAGGCCGCCAAGGGGGCCTCAAAGCTGGCCTCCAAGGGCAAAGCTGCCAAGAATGCTGGCAAGAAAACTGCGAAGCAGCCGGCCAGGAAGACCGTGAAGAAGGCCGCAAAGCAGGCCGCCCGTGCCGCGAATGCCCGGAAGGGGGCAAAAGCCGCCAAAAAGGCAGCAAAAAAGCTCACGAAAAAGCGAGCTAAACGCTAGGAGCGGTTGACGAAACCGACATGAATCCTTTAATAAGCCCCGCATCCAAGTTGGATAGTTTTATGACGATGCCGGGCCCCGAAGGACATGAGGGGAAGGGCGTCGTGTTCGCGTTTGTGGACACAAGCCCGCAGAGAGCAAGAACTTGAGAAGCCCGCATCCGTGATGGATCGGCGACAGGAGAGAAGTCCGTGGCCCGTATTGCCGGCGTCAACATTCCTACCAACAAGCGCGTGCTGATCGCGCTTCAGTACATCCATGGTATCGGCCAGAAGAACGCGGCCGACATCATCGAGAAGGTCAAGATCCCGGCGGACCGTCGTGTCAGCCAGTTGACCGACCAGGAGGTCCTGCAGATCCGCGAAGTCATCGACCGCGACTATCTGGTCGAGGGCGACCTCCGTCGTGAGGTCGGCATCAACATCAAGCGGCTGATGGACCTCGGCTGCTATCGCGGCCTGCGTCATCGCCGTGGTCTGCCGGTGCGCGGCCAGCGCACCCACACCAATGCGCGCACGCGCAAGGGGCCGGCCAAGGCGATCGCCGGCAAGAAGAAGTAAGTTTTACGAATTGCAGGTGGGGGGTAGCGAATCGAAAATTCGCTACTCGCCATTTGCGTTTTGAGGTGTAGCCGCTGGCACTACGGCGGCGTTGAGATCACAGGAAAGGTTTGAAATGGGCAAGGAAGCCACCCGCGTACGTCGCCGCGAACGCAAGAACATCGCCTCCGGCATCGCGCACGTGAATTCGTCGTTCAACAACACGACCATCACCATCACCGACGCGCAGGGCAACACCATCGCCTGGTCGTCGGCCGGCACGATGGGCTTCAAGGGCTCGCGCAAGTCGACCCCCTATGCCGCGCAGGTCGCGGCTGAAGACGTCTCCAAGAAGGCGCAGGAACACGGCATGCGCACGCTGGAGGTTGAAGTGGCCGGCCCGGGTTCGGGCCGTGAGTCGGCGCTCCGTGCGCTGCAGGCTGCGGGCTTCACCGTCACCTCGATCCGCGACGTGACCACGATCCCGCACAATGGCTGCCGTCCGCGCAAGCGTCGGCGCGTTTGATCTGTAAATCGCGGGCGGCATCTTGCCGCCCTGCGATCGTTTTCGGAATTGACCGCGCGGACTGTTCCGCGATCTCCAACGCCAGGTTCGGCCATTCGACGGGCCCAACGACTGGCCCATGGGTGAACAAGTGACGATCCAGAAAAATTGGCAAGAACTCATTCGACCGAACAAGCTGCAGGTGACGCCGGGCTCGGACGCGAGCCGGTTCGCCACCGTGGTCGCCGAGCCGCTCGAGCGCGGCTTCGGCCAGACGCTCGGCAACGCGCTGCGCCGCATCCTGCTGTCCTCGCTGCAGGGCGCGGCGGTGCAGTCGGTGCATATCGACGGCGTGCTGCACGAGTTCTCCTCGATTGCCGGTGTCCGTGAAGACGTCACCGACATCGTCCTCAACATCAAGGACATCTCGATCAAGATGCAGGGCGAAGGCCCCAAGCGCATGGTCGTGAAGAAGCAGGGCCCGGGCGCCGTCACCGCCGGCGACATCCAGACCGTCGGCGACGTCACCGTGCTCAATCCCGACCTGCAGCTCTGCACGCTGGACGACGGCGCCGAGATCCGCATGGAGTTCACGGTCGCGACCGGCAAGGGCTATGTCGCCGCCGAGCGCAACCGTCCCGAGGATGCGCCGATCGGCCTGATCCCGGTCGACAGCCTGTTCTCGCCGGTCCGCAAGGTCTCCTACAAGGTCGAGAACACCCGTGAGGGCCAGATCCTCGACTACGACAAGCTGACCATGACGATCGAGACCAACGGCGCGATCACGCCGGAGGACGCGGTGGCCTATGCCGCGCGCATCCTGCAGGATCAGCTCAACGTGTTCGTCAACTTCGAAGAGCCGCGCAAGGAAGTCACGCAGGAGATCATCCCCGATCTCGCGTTCAACCCGGCGTTCCTCAAGAAGGTCGACGAGCTCGAGCTGTCGGTGCGTTCGGCGAACTGCCTGAAGAACGACAACATCGTCTACATCGGCGACCTCGTGCAGAAGTCGGAAGCGGAAATGCTCCGTACCCCGAACTTCGGCCGCAAGTCGCTGAACGAGATCAAAGAAGTGCTGGCCCAGATGGGTCTGCACCTCGGCATGGAAGTGCCGGGCTGGCCGCCGGAGAACATCGACGAGCTCGCCAAGCGCTTCGAGGATCACTACTGATCCGATTCAATCATCATGGCCGGGCTCTCCCGGCCATGATTCCAACGGGCGAACGCAGGCAGCCCACCTGAGCAACATGTCCGACGAACCGTCGCGGCAGATTACAAAGTAAGGAATAGTCAATGCGTCACGGCAAGGTTCATCGGAAGCTCAACCGCACCGCCGAGCATCGGCGTGCGATGTTCGCCAACATGGCGGCCGCGCTGATCAAGCACGAGCAGATCGTCACCACGCTGCCGAAGGCCAAGGAGTTGCGGCCGATCGTCGAGAAGCTCGTCACCCTCGGCAAGAAGGGTGGGCTGGCCCTGCGCCGCCAGGCGATCTCGGAGCTGCGCGATCTCGACCAGGTCAAGAAGCTGTTCGACACGCTGGCGACCCGCTACAAGGACCGCCAGGGCGGCTACACCCGCATCATCAAGGCCGGCTTCCGCTACGGCGACAACGCGGCGATGGCCGTGATCGAGTTCGTCGACCGCGACGTCGATGCCAAGGGCCAGGACTCCGGTCCGACCCAGGACAAGGAAGCCGAGGCGGCGTAAGCCGCTCTTGAGCCAAGGTTTTGAAAATGGCGCCCTCGGGCGCCGTTTTTGTTTGGCCACGGTCCATCCCAGTCGTCATCCTGGCGAAAGCCAGGACCCATTACCCCAAATCTCAATTGTTGCGCGACGCTGGGGGCTCAAATCCTTCTCATAATCACCTGCGGTGGCAATGGGTCCTGGCTTTCGCCAGGACGACGAGGTGTGTTCTACCTCCTCACGCGTCGGTGAGATGCAATTGCAGTGCATCGTGCCGCGCCCGATATCTCGGTCAGCATCAATGGAGATGAAGCCATGAGAATCGACCTTTCCGGAAAGACTGCGCTGGTGACCGGCTCGACCGCCGGCATCGGCAACGCTATTGCGAGGGGGCTGGTCGACACCGGCGCCGAGGTCGTCATCAACGGCCGCAGTCAAGCCAAGGTCGATGCGGCGGTCGCCGCGATCGAGAAGGCGGTGCCGGGCGCCAAGGTCCGCGGCATTGCGGCCGACGTCTCGACGTCAGCCGGTTGCAAGGCGTTGCTCGCCGCGCTGCCTGACGTCGACATCCTCGTCAACAATGCCGGCATCTTCGAGCCGAAGGGCTTCTTCGACATTCCCGACGAGGACTGGAGCCGCTTCTTCGAGGTCAACGTGATGTCGGGCGTGCGGCTGTCGCGCGGTTACATGCAGGGCATGCTGAAGCGCAACTGGGGCCGCATCGTCTTCATCTCCTCGGAATCCGGCCTCAACATCCCGACCGAGATGATCCATTACGGCACGACCAAGACCGCGCAGCTGGCGATCGCACGCGGGCTCGCGCAGCTGACCCGCGGCACCGCCGTCACCGTCAACTCCGTGCTGCCCGGACCGACCATGTCCGAAGGTGTCGAGACCTTCGTCAAGGATCTTGCCAAGCAGAACGGCCAGTCGGTCGAGGAGGCGGCCTCCAACTTCGTCAAGCAACACCGGCCGACCTCGCTGTTGCAGCGCTTTGCCAGCACCGAGGAGATCGCCAACCTTGTCGTCTATGTCTGCTCGAAGCAGGCCTCCGCGACCAACGGCGCGGCGCTGCGCGCCGAGGGCGGCATCGTCAACACCATCGCCTGAGGCGCGGCCATGTCAGCCTATGTGATTTCCGAGGTCGACGTGAGGGACGCCGCAGGCTTCGAGGCTTATCGCACGATCGCGGCCAAGGCGATCGCGCAGTATGGCGGGCGCTATCTCGTGCGCGGCGGTGCCGCCGAAGCGGTGGAAGGCGGACCGCCGCCAAAGAACATCATCGTCGTCGAATTCCCGTCGATGGCGCGGCTGCGCGAGTGGTACGCGTCACCGGAATACGCCGAGGCGCTCAAGCATCGGCGGACCGCGTTGGACCGCCGGCTGATCTTCGTCGAGGGCGTTGTGCCGAGCTAGGCTTTGGCCCCGTCGAGGAACTCGCTGAAACCTGACGGGTGATAGGGGCCGAAGCATATCTGCTCGAGGACGCCAATTCCGGTCCGGTCGCCCTGGCGGGCGCGCACCACCTGTTGCACGTGCACGTTCTCGCGAGCCAGCGGATCGAGCGTTGCAGGATCGAACGACTCGCCGCCGATCTCGAGCTCACCCTTCCACATGCCCTGGCCCCATTGCGGATGACCGTAGCCGAGGCCCTTCATCTGGAATTTCAGGATCGGGTCGAGCGCGATGGTCGAGGTGTGACCGTCGATGTCGACCAGGTCGATCTCGGCTGACTGCGCAAGGCGCGTGTTCGGGACGTATTTGACGCGGTGCCGCGCGGTCGCCATGCGGCGGTCGCGCCCATCGACGACGCCGGGGATCTCGGCCTCGCTTCGGTAGAGCGGCGCGGTGATGCCCTCGCGGACCAGCGCCTCGCCCTGCGTCCCGTCGAAGAAGATGGCGTGCGAGATGTGGTCGTCCCAGACCAACGGCGCCCAGAGGAAGAACACGCTCGGCGGCGGCATCGGCGCGCCGCCGACGTCGCGTTCGCCGACATTGCGAACTCCCCAGGAGCGATCCTTGGTGCCGTAGCAGGTGTGATTGTCGACCTTGATCTCGCCGTCGGGGTGGCGCACGACGCCGCTCCAGCGGCCGAACTGGTCGAACCGGGTCGAATCCATCGCGCGGCGGTCGCCGGACCAAAGCGTCTGGCGCGCTTCCTGGATCGCGGCCGTGCGCGCTGAGAAGGTCAGGTCGCAGGCGAGGCCCGTCGCATTGTCGTCGAGCACGACCCGCGTCCGCCGCATCGGTTCGATGACCTCAAGCCTGAACGGGCCGACCTGCATCTCGGTGCGTTCAAGCGGCGCCCGCCGCGAACCGTAGAAGCAATGTTGACGTCCGCCGCGCTCCACCACGCTGAAGGCGCAATCGAGGATCTTGCGGTGCGGGTAGATCGCGATGCCGATGCCGAAATAATACGCGCCGTCCGCGGTGTAGCCGTTGAACCAGGTTCGGTCATAGACATTGCGGTCGCTGGTCGAGGGAACCGCGATCGGCTCCGGCGTCTGGTGGATGGGGAAGTCGTCCAGTTTGTTGAGCACGCCGATCCCTTTCGCTGTCTTGACGCGTTGTCTTCACGCGGACGATTTCGCCCGATAGCGCTTCAGTCCTGCCAGTATGAAAAACTGTCGTGGTCCAGCGCTTGCGCGCAGGCGCCACGGGTCATTTTCAGGAACAGTGCGTCGCCCCGCTCGGAGCGCTGGACGCTGAGCGCCGAGACGACGCCCATCATGATGCCATGCAGCGTGTAGCGCCGGTAATCCCGCCAGCAATCATCCCAGCCATAGTCCCGCACGCCGCGCCGGATCAGCTCGGAATGATAGAACCGCACCAGGTCGGCTTCATGGAGCCGCCGTTCGGACGGATCGATACCGGCCGACAGGAAATAAGCCACGTCGACGATGCCTGGCCCCACCGTCAGCGTCTGCCAGTCCAGCGTGGCCATCGGACGGGTGTTGCCGCGCACCTCGAACAGCATGTTGTCGAGCCGGAAGTCCGCATGCTGCAGCGTTCGCGGCACCGATCGATCGGACTGGTAGCGCGGTATCGCGTCCGGAAGCCGGTCGATCAGATCCAGGAATTCCGGCTCGATCACGCCGTGATATCGCTCCTCGTAGTGACCGATGATGCCGGGCAGCACCGCGCGAAGATCCCTGCGCCGGCTTGCGGCGACCACGAAGCATTGCACCGCGTCGAGCGTCGGGTCGTTCCATCGCGGCGCATGCAGCGCGGCGGCCTCACGCATCGCCGTCAGGCAGTCCGCGATCGCGCATCCGGCGAGCTGGTCGCCCGGGCGTGCGGGCGCCAGATCTTCCAGGATCAGTGTGAAGTCGTCGGTCGCCGGATCGATTTCGGCGAGGATCGGCCGCGGCGTGTGAATGTCGACGGTGGCCGCCAGCTCGCGATAGAACGCGACCTCGCGGACATAAAGCGTGTGCGCGGAACCGGATCGGCGGCTGTCGGGATCCGCGGCCGGGAATTTGCCGACGACGCTTGCGGGCGCGTTCGGCTCGTCGCCGTCATAGCTCAGATGAAATCGGTAGCTGTCGCCGACGAGGCCATTGCCGACCGGCTTGCAGGCGAGATCGACGACCCTGACCTGGTTGATCACACCGGCAGCGCGCAGCGCCCGCGTCATCCACTCCGGATCGATCCGCGACGGATCGGCCGTGAGCAAACTCATCGGTTTCCTCCCATCGCCATGTATCCCCTTGGGGCGTCACCACCGTTCCGGCCGCGTCTCGCGCGGCCGGATTGAGGACGGGGTGATCGTTGCGCAAATCATACAGGCGATGTCATGGCTTTGGCAAAGCCACGCGCCGGCCTGTGGGGATATCTCGCGAATTGGTCGGTGCGTAGGGCGGGTTAGCGTCAGCGTAACCCGCCGTTCGCAGAGCAAAAAAGGTGGTGGGTTACGCCGCGCTAACCCACCCTACACATTTGTGCTTACCAGCCCTCCAGCACGATCTTGCCGCGCGACTTGCCGCTCTCCAGCAGCGCATGGGCGCGCTTGAGGTTGGCGGCGTTGATGGTGCCAAAAGTCTGGTCGAGCGTGGTGCGCAGCACGCCCTTGTCGATCAGGTCGGCAACGTCGTTCAGCAGATGATGCTGCGCGATCATGTCAGGCGTCTGGAACGACGAGCGCGTGAACATCGATTCCCAGTGCACCGACACCGCCTTGCCCTTGAATGCGGCGACGTTGAATTCGGCGGGATCGTCGATCAAGCCGAACTTGCCCTGCGGCGCGATGAAGTCGGCGATCGACTTGTAGTGCTGGTCGGTGAAGGTGAGGCTGGCGACGAGGCCGACCGGCGGCAGCTTGAGCTTCTCGATCTGCTCCTTCATCGGCTGCGAGTGGTCGATCACCGCATGCGCACCGAGATCGCGGCACCACTTCTGAGACTCCGGCCGCGTCGCGGTCGCAACCACGGTCAGCCCGGTGAGGCGGCGCGCAAGCTGGATCAGGATCGAGCCGACGCCGCCGGCGCCACCGGTGATCAGCAGCGTGCGCGGATCGACGCTCTTGCCCGGCACTGCGCCGAGCCGGTCGAACAGCAGCTCCCACGCGGTGATCGAGGTCAGGGGCAGGGCGGCGGCCTGCGCGAACGAGAGCGATGCCGGCTTGTTGCCGACGATGCGCTCGTCCACCAGATGAAATTCCGAATTGGTGCCCTGGCGCTGGATCGAGCCCGCGTAGAACACTTCATCGCCGGGCTTGAAGAGCGAGATGTCGGGCCCGACGGCGTCGACCACGCCGGCCGCGTCAAAGCCGAGGATCTTGTAGCTGCCGTCGGTCGGCGCCGCGCGCTTGCGCACCTTGTAGTCGACCGGGTTGGCCGAGATGGCCTTCACCGCGACGCGGATGTCGCGCCCCTTCGGTTCGGGCTTGGCGATCTCGAAATCGACGAGCGAATCCGCCGCCTCGATCGGCAGCGATTTTTGATATCCGACGGCCTTCATGCCTAGTCTCCGTGGTGGGCGATTGCCTGCCGCCTTAACTGTCGTGCTGGCGTCCTTTTGGCAAGTACTGTAAAATCAGGGAACTAGTCCCTGTTTGTATACTATTGGGAAATTACCGATGAAACGGAAGAATTTCGCGCGCCGGCCGGGCTGCGCGGTCGAGGCGGCGCTCGACCTGATCGACGGCAAATGGAAGGGCGTGATCCTGTATCACCTGCAGGCCGGCACCCAGCGCTTCGGCGAGTTGCGGCGGCGGATGCCCGGCATCACCCAGCGCATGCTGACCAAGCAGCTTCGTGCGCTCGAGGACGATGGCCTCGTGAACCGCAAGGTCTACGCCGAGGTGCCGCCGCGGGTCGAATACACGCTCTCCGAACTCGGCGAGAGCCTGCGTCCGGTGATCGATATTTTGAAAGCCTGGGGCGAGGGCCATCAGGAACGGCTGTCCTGCGCGCCGGCGCCGGAAGTCGTCGTGAAGAAGTCAAAGCGCGCGGCCTGACAATTTGTAATGAAGAAGGCCGGGAGCGGCGTGTCGCTCCCGGCCATTGTTATCGGCGCTGATCAGATCGTGTCAGAACGCAACCTGCGTGCGCAGCGCGACCGCGTCGAACTTCGAGCCGGCATCCACGGGCGAGGTCGCCGAAGCCTGCTTGGCGATGTCGCCGTGCAGGTAGTTCAGCATGAAGCGGACGTTGTTGTTGACGTACCAGTTCAGCGCGGCGGTGTAGACGGTCTGCCGTCCGCCGGCGATGCCGACGGCCTGGCCGACCTGATCGTTGAGGTTCATCATGCTGACGCGGCCGGCGATTTCCCACGCGCCGATGCCGCCGCCGGCAAGCGAGAACGGATCGTGCGGTTTGATACCGCCGTAGGAAGCCGTGGCCGGATTATAGGCGTGGTTCTCGCCGGTCAGCACGTAGCCGACCTGCGCGTAACCGCCGTCGAATTTCAGGCTCGGCGCGCCGAACGGCGGCAGCCCGGTATTCGCGGAGCGGTCGACATTGAACCAATAGTACTCGCCTTGCGCGATGAACGGGCCGTAGGTCGCTGCCGCCTCGACGCCGTAGACCTGCGCGCCCGAGACGTTGGCGATCGCACCGGTCGAGATCAGCGTCGTCGGGTCGATGCGCAGCTCGGGCCGGTCGTTCAGCGTGAGCGTCTGCGCCTGCGTCAGCTGATTGCGCGGCGGCTGCACCAGCCATTCCGCATCGGCGCCGATATGCACCGAATAGTCCTTGCCGCTGATCGGATTGCCGGCGACGCGGACCACCGCGCCATACTGCTCCGATGATCCGGCCGGGGTGACGCTGGAGGCCGAGTGAATCTGGCCGGTGGTCGGTCCGGTGGCATAGCCGCCGAGCCAGAGCTGGTCGTTCCACCAGCGGGTGCCGATGGCGGAACGGAAGTCGCCGGCCGCGACGTTCTGCGCGATGATGCCGGCCGAGGCGCGCTCCATGAACAGGATGTCGTTGGAACTGGTCGACTCGTCCATGGTCCAGAGCAGGTCCATGATGCCGCCTTCGATCGCCATCTTGCCGCCGAACGGCTTCAAGCCGGTGTAGCTCAGATACGCATTCTCGACGCCGGAGGTGCCGCCGCCGGGCAGCGATCCCGGTGCCGCACCGCCGAAGCCGTCGGACGAGCCGCCGAAGTCGTAGATCAGCGCGTAATTCCAGTCGCCGAAGAACTTGCCGACGATGCCGATGCGGGCGCGGCGGAGGTTCTCGCCGCTGTCGAGCTTCTGCGGCGAGGTACTCGCGGTGTTCGGACGATAGTCGTAACCGCCGACATCCCAGTGCACGCGGCTCGTGATCGCAACGCAGTTCTGTTCATCCGCAGTACAGATCGTCGGCCGGTTGTTCGGCAGCGTCACCACGACGCCCGACGGCGCGACCGGGCCCTTGACCGGGATCGCGGCGTTGGCGCTGGCGACCCGCGCGGCCTTGGCATCCGCCGCCTTCGCGTTGGCGTTCGCGCTGGCTGCGGTCGCGGTATTGGCATTGGTCTGCTTCTGCAGCTTGTCGAGCTTCTGCTCGAGCATCTTCAGCTGCTGCTTCAGCAGCGCGATCTCCGCGTCGCTGCCGCCTCCGGCCGATTGCGAATAGGCCGGCGAGGCGGCGAGCGCCCCTGCGAGCCCTATGGCGATTGCACCAACTTTTGTCGCACCCATTGTGCACCCCTGTTGTGTTTGAATTCCCCACTCACTCACTGAAACGTCCTAGGAGTTGATCGTGACTGACGCACGACAGCGCCGCCTGGCATCGCAGTTCCGCTTGTTGTCCGCAGGCAACAAGCGGAGCGGCGCAGTGAGATGACAGTCATCATAGAAGTTTGGCGGCGCGCTTCAACGCGGCTGCCGCCGGTTTTGCACCGGTCCGGCGGGGGCCAGTTATCCGGCCGGGCGCCCTTCAATTGCCCGGCGAACACGCCTATATTCCGGCGTTTCTACGAGAGGTAAGAATGCTCCGACCTGTCCGCTTCGCTACCATATCCGCTCTGTGCACATTGGCTTTCATGGGGAATCTGTCCCCGTCCGCGGCCCAGGACCGCCGCGTGCCGTCCTCGCAGGCTGAGCTCCAATTGTCCTATGCGCCGATCGTGCAGCGGGTGCAGCCGGCGGTGGTCAATGTCTACGCTGCCAAGACCGTGCAGAACCGCAATCCGTTTCTGGACGATCCGATCTTCCGCCGCTTCTTCGGCGTCCCGGGGCAGCAGCCCGAGCAGATGCAGCGCTCGCTTGGCTCCGGCGTGATGGTCGATGGCTCCGGCCTCGTGGTCACAAACAATCACGTGATCGAGGGCGCCGACCAGGTGAAGGTCTCGCTCGCCGACAAGCGCGAATACGAGGCCGAGATCGTGCTGAAGGACAGCCGCACCGATCTCGCGGTGCTGCGACTGAAGGGCACCAACAAGGAGAAGTTCGCGACGCTCGACTTCGCCAATTCGGATCAGCTGCAGGTCGGCGACGTCGTGCTGGCGATCGGCAATCCGTTCGGCGTCGGCCAGACCGTGACGCACGGCATCATCTCGGCGCTGGCGCGCACTCAAGTCGGGATCACGGATTATCAATTCTTCATTCAGACCGACGCGGCGATCAATCCCGGCAATTCGGGCGGCGCGCTGGTCGACATGACCGGCCGGCTCGCCGGCATCAATACCGCGATCTTCTCGCGCTCCGGCGGTTCGCAGGGCATCGGCTTCGCGATCCCCGCCAACATGGTGCGGGTGGTGGTGGCCTCCGCCAAGAGCGGCGGCAAGGCGGTGAAGCGGCCATGGCTTGGCGCGCGGCTGCAGGCCGTCACACCGGAGATCGCAGAGACACTCGGGCTGAAGCTGCCGACCGGCGCGCTGGTCGCCAATGTCGCGCCGAACAGCCCGGCGGCGAAGGCCGGGCTCAAACTGTCCGATCTGATCGTCGGGATCGACGGCACGCCGATCGACGATCCCAATGCGTTTGACTACCGCTTCGCGACCCGTCCGCTCGGCGGCAACGCGGAGATCGAGGTGCAGCGCGCCGGCAAGCCGGTGAAGCTCACCGTGCCGCTGGAGACCGCGCCCGACACCAACCGCGACGAGATCGTGCTGACCGCGCGTTCGCCGTTCCAGGGCGCCAAGGTCGCCAACATCTCGCCGGCGCTGGCCGATGAGCTGCATCTCGACGCCGGCGCGGAGGGCGTCGTCGTCACCGAGCTCGCCGACGACGGCACGGCCGCCAATGTCGGCTTCCAGAAGGGCGACATCATTCTTGCCGTCAACAATGAGAAGATCGTGCGAACCAGCGACCTCGACAAGGTATCGAAGGCGGGGTCGCGGATCTGGCGCATCACGCTGGTGCGCGGCGGCCAGCAGATCAACGTGACGCTCGGCGGATGAGCCCCAAGGTGAACCGCAAGTGAGCCCGAAGCAACCGCGCGAGGCCAGCAACCTGTTCGCCGCGGCGGGGATGGAGCAGGACGCGCCACACCCGCTGCCGGACCGGCTGCGCCCGCGCACCCTGGCCGACGTCGTCGGTCAGGATCACATCCTCGGCCCCGACGGCGCGCTGACCCGCATGCTGGAGACGCGCACGCTGGGTTCGCTGGTGTTCTGGGGACCGCCCGGCACCGGCAAGACCACCGTGGCGCGGCTGTTGGCCGACGCCACCGAGCTGCATTTCGAGCAGATCTCCGCGGTGTTCTCCGGCGTCGCCGACCTGAAGAAGGCGTTCGATGCCGCGCGGGCCCGGCGCGAGACCGGCAAGGGCACGCTGCTGTTCGTCGACGAGGTGCACAGGTTCAACCGCGCGCAGCAGGATTCCTTCCTGCCCGTGATGGAGGACGGCACCGTGGTGCTGGTCGGCGCCACCACGGAGAACCCTTCGTTCGAGCTCAACGCGGCGCTGCTGTCGCGTGCCCGCGTGCTGGTGTTTCATTCGCTCGACACGGCCGCGATCGAACGGTTGTTTGCCAATGCCGAGAAGATCGAGGGCAAGACCCTGCCGCTCGATCTGGAAGCACGCGCCGTGCTGGTGCGGATGGCCGACGGTGACGGCCGCGCCTCGCTGACATTGGCCGAAGAGGTCTGGCGCGCCGCGCGCAAGGGCGAGGTGTTCAATGCCGAGCAGTTGCAGGCCATCCTGCAACGCCGCGCGCCGATCTACGACAAATCGGCCGACGGTCACTACAATCTGATCTCGGCGCTGCACAAGTCGGTGCGCGGCTCCGATCCGGATGCGGCATTGTATTATCTCGCGCGCATGCTCGATGCCGGCGAGGATCCGCTGTTCCTGGCGCGGCGCGTGGTGCGGATGGCGGTCGAGGACATTGGTCTCGCCGATCCACAGGCGCTGGCGGTCTGCAACGCCGCCAAGGATGCCTATGACTTCCTGGGCTCACCCGAGGGCGAGCTCGCGATCGCGCAGGCCGTTGTCTATCTCGCCACCGCGCCGAAATCGAACGCGGTGTACACGGCATTCGGCGCTGCGATGCAGACCGCGAAGCAGGGCGGCTCGCTGCTGCCGCCGAAGCACATCCTGAATTCGCCGACCAAGCTGATGAAGTCGGAAGGCTATGGCTCCGGCTATCAATACGATCACGACGCGCCCGACGCGTTCTCCGGCCAGGGCTACTTCCCGGAAGCGCTCGGCCGCCAAACCTTCTACGATCCGCCCGACCGCGGCTTCGAGCGCGAGATCCGCAAGCGGCTGGATTATTGGAACAGGCTGCGCAAGGAGCGCGGCGGGAGCTAGGCCGCGTACTTATGAACTAACCGCGTGAATCGAAGTCCGCTTGTCCCCCAAGAGCGGCGCGAAAGCGGACGTTGCCGGACTTCCGATAAGGGCCAAAAGCGGAAATCGAGCGTTCATTATTCACGCTCGAAAATCCGAACGCGTTTGTTTCCAACCCATTTGCCAACGAATTCAACATCCCCCTTATCAGTGCTCGCAAACTGACCCGCGATGTAGAAGTGCCGTTTCCCTGCGACCAGTAGTGAATTCCGGGAAACTAAGCCGCCACACATCCAGCCGCCGAGATTGACGACAAAGGTCTGCCCTTCGGAGACACCCTGTACAGCTTCGAGGACCCGTACTTTCACAAGTGGTGTCGTTCCCCAAGCATCGCCTTCCGCCCATCGTGGGGGCAGGAGATCGATGGGCTCGACAACTGCGACCACGGACTGTTTTAGTGCAGTCGAAGGCAATCGATCCAGAAGTGTATGAGGATATTCTACAGCAGATGAGCACGCATCAGCTGGCTGAACCATTGCCAACGTTATCAGCAGGTAGAATAGAAGGTGTTGCCTCATAATGTTGCGATGGTACTCGCGCGCTGTCGCCATTGCCAGCCGTACGAACCGGTAGCGCGAGGCGGTGCCCAATGTCCGCTGTGGGTCATGAACGACAAAACTCAAGGTAAGCACAATAGGTCCGCTTTCGGGTGCACAGCGACCAGTTGAGCCTGACAGCCGAGCCATTGACAGGCTCGGCGCCAACTACCTTGCAATTGTTCAACTCGCGTCAATCCGGTGTGGCTGCGCCTTAATGAGTCCGCGTGCTAGCTAGGCCGCATACTCATAAATCAACCGCGTGAATCGATGTCCGCTTGTCCCCCAAGAGCGGCGCGAAAGCGGACGTTGCCGGACTTCCGAGAAGAGCCATGAACCGACATTGATGGTGAATGCATAAATCTATGTTAGCTTCGCCATCGCTTCGAGCGCGTTGATGTTCAAGGAATTGATGGAATGAAGTTCGCGTTCTGCGTTTTCCTCGCTGCGATTACGTGTGCCACGTCCGCGGTCGCGGATGTCGCAAACGATAAGCTCTGTATTCTCACCAGTTTAAACTTACTTACGGAGCCGCCAGGAGGAGCGGTGTTCGCGGACGGAGCGGCGATCCACAGCGTACGCGCGCTGCCACCGCCACCCAAGTACGAAACGGCGGCCCCCGTTCTGTCGAAGGTGGTAGAAATCATAGTTGAAACAGACGGCCTCGATTGGAAGTACTGGTACATTTGTACGACGCAGCCTAGCCAACAACCCGTGGTCAAGCTGATTTTCTGGGCTACTCCCCAAGCAAATTGAATTGATCCGCCGCGCGGCGGCAAACCGCCTGAATAGCGTGCATCAACCTTGGGCGAGGGACACTCGCATGTTTCGGAATATTAGAAATATATCCCTGAGTTGCCCGACGTGTCAAGTTGCCCGGTCGAACGCCGGCCGCCACCGCTACTGTGCATGGGGTTGTTTTCGATATTTTGGCAGCGCCCGCTGCGACGGCAGGTACTTCATCTTGCTCTGGCGCGTCACTTCACGCTCTTCACGAACTCCAAAATCTCATCCGTCAGCCGCGCGTCCGGCGTGTTGATCGCATAGACTTCGGACATATGGCTGTGCTGCGGCAGCATGAAGCTGCGGGCGCAGCCGCTCGGCCGCTTGCAGCTGGCCTGCTTCAACAGCTCGAACTGCTCGACGAAGCGCGGCGGATCGAGTTCGGCCGCGGTGATCAGGAACGGGATCGGGCTCGCGACCAGGCCCTGCAGCGAGGAGCGCTCGGCGTAGCGCGAGGGGTCGGAGCCGTAATAGGCGAGCTCGGCGTCGCCGGCCGGCGAAGCCGTCAGATCGTAGATGCCCGACACCATGATCGCGCCGGCAAGGCCGCCGCCCTTCACCTTGTGGAATTCGCCGTGTGATACATAGCTCGCGACATGGATCGCGCCGGCCGACTGGCCCATCAGGAAGATGCGCCTGGGGTCGCCGCCGCGGCTCGCGATGTTCTCCGCGACCCACTGCACGATCGCGGCCATGTCTTCGGCGCCTGCCGGCCACGGAAAGGCCGGCGCCAGGCGATAGGTGGCATTGACGCCGACAAAGCCGCTCTTGGCGGCCCACAGCATGACGTTGTCGTAGAACGGGCTGCCGGGGTTGCGCTTGCTACCGGCAATGAAGCCACCGCCATGGATGTAGATCAGCACCGGCCGGGGCGCCGCCGCCGCTGGGTCGGGCGCGAACACGTCGAGCAGATGGCGGTCGGCGGGACCGTACTTGACGTCGCGCTCGACCTTGACGCCCTGATAGGGCTCCTTCTGTTGCATCGGTGCGTAGAGCGCGGCCGTCTTGGGCATCTCGACGACGCGGCCGAGTTCCAGGAGCTTCCAGGCCAGATCTTCCGGCATAGGGCTCTCTTGGGCGAGCGCCGGCCCTGACAGCATCAGGGCCGCCGCCAAAGCCGATAGTGCCAATCTCATTCCAAGGCCCCTCGATTGCCGCAGGCGGCCGAACTTGGCCGATGTTGCGCCGGATTCACACCGATTTCGCCGTGACGATTCGCGGCATTTGCGCTACCCACGGGCTTAACTTCGGAGTTGCAACCCCATGAGCCGCCGCGTCAAGAGACCTCTCCGCCCAGCGAGCGAGCGCGCCAAAGGCGCGCGTCCCCATCGCGGCCCGGCGGCCGAGCTGGGGCCGGCGCATCGTGCGGGCGGCAAGTCAGCAGCGGTGCGCCTTGGCGACAAGCAGCGGGCGCCCAAGCCATTCGTGCCCGAGCCGGAGAAGAGCGTCGCCGAGCCGCCGCCGCTGCCGACCAAGGTGCAGACCGTGGTGGTGACGGCGGACGAGGACAACATGCGCGTCGACCGCTTTCTTGAGGCGCGTTTCCCCGGCCTGTCGTTTTCCCACATCCAGCGCATCGTTCGGAAGGGCGAGTTGCGCGTCAACGGCAAGCGTGCGGACAGCAAGGACCGGCTGGAAGAAGGGCAGAGCGTCCGCATTCCGCCGCTGCGGCTCGATACGCCGAAGGCGGCCGCCAGCCTGTCTGAAGCGGCGAAGAAGACCCTCCAGGACCTCAAGGACATGACCCTGTTCGAGGACGCCGACGTGATGGTGCTGAACAAGCCCGCAGGTCTGGCGGTTCAGGGCGGCTCCGGCATCACGCGCAATGTCGACGACATGTTGGAGGTGATGCGCGACGCCAAGGGACAGAAGCCGCGGCTGGTGCATCGGCTCGATCGCGAGACCTCGGGCTGCCTCCTGATCGCCAAGACGCGCTTTGCCGCGACCGCTCTGACCGGCTCGTTCCGGCATCGCTCCGCGCGCAAGATCTACTGGGCGCTGGTCGCGGGCGTGCCGAAGCCGAAGCAGGGCCGCATCTCGACCTATCTCGCCAAGGAGGAGAGCGAGGAGGACAGCATCATGCGGATCGCGGCGCATGGTGACGAGGGCGCCAGCCACGCCGTGACCTATTATGCCGTGGTCGAGACCTCGGCGACGAAGCTCGCCTGGGTGTCGCTGAAGCCGGTAACCGGCCGCACCCACCAATTGCGCGCCCACATGGCGCATATCGATCACGCGATCGTCGGCGACCCCAAATACTTCAACAAGGAAAACTGGCAGCTGCCGGGCGGCCTGCAGAACCGGCTGCATCTGCTCGCCCGCCGCATCGTGATTCCGCACCCGCGCGGCGGCGTAATCGATGCCACGGCGCCGCTGCCGCCGCATATGCTGCAATCCTGGAATCTGCTCGGGCTCGAGGCCGATCGGTTCGACCCGATCGAGAACGCGCCCGAGGAGTGACGGCGGACGCCGCCTCCCGATACCCGTCGCGGACAGCAAGAACGATCAAAGCGGCTCATCGCGCCGCGGCTATGTTGCCGCGCGCCGGGCACCGCCGGCATGCACCCATCAAAGAGGCTGTCCATGACCGGGACCTGGTTACGCATCGCGCTTTTTCTCATTGGCTCGGCTGTCGCCTCTGCGGCGGCACATGCCGAGACCGTCGTGCTCCGCGGCGGCACGCTTTACGCATCGGCCGATGCAGCCGCGCTGCCGGATGCGGCGATCGTGATTACCGACGGCGTCATCAGCGCGGTCGGCAAGTCCGGCGACGTCAAGCTGCCCTCGGATGCGCGCCTGATCGATTGCAGCGGCAAGACTGTTGTTGCCGGGTTCTGGAACAGCCACGTGCATTTCACGGAACATGTCTGGCACAACGCCGGCGAGGCGCCGGCCGCACCGCTGACGCAGCACATGCAGGAGATGCTGACCCGATGGGGCTTTACCACGGTCTGGGACCTCGGCTCCGATCCACGGAACGCGCTGCCGCTGCGCAAGCGCATCGCAGCGGGTGAAGTCGCCGGTCCCAACATCCTGCTCGCCGGCAACGTGTTTCCAAAGGGCGGGCATCCCGTGTACCTGCCGCCCGAAATCCAGCTTCCCGAAGCTGCGACGCCAGAGGAGGCCACGAAGTGGGCGCGCGACTGGCTCGCGATGGGCGAGGACGGCATCAAGCTGTTCACCGGCGCGTTCATGGGCGATAAACCTGTCATCAACATGGATCCGGCGATCGCCAAGGCGGCCGTCGACGTCGCGCATGCGCAGGGCAGGCCGGTGTTCGCGCATCCGCAGAACAAGATCGGCGTCGAGACGGTGATCGCAGCAGACGTCGACGTGCTCGCGCACACCACGCCCAGCGAGCGGAGCTACACCGACGACCAGCTGGCGCGGTTCAAGGCGCAGGGGACGGCGCTGATTCCGACGCTGTCGCTGTTCACGACGGTGGTTCTCGACCCCAACGTTACCAACCGTCTGGTGGCCGCGACCGTCAACCAGCTCAAGCAGTTCTCCGAGAATGGCGGCACCGTGCTGTTCGGCACCGATGTCGGCTTCACCACGCTGTACGACACCACGCAGGAATTCCAGCTGATGCACCGCGCGCTGTCGGAACGCCAGGTGCTGGCCTCGCTGACGACCAATCCGGCGCGGTTCTTCAAGGCCGCTAAGAAGGGCAGGGTAGCGCAGGGCTTTGACGCCGATCTCGTGGTGCTCGACGGCGATCCGCTCAGCGACGTCGCCAATCTTGCGAAAGTGAGCACCACCATCCGCGCGGGTCACGTGATCTATCAGAAGCCGTGATAGCCGGCCGGAGAACTCGTAGATCGAACGCAGTGTTGACCCGCGGAGAACCGGTTCAAAGCGGTCAAACGTGCAAATCCGTTTGGCTATCCCAACGGATCACTTTGATTTCGTCGCATGAAAAAACGCCATGAGAGCGGATCGTTGACTCCGTGATTTTTTGAGCGCCTACTTCTGGTTGCCGACTAGACAACTTGAAACAGTAAGGTCGAAATCGGGAAGGAGGAGCCGATGTGGCCACCTTCGATCGCGGAACAAGCGGAGCGGCCTTTCATCTCGACCGGGCGCCTGCCCGAACCCGAGATGGTGCAGGAGCTCGTTTCTCAAGCTCATCTGCGCTTCAAGTCGAACAGCGATGGAAACAATTCGCAGGTTTACCCGGCACTAGCTAGGGTGCCGAGCGAACTGTTCGGCATCTGCGTGGCCGGCACTAGCGGACGCATCTACGGCGCCGGCGATATTGAGTACGAATTCTCGATCATGAGTGTATCGAAGCCATTCGTGTTCGCGCTCGTGTGCGAGGCGATCGACCCCGACGAGGCACGCGTTCTGGAACAAGGGCTGGGGCGGATTCGTGTGGCAGCTTCTGCTCGGGGTGCTCTACCTCGAACGATGCCCTAACGACGGAGAGTGGACATGCCAGGATTGAGCAAAAGCGTCAGCGTTTCGGCACTGGTCGCGTTGATTGGGACGGGCCTCGTTGGCTCGCCACCGGCGCGAGCGCAGCAGGATGCCGGCGTGCTGTTCCAGAACGTCCGAATTTTTGATGGCAAGAATGGCGCTCTCTACGGGCCGTCCAATGTGCTGATCCGGAACAACAAGATCGAGAAGATTTCGACTGCGGCGATCACGGCCGATGCCCAGGTGATCGCCGGCGACGGACGAGTGCTGATGCCCGGGCTGATCGACGCGCATTGGCATGCGATGCTGGTGCGCCCGACGCCGGCGGCCGCGATAGCTGGCGACGTCGGCTACACCAACCTTCTTGCGGCCGCGGAAGCAACGGCCACGCTCATGCGAGGCTTTACCACCATTCGCGACATGGGCGGACCGGCCTTTTCCCTCAAGCGGGCGATCGACGAGGGCCTCGTTGCCGGTCCTCGCATCTATCCATCCGGTGCCATGATCACCATCACCGGCGGCCATGGCGACTTTCGGCAGCTGTCCGATCTGCCCAGAACGATCGGCGGCATGCTCAGCCGCATGGAGCGGATAGGCGGCGCCATGGTCGCGGACAGCCCGGATGAAGTCCGCGTGCGCGCGCGCGAGCAGCTCATGCAGGGGGCTTCGCAGGTCAAGCTCACGGCGGGCGGCGGCGTGGCGTCGCCGTTCAGTCCGCTCGATGTGTCCACTTTCACTGAACCGGAGCTGCGTGCCGCGGTCGAAGCCGCCGAGAACTGGGGCACCTATGTCGCCGTACACGCCTATACGCCGGTCGCGATCGAGCGATCGATCGCAGCGGGCGTCAAGTGTATCGAGCACGGTCACCTGATGGACGACGCGTCGGCCCGCCTGATGGCCGAGAAGGGAATTTGGCTAAGCACTCAGCCCTTCCTCGATCTGTCGGGCGCCAGTGCCCTTGGACCTGCGGAGCAGGACAAGATGCGGCAGGTCGTTGCCGGCACCGACAGGGTCTACGGTTTTGCGAAGAAGTACAAGTTGAAGACGGCATTCGGCACCGACGTCTTGTTCTCGAAGGCGCTCGCTGACCGGCAAGGTGCCATGCTGACGACCCTCACGCGATGGTATACGCCGGCCGAAGCGCTCGCGATGGCGACATCGACGAATGCCGAGTTGCTCAGTCTGTCCGGGCCTCGAAATCCATATCCGGGCAGGCTAGGCGTGGTGGAGGAAGGCGCGCTGGCCGACCTTCTGCTGGTCGATGGCAATCCGATCGACAACATCAAGCTGATCGAAGATCCGGCAAAGAACTTCCTGGTCATCATGAAAGATGGAAAGGTCTACAAGAATCTTCTTGGTGGTGACCGCAGCAGGTAGACGAACGTGATGACAAGGCGAGCCCGGCCGCTCGGTCGACAATGCGCCGCTGCTCATTGTCGCGCGGCGCCGGTCTATTTGGCGGGAAGGCGCAAGGTGGCGAGATCCGAGCCGACGATCGTCGTGCCGGTAAATCCGCCTGCCTCGGCGGCGGCGCGATAGTCCGCTTCGGTGAGCGCACCTCCGGGCACCTTGTAGGGGCCGTGATGCGTCGCCCCGACCTGTGGCGCGAGGTGGGTCAGCATCAGATATTTGGCGCCCACGCGCTTTGCCATGGCGCCGAGGTCGGGCGCCAGGCTCTGGCGGTAGAAGACGGGCGGCGGCATGCCGCTGTCGCGCTCCGGACCCATGATGGAATGCATGGTCGAGTGCACGATCACGTCGGCGCCTTGTGCCAGCTTCTCGACTTGCGCCGACGTCGACGTCGGACGCGGCGGAGCGGCACTGTCATTGCTGGCGTCGCCGCCGATCACGACGCTGCCGGCCGGCGTGTCGACGCGATAGGAGGCATGGCCCGCGATGTGGGTCGAGCGGATCGCGCTCACCCGGACCTCGCCCTTCGACCAGATCACCTGTGGCTCGTCCGTTGGCTCGAATGTGCTGAGATGTACAAGTGCGGCAGGTCCACCCGCCAATCGTTTGCGGTCCTCCGAAACCCGCTGCGCGATTTCGCCGGACTGAAGAAAGGCGTCGCCGATATGCGCGACAAACTTGCCGCAGCTCAGGGTGAAGCCGAGCGGCGAGGGCGCATCGCTGCTGCAGACGACATCGAGCGCGGGGCCGCCGGAATTCCAGTTCCAGCGCGCGAGCAGCAGGTCGACGAGGCCCTCGGTGTGATCCGAGTGCATATGCGTGAGGAAGACGGCGTCGATCTGGCCGGGTTCGACGTCCAGTTGCGACAGCCGCAGTTCAGTGCCGCGGCCTGCGTCGAACTGCAGCTTCAGCGTCCCGCAATCGGCACTGTCGTCTCCGTAGCGCACAAGTGTGCCGGCGCCCGCGACGCCATTGCGCAGGGCGGGACCGCTCATGGTGCCGGTCAAGGTGACCAGCAGGCAGGGCGCCGATTGGGCGGGAAGCGGCAGCAGCAGCCAGATGATGGCCAGTAGGGGTGTCGGAAGAATGAAGTGCCGCATGCTGTCGGCTCCCGCGTCGTTCTCGTCTTCACCGAGACTGCCAAAGTCCGCGCCGCATCTCAACGCTCGGCGGCGGCGCATCGAGGTGTTGTGACCGCGCGGCTGGTTGGTCTCGCCGCACGGTGCGGCAAGCTTAAAGCATCAGCTTGTAGCCGATGTGGCTGCCGACGAATCCCAATCGTTCATAGAAGCGGTGCGCGTCGGGGCGTGCCTTGTCGGTCGTGAGCTGCACAAGATCGCAGCCTCTCGCTTTGCATTGCGCGATCGCCCACTCGAACATCTGCTGCCCGACGCCTGAGCTACGGTGCGCCTCGGCAATTCGGACCGCCTCGATCTGCCCGCGCCAGGCGCCCAGGCGTGCCATTCCGGGAATGAAGCTGAGTTGAAGGGTCCCGACCACCTCGTCGTTCAGGGTTGCCACGACCAGCAACTGGTTGCGATCGGCGAGGATGGCATCGAAAGCGTCGACATATCGTGGGTTCGGCGGCGAGCTTGCATCCTCGCGCTGCTGCCCCAGCACGTCGTTGGCGAGGAGGGCGATGATCGCCGGAAGGTCGGCGGGCTGAGCCTGGCGGAAAGCGACTGACGTCATTGAGCAGGATTTCCATGGAGACGAGATCGGTGTCGACAGACATGTTACAGGCCCGATCGGTCGATGGATATCCAGCAGGGCGTAGCCCGGATGAGCGAAGCGATATCCGGGGCCACCAGTTCCCGCATATCGCTGGCGCTCATGCGGGCTACAAGGGCGGTTGACCTGGTCGGCAAACGAAATCCGCCGGCCTTTCGGGCCGGCGGATTGTTGTGTCGCGAGGTGCGGTCGTCAGTGGTCCCAGCCGCCGCCGTGGTCCCAGCCGCCGCCATGGTGATGGCCGCCGTCGTCGAAGTCGAAGAAGTCGAACAGATCGCTGAGCGCCGGGCTGTTGACCGGAACATAGGGATTGCCGGGCGCCGCGACCGGGTTCGGGAAGTTGTCGCGGCTGCGGTTCGTGATCGGCTCCAGGCGCCAATTCCGCTCGATGAACTTGATGATCGAGACGTGATCGGCATATTCATGCGAGATGTGGCCGTGCCGCGCGAACGGCGACACCACGATCAGCGGAATACGCGTGCCGTCGCCGAAATAGTCGAGCGGCTGCACATAGCCGGAGTCGAAGTAGCCGCCGCCTTCATCGAAGGTGATGAAGATCGCGGTGTCCTTCGCATAGTCCGAGGCCTGGACTTGGTCGACGATCTTTTTCGCGAAGCCTTCGAACAGATTGAGCTTGGAGGACGACGGGTGACCGTCGGTAAAGCCGCTCGGCTTGACGATGGAGACCGCCGGCAGCGAGTGCTTGGAAAGGTCGGAGTAGAGATCAACCGAGTCCTTGATATGGGCTGCGACCTGATCCGGGTGCGACATGATCGAGGTGTCGTACTGGAACGGATTGCAGATGTTGCAGTACTCGTCGGCGGTCGGACCGGCCACGCCCCAGTTGAGCTGATAGGGATCGTTGACGTAGTTGTTCCACTGGTCGCCGTAATACTTCCAGGAGATGTTCCGCTCGTTCAGGCTGTCGCCGATACTCTTGCGGGTCGACGGCGGGATGGTGAACGGGGTGTTGGACGGGTTGGTGTCGGTGTAGGCGTTCTTGCCGTTGCCGAAGTAACCCGGATTGTAGTTGTTCAGGAGATAATAGTGGCCGGGTTCGCAATTCGCGTTGATCCGGATCCCCTTCAGGTAGTCCAGGATCGGCTTGACGCCGGGCTGGGTCGGATCCGAGCAGTCGCTGTAGGAGCCGCCGCCGGACACCGGGCTGGTCTGGAAGGGCGGTGCGAAGCCGCCATTGCCGCCGGCGCCGTAGCCGTCCTCGGTGTACCAGTTGTTGGTGCCGGAAGCCGGGTTCGGATTCTCGATTTCATGCACGATGCCGGCGTCAGGCGTGCCGCCGAACACCTGCGTGCCGTTCGGCGGTACCGCGGCGTTGCCGTAGGTGTCGCTGAAGTAGAGCATGTCGGCATGGCCGAACATGATGTGGTTGGCACCGGTGCCGCCATTGACGGACTGGTGGAAGTTGTCGCTCATCGCATATTTCTGCGCGAGCGAGGTGAAGTAGGGCACGTCACCGTTCTGCACGTTGTAGAAGCCGAGCGCCGTCGAACCTTCGCCCGTGGTCGTCGCCGTCGGCGAGTATTCCGTGGAGAAGTTGGAGGGCTGTGCCGCACCGTTGGCGCCGGCGCCGACGGTGACTTCGACCCAGGCGAACAGATTGCCGCCGCAGCCCGACGGATTGTCGCGGCTGGCCGCCGAGTGGTTGCAGTTGAGCTGCTGCCACATCTGGTAGAAGCGATGCACCGGGCTTGCCGAATAGGAATCGTAGGGCATCGCATCGGTGTTGGTGAGCTGGAACGGACCGGCCGGCAGCGCGCTGACATTGGTGATGCGCTGGTCGGGGGTCTGCGAGGACTGGCCGGTGCCGCCGGACAGCAGGAACTGGTAGTACTCGGACGGCAGGCCGGATTCCGACTGCTGCGCAAGCGCGAGCGACGCCTCGCAGGTGGTGATCGGCGAGCTGCCGCATTTGTTCGGGATGTAGGAGACCTTGGGGCCGCCGACCAGCGGAGCCGGCAGTTGATCCTTGGGGAAGTTCTGCTTCGGCGGGCTGAGCAGGAACGCGTCGTTCAGGCCGGTATCCGTCGCGGCCTGCTGATGCGCCTTCTCGAAGTTCGGCCCGGGGATCGCGTTCTTGTTGTGATCGAGTTTGACGATGCCCTGCGAGAGCAGGTTGAACACGCTCTCCTCGCGCCGTTCGGGCACGTAGGTCGCGAACACGTGGTCGAAGCTGCGGTTCTCGCCGATGATGACGATCACGTGCTTGATCGGCGACCGCGTCTCGTGTCCACCGTGGTGATTCCAGTCCTCCGCAAGCACCGGGCCGGCGGTGAACTGACCCAGCGCAAGTGCGCTGAGGGTAAGGCGGCAACATTGCAGCCAACGTGACCTGTGCTTGTCGCGCATTAAAGCTCTCCTTTTTGCTGATTGAGCGGCTTGGTCGAACTTGCGGTGTCTCGCGGCACGACCCTGATCCGTCCCATCATGCCGCCGTCCTCATGCTCAAGGACGTGGCAGTGGTAGACGAAGGTGCCGACGATGTTGGGATCGCGAAAATCCATGCGCAGGCGCACGCTCGGATATTTCAGCATCCGGCCGTTGTAGTAGGGGACGTTGACGGTATCGCGCAGGAACGGCTCGTTGACTGCGACGCCGGACCAGTCGAGCAGCTGGAAGTGCAGCTGATGGATGTGGAAATCGTGCAGCTCCATCGAGCGGTTCTCGATGATCCAGTCCTCGACGTCGCCTTGCCTCACGGTGATGTCGGGAATGTCCGATTGCGGATCGAACGGTTTTGGCGTCTCGCCGTCGACGGTCATGAAGAACTTGGTCGGGCTGTTCGGATCGTTCGGATTCTCCGGTTGCTCTGAGAAGAACAGCTTCCTGACGCGCACCGGCGCGACGTTCCCGACCCACGGCCGCTCCGGGCGCGGCAACGGCTCGGCGTGAGTGGGCAGCGCGGCCTGCGGCTCGCCGGCATCGACTGAAGCCGTGATGGCCACTAGCGCACGGTTGGGATCGTTCTCGCCGGCAGGCCCGGTATCGATCGCGCGCGTCACCAGCAGGGCCGAGCTGCCAGCCGGCGGTCCCTCGACGATGAATTCGGCACGCGAACCCGGCGGCAGGCCGATATGGTTGACCCATTGCACCGACGGCGAGGGGCTGGCCTGGAACTGCAACGGCACCCCATCGAGCCCGACGATGCCGATCTGCTGCGGCGCACGGCCGACCAACAGAGCGAGGTTGAGATAGGTGATCGCGGACGCGTTCAGCACCCGCCAGAGCTGCCGCTCGCCCGGCTTCATCGTCAGCCGGGCCGGCGGATAGTTCGGATAGGGCACCGGCACGAAGTTGACGGAGAGATCCTTCGACGGCTTGCCGAAGCCGGTGCCGGAGTTGGCGACGTCGCCGTCATTGTCGAGCTGGCTCTTGGTCATGACCGGCTCGGATTTCGACGGCGGCGCGTCGGGATTGACGAGATCCTGGTCGCGGATCACGAGCACGCGCTCGGGGAGGCCTGCGAGCGACGGATCGGCGCGCTCGATGCCTTCGATGATGATGGCGCCTGAGGCGCCGCCGAGCACCTGCGTCTTGCTGAAGCCGTGCAGATGCGGGTGATACCAATAGAGGCCGGGCGGCGCGTCGTCCGGAATGCGCAGGCGGTATTCGAACGGCGCGTCGTCGGGCTGGATCGAGGTCTTCAGCACATCATCCTGATGGCAGACCGGCGGCACCGTCAGCCCGTGGAAGTGCAGATTGGTCGAGATCGGCGTCATCGCGCCGCTCTCGCAAACATCGGCTTGCTTTCGCGTCGTGCAGATCGGCGCGCCGGCGAGCGGGCGGTCGATCGCAGGCGTTGCCGTATCGAGGTCGACGAGGTCGTTCGTGAAATGGATGACCAGCTGGTCGCCCGGCTTCAGCCGCAAGGTCGGCGACGGCTTGCCGTCCGGCGTCAGATAGCAATAGCGGCTCGTGCCATCCGGCAGCTTCTGATCATGGATACTGAGATCGGTTTCGAGCACGCCATCGCGGCTGCGCAATTCGGCAGATTCCTCGATCGCACTTCCGGGCTCCGGCCGCGCGCAAACATCCTGCTGCGTGCGCGGCGCATTCTGAAGGCCAGTTGCGCCGAGCCACGCCATTGCGCCGCTCACAGCAAGCCCGAGGCAAGCCGCAACGATGACACAACAAACGGTCGAAAGTCGTCGTGCCACGCCGCCCCGCCAATACGTCGCCACTGGCGCGCAAGCGCGCACGGACGCCACGCGTGACGTCAGTTCACGTCTTGCGACCGCAATGGTCGACCAATGCTTCTGTTTGGTGTCGCGACGCTAGCCGCGCGTTGTTGCCGAAATCTGGCAAGTTCTTAGCACGCAGATGACAGCATCTTGCGGCACTTCGACGCAGAAATGCGCGCGCCGTTCAAACCCGCTGTGCGATCAATCGGATGCACCATTCGCGGACTGAATTGCGGAGAAAGCAGGACGCGCAGGTAGCCGACAGATTTTTTTTCGTCACTGATCACATCGCGCGCTGTCGTGTTGACGATCGGGATTAGCGCCTGAACTGCGCCAGAAACATCCGCAATGAATCGTGCGGGCTCTCGACGTCCGCAATCACCCAGCCGTCGGGACCGTTGACGACGATGAAGTTGAGCGTGACCGCGCGGCCCTCATTGTCGAATGTCACCGTCACGTCGGTCCTGTCGAACTGCCGCCGCGGAATTGCGATCGAGATCGGGCCGAGCCGCCAGGTCGGGCTCTGCACCAGGAAATCGTAGGGGGCGTCGTGCAAGGCGGTCCAGGCGCCGCGCAGGCCGGAATCGAAGAATTGCCGGGCCGTTTCGTCGTCGCGTGGCAGGCCATTCGAAAACGCGGCGCTGCCTTTGCCGTAATGGGCGTAGACGTTGCGGATCAGCGATTCCGGTGTGCGGAACCCGGCGTCGGTGGCGGTGGCTCCGAAGACCGTCGCAACCAGCGAAAAACCCGCGAGGAATTTGCCGCGTCCCATCAGCTTTATTTGCCGTTGCCGCTGGCATATCTTGCAGGGAAATCCTCCCAAGCGAAAGCCGGCCGGCGCAATGCGCGAACTCTTCGACGACGTCCCAGACCAATCCCCGCTCGACCCGCAGGAGGCGGTGCGCCGCCACATCCGCAGGCCCCAGCGCAAGCGGTTCTACACCAGCGTCGGCGTGGCTGAGGCCGATGGCGGATTTGCGATCACGCTCGACGGCAAGCAGATCCGCTCGCCGTCCGGCAAGCCGATCGTGGTGCCGAGCCGCGCCATTGGGGATGCGGTCGCAGCCGAATGGAATGCGCAGGGCGAGACCATCGATCCCATGACCATGCCGCTGACGCGCCTGGCCAACAGCGTCATCGAGGGGGTGATCGATCGCGTCGACGAGGTCGCCGACGATGCGGCAAAATTCCTCGGCAGCGACCTGCTGTTCTATCGCGCCGGCTATCCCGACACGCTGGTGGCGCGCGAGGCCCGGCATTGGGACCCGATCCTGTTCTGGGCCGCCGATGCGCTCGGCGCCCATTTCGTGATGGCCGAGGGGGTCATGCATGTCGGCCAGCCCGAGCCCGCCATCAAGGCGGCGCGTGCGGCGTTCCCGACCGATCCATGGTCGGTCGCGGCGCTCCATGTGGTGACGACCTTGACCGGCTCGGCGCTGCTGGCGCTGGCGCTCGCCCACGGCGTCCGCGACGAGGACCAGATCTGGGCCGCCGCCCATGTCGACGAGGACTGGAACATCGAGAAATGGGGCGTCGACGAGGAGGTCGCCGCGCGCCGCGCCGCCCGGCAGGTCGATTTCAAGGCCGCCGCCGGCGTCCTGAGGGAGTTCAGGCAGGCCGCCGGTTAACGAGACCTTTACGGCGCCGGGCTAGCCTGCGGCACGTCCCTCGCGCCTGGCCGAGACCTCCGACATGGCACTCGCCGTCAATCCCGTGCTGCCGGTGCTTGCCTCGAACGAGGCGGGCAGCGTTGCGCCGGACCTCACGCTCGAGGCCGGCAGTGTCGTCAATGCCCAGGTCCTGAAGGTGCTGTCGGCCGATCTGGTGCGGATCGCGATCGCGAGCCTGTCGATCGACGTCCAGACGGAGGTGCCGCTGCTGCCGGGCCAAAACCTGCAGCTTGCGGTCTCGCAGACCAATGACGGCATCCGCCTGCAACTGGTCGGGCCGGGCGCAGACACGGGCGATGCCGTGCAATTGTCGCCGGCGGCGACCAACGCCAGCGTCGCTCCGCAACCCGTCGCCACGGCGCCGAAGGCCGTGCTGTCGCCGCTCGAGCGCGTCACGATCACCGCGACGGCGCAGCATGCGGCGGCGGTGCAGGGCAGCCAGGCGCCGCTGTTTGCCAACCTTACGGCGGTCGCCGCGGCCAATCTGCCGCCGAAGCTGCAGGCCGCGATCGCGCAGGTGCTGGCACAGCAGACTGGCCTCGACGAGAATTTGAGCGGCGATGCCGTCAAGGGTGGCTTCCAGAAATCCGGCCTGCTGCTCGAGGCGACGCTCGCCTCGGGCGTTGCGCCGGCGAGCGGCAGCGTCCCCGACCTGAAGGCCGCGCTGATCGTGTTGCGTCAGGCGCTGACCTCGCTCGGTACCGGCGATGCCGCAAGGCCCGCGTCCACGCCGCTGCAGCAGCCGGCGCTTGCCGGTGCCGGCACGGCGCCGGGCCTTGTGCCATCAGGCACGCCCGAGCTCGAGGTTCAGGAGATCTTGCTGCCGCAGGCGCGCGTGCCGGTTGCCGAGGATCTCACCCGCGGCGCCACCCGCCTTGCCGGCGCTCTCGCGGATGCGCTCGATGCCGGCCCGTCTGCGGGCGGCGCGCTCAATCTCATTCAGGAAGCGCTGCACGAGCTCGGCAACCCGGCGCGGCAGGGCGCCGCGCCACGGGAGATGCTGCCCGGCGACGTGCCCACACGCGGCAGCACACCGCCACCGCCGTTTCACGGTGCGCTGCCGTCGGCCCAGGCCGTTGCCGAGCCGTCGATCGCACCGGGCGCGCCGCTTTCGACGGCCGCGCATCGCCTGCTGGAAAACACCGACGCGGCGCTGGCGCGGCAGACGCTGCTGCAGATCGCCTCGCTGCCGGACCGTGGCGACGGCACGCGCCCGCAGCTCGATGCCATGGTGCCGCGCTGGAATTTCGAGATCCCGTTCCTGACCCAGCAGGGCACGGCGATGGCGCAGTTCGAGATTTCCCGCGACGGCGGCGGCAATGAGGTCGAAGCCGCCAAGCGGGTGTGGCGGGCGCGTTTCACGCTCGACGTCGAGCCGGCTGGGCCCGTGCACGCGCTGGTCTCGCTGAACGGCGAGCGCACCTCGGTGCGGATGTGGGCCGAGCGTCCCTCGACCGCCGCGCAGCTGCGCGCCGGCGCTTCCGAGCTGAGCCTGGCACTGACCAGGGCGGAGCTTACGCCCGGCGACATCGAGATCCGCGACGGCAGCCCGCCGCAACCTGCGCCCGCGCGCGCTGGCCATTTCCTGGACCGCGCATCATGAGCGAGACGCAGAACCAGCTCGCGGTCGCGCTGCATTACGACCACGCCGGCGCGCCGCGCGTGGTGGCGAAAGGCAAGGGCGCGATCGGCGCCAAGATCATCGAGGTTGCCAAGGCCAACGACATCCCGATCGAGGAGAACGAGGTGTTGGCCGGCGCACTCTCCAATGTCGAGCTCGGCGACGAGATCCCGGCCGAGCTCTACAAGGCCGTCGCCGAGGTGCTGGTGTTCGTGCTGCGGATGTCGGGCCGGGCGCGGTAGCGATAGCGCTTCAAGCGAAGTGGGCACCGGTTCGCGTGAAGAAAACACGTCAAACAAGTGAGTCTCATTGCCATCCTTTCACCACGATGGCATCAGCATCGTCGTCAACCCGAACCAGATCAGGTCCCCTCGTGATCCATCGCCGTCATGCGCTCGGTCTGCTTGCTGCCGCGAGCATCCTGCCGTCGCGCAGCTTCGCCAATGTGTCCTACCAGCGCAGCGAGTTTCGCGAGGACCTGCAAAAGCGCTTCTTCGATCTCGGCACCGAGGGCACCTTCGTCGGCTACAAGGTCGACGACTATCTGATCATCGCGAGCGACAAGGTTCGCTCGGGCGAGGGCAGGCTGCCGGCCTCGACCTTCAAGATCCCGAACGCGCTGATCGCGCTCGAGACCGGCGTGGTGCAGGATCCCGACAAGGACGTCTTCAAGTGGGACGGCACAACGCGCAGCATCGAGGCCTGGAACAAGGATCACACGCTGCGCTCGGCGCTCGCGGTGTCGGCCTTCCCGGTGTTCCAGGAGATCGCCCGCCGGATCGGCGCGGAGCGGATGCAGAAGTATCTCGACGTCATCGACTACGGCAACCGCGACATCGGCGGCGGCATCGACCAGTTCTGGGTGACGGGAAACCTTCGGATCGATCCGGTGCAGCAGATCGATTTCCTCGACCGGCTGCGCCGCGGCGTGCTGCCGGTCGGCAAGCGCAGCCAAGAGCTGGTGTGCGACATTCTCCCGGTGACGAAAGTCGGCGACGCCGTCATTCGGGCCAAGACCGGCCTCACCGACAAGGAGCACGGCGCGCTGGGCTGGCTGGTCGGCTGGGCCGAGAAGGGCGGCGAGGTCACCGTGTTCGCGATGAACATGGACTGCAAGACCCAGGCGCAGATCGATGCGCGGATGAGCGTGACGCAGCAATGCCTCACCGACATCGTCGCGCTGTGACGGGCTGACCTGCGTACGCTGCGACTGGCAGGCGCCGCCGCCGCTCGATTAGCATCCTCCGATAAAAGCAAAACCGGAGGAAATCATGCAATCGGCTTCGATCTGGCTGTCGTCACTTACGCTGGCCGCGGCCGGCGGCTGGCTCGCGGCCACAATGTTCTCGGCGCCGGCCACCAGCAAGGAGCCGCGCTTCCCGCAGCTCACGATGGATCAGCTCAACGACCAGCAGCGGCCGCTCGGCGAGGCGATCATGAAGGTGTCGAGCGTCGGCATCGGCGGTCCCTACAATCCGATGATCAGGAGCCCGGTGCTCGGCCAGCGGCTCTACGATCTGTTCTATTACCTGCGCTGGCAGACCTCGGTGCCGACCAAGCTGAACGAGTTCGCGATCCTGATCATCGGCCGGCAGTGGCGCTCGCAGGTCGAGTGGTTCGCGCATGCGCCGCTCGCGGCCAAGGCCGGCTTGTCGGCCGATGTCATCGCCGAGCTGAAGGCCGGCAACCGTCCCTCGAAGATGGCCGACGACGAGGCCGTGGTGTACGATTTCGTCACCGAGCTGACCACGACCAAGAAGGTCTCCGACGAGACCTATGCGCGGGCCAAGGCAATCTTCAACGACCAGCAGATCGTCGATCTCACCGCGCTCGCCGGCAATTACGTGATGGTCGCAATGCTGCTGGCGATGGCGGAAGAGACGGTGCCGCCGGGCAAGGAAGAGCCGTTCAAGGTGGGTGAGAAATAACGAGCGTCGCGTCGATCAGGCGCAAGCTAGCGCCCGATCGCGCGCTGTAAGGCCGGCATCAGTTTCGGGTCGCGGCATTGCGCGACGTTGAAGCGCATGAAGCCGGTGGCCGATTGTGTGGTGCTGAACACGTTGCCCGGCGCCAGCACGATGTTGTCGGCGAGTGCTGCGCGCGCCACGTCGGCGGAGTCGCAGCCGTCGGGCAGGCGGCACCAGAGCTGGAAGCCGCCGCGCGGCATCAGCCACGGCTCGATGCCGATGCGCTGCAGCTTCTCGCCGACGTCGCGGCGGGCGCGCGCCAGCCGCCGGCGCAGCTCCTCGACATGCTTGCGGTAGAAGCCGGTCGCCAAAACGCTCGCGATGATTTCGGTCGCGACCGCGCAGGGGCCGCCGAACCCGGTCGCGACCTGCAGATCGACCAGCTGCTCGATCCAGTCGGCGCGCGCCGCGATGAAGCCGCAGCGCAACGATGCCGACAGCGTCTTGGAGAAGCTGCCGATCCGGATCACGCGGTTCAGTCCGTCGAGCGCCGCGAGCCGCGCCGACGGCTCCGGCTCGAAATCGGTAAAGATGTCGTCCTCGACGATGGTGAGGTCGAAGGCTGCAGCCGCGTTCAACACGCGGTGCGCGGTCTGCGGCGACATCGTCGCGCCCGTTGGATTGTGCAGCCCGGACACGGTGATGTAGAGCCGCGGCCGCTCGGCGTCGAGCACCGCCTCGAAGCTTGTGATATCGGGCCCCGATGGCGTGTAGGGCACGCTGATGAGCTTGACCTGATGGGCGCGCAGCAACGCCCGGAAATTGAAATAACAGGGATCGTCGACCAGCACCGTGTCGCCGGGCCGCAGCAGGAAGCGGCAGATCAGGTCGATCGCCTGGGTGCCGGACATCGTGAGCAGCACCTGCTCGGGCGACACTTCGAGACCTTCGTCGGCGAACCGCGCCATCAGCATGCGGCGCAGCGCCAGCGAGCCGCGCGTCGCACCGTAATCGGCGAGCACGGCGTCGTCGGCCCGCGCCAGGCCGCGGAACGCGCGCCGCAGCGCCTCGGTCGGCATCCAGTCGGCGGGCAGCCAGCCGCAGCCCGGTTTCAGCGCGCCGCTCGCGGCGTCGAGCGATTGCCGCGACACCCAGAACGGATCGACGGCGCGATCGTGCTGCGGCTGGTCCCTTGTGAGCGCCAGCGGCGGCAGCGCCGCGGACGAGACATAGAAGCCCGAGCCCGGCCGCGCCCGGATCAGGCCCTCGGCGGCGAGCCGGTCATAGGCCTCGACCACGGTCGAGGGCGCGACGCCCATGGTCGCGGCAAAGCTGCGGATCGAGGGCAGGCGGTCGTCGGCGGCGAGCGCGCGGCTCGCGATTCTGGCGCGGATCGCGTTCATCACGTCGGTGGTCCGGGTCGCCTTCGGCGCCAAAACGGCGCGATGATTGGATGGCTGCCGCAAGTGTTTGCCTACCTTAAAGTGTATGCCTACCTTTACCCATACAGTTTGGCGATATTGTACTGATCCGTAACTGCCTTGGCCAGCCCGCCGCCGCTATCCTCGCCTGCGAAAGACGAGGTGCGCGATGAGCGATTCGAAGACATTGTCGGGGAAGTCTCTGTCGGGGAAGTCCTGGGCGGGCGAGGGGCGCAGCAGCGCTTCGCTGGAGGGCTGGGGCAGCGGTTTGCTCGGCGTGATCATCTTCAGCGGCTCGCTGCCGGCCACCCGCGTCGCGGTTGCCGGGTTCTCGCCGCTGTTCCTGACCTCGGCACGCGCGGCGATCGCGGCGCTGCTCGGCGCGGCACTGCTGGCGGTGCTGCGGCAGCCCTGGCCGCAGCGCAAGGACCTGGTGTCGCTGACCATCGTAGCCCTCGGCGTCGTGATCGGCTTTCCGCTGCTGACCGCGCTGGCGCTCCAGCACATCACCTCGGCGCATTCGATCGTGTTCATCGGGCTGCTGCCGCTGTCGACCGCGGTGTTCGGCGTGCTGCGCGGCGGCGAGCGGCCGAAGCCGCTGTTCTGGCTGTTCTCCTGCATCGGCAGCGCGACGGTCGGCGCCTTCGCTCTGTCAGGTGATGGATCGGCGTCGCTGACCGGCGATTTGCTGATGGTCGCGGCCATCATCGTCTGCGGCCTCGGCTATGCCGAGGGTGCTGCGCTGTCGCGCCGGCTCGGTGGCTGGCAGGTGATTTCCTGGGCGCTGGTGCTCTCAGTGCCGGTGGTGCTGGTGATGACCATCATGACGCTGCCGCCGAGCTGGCAGGGCATCGGCGCGCCGGCCTGGCTCGGGCTCGCCTACGTCTCTATTTTCAGCATGCTGGTCGGCTTCGTGTTCTGGTATCGCGGCCTTGCGCTCGGCGGCATCGCCAGCGTCGGCCAGTTGCAGCTGTTGCAGCCGTTCTTCGGCCTCGCGCTGGCCGGGCTGCTGCTGCATGAGCCGGTCGCCTGGTCGATGATCGCAGCGACCATGCTCGTCGTCGCCTGCGTCGTGTTCGCGCGCCGGTACGCTTGAGGCTAGAGCGGGATGACTTTCGTCGAATCATCATCCCGCTCTGTCCCTTTGTTTGATTTCTCCCTGTGACTTGGCCGAATTGTAAAGCGCGCGCTAACCATGCCAAGCGGTAATTCATGCCGCCGGGCGCACCGGCCCGCACTGTTACGGATCAGGTTTCAGCGATCCTTAAATTCAGCTGCTCACCATGCGCGTCGACGCGACACGAGGGGGCCGATGCCATTCAGGTTGATTGCGCCTGACGCGGTCAGGTCGGAAAGCCAGCGCGCACTGCTGACCTATTGGGATCAGCTGTCGGCCGGCCGGCCATTTCCCGCTTTCGCCGAACTGAAACCGGATCCCGCGATGCACGATCCCCGGCAACTCGTCGCATGGGCGGTCGAGGGCGAGGGACGTCTGCGCAAATTCCGCGCGATGTATCAGGGCGAGCATGTCGCCGAGGCGTTCAATTCCGCCTGGGCAGGCAAGACCATGGAGCAGGTGGTCTCGATGTCGCTCCGGCGCATTACGCTGACGCCGGCGAAGCAATGCGCGACGAGCGGCTGCGCGGTGTACATGGTCTTCTCGACCATCGATGCCAACGATCGGCAAGTCGATTGCGAGCGGCTGCTGCTGCCGTTCGGCAGCGACGGCAAGACGGTCGAGCATCTGCTGGCGTCCCTGCAATTGACCGTGGTCGGAAGCCGGCCACGCATTCTCAAGCATTTCGACATGCAGGCGGACGTGCGGCTGCAAGGCAGGATCCGCTCCGGCTTCTCGACCGGTGCGACCAGCGAGGCCGCTGGCGACCAGCGCAGGGCTCTCAGGCGCAACGTTGCGCGCGCGGCACGGATCAGCTTTGCCCGGCGCAGCATGACCTGCATCGTGCGCAACCTCTCCGCGACCGGTGCCGCGGTCGAGGCGACGAATCCCGCTGTCATCCCCAACAGCTTCAGCCTCGTGCTGGAAATGGAGACGACGGAGCGGCATTGCCGCGTGATCTGGCGCAGGAAAGGCCGGATCGGCGTCCAGTTCAGCTGAGCTTTCCGATGCGCCCGAGATGGGTGTAGCCAAACCCTCTTGAGTATTTCAGCCCGTAGCCGAGCGCGCGGTCGATCCCGATATGGGCAAGCCAGATCATCGCAATCGAGAGCACCAACGGTCCTTCACCGGCAAAACCCAGCGTCATCAGCGCCACCGGCGCCAGATAGGTGTGGGCGGCGTTGTAGGCGATGGCGCCGGCCCGCGGGCTGATCAGGTAAGCCGCAAAGCTGATGTCCGGCACCAGGAACAGCAGGACGTAGACCAGCCAGGAACCCTCCCACTTGTAGTAGAGCACGGTCATGCCGAGGAACAGCACCAGGCCCTCGAGCCGGAGCAGGGTGCGGACCCCGCCGGTCGCAGCGCCAGTCGCTTCAGCAGTCATGTCGGTCATCGCCGTCTCCCCAGATGTCGGAAAATCCTACCGTTTTTGCGCCCCGCACCGTCCACAAGCGGCTTTCCGGTTCCGAAATGGCCGTGCTAAAGCCTTTTCGAACGAAGCGGACCCCGGTTCGCACCGGGACGCGGACTGTAGCTAACACGGGCGGAAACAAATGAAAGACATCCTCGACACCCTCGAAGAGCGGCGCGCCGGCGCCAAGCTGGGCGGCGGCGAAAAGCGCATCGAGGCGCAGCACGCCCGCGGCAAGCTGACCGCGCGCGAGCGGATCGAGCTTTTGCTGGACAAGGGCTCGTTCGAGGAATTCGACATGTTCGTCGAGCACCGCTCGATCGAGTTCGGCATGGAGAAGACCAGGATCCCCGGCGACGGCGTCGTCACCGGCTGGGGCACGGTCAACGGCCGCAAGACCTTCGTGTTTGCCAAGGACTTCACCGTGTTCGGCGGCTCGCTGTCGGAAACCCATGCGCTGAAGATCACGAAGCTTCAGGACATGGCGATGAAGGCGAGGGCGCCCATCATCGGCCTCTATGACGCCGGCGGCGCGCGCATCCAGGAGGGCGTCGCTGCGCTCGCGGGCTATTCCTACGTGTTCCGCCGCAACGTGCAGGCCTCGGGCGTGATCCCGCAGATCTCCGTCATCATGGGCCCCTGCGCCGGCGGCGATGTCTATTCGCCCGCCATGACCGATTTCATCTTCATGGTGAAGAACACCTCTTACATGTTCGTCACCGGTCCCGACGTGGTGAAGACCGTTACCAACGAGGTGGTGACCGCGGAGGAGCTCGGCGGCGCCTCGGTGCACGCGACACGCTCCTCGATCGCCGACGGTGCGTTCGAGAACGACGTCGACGCGTTGTTGCAGATGCGCCGGCTGATCGACTTCCTGCCGTCCAACAACACCGACGGCGTGCCGGAATGGCCGAGCTTCGACGACATCGGCCGGGTCGACATGTCGCTCGACACCCTGATCCCCGACAATCCGAACAAGCCCTACGACATGAAGGAGCTGATCCTCAAGGTCGTCGACGAGGGCGACTTCTTCGAGATCTCGGAGACCTTCGCCAGGAACATCGTCACCGGCTTCGGCCGCATCGCCGGCCGCACCGTCGGCTTCGTCGCCAACCAGCCGATGGTGCTGGCGGGCGTGCTCGACAGCGATGCCTCACGCAAGGCCGCGCGCTTCGTCCGCTTTTGTGATGCCTTCAACATCCCGATCGTCACCTTCGTCGACGTGCCGGGCTTCCTGCCGGGCACCGCGCAGGAATATGGCGGCCTGATCAAGCACGGTGCGAAACTGCTGTTCGCCTATTCGCAGTGCACGGTGCCGCTCGTCACCATCATCACCCGCAAGGCCTATGGCGGCGCCTTCGACGTGATGGCGTCCAAGGAAATCGGCGCCGACATGAACTACGCCTGGCCGACCGCGCAGATCGCCGTGATGGGCGCCAAGGGCGCGGTGGAGATCATCTTCCGCAGCGACATCGGCGACCCCGACAAGATCGCCGCCCGCACCAAGGAATACGAAGACCGCTTCCTGTCGCCCTTCATCGCCGCCGAGCGCGGCTACATCGACGACGTCATCATGCCGCATTCGACCCGCCGCCGGATCGCGCGGGCGCTCGCGATGCTCAGGGATAAGAAGGTCGAGATCCCCGCGAAGAAGCACGACAATCTGCCGTTGTGAGAGAAGCGTAGGGTGGGTTAGGCGAAGCCGTAACCCACCAAACGCGATCGAAGCAGGCAGCCAGCAGCGGGAACGACATGTCCACGGTTTTCGATCTGCCTGAGGATCACCCTCTACGCGTCGCTCATAAGAAGTGCGTTGGGCATCGTCCAGAGATCGAACGCAGCCAACGCTGTGGCTGCTTCTATTGCAAGCAAACATTTGGACCGGGTCAGATCGTCGAATGGATAGATGAAGACTCTACGGCGTTGTGCCCTCAGTGCGGAATCGACAGCGTTATTGGAGACGGCTCTGGTCTGACCATCAGCCAAGATTTCCTTGAAGCGATGTATGCAGCGTGGTTTGACTAATTTGTGCAAGCTCGGGCGAGCAGCGCGGGTGGGGCCAGCGCAAGCGTACCATCTTCGTTCAGCACGATCCGCGGCGGGTTACGGCTTCGCCTAACCCGCCCGACAGGTCCGAACCCGATGACCGAAGACGATCCGACCGACGCGATTTCCGAGATCGAGGCGCAGATCGAGGAGCTTGCCGAGAGCGCCGAGCGATCCCGGCGGATTATTCTCGGCTCGAAGGTGGCAATCGGCAGCGGGTTCGTCTTGTTGTTCGCTGCGCTGCTCGGCCTGTTCAGTTCCGGTGAGACCGCAGCGCTCGGGTCGATCGCGCTGGTGCTCGGCGGCATCGTGTCGCTGGGCTCGAATGTGAGCACGTTGCGGCAGACCGAAGCCGCGATCGCGACCGCCGAGGCACGCCGTGCGCGACTGATCGGCAACATCGATCTTCGGCTGGTTCACGACGTGCCGCTGAAGCTGATGTGACGGCTGGAGCGGGTGAGGGCGCGCGCATGATCGAAACGCCGCGCCTTCGACTTTACCATTGGGACGATCGCCATCGCGATGCGTTCGCGGCGATGCATGCCGATCCCGACGTCATGGCCGACTACGGCGGACCGATCGGTCGGGCGGAAAGCGAGACAAAATTCGAGCGATACGTTGCCGCGCAGCGTGACCACGGCATATCACGTTGGGCCGTTGAGGATGTCGGCGGCGCATTGCTCGGCTATGCGGGCGTGATGCCGCGGCTGGCGAACGATTATCCGCTCGGCGCGCATTTCGAGATCGGTTGGCGGTTCACGCGCAAGGCCTAGGGCCACGGCTACGCGACCGAGAGCGCCAGCGCGGCGCTGCTGCAGGCCATTCATGACATGGGCCTGCGTGGGATCGTGTCCTACACCAGCCCGGATAACGCGCGCTCGCAGGCGGTGATGGCGCGGCTCAAGCTGCTGCGCGTTCCCGCGCGTGACTTTACGACGCTGACGCCGCGCGGCGAGCCGTGGCGCGGGAAGGTCTGAGCCGTGCCGTCGGGGTGGCCGCGCGGCTGATTTGCTCTGTCACAAAGCTCGGACGATGCATGTCGCGAGAACGCGGATCTAGGACTCATAGATCTCGCCACATCTTCAGTGTCGTCCCGGCGAAGGCCGGGATTCCTAACCACAAATGCCGCTTATCGCGCGACACCGGAACGACGAGTCCTCACACAACTCCTGCTGCGGCGTATGGGTCCCGGCCTTCGCCGGGACGACAGCAGGAGGAGCGGGGCCTTAGCTCGACGCCAGCGGCACGTAATCGTATTCACCGACGCCCTGCAAAATCAGGAAAGTCAGCGACGTCGTGCCGGCGTTGGTGACGAGGTGAGGGCGGGTGGGCCTCACGGCGTAGACCTCGCCTGGCTCCAGGTTCACTTCCTCCTTCGGCTCCTGCAGGAACAGCCGCATCCGGCCTTCCAGCACGTAGAACGTGTCGGAGATGTTGCTGTGGGTGTGCCACGGCACCTTCTGGGTCGGCGAAAGCTGCAACTCCATGATGCGAAAGCCGGGGCGGGCGGCGTGCTGAGCGCGGCGCTCGACTTCGTAGAGGTGGCTGGCATCCTTGATCGGTTGCCCTGACTTCATGGCGGCCTCCCGGACATGTTCTTATGATGCGCGATGCTAGTTCCGTTCGGCCGCGCGTGAAACGGTCGGAATCGGCATGACGGGTAGAACGTGAAGCGGCAGCGCCGTGATGGTTGTGTGACGTCACGCCCTGTGCAAACGCGGCCGCGCCGGCGTCGAACTCGCTCGAACGTGAATGCGCGGTTCAGCCGGTGTTCAGGTCGCGGCGAAAAAACTGGCTGACGCAGTTGGTCCAACTCAGCAACAAAGGGAAACTCTGATGGAACGCCGGGATTTTCTGAAGATGGCCTTCGGTGTCGCCGCCGGTGTGGCGACTTTTGCGATAGCCGCCCAGGCGGCGCCGCTCGCGCCGCTTTCGCTCAGGGGGGATGCACACTTGCCGGCCGGCAACGATGCGCATCCGGCCGTTACTACGGGCGACGAGGTCGGTCGCCTGAAGCCCGAGCAGGTGCACTGGCATCACGGCCACCGCGGCTGGCATCATCGGCGCTGGCACCACCGGCATTGGGGCTGGCGCCACCGCCATTGGCGCAGGCATCACTGGCGTCATCATCACTGGCGCCGCTGGTGACATCGGCACCACCTCACAAAAGAAAAACCCCGCGCGAGGCGGGGTTTTGTTTATGCAGGTGTGCCGCGATCAGATCGGGCGGCAACGGCCATAGCGCCAGGCGAAGCCGTAGGGGCAAGCGCGAACGCGCGGCGCCACCACGACCGCGCCGGGTGCGACGACGACGGGGCGCTCAACAACGACAGGGCCGGGAGCGACGACGACGGGGCCACGGTTCCTGACGCAACCGCCATAGGGACCGCGGTGCCAGCCGGGGCCGCAGCCACCAGCAGCGTCAGCTGCGCTGATGCCGGCGAATGCGGTCGTCACCAAAACTGCTGCTGCAAAAAGATACTTCATGTCTTCTCCTTTTAATTCGGCCGCGCTGCGGCACCGCAACAAACTTTAGATTACCGATTCGCCCGGCCGGATCATTGCAGAAGCCGTGCCCGATGTCGTCGACCATAATGTTGTGGGCTGAATGCGACATGAATGCTGCAGCTCACAGCTGCGTCAGTGCGTCGCAAGCAAATGCGTCCAGCATCAATTTGAAACATTTCGCAATCGCGGACATGTCGCAGCGCAGCGGCGCGCGTGAAGACGTATCGGAGAACGATGCAAGCCAGAGCAAGCGTTCGCGAACGACCGCGACGGTGCAGACCTGAATGCGCGATGCTATTCGCTCGCGCCGAACAGCGCGGCGAACCGCTTCTCGCCGTTCCGCGAAAAATTGACCACGCGGCTGCCCGGCGCAGCATCGCGCGCCGCCCATTTCAATTCGGTGAAGCGGTCCATCATCGCGGCGCCCAGCGTGCCGGCGAGGTGGTGGCGCCGTTCGCTCCAGTCGAGGCAGGCCTTGCACACCGGACGGCGCGGATGCGTCAGCGCATCGGCGTCGATCTGCAGCTCCTCGGCCATGAAGCGCTTGCCTTCGCCGGTCAGCTCGATCGCCTGCTTGCTCTGGCGCACCAGCTTCTGCCGCCGCATGCTGTCGAGCATCTGCACGCCGAGATCGCCGGCGAGATGGTCGTAGCAGATGCGGGCGCGGCGCAGCGCCGGATCCTTCGGTCCGGTGCGCACCCGCATATGGCCGGCGCGGGCAGCGATGCCCTGCAAGCCTTCGAGCACGTCGGCGACATCGGGGTCGGAGAGGCGGTAGTAGCGGTGGCGGCCTTGCTTCTCGGGCTCGATCAGCCCGCCGGCCTCGAGCTTGGCGAGATGCGAGCTCGCCGTTTGCGGCGTGATGCCGGCCTCCTGCGCCAGTTCGCTCGCGGTCAGCGCGCGGCCGGTCATCAGCGCGGTCAGCATGTTGCAGCGTGCGGGATCGCCGACCAGAGCGGCGATCCGGGAGATGTCGGGTCCTGCTTTCATAGTTCGATGATAGCCGAAGCATCAAGGTCGAGCAAGGAGGTAGTGTCCATCGTGCCCGTCGCCCGCAATGACGAAATACCAGGAGACCCAAATGACCGTCACCGTGTTCATCCGCTACCAGCTCGATCCGTTCAAGCGCGTGATGTTCGAGGAGTATTCGCGGAACTGGCTCTCGATCATCCCGCGCTGCGGCGGCGATCTGCTCGGCTACTGGATGCCGCACGAGGGCACCAACAACATCGCTTTCGCGCTGATCTCGTTCGATAGCCTTGCCGCCTACGAGGCCTATCGCGCGCGGCTGCGTCAGGACGGCGAGGGCGTGGCGAACTTCAACTTCGCGGAACAAAACCGCTTCATCCTCGCCGAGGAACGGACATTCCTGCGCAAGGTCGAGCTATAGTCGCACCACAACAACAATGCGCGGAGGCGCCCATGATTGCCGTGATCTTCGAAGTCTGGCCGAAGGCTGAGCACCGGGAGCTCTATTTCGACCTTGCCGCCGAGTTGAAGCCGATCCTGCAGGAGATCGACGGCTTCATCTCGGTCGAGCGGTTCGAGAGCCTGACCGAGAAAGGCAAGTTCGTGTCGCTGTCATTCTTCCGCGACGAGGCTGCGGTAGAAGCCTGGCGCAACACGGTCGAGCACCGTCGCACCCAGGCCAAGGGCCGCGCGCGGATCTTCGAGAATTATCGGCTGCGGGTCGCGAGCGTGATGCGTGACTACGGCTTGAACGAACGCGAGCAGGCACCGAAGGACAGCCGCGCGGTGCACGAAGGCAAGCTCTAGCGCGCGCAGATGCGCGTGCTTATCTCTGCGCGGCCAACGACTCTAGGGAGCGACCAATGCCACTGCCAACTGCTGACAAACGAGCCGCCTTCAAGAAGCTGCACGACAGCGGGTGCTTCATCATTCCGAACCCGTTCGATGTCGGCAGCGCGCGCGCCCTGCAACATCTCGGCTTCAAGGCGCTGGCCTCGACCAGCGCGGGCTTTGCCTGGACCATCGCAAAGGCCGACAACCGCGTCACCGTCGACGACGTCTGCGATCATCTGACCGCGGTGTGCGCGGCGGTCGATATTCCCGTCAACGCGGATTTCGAGGGCGGCTTCGCGGTCGAGCCCGAGAAGGTTGCGATCAATGTCGCGCGCGGCGTCAAGACCGGCGTCGCCGGGCTCTCGATCGAGGACTCGACCGGTGATGCCGCCAATCCGCTGTTCGAGCACAAGCTCGCGGTGGAGCGCATCAGGGCGGCACGCAAGGCCATCGATGCCGACCACAGCGGCGTGCTGCTCACCGGCCGCTGCGAGGCGTTCCTGTGGGGCAAGAAGGACCTCAATCTGGTGATCGAGCGGCTGCAGGCCTATTCGGAAGCCGGGGCGGATGTGTTGTATTCGCCGGGCATCTCGACCAAAGAGGAAATCTCCGCGGTCGTGAAGGCGGTGGCGCCGAAGCCGGTCAATCTTTTGATCGGCGGCGCGTCCGACCTGACACTGCAAGCGGTCGCCGACCTCGGCGTGCGCCGGATCAGCGTCGGCGGGGCGCTGGCGCGGATGGCCTGGACCGGCGTCATGAAGGCCGCCAAGGAAATGGCGGAGAAGGGCACCTTCACCGAATTCGCCAACGGCTATCCCGGCGGCGAGCTCAACAAGATGTTCAAGTAGACTTCGCGCGCAAAAGAGCGGCGGGCCGTTTGGGCCCGCCGCTCGCGCCTGGTCAGTGTCGTTACGCGTTACTTGGCATTCTCGGCCGGCGGGGCGGCCGGCTTGTTCATGTCCGACTTGTTCATGTCAGACGGCGGGTTCGCCGGGCTGGCTGGCGCCGCGCCCGTGGTCACGCCGGGCTGGCTATTCGGCTTCGGCGTTACGTCGCGCATGCCCGGGGGCGGCGCGGCCGGGTTGATCGGCTGCGTCTGCGCGGTCTGCGTCGGCGGCGTCGTGCCGGCCTCGTGGACCGACGTGTTGTTCAAGCCGTAGAACAGCGCGCCGAGCACCACGGCCACCGCAACTGCGAACATCGCGACCTTGGTGCTGCTGGTCGGTCCCTCCTGGAGTTCCGGATCCGGCTGCAGTTCGTTGTCCAGGCTGTTGAGGCGCGCCTGACGGCGGATTTCGTCATCGGTCAGGTTGGCGCGATACGGATCGTCAGGGTTGTAAGCCATTTCAAAGTTCCTCCGTTAGCCCCCCAAGGCTAAGCGCGTAGGCTAAACGCAGGAGACAATGGCTGGCGCGTGAGGATGTTCCGCGCCAATGTTGCAACCAGTTCATGCGGGAACCGCCGATCCCTAGAGCGTTTTCGAGCGAAGTGGATACCGGTTCGCGTGAAGAAAACGCGTCAAAACAAGAATCTAGAGCCCCGTTCCGATTCAATCGGAACGGGATAGGCTCTAGGTTCCGACTGTTCCATGAGGACTTTTCCATGTGGACCATGCCGCCCACCGATTCGGTGCTGCACGTGCTCTCGTTCATCGCCGTTGCGGCGCAATCGATGACGGCGGCGCTCGCGGCCGGCAGGCGCAGCATGGATTGGGCCGGGGTTTGCATGCTCGGGGCGATTACCGCGCTCGGTGGCGGCACGATCCGCGACGTGTTGCTCGGGCACTATCCGCTGCTCTGGGTCGAGCATCCGATCTACCTTGCGATTGCGGCGGCGGGCGCCTTCGCCACCATCCTGCTGGCGCGGCTGGTGCACCGGCTTAATCTCGCATTCCTGGTGCTCGATGCGATCGGGCTCGTGGTGTTCACCATGGCCGGCTGCGACGTGGCCTGGCAGGTCGACGCGTCGCTGCCGATCGTGATCGTCTCCGGCATGATCACCGGCTGCGCCGGCGGCGTGCTGCGCGACATCCTTTGCAATGAGGTGCCGCTGTTGTTTCGCAGCGAGCTCTACGCCAGCGTCTCCGTGGTGACTGGGCTGTTCTATGCGACCGCGTTCGGACTGCAGCTCAACGACTGGCTCTGGACCGGGCTGACCTTCGTCCTCGGACTGACGTTCCGGCTGCTCGCGATCCGCTACAAATGGGAGATGCCGAAATTCGTGTTCAGCGGCGAGGAGCGCTGAACGGCTATTTCGCCGTCCGCGCCTTTATTTCGCGGTCCGCGCCTTGGCGACCTCGTCCGCGCTCACGGCCGGCGCCGCATTGCCCCAGGCATTGCGGATATAGGTCGCGACATCGGCGACCTCCTGGTCGGTGAGTTTTGGATAGGCCGGCATCGAGCCTGCGTTCGGCGCGCGCGGCGTGGTCACGGTCTGCGCACCGTCGAGGATGATGCGCAGCGTGCTCGCCGGGTTGGCCGACTGCAGATTGGCGTTGCCGGGCAGCGGCGGATAGATCCGCGGTGCGCCGGAGCCGTCGAGCTCATGGCAGGCGATGCAGGCGCCGCGATAGATCCGCTCGCCGTTGCTCATCTGCGCCGGCGAGGGCGGGAGGACTACTGGCTCCGGCGCGCCGGCCGGCAGGCTCTTCAGATAGACCGCGATCGCGTGCACATCGGCGTCGCTCGTCTTTGAGGTCGAGTTGACCACTACCTCGGACATCAACGGACCGGCGTGGCTGTGCCCGTTGCGGCCGCTCTGCAGATATTCGGCGATGTCGCCGGCGCTCCAGGATTTCAGCCCGCTGCGCGCGGCGCCGTCGAGCCTCGGCGCGAACATGCCCTGCACCATGCTGCCACTGAGCGCCTGGTCGCGTCTGTCGGCGCCGAACACATTCTTCGGCGTGTGGCAGGCGCCGCAATGGGCGAGGGCCTCGACGAGGTAACGGCCGCGATTCCATTCCGCAGCCTTGCTCTGGTCCGGCTGGATGATGCCCGGCGTGAAGAACAAAGCGTTCCAGACCCGCATCAGCCCGCGGTAGTTCAACGGCCAGCGGAGCTTCGGCGGCGGCGCCTTGTTGCTGACCGGCGCCAGCGTCGCGAGATAGGCGCGGATCGCCAGGATGTCGTCGCGGATCAGCTTCGTGAAATACGGGTAGGGGAAGGCGGGGTAATAATGCGCCCCGCTTGGCGAGACGCCCATCCGGAGCGCGCGGAGGAAATCGTCGTCGCTCCAGCCGCCGATGCCGGTATCGCGGTCGGGCGTCAGGTTCGGCGAGAACACCGCGCCGAATGGCGTGTCGATCCGTTTGCCGCCGGCGAACGGCTTCGCCGGATCGACCGTGTGGCAGCTTGCGCAGTCGCCGGCGATCGTGAGCGCCTTGCCGCGGGCGATGACGTCGTCGGTTGGTGCGGCGGTGCATTCGCGGGCCGCGAACGCACTGCACAACAGCAGGGGGACCAGAATCGCACCGGTCGTTCGACGTCGTCGCCGCATCCATTCACCTTCCGGTCCACAAGACGCGTTACGCCATTTCGCCGCGGGCCTGTCCTGCGACAGAAACCGAAACGGCGCTCCGATATTCCCGGCACTAAGTTGCGATTTTTGGGCGACCGGCGTCGTCGCCCAGAATTGTGCTGCGCGGCCCCGAAAATCCGACATAGACTGGTTCTAACAAGTTCGGATGACTAGCTAAAAAGCAGGCGTCGCGACCAGCGCAAAGAGGGCTAAATGGGAATCAACCAAGGGCCTATCAGCCTCGACCAGAAATACACCCAGGGCACCGGTCACGTCTTCATGACCGGCATCCAGGCGCTGGTCCGCCTGCCCATGGCGCAGATCAGACGCGACCGCGCCGCAGGCCTCAACACGGCAGGCTTCATCTCCGGCTATCGCGGTTCCCCCCTCGGCGGTTACGACCAGCAGCTGTTCGCCGCCCGCAAGCATCTCGAACAATACAACATCAAATTCCAGCCCGGCGTGAACGAAGACCTGGCGGCCACCGCGATCTGGGGCTCGCAGCAGCTCGCTTTGTCGCCCGGCGCCAAATATGATGGCGCGGTCGGCATCTGGTACGGCAAGGGCCCCGGCGTCGACCGCTGCGGCGACGTCTTCCGCCACGGCAATGCAGCGGGCTCCGCCAAGCATGGCGGCGTGCTCTGCCTTGCCGGCGACGATCACGGCGCAAAATCCTCCACCGTCCCGCATCAGTCCGACCACGCCTTCATCTCCGCGCTGATGCCCTACCTCTACCCCTCCAGCATCCACGAAATGATCGAGATGGGCCTGCTGGGCATCGCGATGTCGCGCTACTCGGGCTGCTGGGTCGGTATGAAAGTGATCACCGAGACGGTCGAGACCACGGCCGAGATCGACCTCACCGACGAGATGACGCCGTTCATCATTCCTGCCGATTTCGAGCTGCCGCCGGGCGGCCTGAACATCCGCTGGCCCGACGACCGGTTCGAGCAGGACCGCCGGCTGCAGGATTACAAGGGCTTTGCCGCGATCGCCTTTGCGCGCGCCAACAAGGTCAACCGCATCACCATGGATTCGCCGAACGCGCGCTACGGCATCATGGCCTCGGGCAAGAGCTATGAGGACATCCGCCAGGCGCTGCGCGAGCTCGGCATCACGCCCGAGATCGCCGCGAAGATTGGCATCCGCCTCTACAAGATCGGCATGCCCTGGCCGCTGGAGCCGGAAGGCGTGCGCAACTTCGCGGTCGGCCTCGAGGAGATTTTTATCGTCGAGGAGCGCCGCGAGATCGTCGAGAACCAGGTCAAGCAGGAGCTGTTCAACTGGCGCGACGACGTGCGCCCGCGCATCGTCGGCAAGATGGACGATCACGACAAGCGGTTCCTGACCTTTGCCGCCGAGCTCAGCGTAGCCTCGCTTGCGAGCTCGCTCACCGAACGGCTGCTTCGACTTAATCTCAATCCTGAAATCGCCGAGATGCTGCGCGCCAAGGCTGACTGGTTCAACGGCCGCCAGTCGTCGCAGATGCAGGCGACCGCACCCGTCAGCCGCACCCCGTACTTCTGCTCGGGCTGCCCGCACAACACCTCGACCAAGGTGCCGGAAGGCAGCCGCGCGCTTGGCGGCATCGGCTGCCACTTCATGGCGCTGTGGATGAACCGCTCGACCGAGACCTTTACCCACATGGGCGGCGAGGGCGTGCCGTGGGTCGGCATCGCGCCGTTCACCAACGAGAACCACATCTTCGCCAATCTCGGCGACGGGACTTACTTCCACTCCGGCATTCTTGCGATCCGCCAGTCGATCGCCTCCAAGGCCAACATCACCTATAAGATCCTCTACAACGACGCCGTCGCCATGACCGGCGGCCAGCACCACGACGGCGACCTGTCGCCGCAGAAGATCACCTTCCAGCTGCACGCCGAAGGCATTCGCGAGATCTACCTGGTCTCGGAAAACCCGGGTTCCTATCCGGCCGACACGATTGCGCCTGGCGTCAAGCTGTTCCATCGCGACGAGCTCGAGAACGTCCAGAAGATGTGCCGCGACACCAAGGGCACCTCGGCGATCGTGTTCGTGCAGACCTGCGCCGCGGAAAAGCGCCGTCGCCGCAAGCGCGGCCTGATGGAAGATCCGGCGCGCCGCGTGCTGATCAATCCTGCCGTCTGTGAAGGCTGCGGCGACTGCTCGGTGCAGTCGAACTGTATCTCGGTCGAGCCGCTCGAGACCGAATTGGGGCGCAAGCGCACCATCAACCAGTCGACCTGCAACAAGGACTATTCCTGCGTGAAGGGCTTCTGCCCGTCCTTCGTCACGGTCGACGGCGGCACCCTGAAGCGGCGCGCGCCGACCGAGCTCGGCGATATCGGCGCCTTGCCGGAGCCGGCCTCGAAGCCCGCGCTCGACCGGCCCTACAACATCGCGGTCGGCGGCGTCGGCGGCACCGGCGTGCTGACGATCGGCGCGCTGCTCGGCATGGCCGCGCATATCGAAGGCAAGGCCTCGATGATCCTCGACATGTCCGGCCTCGCGCAGAAGGGCGGCGCGGTGTTGAGCCATGTCCGGCTCTCCAAGCACACCGCCGACGTGACTTGCTCGCGCATCGTGACCGGCACGGCCGATCTCGTGCTCGCGGCCGATGAGGTCGTGGCGGTCTCGAAGGAAACGATCACGCTGTGCGAGCCGAGCCGCACGGTCGGCATCATCAACAGCCACATCATCCCGACCGCGGATTTCATCCTCAACCGCGACTTCAATTTCCAGAGCCGCAAGGTCAACAGCGTGCTGGAGACCGAGCTGCGCAAGGACTCCGCCTTCTTCGACTTCACCAAGCCGGCCGAGGCGCTGCTCGGCGACTCCATCGCCACCAACATCATGATGATGGGCTTTGCCTATCAACGCGGGCTGCTGCCGCTGTCGGCGGAATCGATCCAGCAGGCGATCGAGGTCAACGGCGTCTCGATCAAGATGAACACGCAGGCGTTCCAGCTCGGACGTCTGGCCGCGGCCGATCCGGCGCGGCTCGCCGCGATGATGAAGGGGCAGGATGACGTCGCGCCGGTCAAGTCGCTGGATGCGATGTCGCTCGACGAGATCATCATCCATCGCATGGACCTTCTGACCGGCTATCAGAACGCGCGTCTGGCAAAGCGCTACCGCAAGCTGGTCGACCAAGTCCGCGAGACCGCCACCAAGGGTGGCTATGGCGAGGCGCTGCCGCGCGCGGTGGCGATCAACTATGCCAAGCTGCTGGCCTACAAGGACGAGTATGAGGTGGCGCGGCTGTTCACCGACGGCCGCTTCGAGAAGCAGCTGCGCGATCAGTTCGAGGGCGACTTCAAGTTCAACTTCAATCTCGCCCCGCCGATCCTCGGCGGCGGGCTCGATGCGCAGGGCCGTCCGAAGAAGCGCGCCTTCGGTTCGTGGATGATGTCCGCGTTCAAGGTGATGGCGCGATTCCGCTTCCTGCGCGGCACGCCGCTCGACATCTTCGGCTACAACGCCGACCGCAAGCTCGAGCGCGACCTGATCGCGGGCTACGAAAAGGATGTCGCGACGGTGTTGAATCTGCTGTCGCCACTCAATCACGACATCGCGGTCGAACTGCTGTCGCTGCCCGACCGCATCCGCGGCTACGGCCCGGTGAAGGACAAGGCGATCAAGGAGGCAAAGGTTCGCTACGCGCAACTCGCCGCCGACCTCGCCAACCCGCCGCCCGCGCCGCGGCAGATGGCGGCGGAGTAGGTCTAGCTGCATATTCAGTGTCGTCCCGGGCAAGCGAAGCGCGACCCGGGACCCATAACCACCGCAGTTCATTGTTGCGCGATGCTGGGCCACAGCCTTATCTCGCAAAGCAGCCCTGTGGTTATGTGTCCCGGCCCCGTGCGCAATTGCGCACTAGGCCGGGACGACATCCGTTTTGGGGCGCGCATATTGTGCGCTCGTCGCAGTCTCGCCTGACGGAATATTTCCGCGCTTGCCAAGGTCGCGCCGTCGGTTCAGAAAAACGCTGGAGCGAGAAACGCCAGCGGAGAGCGATTTGACCATCAAGGGCAAGGCCTACATTGCCGGGATCTACGAGCATCCCACCCGGCATGCACCCGATAAATCAACAGCACAGCTGCACGCCGAGGTCGCCAAGGGCGCGATCGAGGATGCCGGGCTCACCAAGGACGACATCGATGGCTATTTCTGCGCCGGCGATGCGCCGGGCGGGCTGTGGCCGATGGTCGATTACCTCGGCCTCAACACCAAGAAGCTGCGTCATGTCGACTCCACCGAGACCGGTGGCTGTTCCTATCTGATCCATCTCGGCCATGCCGCTGAGGCGATCGCCGCGGGCAAGTGCTCGGTTGCGCTGGTTACCCTCGCAGGCAAGCCGCGCACCGGCCCGATGCCGCCGCGCGCCTCCGGCGCCGAGGCCGATTTCGAATTGGCTTACGGGGCTACCACGCACAATGCCTATGGCATGTGTGCCATGCGCCATATGCACGACTACGGCACCACCTCCGAGCAGCTCGCCTGGATCAAGGTCGCGGCCTCGCATCACGCGCAATACAATCCGCATGCGATGCTGAAGGAGGTCGTCACCGTCGAGGACGTGCTGAACTCGCCGATGATCTCCGACCCGCTGCACCGGATGGACTGCTGCGTCGTCACCGACGGCGGCGGCGCGATGATCGTCACGACGCCGGAGATCGCCAAGAGCCTGAAGAAGCCGCTGGTGCGCCTGATCGGTCATGGCGAGGCGATGAAGGGCCCGCGCGGCGGCAAGGATCTCGATCTGACCTATTCCGCCGGCGTGTGGTCCGGCCCGCGTGCTTTCGAGGAAGCGGGCGTGACGCCGAAGGACATCAAATACGCCTCGATCTATGACAGCTTCACCATCACGGTGCTGATGCAGCTCGAAGACCTCGGCTTCTGCAAGAAGGGCGAGGGCGGCAAGTTTGTCGCCGACGGCAATTTGATCTCCGGCGTCGGCAAGCTGCCGTTCAACACCGATGGCGGCGGCCTGTGCAGCAACCATCCCGTCAACCGCGGCGGCATGACGAAAATCCTCGAGGCGGTGCGCCAGCTGCGCGGCGAGGCGCATCCGAAGGTGCAGGTGCAGAACTGCGACCTCGCGATCGCCCACGGCACCGGCGGTCTGCTCGGCGTTCGCCACGCCGCCTCTACCTGCATTCTGGAGCGTGCGTGATGTCTGAAGCCAAGAAGTACAATGCCCCGGTGACCAATCCGGAGACCGCGCCGTTCTGGGAAGCGGCGAAGGCGGGCAAGTTCATGATCAAGCGCTGCACCACCTGCGGCGAGGCGCATTACTTCCCGCGCGCGATCTGCCCGTTCTGCTTCTCCGACAAGACGGTGTGGGAAGAGTCGAGCGGCGAGGCCACGGTGTACACCTACAGCCTGATGCGGAAATCGCCGACCGGTCCGTATGCGATCGCCTATGTGACGCTGAAGGAAGGTCCGTCGCTGCAGACCAACATCGTCGATTGCGATCTGGAGCAGGTGAAGATCGGCCAGAAAGTCAAGGTGGTGTGGAAGCCGACCGACGGGGCCCCGCTGCCGTTCTTCACGCCGGCCTAAGAAGTACCTTCCCCCCTTGCGGGGGAAGGTGGCAGCCGTAGGCTGCCGGAAGAGGGGTGTCTCTCCACGAACAAAGTCGTTCCGCGGAGGCAACCCCTCTCCCAAGTGAGTTTGTTGCGTGACCGGTGCAGCCCTCTCCCGCAAGGGGAGAGGGCGCAATAACGGGCAGCGCCGAAGAAACAACGGTTCGGGGAGAGAACAACAATGCCAATCGTGTACGAACAGCTGATGGCCCTGAAGAACCTCGGCCAGAAATACAGCTACAGCGATCGCGACGTGATGCTCTATGCCTATGGCATCGGTCTCGGCGCAGATCCGATGGACGAGAACGAGCTCGCTTTCGTCAATGAGGGCGTGCTGACGCCGCGCCCGCTCAAGGTAGTGCCGACGTTTGCGTCGGTCGCGGCCTGGGGCGCCGGTCCCGGCGAGATGAATCTCAACCGCGTGATGGTGGTCGACGGCGAGCGCGACATTACCTTCCACAAGCCGTTCGCGACCGCGGCCCACATCACGGCCGACTCGACCGTGCTCGACGTGTTCGACAAGGGCAAGGACAAGGGCGCGGTGATCCGCCACCAGACCGTGTTGAAGGACGAGAAGGGCGACAAGCTCGCCACGCTGGTCGCCTCGCGCTTCGCCCGCGGCGATGGCGGCTTCGGCGGCCCGTCGGACGGCCAGCCCGAGCCGCACAAGGTGCCAGAGCGCGCGCCGGACAAGGTGGTCGACATCACGACGCGGCCCGACCAGGCGCTGATCTACCGGCTCTGCGGCGACCGCAACCCGCTGCACTCCGATCCCGCGTTCGCCAGGAAGGCCGGCTTCCCGCGACCGATCCTGCACGGCATGTGCACCTACGGCATCACCTGCCGCGGCGTGCTGCAGACCTATGCCGATTACGATCCGTCCGCCTTCAAGCAGCACGCGGCGCGGTTCTCCTCGCCGGTATTTCCCGGCGAGACCGTGACGATGGAGCTTTGGAAGGACGGCAATGTGGTGTCGTTCGAGGCAAAGGTGAAATCGCGCGGCGTCACCGTGATCAAGAGCGGCAAGACGGTGCTGGCGTAGCTAGAAGCGACGACCGTCGACTCCCTCGCCCCACTCTTGCGGGGAGAGGGCGGGGTGAGGGGCTTTCACCGCGAGCTGTGACCATGGTGAGACCTGTACCCCCTCACCCGGATCGCAAGGGCGATCCGACCTCTCCCCGCAAGCGGGGAGAGGTGAAGAAGAAAGAACAAAACGGAGAAACGACCATGGGATTACTCGACGGCAAGGTGGCGCTGATCACGGGCGCTGGCGGCGGACTTGGTGAAGCCTACGCGAAGCTGTTTGCGCGCGAGGGTGCGGCGGTGGTGGTCAACGACCTCGGCGGCCCGCGCGACGGCTCGGGCTCCGACAAGTCGATGGCCGATAAGGTGGTCGACGGGATCAAGGCCGAGGGCGGCCGCGCAGTCGCCAACTGCGCCGACATTTCGACCTTGGCCGGCGGCCAGTCGGTGTTCGACGACGCCATCAAGCATTTCGGCCGCGCCGACATCCTGGTCAACAACGCCGGCATCCTGCTCGACGAGACCTTCCACAAGGCCAAGGAAGCCAACTGGGACAGGGTGATGAAGGTGCATCTGAAGGGCACCTTCTGCTGCACCCAGCCGGTGTTCAAATGGATGCGCGACAATGGCGGCGGCGTCATCGTCAACACCTCCTCGACGTCGGGCCTGATCGGCAATTTCGGCCAGACCAATTACGGCGCTGCCAAGGGCGGCATCTGGGGTCTCTCCAACGTGCTGGCGATCGAGGGCCGCAAGTACAACATCCGGATCTGGACTCTGGCGCCGGGCGCGCTGACCCGCATGACGGCGGACCTGCCGCGCTACAAGGAGAACCCGGGCGCGGCGCTCGGCCCGGACGGCATCGCGCCGGCCGTGCTCTACATGGTCAGCGATTTGTCGGGCGACCAGACCGGCAAGGTCCTCGGCGTCTCGGGCCCGCGCGGCGTGCGCGAGATGCGGATGATGGAAATGGAGGGCTGGAAGCCGCCCTTTACCGGCTGGAAGGCCGAGGACATCGCCACCCACGCCAAGGAGATCTTCTTCTCCGAGGAGCAGATCAAGATGGGCGCGCGGCGGTTCTGACCGTACGTCATTCCGGGGCTGCGCCAAGTGGCGCATCCCCGATGCGCAATAGCGCCTCGGGGAATGACGCTGTATAGAGGGCGGAAACAGATGAGGCACAAATGACAAAACTCACCGCCCAGGCCGCAGGAACCTTTGCGATCGCGCCGACCCCGTTCCATGACGACGGCCGCATCGACGAGGCATCGATCGACCGGCTGACCGATTTCTACACCGAGGTCGGTTGCGACGGCGTCACGGTGCTGGGCATTCTGGGCGAGGCGCCGAAGCTCGATGCCGCCGAGGCGGAGCAGGTCGCGCTGCGCTTCGTCAAGCGCGCCAAGAAGCTTCAGGTGATCGTCGGCGTCTCGGCGCCCGGCTTTGCCACGATGCGCTCGCTGGCGAAGAAGTCGATGGATGCGGGCGCCGCCGGCGTCATGATCGCGCCGCCGCCGCATCTGCGCACCGACGACCAGATCACAGGCTATTTCAAGCAGGCGCAGGAAGCGATCGGCGACGATATTCCCTGGGTTCTGCAGGACTACCCGCTGACGCTCACCGTCGTGTTCACGCCCGCGGTGATCCGCAAGATCGTGATGGATTCGTCGTCCTGCGTGATGCTCAAGCACGAGGACTGGCCGGGCCTCGAGAAGATCTCGACCTTGCGCAACTTCCAGAAGGACGGCTCGCTGCGGCCGCTGTCGATCCTGGTCGGCAATGGCGGCCTGTTCCTCGATTTCGAGATGGAGCGCGGCGCCGACGGTGCGATGACGGGCTATGCTTTCCCCGAGCTTCTGATCGACGTCGTCAATTTGTCGAAGGCCGGAAAACGCGATGCCGCGCATGATCTGTTCGACGCGCATCTGCCGCTGATCCGCTACGAGCAGCAGCCCGGCGTCGGCCTGACCGTGCGCAAATACGTGCTGCAGAAGCGCGGCATCATCTCCTCCAGCGCCCAGCGCAAGCCCGGTGCTGTGATCACGCCGCAGGCGAGGGCGGAGGTCGACTATCTGCTCTCCCGCGTGGCGCGCGTCGACCGCCGCGCCAATCTGCAACCGCAATCCAGTGCAGCAGGATAAATTATGACCGAGATCGTTGCCCCGCGCCTTGCTTCGACCGTGCTGCTGCTGCGTGACGGAACGTCGTCCGAAATTGAAGTCTTCATGATGGTCCGCCATCACCAGATCGAGTTCAATTCCGGCGCGCTGGTGTTTCCGGGCGGCAGCGTCGACAAGAACGACAAGGAGATCGCCGCCGATCCCGCGCTCTGTTCGGGCGGAGAAGGGCTCGACGGCGACGCGCTCGGTTTCCGCATCGCCGCGATCCGCGAAACCTTCGAGGAGAGCGGCATCCTGCTGGCGCGGCCGCGGGGGTCGAAGGATCTGGTCGACGCCGGGCGTGCGAACGACATCGCGACCGCGCATCGTGCGGCGTTGAACGAAGGCAAGATCACCTTCCTCAAGGTGCTCACGGACAATGGCATGGTGCTCGCGCTCGACGAGCTCGTGCCGTATGCGCACTGGATCACGCCGGAAGGCATGCCGAAGCGCTTCGACACCTGGTTCTTCCTCGCCGCCGCGCCGCCCGAGCAGCTCGGCGCCCATGACGGCAAGGAATCGACCGACTCGATCTGGGTGTCGACGCGCGAGGCGCTGGAGGGCGGCGAGACCGGCCGCTTCAAGCTGCCGTTCCCCACCACGCGCAATCTGATCAGGCTCGGCAAGCAGCCGAACGTCGGCGCCGCGCTCGCCGACAGCAAGGGCAAGTCGATCGTCGCCGTGATGCCCGTGATGACCAAGACCGCCAACGGCCGCCAGCTCCGAATCCCCAAGGAAGCGGGCTACGACGGCGAGGTGTTCGACGTCGGCGCGATGGGCTGAGCTCCCGCGGACCGGAGCCACGATACTTCGGCGAGCATCGAAGTATAGCCTTCAGAAGCTCGCTATAACCACGTCAATCACCGCGCTGGGCGAACGGCCCGGCGCAAAGGAACCGACGTGGCAACATCTCTCGAAGCGGCAATATCTCTCGAAGCCCACCTGACGCTGCCCGGCAGCGACGACACGCTGCTGCTGCGGCACTGGCCGGGCGCGGGCGATCCGGTGCTGTACGTTCACGGCGCGACGTTCCCGTCGTCGCTGTCGGTCGGCTATCGCTTTAGCGGGCGATCCTGGGCGGACGATCTCAATGCCGGCGGTTTCGACGTCTGGGGTTTCGATTTCACAGGCTTCGGCGGCTCGAGCAGGCCGCGTCAGATGTCGATGCCCGCGAGCGGGGTCGCGCCGCTCGGCCGCGCGCCGGAAGCCACCGTTCAGGTCGGTGCGGTGGTCGATCACATCCGCAAGGTGCGCGCCGGTGTGCCGGTTCATATCGTCGCGCATTCGTGGGGCACGATGGCGGCCAGCCGTTTTGCAGCCGATCGTCCGGATGCGGTCGGCCGCCTCGTGCTGTTCGCGCCGATCGTCCGGCGCGAGCTGGAGGGGCTGCCACGCCCCGAGAGCATCGGTGCATGGCGCGAGGTCTCCATCGCGGATCAATTGAAACGATTTGTCGAGGACGTCCCGCCGTCGCATCCGCCGGTGCTGATCGAGCCTGACCTCGCCGAGTGGGGGCCGGCCTATCTGGCAAGCGATGCCGGTGCGGCCGGACGCAACCCGCCGGCGGTCCGGATTCCAAACGGGCCGCAGGCCGACATCATCGCCGCGATGTCGGGGCAGCTCGCCTACGACCCGCGCCGCGTCCAGGCGCCGACGCTGATCGTCCGTGGTGAATGGGACAACCTTTGTCAGCATGCCGACGCAGCCTGGCTGACACATGCACTGGGCGCCTCGCAGAAGGCCGATGTCGTCGTGCCGAGGGCAACGCATTTGATGCATCTTGAACACGGACGCGAAGGTCTGTTTGCGGCGACCGCTGCTTGGCTCGCAGGGAGCGCGTCGTGAGCTGCCCCGCGACCGGCAACGCGCGGCAGCCCCATATGGGCTTCGAGCTGGCGCTGCTGCTCGTGCTCGCCACCCTCTGGGGCGGCTCCTACACGTTCATCAAGCTCAGCGTCGCGACTATCCCGCCGATCACGCTGATCGCGGCACGCACCGCAATCGCGGGGCTCTTGCTGCTCGTCATCATGCGGATGCGCGGCGTGACCATGCCAACGGATGGCGCGACCTGGCGCCGCTTCATCTTCCAGGCCTGCCTCAACAGCGTGATCCCGTGGACGCTGATCGCCTGGGGCGAACGCTTCGTCGATGCCGGGCTCGCCACCATCCTGAATTCGGCCTCGCCGATCTTCACCTTCCTGTTCACGGCCGCGATCACCCGCCACGAGGCCGCGAGCCCGCGCAAGCTGTTCGGGGTGATTGCCGGCATGGCCGGCATCTGCCTGATCGTCGGCGTCGATGCGTTCCGCGATCTCGGGGAGGGCATCGTGGTCGAGGTCGCGATCGTCGCCGCCACCATCTGCTACGCCTGCGCCGCGATCTTCAGCCGCGGCTTCAAGGGGCTCGATCCGATGGCGCCAGCGGCGGGTTCGCTGATCGCGGGCGCGGCGGTCCTGATTCCGCTCAGCCTCGCCGTCGAACGGCCCTGGGCGCTGACGCCATCGACCAGCTCGCTGCTCGCCTTGCTGGCGCTTGCGGTGTTCTCGACCGCGATCGCCTTCGTGATCTACTTCCGCCTGATCCAGACCTTAGGCTCGGTCGGCACCACCGCGCAGGCCTATCTGCGGGTGCCAATCGGAGTTGCGCTCAGCGTCGCCTTTCTGGGCGAACGGCTGAGCCCGACGGCGTGGCTCGGGCTCGCCTGCGTCGTGATCGGCGTCGCCGCGATGACGATTCCTGCGCGAAGGACCGCTACGGTCTGAGGTCATCGCCGCGATGGCGACCCCGGCGCCGAAGGCTGCCGGCGCCTGATGTCCTGTCTCCCGAAACCGGCTGCCGGCTGGATGTCCCCGGATGCATCAAGGAGGCCGGCATCCCGCCCGACTAGGCTTGACGCTGCCCTGTGCCGGAATCGGCCACCGATGGCTCCCCGGGTGACACGGGTCACACCGCCGGCCGGCGAGGGGCTTTCAGCATGTTTCCCCAAAGCCCGTAATTTCCCGTATATTGGGGTGCATTGGACCCCGGCCTTGATGACATGATCGCTGAATTGCCGCCGAATTCGCAAGCGCCGCGTGCGTTCTCCCTCTCCATTGGCCAGCTCACGTTCGGCAGCTTCCTGCTGGTGCTGGCTGTGATCATCATCACGTCCACGGCCAGCGTGATCGCGATCCGGCACATCGATACGACCTTCGCCGAGCTGCAGCGGCTGCAAAGCGTCGGCGACATCGCCGAGGATATCGATCGTCGCACCAACGAGCTGCGGCTGGCGGCGCGGGACTTCGTCACCGAGCCCGGAAACCAGTCGGCCCAGGTCGCAGAGGCGGCCCAGTCGCTGAGCGAGATCCTGAAGAAGACCCGGATCGAGCTGGCGCCCGAGCAGCAGGACATGATCGACGGCGTCACCCAGCGGCTGGCGACCTATCGCAGCGGGATCGAGCGCATCTCGGCGCTGCTCAGCCGCCGTGCCGAGATCGTCGCCGGGCTGCCGCCGCTGCGCGATGCGTTCGACAAGGCGGTCGCCGCGAGCGATGATGCGGCGCTGGCCAATACGCTGTCGCAGGCGCAGAGCCGCATTGCCACCGCGCTCCTGGCGCACAACACGTCGGCCGCCGAGCAGGCCGCGCAAAGCATGCGGGCGATGACCATCGCCGAACCCGCCCTGCGCGGCGCGGTCGACAATTATGCCGAAGCGATCAGCGCGATTTCGGTGCGCGAGGGCCAGATCGCCGACATCGACCGCGAGGTACTCGGCGCCGAAGGCCGCCTGATCCAGAAGGTCACCGAGCTGCTGCGCGAGCTCAGCTCTCGCCGCGGCCATGTGCTGTCGCGCGATTTTGCGCGCACGCTGGCTGAGGCAAAATGGCAGAGCATCGTGCTCGGCACGGCGGGGGTGCTGATCGGCCTGTTCGCTTCGGTGCTGGTGGTTCGCCGCACCGTTCGCCCGCTCGCCAGGATCGCCGGATCGATCCGCAAGGTCGCGGGCGGCGAGAAGAGCGCGTTCATTCCGGGCGCCGACCTCGACAACGAGATCGGCGACATCGCGCGCGCCGCCGAAGTGTTCCGCCAGACCCTGGTCGACGCCGACAGCGCGCGCGAGGCCGCACTGCGCGCGCTTGCCGAGCAGCGGCTCGCCGAGGAGAGCTACCACAAGCTGTTCGAGGCATCGGTCGACGGCATCTACGTCACGACGCCGGGCGGCGCGCTGCTCAACGCCAATCCGGCGCTGGCGCGGATGATGGGCTATGCCACGCCGCAGGACCTGATCAACGGCATCGGCGATATCGCCTCCACCGTCTATGTCGATCCGGCGGCGCGGGAGCAGTACCAGCAGCTGATGCGGCGCGACGGCACGGTGCGCGACTACGAGTATCAGGTGCGCTCGCGCGACGGCACCGTGCTGTGGCTGTCCGATTCCGCGACCGTCGTACGCAACGACGAGGGCGAGGTGGTCCGCTACGAGGGCACGGTGCGCGACATCACTGACCAGAAACGCGCCGAGGATGCCATCGCCGAAGGCCGCCGGCTGTTGCAGATGGTCATCGACACGGTGCCCGCCGTCATCAACGTCAAGGAACGCAACCTGCGCTACGTGCTGATGAACCGCTACATGGCGGGCATCTTCGGCATCGAGCCGCAGGACGCGATCGGCCAGACCACCGCCGAGCTGATGTCGCGCTACGGCGCAGCCAAGACCGACGAAAACGACAAGCGCGTGCTGTCGGCGCGCCGCGAGCTTGGTTTCTATGAAGAAGAGTACAAGGACGCAGCCGGCAACATGCGGCAATGGCTCGTCAACAAGCTGCCGATCCTCGATGCCCAGGGCGACATCGAGAACATCGTCACGGTCGCGCTCGACATCGGCGAGCGCAAGCGCTCCGAACAGGAGATGCGCAAAGCGAGGGATTCCGCGGAGGCGGCGCTGCGCAACCTGCGGGAAACCCAGAATTCGCTGATCGAGGCCGAGAAGCTCGCCGCGCTCGGCCGCCTGGTCGCCGGTGTCGCCCATGAGGTCAACAATCCCGTCGGCATCAGCCTCACGGTGGCCTCCGCGCTGGAGCGCAAGACCGCAAACTTCGCGACCCAGGTCGAGCGCGGCGACCTGCGCCGCTCGAGCCTCAACGACTTCCTGAACACCGCGCGGGATGCCTCCTCGCAGCTGGTCGCCAATCTGAACCGCGCCGCGGAGCTCATCCAGTCGTTCAAGCAGGTCGCCGCCGACCGCAATTATTCGGACCAGCGCACCTTCGATCTCGGCGATCTCACCGAGCAGGTGGTGATGAGTCTGCGGCCCGGCCTGCGCAAGCACAATCTGACGCTCAACGTCGATTGCGAGCCGAACCTGATCATGAATTCCTATCCCGGACCGTATGGCCAGGTGCTGACCAACCTGTTCCTCAACGCGGTCGCGCATGCGTTCCCGGACGGCAAGGCCGGCGAGGTCGAGATCCAGGTGCACGCCTCCGGCAACGACTATGTCGAGGTGATCTTCGCCGACAATGGCTGCGGCATGAGCCTCGACGTGCGCCGCCGCGCCTTCGATCCATTCTTCACGACGCGGCGCGATCAGGGCGGCACCGGGCTCGGGCTGCACATCGTCTACAGCATCATCACCAACCGCCTCGGCGGCCGGCTCTCGCTCGAGTCCGCACCGGGCAACGGCACCCGCATCCAGATGATCCTGCCGCGCGTCGCGCCGCTGGAGCAGGCGGCGGAGTAGGCCGCGCGCTCTGATCCGTCATCCCGGAGCGCTCTCTTGCGCGCGTCTCGAAGGATCGACGGCCACTAGCGGGGCCGTGCATCCTTCGAGACGCGCTACGCGCTCAGGATGACGGGTCAAAATACCATGAGGCCCTAATTGATATCCGCGAGCTTGTGCAGCGTTGCGCCGAAGATCAGGCTCGCCTTGCCGACCAGCGCGGTTCCACTCATTGTGCCGCGGGTGTCGGTGAAGGTGCCGGAGACGCCGATGCCGACCGGCGCCGGCCCGCCGAACAGCGGGTTGTCGGTCTCGCGCGGCGTGGTGTGGCGTTGCACGAGGACCTCGCCCTTGAACGCATCACCCTTCACCGTGTAGCTGCCGGTGTAATACAGATAGGCATCGCCGCCGAGAATTTGCCCGTCGCGGAAGAGAATCACTCCGCTGCCCTTGCCGACGCGTCCGTCCAGCAGGGTGACGTGGATTGAGTACAGCCCGTTCTTCATATTGTCCCATTTACCGGCTGCCGCGCCCGCAGCAATCCGGATTGGTTTTTTATGCCAAAGCGAGCAACCTCGTGCAATGCGGCAGGTTGATTCCGGGGGGTCCGGAGTGGCCGTGAACCCTCGGTTCCTGCCAGGCGGTGTGACGGCGCGATGACAGCGGACCGTGCGCGCGAATCGAACTGGCCCGCGAAATGCATAGCTCTGGTTGCACTGGCCGGTGAGTGCTGGAGCGAACACATGTCGGACTGGATTGATTCGGGCGGCCGATTGGCGCGTCCTCGCAATGCCAATGGAACTTGGGTCCATCGTGTGGGCCGTGTGATGGTGTCTCTCGGGCTGATGATGCTGGTGTTGGCGGCAGCGGTGCAAATCGCGCGGGCGCGCGATCCCGACGGCCGTTACGCCAATTCGCCGCTCAAGGAATGGTTCGACGGGCTGCGTAGTGGCAAGGGCCCGTGCTGCTCGGATGCCGACGGCAGCGCGGTCAGCGACGTCGATTGGGAATCGAAGGACGGGCACTACCGCGTGCGTCTCGACGGAGCCTGGGTCGACGTCCCCGACGAGGCTGTGGTCACCGAGCCCAACCGGGTCGGCCGCGCCATGGTCTGGCCGATCAAGAGCTACATGGGCGTGACGATCCGCTGCTTCATGCCCGGCAGCATGACGTAGCGGATCGGTCGTCGCTCACACGTATTTCTGGTCGCGCTCGAGCAGCTCGATCGAGATGCCCTGCGGGCCGCGGATGAAGCAGATCCGCACGCCGGGGCGGATCGTGGTCGGCTCCTTGGTGAACTCGACGCCTTTGGCCTTGATCTCGGCCGCGACCGCGTCGATGTCCTTCACGGTCAGGCCGAAATGATCGAGCCCCTGATACGGCGTCACCGGCGGGGCGTTGACGCCGTCGCCTTGCGTCACCTCCGCGATGAACACCTTGGCGCCGCCGAGCTGGACGTCGATGCGGCCGGGGCCGCGGATGATCTCGCCGCCCAGAATGTCGCGTAGCCAGGTCGCGGTGGCCTCGGGATCGGGACTGCGCAGATGGACGTGGTCCCAGGTGACGACAGGCATTGCGGTCTCCTTGTTGTTCTCGCGCGCTCTTGGGGGTGCGGCACTCGCTCTCGGGCTGCGCAAATCTAGCGATCGGTCCGTTGGGATACCATCCCTCCGTGATGCCAGCCGCAAGATTGTCGTCCCGGAATGAAACCATTCCGGCCGTCGGTGATTGTTCTCGCGTGGCCGCTCGACCTGCGGCCGTCCCGGATGCCGCATGCTGCGATGCCTGCGGCTTCTATACTGGGTGGCGGCTCGATCGGGCGTCGAGGGTGAGGGCACGACGATGCGGATCGGCTTGGCGTCGTTTCGAAGGGTTGCCGCCGGACGTCTTGGCGGTGGCGGCTTTTACGCCAGCCTGCTGCTGTCGGTGATCGCGGTCGCCGGAATTGCGGCGTGGTTCATGCTTCCCGAGCCGAGCGATGCCGAAGACCGGGATGTCAGGCCGGTGTCTTCCGTGCAGGATGCATCGACCGGGGCGCAGCCCGGCCAAATCACAAATCAAGCTGCAAAGGATGCGCCAGCCGCACCGGCAGGTGAGCTGGCCACGGTCGGCGTGGCCACCGCCGCGCAGCAGGCCGAGGCGGCCAAAGCGTCCGGGCCGGGTACCGAAGGATCGCCGCTGGACAGGCTGCGGATCGCCTCGCAATCCTGGCAGCGTGGCGGGCTGGGTTCGAAGGTGCTGGTCACCCTGACGCTGCGCAATGCCAATGATTTCGCGGTGAAGGACATCGAGATCGCCTGCGCCTTCATCCGGGGCGACGGCAGTCCCGTGACCGAACGCAAGCGGCTGATCCCGGACACCATCGCCATGAAAAGCCGCAAGACCTACCCGCGGATGCTGATCGGGTTCGTAAACGTTAACGCAAACAAGGCGAAATGCACTGTCGTGACCGCCAGCCGCGCCTAAACCCTGCATCCCGAAAAAGTGACCGCAAATTGACTTGCCGGGTGAACCGTAACGGCCAGGCAGGAACTAACTAATAAGCCGACCGTTAGAGAACGACCCGGGAGCGCGATGGCGTTTGTCCGGGTGATCATGCGCAGACGATGAATTCGTTGCGCGATGACAGATGTCGTCGCGTCGAGTTGAACCGCGCCCGTAGCGCGGGGGGAGCTACCAAAATGCCTGTGGCGCGTTATTTCCTTTTCGTTGGTGGCGTGCTGCTCGCGCTGCTCTTCGTCGTCAATGCCATCGTACCGCAGGAGGCTGTGGTCGCCAGCCAGGGTCTGTCGTCGCCCGGCGTCGACAACAAGACCATGGTACGCATCAAGTCGACCCAGAAACTGCCGGAGCGGGTGGTGTACGACACCAACCTGCCGACCATCGTTCCGTCGCAGGTGAACGCGGTTGCCGCAGCGACCCCGGCGGCTGCCAGCGATGCGTCGGCGCAGGCCCGCGTCCGTGACACGTTCGCCCAGTTCATTCCGCCGGAGAAGGCTGACGCGCGCAAGGGGCCGGTCGTGGCCGAGGCGAAGCCGGCCGAGCAGCCGGTGCAGGCGCCGAAGAAGCGCAAGATTGCGCGCAGCCATACCCATTCCCAGCAGCCGATGCGGCTGGCCCAGCCCGGCATGTATCAGCCCTACCGTGTCGCGCAACAGCAGCCACGCATGGGCTTCTTCGGCGGCTTCGGTACCTGGTAGGCAGGGACACGCGGCAACCGGCAATCGATAAGCCGCCGCAAACGCTTGCGGCGGCATTTTCATGTCCGCGATGTCAGCCAGGTAAAACCGGTTGCGGGAAGGCGCCCCGGGTGGCCGGAACCGGTTAGCGCGGCAGGCGCGGAATCTTGTCGGCGAAGCCGTTGTAACAGGTCAGCCGCTCGTCCTCTTCCTTGACGAACCGGCATTCGGCGACGCCCTTGGCAGGGGCGGCCTTCGGCTTGGGCTGCGGCTTGAAGATCTCGTCGTAGCACATCAGCCGCTCCTTGGTGGCGTCGTCGATGTCCTGGCAGGCCTGGAGCTTCTGCGCGACCGATTGCGGCTTGCCGGGTGCTGCGGCCTTCTCGCCCTTCTTGGCCGCCGATTTCTTGCCGACCTGGACCAGCGGCTTGTCGCCGACCATCGGCTGCGCGGCCGCCGCCGGCTTGTCGGCGGCGGGGGGTGGGGTGGTGGCTGGAGCGGTGCCTTGAGCAAGCGCGGCAGCCGGGCAGAGGAGCGCCAGCGCGAGGATGATATGTCTCATGGTGAAAATGTCCGAAGTGGCGTGATGACCGGAAGGATGGCGCCGGGGATCGGAAAAGCCCGGCAAGCGCCGAGGCTTATCGCAAGTTCTGCCCGAATCCTACCCCCGGAGGGGCCCCGCCCGGCACCGATCCACTGGCAAAAACAGGGGCAATTCGTCGCCGGGTCGGCCGCAAGCGTGCGTGATTTGCGTTTGCCGGGCCGGGCGGCTATGAGGACGCCATCTGCGCGACTGGCGCTTGGATGGACCACCATCGGGGAGCGCAGAGACTGAACGCCGCGCGCCTGGGCACCGCTTCGAAACGGAGGTGCCATGACGGCGAACATTCTTGATGGGCATGCACATGCCCAAATTGTCATCGACAAGGTTGCGAGCGAACTGGACCGGCTGCCCCGCGCGCCCGGGCTTACGGTCGTGCTGGTTGGCTGTGACCCGGCGAGCCAAATTTACGTACAGAGCAAGGTCAGGATGGCCGAGCGGCTTGGCCTGCGCGGCGAGGTCGAACGCCTGCCGGATGACGCCAGCGAGGCCGATCTGCTCGCCAGGATCGACGCGCTCAACGCACGTGACGATATCGACGGCATCCTGATCCAGCTGCCGCTGCCGGCGCACATCGACGCCTTGCGCGTGATGGCGGCGGTCGATCCTGCCAAGGATGTCGACGGCTTGCACGCGCTGAACGCAGGCCGGCTGTTTCACGGCGACGATGCCTTGGTGCCGTGCACGCCGCTCGGCTGTCTCCGGCTGATCAAGTCGATCCGGCCAGATCTCACCGGCGCTCATGCCGTGGTGATCGGCAGCTCCAACATTGTGGGCAAGCCGATGGCCGCGCTGTTGCTGCAGGAGCAGGCGACCGTGACGCAAACCCACATCCACACCCGCGGCATCAGCAAGATCTGCCGTCAGGCCGATATCCTGGTCAGCGCGGTGGGGAAGGCTGGCCTTGTGCGCGGCGACTGGATCAAGCCGCAGGCCATCGTCATCGACGTCGGCACCACGCGCGTCGAGAAGCCGGACGGCGGCTACGCGGTGTGCGGCGACGTCTCCTTCGACGAAGCGGTGCAGGTCGCCGGCGCGATCACGCCGGTGCCGCGCGGCGTTGGCCCGATGACAATCGCCTGCCTGATGGAGAACACGGTGAAGGCGGCAAAGGCGAGGGCGGCCCGGCTGCAATAGCAGCGGTATGCTTGCAGCAAGACGCGGGCGGCGGGTGCGGCTCGCGTCGCTGCCTCGCGCCCGGAGACCTGCGCGCGAAGTTCTTGACGTCGGAGGTAATGGAAAGCCCGCAGCATTGGTCTATCGTCGCGCGACAGACGGAGACGCGCGATGCTGTATGCGGAAGATCTCACCGAAGGCCCGACATTCTAGCTCGGCACCTACACGATCGGCGAAGCCGAGATCCTGGAGTTCGCCGGGAAATATGATCCGGTGCCGATCCATACCGATCCCGTCGCGGCCGCGGCGGGCCCGTTCGGCGGCCTGATCGCAAGCGGCTTCAATACCATCGCGATCTATCAACGGCTCGTCGTGGAGGCGATCTGGACCAAGGTGGCGGGCATCGTCGGGCGGAGCTTCGAGATCCGCTTGCCGAGCCCGGTCCGCCCGGGCGCCACGCTCACCGGCCAATCCCGGATCCAGAAAATCACCATCAGGCCGGAGCGACGCGACGCCGTCGTGATTTTCAAGACCGAGCTCGTCAACGACGAGCAGCGTCCCGTACTTGTCCTGGTTCTCGATGCACTGATCCGCATGCGGCCGGCGGAGCAGGGGCAGACTTAACCTCCGCCCGGATCAATCTGGCCGCCCGGCACTGCTGCGGCTACCATGGCAAGCCTGCGCTGACCTGCAGCCTGTCAGTGACATCGTCCTGATGTGGCCGGGCTGCCGGGCGGCAAGTTCGTCGATACGGTGCAAGCCGGATGGTATGGGCGTGAAGCGCAGCAAGCAGACGCGGGGCGAGATCGAAGCCAAACAGCGCAAGGCTGAGGAATGGCGTCGCACGCTGGCGCAACGCGCCGCCGAACGGCAGCGCCTGCGCGACTACAAGATCGCGCTGGCGCGCGACGAGGTTGCGGTGGTCACGAGCCAGCTCGCGCCCTCGAACAGCTATTCGACTCCAGATTTCGTCGAACGCGGAACCTATCGGCCCGAGCCGTTCGTCTGCAAGGATTGCGGCGTTGCCGAGGTGTGGACGCCGTTGCAGCAGAAATGGTGGTACGAGACCGCCAAGGGCGACGTGTTCACCAAGGCCGTGCGCTGCCGGGCCTGCCGCACCAGGGCGCGCGCACGCAAGACCGCTGCGCGCCGCGTGCATCTGGAAGGGCTCGCCAGGAAGAAGCCTTCCGCCACGTAGAGAGTGGGCACGCCCAGCGTCGTGCCACGCGTCACATAGCGATGGATCTGGAACCCGCGCGCACGCGGTCAATGCGTCGCGTCTGCGGAACGTTTCGTTGCCTGATCGGTTCGAGACTTCGAAGCCCCCGGCGAGGGGTGCGGGCGGGGAGGAACCAGCCAGGGAAACATCCAAGGCCGGAACCAACAAAGAAGGAACAGCGGATGAAGCTCAATTCCACGCAAGTCAAGCAGACCATGACGCAACTTAACGCTCAGGTGCTTCCGGATGATCATCCGGCGGTGGCGCAGCTGAACAGCGTGTTCGGCGAGCACACATTCTTCGTCGACACCAGTGGCCTCAAGGTCCTCGAACCTGCCCAGAGCTCCGACATGCCGGGGCAGACCGGCGAGGTGGTGAGCCTTGCCGAGTGGAGCGATCCGGAGCTGACGTCGCTGCGGCCGCACGTGCCCGAACCGACCGGCGTGCTCATCACGCTTGAACCCAGCAAGCACTAGGAGTGTTTTCGCGATCGGCCTTGTTGATGGCGACAGTCTCCAACGTCACATCAAGAGGTGCCGAAAGTCACATGGCAAATCAGCGCCGCCTGCGTATGCATCGGTTCGAGATGGGTATCCAGGCGGTGAGGAGCAGATGGGGATCGTGCGGCGCTGGAGCTCTGACGAGGACGAGAAACTCAGAGAACTCGCCAGAGCCGGCAAGAACGCTCTCGAGATCAGCAACGAACTGACCCGCAGCGCTTCGGCCGTGCGCCGGCGCGCCGAGGTGCTGTCGGTCCTCATCATGGCCAAGGCGTTTCGCGCGCGCCCCTCGCATGTCGCCACCCATCTGGAGCGGGTCGCGATCGACGCCATCCGACATCGCCGGCCGTTTCCTGCGGGTGTTGGCCCGAGCACCATTGCCGGAATGATCGAGAAGGGCTGGATCCTGCCGGAGATGGGGCGGAAGTACCGCGTCACCGATGCCGGCGTGGAGGCCGTGCGCCGGAAGATCCCGAGCGGGTGAAAGCGGGCGGCCGCAAGACATGCCGTGGACGGACGCGGTCAGCGGCGGGATGCAAGATTCTCCGCCCGGGAAGCGCGCTCGCGCCATATCCGGCTTGGCGCGCGCACAACGCGTCCGGCATTTCCTCCTGTATGGAAATCGGCTGCTGCTGGGGCGGCATGTTCATCCTGGTTACGAAGTGGCTGAGGAACAGCGGCGCCGATCTCAAGACCGTGATCGCACTCGATCCGATCGCGCCGACGCCCTTCATCTCGACCTATTTCGATCTGTTGCAGGAGCAGGCCGGCATCGAGCCGGTCTATCTCCAGGCTTATTCGACTTCACCGCTGGTGGGTGCGCATGTCGACCGGCTGAAGCCCCGACCTCGTCTTCATCGACGGGGATCACAGCCTGCGCGGCACGATGCAGGATCATCTGCTGGTGTGCTCCGACGCCTCTGCGGCCGCGATGTTCCACGGCGGCAAGGGCGAGAACAAGGCCCCGTATCTGGTCTATCGCTTCAAGCCGCTGGCTGCAGGCTACGTCTCGCGTTGACCGCGCATCGACTGTATTGACGACGATTGCCCGGCCTGCTCGCAGGCCGGGCAAGACCTGCAATCACGCATTCACCGGCCGGTCGCCCAGATTGAGCTTGCTCTTGTCGCCGCCGGCCCACGCCAGTGTCTTCGGGTCCATCACACGGAACCAGAGCGGCGGGATCGCAGCCAGGCCGAACATGCCGGTGTAGCCGTTCGGGAGCCGCGGGATGTCGTCGAAATCGCGCAGCGACTGGTAGGGGCGCATCGGGTTGGCGTGGTGATCGGAGTGACGTTGCAGATGGAACGTCATCAGGTTCGAGACGATGTGGTTGGTGTTCCAGGAGTGGCGCGGCTCGACCGCCTGGTAGCGGCCGTTCGGCAGCTTCTCGCGCAGCAATCCGTAATGCTCGACATAATTGGCCTGGGTCAGCGCATACCAGCCGAGGAAATGATGCGCGACGATGAACGGCGCGACCTTCCAGCCGAACAGCGCAATCAGAATCGCCGCGACGACGAGCGTCAGCGCAAAGCCCTGCAGGATCTCGTTGTTGACCGACCAGACCGGCTCGCCGCGCCGGGTCAGCCGCTCGGCCTCATTGCGCCAGCCGCGCTTGAAGGCGCCCGGCAGCTCGCGGGTGGCAAATGCATAGATCGATTCACCGAATCGCGCGCTGGCGGGATCTTCGGGGGTCGCGACCCAGGTGTGATGGCCGCGATTATGCTCGACGCGGAAATGGGCGTAGCCCACCGCGCAGTTGGCGAGCATGCCGAACAAGATGTTAAGCCGATCAGCCTTGTGGCCGAGCTCGTGCCCGATCAGAAGCGCACCGCCATTGATGGTGCCGACGCCGAGCAGCAAAGCGACATACGACCACCACGGCAGCTCCTGCGTGCCGAAGAAGGCGATCAGGGCGACGTAGTTGATCCATGGAAATACCACGGTGATGCGCGCCAGCCGCAGATAATAGGGATCGGCCTCCATCGCGGCGACCACTTCCGCCGGCGGATTGTGGGTGTCCTCACCGAACAGGACATCGAGCAGCGGGATCAGGATGAAGATGAAGACGAACGGAATCAGCGTCACCAGCGGATTGTGCGTCCGCAGGAAGAGCCAGTAGGACAACAGCGGGATCAGCGGCGGGATGAACGAGAGCATCCACAGATAGCGCTTGCCGTCCCGGTAGGTGATCGTTTCGCCAGCGGCATTGGTGCCCGTGAAGATCATCGCATTTCCTCCAGCATCTCTTATCGAGGCGGCGTTCGCCGTTATTGGGCTCAGGATGCCGCGAGGCGGGCCTGCGCCGCCAGTTCCCAACAGGCCAATTTTGTGGCATTTTGCGCCAAGCCTGTTCCATCAGGTCCGTCCGGCTGGACGCTCGCGAGGGAGGGGCGCCAAGGCAATGCAGGGATCGGAGGCCGATGTCCTTCGCATGCCGGTGTCCGTGAGCTATGCGCGGGCGCTGGTGCGGGCGTTTGGCAAGACGCGGGGCGAACGCGACGAGCTGCTGCAGGGCACTGCAATCGAGCAGGACGTGCTCGACCAGCCCGGCGCTCACATGCCGGTGTCGTCGCTGGTGATCCTCGCCGCCAACATCACCCGCCGGCATGGCGAGCTGTGGCCGCTGTCGGCCGCGGCGGTCTGGTCGACATCGCTGCAAGGCGCGCTCGATGTCGCGACCAGGACGGCGCCGACCATCGCGGATGCCCTCAACACCGGCGCGCGCTTCGGGTCGACCCGCGCGCCCTTCATCCGCAACCGGCTGCGCACAACGCCGCGCTCGATCCAGATTGAGATCTCTCCTGCGGTCGCCATGGAGGGCGCGCTGTGGCGCGCCGTGGCGCTGGCGGTCAGCCTCAACGTGCACGCGGTCTATGCGCAGCTGCTCGAGGATGCGATCGACCAGGCGACCTTGCAGTTTCCCTGGCCGCCGCCTGCCGGCGCGGAGGGGCTGATGCAGCATTATTCCTGCGCGGTGAAGTTCAACGCCGCCGCCTTCATCTTCGACGTGCCGAAGCAGCTATGCGCGCGGCCTTCGCCGTTTGCCGATCCGGAATTGCACGCCAAGGCGATCGAAGCGCTCGAGGAAATCGAGAAGCCGCGCTCCGACACCGCGGCGCTGGCGCGGATCGTCGAGAGCCTGATTGCGGCGCGGCTGCCGCAGCGCCTCGGCGAGGAGGAAGCCGCGCGCCTCGTCGGCACCTCGCGCCGGACGCTGGTGCGGCGGCTGGCGGAGGCGGGCTGCGCCTTCCGGCCGCTGCTCGACGGCGTGCTGCGGGAGCGCGCCCGGACAATGCTCACTGCCGATACACAGTCGCGCGACGAGATGGCGGCCGCGCTCGGCTACACCGACGCGACGAGCTTCAGCCGCGCCTGCCGGCGCTGGTTCGGGGAGAAGAGCTTGCGCGGCTAGCTCAGCGGCGCGCTTTGGCGCGGCTGTGCAGGCTTTCCACCGTTCGACAGAGGTTGGATGGCTGACGGATCGTCGCGCTTGCGCTTCGCGGTCCACGCGACAAACGGGTAGGCCAGGAGCGCCAGGTAGCTGGAGGGCATTGGATGATCGACGCCGAATGCCTTCGGATTTTGCCCCTTCGGAAGGTAGGTGCTCCCGAACAGCACGTCGTAGAAGGAGAACAGCCCGGCGAAGTTCTTGTCCCTGGCTGCCGTCTCGCTGCTGTGGTGCCAGTGATGAAATTCCGGCGACACCAGGACGTGGCGCAGCGGTCCATGGTTCAGGCGGACATTGGCGTGAACCAGCCAGGCCTGCCAGTAGTAGACGAGCAGGTAGGCCCCGATCGCTTCGATGGAGAAGCCGAGCGCGTAAACCGGAAACAGCGCGCCGTGCGTCCAGTAGACGCCGAGGTCGGCGATCTGGATCACAAGGGGCACTTGAACCAGATACGGAAGATCGCCGATCGCCTGCGTTACTGCCGCAGGCAGGATCGATTGATTGACAAGGATGGCCGCCGTCATGATGGCGATCACGCCGGCCAGCACCAGCCCGGCGTTGATGAACGGGAAGGCCATGTCGGTCAGCAGGCCACGCCTGAAAATCTTCTGAGGCCTCGCGGCGAACAATCGCTCGAAAGGCACGAAGATCAAAACCACCAGCAAACGCTGCGTCAGTCCAAATAAATCGCGCATTCAAATCGCCGCCTGATAATGGCGCCTATCACCTCGGCTCCCAACAGCGTCAATAGGAAGGAAAGCCCAAGCCCAAGGAGCGTTAAGCGGGAGCGTTAATCGGCCCGGTTCGCATCAACTCAAAAAGTCGTTTGACCTCGCTCAACCGCAACTTGGTGCCGGCCTGCATGTCGGCCGCAAACTGGCGGGCGACCTCCCGCCGGATCTCGATCGGCTTTCGGGCTTTCGTCGATAGTTGCGGGTGAGCGGTGAAAGTTGTTGTGGCTCGCCACAAGACAAGCCGTGCCAGACCTATCTGCCGGTCAGTGCATGAAAGCCACGATCAGCGCAATCGTGACCAAGACGTATGTGCTGGTAACGGTGATGCCCAGGTATAAGCGCTCCATAACGGCCTCGCTGCTTTCAAGGTGAGGTGCCGCCCCCTCGTTGTTCATCGTAGCGCTTGTCGCGCACCGAGAAGTTGGAATTTCGACTTACGGAGGCTCTACGGGAAAGCCATCGGGATTAGTCCTTGCGGGCGACCCGGTTTTGCCCCGATCCCGCCTGTCGCTGACACGCGCGATGGGCTAATTCAGCGACGGTGCATCCCGGGCACCGCGATTTGGAAATTGTTGCTTGCTTGCATCAAGGATCAGGACGTTCGGAATGGTCATTGGCTGGCTAACGCTGGCCTTTATTGCGTTCGCCACACTGTCCCCGATCGGGGACCGTCCCTCGTTTGCTGCTGATCCGCACGTCGAGCATTTCGCCGCGTTCGCGGTGATGGCACTGGCCCTTGTGGTGGGTTATCCCCGGCGCGCCATGCTGGTCGTGCTCTTGGTCGTTTTCAGTGCGTTCACGCTCGAAGCAATGCAATTGCTAACCCCTGACCGGCACGGCCATCTGGCCGACGCAATCTTCAAGGTTGCAGGAGGCCTCGCCGGCATCGGAGCGGGCCAGCTTCTACTGCTGCTCGTTCTGCGCAAGCTGTCCGGTCGGTGACTTCAACCGGTGAACTTCGCGAACGGCCAAGCAGCTTCTCCAGGGGTCGAGAAAAGGCGCCTTGCTGAAGCGAGCATGATGGCCAGACGCTGACGGCCTCCGTTCAAATGAGGCATTCGTTCGGAGTTTGATGCCGCGTCGACGCTCTTCCTAGCTTCGCTTCAGACGAGCGATCCTTTTGTAGTCGATCCACAACTCGACGAATTCGTGCTCGTCCAAAAAACCCTCAGCTCGGCGCTTTGCCTCTTCGTCGTCACTGCAACGAAGTTCATACGTTGCGCGTGCGACGCCGGCCGGGTCCACTCCAAATGCCACGTAAGGTTTGCGTTCTTCAATCATCTTGTCCCCATGACCTAATGGCAGTCCGATTGACGCAGATGGCGTCGGAAGATGTCATTGCAATCGATGAATCTCAAATAACGAAAGAGGCCGCTGGCCGCTGAACAGCGGCCTCCTGGACCCCGATTTCAAATGGACGTCTTGGAAATAAAATTGCCGCCGAAGGTCCGATATTAGTAGAGGGCAAATGCGCAACGCAGTGAAGTCCAAACACGCTCATCCACACAGGGAACTGTTGTGACGTTGCGAGCGCGACACACTTCTGTGACCTGGGAGCGATCTACATCGCCCGCGAATCTCGGTCAGAGCCCGGACGGATTATCGATTTCGTGCGCGCAACTACGATCATTACGCCGACAAAAGATCGCTAGAGCTTTTGTCGGCAATTTGGAATTGCGTTCGCGGTCAAATCTATCAGGATTTCGAGTGGCTCGTGCACGACGGTAGTCCGAACCGCGGAACCATGTTCGATGCAATCGGTGATCCGCGGGCCCGATATTTTCACGAGCCTGCGCCGATGACGATTGGAGCGAATCGGAGCGCACGAGGCGTTCGGCGTGTGTGTGCAAGTTCACAAAAGCATCGAATGCCAAGTGCTATACTTAAGAAGATATTACGTCGTTCATATTGCTGAGGGAGTTTGCGGTGAATTACACGGCACCGATACAGCCAAGGTTCCTCGTTCGAAAGGGAAGCACCGACTGGATGGTTTACGATCGACAACGCAAGGGGGCGGCCCAATTGAACGATTACAGTTTGGCTGAGAAACTGACGAAGGAGCAGGCGGAGCAGATTAGGCAGAGGCTGGCAACTTGGAACTCTCAGCCTACTTGGGCTGGCCCGAAACGCCCATCGCGAAGTTGATGACCTCGCCCACGTCCAGCCGAGTATCGACCTACCGAACCTTGTCGCGAAGCGTTTATCGATGCCCATGAGGACGGGGACGGGCGGCCCGAATATCTAGGGCCTGAGACACAGCGCTACGGCCATCTAGAAGCGCTTGCCACGGCGCCGCCGGACTTTCTCGCGAAGGGAGGGCCCTGCAGGTTCGGAGCTTGCTCGCCGATGTTGACCGCTTCGAGAACATCGCGTCCTCGCTTCGCTGAGGAGAAATGATTTGTCCCTGCGGCGCCTGTTATTCCAAGCGCTGGAGCCCTGAAGTTCCCAGTGCCGTCAATCCGGCAAACGCGACGGCAAATGACTGTCGCAGTGCATACACAGATTTTATGAAAGAGGAGCCGGCGCCAGGGCCCGTACGCCAGCTCCTCCGAAACGGAGACCGTAAGACGTTCCCCAAACCGGTCCCGTCCCTCTGAGAAGCCTGCGCCGACCTGCTTGCTGATTTGCTAACGGCCTCGCTCGGCTAGCCCTCGACCAGCGGCGAATGGATATCGTTTTCCGGCAGGTTGGGCGGGAGTAACCCTTAATGGCGTCGCTTAGGAGCGGAACGAGCGGTGGTGTCAGAGCTAGTCTGTCGGCTCCCGACCCTTACGCCCCCACCCGGTCGGGAGTTGACAGAATGGCGACCCCGGCGCGCCGTCCGCGTCGGGGTCGTTCCTCATTGTGCACATCGCATTTCAGAACAAGCGCCAATCCGCGCCCGGTTGCGCTCTTGTTGCGCGGAGTGATTTGAAGCGGTTGGTAATGTCTCGATTTTGCTGGCAGCGAGTCGAACTTACTCGCAGCACGAAAACGATCATCCAGAACGAAACCGGTTCGTCCTAAGCCATTGTACGATCGATGAAAACGCTGGCGCGCTCGGAAATTAGATCACACGCAAACCGTAGAACGGACTGCGTATAGCACGCAAAGCCCAAGCATCTTGAGGTCGGAGGGGGGCTCCACGATTTGAATGTGCGGGCTCTTGGGGCAGGTCTGAAAGACGGTCTACAGCATGTCTTTTGTAGGACGAACCTTGCAATGATTGGCTCGAATCGGACATCGATTGCTGGAGCTAGCTCAAACTTGCCCATGATGGATTGCAGCGAGAGTTTAAGCTTTTCAATTGGTTAGAGGGCAGCGTGTGCACGACGTGTGCACCGGGAGACCAAAGAAAATCCAGAGACAAACGATGTGAGCACGCCGAACCGGGTGCTTCAGCGTCAGCAGTAGACGGGCGTGGGCGGGCAAGCTGGTGGTTGTCGAAGTGGATCGTCGATGGACCGCAGTTGGCGCAAGGCGGTCCCTTCCTAAGGGCGACCTTTAGCACGGTTAGCAAGACGCAGATCCAAAGATCCATTCGCTGCAGGCCACAGCTCGTTGCAGGATTGGATAATCTTCGCTTCAATCGTCTCTCACTGTCCGCGGGCGACACGGCAAGAATAAGTTATGGAGGATTCATGCCATCGATCGTCATTGCCCAGGGCGGCGGCCCCACCGCTGTGATCAACCAGACGCTGTGCGGCGCCATCCTTGCCGCGCGCAGGCATGATCCGTCGTTGCAGATTCTCGGCGCGCGCTATGGCGTGCGCGGCCTCAAGGCGGACAACGTCGTCGACCTCACCGCCGTCCCCGAGGCGGATCTGCACCGCCTCGGCAACACGCCCAATTCGGCGCTCGGCTCGACCCGTGACAAACCAGATCCCGACACATGCTCTGATATCCTCGCGGCGCTGGACCGGCTCGACGCCCGTGCCTTCGTCTATATTGGCGGCAATGACACGGCCGGAACGCTCGAACTGCTGCGTCAACAGTCAAGTGGCCCCTGCCATTTCGTGCATGCCCCCAAGACGATCGATAACGACTTGATGGAGAACGATCATGTCCCCGGCTTCATCTCGGCCGCCGCCTTCGTCGCCAACGCCCTTGTCAGCATCGATCTCGATTTTCGCGCCATGCCCGGCATCCATGTGGCCATCGTTATGGGCCGTCATGCCGGCTTTCTCACCGCCGCCGCCGCAGGCTGGCAGCAGTCGCCCGACGATGCCCCGCATCTGATCTACACACCGGAACAGCCGTTCTCGGTTCCCCGGTTCCTCGACGAGGTCGATGCGGTTTATGCGCGTCTGGGCCGCTGCATCGTTTCGATGTCCGAGGGCGTGCAGGACGAGATGGGTCGGCCTCTCACCGAGGCGCTGGCGGGCGGGGCGGTCGAGCGCGACGCCCATGGCAATCTGCAATTGACCGGCGGCGATCTCGGCATCGAAATCCAGAAAGCGCTGAAATCGCGTTTTCGCAAGGCAAGGGCGCGCGTCGATACGCTAGGCTATCTACCACGCGGATATATCGGCGTGATCGACGAAACCGACCGCAAGGAGGCTTTCGCCGCAGGCGAATTTGCCGCGCAAAGCGCCTTAACCGGCAGTGGCTCGGTGGTGCTACACTATGACGGCGACCGCATCGAACCTCAGCTCGTGCCGCTCGAGCGTGTGGCTGGCAAAACGCGTCGTATGCCGGACGACTTCTTTGCTGGCAGCGGTGCCGTTTCGGCTGAGGGACGGGGCTATTTTCGGCGGCTTCTACCCACACGGCCCGACATCTTCCTGCCGTTCGTGTGAAAATTCCGGATAGGGCATTCTCAACGTGAGGCTCTCAGAAGTGTTTTTTGGGCACAACCGCGGACGTCCGCTCGTGGGCAACGCCGTCCTTGTGCGGAGCTTGGCTACAGTTCCAGCCGGTCCGAAGTACGAGAGCTGGAGAAGAACCGTCGTCTTCTGATCACAACAGGTAGAGAGTTCATTTTCACCGCTCGGATTGGCTGCTGCATGACCGCGCTCTGGTGGCAGGCGGCTGTGATCTATCAGATCTACCCACGTTCCTTTCAGGACACCAATGACGACGGCATCGCGACCTCATGGGGATCGAGCGTCGGCTCGACTATCTTGTCAGCCTTGGGGTCGACGCGATCTGGATCTCCCCCGTCTACCCGTCGCCGATGGTTGATTTCGGCTCTGACGTCGCAGACTACTGCGTTGTCGATCCACGCTTCGGCAGTCTGGCAGACTTCGACGATCTGCATTGCCAACTTGCCGTCCGGGGCCGACGACCGGATGATGCCTGGCACGGCGTCGACGATTTGGCGGAGCTTGTATTCGCTATCCCGAAGGGCTCCCTCGGCGCGCTGGCGTTCGGTCAAATCGAGCACGAATGCCACCGTCTATCAGCATGACTATTTCGCCTGCTATCAATCGCACTAGGGCCTCGTCCTCTAGGGACTCGAGGCAAAGTCTAACATCCTGGGCCGAAGCCCTTGCGGGCGAGTGTTGTAGGCTTATGTGAAGAGCGACTAGCACTCGCTCATTGCGACTGCCAATCCAGAAAATAAATCACAAAATCCAAGGAGGATCGCATGAAATTTCGTCCGCTCCACGACCGCGTTGTGGTCAAGCGCATCGACGCCGAAGACAAGACCGCAGGCGGCATCATCATTCCGGACACTGCCAAGGAAAAGCCCTCCCAAGGCGAAGTCATCGCCGTCGGCTCGGGCGGCCGTGACGAGGCCGGCAAGCTGATCCCGATCGACATCAAGGTCGGTGACCGCGTCCTGTTCGGCAAGTGGTCGGGCACTGAGGTCAAGATCGACGGTGTCGACCTCCTGATCATGAAGGAGGGTGACATCATGGGCGTCCTCACCGACGTTCCCGCCACCAAGAAGAAGGCCGCTTAAGCGTTTAGCCCGTTTCCTTATTATAGGGGCGGGCGCAACCGGCATCTCGAAGGATGAGGTCGTCATTCAAGTCTTCATCCCTCAAGGACCCGCCAAGTCGCGCGAGCTTCGGGACCTGATCAGTCGAAAAGGGAGATCATTATGTCAGCCAAAGAAGTCAAATTCGGCGTCGATGCCCGGGACCGCATGTTGCGCGGTGTCGACATTCTCCATAATGCGGTGAAAGTGACACTCGGTCCTAAGGGCCGCAATGTCGTGCTCGAGAAGTCGTTCGGCGCTCCCCGTATCACCAAGGACGGCGTCACCGTCGCCAAGGAGATCGAGCTCGAGGACAAGTTCGAGAACATGGGCGCCCAGATGGTGCGCGAAGTCGCCTCCAAGTCCGCTGACGCGGCCGGCGACGGCACCACCACAGCGACTGTGCTTGCAGCTGCGATCGTCCGTGAAGGCGCCAAGTCGGTTGCCGCCGGCATGAACCCGATGGACCTGAAGCGCGGTATCGACCTCGCGGTCGAAGCCGTCGTTGCGGACCTCCAGAAGAACTCGAAGAAGGTCACCTCGAACGAGGAGATCGCCCAGGTCGGCACCATTTCGGCCAACGGCGATGCCGAGATCGGCAAGTTCATCGCCGACGCCATGAAGAAGGTCGGCAACGAGGGCGTGATCACGGTTGAGGAAGCCAAGTCGCTGGAGACCGAACTGGAAGTCGTCGAGGGTATGCAGTTCGACCGCGGCTACATCTCGCCCTATTTCGTCACCAACGCCGACAAGATGCGCGTTGAGATGGAAGATGCCTACGTCCTGATCAACGAGAAGAAGCTATCTCAGTTGAATGAATTGCTTCCCTTGTTGGAAGCTGTGGTGCAGACCGGCAAGCCGCTGGTCATCGTCGCTGAAGACGTCGAGGGCGAGGCGCTTGCCACCCTGGTCGTCAACCGCCTGCGTGGCGGCCTGAAGGTCGCGGCCGTCAAGGCTCCGGGCTTCGGCGATCGCCGCAAGGCCATGCTGCAGGACATCGCGATCCTGACCGGCGGCCAGGCCATCTCGGAAGACCTCGGCATCAAGCTCGAGAACGTCACGCTGCAGATGCTCGGTCGCGCCAAGAAGGTGATGATCGACAAGGAGAACACCACGATCGTCAACGGCGCCGGCAAGAAGGCCGACATCGACGCCCGCGTTGCCCAGATCAAGGCGCAGATCGAGGAAACCACCTCGGACTACGACCGTGAGAAGCTGCAGGAGCGTCTCGCCAAGCTCGCAGGCGGCGTCGCGGTGATCCGCGTCGGCGGCGCAACCGAAGTCGAGGTGAAGGAGCGCAAGGATCGCGTTGATGACGCGATGCATGCGACCCGCGCGGCTGTCGAGGAAGGCATCGTGCCGGGCGGTGGCGTCGCCTTGCTCCGTGCCTCCGAGCACCTCAAGGGCATTCGCACCAAGAACGACGACCAGAAGACCGGCGTCGAGATCGTGCGCAAGGCATTGTCCTACCCGGCCCGCCAGATCGCGATCAACGCCGGTGAGGACGGTTCGGTGATCGTCGGCAAGATCCTCGAGAAGGATCAGTACTCGTACGGCTTCGACTCGCAGACCGGTGAATACGGCAACCTGATCTCGAAGGGCATCATCGATCCGACCAAGGTGGTTCGGGTGGCGATCCAAAACGCGTCCTCGGTGGCGGCTCTTCTGATCACCACCGAAGCCATGGTGGCCGAAGTGCCGAAGAAGAACGCGGGTGGCGGCGGCATGCCTCCGGGTCCGGGCGGAATGGGTGGCATGGACTTCTAACTCCGAACATTCGGAGCTCAACAATAAGATGGCTCGGCAGCGATGCTGGGCCTTCTGTACTGGCTATACGTCAATCTCGACCAGTAAGATCGCGACTCTACTTGATCCGGAGGAAACCTACCTGAAATCTGCACCTATCGATTCGTAGCTTTTTCGACTTTGCGAGTGCACCGCCGCGGCTGTCTGATAGATCGGATCGAGACTTGGCCGATTGCCGATCGGACTGGTCGCATAGGTCGGAAGAAGCCTGATGAGACGTCTACGGGCTATCATCCGCCATCGCTGAGCAATATTGCACATTTGTTTGCGCGGAGCGGTCAACTTGTTCCGCCAGAACAAACGATGCCTGAGCAATATTGCACAGTTTCTGTCCCCGCTCGGGGCTATCCTGCGTAACCGCGGTAGCATCATAGCGTGGCTGTCGGATCGTGAGGACGCAAAGATGAACATGTCCGGCGAAAGCCTTCTCGTCATCTTGGTTGTCGGCGTCGCCGCCGGCTGGCTTGCTGGCCAGCTCGTCCGCGGGACTGGCTTTGGCCTCGTTGGCGATCTCATCGTGGGAATCGCGGGCGCCTTCATTGCAAGCTGGCTGTTTCCGCAACTCGGAATCCATTTCGGTTTGGGTATCGTCTCAGCGATCATGAGTGCCGCGATTGGCGCGGTGTTGCTGCTTCTGATCATCAGACTGGTCCGCGGAAGAAGCCGATCGGCTGGAGGCTGGGACGGACCCTGGCGGCGGCGCTGGTGGTAAATGCGGACGGAAGGCATGGTCCGTAGCCCACCAGAAAGCCGCTCGTTGGCACGCCTGCTTGCCCGCTATCGCGAACCGAACAGCGCGCGCAGCGTATTCGAGCTGGTGATTACGGCCGTGCCTTTCCTCGCGATCTGGGTCTTGATGTGGGCGGCTCTTGACCACGGCTACTGGATTGGGCTTCTGCTGGCGATACCCGCAGCGGGTTTCCTCGTCCGACTCTTCATGATCCAGCACGACTGCGGCCATGGATCGTTCTTCCAGGGCCGGCGCGTCAACGATTGGGTCGGCCGAACCATCGGGGTCTTGACCCTCACTCCGTACGATTACTGGCGACGTAACCACACCCTCCATCACGCGAGTTCGGGTAATCTCGATCATCGAGGATTCGGCGACATCGACACGTTGACAGTGAGCGAGTTTCTCGAACGGTCCCGATGGCGTCAGCTGCTTTATCGTCTGTACCGGCATCCGATTGTAATGTTTGGCTTGGGTCCCACCTATCTGTTTATCTTGCGGCACCGCTTGCCGATCGGGATGATGCGAAGCGGCTGGAAGCCCTGGCTAAGTACAATGGGCACGAACGCCGCCATCGCGATCCTGGCCGCCGCGATGATCCGGCTGATCGGCTTTGGGCCCTTCCTTCTGGTGCATTTGCCGATCGCGGTTTTGGCGGCGTCGATTGGTGTCTGGCTGTTCTATGTCCAACATCAGTTCGAGGGCACCACCTGGTCCCATGACGGGGCCTGGAGTCTTCACGAAGCTGCGCTACACGGCAGTTCGCACTATTACTTGCCAGCTGTGTTGCGCTGGTTCACGGCTAACATTGGCGTCCACCACGTCCATCATTTGTGCAGCCGAATCCCTTGCTATCGGTTGCCGGACGTGTTGCGAGATCATCCGGAACTCGCTGCCATTGGACGGATCACTCTGCCGCAAAGTTTGCAGTGCGTGGAGAGGGCTCTGTGGGACGAGACTGGGCGACGCCTCATTTCGTTTCGAGAGCTGGAGATTGCCCTGCTGCTTGAAGGGGGCAACAACCAGACGCCTAGATTCACATCGAATTTTGGTATCGACCACTGACGCACCAGTCGGGGTCTCGTACGCCAGTGAGCTCCCACTTGGTGGTCTCATAAGTGCGCGGGCTCCGACCTTCCGGCCCCGACGGCCCTACCTGACTCGCTGCTCTGAGACGGTGCAAGTTGCACTATCCCGCAGTGAGAGGGTGATTTCACGCTTGCCGCGGACAGCCGAGAACTGAAGCGACATCTTGTTCGCTATATCCGCGGCACGCAGTCAATAGTGTGTCGCCGGAGTTGGACTGTCGTACGAACTCGAGCGTCTAGCCGGGGAGGGCATTCACACATTGGATGTCGCTTGCTGGAGATAGCTCGCGCTTGACCATGATGGATTGGAGCGAGAGTTTGAGTTTTTCAAGTGGTTGGAAGGCGGCGCGTGGTCGGTGTCACCGGGAGATCAAGAAAAATCTCGTCACAACCAATGCGAATAGACGCTGCGAGGTTGATATTGGTTCAGGTCAGCGGACGAGCACAGCCAATGTTTCCGAGGGCAGGGAGATTGGTGAGTACTGACGAGAGTAGTGCCAGTTGTGAGAGGTAAACCGTCGAGATGATGTGCTCAGCGCCAGAGCGGACCTGATCTTGCAGGAGATGATGGAAGAAGTCAGCGCGGCCGCCGGATGTGGCGACGACGACTTCTGGACTGAAATGTGCGTATCGCCCGAAACGGATGCTAACTGGGGCGGCGTGATGATCCAAGCAGAATGCGCCCAGGATGATCACCGATGGCACGAACGCTCCTTGCGACCGGAAGGACTTTCCAAGTGGATCCGTAACGATCTCTAGCCGCCCGTCGGGTCGAAAACGGCCTGATTGTTCTCCCGTGGGATTCGTACCCCTCTTTTCGCCTTGTCACGCAGCACGACGTACATCATTGCGGTCATCAACGCGTCGTTGAATGCGTCATGTTGAGCAAGCGAAGGGATTTCGAGATCTGCGAGAATTGCGGAGAAGGAGAGATCGATGGAGATGTTAGGGGGGGCATCGCCGTACTTCCGCTCATAGTAAAGGCTGGAGATCTCAATACGGGGATTTGGCAGCTCGATTCCAATGAACGGAAGAATGTACTTGTCGAGCATCGCGATGTCGAAATCTACATAGTATCCTACCAGCGGCCGTCCGCCGACAAAACGTAGGAAGTCAGGCAGCAAGTTCCTGATCGGGGCTTCCTGCTCAACGTCGATCTGACGAAGGCGGTGTATCTTGATAGCATCCGTCCGCATGTCGGCATCGGGACGTGCCACTCTCTCGAAGCGCTCGCTTGTCAGGATGTGGTCGCCCCTGATTCTGACCGCGCCGATGCTTATGATGTCGTCGGTACGCAAGTTGAGCCCCGTGGTCTCGCAATCGATAGCAACAACTTCGTCTGCGGGTTCGCGTTTGAACATGAATCGATAAGACTGGTCGCCGATCGACGCTTGATGAAACAGGCGTTTGATTGCGCGCGGGATCACGTCAGAAGACACTGAGCTTGAAGTGATGGCGAATGAACTCACGGAACTTCTTGACGACATGGAACGCGTCACGCAACAGGTCACGCTCCATACTCGATAACGATGATGGTCGTACCAGGGTGCCCGTGGCGCCGGCAGACTCGGCCAATTGCCCGTCGAGGCGCAGCATCAGCATAAAGTGAAAAGCTTGGTGAAGCTCGCGGGCGAATTCTGCATGCAGCACGCCCATATCGCGCAGGCGGTTGATGCGCTTATCCGTTGCAGTCTCCACCAACCCACGCTCGAGAGCAAGGCTGCGAACGCCATGCACAATCGGGAAAAGACCGCCCTTTTTCAGGTCGATCGCGTCGCCATCGCCGGCAGACGTGATCAAGTTCCTGAATAGCCCAATCGGTGTCGCGAAGAGGTCTATGGATCGCGCGAAATGTGCCAGGAAGGCCTGCTCCCCGCGCACCATGTCGATCAGCGTGGTCTTGGCTTCGGTCAGCAGCGCTGCGTCGCCTGCCACGCAGCGGGCGTCAAAGAGTATGGCGACGTTCATATGAGCGGCATCGTCAGGCAGTGTGAGCCAATTGCGAAAATCTGCGACATAATCGGACAGTGGCTTGGACCAGGCTGGATTGCTCACCATCACGTGCCCGGGGCAGGGCGGGAAGCCAAAGCCTGCCAGCGCGCCGGAGAATGCAGCCCGAAACGCATCCAGCTTCACCTTTTCGACCGCCCCTGACAGGATGAGTCCGTTATCTTGATCTGTGCGGGCAGTTTGCTCACCCCGGCCTTCGCTCCCCATGACCACGAGGCATCCGCTCGTGCGAATTTCGGCTGGCGCCACTAAATCAAACAATCTGGAAAACAGGCGCTGATTCAGATCGGAGACGATTTCGCCGATCAACTCGACGCCGATCCCCTGGCGACGCAGGATCCGCACCTGCGCCGCTGTCTGGCGTGCGGCAGCCGCGAGGTCGTCTTCATTCGAGGCGCGCTCTATGCGGCTGGCAACGACCTGGGCGCTACCGGCGATGAAGCCCAGTAGATCGATGTCCTCCAGGATGCCGACGAAGCGCTCATCGTTGCGAATGGCGACCCGACGTTTGTTGAGCTTGGTCATAAGCACAAGGGCTGAAGAAACGAAGTCGTCGGACCGCAGCGTAACCAGGTCAAAGTGTGCGAGATCGCGAACTGCTGTTTGAGTGGATTTGCGCTGCAGTACGACGGCTTTTGACAAGTTCATGCCGGTGATGATGCCCGTCCGCTCGCCGTCGCGAACAAACAATGCGTTGCTGTTGACTTCCTGCATCTTGCGGCCCGCCGATTCTATACTGTCGTCGGCGCCAACGAAGGCGGCCGGATGCAGAAAAAGCTCGGAAATGCGAGCTCGCATCGTTGATCCGTGCCGTTGCTCATCCTGGTCTCTGACAAACTCATCCAACTTGCGCGCGATATCGCGGTAGAAGAATGAGGCAAACCTCGGATTGTTCTGGATCAGGTCGAGAACCACGGGTCTCGGAGCGGAGTAGCACAGCGTTTCATCACGCGCGAGAAAGGCATGCCCGCTCTTGCCGTGCACGAGGGCGCGGCTATCGAAGCTGTCCTTGGGGCCGAGCAAGGCCAGAAGGTCGGTCCCGTCGCGTTCCTCTATTGTGCCCTTGATGATGACGAAGAGCGCCTGAGACGAGCCGCCCTGATCGATAATCAACTGTCCTGGACGAAAGTAGACAATGTCCAGCGCCGCACGAAGCATCTCCACTTCATGCGGCGTCAGACGATCGAACGGTGGATTTGTGGCATCAAAAGCCTTGGGCATTCGCCGTTGTGCCTATTGGTTCCACAAAGCGCAAGTTTCAATGACTGGTGGCGCTTGCTGCTCCGATGCCGGTCTGGCTCCGCACGAACTGCGCGTCGAAGCCGTCGCGGTCCTTGGCGGCACGCGCGCTCCGGTCCAGGACCGAGATCAGCCAGATGGACACGAATGCGATTGTCATCGAGAACAGGGCAGGGTTGTCCAGTTTGATGGGGGCCGATCCCTTTGCAAAGCCGAGGGTCACCTCCCATACTGCCGGCGACAGAATGACGCCGACGACAGCGCTGATCAGGCCGAGCAGGCCACCAATCAAGGCGCCTCTCGTGGTAAGGTTCTTCCAGAAGATCGACATCACCAGCACCGGGAAGTTGCAGGACGCTGCGATGGCGAAGGCAAGACCAACCATGAAAGCGACGTTTTGGTTTTCGAAGATAATACCAAGTATGATCGCGAGCACACCCAGGAACAGAGTCGCGATCTTCGAGACACGAACTTCGTCCTGTTCATTGGCATGTCCTCCCTTGATTACCATGGCGTAGATATCGTGGCTGATGGAGGACGCTCCCGCGAGCGCCAAGCCAGAAACGACGGCCAGGATCGTGGCAAACGCGACGGCCGAAATGAAGCCGAGGAACAGATTGCCACCTACTGCGTCGGCCAGATGGATCGCGGCCATGTTCGACCCGCCTTTGATCGCGGCGATCCCGCTTTTGGTCTTCTCGAGAATCCCTGCGTCGAGGAACGCCAGATCGGTCGAGACGAGCGTGATGGCGCCGAATCCGATGATGAAGGTCAAGATGTAGAAGTAGCCAATGAAGCCTGTTGCATAGAATACGGACTTGCGTGCGGCCTGCGCGTCTTTCACGGTGAAGAAACGCATGAGGATGTGTGGCAGACCGGCGGTGCCGAACATAAGGGCCAAGCCGAGCGAAATGGCCGATAGCGGATTTGAGATCAGGCTGCCGGGCTCCATGATTGCGAGCTTTTTGGGGTGTACTTCGGTCGCCTTGGCGAACAGTGCTTCCGGGCTGAACCCGAATTTGTAAAGCACGGCGCCTGCCATGAACGTCGCGCCGAACAGCAACAGCACAGCCTTAATGATTTGCACCCAGGTCGTGGCTTTCATGCCGCCAAAGGTCACGTAGACCATCATAAGGCCACCCACCAGGATGACGGCAATCCAATAGTCCAAGCCGAAAAGCAGTTGGATCAGCTTGCCGGCGCCGACCATCTGCGCGATCAGATAGAAAGCGACAGTCACCAGCGAGCCGCACGCGGCCAGGATGCGTATCCGCGTCTGGCCGAGCCGGAATGAAGCGACATCGGCGAATGTGAACTTGCCGAGATTGCGGAGTTGCTCGGCAATCAGGAATGTGACAACGGGCCAGCCAACAAGCCAGCCGACCGAGTAGATCAGGCCATCATACCCTGAGGTGTAGACAAGACCGGAGATGCCCAGGAACGATGCTGCCGACATGTAGTCGCCGGCGATCGCAAGTCCATTCTGGCCGGCCGAGATGCCTCCACCTGCCGAGTAGAAATCCGCGGCCGATACCGTCCGTTTCGATGCCCAGTAGGTTATCACAAGCGTCAGAGATACAAACCCGATGAACATGCCAATAGCGGACCAATTGACCGCTTGCTTGGTGCCGCCATCGATCGTCCCGGCCGCAAGTGCGACCGAAGGAATGCAAATGAACAGCGTCACCAACAGGTGGGGTATCTTCTTCATTGGCGGCGCGCTCCAACAATCTTGCGGATCAGAGGGTCGTATTTTGAGTTCGCTTTGCTGACGTAGATGCCCGTCAGCAGGAATGCCGAAACGATGACCAATAGCCCGATCGGAATGCCAATGGTTGTGACGCCTGTCCCCATCGGTGTGCCAAGGAAGTGTGGCGCGTAGGCGACGAGCAGGATGAAGCCGAAATATACGATCAGCATGATCGCCGATAGCGTCCAGCCCAGCGACGAACGCCGGCGAACTAGTTCTTGATAGTTTGGGTCCTGCTCAATTTTTTCGTAGGTGCTCAATGTTTGGGTTCCCTCAGCAATAAGTGGAAGAACGTCTGGCCGCGCGGAGCGGCGTTCATTTCCAGCGTATTCAACGTCAGGCACGTGCGGGCCTGAGGCGGGCGGACGCACAACAGTCGCTGTTGAAGCGATGTGAATATGTACGATCGAAAAAGAGGGGTCTTGATGCAGATCAAATGTCGCGTACGTGCATTGATCTGCCGGCCTTGAGCGCGAAGATATCTCTGATGCGGTGTCTGGAAAGCAAGCTGCAGAGAGGCGTTTCTTGATGGAGATCAACCCGGCATCAATCACATGATCATATATGGCGTAGGAGTGGGAGTTGGACAAAGCAACCAGTTGGCCGCGTGCGGACCGCAGCGCCTCCGAGAAGAGAGAGCCAACTTCCCTGGTGTTGTGGGTAATGGCGTCACACAGAAGAAAATCTCGGAGGAATTGCTATGGATGCGAAGTTCGTAAATGCTGGTTCGCCGAAAGCGAGTTATGACGTGTCGGCCGACTGGGCCAAGCGCGCCTATATCGATGACGCCAAATATCGCGAGATGTACGCGCGCTCGGTCAAGGACCCCAACGGCTTCTGGGGCGAGCACGGCAAGCGGATCGACTGGATCAAGCCCTTCACCAAGGTCGAGAACGTCTCCTTTGCGCCCGGCAACGTCTCGATCAAATGGTTCGAGGATGGCGTGCTGAACGTCGCCTGGAATTGCATCGACCGCCATCTCGAGAAGCGCGGCGACCAGACCGCGATCATCTGGGAGGGCGACAACCCTTCCGAATCCAAGCACATCACCTACCGCCAGCTGCACGACGAAGTCTGCAAGATGGCCAACATCCTGCGCACGCGGAACGTCAAGAAGGGTGACCGCGTCACGATCTATCTGCCGATGATTCCGGAAGCGGCCTACGCCATGCTGGCCTGCGCGCGGATCGGCGCGATCCACTCGGTGGTGTTCGGCGGCTTCTCGCCGGACAGCCTCGCCCAGCGCATCAAGGACTGCGACTCCAAGGTGGTCATTACCGCCGACGAAGGCCTGCGCGGCGGCAAGAAGGTGCCGCTGAAGGCCAATGTCGATGCCGCGATCGCCAAAACCGGCGGCGTCGATTGGGTCGTGGTGGTGAAGCGTACCGGTGGTGCGATCGACATGAACCCGACGCGCGACCTCTGGTATCACGAGGCGGCCGAGATGGTGACGACGGAATGCCCGGCCGAGCACATGCATGCCGAGGACCCGCTGTTCATCCTCTACACCTCGGGTTCGACCGGCACGCCGAAGGGTGTGCTGCACACTTCGGGCGGCTATCTCGTGTTCGCGTCGATGACGCATCAATACGTGTTCGACTATCACGACGGCGACGTCTACTGGTGCACCGCCGACGTCGGCTGGGTCACCGGCCACAGCTACATTCTCTACGGACCGCTCGCCAACGGCGCGACCACGCTGATGTTCGAGGGCGTGCCGAACTACCCGGACAATTCGCGTTTCTGGAACGTGGTCGACAAGCACAAGGTCAACATCTTCTACACCGCGCCGACCGCGATCCGCGCGCTGATGCAGGGCGGCGACGAGCCGGTGAAGAAGACCTCGCGCAAATCGCTGCGCCTGCTCGGCTCGGTCGGCGAGCCGATCAATCCCGAAGCCTGGGAGTGGTACTACCGCGTGGTCGGCGACGATCGCTGCCCGATCGTCGACACCTGGTGGCAGACCGAGACCGGCGGCATCCTGATCACGCCGCTGCCCGGCGCGACCAAGCTGAAGCCGGGATCGGCGACGCGGCCGTTCTTCGGCGTGGTACCGGAGATCGTCGATGCCGACGGCAAGACGCTGGACGGCGAGACCTCGGGCAATCTCTGCCTGGCCAAATCATGGCCGGGCCAGATGCGCACGGTCTATGGCGACCATGCGCGGTTCGAGCAGACCTATTTCTCGACCTACAAGAACAAGTACTTCACCGGCGACGGCTGCCGGCGCGATGCCGACGGCTATTACTGGATCACCGGCCGCGTCGACGACGTCATCAACGTCTCGGGCCACCGCATGGGCACCGCCGAAGTCGAGAGCTCGCTGGTCGCGCATGAGGCGGTGTCGGAAGCCGCCGTGGTCGGCTACCCGCACGACATCAAGGGCCAGGGCATCTACGCCTATGTCACGCTGATGAAGGGCACCGAGCCGACCGAGGCCCTGCGCAAGGAGCTCGTCGCCTGGGTCCGCAAGGACATCGGCCCGATCGCGTCGCCGGACCTCATCCAATTCGCGCCCGGCCTGCCGAAGACGCGCTCCGGCAAGATCATGCGCCGCATCCTGCGCAAGATCGCCGAGGACGAACCGTCCAGCCTCGGCGACACTTCGACCTTGGCCGATCCGGCCGTCGTCGACGACCTCGTGCAGAACCGGCAGAACAAGAAGGGCGCGTAGGCGTAAGAAAGCGACCGTATCGTACCAACGGCACGCCCGATGCTTTAACCTATGGAGACAACGCTGTGAGATTAGTTCTGTTGGGGGCTCCTGGATCCGGGAAAGGGACTCAGGCGGCCCGTCTTGCCAAGCGCCTGGACATTCCTCAACTGTCGACCGGCGATATGTTGCGAGCGGCCGTATCCGAAGGAACGCCAATCGGGACAAAGGTAAAGGCGACAATGGAGCGCGGCGAACTTGTTCCCGATGATCTTGTCGTGGCCATCGTTGCCGAGCGCATATCGCGGCCTGATGCGAAATCCGGGTTTATCTTGGACGGCTTTCCCCGGACCATTGCTCAGGCAGCAGCGCTCGACGATATTTTGCGGGCGGCCGATCTTCGAATTGACCGCGTGCTGGAATTGGACGTCGACGAAGCCGCTCTGCTGAGCCGCATCCTCAACCGCGCGAACGAAGCAAGATCCAACGGCTATGCGCGCTCGGATGATACCGAAGCTGCACTGAGAGTGCGCCTAGCGGAGTATCGCGGGCAAACCAGACCGCTCGCTGACTATTACCGTGAGCAAGGACTTCTGAAGAGCATCAATGGTCTGCAATCGATTGACAAGGTAGCAAGCTCGCTCTTGGAAGCGCTCGATGCTTGAGAGAGCGAGAGTTAGCGGTTAGCCAAGGTCCGAGCTCAAACCCGACGCCTCCACCATATCGAAGCTACCTTGTCGCTTCCGGCTGAGCGTGGGGATAGAGGTGGCGAGTCTATGTTTGTTTGTTTGGTCTGGCCCGAGCGGCACCGAGCCGTTAGACTGGGGGGCGCGATGCATCGACTCGCGTCGTACCGAGGGCAAACCAACACTGCTAAATGAGCTTATCCGAAAACGGGGGCATGATATGATTATCTGTGGCCTGAAGTCTTTCATGATTGCCGGTCTGACCGCTAGTTTCGCCGCGGCCGCTCACGCTGAAGATGCCGATGTTGGTAAGGCGGAATTTCAAGCGTCGTGCGCAAGTTGTCATGGCGTAGATGGAAAGGGCAAAGGACCTGTTGCTGAGCAGCTGAAGGTGCCGCCTGCCGATTTGACGGCCTTGGCCAAGAACAACAACGGGGTCTTTCCTATATCCGCTGTTTATGAAGCCGTAGATGGGCGGAGAACAATTTCCGCGCACGGCACTCATGAAATGCCGATCTGGGGGGAACGATTCAATCCCGTCAAGAGCGTGCCTCACACTATTGATCCGACCTACGACGCGCTCGATCCATCGCGGGACTTGCGGGAAGTCGTCGTGCGAACACGCATCCTCGCCGTTATCGATTACCTGAACCGCATCCAGCAGAAGTAACGGCCACGATGGCGTTCGGGACGGCCATGCCGCTGTCGCGCTCGGCCGCGGCGACGTGATCTGCCGTAATGAATGAGCGCAGCCTGCGCGCATGAAAGCGACCGGCTCCAACATTGATCCTCGTCAAAGGCCGCTGCGAGCAAAGTCGCTAGTGGTCATATGGAAAGTGGAGGATCAACGATGACCAGCATAATGCTTGATGCCGAGCAAATTCGGAGCGCACCGGCCCCCGTTCGCCTCTGGCTTGAGCAGCAGATATCGGCGGCTCTCGGTCCAAGGCCGACACCCGGAGCGTCGCCGCCTCGCCTGGTTGCTTGCACGGAAGCTCAGGCAGCTAACCTTCTCAATCGAATTAGGCAGGCGCCATCTGCTGTCGAAGTGCTCTTCGGGCTCGCCCATCCAGGGATCTCCTTCGGCGAGCCGCCGGTCGTGACGTTTCGTCTCCTCGATCTTCAGCGTCGTGCTGGTTTGGAGAACATCGGCAAGCTCCTCGAATGCCTCGACCTCATCAATCGAGCTTTCGCCGAGATGTGCGACAATCCTGCTGCGCGATTCTGTGATTTTGATGCCGCAGGGCATTGCTCGATTCTGCCAACCACCCAGAGCAGTATCGCTGCATTGTGGAGGGCTATCATCGCGGCGGAGCGGCCCGGCGTGCTGCCGATCGCCGCAGCCGAATAGGCGGGGCGGGCGCGAGATGAACCCGAAAAGACCCTGCCGCAAGTTGACGCGGAAGTGGTCCGACCGCCTGTCGTCATCCATGACCGTCATCGCGTGGATGCTCCTGCTCCTGCTCTGGGCCGGACCGGTGCAAGCAGGAGAAATCCGGGATGTGCAAACACTTGCGCCTCTGGTCGGGAAGGTCATCCAAAGTGTCGTCGGCATAAAGGCCAGCACGGAGACTTCGGCAGCCCCCCGGTCAATGGACTCTGCTCCCGAGCTTCCCAATGAACCGCCTCGCACTATGAAGGATGTGTATGGTGCGGGCGTCATCATCAGGGCGGAATCCGGATTGATCGTGACGAGCAATCATCTGGTCAGCGGCGCCAAGACACTTGCGGTTCGATTGCCGGACGGGCGCCAGCTTGACGCTAGGTTCGTGGTGGCCGACGAGCGATACGATTTGGCGATGCTGAGGATTTCGGCCTCCGGCCTGACCGCGGCCCGCATCGGTCGATCGATCGACGCAGAGCCCGGGGATTTCGTCCTGGCGGTCGGCGGCTCCTCGGGGCTCACTCAAAGCATTAGCTTCGGCATCGTCAGCGCTCTGCATCGTTCGTGGCCTGGCATCCCTTGCCAGGATCTCATTCAGACCGACGCCATGCTGGATCGCGGCAGTTCAGGCGGGCCGCTGTTCAATCTGCGGGGCGAAGTGATCGGCATTGTTGCCGCCAGCACCGGTGAGACTGAATCCGAGCGCGCCTTTGGTCTGGCGATTCCTTCGGATGCCATCGATCGTCTCTACATCAGAATGAACTAGGCGTTCCGCGGGATCGCGGATCGTCTTGAGGCGCGACCGATTTGATTAGCAGGCTGAATGGTGGCCGCTCAATGATCGTGCACCGGGATCAGTAAACCATGATCGGCGTTTCCAGGAGATGATCGTTCACAGCAACGACACCGGGGATTGCTTCGGCGGCAATCCGGATCGCCGCGCGCTCTGCGGCGGATGGTGCATATCCCCACAGGTCGACGACGCCGTTCTGCACCGTCGCGGTCAGATTGAAGGTGTGTGCCCATGGTTGCTCGCGAAGCTCGCCGAGCAATTTCTTCCTGATGGCGGAATCGGCCGGTGATATCTCCAGCTTCGGCCGGGCGCTCGCAACGGCCTGGAGCAGGTTGGCCCGGCTGACGATGCCGAGGAGGCGGTCGGCTTCATCGACGAGACGATTCCGATGAGTTCGCTGTCTTTGCCCACAACGGGAACGGCGCTGATGCGGTGCTGGAGCAGCAGGGAAGCAACCCGCTGCACCGTTGCGTTGGAGTCCACCGTGATGACGGGTGACACCATGACGTCGCGCGCTTGCATGATCGTGCTCTCCGTAGACGGGGAAGATGTCACATCCTGCGGGATCGCGCGCATGCGTGATTTGACCCCGATCAATCGATCTGGAGTTCCCTGGCCCTAGAGAGGACCCGTTGAAGCGGAGGATGTCGAGATGGCGGGAATTCCAGCGAACGCGCTCGTGTTCGTCGGAGACGGGCGCAAGGCGTTGTTGCTCCGCAACGAAGGCGACGATCGGTTCCCAAACCTGAAGGCGGAGGCCGTCTTCGAAGATCAGAACCCGGCGACGCATCTGCAAGGCACGGACCGCCCGGGACACTTCGTCAAGGGGATCGTCTCCGGTCAACGAGGAGCCGTCGAACCGACGGACTGGCACGAGATCGAGGAGTATCGGTTCACAAGGCGGGTTGCGCGGGCTGCGGAGACCATGGTCCGGAGTGGAAGAGCGACTGTGCTTGTCATCGTCGCTCCACCGCGTACTCTGGCACAGCTTCGAGCGACACTCGCTCCCGATGTCAGACGCCACATCATTGCGGAGATTTCCAAGGATCTGACCAAGCGTCCCGTCGGGGAAATTGAAAAGCATATTGTGGAAGCGCTTGCGTCGCCCACACGATAGGCCCTGTGCGGCCGACAGTGTCCCAAGGGCGAGTTCGAGACTAAGTCCGTCTCGTCGTATAGAACAGCCAGATTGCGACAGCGGCCAGCAATACCGACATTATCCGCCTGATGAGCATTGTGTTTGCCCGTTTTTCGATGCTTGGGCGGATGGCGTTTGCTGAAATCACGACAGCCGAATGAATTATGGTCGCTATAGTAACGTACGCCGTCAGCAAAATCGCAGTCTGCGGAAGCAATGGCCGTGCTTCATCGATGAAAGTTGGAAAAATCGATAGATAGAAAACACCGGCCTTGGGATTGAGTAGATTGGTAATCAAGCCCCTGAGAAAGAATTTGGTGTTCGCCGTCGCTTCGATAGGTTTGGCGATCTCTTGCGGCGCATCGCGCCATCCTTGCCAGGCAAGCCAAAGCAGGTAGAGCGCGCCACCCCAGCGAAGGGCTTCGTAAAGCGGGTTGGAGGCAGCCACGATAGCTGCAAGACCGAGCGACGATGCGATCCCAGTTCCTAACAAGCCGAAGGCGACACCGGCTGTTGCGGCAAGACCGGCCCTGCGACCAGCCGACGCGGCCAGCACCGCGAGATAGCCCATGTTAGGTCCCGGTGTCAGTTCGATGAGGGTGACCGTGAGAACGAAAGCAAATAGAGAGTTTTCGCTCATGGCTCGATCCGTGTGCTCCCGAGGCGGGATTGGCCTAGATCTTGGTCTAATAGCTTGATCTGGGTCAAATTCTCCGTGACATGCCGCCCTCTCGCTCGATTTCGAGCTTACATGGCTGCAGTCGGCAGAGGGCGCAACGGCCGCGAGCTTCTGCGAGTAGCTTTCGATGTGGGCAATCAGGGGTGGAGGCCCCATCCTCGACGGCGATTCCCATATCAGCTGACAGGATGATCCTGCGGCGAAACCAGCGGTTACAAAAGCTGCACGGCTTATTGATCCAGATCAGCCTGGCCTTCTATTTTTGATCGATGCTGGCAGATCATCGCGTACACCAAGCTCTGAGGAGTTTGCCATGTTGGCTTTGGATGTCATGAGCACGTCCTTCGCGACGATCAAACCCGGCGCGCCATTGCTCGATGCCGTTCGTCTATTGCTGGAAACTGGCCAGCGCGGCTTGCCCGTGCTCGATGGCTCAGGGGCGCTGGTCGGTGTTATCTCCGAAGGGGACTTCCTTCACCGTCGCGAACTCGGCGTGCATTGGCCAGAGGGCTTCTGGCTCGAATGGCTGCTGAGCAGAGAGGAGGGGCGGCTGCTCCGCGAGCGGACTCGGGCCCTGAGCGTCGACGCTGTGATGAGCCACAAGCCCGTTTGCGTTGATGAATGCGCGACTGTGGATGAGATCGTTGCCGAAATGGACAAGCATCAGATATCGCAAGTCATGGTTCTCCGGGATGCGCGGGTCGTCGGCATCGTTGGACGTGTGCAGCTGATCACCGCGCTTGAGCGAATACTCGCGCGATCCGAGGGCGACTGACGCGGAAGCCGCGGCGGGCAATTGTAGAGCGTGCGATTGATCCGAGCGCGCGCCTCTGATCGAGTGCAACAACAGCGAGAAAGTGGCTCAATTCCGCGCCTTACCATCAAAGAAAGCTACCGCTGAATTGACCTTGCTCAAGGCATCCGTGCAGTCGATCGCGGATAGTAGGCAATAGCCATCGAATGCTGACGAGGTTCGCCATGACTGACCGAATGAAGTTGCCGGCCGTCGAGCAACCTGTGAAATATGGACCAGATATTGGTTGCGGGAAGCCGGCCGATCGCCGCTGGCTACTGGATGCGTTGGAAGACGACGAGGTTCGTGAGGCCCTGAAGTACGATGCGGCGCTCACATCCTCCGAGGCGGACGGCATGCCGGCGCATGGCTGACGGCCTGCCATCGATTCGTCCGGGCACGAAACCGGCTCACCGTGTCGACAGGGCTGCGGTGCTTCCGGGTGGGCAGCCCAAGGGCGCCGAAGAGGACAGCCGCGCGCCTGGCATTCTGCGCAGCATCCTGCAATCGCCAAGCTATCAGGAGGCGGATCAGGACGAAGATTTCCTGCAGAGTGAAGCCACGCGCGGCGTTCGCCTCCAACTTGATTTCCTCAAGACGGAGACCCTGCTCCGGGAGCATCAGATCGCTCATACGATCGTTGTCTTTGGCAGCACTCGCATTTGCGAAGCACAGGCGGCGCGCCGGGCCGTCGCCTCGATAGCTGATGCGCTCGCGTTGAATCCCGACGATGACGGCTTGCAGCGCCGTCTCAAGACGGCACGGAGCCTTGCGGCGAAGAGCAAGTATTACAGAATCGCGCGCGAGTTCGGACAAATCGTCGGTGCCTCAAGTGAAAAGGCCATCGGCGGCCGCCTCATGATCATGACCGGCGGCGGCCCGGGCATCATGGAAGCCGCGAACCGGGGGGCGCACGACGTCGGGGCCCAGTCGATTGGACTGAACATCACCCTTCCGAAGGAGCAGTGCCCTAACCCGTATGTCACGCCCGAGCTCTGCTTCAGGTTCCACTATTTTGCGATGCGGAAGTTGCATCTCCTGATGCGTGCGCGGGCGCTGGTGGCATTCCCGGGTGGCTTTGGCACGATGGACGAGCTGTTCGAAGTGTTGTCGTTGGCGCAAACCCGAAAGATTGCGGCGGTGCCGGTCGTGCTGGTTGGCGAGTCGTATTGGCGTCGCGCGTTTGATCCGGACTTCCTTGTCGAGGAGGGGGTCATCGATCCGGAAGACAGGAACCTGTTTTGGTTTGCAGAGACCGCCGAGGAAGCCTGGCAGAGTATCCTGCGGTGGTACGAGGTGGCCGGCCAGCCGCTGCTCCCGGTTGGAGAAGTCGCCTCACGGGGCAAGTCGATCAGTCAAGAGGTCGGATCGTGAAGTTATCCTTTCATGGCGCCGATCGAGCGGTGACCGGATCCTGTCACCTGATCGAATGCCTGAACCGACGCATTCTGATCGATTGCGGTCTTTTTCAGGGAGGCCGCGATCCAGCAGAAGAGAATATTGCCGCCTTCGGGTTCGATCCCGCGACCATCGACTATCTTCTGCTAACCCATGCTCATCTCGATCACTGCGGCAGGATTCCATTGCTCGCCAAGCGAGGGTTCAGGGGTGAAGTGATCACGACTGCGGCCAGTCGCGAGCTGGCCCGCCTCGTGCTGGTCGATGCCGCGCATCTTCAGGAGGAAGACGCACAGCGGAGAGCCCGTCAATGGCGCAGGCGCGGCGAAGAGGATATACCGTCGCCGCTCTACACCGTTGTCGATGCACTCGATTGCTTCGACCGGTTTGGAAGGACGGCTGAATATGGACAACCGCTGCAGCTCGCAGAGGGACTTCGAGCGACCTTCTTCGATGCCGGCCATATCCTGGGCTCTGCGAGCATCCTGATCGAGGCCGCCGAGTACGGCCGCGCGCGTTCGGTCCTGTTCTCGGGCGATCTTGGCAACGCCGGTCGCCCGCTGCTGCGGCTCCCCAGTCCCCCCGCTAGCGCCGACATTGTCGTCATGGAATCGACGTACGGAGACAGGCGCCATCGGTCGCTGAAAGACTCCATCGAGGAACTTTACGGCGCGATCAGCAGCACGCTGGCGCGTGGCGGTAACGTCATCATCCCGACTTTCGCGCTCGAGCGCGCCCAGGAGATCCTCTATGTGCTGCGCCAGGGGGTGGAGCGCAGCAGGCTGCCGCCGGCGATGCAAATCTTCCTGGATTCGCCGATGGCGATCTCGGCGACCGAGATATTCAAGCGGCATTCCGAATGTCTCAGCTCCGAGGCCGCTTCCATGTTTCGGGATGGGCGGGATCCACTGCAACCGGCAAACCTGCATCTCGTCCGCGAGAGCGCCGTTTCAGTCGCCATCAACAGGGTAACCGGAGGTGCCGTCATCATGGCCGGGTCCGGCATGTGCACGGGCGGCAGAATTCGCCATCATCTCCGGCACAATATCTGGCGCAAGGAATCGGCGGTCGTATTTGTCGGATACGCCGCCTCGGGAACGATTGCACGGCAGATCATCGATGGGGCCAAGTCCGTGCGGCTGTTCGGCGAAGACATTGCGGTTCGCAGCACGATCTCCACGATCAACGGATTTTCGGCTCATGCGGACCAGCAGGAGCTGCTCGCATGGCGAAGCGCGGTCGAGGGATGCGAGGCAACGTTCCTGGTCCATGGCGAAGAGCCCGCAATGCAGGCGCTCGCTACGCTTTTGCCGGGCCAGCGGGTCGAGCTGCCGGGTCTGGGTGACGTGTTCGATCTCTAGGCGGCCCGCGAAAGAGAGCCAGACGATCCGGTCGCTTCAGCTCGCAGCCTTCATGTCCTCGGGAGATTCGACGTAGAAGCCGGTATAGGTATCCACGAAGCAGAGGTGATCGTGGTTCCCGAAGCACATGAGACGTTCCTCGCCGAGTCGCTTTCAGCGAGTCTGCTTCTCCTCAAGCTCCTGATCTTCAGGAGATTTCAAATAGTAGCCCGAGAAACTATCGCCCCAGCAGAGATGATCATGCACCTCGAGGACCCCGGGGACGTTCTCGGCGGCGGCGATCGCGGCCTTGCGAAATCTGCTTTCGGTGATCACGCCGCTCAAGTGAACGATGCCGTCTCGGACGATGACGCTCAGTCCCAACGGGCACCAGGCGTTCCGTTCGATCTCGTCCAGAATGTGCCGCCGGATCTGGTCGTCGTTCTCCGTCGGAGCGGGTACGTCGCGTGCAAGGCTCGCCACCGTTCGCAGCAAGTTGCTGCGGGTGATGATGCCGACAAGCTTGCCGCTGCGAACCACCGGCAGTCGCTTGACGTTGTTCTTCTCCATCAGTTCGACGACCGCTGTCAGGGGTGCATCCTCGGCTACGGTGACCGGCGTGCGTGTCATGATCTCCGAGACCTTGCGTCCATGCTCGAATACGTAGTCCTCGGCCCATTTTCCTGGTCCGAGGACGAAAGTCGTCAACCAGTTACGCTTCCGTTCGGTGCCGATCTCGCTGCGATGAAGGAAATCGCCTTCGGTGATAATGCCGACGAGCGTGCCGTCGCGATCGATCACGGGAAGCCCGCTGACACGGTGCTGAAGCATGATGTTTGCCGCATCGAGGATGGTGCTGTCCGGCGTTGTCGAAAGCACCCTGCGGGCCATGATCTGGTGCGCGTACATCTGAATATCTCCGATCGGTCTGGAACGTGGTGTTCAGATTAGTTTCTGATGGTTGGGACGTGTTGATCTGACGCAAGCGGCAAACTGCGCGGTTTGATCTGGCGCAATGTCACGCGTGATTGCTGCGTTACAAAGTGTGGGTCCTTGCAGGCCGAACACGCACGTCCTTCAGAGAGGCCAGATCGTGTTGCCGGGCTGCGTTGGATGAAGGGCGGCGTTCGCCGGTGCACCCCCGTCGGTAGAGCCGCCCTTCCCCTGGACCGTTCCAATCTCGAAGACCGAGGGTCGTATGCAAAAGGACTATGCCGACGTCTGCAAGCACATCTCCAGCAATCTGGACCAGCTCCGCAAGGGTATTCCGGAGACCATGCGAGCGTTCTCGGCCATGGCGCAGGCGGCAACCAGAAATGGCGCGCTTGATGCACGGACAAAGGAACTGATCGCGCTCGCGCTGGGCGTTGCCGCTCACTGCGACGGCTGCATCGGCTTCCACGCCGAGGCCCTGGTCAAGCTTGGGGTCAGCCGCAAGGAGCTCGAGGAGACGCTCGGATTGGCGATCTACATGGGCGGTGGACCATCTCTGATGTACGCTGCCGACGCGCTCGGGGCTTACGACCAGTTTCAGGAGCGCGCCGTGGTTGCCGAGCCGGCGATGGATTGATCCGATCGGCGCCGCGAGGCGGTTGGCGAACTGTCGGAAGGGACCGGAACTGTCGTGCTTCGATAACTGGGAGATTTGTATGATGTGCTCTGGATATGCCAAGCAGCGGCCGTCGCAGCAACACGGGACCGAAGCGCAGCCGCCACGTCAGGCGGCGAAGAATGCCGTTGAGGTCGCGCAGAAGAAGCCGCGTGCCGGAAAGCCTCAGGACGACGCTTCATATTGGGCGTCCCGCGCCGAGCGGACGAAGCGCCAGGCTGCACGACATCAGGACCAGGCAACTCGCGATCACTTCATGAAGATTGCGGCCGGATATGAGGCGCTGGCGCGCTCGGCTCGCAGCGTCGGGCGGGATCCAGATTAGGCAGGCGACCGACGAATAGTTTCGGGGATCGAGGCAAGCTTGAGCTGGCTCAACGTTGGCAGCGCCGCCATGCCCAACAACAGACGATCATTTCACCTTGGTGGAGCAGGCACATGTATTTGGCCAATGTCATGGTTTACGTTGACCCTCAGCAGCAGGACGAGGGACAGGTTCGTGTCGCCGAGGGCATTGCGGACAAGTTTCATGCATCGATGATCGGCGTTTCAGCGTCCGCCATCGATCCGCCCTTTGTCGCCGAAGGCGTGATCATCGAGCAGACCACCGAGGATGATATCAAGCGGATGCGGGCCGATCTCGCGGCGAAGGGCGAGTGGTTCAGGAGGATCGCCGGGCGGGAGCGCCATAAAGTGGAATGGCGATGGGCGCTGGAATCCCCGACTGCGTTCCTGGCGGAGCAGGCCAGGGTGGCAGATCTGGTTGTCTTCAAGCGCCGGAAAGCCCAGTCCGACAATTTCCATTACCTCGACTCGGCTGAGGCCATCCTGCGGATGGGACGTCCCACGCTGTCGGTGCCGGAAGGCGTGACTGGCTTGTCGGCCGACCGCATTGTCGTCGGCTGGAAGGACACCCGCGAGGCCCGTCTGTCGGTCCGCGACGCACTGCCCTTCCTGACCCGGGCTTCGAAGGTGACTGTCGCCGAAATCTGCACGTCTGACGAGCAGGACGCAGCGACCCGCCGCTTGCGAGATGTCGCGAGCTATCTCGAGCGGCACAGCGTCAATTGCCGGTTCGACGTTCGGGTGCACACGGCCGAGCCGGACGCAGAATACCTTGTCAGGCTGGCAAGGAACGAAGGCGCCGACCTCATCGTCACCGGAGGCTATGGGCATAGCCGGCTCGGTGAATGGATGTTCGGCGGCATGACGCGCGGCTTGCTGCAGCACGCCCCAATCTGCCTGCTGATGTCGCATTAGATCGGCTGTGTCCCCCCCGGTCTGGCGCTGCTTGGTGGTCTGCACCGTGTGAATTGATCACGATCAAGGGCCGTGTGCCGGAATGCGTTCAAAATGGAGCTGCATCAAGGGAGGCGCATTGCCATGACACGCAACGTTGGACTCATTGATCAGTACGCCCGGATCATCATCGGCTTGGCTGTGATCGCATATACGCTGAAGGACGGCTCGCTTGGAGCAGGATGGCTGGTCGCCGGGACTCTCGGATTCGTCCTGATCGCGACGGCATTCTTCTCGTACTGCCCGCTCTACACGTTGCTGGGAATCAACACGCGGCAGAAGTCCAGCTCGATCTAGAGATCTGATAACAATAATGAATGAAAACCTCACTCTTGCCGAGTTGCGGTCCCGACTCGATCGTCTCGGCGCGGGCGCTGTCTTGAGAATTTCCGATCGTGATTATGAGCGGCTATTTGGGATCAACGAGGTCGCTGCCGCCAAGGTCGCACAATTTTCCAGGAAGCATCATTGTGTGAGCGTTCCGGGAGAGGGCTCGGTGTACTTCCGAAAGTCGGACTCCGACGCGTATGGTTCAGTCGAGTTGGTGCAGGACGCGCCCCCGATGTCCCGCTGAGCCCGAAATCCGTTCAACGAACCTTCAGTCGAGAGTGATGATAGTCAGAAGCAGCTGGAAGATCTGCCAGCCGGCGGCGACCAGCAATGCTCCGACGATCAGCAGACGGCCGTACCATGAGACGGTCGGGCCGTTTCGACGCTGGCGGCGTCGGACCAGCTGGTTGAATGTTGGGGCCGGTGTAGAGGCTGTAGCGGCCCGAGCATTGCTATCGCTCGTGTCGTCAAGTCTCTGTGCGTTCCGTTGCCGTGATCGATCCATTTGTGGTCAAAGCCATATCGTACCAGTGCAAGGATCGCATTCGGGGGAAGAATGGCTTTGATGCGGATCAACTCTGATCCGCGCTCCCGCTAATGGGTAGTGTCTGTGGGTCGTCCATTCAGTGCGGCATCGCTGGCGGGATGCTGTCGCGCCAGCGTAGCGCGATTTGGCTGTGCGGCGGCTGGGAGCGCAAGATGCTTTCCAGCCTCGGCCATGGCGAGGTAGCTGATCGTTATCAAAGCAATCGCGCCGAGGAGCACAGGCGGCAGGTCCGCAAAACCGAACAAGGTACCGAACGGTCCCAGCGCCAGGAAAATGCCTGAAGCAAGCGCGCCCAGCGAGCCCAATGCCAGGATGCGATGCGGGCGGCTGGCGCGCCACGGCGGCCGTCGCGAGCAGATCAGAAAGATCACGAGGATCTGTGTAGCGATCGATTCCAGGAACCAGCCGGTTTGGAACGCGGCCGCATCGGTGTGGAAGACCTTCAGGAGAATGGTGAAAGTCGCAATGTCGAATAGCGATGAAATCGAGCCCACGACGAACGTGAACCGCAGGATATCCGCCATATTCCGTGATTGGGGTCTCTCGGCATCCTCCTCGTCGATTGGGCCGCTCGTGCCTGCATCAGCAATGGAGCGGGACAGATCGCGTCTCAAGACGCGACAGAAGATCGCAATTCGGATTGATGCAGATCATTCCGACGCCTCAGCATTCCGCTTTGCTTGGGCCCGCGCAGATCCCCCAACTGCGCACAGCAGCCCACTGAAGCTGCCGACTGCCGACTGCCGCAAGCTGGCAGCTTCTTTGGGCGGGCGCTTTTCAATCGGATACGTGTAGATCCTGATGAGAACCTACTATTTCGACACGAAGGATGGTGTTCCGGTCCGTGATCGGATCGGACTTGAATTCGCGAACGTCGCCGCCGCGATCACGCACAGCAACGTGGTGGTCATCGACGAGTCGGGCGAGGAAATCACCGGGAGGCGATCGATCCTGCCTGAAAACCGAACTGGCGCCTGATCTGGCGACGCCCAGGCGCCGTCGGCACGATCATCGGGGCCTCTCGCCAGCCTAAAAGGGCTGATCGTCTTCCGTCGAAGGCTCTTCCTCCAACGAGACAAAGTCGCCGCCGCCATAGTCCTCCTCCGGCGGCGGGTAGTTGATTTTCACCAATTGGTCGTCGACCCGCTTCACGCCCGCAACGTTCTCCACCGCAACGGTCGTGGCCTTGCGCGCATTGTCGTTCCGGATGTTGCCGCGCAAGCTGACGATCCCGTCGTGCACGCTCACGTTCAGCGCAGCGGGTCGCCAGGGCGCATGGGCCAGCGCCGCAATGACCGATGCGCAAATCTGGTCGTCGTCGCCGGAAGAGGAGGATAGGTCGAGGCGAAGGTTTGCGATGGCGGTCATGAAATCCGTGCGTGTGACCATCCCAACCAGCTTGTTATCGCGCATGACCGGAAATCGCGTCACGCCGTGCGATTCCATGAGTTGAACGACCTGCTCGAGCGGGGTGTCCTCCTCGATAGTGATCGGGTTGGGCGACATGATCTGATTGACCTTGCGGCCGTGTTGACGGGCGAAGTCGAGTGCGACCTGGCTCGAGCCTGTGAGCATCGCAAGCCAGCGGCCGCGGCGCTTCTCCGTTCCAACTTCCACGCGGCGGATGAAATCTCCGTCCGACAGAATCCCGACGAGCGCGCCATCCCGATCGACGACAGGAAGGCCACTGATGTGATGGGACAGCATCGTCTTGATGGCATCGATCACCGATGCATCAGCATCGATTGTGATGACGTTCCGTGACATGATCTCCCGTACGCGCACGGCGTAGATCCTCCGACATGAACTGACAAGCCCCCAGCTAACTCCTGGAAGGCGCAACGTGTGTTGATCCCTATCAACCGGACGATCGTGTAACTGCGCTGAACATGCTCGGTATTGGGCAGGCAACCGAGTTGGGCAAGCCGCCCACAGTTGGTGACGATCCATGCTTTCTGATTGTTCGACCCCCGCCATGGTCGCAATCTAGACCGCTCGGCTATGCCGGGCCGTGGCGCGACCAAGGTGAGCGTCGAACGCCGAGGCGACGCTTCGGGCCAGGAATTCCGCGTCATCGTTGATCGAGAGGCGATCGCCCATCATCGTCACGGCACCGTCCGCGATCAGTCTGTCGAGCCGGGAACGATCGACGACGGCCGAACTCGGATCCCAGCGGTGTCGGCGGCACACTCCCGGCAGGTCCACGGCCATGTCGCACATGATGCGCTCGATGATGTCGGCACGGAAACGGTCCTCCGCGGTCAGCATGTAGCCCTTGACGGTGGCAAGCCGGTCCTCGGCGACGCGCGCAAGGTAGTCGCGTGTCGCGACCGCATTCTGCACGAAGCCCTGCGGCATGCGGCCGATTGCGCTGGCGCCCAGACCAATCAGGGTCTCCGCAGAATCGTCCGTATAACCTTGGAAGTTACGCCGCAGCCGGCCCTCGCGCTTTGCCATGGCCAGATTGTCGCCGGGGAGCGCGAAATGGTCGAGGCCGATGCGGATGTATCCGGCATCGGTCAGTGCCTGCGCGATTGCTTCGGACTGACGATGCCGCTCGAGACTATCCGGCAGCGACGCTTCGTCGATGATGCGCTGATGCTTCTTGAAGGAGGGAATATGGGCATATCCGAACACGGAAAGCCGGTCGGGCCGCAGCGCGACGCATCTGTCGACAGTATCCAGGCAGGAAGCGACAGTCTGAGAAGGCAGGCCGTAGAGCAGGTCGAAGTTGATGCGACTGACGCCAGCACGGCGCAGCCGCTCGACCGCTTCCGCGGTCTGCTCAAGGCTCTGCGAGCGATTGATGGCGTGCTGAACGACAGGATCGAAGCTCTGGACGCCAAGGCTCGCGCGGTTGACGCCGCTGTAGCCCAATGCCTCCGCCATCGGCTCGGTCAGGGTGCGCGGATCGATCTCGACGGCGATCTCGGCGTCGGGCTGCACGAAGAACGAGTAGCGTAGCGCGCTGACGAGATCGGCGAAGGTTTCGGGCGTCATGATCGTCGGGGTGCCGCCACCGAAATGGATGTGGGAGACGGGCATCCGCTGACCGACCGCTTCCGCAACGAGGTGCGCCTCGGTGCGAAGGCCGGCGGCGTAAATGGCGACCGGTTCGTCGCGATTGGCGATGGAGGTGTGGCACCCGCAGTACCAGCACATCGACCGGCAAAACGGCACATGCAGGTAGATCGAGGCCGGCCGGCGGGCTGGAACCGACCTCAGCCACGTCCGGTAATCAGCCTCGCCGACCTCCGCAGAAAAATGCGGAGCCGTGGGATAGCTGGTATAGCGCGGCAGCCTGTCCTGCCCATAGGTGATCGCCAGGCCCGACCGCATTGGATTCCTCGCCTCTCACTCGCCGTCGATCATCGGAGCTTGGCTCGCCCTCTCACGCCGCCATGATCCGGTTCGACATCGCACGGTTGCGCAGTTCCACCCGGCGCGAGGTCGGAAGCGAGATCACGCCGTTCTGCTCAAGCTGGGTAAAGGTGCGCGACACCGTTTCGATCGTCAGACCGAGATAGTCGGCGATATCCTGGCGCGACATCGGGAGCTCGATGGCGGCATTCTTGACGGCGCGGCGCGCCATGTCATGAAGGAAGCCGACGACACGATCTTCGGCGCTGCAGATCAGGAGCATCAGATGCTCCTGGAAACGGCGCAGCTCCTGGGCCGTAGCGTCCCACAGCTGGCGTGCCAGATCCTTTTCGTGGCCGGCTCGGACCATGAGCGCGGCGCGCTTGACCACGATGACCCGGGCCTCGGAGACGGCTTCAGCCGAGGAGATATGGGTCTCGCCGGCCTCGAAGCCGAAGATATCGCCGGGCAGATAAAAAGCACCGATCTGGCGACGTCCGTCTTCCAGAATCTTGTAGGTTCGGACGGCGCCGGAGACGACCTGATAGAGGTATTCGGCGGCCTCATCCTCGCCGTAAATCTCGCTGTTGCGTGCGAACCGCATCGGCGTCCCAATCATGCCGAAGGGCCCCTCAACGCGCGCCTGTCGGCTGAGGATGCTGGTCGGGTGACGGCTGTTCTCGATAGAAATGGCGTTCTGGGTCTGCATGGCGGCACTCCATGGATGGGAAGATCGATGGAGGCAGATTGATCGCATCCCCTGGATCGGGAAATTTGGATATTTCCCCTAAGTAGAAGCCACTTACGTATTTATACGTAGGTGCCGGCCAAAGTAGCCACGCGCCGAGACATCGGTCGCGCGGCACGTCGCTCAAAAGGAGAGGCTAGTGGCCGTTCTTGTCGGGATAGGCAGCGCGCGTGCTGGCTCCATTCCCGTCCTCTTCCCGAAGCCAGCGCGTCGTGCTGCGATCGGTCACGGCGAGCACGAGCGCAAAGAGCGAGAAGATGAGACAGACGGCCGTGACCACAAGCAGTGTGCTCATTGCCATGTTGGGCTCCTCGATTGATCAGCCGGCCGCCTTGATGTCTTCCGGAGATTCCACATAGTAGCCGGAATAACCGTCGACGAAGCAGAGGTGATCATGAACCTCCTTGACGCCCGAGGTGTTCTCGGCGAGCACGATCGCGGCCTGGCGCGCGCGGTCATCGAAGATCAGGCCGTTCAGATGCACGACGCCGTTGCGTACCCAGACCTGGAAGCCGGCGGGGCGCCAGCCGGTGGCGTTGATTTCGCGCAGGATCCGTTCGCGGATATGGCCGTCGTCGGCGGTCGGGTCGGGAACTTCGCGCGCCAGCGAAGCGACAGCCTGCAGGATGTCCGCCCGGGTGACGATCCCGACCATGGTCTTGCCGTTCACGACCGGAACCCGCTTCACGCCATGCTTGTGCATCAGATGCACGATCTCCTCGAGCGGCGTCTGCTCCTCGACGGTGATAGGGTCCGCCGTCATGACATCTTCGACCTTGCGGCCGCGCTCATGCACGAAATCGGTCGCGGCACGACCCACGCCGGTGAACAGTTCCAGCCATGGTGAGCGCTTGTGTCCTGTGCCGATCTCGCCGCGTTCAAGGAAATCTCCCTCGGACACCATGCCCCTGAGCGTGCCGTCTTCGTCCATCACCGGCAGACCGCTGAGGTGACATCGCAGCATGATGTTGGCCGCATCCAGGATCTTCGTGTGCGGACTGACGGCGATGATATGCTTGGTCATGATCTGATGCGCACGCATGTCGGACCTCCGTGTTGAGAGAAATAGAATAAAGCTCCGTGCACTCCGCACATTGACCTGGCTCAACGGTCTGCTTGCCCGCGCTCCAGCGATTTCAAGAACAGCATGAAGTCGCCCACTTGGTCCGGCTCGAAGCTGAACTGGGGCATGGTTGGATGGCCGGTGACGATCCCTTCCGCCAGCGCTTCCTGCAGCATCTCGACCGGATAGCGTTCGTGCAATGTCCGGAACGGTGGTGCTATCTTCAGCGGGCTCGGGCTTACCCGGTCGATTGAATGGCAGCGAGCGCAGTAGAGCTGCGCAAGGCGGCGACCTTGTTCCTGGTCGGCAGCGGCCGGAGTCAGCGCGGCGCAGATCGTGCCGATGATAGCGAGGCCGCGAGCGACATGACACTGAAATGTCCTGACAGGATGTTTCACGAGACGGCTCGCGCTTAGTGGGACATCAGGACGGGGACGGTCATCGCACGCAACATGTCGCGCGTCACGCCGCCGAGCAGGGTTTCCTGCAGGCGGGAGTGGCCGTATCCGCCCATCACCAGAAGGTCGAGGCTCTCATCCGCCGCGATCGACAGCAGGATCGACTGAACTTCCGACCTTGACGCCGGCAACGACGTGATCTTGGCCGGAAGCCCTTCCTTCGCAAGATAGCGCACCAGATGATCGGTGGAGCTTTCTGAGGGGATCGGATCGGCCCCATCGATGGTGATGATGGCGAGAGCATCAGCTGCGCGCAGCAGCGGCATTGCGTCGTGGAGGGCGCGGGCAGCAAGCCGGCTGCCGTCCCAGCAGATCCCGATTCGTTTCGCCGAGAATGCGCCATGGAACGTGTAGGGCATGAACAGGACGGGGCCACCGGCCTGGAACAATAGTTCCCGTGGAATCACGTTGTCGTAGCTGTTGTACTCGCCCCGCGGCTGCACCACCACCGTCAGGTCATGCAGCCGCGCGCTGGCGCAGATCATCTCGCGCGCATCGATGGGGAGCGCGCCCACGGCGCGGGTTGCGTAGGATATATTTGCATTTCGTGCCTCGATATCGAAGACGCGCAGCGCAGCCTCGGCGCGTTCCAGGGCCTGTGCATGTTCAGCCTCGAACAGCGAGGCGACCGCCACGCTCCCTTCAACGACGAGCGGTACGCTGGCAGTTTCGTAGCCGATCGCCATTGCGTCGAGATGCGCGCCCGTGCCGAGCGCGAGCGAGACCGATCCGTCGACTGCGGGACGTGGCGACAGCTCCGTCGGAATGTGGACGAGGATGTTCTTGAACATGACCGTTCTCCAAAGGGGTAGAAAAGCATGTGCCATCAGAGCACGGGTCGAGGCTGGCCAATTTGATCTGCCTCATGCGCGTTCGTGGATTCTGATTGAGCGAGATCAATTCATCGCACGTGTACTTCGCGCAAATGTTGCGTCCAGTTTGGAGGAGCCGGCATGGCGCGCGTCGCATTGGCTACGGGGGGGAGCAGGGGAATTGGCGCGGCGATCTCGCGCGCCTTCGCTGCTGCCGGATGTCGGGTTGCGGCCTGCTATGCCGGAAATGCGGACGCTGCGCGCCGATTTGGCGAGCAGACCGGAATTCGCACCTTCCGGTGGGATGTTGCCGATTTCGATGCCTGTGCAGCCGGTGTCCGCGAGGTCGAAGCCGCGCTTGGCCCAATCGACATCCTGGTCAACAACGCCGGTATCGTGCGCGACGCCACCCTGCACCGAATGACCAAGCCGCAATGGGACGCGGTGATCCGAACCGATCTCGATTCGTTGTTCAACATGTGCCGGCCCCTCATCGAGGGCATGCGGGCGCGCAAGTTCGGGCGGATCATCAACATCTCGTCGATCAATGGGCAGAAGGGCCAGATCGGCCAGACGAACTATGCCGCGGCGAAGGCCGCCGAGCTTGGCTTCACCCGCGCGCTCGCGCTTGAAAGCGCGCGGTTCGGGATCACGGTCAATGCGATCTGCCCGGGTTACATCAACACCGAGATGCTGGCCGCGGTGCCGGCTGATGTCATGCAGAACTCCATTCTGCCGCAGATCCCGGTCGGGCGGCTGGGGCAGCCGGAGGAGATCGCCTGCGCCGTCGCATTTCTTTCTGCCGACGAAGCAGGGTTCATCACCGGGTCGACGCTCTCGATCAATGGCGGTCAACACATGTGCTGAATGGGAGAATTACCATGCTCGCAACCGATGTGATGCGCAGTTCGTTCGCGACGATCAAGCCGACTGCCACAGTACTCAATGCCGTCGAGCTGCTGCTTGAAACCGATCAGCGCGGCCTGCCGGTGATCGACGACGCCGGTGACCTCGTCGGCATGGTTTCGGAGGGCGATTTCCTCCACCGCGATGAGCTTGGTATCAGTCCGCCGTCAGGAAACTGGCTGGAGTCCCTGCTTGGCATTGCGGAGAATACACCCGAACGCGAGCGTATGCGCACCTTGCGGGTTGGCTCGCTCATGAGTGGCGCGCCGATCACCGTCGATATCGAGGCATCGATCGAGGACGTCGTCGCGCAGATGGATATCTACAATGTCGCCCAGATTCCAGTGCTCGGCGCCGGAACCGTCGTCGGTATTGTCAGTCGCAGGGAGCTGCTTGCGGCATTGGCGCGCCGATTGAGAGAAGCAGAGAAAGCAAGCACCGGAGTTAGTTCATGAGCGAGATTGCCCTGCAATCACATGCGCACGCTGTCGTTTGGATCGACCACCTTGTTGCGAAGGTCTTCGGGATTGGGTTGACAGGCGTCAGCGCGACGGCCGTCCATGCGCATTTGGCGTCGCAGCATCTGCATCACAAGGCGAATACGATCGGCGATGGTCGCGTCGAGGCCGATGCGACATTTCTTGCCAGGGTGGGAGAGGCGGTAAGCGGCTGCAGCGATCTGCTCGTCATCGGACCAGGTACCGAGAAGACCGAGCTGATGCAGTATCTCAAGGCGGAGCGGCCCGACCTCAATTTGCATGTCGAGCCGAGCGATCACCCCACCGACGCGGAGATCGTGGCGCTGGGTCGGAAGCGATTCCGCCTCGGCTGAGCGGCAAAGGCCCTCGTCTGAGCAGCTGCCAGACCGAAAGATAGATTGCGCCCGAGCCCATCCGGCTCGAGCAAGGAGACGAGCGATGACAGTCCAAGCAGTTCTCGACCAGCCCACAACTCCTGCCAATGACGATGTGACGGGTGCCGGAACGCCCGCTTTAGTGCAGCCCGAAGTCGGGCCATTGACGGGTACCGAATCGCTCGACCAACTCGTTCACGCGGCGATGGCGCGATGGACCGGGGGGCTTTCACCGGCCGGCCTCGCGCTCGCTTTCGCCGATTGGCAACTCCACCTTGTGGCCTCACCCGGCAAACGGCTTCAGCTGGCGCTGAACGCGGTTGCTGAAGCCTCGCGTTTCGCGCGCATGGTGTCGACGCCGCATGCTGCCTGGCAGCCCTGGTTCATGGTCAAGCCTCAACCGGGCGACAACCGGTTCGCCGGTCGGGATTGGACATTACCGGCCTTCAACGTCATGGCGCAGGCGTTCCTGTTGGGCGAGCAATGGTGGCATTCGGCGGCCAGTGGCCTGCACGGCGTCTCGAAGGGAAATGCGGCAATTGTGGATTTCACCGTCCGGCAATGCCTCGATGTCGTGGCGCCGTCCAATTTTGCGTTCAGCAATCCCGAGGTGCTGCGGCGGGCAATGGATTCAGGTGGCGGCAACTTCGTGTCGGGCTGGCATAACTGGCTGGAAGATTGCAGGGACTTGTTGCGCGCCAAGCCGTCCGGACCGGCCCCATTTGTGATCGGCAAGGATGTCGCCGCGACCAAGGGCAAGGTTGTCTACCGGAATGAGCTGATCGAGCTCATCCAATACGCGCCCGCAACAGCCGACGTTTGCCCCGAGCCGGTGCTGATCGTGCCGGCCTGGATCATGAAGTATTACATCCTCGATCTCTCGCCGCAGAATTCGCTCGTACGGTTCCTGGTCGAGCGCGGCTTCACCGTGTTCATGATCTCGTGGCGAAATCCAGAGCCAGCCGATCGCGAACTTGGTCTCGATCAATATCGCAAGCTTGGGATCGACGCCGCGATCGACGTGATCAATCAGCTTGTTCCCGAACGTCAGATCCATGCCGCTGGCTACTGCCTCGGTGGGACGCTGCTAGCAATTGCAGCAGCTCGGCTGCAGAAGGAGCGGCCCGGCTGCCTGCGCTCGGTAACGCTCTTGGCAGCCCAGGTCGATTTCACCGACGCCGGCGAACTGACGCTCTTCATCAATGAAAGCCAGGTCGCGTTCCTCGAGGATATGATGCGGCAGCGCGGCGTGCTCGAGACGGCGCAGATGGCCGGTGCGTTCCAGCTGCTGCGGTCGAACGACATGATCTGGTCGCGCCTGGTCCGCGATTATCTCATGGGCGAGCGTGCCGCGCCGAGTGACCTGATGTCATGGAACGCGGACGCGACCCGCATGCCCTACCGGATGCATTCGGACTATCTGCGCAAGCTGTTTCTCAACAACGACCTTGCCGAGGGCCGCTATTTGGTCGACGGACAGCCGGTGGCGCTTTCCGATCTTCGTGTCCCCATGTTCGCGGTTGGCACTGTCCGCGATCACGTCGCGCCCTGGCGGTCGGTTCACAAGATTCACCTGTTGGCCGATGCCGATATTGCCTTCGTGCTGGCGAGCGGCGGTCACAACGCCGGCATCGTTGCTCCACCGTCGGAGGAGGGGCACAGCTATCAGTTGTTGGAGAAGAAGGCGGATCAACCCTATGTCGGCCCCGACGAGTGGCTGCGGAAGGCGGTGAATCGCGACGGATCATGGTGGCTGGAGTGGGTTCGTTTCCTCACGGCACATTCCGGTGCGTGGGTGCCGGCGCAGTCGGCGCTTTACGCGCCCGAGGGTGTATCGTCGCTTGGTGATGCGCCGGGCCAGTATGTGCTCCAGCATTGAACGTCGCACCGGCTTGATCTGTCGCAAATCCTCACCGCCGCGAGCCGTTACGATAGAAACGGTCGCACCAGGTTGCAGCGAGGAAGCTATGAGTCTGATCCTTCGCGTTTTCTTCATACTTGCGGGATCCATTACCGCGCTGTTCGTCGCGCGCGATTCTCTGAACTTTGACGTCATGCAAATGTTCATGGCCATCCTGCTCGTGATCGGGCTCCTGTTGGCCGGCAGTCTCTGGAGCCTGTGGCGGCAAACGTGACAGCTCGAGCTCGGTCGATGGCCTTGGGATTGAGGCGTCCGTTATGGTTCGCTGGTATCGGCGCCATTCGTCCATAATATTTGCTGTTGCACGTCACGTACGCGCTGCATCGTTGGTGCCGTAGGGCTCGAAACAACTGAGCGCGCGGCGCCGAATCCTAATCGGAGGGGGTGTCGAAAAGGGCTTCGCTGGATTGGCGCAGATCGTTTCCGCCCAGTTCGGAACGGTACTGCCACGGGGTGATCCACCCGCCGAGGGCCGGCTGTTGAGGCCGGCCCTCGGAAAGCAGATGGCGGATGTCGTCGACGCGTCCGGAATGGAAACGTCTATCGTCCTTCGAGCCCGGAAGAGTCCTTGGTGATGTTCATGAACATCAGGGCTATTGCCGATGCGGCAGCAACAAATGCCGCGGTCCATCTGACGGTGGAGACGGCAAAGGCGGCGTCAAGCCGCCAGCTTGTGGATACCGGCTCGGTCGAGGCGAGCGGTACCACATCCGGAAAGTACCAATTGCAGAATAGAGCGAGCACGACCGCGAGGATCGCACTACCGACAAAGATGAAGGTTAATCGCCGTTTCATGGAACTCCTCCTGTCAATGGGGAGAATGTTGCCAGACCTGACGGCATCGACCAATTCAGGAGTTTCCCTTAGGCGATGTATCGCTCGCCCGTTCCGTCGGGGAGGCCAGTAGGCGGGAAGTACTGCGTTCAAGCGTGGTGGAGGGCGTACCGGAAGCGTCTACAATATCCCAATCGACCATTCCGGTTTCAATGTTGTCTTGGATCAGGACTACATCGGACGTCGCGTCCGACGCGTCGTTCTGCCGCGATGCCACGCGGTGCAGCCGTGTGGCGCGCCCGGCGGTCAAGAAAATGCCGCGAAAGCCAACTTTTGCGTCGCGAGCAACGGCTTCAGCGGCACCACGCGCCACCGGCTTCAGGAAAACCGCATCGAGTATTACCGAAACTCCCTGGCCTAATGTGTGCGCGGCATGCTTGAGCATGGCCTGGTAGACGCGGTCGGATGCTTCGGGCGTATAGGTTTCCGGCGATAATGTCGCGTGCTCGGCGACGTGATGGAGCTGCTTGCGAATGACATCCGATCGCAGAACCAAGGCGCCCGGGGGCGGCGCGATCAGATGCGCCATGTCGCGCGCCAGCACGCTCTTGCCGGTACCGGACTTCCCGCCAACTGCAATTAGGCGGGGCGGCTCCGGTTCAATGAGCCGGCGTGCAAGCTCGAAATAGCGCTTCGCTTGGGCGTCGATCGCTTGATCGAACTGGTGTTGCCGTGCCTTGGTGAAGAGCACGTTGGCCCGGATCGCTGCGCGCATTGATAGGAACAGTGGCAGCAGACACAACGCACCCGATTGCGAGTCCCAGGCGGTCTGCACGTAGCTATTGAACAGCCTGTTGGCCACGGTCTCCCGTCTGAAGTACAGCAGGTCCATCAGTGGAAATGCGAGGTCGTAGAGGACGTCGGTCGTCGCGATATTGGGGTCAAACTCGATCGCATCGAACAGAATGGGATCGCCGTCGAGCAGGACGATGTTGCCGAGATGTGCATCGCCGTGACAGTGCCGGACCTGCCCAGCGGCGGCGCGGCGGCGCAACAGTTCGAGGTTGCGCGCGAGGGCTTGATGGCTCAGTTCGTGCAATCGATCGATTTCCTCCCGGGACAGAGCTGGCGCGGCGCAAAACTGCTCCGTATTTCGGTCGATGATGACCGGGAGCGAGGCAAGCCATGAGGATCCTCCGCGTCCGGTTGCGGTTCGATGGGATTCGAGTAGGATGGCGGCCAGTCTCTCGCCAAGCTCCGGGCGGATTACATCCCGCTCGGCGAGATGATCGAGTGTCTTGTTCTCGTCGAAACGAGCCATTTCGACGGCCCATTCGACAACCGGACCGGTCCCCTCGACCGCAAGCCCATCGCGCCCGCGCGTGATCGGAATCACCCTGCGATAGATGGAAGGGGCGTGGCGCCTGTTGATGGCGATCTCATCTTCGCAGGCGCGCCGCCGCTTCTCCAATGTCGAGAAGTCGAGATAGGGCAGCTTGACCGCTCGCTTGATCTTCAGGACGCGCGAAGGTTCGAGAAAGACGATCGAACAATGGGTGTCGATCCGCTTTACCGGCGCGTTCGGCTGGCCAGATCTGGCCAGGAACGACAATACGGCTGCCTGGTCGGTCTCGCCTGTGGCCGCGTCGGGTGTTGGTGCCGGCGTCGTCATGGCTTCAACACGGCCGCGCCGATGAGCTTGCCGTCCCGCAGGCGCCCGAGTGCTTCATTCGCCTGATCCAAGGGAAAGACGGTGACGTGCGTCCGGATTCCAGCCTTTGCCGCTGTCTTGAGAAAGTCGACGCCATCTTGTCGCGTCAGGTTGGCAACGGAGACGATCTGCCGTTCACCCCAAAGGATGTCGTAGGGAAAGCTCGGGATATCCGACATGTGAATGCCGGCACAGACCACCCGTCCGCCCTTTCGTAGCGTGCGCAGCGCAAGCGGCACAAGCGGCCCGGTCGGGGCATAGATGATCGCGGCATCAAGCTCAGCCGGCGGCCGATCTTCTGAAGCTCCCGCCCAGCACGCGCCGAGCGATAATGCCAAGTGCTGGGCCTCGGTGTCGCCCGCGCGGGTGAAAGCGTAGACATCCCGCCCTTGCCAGCGCGCCACTTGCGCCACGATATGTCCGGCCGCGCCGAAACCGTAGATGCCGAGTTTGCGGCCGTCGCCAGCCATCACCAGGGAGCGCCAGCCGATCAGGCCGGCGCAGAGCAGCGGTGCCAGCTCCGCATCCTCGCCGTCTTCGCCGAGCGGAAAGCAGTAACGCGCGTCTGCCACCAGGTGCGTGGCAAAGCCGCCGTCCCGCGTATAGCCGGTAAACAGGGGGGCGTCGCAGAGGTTTTCCTTGCCCTCCCGGCAGTAGGGGCAATGCCCGCAGGTCGATCCAAGCCAGGGAACGCCGACGCGTGTGCCGAGATGCGCATGGTCGACGCCGTCGCCAATCGCGTCGATACGGCCAACCACCTCATGGCCGGGAACGATCGGGTAGGCGATGTCGGGCAGTTCTCCGTCGACGACATGCAGGTCGGTGCGGCAAACGCCACAGGCATTGATCTTGACGCGCACCTCGCCCGGCCGGGGAATCGGATCGGGCCGCTCGGTATATTGCAGTCGCGCGCCGCGCGCGGGAAGGATCATGGCGTGCATGACGGAACTCACTTGGGTCTGTGCCTCTCCTTTGATCACATGACATTGGTCCGGTTTTGATCCTGGTCAACGGCCGGGCGGCTGTTCCTGACTAGCTTTGCTTCGCGAGCGACACTCAAGCAGGAGGTACTGATGGCTAACGACGTGATCCCCGTTCGAACCGAGCGCGCCATGGCGCGGCGGGAAAACAACCCCTTCACGTTCCTGCAGCAGGAGATCGACCGGCTGTTTGACGGATTCGGCCGCAATTTCCCGGCGTTCACCGCGCCGCAGGCGATGATGCCGCGCATGGACGTCAGCGAGACCGACAAGACCGTCGAGATCTCCGCCGAGCTACCCGGCCTCGAGACCAAGGACGTTCAGCTCAACCTCGCCGACAACGTGCTCACGATCCGGGGCGAGAAGAAGAGCGAGCGCGAGGAGCAGGACAAGGACTATCACCTGATCGAGCGCAGCTTCGGCGCATTCTCGCGGTCCGTTGCATTGCCCGAGGGCGTCAAGGCGGAAGACGTCAGCGCCGAGATCGCCAAGGGCGTGCTCAAGGTCACCGTCAAGAAGCCGGCTCCCAAGCAGAGCAGGCAGATCGACATCAAGACGGCGGCGTAGCCGCCTTGCGGGGCGCGTCGCTCGTCAGGCAGCGACGCGTCCGCGAAATAGCCATCCATCCAAGGGGATCTGCCATGTACGAATTTCTCCAGGAAACCGTCGCGAGCAACATGACGAGGTCGGTACGAAGTGTCGCCCCCGAGATGACCGTCGGCGACTTGTACCGATTGTTCGCAAAAGACGACTATGACGCCTATCCCGTGCTCCGCGACGATGTCGTGGTAGGGTTCGTCACGAAACTCGACGCCCTGAAGGTGTTCGCCTGTCCGACAGATCACATCTTGCCACGTTACGACGATCAGATGGGAACGACGGTCGATGAGATCATGTCGTCCGATGTGATCGCGGTTGAGCCGGACACAAATTTGCAGCGTGTTCTGCAACTGATGGTCGCACATCGGCTCAAGAGCCTGCCTGTGATTGACAAGTATCACCACCTGGTCGGGATTATTGCTCGCGAGGATGTCATGCGGGTGCTGGCACGCTGCACGAAGCGGCAGGCGCCTTCGCTCGTTCCCTGCGAGACCGTCCGATGTCTACGTTTGGTCTAGAACGGGTTCTTTCGCCTCGAACGGTCGCGCTTGTCGGCGGCAGTTCGCGTCCATCTTCGCTCGGCCTGGCGGTGCTCATGAATCTCAAGGCGTGCGGCTTTTCCGGCCGCATCGCCGTGGTCAATCCAAACTATGCTGCGATCGACAGCGAGACTACGTCCCCGGATCTCAAGTCACTTCCATTCGTTCCGGATCTCCTCGCGATCACGGCGCCGGCGGCCGCGATTCCCGGGATCATCTCGGACGCTGCTGCGGTCGGTGTCGCCGGTGCGGTGATCCTGTCGGCCGGTCTCGGGCACGGCGCCGGTTCGCTGGCCGAGACGGTCGCGCGGACCGCGCGCATGCACGGCATGCGCCTGATCGGGCCGAACTGTCTCGGCGTCATGGTGCCGCGCGCGAAGCTCAACGCGAGCTTTGCCGCGCATCAGCCCGCCGACGGGCGTCTTGCCCTGATCTCGCAGTCCGGCGCCGTTGCTGCCGCGATGATCGAATGGGCGGCAGAGCGGCGGCTCGGCTTCTCCGGCATCGTATCGATCGGAGACCAGCTCGACGTCGATGTAGCTGATTTGCTCGACTATTTCGCGCAGGACGATCACACCAACGCGATCCTGCTCTACATCGAGGCCGTCAAGGATGCGCGCAAGTTCATGTCGGCCGCCCGCGCCGCGGCGCGGATCAAACCGCTGATTGTCGTGAAAGCAGGCCGGATGGCGCAGGGCGCCAAGGCCGCAGCCACCCATACCGGCGCGCTGGCCGGTTCGGACGCGGTCTATGACGCGGCGTTCCGCCGGGCCGGCATGCTGCGCGTGTACGACCTTCGGGAATTGTTCGACTGCGCCGAATTGCTTGGCCGCGGCTTCGTTCCGCGCGGCAACCGGCTGTCGATCCTGACCAATGGCGGTGGGCTCGGCATCCTCGCGATCGACCGGCTCGTTGAGCTCGGGGGCGTTCCGGCGAGCTTGTCGGCGGAGACGATTGCGGCGCTCGATCGGGTTCTGCCACAAGGCTGGTCTCGCGCCAACCCCGTCGATATCTCCGGCGACGCCGATGCTGCCCGCTACGTGTCTGCGCTCGACGCATTGCTCGAGGACACGAACAGCGACGCCGTGCTGGTCATGAACGTGGAAACGGCGGTCGCGCCGACCGAAGGAATCGCCGAAGCGGTCGCACAATGTGTTCGTGACCGTCGGACCAGGAAGAGTGACGTTGCCGCGCTGGTGCTTGCATCGTGGGACGGTGCCGACGAGCGCACCGCGGCAACCTTCGAAGCTGCCCGCGTCCCGCATTTTCCCACCGAAGATGACGCGGTGCGCGCTTTCATGTATTTGGTGAGATATCGCGAGGCCTCCATCGCGCTGGCCGCAACTCCGCCCAGTATCGCCGCGACGTTTGCGCCGGAGACGGAGGCGGCGCGGCGCGTGATTGCGAAAGCGCTGTCCGAGGGGCGAGGATGGCTTGACCCAGTTGAAATCGTGGCCCTGTTCAAGGCGTACGATATTCCGATCGTTCCGACCGTTGTGGCCCGTGATGCCGATGAAGCCGTGGACAAGGCCGCGCCCTTTCTTGCGCAAGGGCTTGCCGTAGCGGTGAAGCTGTTCTCTCGCGACATCAGGCACAAGTCGGACATCGGCGGTGTCATTCTCGGCTTGCGGACTAGCGAAAGCGTCGTACAGGCGGCCAGGACGGTGCTCGCGCGCGCCCGGGCAGCGCGGCCGGATGCCGTCCTGCAAGGCGTGACGATCCAGCCGATGATCGAACGACGGGCGGCACGCGAATTGCTCCTCGGTATTGCCGACGATCCGACCTTCGGTCCCGTGATCGTGTTTGGCCGCGGCGGCACCGCCGTCGAAGTAATCAACGACAAGGCGCTGGCGCTGCCGCCGCTCGACATGAACCTCGCTCGCGACCTGGTCGGGCGTACCCGGGTCTCGCGGCTGCTTGCGGCCTACCGCGACGTGTCCGCCGTGCCGGCCGAAGCCGTGCCGCTTACCCTCGTCAAGCTGGCACAGATGGCGGCCGATATTCCGGAGGTCGCCGAGCTCGACATCAATCCGCTGCTCGCTGACGAGACCGGTGTGCTGGCGCTCGACGCGCGCGTGGCGATCCGCAAGCCCGCGCGGCTGTTTGCCGGTCAGACGCGGCTCGCGGTGCGGCCATACCCGTCACAATGGGAGGGAGAGCTTGTCCTCAAGGACGGCTCGCGCGTCGTTGTGCGGCCGTTGCGGCCGGAAGATGAGCCCATGGTCGATAGCTTCTTCAGGCGTGTAACGGCCGAGGATATCAGACTTCGTTTCTTCCAGGCAATGAAGAATTTTTCGCATGCGTTCATTGCGCGGCTGACCCAGCTCGACTACGCGCGCGCGATGGCCTTTGCGGCACTGGATCCGAGCACCGGCGCCATGGTGGGAGCAGTCCAGCTTCATTCGGACTCGCTCTACGAGAATGCCGAGTACGCTATCCTGTTGCAGTCCGACCTCAAGGGCAGAGGATTTGGGTGGGCGCTGATGCAGCTTCTGATTCAGTATGCGCGGTCGGAAGGGCTGAAGCGGCTGTCAGGTGAAGTGCTGGCCGAGAACACCACCATGCTGAACATGTGCCATGAGCTCGGGTTCACCGCCGTGACAGAGCCGACCGACCACCGGATCGTCAATGTCGTCCTCGACCTCTCCCTTCCGATGGTGGATGCCTTGGGGGCCGACATTCTGATCCGGCGCAGTCGCGATCACAGCGGCGTGACGGCAACGACCCGATAGGGGTGCATGCCGTCCGCCTCGCGGACGGAGACATATTCGCCGAGCCGAAAGCGCTCGTTGCCGAAATGATATCCGGCTTCATCGGCTGTCGAACCGGTCACGTCGTAATGGAAGCGCCAGCTGCCGCCCGGACCGTGAACGAGGTGACCGAGCTGATCGTCTTCCGCGGGGCGCTGACGAACGACGCGGCAGGCCTCGCGATGGGCTTTCCAGGTTTCGACATCGATCTGCGATGCCGTATCGAGCGGGGCGACGATGATATAGCCGATCGCGGACGCGCCCTCGGGGTGATCATGCTCGCGCGCGCGTTCGAGCCGAACCTGCCTGAACGAGTGCGGCAACGCAGTGTTTTGCAGAGGCGTGAAGGCGGCGCGATTCATCAGAAATCTCCCTGAACATGCCCGAGCTGCCGGGCGACCTGCTCAATTCTAGAGCCGCGGCGCGCCAAGCCGTTGATTTGGGTCAAGCGCATGTCTGGGGCACGGTGAAGTCGATTGCGCTGGGTCAAACACAGCCGTCTCCAGTAGCCTAACGTGAACCGCAAATTGGAGTCAGAATCTTGCCCAACGCCCCGGCCCTGACAGCGAATGCGGACGATCCGCGCGTGCTTACCGCATGTGGGGCCTGGAACGTTGCCAATGTCGAGCGGCTGGAGCGGCTGTGCGAGGGGGCAGCGCGCGCCGACATTGGGGCGATTGATCTGCGTCGCGTCACTGCGCTCGACACGGTCGGGGCTTGGCTGCTCGAAAGGCTGGCCCGCGGCGGTGCGACCAGGGCAGCGCTCACCGGTGCCGATGGTCCATATGGCGACCTGCTGGAAGAGGTGCGAGGACTGAACCGTGGCGGCCCAACCGAACGCAGATCAGTCAACCCCGTGCTGCAGAGACTCGATCAGCTCGGCCGCGGCAGCAGGCGGTTGGCGTCTGATTCGGCGGCATTCCTGCATATGCTTGGCGCCTTCAGCGCAGCGCTGCTCGGCATTCTCAGGCACCCGCGATCGTTCCGACTGACGTCGACCGTCTATCAGCTCGGCCGGGTGGGCTGGCAAGCGGTGCCGATCATGGTGCTGATTACGTTCCTGATCGGCGCCATCATTGCTCAGCAAGGCATCTTCCATTTCCGCCGCTTCGGCGCGGAATCCTATGTCGTCGACATGGTGGGCATCCTCGTGCTGCGCGAGATTGGCGTGCTGATCGTGGCCATCATGGTGGCCGGACGCTCGGGCAGTGCCTATACCGCCGAGATCGGTGCGATGAAGATGCGTGAGGAGATCGACGCGCTCAGCACCATGGGGCTCGATCCTGTCGCAGTCCTGATCCTGCCGCGGATCCTGGCACTGGTGGTGGCGCTGCCGATTCTCACCTTTCTCGGCTCGCTCGCGGCGCTCTACGGCGGTGGGCTCATCGCCTGGCTTTATGGCGGCATGAGCCCGGCGATCTTCATCGCACGCCTTCACGACGCGGTTTCAGTCACTCATTTCGAGGTCGGCATCATCAAAGCGCCATTCATGGCACTCGTGATCGGGCTTGTCGCGGCGGTAGAAGGATTGAGCGTCAAGGGCAGCGCGGAGTCGTTGGGGCAGCAGACGACGGCGTCGGTCGTGAAATCGATCTTCCTTGTGATCGTGCTCGACGGGTTGTTCGCAGTTTTCTTCGCTTCGATCGGGATGTAGCCATGGCCGACACGCCAGCGATCCATATCCGTGACCTCGTGGTCGGCTTCGGCGAGAAGATCATTCTTGATCATCTCGATCTCGACGTGAACGACGGCGAAATTCTCGGCCTCGTGGGCGCATCCGGCGGCGGAAAGTCGGTGCTGATGCGGACATTGGTCGGTTTACTTCCGAAGCGGAGCGGGCAGGTCGATTTCGCAGACGACGGCGATGACGAACGCCGCTGGGGCGTGCTGTTCCAGCAGGGGGCGCTGTTCTCGGCCTTGACGGCTCGCCAGAACATCCAGTTTCCGCTGCGCGAGCGCGCGCGGCTGTCGCCAGGGCTGCTGGACGAAATTGCGGATGCGAAGCTCGAGATGGTCGGCCTTACGCGCGAAGACGGGGACAAGTATCCGTCCGAACTCTCGGGCGGCATGACCAAGCGGGTTGCGCTCGCGCGGGCACTGGCGCTCGACCCCTCGCTGTTGTTTCTCGATGAGCCAACGTCCGGGCTCGATCCTATCGCTGCGGGCGAATTCGATACCCTGATCCGGACGTTACATCGGACGTTGCGTTTCACTGTGTTCATGGTGACGCACGACTTGAACAGCCTGCAAGCCATCTGCGACCGCGTCGCCGCACTCGCCGACGGCAGGATCGCAGCCATCGGGCGGCTGTCATCGGTGCTCAAGTCTGATCACCCTTGGGTCCAGGCTTACTTTCACGGAGCCCGGGCGCAGAAGCTTGGCCTCGGCAATTAGGCAGAAAGAGACGCATATGGAAATTCGCGCGCCCTACATTGTCATTGGTGCATTCGTACTGTCGGCAATCGTCGCCGTGTTCGGCTTCGTCTACTGGCTGAACAATTTCGGTGGAATCGGAAAGCGGGAGACATATCAGCTCGTCTTTACCGATCCCGTGCCGGGTCTGCTCGTCGGGGCAGGCGTTCTCTTCAACGGTATCCGCGTCGGCGAGGTCACAGCCCTTGAACTGGTTCCGGAACGCCCGCGCGAGGTTCGCGCCAGGATCGCAGTCGCCGAGCGGACGCCGGTGCATACCGATACGCGTGTCGGCCTCGACTTCCAGGGATTGACCGGCGTTCCGGTGATCGCGCTGGAAGGCGGTGATGATCCCCAGGCGCCGCCGGCGCGCGAACCGCTGGTGGCCGAAAAGGGCGCCGGGCGGAGCATGACGCAGGCCGCCCGCGATGCGCTCCGCCGGGTCGATGCCGTCCTGTCCGACAACGCCGCGCCGCTGCACAGCACGATCGACAATCTCAGCACGTTCGCCGAAGGCCTCGCGCGCAACACGCCGAAGCTCGATGGAATCGTGGCCGGACTTGAGCGCATGACCGGCGGTGCGCCCGCGCCGCGCAAGGTGGCGTACGACCTTCACGCGGTGGACAGCTTCGGCGCGCAACGCCGTGCGAATCTGCCCGAGCAGTTGGTCATGGCGGAGCCGACCGCGATCGCCCGCCTCCAGACTCAGCGCTTTTTGTTCACGCCCGATGAGGAAACCCAGGGATTCGAAGGTGCGCAGTGGAGCGACAGTCTCCCGGTTCTGGTGCAGGCGCGGTTGCTGCAGAGCTTCGAGAATTATGACGTCGAGCATGCGCCACTGCGCGCCGACAGCGCCGTAGAAGGTGCGCCGCGTCTGCTGATCGACCTGCGCCGGTTCGAAATTGTGCAGGGGCCGCAACCGCGCGCGACGATCTCCTTGTCCGCAAAGATCGTGGATCGAAATGGTCAAGTAAAGGCTGCAAAGCTTCTTGAGGGATCCGAAGGAATTAGCTCGCTGACACCGTCCGAGGCGGCCGCTGCCTTCGACAAGGCTTTCGGCACCCTCGCAAGGGAGCTCGTGATGTGGGTTGCGGCGACGGACTGAACCAGATCGCTGCAGGGTCTCACAACGAACGTCCTGGATTAGATTTGCTCGGCGGCCGCCGACAACCCAGGGGCGTCGCGACCTAGCGACCTGTGACCAGCAGGCTGCGGCAGTGCCGCGCAATACTGACTTCCTCATTGGTCGGAATGATCAGTACGTCGACCGGGCTGCCCTTCGCGGCGATACGCTGCGCGCTCTGAGCATTTGCGGCTGCATCGACGCTGACGCCGAGCCAGGAGAGGCGATCGCAGATGCGCTGTCGGATTTCGGGGGCGTGCTCGCCGATGCCGCCGGCAAAAACCAGGCCATCGAGGCCGGCGAGGGCATTTGCCATCACGGCGACTTCTGCGGCGACACGAAATGTGAAGAGATCGACCGCTTCGCGAGCCGCAGGATCGTGGCTCGCCAGCAGGGCGCGCATGTCGGCTGACACCCCGGAGACGCCGAGCAGACCCGAATGTTCGTAGAGCAGGTGCTGCACGTCGTCGACCGACATTTTCTCTTGCTGCATGAGATAAAGCAGCACGCCGGGGTCGATCGTTCCACAGCGTGTCCCCATCACGAGACCGTCGAGTGGGGTCAATCCCATTGTGGTGTCGACGCTGTCGCCCTTTCGCAATGCGCAGAGGCTCGCACCATTGCCGAGGTGTGCCACGACGACGCGGCTGTCGGCCCATTGCGGGGCGATCGCGGCGAGTTGGCTCGCGACGTATTCGAAGGAGAGGCCATGGAAGCCGTAGCGGCGGATGCCGCGCTCCTCAAATTGCCGCGGAATGGCAAAGCGGCTCACTGGCGGCGCCAGGCGGTGATGGAAAGCCGTATCGAAGCAGGCGATCTGCGTCAGCTCCGGCTGCAGCGACAGCACGGCCCGAACCGGCGCCAGACAGCGCGGCTGATGCAGCGGCGCAAGCGGCGTCAACGCCTCCAGCACAGCGAGAGTCTGCCCTGTGATGACGACCGGCCGATAGAACGCACGCCCGCCATGGACGATGCGGTGGCCGACGGCGGCGAGCCTGCTGCCGTCGAGATAATCCTCGATCCAGGCAAATATATCGCTGAACAGGCCGTTGTCCTCCAACGTGCCGCTCGCGCGGCGCTTCTCGAACAGCTGCTTGCCCGAGGCATCGCTTACCACGATGCGCGGGGTCTTCTCCTGCTCGTCAAGCAGGCCCTTGCATTGCAGCTTTGGTTCGGCCGGCGCGATGTCGAAAAGGCCGAACTTGATGCTGGACGAGCCTGCGTTAAGCACCAGGACGCTGTCGGACATAGCGGGCTCTCTCGCGTTCGTTGCCTCAGTCAACAGATCTGTGACCTGTCGCGCCGTAGGGCCACACCCAGTCACGGATCTGCGGCATGTCCTCGCCATGCTCGCGCACGTAGCGGGTGTGCTCGGTCAGCGCGTCACGGAACTGCTGCTTGACGTGAGCTGCCGCGATGTCGAGCTCCGGCACGCGCTCGATTGCCTCGATGGCGAGATGGAAGCGGTCGAGACCGTTCAACACCACCATGTCGAACGGCGTCGTGGTGGTGCCTTCCTCCGCAAAGCCCCGCACGTGCATTCCATCATGATTGGTGCGGCTGTAGGTCAGGCGATGGATCAGATAGGGATAGCCGTGATAGGCGAAGATGACCGGCTTGTCGCGGGTGAACAGGCTGTCGAAGTTGCGGTCGGACAGGCCGTGCGGATGCTGCTCCGTCGGCTGCAGCGTCATCAGGTCGACCACGTTGACGACGCGGATCTTCAACTGCGGCAGGGCCTTGCGGAGCAGATCGACGGCGGCGAGCGTCTCCAGCGTCGGAACGTCGCCGGCGCAGGCCATCACCACGTCGGGCTCAGCGTCGACTGCTTCGGTGCCGGCCCAATTCCATATCCCGATGCCGGCTTCGCAATGGGTGATTGCCTCACGCATCGAAAGCCATTGTGGGGCAGGCTGCTTGCCCGCCACAATCACATTGATACGATCATAGGTACGCAGGCAGTGATCGGCGACCCAGAGCAGGGTGTTGGCATCGGGCGGGAAGTAGACGCGGACGATATCGGCCTTCTTGTTGGTGACGAGATCGACGAAGCCGGGATCCTGATGACTGAATCCGTTGTGGTCCTGACGCCAGACATGCGAGGTGAGGAGATAGTTCAGCGACGCGATCGGCCGCCGCCAGGGCAGCGCGCGCGAGACCTTCAGCCATTTGGCATGCTGATTGAACATCGAATCCACGATGTGGATGAAGGCCTCATAGCAGGAGAAGAAGCCGTGGCGGCCGGTGAGCAGATAGCCTTCGAGCCAGCCCTGGCAGAGATGCTCGCTCAGGACTTCCATCACGCGGCCGTCATGGGCGAGGTGGACGTCATAAGGTTCGATGCCCTCCATCCAGACCCGGTCGGTGGCCTCGAACACCGCGTCGAGCCGGTTGGATGCGGTTTCGTCCGGACCCATGATGCGGAAATTGCGGGCCTCCGCATTCAGCTCCACGACCTCGCGCAAGAACTTGCCGAGTTCTCGCGTGGCTTCGGCGACGGCGTCACCCGGAGCGGTGACTTCGACCGCATGCGCACGGAAATCCGGCAGCTTCAGTTCCCGCTTCAGGAGGCCCCCGTTGGCGTGCGGGTTCGCCCCCATCCGACGGTCGCCTGCTGGCGCAAGGGCTTGCAATTCAGGTACGAGCCGGCCGTTCGAATCGAACAGCTTGTCGGGCTCGTAGGTGCTCATCCAATGTTCGAGCAGTTTCAGATGCTCGGGGTTGCCGCGCGGATTGGCGATCGGCACCTGGTGTGCACGCCAGAAGCCTTCGACCTTCAGTCCGTCGACTTCCTTCGGTCCGGTCCAGCCCTTCGGGCTGCGCAGCACGATCATCGGCCATCGCGGTCGCTTAAGGCCGCCGGTCTGCTGGCGCGCGGCTTGCTGGATCGAGCGGATGCAGGCGAGCGCGGTATCGAGCGTGTCGGCCATCAACCGATGCATAGCACGCGGATCGTCGCCTTCGACGAATAGCGGTTCGTAACCGTAACCGATGAAGAGGCTGCGGACTTCCTGGTCATCCATCCGCCCAAGCACGGTGGGATTGGCAATCTTGTAGCCATTGAGGTGCAGGATTGGCAGCACTGCGCCGTCCTGCACCGGGTTCAAGAACTTGTTGGAATGCCAGGATGCCGCGAGCGGGCCGGTCTCGGCCTCGCCGTCGCCGACGACGCAAACGGCAATCAAATCGGGGTTGTCGAACACTGCGCCATACGCGTGAATCAGTGCATAGCCGAGCTCACCACCTTCGTGGATCGATCCGGGCGTCTCAGGCGCCGCGTGGCTCGGAATACCGCCGGGGAAGGAGAACTGGCGGAACAGCTTGCGCAAGCCGTCCGCGTCGCGCGTCACCTCCGGGTAAATTTCCGTGTATGTGCCTTCGAGATAGGTGTTCGCGACCATGCCGGGACCGCCGTGGCCGGGACCGCAGATGTAGATGACGTTGAGGTCGGAAGCGCGGATTGCGCGATTGAGGTGGGCATAAATGAAATTGAGCCCCGGCGTGGTGCCCCAATGTCCAAGTAGGCGCGGCTTGATGTGCTCAGGCTTCAGCGGCTCTTTCAGGAGAGGATTCGCCAGCAGATAGATCTGTCCAACGGAGAGATAATTGGCGGCTCGCCAATAGCGATCGAGCAGCTCAAGATCATCCGTGCGTGCTTGCTCGTTTGGAGTGGTCGCTGATTGCATGTCGCTCTCCCGTAATTCGAAGATGACCTTGGACGCCGCTATCGGTTCCACGTTAGAGGGCGAATATGACGGGAATGGCTTGAGCCAGCTCAAAGATGCACGCCAATTCGGACCAGATCGTCAACGTTCCCGGTGACGTGCATCAACCACGGGACGTTCAAGGAACGGAAAGCTCGATCTCGCAAACGGAACCGGACGTTCACGAGGTCAGTTTCGCTCGCGCTCCAGGAGTTCCGGTGATGCGTCGCTTCGTGGGCATGCCTGCGTTGGCGTGGCGCTACGCGGTCGAGGTCAACATCCGTCATCTGCCTGCGCTCTGTCGTCAGCTCACCCGGCGGGACAAAAAGATGCCCGGCAAAAGCGAGCCGGGCATTAAATATCGAGACAACCTCACGGGAGTATGGGGTGCTCGTCCTAGTAACTTTATGTAATCATGCGGCGGCCCGCGGCGATTTGAGCCAGCGCAAGGAATCGCAGATTGCTCCTCACCGCAAATGGGGGGCGGATGGCTCTTGCTCCAGGTCGTTTGGCACCATTCCATATGTCCTCAGCACGGTGGTTCTCGTCTCCGGATAGCCGGTACAGACGATAGCTGCGGCACCAGCATGGCCGAATGTCTTCCATAAGTGCTTGGCATGCTCTATCGCCGCTGCAGGGCTGCCGCACTTGGCCTGCTGGCCCGGAACGAGCCCGCCATCGGTCCGGTCGTACGGCAGGGCAATGAAATGCGTGATCCCGTCCATTGATGCCCCTTTCTCGTTCGCTCGACGTCACTCAGCAAAGCATTGTGCGGTGACAGCTATTTTGATCTGCCTCAGCTCATTTCGTTTGATCCGGATCAAGGCGGAATAGGCACATCTCGTTGCTGTTGAGGGTTCGAAAGGGAGCTTGCGTGCCTTTGAGCTCCCCTCTCTGGAAGATGGGCTGGTCAGCGTCATGGGAAACCTCGTGTATTTTCCGCAATCGCGTCGGGCGAACCACGAAGAGGTGGCGTCGAGAGCGGACATTCGCCATTCCTTCCGTCAAGTGTTGTTGATGCTCGAACTGCAACTGCTCCAGATCAGCGGCTTGGTCGCCGGGTGTCCGGCCGGAGAGGCCAGGACGAAGCTGCAGCAGCAGCACGACCAACTAGTCGGTCGCCTTGCGGCCACGCGGCAGCATGCGCGAGCGCTCATCGGCGATTGATGCCGGCTCACATCGCGGGCGATCGATCGCCCTGTTCGTCGCTATCCGAAAAATGAGCTCTGCTGCAGAATTCCGATAGGGGATTTTACGTGAGTTAAATCTCGCGGCTCAATAGTCCGCACCGGCGCAGGTGAGCCCATATTGACTTGCGCGTGCCTAGGTCAGATCGGGCAACCCATTTGCGGTAAATCAGTTGGTGAAAAGCGATGAATTTCAGAATTTCTTTGGCGCACCGCATCTACGCAATCGTCGGGTTGAGCTTTTGCGGGCTCACCGGCCTGGCCGCTATCCAAACAAGCAATTTGGCGGACGCGTTGCGCGGGCAGCGGCAGAGCGAGCTGAAGCACCTCACTCAGTTGGCTCTGAGCATTGCGCAGGAAGAGCATGACGCCGTCGCAGGCCGCGGCGCAGATGGAGACGTTGCCCGTCGCAACGCTGCAGCCAGAATCGGCGCACTAAGGTTCGGGAACGGAGATTACTTCTGGATCAACGATCTCGGCCCCACGATGATCAAGCATCCGATCAAGCCGGAACTCGATGGCAAAGACTTGCGTGACATCAAGGATCCGACCGGCAAGCGGCTCTTTGTCGAGTTTGCCGAGATCGTGAAGCGGAAGGGCGAAGGGTTCGTCGACTATCAGTGGCCGAAGCCGGGGTTGGATGCACCTCAGCCGAAGCTATCGTTTGTCGCGGGCTTTCAACCGTGGAATTGGGTCATTGGGACAGGAGTGTATGTCGACGATCTCCAGGCTCAGGTTTGGGAACGGGCACAACGCATCATCACGATTGCTGCAGCGATCGTACTTTCCGTGGGGCTGGTAACACTGCTGCTTGCCCGACGGGTATCCAAGGCTCTCGTCACAATGACGGACGCCCTTAACCGGTTAAGCGGCGGTGATTTCGACATGAAGCTCCCAGGGCTCGAGCGGCCCGATGAGCTGGGCGACATGGCGCGTTCAATCGAACAGTTCAGGGTCAGGGCTGCTGAAAAGGTTCGTGACGAGGCGAGGCAGGACGAGGAGAGGCGCCGCGCGACCGAGGAAGTCCGGGCGTCAGCATTGCAGCAGATGGCCGCAAATGTCGAGAACGCCACAAAAGTCGCTGTCGGCGAGGTTGCCTCCGGTACGGATCGGATGGCAAGGAACGCTTCCATGATGAGGGATACGGCACTTACGCTGGAGAGAAACAGCAGCAGTGTCGCTGCGGCTGCCGAAGAGGCACTTGCAAATGCGCAGACCGTCGCAAGAGCATCCTCGCAGCTCGCCGCGTCAATATCGCAGATCGCCGATCAGGTAGGGACGTCGCGTTCCTTGACGCTGGAGGCCGTGACGGCATCGACGGAAGCCCAGGCCACAATCGCCAAGCTGTCGGAAGCCGCGTCAAAGGTAGGAACTGTGACGAGCCTGATCAGCGAAATCGCCGGCCAGACGAACCTCCTGGCATTGAATGCCACAATCGAAGCAGCGCGAGCCGGGATCGCTGGCCGCGGTTTCGCGGTTGTCGCGGCCGAAGTGAAGTCGCTGGCCGAGCAGACTGCGAAAGCGACAAATGAGATCGCGCAGCAAATCACCGAAATCCAGGAGGCGACGCATGCATCGGTTGCATCCATCACGACCATTGGTGAGGTCATCCGCAGCGTCGAATCTGTGTCGGCCGCAATCTCAGCCGCGGTCGAGGAGCAAAACGCTGTCACGGCCGATATCTCGCGGACGGTCGAAGAGACCTCACACGCCGCCCGCGAGGTAGCATCCCAAATTGCCTCAGTGTCGACCGAAGCGGTCGAAACCGGCCGACGCGCCTCGGAAATGCACGACGGATCGACGGCTATTGCGGAGAATGTCGCCGAACTGCGCACGACGCTCATTCGTGTCATCCGTACGTCGACAACCGATGTTGATCGCCGGCTGTCTTCGCGCGTGCCTTTTCGGCGGTCTGGAGCATTGTTATGGCGCAGCGAGACGAAGCCTATCGAGGTCCGTGACGTGTCGCTCGGCGCGGTCTTGGTCGAGTGCAACTTGCCGGACGCAGCGATGGGCGAGTCGGTCGAGCTGACGATCGAGGGGCTTTCATTCCGGCTTGGCGGTGTTGTCGGGCGTATGGACCGCGGCTCGGTGTTGATCAATCTGAAGCTGACGGCAGAGAGCGAGAAAAAACTGTCTGAGATACTTTCAACCGAGCGCGCGCGGGCCGCAGTGGCTTAGGAACGGCTTCTCGGGGGTGATTTTGCTCGCAAGGTTGCCGGCTTGCCTTGCGCTTCGACAAGCGTCCTGGACGGCACTTCTCCAAAGGCAGATCGATACATCCTTGAGAACTCGCCCATGTGCCAAAAGCCGTGGGCCAGTGCGCTCGCCTTGACTGTGAGGCCGGGGTAGCCCATGCGCATATGCTGTCGAACAAGCCAAAGCTGACGTAGCCTTCGGTATTGATGAATGCCGGTGCCACAGATCGATTGTGCCGCGGCATGAAGCGTGCGAACTGAGATCCCGAGTTCGTTCGCTAGCTCATCGCATGTCTTGTTGGAGGCGGGGTTCGAAAAGATTGCATCGTCTATGCGATCAATGATCCGCTTATTGCGTTCCGCAATATTGGCTTTACCTCCTTCAAATGCCCCGCGACGAAGCACTTCATCGAGCGTCGAGAATAATGTTCCTTGTATTGCCAACAACTGGTGGCCGTTGACCGGCTTCGACTGGTGGGCCGCGAACCTCAACGTCGATCGTATAAGGGTCTGAAGATATGCCAACGAATCTTGTGGCAATCCAAGCAACAGGTAGCCGGCGCTCAACTCTGTCCATTTCGGAGCAAGAAGTTCCGGCCGCATGGAAAGAATGGCAACCAGCCGCGGCTCCGGTTCGAACACCGTACAGTTTGCGCTCTTGTTGATAACGATGATCGAATGACGGACTGCTTGTCCATTGAGACGCGCGGACGCGATTCGGTCCATCGGGACAACGAAGACGAGCCGCCCGGACAACTCGTAGCCGTTGATGATCCGTGGGAACGTTCGTACGAGAGAGAGCGTAGCCGAGGGCAAAGACAGACTGGCCCGCAGGACCGAAAACGGCTTTGCCGTGAGCGGAATGCTCGAAGCCTGCACATAACGCTCACTTTCGCGAAAATGATCGATGTCGGCATAGGCCTGCAGGTCGAGCGCGGGCGATGCAGAGAGGCCGTCGAAGAGCATTTGCTGTAACTCGATTGGGCGATCCGCGGACTATTGTACCGGCGGCGCCCAATTGAAATTACGTACAATTACTTATGCCTCGGGGAGCGGTGGCCCCTCGGCTAGAGCCCGGCAGCGATCGCGATCCGCATCAGCTCCGACATGCTGCGGACATTGGTCTTGGCCATCAGGTTCGCCCTGTAGACCTCGACCGTGCGCGGGCTGATGCCAAGGTCGTGGGCGATCACCTTGTTGATCTTGCCTGCCACGAGGCCCCGCAGAACGTCACGCTCGCGCGGCGAGAGGTCCACCAGGCGAGCTTCGGCTTCGCGCTTGACCGTATCGTCGGCCGGTGCCGCCGACTGTGTTTGCAAGGCTTCGCCGATTGCACGCAACAGCGCCTCGTCCTCGAACGGCTTTTCGATGAAGTCAACAGCTCCGGCCTTCATGGCCTCGACCGCGAGCGAGACGTCTCCGTGGCCAGTCATCAGAATGACCGGACATGCTACCGCGTCGGCCTTCAGTTTGCGGACCAGTTCGAGGCCGCTCATGCCGGGCATGCGAATATCAGATACGATGCAGTCGACCGTGCTGCTCTTGAACTGATCGAGAAAATCGGTCGCCGTCTCGTGCGTCGTTACGGCAAACCCGTTGACGTCGAGGAGAAAGGCCAGTGAATCCCGCATCGCTGGATCATCGTCGATCACGAGAATTGTGCGCCGCGTCATCATGCTTATTCTCCGTCCTCCGCGAAGGGAAGGATGAACTGAAAAACCGTGCCGCCACCGGTGTTTGGCATCACGTCGATGCGTCCGCCATGGGATTCGATGATGGTCCGGCAGATCGAGAGGCCGACGCCCATGCCATGCTCCTTGGTCGTGATGAAAGGCTGAAACAGGCGGTCGGCGATGTCAGGGCTGATGCCCGGACCGGTATCGGCAATGGTGAACGTCGCAACACCGTTAGTCTTGGCGACGCCGACGGTCAATTCGCGGCGCGGGCTGGAGGCCATAGCCTCGATCGCATTGCGAACCAGGTTGAGCACGACCTGCTGAATCTGGATCTTGTCGACGATGATCGAGGGCATGTCCCGGTCGCTGCGGATCGCCACCCGAACGCCCTGCTCCTTGGCGCCGAGCAGCGCGAGCGCGACGGCCTCTTCAAGCAGGGTGGCGGGGCTCTCCAGGGAGTGTTGCGTTTCGCCCTTGGCGACGAATTCGCGCAGGCGCTTGATGATGTCGCCGGCCCGCAGTGCTTGCTGCGCGGCCCGCTCGAGCGCGTCCCGGATGCGGGCAGCTTCCGGCGTTTCCGGCGCCAGCAGCGCCCTCGCACCGCGCATGTAGTTCGTGATGGCCGAGAGCGGCTGGTTGATCTCATGCGCGATCGAGGACGCCATCTCCCCCATGGCAGTCAGGCGCGATACATGGACCAGCTCGGACTGCAGCTCCTGAAGCCGCCGTTCCTGCGCGCGGCGCTCGGTGAGATCGCGGATAAAGCCGGTGAAAAAGCGCTCTCCGCGTACCTTGGCCTCGCCGACCGCGAGCTCCATAGGAAAGGTCGAGCCGTCGCTCCGTTCTCCGACCACGATGCGGCCAATGCCGATGATGCGCCGCTCGCCGGTCGAAAGGTAGCGTTCGAGGTACCGGTCGTGCTCGCCGCGATAGGGCTGTGGCATCAGACTCGAAACGTTCTTACCGACGACCTGGTCCGGTTTCCAGCCAAACAGTCGCTCGGCTGCCGCGCTGAAGGAACGAATCATGCCGTGGTCGTCGATGACGATCATCGCGTCAGGGACCGTGTCGAGGATCGACTGCAGATGGGCTTGGCGATTTCGAGCCTGGTCGCTTTCCCTCAACAGCCGGTCGCCTATGAAGCCAAGGATCGGGCCGAGGATCGCAAAGCAGACGATATCGATCAGATTCGCGGGCTCAGTGACCAGGCTCCAGCCGAGGAATTTGGCGCTGACGACGAGGCAGAGCAGGGTGGTGGCGATCGCCGGACCACGGCCGCCGGCGAAAGCGGCAAACAGCACGGCGGGCACGTAGATGATCGTAAAGGTCCGGTCCTCGAAATAATTATCAAGCCCCGCGCGCACCACGAATACAAGCGCGGCCGCTGCCGCGGCAGTGCCATAGCGGTACCAGATGCGGTCAGTCATATTTCCCCGGCAAGACCCTCAGCGTGTTCAATCCTACAACGTTCGGACGCTTTATGCCACCAGCCACTCTATCCGGGGTAGTTGCGAGCTGGCCTATTTGACCCAGGCACGCCAATGTGTGGGCTGCACCAGGATGCGTTCGGCAGTCTTCGCCGTCACCCAGCCACCCAGGATGCGGCGGCATGGAAAGACGAGCTTGTGAATGGCGTTGCCCTCGATCACGGCGAGTTCAAGATCTCGACCGAAGGGGGCCGTCGCGACCCCCTCCCATGTCGCGCTGACGCCCGCTTCTGGGCGCTCTGGAGCGTCGCGTGTTGGCACGTCAGGCTGCCTCCTGAATAGCCTCGTCGACGCCGCTGGTCTTTCGTGCAAACAGGTTCAGCTCGATCGTGCCCAGCGAACGCGCGGTCTCGATCGCGTACGTCGCGTCGTTCGCGCTACGCGCGGCGACGCCCTTGGCCCAGTCCTGCAGAGCCGTGATCTTCTCGGCCGCCGAGGCGGTGGAGTTGAACCTGCGGAAAAGCTCCCAGGCTTCGTTCGATTCGATCTGGATCTGCTCGAACCAGTGCTGGTTTGCCTCGATCAGTTTCTCCGAGAATTCCGACTGCACCGCCATCGCCCGCTTCGCGTAGCTCTGGATGGCGTCGGAGACGGGACGGGCTTCGCTATGGTCTGTCATGTCCAACATCCTTCGTTGTAGGGAGCATTGCTTCTCATGCGGGCGGCCCCTGCGCGTTGACGCGTGTCAACTCGATAGCTTCTGGCCCGCGTGATTCTCGCGACCAGGCTAGCTGCGCTTGGGACTGACGACGGCACCGGTTCGCAGATTGATGAAGTGGACGCCGTCGCAGGCAGCGCAGGAGATCGAGTGCAGATCGTCAGCCAGGGGCTCGGACGCGTCGGCCGGTAGCAGGCCTTGAACTCGATCGCCGGTATTTGGACACGAGAAGATGATGGGGCGCCAAGCCCTTATGTCTGCCATTTGCACGATCCTGACGGACGAGCATCCTTAACGGTGGCGCGGCGCTCCGTTTTGATGCAGATCAAAATTCCGGTCGGATGGTCGGATCGGGGCAGGCGGCGGCCTAGAACGGTCGGCGCCGACGGAGCTGGCGGGTGCTTGACCTGGCGGGTTGCCTGACCGGCCGCTTTGGCGGCAAGCGCATCCTGGCGAACGTCACGACGGCAATCGCCAGTACCCCCATCGAGGCAAGCAGGTTCTGCAACATGATTTTGGTCTCCTGACAGGGCGTCAGCATCGTCGATCATCGGTCGCGTCGCCTTGATTTCCGTCAAGCGCAGGCGTTGAGGGAGATCAAGGCAGACGAGCCTGTTGCGTGTGACCCTGGTGGCAGGCGATGGAAGGAGATCAGAAATGCGCGCACATCAGATCATGGCAAGACACGTCATCACTGTCGGAGCCGAGACATCCATTCTCGACGCCGCCAAACTGATGATGGATCACCATATCAGCGGCCTGCCGGTGGTCGATGCGGCCGGAAGACTGGTCGGAATCCTGTCGGAGAGCGATTTTCTGCGGCGAAGCGAGATCGGCACGCAACGCCGGCGTGGCCGCTGGTTTCAGTTCCTTCTCGGCTCCGGCTATGCAGCCGCGGACTTCGTCCACGAGCGCGGGCGGAAGGTCGGAGAGATCATGTCGTGCGATCCCGTCACCGTGACGGAAGAAACGCCTCTGCCTGATCTGGTCGATCTCATGGAGAAGAAGGGCGTCAAGCGGCTGCCGGTGATGAGCGACGGGCGCCTCGTTGGCCTCGTGACACGCGCGGACCTGCTGCGGGCAGTCGCGTCCATCGCGCACCAGATTCCAGATCCCACGGCGGATGACGAGCACATCCACGATCGCATCGTACGGGCACTCGACGGTGCAAACTGGTGTCCGCTCGGGCTGCAAGTCTCGGTGCGCAACGGCGTGGTGCACCTCCGCGGGGTCATCATGGATGAGCGGGCGAGACAGGCGGCGATTGTCGCCGCGGAGAATGCCGCCGGCGTCAAGGAGGTGCATGATCATCTGTGCTACGTCGACACCTATTCCGGCTTCTATATCCAGTCCGTGGAAGACGAACGAGCGGCTGCCGCCAAAGCGGTGAGGCAGACGGCAGGATGATCGTTCGCCCCGCAATCATACTGATCCCGTTGATCGCGATCGCAGTGATCAGCGCCGATGTCGTGGGATTCGCCGCAACGCTGCTTGCGATCTGCGCGATCGTGGGCTTCGCGATCGCTGCCGCCGGATGGACCGCTAGCCGAAAGGCGACATCAATACCGGCAGTCCGGCCGGGATCCGCAGACTGGAAATCTCGCTACGAATAGTACCTCGTCCGGTCCGGTTGTCGTTCCTGATCACGTGAGCCGCACGAAATGCGCGTGGTCCGCGCGATCGAGATCGTTCAAGGCTCTGCTCGCCTTCGATATTCGCCGCAGCAAGACATCTGCTCCTTGCACGACATTCTTGCGAAAGATCAATACCGGCATCGCGCACTCATGGCAGCGTAAACAACAACCAACCAGCCCATGCGAGGATGCCATGCCATCATTTGACGTTCGTTTCATCAAGACCGTTTGCGACGACACCGGCCACGAACATCGCGCCTGTCAGGCAACGTTCAAGGTCGACGCCGCCTCGCTTTCCACGGCTGCACAGCTTGCCGAGGCCGACTTCTGCAGACAGAAGGGTGTCCGAGACTGGACGATCTTTGCCGACTCCATGGAGCTTCGAACACCGCCGGCATTGCCATCAGCCTGGGGCGGCTAACGATTTTGGCAGCGGTCACGATCGGTTGCCGCGACATCGCGCGTTTGACCAAGATCAAATCGGGAATCGGATCTCTCCGCTAGAGGTGGAGAACCAGAACGGGGCTTGAGAAATGACCGACCGATCAGCTGGCAATAGCTCGCCGCAATTCGAGAATCTACTCGGCCGCTTGCGAGCATTTCTTGCTCGGCGACACGAATTCGATCTCATGACGCCTCGAGAGGTCGACGAGATCGCTCACGAGCTCAACCTCTCGACGTCGGACCTTCGTGCGCTAGCCCGCGAGCAAGGCTCGCCGGAATTGCTGAGCAAGCGTCTCGAGCATGCAGGCTTGTCCGAGCAGATGCTCGCTTCTTCCCATTGCGATGTGTTGCGTGATCTGCAGCGAGTGTGCGGCCTGTGCCGTGAGAAGGCACGTTGCGCCGCGGATCTGGCGCGGGAGCGGCGGGCCAGTCCGGCAAAATACTGTCCAAACGAACTGACTCTGACCGCGCTGAGCCGCGGCGCCAGCGGCTCGCGGCATGGCGCAGGAATTGATGCCGATCAAGCGACGACCGGCCAGATTGTGTTTTCCATGACGTCATCGCACCCAAAGAAAGCCTCCACATGACAGGTCCATCTTCCGTTTCAAAGTCGATGACGATGGGCGAAGCCGGCTTGGCGTCGGCACTCGCAGTTTTTGCCTTCGTTAGCTTTCTCGGCGCTGCGATGGGCCATGATGCGGCGTTCAGTTTTCACGCGTCGCTTGCTTGCGCCGCCAGCCTGATCTCCGTGATCATGATCGGCAATCGGTACCTTGATCGTCCGGCCGAGCTGCCTCCGGCGGAGATCGGCGGCCGCCCCAATTACAATCTCGGCCCGATCAAGTTCGCTTCCGCCATGGCGATGTTCTGGGGCATCGCGGGTTTCGCCGTGGGTCTGATCATCGCCTCGCAACTGGCGTGGCCGGCGCTCAATTTCGATCTGCCCTGGACGACATTTGGCCGCCTGCGGCCGCTGCATACGTCGGCCGTGATCTTCGCGTTCGGCGGCAACGTCCTGATCGCAACGTCGTTCTATGTCGTGCAAAAGACCTGCCGGACGCGCCTTGCAGGCGACCTGTCGCCCTGGTTCGTCGTGGTCGGCTACAACTTCTTCATCCTGATCGCCGGCACGGGCTATCTGCTCGGCGTGACTCAGTCGAAGGAATACGCCGAGCCGGAATGGTACGCCGATCTCTGGCTGACGATCGTCTGGGTGACGTATCTGCTCGTGTTCCTGATGACGCTCGTGAAGCGCAAGGAGCCGCATATCTTCGTCGCCAACTGGTTCTACCTGGCGTTCATCATCACGATCGCGGTGCTCCATCTCGGCAACAACCCCGCGCTGCCGGTCTCCTTCCTCGGCTCGAAGTCCTATATCGCCTGGGGCGGTGTGCAGGATGCGATGTTCCAGTGGTGGTACGGCCACAACGCGGTCGGCTTCTTCCTGACCGCCGGCTTCCTGGCGATCATGTACTACTTCATTCCGAAGCGGGCGGAGCGTCCGGTTTACTCCTACCGGCTGTCGATCATCCATTTCTGGGCGCTGATCTTCCTCTACATCTGGGCCGGGCCGCATCATCTGCACTACACGGCGCTGCCGGACTGGGCGCAGACGCTCGGCATGACGTTCTCGATCATGCTCTGGATGCCGTCCTGGGGCGGCATGATCAACGGCCTGATGACGCTGTCGGGAGCTTGGGACAAGCTGCGGACCGATCCCGTGCTGCGCATGATGGTGGTGTCGGTCGCTTTCTACGGCATGTCGACCTTTGAAGGCCCGATGATGTCGATCAAGGTTGTCAACTCGCTGAGCCACTACACCGACTGGACCATCGGCCATGTGCATTCCGGTGCATTGGGCTGGGTCGGCTTCGTCTCGTTCGGCGCGCTGTATTGCCTCGTCCCGTGGCTCTGGAATCGCCAGCTCTACAGCCTGAAGCTCGTCAACTGGCACTTCTGGATCTCGACGATCGGCATCGTGCTCTACATTTCCGCGATGTGGGTGTCGGGAATCCTGCAGGGCCTGATGTGGCGTGCCTACACTTCGCTCGGCTTCCTCGAATACTCCTTCATCGAGTCCGTCGAGGCCATGCATCCCTTCTACATCATCCGCGCGGCCGGCGGCGCGCTGTTCCTGGTCGGCGCCCTGATCATGGCCTTCAATCTCTGGATGACGGTCAATGCCGGCCAAGCCAGCGAAACCGAGGGCGCCGGTGCTCTCCAGCCTGCCGAATAGGTCACGATATGTCTCTCTGGAATCGACACAAGATCTTTGAGAAGAACTCGATCATTTTGATCGTCGGCATTCTCGTCGTCATCGCCATCGGCGGACTGGTCGAGATCACGCCGCTGTTCTACCTGAAGAGCACGATCGAGGCGGTCGACGGCGTGCGGCCCTATACGCCGCTCGAGCTCGCCGGCCGCAACATCTATGTCCGCGAGGGCTGCTATCTCTGCCATTCGCAGATGATCCGGCCGCTGCGCGACGAGGTCGAGCGCTACGGCCACTATTCGCTGGCCGCCGAGAGCATGTACGACCACCCGTTCCAGTGGGGTTCCAAGCGCACCGGACCGGACCTGGCGCGCGTCGGCGGCAAGTACTCCGACGACTGGCACGTCACGCACCTGATCAATCCACGCTCAATCGTCCCGCAATCGGTGATGCCCGGATACCCGGCGCTCGCCAGGACGGAGCTCGACCCGTCCGACGCCATGGCCCATCTGCGGACCAACCGCGCGGTCGGCGTGCCCTATACCGACGAGCAGATCGCCAACGCGGCCGCCGATCTGAAAGCACAGGTCGACCCCGACAGCCCCGGCTCCGATGCGTTCCAGAAGCGCTATCCGAAGGCGGTGGTCCGTAACTTCGACGGCAAGGCCGGTAATCCGACCGAGCTCGACGCGCTGATCGCCTACCTGCAGATGCTCGGCACGCTCGTCGACTTCAAGCTCTACAACGAAAAAGCCAATCTGCGCTGAGGGCACGAGATGAAAGCAATCATTCAAGTCGAGAATTTTGCGTCGAGCCTGGTCGGCACTCTCTGGACGCCCATCTTCGTTGGAATCTTCATCGCCATCGTCGCCTACGCGCTGTGGCCCCGCAACAAATCTCTCTTCGACGCCGCGGCCCGGATGCCGCTGCGGGAGGACTGACCGATCATGAGCGAGCACAATGAGATCGACCGCGTTTCCGGCCGCAGCACGACCGGTCATGAGTGGGACGGCATCAAGGAGCTGAACACGCCGCTGCCGCGGTGGTGGGTCCTGACATTCTATGCCACGATCATCTGGGCGATCGGCTATTGGGTCGTCTATCCGGCCTGGCCGCTGGTCTCGGGCTACACCACCGGTCTGTTCCAGTATTCCACCCGCGCAAGTGTCGCGACCGACCTTGCCGATCTCGAGAAGCTGCGCGGCGAGAAGATGGCGGTGCTCGGCAATGCGTCGCTGGCCGACATCGAGAAGGATCCCGCTCTGCTGGCGCTGGCTCGCGCCCGCGGCAGGACCGTGTTCGCCGACAATTGCGCGCCCTGCCACGGCAGCGGCGGCGCGGGTACAAAGGGCTATCCGAATCTGAACGACGACGACTGGCTGTGGGGCGGCTCGCTTGACCAGATCATGCAGACCATCCAGTTCGGCGCACGTTCCGGGCACGCAAAGACCCATGAAGGGCAGATGCTGGCGTTCGGCCGCGACGGCGTCCTCAAGAAGGACGAGATCGTGACCGTCGCGAACTATGTGCGCTCCCTTTCCGGCCTTTCCACCGCGCCGAAGTTCGACCCCGCCGCCGGGAAGAAGCTCTTCACCGAGAATTGCACCAGCTGCCACGGTGACAACGGCAAGGGCAACCCGGAGCTCGGTGCGCCGAACCTGACCGACCAGATCTGGCTCTATGGCTCCGATGAGGAGACGCTGGTCGAGACCATCACCAACGGCCGCGCCGGCGTCATGCCGGCCTGGGTCGGCCGCCTGGACCCTGTCACCGTCAAGGCGCTGGCGGTCTATGTGCACTCGTTGGGTGGCGGCAAGTAGCCGCCACCGCGAGGGGCCGGGATCATTGACCGAGGTCAAACCCGGACACGGTGCAGGGATGTAGGTTTCAACCAGAGCCTCACTCGAGCAACCCATGAACAAGCCCGTGTCGCCTGATGAACTCATAACCGACGAAGACGGGCCGCTTTATGCGCCTCGCAAGAAGGTTTTTCCCCAAAGCGTCTCAGGCCGATTCCGCTCGATCAAATGGCGGCTGATGGCCGTCTGTCTCGGCGTCTACTATCTGCTGCCGTTCGTGCGCTGGCATCGGGGCCTCGGCGCGCCCGACCAGGCGGTCCTGATCGATTTTCCAAACCGACGCTTCTATTTCTTCTTCATCGAGCTGTGGCCGCAGGAAATCTACTATTTCACCGGCCTTCTGGTGCTGGCGGCGCTCGCCTTGTTCCTGATGAATGCGCTGGGTGGGCGGATCTGGTGCGGCTATCTCTGCCCGCAGACGGTCTGGACCGATCTGTTCTATGCGGTCGAGCGGCTGGTCGAAGGTGACCGCCGCGCGCAGATGAAGGCCGACGCTGGCCCAATGACCGCAAAGCGAGCCGGTCGCCGTGCGTTGAAGCACGCAATCTGGCTGATGATCGCCTGGTGGACGGGTGGCGCCTGGGTGCTCTACTTCGCCGATGCGCCGACCCTGGTGCGCGACCTTGCGACCTTTCAGGCGCCGGCGATCGCCTATGTCTGGATCGCGATGCTGACCGCATCGACCTATCTGCTGGCCGGCTACATGCGCGAGCAGGTCTGCGTCTATATGTGCCCGTGGCCGCGGATACAGGCCGCGCTGACCGACGAGTGGGCGCTCAACGTCACATACAAATACGATCGCGGTGAGCCGCGTTGTTCGGTCAAGAAGGCGTTCGACATTCGCTCGCTCGGCGAGAAGGCCGGCGATTGCATCGATTGCAACCAGTGCGTTGCCGTGTGCCCGACCGGAATCGACATCCGTGATGGCGCGCAACTCGGCTGCATCCAGTGCGGCCTGTGCATCGATGCCTGTGATGCCGTCATGACAAAGGTCAGCCGCGAGACCGGCCTGATCGGATACGACAACGATATCAACGTTCAGCGGCGCGTTGCCGGCAAGCAGGAGATTTTCAAGCCCGTTCGCGCCCGTACCGTCGTCTACGCCAGCCTGATCACCGTCGTCTGCGCTGTGATGCTTTACGCGTTGATGTCGCGAACCCTGCTCGACGTCAATGTGCTCCATGACCGCAACCCAATTGCGGTGCGTCTCAGTGACGGCGCGATCCGCAACGGATACACGCTGCGTTTCCTCAACAAGCGCGGCTTTGATCGCGTGATCGCGATCGATGTCGATGGGCCAGCCGACGCGAAGCTGCACGTCATCGGTGCGGACTCCGTGACGCCAGACCGTCCGATGATCGTCCTTGGCCGCGACACCACCACCGAGCTTCGCGTGTTGGTGACGGCGCCGTTCGATGAAAAGGCGGAAAAGTCGGTGCCGGTCACGTTCCGCGTCACCGACATCGGCCTCGGAGAGATCGCCTCCGCGACCGACCACTTCGTCCTTCCCTAACCACGGAAATCTCGCCATGGCAGCCTCTCGTCCAGCCGCGCGACCCATCACCGGACGTTTCGTCCTGGTCACGACGATCGCATTCTTCGCCGTCGTCATCAGCGTGAATATGGTCATGATGCGCCTTGCCATTTCGACTCTTCCGGGCACAGAGGTCGACAGCGCCTATAGTGCGAGCCTCGCCTACCAACACGAGATCGATGCGGCCAGGCAGCAGAACGAGCGCGATTGGCGGGTCCAGGCCCATATCGATCGGCGGCCTGACGGCAGCGCCGCAATAGCACTCGAGGCGCGCGACCACGCCGGCGTGCCTCTGACCGGATTGAGCTTCCTCGCTCGACTCGAACGACCGATCGATCGTCGCGCCGATCGGGCAATCGAGATTGGCGAGGCCGGGGGTGGGAGCTATAGCGGCCGCGCCGAAGGCGTCGCGGCAGGGCAGTGGGACCTCGTGATCGAGGGCGACGCCGATGGCCGGCGCATGTTCCTGTCGAAGAACCGAATCCTGCTGAACTGAAGGTGCATCCCATGCAGCCGGATATCGATTTCTCTCACTATCTGAAGAGCGCGGGTACCGGGCTCATCCATCTCGATCTCGCAGTCGAGGGCATCAATTGCGCGGGCTGCATGGCCAAGATCGAGCGTAATCTGTCGACCATACCGGACGTCACCTCGGCCCGCGTGAACCTGACCGACAGCCGCCTGGCCCTGGAATGGAAGGCGGGTGCACTTGATCCGGCGCTGTTTGTAAGCCGGCTCGCCGAGCTCGGCTACAAGGCCTATCCGTTCGAGCGGAATGATGCCGAAACGCTGGAAGCGCAGCGAGCGCAAGGCTTGTTGCGACGACTGGGCGTCGCGGCCTTTGCCGCGATGAACGTCATGATGCTGTCGGTCCCGGTATGGTCCGGCAACGTCTCCGACATGCTGCCGGAACAGCGCGACTTCTTTCACTGGCTGTCGGCGCTGATCGTGCTGCCGGCCGCCGCCTATTCGGCGCAGCCCTTCTTTTCGTCGGCGCTGTCAGCGCTGCGGGCACGCGGCGTCAACATGGACGTGCCGATCAGCATCGGCATCGTGCTTGCGCTGGCGACCTCGGTGATCGAGACCCTCAACCACGCCGAACACGCCTATTTCGATGCCGCTATCATGCTGATCGCATTCCTGCTCGCTGGCCGCTACCTCGACCAGAACATGCGGCGGCGTACCCGTGCCTTTGCCGGCAACCTGGCTGCCCTCAAGGCGGAGACCGCGACGAAGTTCATCAGTCCGACTGAGATCAGAACGGTCCCGGTAGCTGCGATCCGGCCCGGCGACATCGTGCTGCTGCGGCCCGGCGAGCGCTGTTCGGTCGATGGCAACGTGATCGAGGGCCGCTCGGAGGTCGACCAGAGCCTGATCACGGGCGAAACCTTGCCGGCGATAGCGACGCCTGGCAGCGCTGTGTTCGCGGGCACGCTGATCCGTACCGGAACATTGCGCGTCCGCGCATCGGCCGCCTCGGGTGGTACGTTGCTGGATGAGATATCTCAGCTGCTCGATCGCGCGCTGCAGGCGCGCTCGCGCTATCTTCGATTGGCGGAGCGGGCCTCGAGGCTCTATGCCCCGGTGGTGCACGCGACCGCGTTGCTCACGATGCTGGGCTGGCTGGCCTATGGCGCGAGCTTTCATGATTCGATCGTGACAGCGATTGCAGTCCTGATCATCACCTGTCCCTGCGCACTGGGTCTTGCCATTCCGGCGGTGCAGACCGTCGCGTCCGGCGCGCTGTTCGGCTCGGGCGTGCTGCTCAACGCCGGCGATGCGATCGAGCGGCTTGCCGAGATCGACCGGGTGATCTTCGACAAGACAGGTACATTGACGCTGCCCGAGCTCGATGTCGCCAATGTCGCGGAAATCCCGGACGATGTCGTGAGGCTTGCAGGCCGGCTGGCGCTCTCGAGTCGTCATCCGGTCGCTGCCGCGGTCGCGCGCAAGGCGGGTACGGCCTCACCGTTGCCCGATATCCAGGAAGAGCCGGGGCAGGGTGTCTACGGCCTTTACGAGGGGCGTCCGATCCGGCTGGGTCGCCCGTCATTCTGCGGCGCTGATGACCTCGCCAACGAGATCCTGTGCCACGATACGGAAGCATCCGTCGTCGCATTCAGCTATGGCGAGAGCAGATATGTCTTCGCCGTTCGGCAACGGCTGCGGCCGGACGCGGCCGAGGTGGTGGCAGGGCTGGCGCGTATGGGCATCGCCGTCGAGATCGTGTCCGGAGATCGCGAACACGCGGTCCGCCTCGCGGCCGAGGTGCTCGGCGTGCATGAATGGCGTGCGGAAGTGTCTCCGGTCGACAAGATCGACCGGATCGAGGAGCTGGCGCGCCAAGGCTGCAAGGTGCTGATGGTCGGCGACGGCCTGAACGATGCGCCAGCGCTGGCTGCCGCGCACGCCTCAATGTCGCCCGTTACGGCGACCCACATGAGCCAGGCGGTCGCCGATGCGGTCTTTCTCGGCGAACGTCTCGTGCCAGTGCTGACAGCGGTCAAGGTGTCCCGCAAGGCGTTGCGGTTGATGCGGCAGAATCTCTGGCTTGCCGTCGTTTACAATGTGCTGGCGGTACCGATCGCGGTTGCCGGCCTGGTCACACCGCTGATCGCCGCGGCGGCGATGTCGGGTTCATCGGTGATCGTGATGCTGAACGCGCTGAGAGCACGAACGACGGAGACGGGCTGATGGAAGTTCTGGTTATTCTGGTGCCGCTGGCGCTCGCGCTTGGCTTTGCCGGGCTACTCGGCTTTCTATGGTCGCTCAAGAGCGGCCAATATGACGACCTCGATGGCGCGGCATGGCGCGCCATCGCCGACGACGAGCCCGTCAGCGGTCAGGGTCAGTCCAAATAATGAAAATACACGAGTGAAACCGCCGATGCGATCGTCAACGCGGTGCAGGCGAGCGCCAGCAGGAGTGTCCAGTCCGTCCGCCGCGATTGCGACACCCGAGACCGCAGGAGCAGGACCGAGACCAGCCGGTTGATGGTACCAAACCGTGCCATTATCAGCAGCAGCACATCGGCAGCACGTCAGGCCGCCAATAGCGCCAGTGTGTCGCGGACACCATGACGGGTTGCATCGTGGTGGCATCGAACCATCCGTCAGCGCGCCGGACACAGGGGAAACCGAGCGGATGTTGATCGTCATCGATTACAGCAAGCTGGATCGCGCAGCCGAACGGGGCGGACGCGATGTCCCGCCATCCCAACAAAGTCAGCGCTCGAATCGTCGAGGTCAAAAGCCGACGCATATCGTAAGTTACTCCGCTGAAGCATTTATCGTGACACGCTCACTCGCTTGAACGGTTGACGTAGCGCAATCGCAGAGCTGGAAACTGACACTCTCGATGAAATGATTGGGGCGTTGATCGCATGCCTCGGCCGCGATGGTGCTGCAACAGCTTACGTGGCCCAGGAGTTCGCCTCGCAATATCGCCGATCTCAGAGGCCGCCGAGCCTTGAGCTAGGTCAATGCGTCCCCATCGATCCGCTATAGATTGAAGCTCTGGTCCGACTGGTTCCCGTTCTATCGCTGGAAGTTGCCGCCTCAAATACCGGGGCCTGTCAGGCACGTCGAGGTGGTAATGATACGGTTAGCTGATGCCGAAGCAATACTCGACGAAGTTGAGCGCGACGCCGCCGAGTTGCTATCCGAGGAGCTTCGGAAACTAGTGCAGCAGTACGTTGAGGAGCAACGCGTGGCCCTCAAAGTGCTTCGCAAGCTCTATCATCAATAGGAGTTAGCCCGACAAAGCGGAGGTACGACACGGCGTCGCGCCGGAGGGGATTGCAATTTGTCGCGCGGACAAGCGCGCAAAGGAACAGGTTGAAAGAGCTGTCGAGCAACAACATCTTTCTACAGCTATCCGATCAGAACCTGAAGGATTAGTATTCTGCCATGAGCGTGCGACACATTGGGTCGCCATCTTCGGATGCATGCGTTCTGCTGGGCGTACTGGCGCTAATCGCTTTCTTCGCACTTTAGCTTGATGTTGTGCGCCATAATGCCGCGCGCGACCGTGCGTGCCGCAACTCGCGCGGTCGTTAGGCTTCATTCGATGCGGGCGGTTACGGCCGGTCAGCATATTTGGATCACTGGCCCTGTGCTGCGGGGGCGTCTTCGTGACCGACGCGGGTCGCGCGTTGTGAGATCGCGTTGTGAGATAGCGACAAGTCTCGTTTCGCCGTTTGCGCCGGCTTCGACGAATTCTCGGTTTGACGCCCAGGAGCGATACGTATGGTCGCAGCATGCATGGCAGCCCGGCAGGAAGTTTCCTGCCGGGCTGCGTCATCGGCGTTCCCGAGGGCAGGTCGGGCCGCTCGATGACCGGTGATCGCAGTTGCCTTCGTTAGCAGCGCGTTGGACGCTCGACGCCCATCGGGATGTCGAGCTCTCTTTTCGATGCCCAACGATCGCCAGCATCGCGGTAGCAATCGGATGCAGGGCAGTGCGACGCCCTCCGCCGAACCCGGCGACCAGTGATCAGATATCGCCGAGTCGGCACCAGGCGAGGTCGATCAACGTACCGATCCGCGCGGATTGAGCTTGTAGTTGCTTGCGGTTCTCCGGATTTTCGATCTTTTCGATCACAATGGATGTTTGTGCATGAGTGATCTGAAGGGCAAAAACCGCCTCTTGTAGCGCCTCGCGCGCCTTCTGCCGGTGAGCACTCCAAGGCTCAGACGAATCGATCGGCGCTGCCCGGCATACCAGCGACGGCGCGGGGCGGTGGCGCCTACGTCGATCGAGGTTGGCGATGTCCGGCATGGTGCTTCTCCCTTCGCGTGCGCTCGGTGTTGATGTCGTGTCGAGGGATATTGAGGGCATCGACTTAATTGCTTGATCAATCCGATTATCGGAATCCGGCAAATTGTGGGAATCTTGTGATTAACCATTTGAAAACGGCATATGCCGATAAATTATCGGTATATGCATATAACGCAGGTGCTCGATGAAGCAGGTTGTGTCGCCAATGCCCGAGGAACTGGCCGTGGTGGGTAGTTGCTGCGCCGCCTTCAATGTCCGGAAGGCAAGCCGCGTGATCACCCGGCTCTATGCCGAGGCTCTCGCACCCGTCGGGGTGGAGCCAACGCAATTCATGCTGCTCGTTGCCTGTGCGCGGCAAGGGACTGTGACCATGGGGGCACTTGCGGTGAGGATGTCGATGGACCCAAGCGCGCTCGCGCGCAACGTCTCAATTCTTGCGCGCCGCGGTCTGGTGAGAATCGCGCCCGGAGCGGACCGTCGCGTGCGCGACATCTCTATCTCCTCCAGCGGCAGGCAGGTCTTGTCTCGCGCGCTACCGCGCTGGAGAGAAGTACAGGCGAAGCTGGCCCAACGGTTCGGCGAAGACAGTTTCCGGTCGGCGGTCGAACTGATGAAGGGAATTGCGCGCACGGGTGAGGCCCTGCTGGATCATCCGCTTTCCTAGGAGGTCACGATGCCTGTCCGTTGGCTCGATCCATCGCCGGTCCTGCGCATCGAGCGTTTCAACAGTTTCGACGAATTTCGTCCGAACGATGTTATCGGCGGAATGAGAAGCACGCCGCTGGATTCCTCGCCCATCTCGGTCTCGCGGAGCATTCTGGCGCTTCCTGATTGCCTTCTCGTGCTGCAGCGATCTTTCGCCCGGCGAATGGAGGGGGATCTCGGAGCCAATCGCGGGGTTGGAGTCGTTGTTCCTCTGGCCTTCCACGCGACGATGAACGGGAACGCGGTCGGCGATTCTACGATCGGAGTCATCCGCGGCCGGGCGCCCGTCGATGTCGTCGAACGACATGCAAATACCTACCTCATGCTGCGCTTCGGCTCCGACATGCGCAATCGCGGATGGGCCGACTTCGAGAGCGGAATAGAGCTGTTCAGGCTGACACCGGCGAAGATGTTGGCGATACGATCGGCGATTCTGGACATGTTTTGCCTGGCGTCCAGCTGTAGGGAACTCAAGGAGTTCGAGCTATTGAGCGGGCAGCTGCAGGAGACGCTTATAGCCGGGCTCGACAGCGCCTTGGTCGAGGACAGCGTCAAGCGGGCACTGCCCGGCTCGTTCGACCGGCATCGGAAGCTGGTCGAGCACCTGGATGAACTGGTGGCCGCGATCGGCGAGGCCGACCCTTACAGTGCTAGTCTCGCGCAGACGCTAGGCGTTTCCGTTCGTACGCTCCAAACCGCGGTACAGCAGGTCTGCGGCGTTAGCCTGCATCAACATTTGCGATCGAAACGCATGTGGTCGGTCCGCAAGCTCCTCGTCAAAGGAGGCCCGCTCCTTACGGTGACCGCGGCAGCGCGGGCCAACGGCTTCTGGCACATGAGCGATTTCGCCAGATGTTATGGCCACGCATTTGGCGAGATGCCTTCGGAAACCCTCGCACGGGCGCGAGGGGCCTAGTTGGCGAGAGCACCGCGTTCGCGTTTGGGGCAGCGGTATCCAGCTGGTCGCCAGCAATCGGTCACGACGAGGCAGAATCGGCAGCGTGACCGAACGGATTGAAGAAGGCGGCTTGGTTTCTCAAAGCTCGACGAAGTTAAGGCTTACCCGGTCGGCAAGGTGCCTGAGTTGCTGGGCGAAGCTGTTGGCCCGCGCCTCCGGCCGGGCCGGCCTGAATCCCGTCTCTATCAAGTCTCCTTGCATGGTCGGAGAGCGCCCACGTAATCGGTAGCGATGGGGAGGCTCAAATTTTTAGGTGTAGCGTATCGCCAATGGTGTTTCCCCTTTTTGACATCTGGAGTGCGCCGTCTTGCTATCACCGCTTGGATAGGTACGGGCGAAGAGCAGCGAGGGGCCCGAGAGGAGATGAGCGAAGAGCTGAAGCAGGCCGACGACAATACAGGGCGCATTTGCTTGGTGTTGCCAACGGAGCCTTCCACCCGGAACGGCTTCCGACTGCGCCCCTCCTAACCTTGAAGTGCGGGCCGGGCAGACGGGGACGCAGCCACCGCGGGAGGCGGCTCGCAGTTGGGCTTTCGTCCACCGTGCAGGCACAGCTTCGCCCTTTCCGCCTTCAGTCAGGTGACAAACCCGACTGAAGCTCCTGACGAGAGAGAGGGCCGAAGCCCCGCGTACTAGTTTCCCTTCGGACCATATCTTGGAGGTCCGCACGGCGTTGTCCCCACCGTGTCCGCTTGAGACGATTTTTTCGGCTCGTCTCGCCGGCCAGCTCGGTTCGGGTGGTCATCCCGTCGACGATGCTGATCGACCTTGCGGTCATTCATCTGCGGCAAATCGCTCACCTCAGTGAGCGATTTCGCCGGCGGCGGGGACATGGCCGATCTCGACCCGCCACTATTCTCGCGGCCGGTTGGTCGTATTCACTCAGTTGCGGCGGGGGCCACCGTGCAGGCCCGCAACGAGGTGCGCGCGACCAACCGAACCAACGGTTCGATCAGCCGTGCGTCACCTCGCTGAGAGCGCCGGCAGCGGCCTTCCGAGTTGCGAGGGTGCCTGGATTAGTACCGCTGACACTCAGGACCAGATGGACGCCGTCGACTTCAAAGATGGCACCGACGTACTTTCTGCCGACGAAGACAGAGACTCTTGCGCCGGATTTACCCGGGTAATATGCTGAGCTATCAGTTGCTGCCGAGCACTGAGCTTTGCGATGGGCCCTGCCGTTTGCCGCGGCGGGGCTTCGCGTTTTGGGGAAACGTCTAGGCACAGGATGTCTCCCTCCAACCCGCTTGAGCGGCTGAGCGTCGAGTTATGGAGGGCGGGTGAGGAGGCTCTCTGCGGGTCCGAGAACGGGCCATGAACCAGTCTGGGACTTTTTCTGGGACTGTCCGGACTCTTAGGGGCGTTTTGGTGCTCTTCGATCTCCTTGCGTTCTCGCGGAACAGGCAAGGGTTATCGATGGCTTGAAAGCCAAAAACCAAAGCAAATCTAGAGTGTTTAGAGTGGGGCGGACTGGCGCGCTCGGAGAGATTCGAACTCCCGACCCTCGGAATCGAAATCCGATGCTCTATCCAGCTGAGCTACGAGCGCGTTGCGGTTCGATTATCAGACTTGGGCTGTCGGGGCCAGCAGGGACGGCACGGCGTCCACGCCTCCCGCCGGCCTTGCTTTGAGCTCAGAAGCAGGGATGCCGGCGACGATCCTGGCCGATATAGGCAGCCGAGCTCTGGTAGCACTTGTTGGTCGACGGGCCGTCATAATAGGCGAAGCTGCCGGCGGCCGGGCCCGGGCCGTAATTGTGCAGATAGCTGATGTGGTAGGGCAGGCCCCAATGCGCGTGGTGGTGATGCCGGTGATGGTGCGGGGTGGCCGAGAGGTCGGCCGCTGCAGCCGGGGTGAAGGCCGGGATGGCCAGGGAAACGGTCACGGCGAGGGCGGCGAAAAGCTTGGTCTTCGTCATTGGCGGCCTCCTGGCATTCACGCTGGAATCGGCTTCCGCAGCCGGTCCAAGATCCTCTGGCGCTTCATTTAACCCGGATTCCGGCCAAAAGCTGCGGGAAATCAGCCACAGCGCGCCAAATTTTGCCTTTTTGGGGATGCTTAACGGATTGCCAACACAGTCCGGCCAGAGTCTTGCGGTCAGGTCCGCCCGGGCCGCCTTTCCCTCGGTTTCGAACATTCCATGCGCATCACGCCCCTTGTTGCCTTGCTGCTCTCGGTTCTGGCGGTCACGCCAGCGCGAGCCGTTCTGCACATCACGCGCGACCATGGCGGCTATGTCGAGGAGTACAAGGCCAAGTACAAGCAGATCCGCGACCGCCGCGAGCGCGTCGTGATCGACGGCATCTGCAATTCGGCCTGCACGCTGGTGTTCGGCATCGTGCCGCTGAACAAGATTTGCGTGACGCCGAAGGCCAGCATCGGCTTCCACCAGGCCTATTACGACAAGGCCTTCACCTTCGGCATCAAGGTCACCAGCCTCGAGGGCACCTCCGACCTGATGTCCTACTATCCCGACACGGTGAAGGACTGGATCCGCCGCAATGGCGGGCTCACCACCGAGATGAAGAAGATCAAGAACGGCGTCGATCTCTGGAAGATCGTCGATCCCTGTCCAGAAGAGTGGTAGGCGCGGACGCTCGCGCGCTCCGGACCTTCTTCCAGCGCGGCTTTGCCTGCTTGTCGCGTGCGGCCAATGCCCGCGATCCGAGAGCCTGCGGTCAGAATTTGGAACCGGCAGCACGGGCCATTCGTTTTGCTCATGATGCGTTCATCCTCATGATGCGATTGTGGGTCCGAGCAGCGAGAGCGAGCCTCACCGCCGGAACGGACCGGCCTCAGCTCGCCCGCGCAGGAGGTTGTGATGGCAACCAGGTCCAATCTTTCGAAGGCTGAACTCGCCCGCGGCGTTGCCGGCGCCGCGTCAGCGTTGGTGCTGAGCGCGCTCGTGCTGTTCGTCGCCGCCCATCATCTGAGCGGCGGGTAGGCCGGACGGCGGATCCACCAAGCCAGTCATGAAAACAGGAAGGTCCCGATCAGGAGACCGGCCGCAAATGCCCAGAGTCCGAGGGTGCAGGCCGAGATGACCCGAACGAGATTGCGCAGATCCACGTCCTGCCAGCTGCTGTGGGATCGATACGTCAATTGCAGGCACCCCCTGCGGCGGCCGCCTTTGCTCTCCGCTGGGAACCCTGTTCCTCATAGATGCCCAAATGAAGGCAGCGGTCGGTTGCGCCAATCACGCGTTTGCGATCTCTAGGCGCCGGTCGGCGGCCTTCCTTGCCAGAAAGGACCGAAGCCGGAGCCCTTCACGCCGCGAAGGCCGAACCGCCGCCTTGCACGATGTCACTGAGATACTTCGCCGGCGGCTTGCCGAGTGCCTTCTTGAACATGGTGATGAACGCCGTGACGGATTCATAACCGAGCGCGGTCGAGACCTGCTGAACACTTGCGCCGGCCGACAACTCACGCAACGCGACGATCAAATGCAGCTGCTGGCGCCAGCGGCCGAACGTCAGGCCGGTTTCGCTCAGGACGAGACGTGCGAGGCTGCTCTCGCTCATTGCCACACGGTTGGCCCATTCGACCATCGTGCTGCGATCGGAGGGATCGTCGGCGAGATCAGCCGCGATCCGTCGCAGGCGCGGTTCGCCTGAGATCGGCAGATGCAGCTGCTGGACCGGCATTTGCGGCAATTCGTTCAGCAGCAATTGCGCGACGAGCGTCGCATCGCCGACATCGTGCTGCATGCGATCCGAAAGCGCGATGATAAGCTCGCGGAGCAGCGGCGAGATCGACAGCGTGCAGCAGCGGTCGGGCAGGTCGGCGGCCCCGGGCTCGATGAAAACGAAGAAGATCCGCGCATTGGCGGTTGCGATATTGGTGTGGCGGGTGCCGCCGGGCAGCCAGACGCCGCAATGCGGCGGCACCATCCACAGTCCGTTCGGAACGCGGCACATCACGCCGCCGCCGAGCGCAAACACTAGCTGTCCCTTGCGGTGCGCATGCTCGGCCGCCTCGACCCTGTTCGCGGTGATGTCGAGGCGCACGGCGAGCGCCGGGGCCGTGACGTCATCCGGATCGAGGTCCGGCCAGGGATAGCGAAGCTCGAAACCCATAGCGAAGCTCAAAACCCATAGCGGAGCTGAAAACCCATCGCGTGACGGAATTTAGCGATCGATAGAGCAAATATGTAAATTCTTCCGGCGGCCAAGTCGATAGTTTCCGCGCATGCAGATAGCCGGGAGCACGCGATGACGATGATTGCGCCGATGCGGACGTTGGGCGGGCAGGGGCTCCTGGTCGCGGGGATCCTGCTGATCGCCTCGGCGCTCCGTGCGCCCATCACTGGCGTGGCGCCGATGCTCGGCCTGATCCGCGAGAGCAGCGGGGTCAGCGCGGCAGAGGCGGGGATCCTGACGACGCTGCCCTTGCTTGCGTTCGCCGCGATCTCACCGGTTGCAGCCATCCTCGGGCGCAGATGCGGCATGGAGCGGTCGCTATTCGGCGCGCTGCTGGTCATTGCGGCCGGGATCGCGCTGCGCTCGTCCGGTCCGGTCTGGGCGCTGTTCGCCGGCACTGCCACCCTTGGTGCCGGGATCGCTGTCGCAAATGTCCTGCTGCCGAGCCTGCTCAAGCGGGACTTCCCGACCCGCATCGCCAGCCTGACGGGGGCCTACGCGATCACGTCCGCATTGGCGCAGGCGCTCGCATCTGTTGTGGCGATCCCGCTCGCCCTGTTGCCCGGATCGAACTGGCACCTTTCGCTTGCGAGCACACTGATCTTTCCGCTGGTGGCGCTAATGGTCTGGGCACCGCAACTGGGGATGCACTCGGCTCCGGCGATCGAGCCTGGTTCATCGTCGCATCGCGGGCACATCTGGCACTCGCCGCTCGCCTGGCAGGTCACCGGCTTTCTCGGCCTGACCTCGCTGGTGTTCTACATCATCGTCGGATGGCTGCCCGCCATTCTCGTGCAGGCAGGTTATTCAGCGGCGGCGGCGGGCACGTTGCACGGTGTGTCGCAATTGGCGACGGCGGTTCCCGGCTTGATCCTCGGTCCGATGGTCCGCCGCATGAAGGATCAGCGCGGCATCGCGATCGCGGTGTCGCTCGCGACCTGCGTCGCGCTGCTCGGCTTGTGGCAGCTTCCGTCGCTTGCGATGGTGTGGGTCGCGCTGTTCGGCTTCGGAGCGGGAGCGGCGTTTATCCTCGGTCTCACATTCGTCAGCCTGCGAACCGCGCACAGCCATCAGGCGGCCGCGCTGTCAGGCATGGCGCAATGCCTCGGCTATACGCTCGCGGCTGCAGGCCCACCGCTTGCCGGACTTGCCCACGATGCGACCGGTGGCTGGGAGGTCGCGCTCGTCTGCTGTGCCGTCGCGACGGTGCTGATGGCAGTCCTTGGCAACTTCGCCGCGTCCACGATCTGATGCTTGTTCTGTGCGGACATACGGCCTGTCAGATCGGCTTCCACACCGGCCGCATACCGGGGATGGCGGATGCCCGTCGGTTGTATGTGATGAAGCCGCGCGCTACAGAGGCGCGTGGCAAGCAAGCGCCCGGGGAAAGTGCCGTTGAGGATATCCGCCAATACGCGCATCGTGATCGGATCGACGCTTTTTGCCCTGGCGTCGAGTGCATTGCTCTATCTGGTTCCGGCGAGCCCGATCGACAGACAACTTCTGCGCGGCACCTTTCACTTTTATCAGGGGCACGCGTTTCTCGTCCCGGTCAAATACGTGGATGGCGAGATCAAGACTGCCCGGCTGTATGAAGACGACAGGCTGCTCGGCCCGGCGAACAGCACCCAGCAGGAGATCATCGGCAAGGGCGCCGGCCGATTTGGACTTTACCGGGATCGCTGGGGCTATTTCGGGCCGGCCTTGATGTTCTCGACAAGCGACAATACCGACCCGAACACGAACGGCAGGAAGTATCACCTCAGATGACGATCTGACCTGTGCCGGGTGCCGTCACGTGGTGCGTATCACGCCCAGTTCCTTCGAGCGCTGGAGAAGAGCCGGCTGGTAAGGCGGCGCGGGATCGTCGTCGTCGTCAGGGATGGCGGCTGCATCCGACAAACACGCATGGCATCCTTGAGGACAAATGGTCGTGATTTGTAGCGAACGGGCGCGACAGTCTGCAGGGTCAGAGCGGTTTCAGGCGACAAAGCAACCCGGCGGAACGAGATGCAAAGCTCGGACAGATCATCTCGCGAGAATGCGAAGTGTGACTAACAGACGGTGCAACACGTTCAGTGTCGTCCCTGCGAAAGCAGGGACCCATAACCACCGATGGTCATCGTTGAAGGTCGCTGGAACGACGCGTCCCTTTCACAACATCCACCGCGGAGTATGGGTCCCTGCTTTCGCAGGGACGACAGTGTGCCTGGGGCGCCAGTCCGGCTAGCCCGCAAAAATTCGCGATTGCCGGTTGCCTCTTCTTCAGGCAATGACGGCCTGCAATGAACAAGAGCTTCGAGGAAACTGCCGCTCGTCTGGCGCCGGCGATTTTTGTCGTGCTGTGGAGTACGGGATTCATCGGCACCAAATACGTCATCAACAATGCGGAGCCGCTGACCTATCTGGCGATCAGGATGGCGTTCGTGGTGGTGGTGATGGCGGTCATCGCCGCGGTCGCACGGCCGAAATGGCCGGACCGGACAGGCGTTTTCCACAGTGCGGTGGCCGGCATCCTAGTGCACGGCTTCTATCTCGGCGGCACCGCGATTGCGATCGCGCATTCGATTCCCGCAGGGCTCTCGGCGTTGATCCCGGGCCTGCAGCCGATCCTGACCTCGACCATCGCCAACCGCTGGCTCGGCGAGCGCGTCACGCCGCGGCAATGGGGCGGGCTGCTGCTCGGCCTCGCCGGCGTCGTGCTGATCCTGCACAACCGGCCGATGACGGGTGACGCGGGATGGGGTTGGCTTGCCTCCGGCGTCTCGCTGATCAGCATCACGCTCGGCACGCTCTACCAGCGCCGTTACTGCAACCAGATCGACTGGCGCGCCGGCAACCTCGTGCAATACGTTGCGGTGACGATCTTCTTCGGCATCGGCGCCTGGCTGTTCGAGACCAATGTCGTGCATTGGACCCGTGAGTTCGTGCTGGCGATCGCCTGGCTGGTGTTCGCGCTGTCGATCGGCTCGATTGGGCTATTGTACTGGCTGATCCGTCACCATGCCGCGACCTCGGTCGCGAGTCTGTTCTATCTGGTGCCGGCGGTGACCGCGCTGATGGCCTATGTGCTGTTCGGCGAGCGGCTGGATTACGTCGCGATGGCCGGCATGGCCGCCTGCGCAGCGGCAGTGCTGGTGGTCAACCGCCGCGCTTAATCCTTGCCGCGGATCTTAGCGTAGGCGGCTAGCGCGCGTTCGCGGCCCTGCTTGTGATCGACGATCGGCGGCGGATAGGTCTTGCCGAGTTCGATGCCGGCGCTCGCCAGTTCGATCGGTGTTGCAGTCCATGGCTGGTGGATGAGGTCGGTCGGCAAACGCGCGAGCTCCGGCACCCAGCGCCTGACATAGGCGCCGTCCGGATCGAATTTCTCGCCCTGCAGGATCGGATTGAAGACGCGGAAATACGGCGCGGCGTCGGCGCCAGAGCCTGCGACCCATTGCCAATTCGCTGGATTGGAGCCGGCATCGGCATCGACCAGCGTGTCCCAGAACCATGCTTCGCCGCTACGCCAGTCGATCAGCAGGTGCTTCACCAGGAACGAGGCGACCACCATGCGTACCCGGTTGTGCATCACGCCGGTGTGCCAGAGCTCGCGCATGCCGGCGTCGACGATCGGATAGCCGGTCAGGCCGCGCTGCCAGGCCTTCAATGCGCGCGCGTCGCGCTTCCACGGAAACGCGTCGAACTGCTCCTGCAGATTCCGATCCGCCATATCAGGCACATCGAACAGCAGGTGACGGCAGAACTCGCGCCAGCCGAGCTCGCTGAGAAATTTATCGATGTCGCCGCCGAGGCGCGGGTGCTCGGCGGCGGCGAAACGAGCGGCGTGCCAGACTTGGCGCGGGCTGATCTCGCCGAAGCGCAGATGCGGCGACAGGCGCGAGGTGCCGTCGCGGTCCGGCCGGTCGCGGTCGCCGGCATAGCCGCTGATACGCTCGTCGAGGAATGTCTTCAGTCGATCGCGCGCCGCGGCTTCGCCGGGGGTCCAGCTTTCGCGCAGGCCGCCGGCCCAATCGGGCCGTGTCGGCTCGAGATCCCAGTCGTCGACGGTTTCGCTCGCGACGCCGCTGACGGATGCGAGCTTCCTCGGTGCCGGCAGCGGCTTTGGCGGATCGCCGAGCCCCTGCACACGTCGCCAGAACGGCGTGAAGACACGCAGGCCACGGTTGTCCTTGTTGCGGATCGCCTGGGGCGCGACGAGCAGGTCGCCGGCAAAAATTTGCGAAGAGATGCCGTCAGTTGCGAGCGCAGCTTCGACATCTCTGGCAACGGCTCGATGCGGCGCCTGTGCGATGTCGTTCCAGAGCACGGCACCCGCATGGATGTCGCGGGCCAGTGTGGCGATCACGGAGGCGGCCGGTCCGGTGCGCAACACCAGCGTTCCGCCGATCGCCTCAAGGCTCTTGCGGAGCGCGCGCAGCGACTGCGCCAGCCACCAGCGCGTCGCGCCCCCGAGAGGGCGCGCGGCTGGAGGTTTCAGGGCACGGCTTGCTTCGTCGCGGACATAGAGAGCAACCACGGGCGCGCCGCGGCTGGCCGCTTCATGCAGGGCCGGGTGATCCGACAGCCGCAGATCGTCGCGGAACCAGACGATAACAGGCTGTGCGCGGGCCACCCGGACGCTGCTTACCGGCCGTTACTTCGGCTGCGGCACGATGCGGATGTAGGGCTTCGGTTCTTTCCAGCCCTGCGGATAGATCGTCTTGGCCTCGTCGTTGCTGACCGAGCCCGCAATGATCACGTCCTCGCCCTGCTTCCAGTCGGCGGGGGTGGCGACGCGGTGCGTGGCCGTGAGCTGCAGCGAGTCGATGACGCGCAGGATCTCCTGGAAGTTCCGGCCGGTGGTCATCGGGTAGACCAGCACCAGCTTGATCTTCTTGTCGGGGCCGATGATGAAGACGTTGCGGACCGTCTGATTATCCGCCGGCGTGCGGGTGAGGGGATCGCCCGAGGTCGAGGCAGGCAGCATGTCGTAGAGCTTCGACACGTTGAAATCGGTGTCGCCGATCATCGGATAGTTCGGCGCGGCGCCCTGGGTTTCCTTGATGTCCTCGGACCATTTGGCGTGACGATCGACCGGATCGACCGACAGCCCCATGAGCTTGACGCCGCGCTTGTCGAATTCGGGCTTCAGGCGGGCGAGCGCACCGAGCTCGGTGGTGCAGACCGGAGTGAAGTCCTTGGGATGGGAGAACAAAAGCACCCAGCTGCTGCCGATCCAGTCGTGGAACTTGATCTTCCCTTCGGTGGTCTCGGCTTCGAAGTCGGGGGCGACGGCGCCAATCTGAAGTGCCATGATTTTACCTCATCTCTTTGAAGTTGCAGATAAAATTGTATTTGAGGTGGTCTGTTCCAGTATAGGACGCGAAAAGGCTTAAGTGAACGGGTTCTGAAAAAAGGTGAGACATTTCTCCTTGAGGGCGAAATTCCGAGCAATTTGTTTTGATCCGTACTCCTGCGACGAGATATCAACGGCGGCACAAAAGCTTGGAAATGCCCAGATAAAGCCGCTTATCGCCGTCATCACGCCGGCCCCGGCTGCTATAGGACTGAACCGTGACAGCGTTTAAAGCGACCAAATAGCAACCATCTAAAAATCTCGGAACCCAAGTTCCGAATCATTAACCACTCGTTTACGCCCGCATGGAAAAGCTGGCCTCAGATAGGAATTGAAAGCTCCCACAATGTCTACCCCAAGTACCAAGACCGCTGAGGCTCTCAGCGGTGCGTTGCATCCATCCTGCCGCAAGACCGCCGCCCACGCGCTGACCATTGTGCGCGACGGCGTGATCACCGGCGAAGGTCCCACCACCAAGGGCCGTATCCATTTCTCCCGGTCACTCGATGCCGATGACGCTGCCTGGTGCGCGCGCATCCTGACGGCGGCCGCGGTCGAGCACCAGCCGGTCAGCCGGGCCGAGATCGAGGCGCTGTTCGCGATCAACGAGGCTGCTGCCGAGCGCAGCGATGGCGGCCGGTTCGACGACCTGCTCGCCAAGGCGATCGCCCATCATGCCGCGTCCGAGTCCGGTCTGCCGGTGCCGCCGCGCACGGTGGCGCTGTCGCCGGATACGAACATCGATCGGTGGGCGCCGACGCAAGGCACCAAGATGGACACCAAGGTTCTGGAATGGATCGCGGGCCGGATGCGCGGTCAGCGCCGCACCGGTCGCGCGCTCGCGGCGATGGTAGCGACGCTGGTCGGCGCCACCGCGCTGCCGCTCGCAGCCCAGCTGCCCAACGTGTTCGACATCGGGATGATGTGATCATTCGGGATGATGCCTGTGCATCATCCCGAACCAACGGCTTCAGGCGAGAGCGGCGGGGATCACTTCCCCGCCGTTTTCTGTTTGCCGCCGCTCTCCTCGAGCCCGAGCGTCCGCCCCGGGAACCCGGCGACGTCGAAATAGCGGGTCGAGAGCACGCGCTGGAATTTCAGCACGGTGCGCAGGCCGTTGGCCGACGGCTTCTTCGACATGATGGTGCCCTCGGCCATCTTCGGTACGATGCCGTTCGGGAGCGCTTCCGACATCACCCGGCCGATCAGCCCGCCATTGTTCGGCGCGCGCAGCCCGAGCAGTTGCGCCGCGGTCATGCCGACATCGGCGTTGCTGACCGGTAGCGGATCGACATAGCCCGCCTTGAAGTCGGGGCCGATCGCGGCGGTGAAGTTGAAGGTGTCGCCGCGGCTGAAGCTGCCATGCATGCCCTGGCCCTGGCGCAGCACGGTGTCGGCAACCTGCACCGAGCAGTTGGTCGGGATCTCGCAGCCGCTCGACCAGGAGCGGAAGTTGACCACGATCGACGGGTTCGGCGTCACCGCCTTGCCCTTCAAATTGAGGTTCGACATCGGCAGCGTGCCGGGGAAGGTGCCGAGCTTGTCGTCGACGAACAGGCCGCTGACATAGTCCTGCTCGAGCAGCGCCTTGACCACGCGGTCGGCGAGCTTCTTGTCGCGGTTCGGCAGATAGACCAGATCCGAGCCGCCATTGGTGGCGATCACGACGTCAGGCTTGGCCGGGTCCTGGCCGAGCACGCCGTTGCCGGCCTTCGGATGGGCATTGTCGGCGACCTTGGCATTCTTGTCGTTGGGGTCGAACAGCGGCAGGTTCAGCGCCTTGGCGAGATCGATCGCCAGAAAGCCCATCGGCAGGAAATCCGTCGGCGTGTCGTCGTAGGCGATCTTGGCCGAGGGGCTGGTCTTGCTCTCCTTCGAGATCGTCGAGAAGCCATGGTCGGAGGAGACCATGATGTTGGTGTTGGCGGAAAGTCCGAGCTCGTCGAGCGCCTTGCGGAGCTGGGCGAGGTTGTTGTCGGCATTCTTGATGCCGGCCATCGAGGTCGGGCCGTTGATGCCGGGCGTGATGGTGTTGAGGCTGTCGCCGGTATTGTGCTGGCTGCCGTCCGGATCGCGCGACCAGAACACCAGCACGAACGGCTTGTTGCGCGCCTTGAACATCGGCAGCACGACCTTGGTCGCGACGTCGGCCATGTAGGCCTGCTGTGCGACGTTGGCCACCGTGGTGCCGGACGTCTTGGCATCGCCGGCCTTGGCATTGTCGCCGCGGCTCGGCGTGGCGAGCGGCAGGCCGGCCTTGGTCAGCGCGTCCTTCATCTCATCGGAGAGCGGCACGCCGGCCTTGCCGCCAGTGGAATCGTCGACCACGATGGTGTTCTTGCCGCGATCGGTGTGGTCGAACAGCAGGGTCGGGCCGACCTTGCCGATGGCTGCGGTGCTAAAACCCTGGCCACGGGCCATCTTCAGCAACGTCTCCTCGTTGAGATAGTCGCCGTTGAAGTGATCGTCGATATCGGCGAGCACGGCGTCGTTCTCGATGAAGGGAACCACGGTGTCGCCGGCAGGCACCGAGGTGTAGCCGGTAAAGATCGTGTTGGAGAAGGTGCCGGTGTCGCCGAGATAGTGGCCGGTCGAGAGCGCCGAGCTGTTCGCCATCGTGAAGGTCGGGAACAGCGAATGCGAGTTCTTGAAATGGACGCCCTTGTCGCGGATCTCGGCCATCGCAGGCGCCGTCTGCGGCGTCACGATGCCGCCGCGCAGGCCGTCGGGGACGAACAGGATGAGGTTGCGGGGTTTTGCATTTTGCGCGGAAGCGGCGCCGGCTGAAAGCGCGATCATGCTCGCGGACAGTAATGTAATGGCACGGCGCATTTTGTTATTCCCCTGATGAAGCCCCGCGGCAGCCCGCCGCAGCCTTCGTTTAGTTTTGCCACATGACAGAAATGTTACAGCGCCTGCCGGGCGCTGTAACTGCCGGATTTTTCTTAGCGACGGCCGGTCAACCCGCCGTCATTCCGCGGGCTGAACCGCGGTGCTCTCATTGCGCGCGGCGCTGCCGGCATGCCCGTACCGTGCATAGAGCGCGGGCAGGACGGCGAGCGTGAGCAGGGTCGCGCTGATCAGGCCGCCGATCACGACGGTGGCGAGCGGCTTCTGCACCTCGGCGCCGGTGCCGGTGGCGAACGCCATCGGCACGAAACCGAGCGAGGCCACCAGCGCAGTCATCACCACCGGCCGGAAGCGGGTGAGGGCGCCTTGCTCGATGGCCTCCCGCATCGGCACGCCGCGCTCGCGCAATTGCCTGACGAAGCTCAGCATCACGAGCCCGTTCAGCACCGCAACGCCGGACAGCGCGATGAAGCCGACCGCCGCCGAGATCGAGAACGGCATGCCGCGCAGCCACAGCGCCGCGACGCCGCCGGTGAGCGCCAGCGGCACCGCGCTGAACACCAGCAGCGCATGGCGCGTCGAGCCCATCGCCGCCAGCAGCAACAGGAAGATCATCGCAAAACAGGCCGGCACCACGACGGCAAGGCGCTGGCGCGCCGCGGCGAGATTTTCCGATTGGCCGCCCCAGGTCATCCAGTAGCCGGGCGGCAGCTGCACCGATTGCGTGACCTTTGCCTGAGCTTCTTCGACCACCGAGCCGAGATCGCGGCCGCGGACATTGGCCGTCACCACGATGCGGCGCTTGCCGTTCTCGCGGCTGATCTGGTTCGGCCCCTCGGTGAAGGAGAACTGCGCGACGCGGTTGAGCGGCAGGCTCTGCACCGGCGAACTCGGCGTTGCCTTCGGCAAGGCGACCGGCAAATTGCTCAACGCCTCGAGATCGGAGCGGACGCTCTCCGGCAACCGCACCACGATGTCGAAGCTGCGATCGCCCTCGTAGACGACGCCGGCATCCTGGCCGCCGACCGCCGCACCGATCACGTCCTGGACCTCGGAGACGCTGAGGCCCCGCCGGGCGATCGCCGCCTTGTCGACCTTGATCTCGAGCACGGGCAGGCCACCGGCCTGTTCGACCTTGACGTCGGTCGCGCCGCGCACGCCGCGCAGCGCGGCGGCGATCTGGTTGGCGGCCTTCTGCATCGGCTCGAACTCGTCGCCGAACACCTTGACCGCGATGTCGCCGCGAACGCCGGCGAGCAGTTCGTTGAAGCGCATCTGGATCGGCTGGGTGAATTCATAGACGTTGCCGGGCAGCCGGCCGACCGCCTTCGAAATGTCTTCGATCAACTGCTCCTTGGTCAGCGACGGATCCGGCCACTGCGCGCGCGGCTTCAGGATGATGAAGGTGTCGGATGCGTTCGGCGGCATCGGGTCGCTCGCCACCTCCGCGGTGCCGGTCTTGGAGAAGACGAACGACACTTGCGGAAAGCGGCTGACGGCCTTCTCGACCGAGAGTTGCATCGCCTGCGACTGCGACAGCGCCGTGCTCGGAATTCTCAGCGCGTGCATGGCGATGTTCTTCTCGTCGAGCGAGGGGATGAACTCCTGGCCGAGCCGGAAGAACCCGAACAGGGCGGTCGCGAACAACACGACCGCCACGGCGATGACGGGTAGGGGCGTTGCAACCGCGCGCCGGAGCAGCGGGCTGTACCAGCGCTTCAATGTGGCAACGAGCCAGTTCTCCTTCTCCTGCACGCGGCCGGTGATGCCGATCGCGATCAGCGCCGGAACCAGTGTCAGCGACAGCACGAAGGCGGCAGCGAGCGCGAGAATCACGGTCAGCGCCATCGGCTCGAACATCTTGCCTTCGACGCCGGTGAAGGTGAGGAGCGGCACATAGACCAGCAGGATGATGGCCTGGCCGTAGAGGCTCGGCTGCACCATCTCCACGGCAGACGCCTGCACCGTCGCCAGCCGTTCGTTGCGGGTCAGCACGCGGCCAAGCACATGCTGCTTCTCGGCAAGATGACGCAGGCTGTTCTCGGTGATGATGACGGCGCCATCGACGATCAGGCCGAAATCCAGTGCACCGAGGCTCATCAGATTGGCGCTGATGCGGCCCTGAAACATGCCGATCGCCGTCATCAGCATGGCGATCGGGATCACCAGTGCCGTGATCAATGCCGCGCGGAAATTGCCGAGCAGCACGAACAGAACCGCGATCACCAGCAGCGCGCCTTCGGCGAGGTTTCGCGCCACCGTGCCGATGGTCGCATCGACCAGCTGGGTGCGATCGAGCACCGTCTCGACTGCGACGCCTGCCGGCAAGGATGGCGTGATCGCACGCAGTTTGGCGTCGACCGCGGCCGATACCGTGCGGCTGTTGGCGCCGATCAGCATCAGTGCGGTGCCGACCACGACCTCGCGGCCGTTCTCGCTGGCGCTGCCGGTGCGCGTCTCGCCGCCGATCGAGAGCGAGGCGAGGTCGCGGATCCGGACCGGGACGCCGCCGCGGGTGGTGACGACGACCGCGCCGAGCTCCTCGATGTTCTCGAGGCGGCCGCCGGACCGAACCACGAATCCTTCGCCGTTGCGCTCGATATAGCGCGCACCGCGGCTGACATTGTTGCTCTCGATCGCCTTGGCGACGTCGGCGAAGGTGAGGCCGAGCGCGATCAGCTTCGCCGCATCGGGCTGCACCTGGTACTGCTTGAGATAGCCGCCGATCGAATCGACGCCGGCGACGCCAGGCACCATCTTGATCTGCGGCTTGATGATCCAGTCCTGCACTGTGCGCAGATAGGCGTCTTTCTCGACCTCGCTTTGCAACACCTGGCCGTCCGCCGTCAGGAAGCGGCCGTCGCTCTGCAGGCCCGGCGCGCCGTCGGTCTGCACCTTCTGGCCGGAGTAGTGGACGGTCCACATGTAGATTTCGCCAAGACCCGTCGTGGTCGGGCCAATTCGCGGCTCGATGCCCTGGGGCAGGCGCGCGCGCACCTCGGTCAGGCGCTCGCCGACCTGCTGGCGGGCGAAATAGATGTCGGTGGCTTCGCTGAACACCGCGGTGATCTGCGAGAAGCCGTTGCGGGAGAGCGACCGCGTGCTCTCCAGCCCCGGCGCGCCCGCCAGCGCCGTCTCGATCGGGAAGGTGATCTGCTTCTCGATTTCCGCCGGCGACAACGCCGGGGCGACGGTGTTGATCTGGACCTGCTTGTTGGTGATGTCGGGCACTGCGTCGATCGGCAGCCTGGTCAATGCGAGGCCGCCGAGAAACATCAGGATGGCCGCCAGTGTGACAACGACCCAGCGCCGCTGGATCGCGAGACCGATGATGCGCTCAATCATGGCCGTGCTCCGCTTCGTCCTTCTCGACTTCGGCCTTCAACGTGAAGGTGTTCTGCACCGCAATGGTCTCGCCGGCGGCAAGACCCGCGACGATTTCGATGTCGTTATCGTCCTCACGGCCGGTCCGTACCGACCTCGCCTCGAAGCCGTCGGCGTCGCGCACGAACACGGTCGGCGTTCCCTTGATGGTTTGAATGGCCTTCTTCGTCACCATCACCGTCGACGGCGCGCCTGACAGCGGCACTTCCGCGGTGACGAAGGTGCCGGGCTTCCAGCGGTGCTCCTTGTTGGGCATGGTCGCGATCACGCGGGCATTGCGGGTCTCGCGGTCGAGCAGGGGGCTGACGAAGATCACGCCGGCATTGGCTTCATCCTCGGTGCCGATGGCGCGGATCTTGACCGAAACGCCTTCGCGGACCGCGCCGATGTCTTCGGGCGAAACCGCCAGATCGACCCAGATGTCGTCGAGATTGACGATGACGTAGAGTTCGCTTTCCTGCCCCTCGCGCCCGACCAGGCCGCCGAGATCGACGCGCCGTTCGGACACCCGGCCGCTGATCGGCGCGCGCAGGAACTGCGTCCGCAGGCTTTCGGGCGGCTGGTTGGGCAGATCGGTGATCTCGCTTTCCGACAGGCCGAGCGCAAACAGTTTTTGCCGCGCGCCGTCGAGCTTGATCTGGGCGTCGTTCGCGGTCAGTCGCGTGCGCAGGAACTCGTTTTCCGAGACGATGCGGGTCTCGACCAGCGTCTTCTGTCGCGCGTAGAGCGTCTGCTGCAGGTCGTTGGTGAGCCGCGCGGCGAGGTATTCGCTCTTGGCGTCGGCCACCTCACGACTTTCGATCGCAGCGACGATCTCGCCTTTCTCGACCACGTCGCCGAGACGCTTGCGCAGTTCCGTGACCGTCGCGAGCACGCGGACCGAGACGCGGCCGATATGATCGGCGTCGGGGATCAACGATCCCGGCGCGAGGAAATGCCGCTTCAGCATGCCGCCGCCGGCCGGTGCGAGCGTGATGCCAGATTCACGGATCTGGTCTTCGCTTAGCTCGATATGTCCGGGAGCTTCATGCGCGGCCTCGACTTTCGGTGGATCTGCGGTCGCCGTCTCCTGCGTCGTGGCCGGGAACCTGACTGGCCAGCCGATCCATCCGGCCGCCAGAATGATCAGTGCAATGCCGGCAGCCACGCCGGCGAAGAATAGAACAACCCGTTTCATGTGCGCCTCTCCGCAGCGCATGCCATTGGCCCTGCGCTGTCGCGACATCGATCTGTGCGGAAGCGTGCGCGCTACCGGATGGCAGCGGCGCACGGCCGGTCATGCCGACTGGATCAGGCGCGCGGTGGTTTGAAGGGGGAGAGGCGATCGGCCGACGCCGGCAGCCCGATGCTGCTGTCGCCATAGCTGTGCTGCGCATAGGCGATCGGGAATGCCGTCTCCTGCGGCGCCACCGAGGCGACGTGGGTCAGGCAGTGATCGCCATGCAGTGAGGCCGGATGCGCGGGAGCCTTGCCGCCGGTATCGTTGATCGACTGCGCGATCGAGAAGCCGGGAGCTGCATCGTCATCGCCGTCGAAGGCCCAGCCGTGGAAGAACGACAGCACCAGCGCAAGCGAAATCAGCCCCGCAAGCAGGCTGCGCCAGCGGCGCGATCCTGTTGCATGAGTGGAAGGCTGAGTCATGGTGCGCGAAGCGTCCATGGGCCCTAATTAGCGCCGCGACCGCGCGCATTCAAGTTCGACGCTGCGACAGAATTGCCGCGGATACTATAACGTTACACTTTCTCAGCGGTTCGGCGCATCAGCCAGCGTCGCGCTGCGACGACAGCCCAGATCGCTTCGACCAGCCCGAACGGCCAGGCGCCCTGCAGGAAACCGTAGGCCGAGCCGAGCGCGCAGGAGACGGCGAAAGCCAGGATGAACCAGGGACTGCGATCCTCGGCTGCGTAGCAGACGAGCATCATGGTCACGGCGAACAAACCGAACAGCGTGAGCGCATCCATTCCGCAGCAGGACTCCTGTTGTAACGCAGTTGATATCTGAGCATGCTTGGGCTGGAATATCCATCCAGCGTCGCTGCCTGAAAGGATTGCCCCCATGAAGCGCATGCATGTTCACGTCGCCGTCAAGGACATCCCGCAATCGGTCAGCTTCTACTCGGCGTTGTTCGGCGCCGAACCGACGATCGTGAAATCCGATTATGCCAAATGGATGCTCGACGATCCCCGCGTCAACTTCGCGATCTCGACCCGAGGCCGCGAGCCGGGGCTCGATCACCTCGGCATTCAGGTGGAGAGCGCCGAGGAGCTCGGCGAGGTCTATGGCCGGCTGCGCAAGGCGGGCGGCGAGGTGATCGAGCAGGGCCAGACGGTGTGCTGCTATGCCAGGTCCGAGAAGTCGTGGATCGATGATCCCGCGGGGATCGCGTGGGAGACCTTCCATACGACCGGCGAAAGCATCGTCTACGGCGACGGCAGCGGCGAGCGGACCGCGCGCGTCGCACACGAGAAGCTGGACGGGCAGCAAAGCGCCTGTTGTGCGCCACAGCCCCAGGCCGCGCCGCCCGAGGCTCCGGCCTGCTGCAAGGCGTGAGTCGAAGCGGCCGCGCACACTAGGGGTCGAAGTTCTTGTAGCCCGGATGAAGCGCAGCGAAATCCGGGAGCCGCCAACCGTTGATACAGGTCCCGGATTGCGCTGCGCTTCATCCGGGCTACGCACCGCCGGGCCAGCCGTCGCGTCGGCGCAGCCGGCTACCGCTGTAAGCAAATGCTTAATGCCTGCGACATATTATCTCAGCGACGACTCCCCTCCGTGCTAACAGCCCCTTAACCATGCGGCTTTTGCCAATCAAGGATCCTGAGCGGTCCTGGCGTCTCATCAAGGCACAATGGAAGAAGGACGCTGAAGGCGTCGGAGAGGATTTTGCCACCTTTGGCGGCATCGGAGCCTTTGAAGCGCTGACGGCCAGGGAAGGTGACAGTCAGGGGCTGTATCACCTGACCGACGGCGAACGGGTCCACGCGGTCTGCCAGGTCAGACGTCTGTTGATGAGCCGATATACGTCGCCGGCGCTCAGCACGCGCTTCATCAATGTGTCTCCGATCTACGATCTCGGCCTCGCCGATGTCAGCGATTACGCGCAGATGCTCGTGGCCCTGTTCTCCGGCGTCGTCTGGCTGTCGCGTGATGCGCTGGCGGCCAGCCACATCCGTTTTCTCCTCAAGAGTCCGGGCGACTCGCAATTCTTCGCCGCGCTCAAGGCCGCGACGCCGTTCTCGCCATTCTCGAAGTTCAGCATCGAGGGCGCGTTGATCGAGTGCAGCCTGAAGGAGGCCTGAGGCGGTCGCGCCCTGAGGATTCCCGTGCTGATCGCGCTCAGCTATTCATCCACCTTAACAGTCCGATAACTGACTTTCCTAACGAGCCCTTGGGTTGTGTTCCCTTAGAAGGGCACCCGCAGGGGCAGGAAAATGTCGGTTGTGTCAACGAACAGCGTGAAGCCGGAGCACCGGCGGCTGTCGATCAAGGGTGTGTTGCGCGCCACCAGGATGGGCGCCATTCAGTGGCTCGTCCTGAGCGCCGCGCTGCTGGTGCTCGCCATCACGCTTGGCACCGGCTATCTCGCGCTGCAGTTTCGCGAGCGCGCGCTGGAGATGTCCGAACGCGAGCTCAACAACACCGCGCTGCTGCTGTCGCGGCATTTCGACCAGCAGCTCAGCGACCTCCAGCATGTCCACGACGACATCGTGAACTATCTGCGGTCGGAGCAGGTCGAGACCGCCGATCAGTTCGAAAAGAACATGTCGCTTTTGAGCGCACACGAGATGCTGCGCACGCGGCTGGCCGCGCTGCCGCATGTCGGCGGGCTCAATTTGTTCAATGCCAAGGGATGGCTGATCAACTCGTCCGAGATGTGGCCGGTGCCCGACGTCAGCATTGCCGAACGGCGCTATTTCCAGGAGTTCACCTCGGGACGACCGACGTCGCCTGTCATCGTCGAACCTGCGATGAGCAAGGTGACGGGCAACTGGACCACGATCTTTGCGCGCAAGATCACCGGGCGCAACGGCGAGATCATCGGCTTTGCGAGCCGCGGCGTCGAGCCCAGCCATTTCGAGTATTTCCTCGCCTCGCTGGCATTGAGCGGCGACACCGTGATTTCGATGATCCACCGCGACGGCACGATCATCGCGCGCTATCCGCAGGATGCCGGCGTGATCGGCCGCAACATCATCAACCTGCCAGTGTTCCAAAAGGTCATCAGCTTTGGCGGCAACACGTCGGGACGGTTCGTTGGCGCTTCTGGCGAGGAGAACGTCGGTGCGGTCAGATTGCTGTCGCATTTTCCGATCCTGATCCTCGCCACTACGAAGACATCGAGCGCGCTGGAGGACTGGCGCGCCCAGACCAAGCTGCAATTCTGCGCGGCCGTGTTGGCGGTACTGGTCATCAGCTTCGCGGTCTTCCTGATCGTCCGCCAGCTGCAGCGGCAGCACGATGCGGCGCAGCGCCGGCTGTCCGAGAAGAGCCAGCATCTCGACACCGCCATCAACACCATGACGCAGGGGCTTTTGCTGTTCGATGCCTCGGCGCGGCTCGTGATTTGCAACCAGCGATATATCGACATGTTCGGCCTGTCGCCCGATGTCGCCAGGCCCGGCTGCCATCTGCGCGATCTGATCCTGCATCGCCAGGCGCTCGGTTCATTTGTCGGCGATGTCGATGAATACTGTGCGCGGTTCACCAATCCCAAGGGTGACGAAATCCGGGATTCGGTGATCGTGACGCCCGACGGCCGCAGCATCCGCCTGATCTACAAACGCGCACCCGACGGCGGCTGGGCTACCACGCTCGAGGACGTCACCGACGGGCGGCGTGCGCAGGCGCAGATCGAGTATCTCGCGCATTACGATGCCTTGACCAATCTGCCGAACCGGACGCTGTTCCAGCGTCACGCGGAAGAATTGTTGCGCGAGGCGACCGTCCGCGAGTTCGCGATCCATTACATCGATATCGACGAGTTCAAGCGGATCAACGACACGCTGGGTCATCCGATCGGCGATGAATTCCTCCGGCGCGTGGCCGACAAGCTGCGCCAGTCGGTCGGATCGAACGACTTCATCGCGCGCCTCGGCGGCGACGAGTTCGCGATCGTCCAGCATGACATCATGTCGGACGACGACGTCAGCGATCTGGTCGCGCGCGTCTATCAGTCACTGCGCACGCCGTTCGACTGCCACGGTCATTGGCTGTCGAGCGACGCCAGCATCGGCATCGCGATCGCCCCGCGTCACGGCTCCGACCTGTTCGGCCTGCTCAAATGCGCCGACCTCGCCATGTACGCGGCCAAGGCCGCCGGCCGCAGGACCTATCGCTTCTTCGATCCGGCGATGGAGAAGCAGGCCAATCTGCGCCGCGCGCTGGAGGCCGATCTGCGAAGTGCGTTGGCGGAAGACCGCTTCGAGCTGCACTATCAGCCGCTGGTCGACCTGCGCAGCGACGAGGTGACCGGCTGCGAGGCGCTGCTGCGCTGGCGGCATCCGGTGCGCGGCATGATCTCCCCGGCGGAGTTCATCCCGGTCGCCGAGGAAACCGGGCTGATCGAGGAAATCGGGCAGTGGGTGTTGCGCACCGCCTGCATCGAGGCGGCGGGCTGGCCGGCGCATGTGCGCTTGGCGGTCAACGTCTCGCCGATCCAGTTCAAGTCGGAGACGCTGGCGCTGAAAGTTGCAAGCGCGCTCGCCGAGAGCGGGCTCGACCCGCGCAGGCTCGAGCTCGAGATCACCGAGGCGGTGCTGATCGCCGACGACGATGCGGCGCTTGTCACGCTCGGCCAGCTGCGCGCGCTCGGCGTCCACATTGCGCTCGACGATTTCGGCACCGGCTACTCGTCGCTGCAATATCTGCAGCGCTTCCCGTTCGACAAGATCAAGATCGACCGCAGCTTCGTCAAGGAAGTGACCCGCAACAGCGGCTCGGCCTCGATCATCCGCGCAGTGGTCTCGATCGCCGCCGACCGCAACATGATCACGACCGCCGAGGGCGTCGAGACCGATCAGCAGCGCGATACCGTGCAGATGCTCGGCTGCACGCAGATGCAGGGCTATCTGTTCAGCAAGCCGGTTCCCGCGCAGGACCTCCGGACGCTGCTCGCGGCCGATAGCGTCGAGGACGCCGCCTGAGCGGCTTTCCCTGAAAAGTTCCAAAAAATCGACCTGCCGACGCGACCGGCGCGGAACCGAAATCGTGGAACCGCGTTCCTTTGCGGGGCTCGACCGGCAGGCGATCAATGAAAACCGCAGTAGTGTCCGCGGCCATGCTGCTGTTTGCCTCAAGCATGGCGAACGCAGAGAGCGGCCTTGCGTCCTATTATCGGGGGATCGGCAGGAGTGGCGAGATGACCTGCGCGCATCGCAAGCGGCCATTCGGCAGCATGGTCACCGTGTCCTATCACGGGAAATCGATCCGGTGCCGGGTCAACGACCGCGGACCGTTCGTTCGCGGACGGATCATCGATGTCTCGACCACGGCGGCGCGCGCGCTCGGCATCCTTCAGCTCGGCGTCGCGCATGTGGTGATCGAGTAGCGCGCGGCCGGCGGCGGGATCAGGGTTTTGAGGTGGTCGCCCGCTGCTCGGCGATCGCCTTGCGGAGCGTGCGCGACAGCGCCTCGACCGAATAGGGTTTCTGGATCAGCTCGAAGCCGCTATGCGCGTTCTCGGCGAGCACGTTGCTGTAGCCGCTGGTCAGCACCACCGGCAGGCCGGGAAAGCGATCGCGGATCACGCCGGCGAGCTCGACGCCGTTCATGCCGGGCATGATCACGTCGGAGAACACGAGGTCGGCGGCGAACTCGTTCTCGGAGAGGATCGACAGCGCCGCGTTGGCGTTCGCTGCGCGCTTGACCGAATAGCCGAGATCCTCGAGCAGCTCGGTGGAGAACTGGCCGACATCGTCGTTGTCCTCGACCACGAGGACGCGATAGCCGCGGCCGATCGAGGCCTGCTCGATGCCGGCGCTGGCCGCGACCTTGGCGTCCGCCGGGCGCATCGCCTGCGGCAGATAGATGGTGAAGGTTGCGCCGTGCCCGGGCGTGCTGGTCACCTCGATATCGCCGTCGGATTGCTTGACGAAACCGAACGCCTGGCTCAGTCCGAGGCCCGTTCCCTTGCCGACCTCCTTGGTCGTGAAGAATGGTTCGAAGATAGCGTCGAGATTTTCCGGCGAGATGCCGGTGCCGGTATCCTGGATCGAGACCGTCACGAAATCGCCGCTGCGCGAGGCCTGGGCGCGCAGGGCAGGGATGTGCTTGACCTTCCTGACGCCGATCGTCAGCTGGCCTTCGCCGTTCATGGCGTCGCGGCCATTGACCGCAAGGTTGATCATCGCGGTCTCGAACTGGCCGATATCGGCGATCGCAAAGCAGTCGGGATCCTCGATCCTGACCTCGATGTGGATCCGCGCGCCGACCAGCGGACGGATCAGCTGCACCACGCTATCGACCTGCGTCCCGACATTGAACACTTCGGGATTGAGCGGTTGCCTGCGCGCAAACGCCAGGAGCTGCGCGGTGAGCTTGGAGGCCCGCTCCACGGTCTCCGAGATCGCATCGATGTAGCGGCGTCGCCGCTCGTCCGGCAGCTCGCGGCGGCGCAGGAAGTCGGTCGCGGAGCGGATGATGGTGAGCAGATTGTTGAAGTCGTGCGCGACGCCGCCGGTGAGCTGGCCGACCGCTTCCATCTTCTGCGACTGCCGCAGGGCTTCCTCGCCAAGGCGCCGTTCGGTGATGTCGACAGCCTCCGGCACCGCGCCGACGATCGTGCCGTGCTGGTCCTGCAACGGGCGCATCGCGAAATCGAAATAGCGCTCGCCGATCGGCAGGTGCAGCTGCAGCTCGATCTTGACTTCCTCGCCCCGCATCGCGGTCGCAAAGGCATTCTGGATCACGCGCGGCATGCCGTCGGTCGCAGTGAACCAGGGCGTGTCCCAGAACGGTTTGCCGACGACGTCGGCGGCCTCGGCGCGGATGCCGGCCAGCGCGGTCTGGTTGGTGTAGAGCAGGTCGCCATCCCGGTTGAGCAGCATCTGATATTGATGGCTGGTTTCCAGGATCGCGCGGGTCTGCGCTTCGCGGGATTCGAGCTGGGCGGTGCGCTCCAGGATGCGCCGCTCCAGCGACTCGTTGAGCTTGCGCAGCTCGATCTCGGCTTCCTTGGCCGCGGTGATGTCGTGGGCGACGCCGATGAAGCCGATATGCTTGCCGTTCGGGTCCCAGCGCGGTTGCGATTCCGAGCGCAGCCAGCGCCAATCGCCCGCGGCATTCCGGTAGCGTGCCTCGAGCACGAATGGCTTGAGCGACAATTCGCCGGTGATCTGCTGCTGCAGGATGTTCGGCAGATCATCCGGATGCAGCGCCTTGCGCCAGTCGAACACGACGGCTTCCTCGAACGGCAGGCCGAGGAAATCCAGATAGGCCTGGTTGGCGAAGGAGCGGGTGCGGTCGAGCTTGGTCACCCAGATCGGCACCGGCGCGCTGTCGGCGATCAGGCGGAAGCGTTCCTCGCTCTCGCGCAGGGTTTCCTGCGCCAGCATCTGATCGGTGACGTCGAGATCGGCACCGACCAGCCGCAGCGCACGGCCGTTGCGGTCGCGGTCGATCTTGGCGACGACACGGATCCAGCGGCTCTCGCCGTCGTTCGGGCGGATGATGCGGTACTCGGCGGTGTAATCCTCGCCGCCGGCCTTCAGCAGGCCGAACAGGTGCTTGATGGTTCGTTCGCGATCATCGGGGTGGATGCGCGCGACCCAGTTCTCATAGGTCTCGTTGACCTCCTCGGGCGGCAGGCCGTGCACCAGCAGATATTCGGGAGAGCGGCGGTTGCGCACGCCGTCGCGGAAATCGATCTCGAGCCCGCCGACCCGCGCGATACGCTGGATCCGTGCCAGCTCGGCCTCGCGCTCCTGAAGCTCGCGATGGGCGCGGTCGCGTTCGCGCGCGATCTCCTCAAGGTGCTGCCGCAGCCGTTCGGCTGCCGCAGCTTCGGGAAGCACATCAGCGGGATCGGGTGGGGTCATACGCGCCGGCAACCTCTCGGCGCAGTTTCACACAGGACGAGGCGGCTTTTCCAGCGTGATTTGCGGCGATCACTTGCCCGTCACTTGCCCTTCATTTGCCTTTGGGCGGGCGGCAATTATAGGCCCTGCGGAACCCGGCGGCCTGCGCATCCTCCTCGGAGCAGAACCAGCGATCCGGATTGCCAAGGCCCGGGTAACTGCGGCACGCCTGCAGGTGATAGATGCCGACATTGCCGGTGACGCGGGCGCGCACGGCGTACTTGCCCTTGATGTTGCAGCTTGCCGGCATCGGCAGGTCGTCGGGGAAGAGCGCATTGCGGATCTGCGTGTCGCGGTCGGCCGGGCAGGCGTTGCCGAGCAGGGCGCCGTCCTTCTTGCCGAGACGAAAATCGCGCGGCGCCACGAAGCAGCCCTTCCACAGCCCCGCACGACTGTCCGTGGCGGTGGCTTGATCCGGCTTGAATCGGCCAGTGGCCGACGTCTCGACGTTGAGGGCGTAGCCCTTCTGCACCATCACCTGGCTCAGGCTGGTCGGGTCGCCCTCGAGCTTGCAGACGCCGAGGCGGCGCTTCTTGAAGGTCGGATCGACGCCGATATCGTCGCAATGAATCGGCTTGCCGCCGATCAGTCGGGTCAGCTGGTCGCGCGCTTCAATCCCGCAGGTCCAGACGTCGGCGTGCTCGTCGATGCAGAGCTGGTCGGCCGCCGGCGCGTCGATGCCGTCGAGCCGATAGACCGTGTTGCCGAGCTGAACCGTCCCGGCGTCCTTGACGATAGCCGTGGAGGGGCCACCGGTCGCAGACAGCGCAGCCGTCGCAGACAGGACAGGGCTCGCGGACAGGCATGTCAGGAGAAGCGTCGTGATGACCGGATTCCGAAACCGCATTTTCTCACTTCAGATTTTTGGCGGGCAGCCGAACTTCTAGCACAGGCAGGTGCGATCCAACCAAGGACTGTTCGCACGCGATGCGTGCGCGCCGTCACATCCCGATCGGCATTCCGCGACGTAGAACGGCCGGACATTGCTATCGAAGGGATGCTGATATGGCCGAGTTCATCATCAACCTCATTGCGGATGTCATCACCGACATCTGGACCCTGCAATACCTCGCGCGCTGGCGGCGGAAGCGAGAGGCGCCTCGGCAGACGGCTTCCGAGCAAAGATCCGATTGACTTAATGAGAACAAAATAGGAACATGATGTGCCACCTGAATCCCGGATGCCCCATGATGTCTGCACGGCCCGAATCTGATGACGATGACGGGCTGGAAGCGGCTGTCGATCAGGCTATTTCCGCGTGCGGCGGCAATTTGCGCGCGACCATCCGGGCGCTGATCGTGGCGAATGAATTCCTGGAGAACGAGGTTAGCGATCTGATGAAGGCCGTCGCGAAGGCGCATTCGCGCGGCCGCTTCAAGACTTATTCGGGCTGAAATACCCCTCCGGCTACCGCCAAGAACCGGCCAAGGACCGGCCAAGGACCGGCCAGGCGCCGGGCCCGGTCTGCATTTGCCTCCGGGGCATTTTGCTGTACCACGGAGTGGTTACGCCAATCGCCCGTGCCGGATTGCGCGGGGAGGAATCCTGCCCAAAGCCCAAGCAAGAAGAGCATGTTCAAACGAATCCTGATCGCCAACCGCGGCGAGATCGCCTGCCGGGTCATCAAGACTGCGCGCCGTATGGGGATTGAGACGGTTGCCGTCTACTCCGAGGCCGACCGCGACGCGCTGCATGTCGAGATGGCCGACGACGCCGTGTTGATCGGCCCGCCCGCCGCGGCCGAGAGCTACCTTTTGATCGACAAGATCGTCGACGCCTGTCGCAAGACCGGCGCACAGGCCGTGCATCCCGGCTACGGCTTCCTGTCCGAGCGCGAGGCGTTTCCGCGCGCGCTGGAAGCCGCCGGCATCGTCTTCATCGGCCCGAACCCCGGCGCCATCGCCGCGATGGGCGACAAGATCGAATCCAAGAAGGCCGCGGCCAAGGCCAAGGTCTCGACCGTGCCCGGCCATCTCGGCGTGATCGAGGACGACAAGCACGCGGTCCAGATCGCCGACGAGATCGGCTACCCCGTGATGATCAAGGCCTCCGCCGGCGGCGGCGGCAAGGGCATGCGCATCGCGCATTCGAAGAGCGAAGTCGCCGAAGGCTTCAACCTCGCCAAGGCCGAGGCGAAGTCGTCGTTCGGCGACGACCGCGTCTTCATCGAGAAATTCATCGTCGATCCCAGGCACATCGAGATCCAGATCCTCGGCGACAAGCATGGCAACGTGATCTATCTCGGCGAGCGCGAGTGCTCGATCCAGCGCCGCAACCAGAAGGTCATCGAGGAAGCGCCGTCGCCGCTGCTCGACGAGCAGACCCGCCGCAAGATGGGCGAGCAGGCGGTCGCGCTGGCCAAGGCAGTGAACTACGATTCGGCCGGCACCGTGGAATTTGTCGCCGGCCAGGACAAGAGCTTCTACTTCCTGGAGATGAACACCCGTCTGCAGGTCGAGCATCCCGTCACCGAGCTGATCACCGGCATCGACCTCGTCGAGCAGATGATCCGCGTCGCCGCCGGCGAGAAGCTTGCACTCGCGCAGAAGGACGTCACGCTGACCGGCTGGGCGGTCGAGTCCCGCGTCTATGCCGAGGATCCGTTCCGCAACTTCCTGCCGTCGATCGGCCGCCTGGTGAAGTACCGTCCGGCGGCCGAGGCCAGCCATGACGGCATCACGATCCGCAACGACACCGGTGTGCAGGAGGGCGGCGAGATCTCGATCCACTACGATCCGATGATCGCCAAGCTCGTCACCCATGCCCCGTCGCGCGCCGCGGCGATCGAGGCGCAGGCGACCGCGCTCGACGCCTTCTATGTCGACGGCATCAGGCACAACATTCCGTTCCTGTCGGCGCTGATGAACCATCCGCGCTGGCGCGAGGGCCGGCTCTCGACCGGCTTCATCGCGGAAGAATTCCCCAAGGGATTCTCGGCGCGCGCCCCCGAGGGCGAGATCGCGCGGCGGCTCGCGGCAGTCGGTGCCGCGATCGATCACGTGCTGGGCGAGCGCAAGCGGCAGATTTCCGGCCAGATGGGCGGCCGGGTGGTGCAGCGCGAGCGCCGTCGCGCGGTGTGGCTCGATCGCGCCGAGATCGCGCTCGACGTCGCGCGCGAGGATGACGCCATCGCAGTGCGCTTCATCGGCGCCGACGGGCTGCCGGGCAATCCGCACAATCTGGTGTCGAGCTGGGCGCCGGGCGAGCCGGTGTGGCAGGGCACCATCGACGGCAATTTTGTCGCCGTGCAGGTGCGGGCCATCAACAATGGCTTCCGGCTCGCGCATCAAGGCTATGAGGTGCCGGTCTATGTCTTCACCGAGACCGAGGCGACCTCGGCGCGGCTGATGCCGGTGACCTCGGCCGCCGACACCGGCAAGAAGTTGCTGTGTCCGATGCCCGGGCTCGTGGTGTCGATCGCGGTGACCGAGGGCCAGGAGGTCAAGGCCGGCGAGACGCTCGCGGTGGTGGAAGCCATGAAGATGCAGAACGTGCTGCGCGCCGAGCGCGACGGCACGGTCAAGAAGATCCACGCCGCCGCCGGCGCCACGCTCGCGGTCGATGCGCTGATCCTGGAGTTCGCCTGAGATTGTCATTCCGGGGCTCGCGAAGCGAGAACCCGGAATCTCGAGATTTTGGGTGCGCAATTGCGCACCTGAGGGTTCGATGCTTTGCATCGCCCCGGAATGACGTGAGTGAGGGGTGTCCCCATGGCTTTCCGCAAACGCCGCGAAGCACTGCGATCGATTCTCAGCGGATCATCCTGCATCCGCCCGGGCTCGGTCTATGACGCGACCTCGATCCGGATCGCGGAGGATCTCGGTTTCGAGCTCGGCATGTTCGGCGGCTCGGTGGCGTCGCTCGCCGTGCTCGGCGATCCCGATATTGCGCTGATCACGCTGACTGAATTCGCTGAACAGGTACGCCGGATGTCGCGTGCTTCGACCCTGCCTGTGCTGGTCGATGCCGACCACGGCTACGGCAATGCGCTCAACGTTCGTCGCACGGTTCAGGAGGTCGAAGCCGCCGGCGCAGCCGGCCTCACCATCGAGGATACGCTGCTGCCGCAGGCGTTCGGCCAGGCCAAGGCGCAGCTGATCTCGCTCGAGGAAGGCGTCGGCAAGATGAAGGCCGCGCTTGACGGCCGCAGCGATCCGTCGCTCGTCATCCTGGGCCGGACCGGTGCCGTTTCGATCACTGATCTCGACGACGCGATTGCGCGCGCCAGGGCCTATCAGGCGGTCGGCGTCGATGGACTGTTCTTCACCGGTATCAAGTCGCGCGGTGAGCTCGAGGCGCTCTCGGCCGCCACGACGCTGCCGATCGTGCTCGGCGGCGCGCCGGAGGAGATGACCGCGCTGGATTATCTGGCAAGCCAGCGCGTCAGGATCGCGCTGCAGGGCCACGCGCCGTTCGCGGCCGCAACCCAGGCCGTCTACGAAACGTTGAAGGCGCTGCGCGAAGGCGCCTCGCCGAAGAATCTGAAAGGCATCGCCTCGTCCGAACTGACCAGCCGCGTGATGCGCGAGGCGGAGACCAAGGCGCGCAGCGGCGAGTTCCTCGGCCTGAAAAAATGAGCGGTGTGATCCGCCATGTCACGGTCAGTGGCCGGGTGCAGGGCGTCGGCTATCGTGCCTGGGTGGACGAGCAGGCGACCTCGCGCGGCCTCGAGGGTTGGGTCCGCAATCGCCGCGACGGCAGCGTCGAGGCGGTGTTCGTCGGCCCCGAGGCCGTCGTCGCTGACATGATCGCGGCCTGCGGCCGCGGACCGTTCTCGGCGCGGGTCGATGCCGTGCACGCCGTATCAGGCAATTCCGATCTTCTGAACCTGCGACGGGCAGGGGAGCGGTTCTCGATCCTGCCGACGATATGACGCGTGGTCACGCAACAGCCGTGATCACCAGCGCCTGAATGCGGCCTTCGATCGCGCCCTTGCCGAAGCGCCGCGCGAGCGCCGATGCGGCGTGCTCGGTCGCGGCGTCGAGGCCGATCCCGCCGCGCGCCTCGATCTCGCCGCGCAGCGGTGAGCCCTGGCAAAAACCGATCGCCGGATCGTGCGGCGCGTTCGCCCGGCTTTGCTGCCGGACGGTGTCGATCTCGATCTTGCTGAAGCCCGCGGCCAAAAGATCGGCCCGGATCGGGTCTACCGCGTAGTGGCCATGGGGCGTGCGCGCCAGGAATCGCGGCGGATCGGCCGGGAAGACCTCTGCCAATGCCTGGGTCACCACGTCGGCAAACTCGTTCTCTTCGATGCGATCCCACATGCTGAATAGGAAACGGCCGCCCGGCTTCAGGACACGGCGAGCTTCCGAATAGCCCTTGGGCTTGTCGGGGAAGAACATCGCGCCGAACTGGCAGGCGACGACATCGAAGCTCGCATTGTCGAACGGCAGGTTGAGCGCGTCGGCCTGTCGCCACGTGATATCGGCCGCGTCCGGCATCCGCGATTTCGCCCGTTCGAGCATCGGCTCATTCAGGTCGGTCGCCACAATGCGGGTGCCGCGGCCGAGCGCTGCCGACAGCGCGCGGGTCACGGCCCCGGTGCCCGCGGCCGTCTCAAGCAGGTCGCGCGGGCCAACGGCCTTGGCGCGTTGTGCGAGATCGCGTGCGTAGGGTTCAAAAATCATCGGCACGAGGAGCCGGTCGTAAAGTTCTGGAATGGACCCAACGAACTCCTTGTCGGACGCGGGCATCGCAAGCTCCTTGTTGGCCGTGAAGCTGGCTCATGTCGACAGCCCGCGATCCGGCCGAAAAATCGTCCACCCGGATCAGCTTGGACGAAGACGTCGGTCGCGACAAAGGAAAATTCGTCATCTGTGATGATCACCCGCGCTGGGGTCACACAGGCGAGAGGCGCACGCTAGGTCGCGCGGCGTCCCTGAGCGGCATCGATGACCCTTGACTTCCGCTCCGAACAGTCTGATATTTCTGTCATGACAGAAATAACCGCCAAGAAAAAACTTCCTGCCGCCGTCGAGCGCTTCATCCTGCATTGGGGCGACATGGGCGACGAATGGGGCGTCAACCGCTCGGTCAGCCAGATCCACGGGCTGCTCTATCTCGCCGAAGCGCCGATGACCGCGGAGGACATCGCCGACACGCTCGGCATGGCGCGCTCCAACGTCTCGAACTCGATCAAGGAATTGCTGTCCTGGGGGTTGATCCGGCGGGTGCCGATCCTCGGCGACCGCCGCGACCATTTCGAGGCCGAGACCGATATCTGGGAGGTCGCGGCGAAGATCGCAGCCGGGCGCAAGGAGCGCGAGATCGATCCCGCGCTTGCCGCGCTGCGCGCTTGCGTCTCCGACGCGGCCGACGATCCCGCCATCAGCCCGCTCGCCAGCAAGCGGCTGAAGGAGATGCTGACGTTCACCGAGCTGGTCGACCGCTGGTACACGCAGATGCTGAACGTGCCGCGGCCGCGCCTGGTCGCGCTGATCAGGCTCGGCGAGAAGATCGTGAGTTTCCTGCCGACAGGCAGAGCCAAATAGGGGCGGCGGCGTAACGGGAGTGTGCGATGGCGTCAGCAAGGATATCCACCTTAAAGACAGCGCCGGCTTCCGATACGAAACTGTTCGACGACCATCGCTTCCGCGCGTTGCTGCCCGACGAGGATTGGGGCCGCCTGCCGGTTGCGATCTGGCGGCGCTTCTCGAAGCGGTTCGAGGACGGCAACACCGTCGTCTATGTCGGCGAGGTCGACGAAGCCTCGAGCAGCCGCGCCGGCTGGTGGCTGGCACAGGCCGCGCGGCTGATCGGCGGACCGCTTCCGACCGGCACCGAGACCGGCGTGCCGATGATCGTCACCGTTACCGAGGACGCCGCGAGCGGCGGCCAGATCTGGACCCGCATCTGCGCGCGCCGCGACGGCTTCCCGCAGGTGATTCATTCCGCCAAGCGTTTTGCCGGCCCCTCCGGGCTCGAGGAGTATGTCGGCTTCGGCGTCAGCATGGCGTTGCGGATCGCGGTCGAGCACGAGGCGCTGGTGTTTCATAGCGTCGGCTATTCGCTGCGGCTCGGGCCGTTTCGGATGCAATTGCCCGAATGGCTCACACCTGGCGATCTCACCGTGACCCATTCCGATCTCGGCTGCGGCGACTTCCGCTTCACGCTGGAGATCATCCACCCGCGTTTTGGCCGGCTGATCCGTCAGTCCGCCGTGTTCAGGGAGGCCTCGTCATGACGCCGCTGCTTTGGACCCTCGTCGCGATCCAGATCGCGATGGGCGCGTTCGATACCTTCTATCACCACGAATTCACCGAGCGGCTCGCCTGGCGTTCCTCGCAGCGCCATGAGCTGCAGCTGCACAGCGTGCGCAACATGCTCTATGCACTGCTGTTCCTCGTGCTCGGCTGGCTTCAAGTGCACGGCATCTTTGCGATCGCCATCATGGCCGTGCTGGTCGTCGAGGTCGTCATCACGCTGATGGATTTCGTCGAGGAGGATCTGAGCCGAAAACTGCCGCCGAGCGAGCGGATCAATCATACGCTGCTCGCGATCAACTACGGCGCCATTCTGGTGCTGCTGGTGCCGGTGCTGATCGGCTGGGCGACGCTGCCGACGGCTGTCGAGCCGGCTTATGCGGGCCTGCTGAGCGTGTTCGCAACTGCCGCGGCCTTCGGCGCCGCGCTGTTCGGTGCCCGTGACTTCGCCGCTGCGAGGCGGCTGGGACGGATGGTCAGCCTGCCGGCCGCCACCTTGGTCGAGAAATTGCCGGCGCGGCAGACCGTGCTCGTCACCGGTGCGACCGGATTCGTCGGCAGCCGCCTGGCCGCAAGCCTCACCGCATCCGGCCATCAAGTGATTGCGCTGATCCGCAATCCGGCGAAGGCCGAGATGCTGCCGCCGCCGGTGACGCTGATTACGAGCCTCGACCAACTGCCCGCCAACTCAGGGATCGACGCCATCGTCAATCTCGCGGGCGAGCCGATCGGCAATGGTCTTTGGACCGAACCGAAGCGCCGCAAGATCATCGCCTCGCGTATCGACATGACGGCTGAGGTCGTCAGGCTGATTGCGCGGCTCGAACGCAAGCCGTCGGTGCTGGTGAGTGGCTCCGCGATCGGCTGGTACGGTCTCTGGCAGGACCAGGTGCTGACGGAGTCGGCGAAATCCCACGCCTGCTTCAGTCATGAACTGTGCGAGGCCTGGGAGAATGCGGCCAAGCCCGCTGCCGATCATGGCGTGCGCGTGGCGTATTTGCGGATCGGTCTCGTGGTCGGCACCGACGGCGGCTTCATTACGCGGATGCTGACGCCCTTCGAATTCGGTCTCGGCGGCCCGCTCGGCTCGGGCAAGCAGTGGATGTCATGGATCGAACGCGACGATCTGGTGCGCTTGATCGCGCATGTGATCGCGAAGCCGGAGCTCGCAGGCCCGATCAACGCGACCGCGCCGATCCCGGTCACCAACACCAAGTTCACCGAGGAGCTGGGGCGGCGCCTGCATCGACCCGCGATCTTCCGCGTGCCTGCCGCGCTGCTCCGCGCCGTCGGTGGCGACTTCGCCAATGAGCTATTGCTCGGCGGCCAGCGTGTGCTGCCGAACAAGGCGCTGAGCAACGGCTTTGTGTTCCGCCACGAAACCTTGCGCAGCGCGTTCGAGGCGATCTTGTGAGGAGGGCGAGATGTCTGATGACGGTTGCCGTGCCTTTGGAGGTTGGCTCGCCGGATGCGGGGCCGCAACTGCGGTTCTCTCCGGCGTTGTCCAGACCCTCTTGATGGTCGCATCCGGCGGCGACATCATAAGGCTGCTGGGAGGCGCCATCGCGCTTCTGCTTCCCACATTCCTGGTTCTCGTCATCACGTGTGTGCTGACCGCCATTCCTTCAGCGGTCGTGATCTGGCTGAGCGAGGAGTTTGAAATCCGATCCGCCGGGTTCTTCGCCGGTGCAGGCGCTGCGATCGGCGCGTTGAGCATCACGGTGCTGCTGCGGTCTCCGGCCGTCTGGACATCCGGACTTGTCTGCCTGTTCGCCGCAGCCGGATTTGTCGCAGGCCTGACCTACTGGTTTGTCGTGAGAGAGCTGGAAGCCGCCGAGCATTCCTCGTGATACCGCAGAGCGGTGCCCGCACTACGCTGCAGAGGCCACGCTGCGGAACGTCGCCGCCAGCGTCCGCAACGCCGCGAGCTTGGCGGGATCGCTGACCTTCGAATGCAGCATCACCTTTGACGCGCCGAGCCGCGGCAGCTTGTGCGCGGGTCCGATATCGAGCAGGCCCGGCGGCGCGATGCGGCGGACGAGGGGCGCAACGGCAAGGCCTGCGAGCGCGGCAGCCACGACCGCGGTGACGCCGCCGCCGACGAAGCTTTCGGTCCACGCGATGCCGGCCTTGTCGAGCGATCGCACGGCAAGGGCGCGCACGCCGCAGGGCGGTGCCAGCGTAGCGAGCGGCAGTGCGTCGCCGCGCGGCCAGACGAAGCGCTTGGCGGCGAACCAGCCGAATTCGTCCTCGGTCAGTTTCTCGCCGCCGCGCCGGCTGCCTTCCTGGCGCACGATCACGGCGTCGAGTTCGCCGGCATCGTAGGCGTCGAGCATCTCGCGCGAGAAGCCGATGGTCACGGAGAGTGCGAGCTGGGACGCCATTGCGTGCAGCCGCTCCAGCAGCGGCACGAGTTCCGGCCCGGCGGCGTGATCGCTGATCCCGAGTGTCAACTGCTGCCGCGCTGGTTTCTCACCCGACAGCGCACGGTCATGCACCTCGATCAACGCGCGGGCATGGTGCAGGAAAGCCGCGCCATCGGCGGTCAGCCGCACCGCGCGCGGCGAGCGTTCGACCAGCCGCTTGCCGAGCACGGTTTCCAGCCGCTGCAATTTCATGCTGATCGCCGCCTGCGTGGTGCCGAGTGCCTCGGCGGCGCGGGTGAAGCCCTGCAGCTCGGCGACGAGGAGGAAGGCCTGCACGGTGTCGATATCGAGCGTCGCCGTCATGATCAATATTCGTTATCATTGCTATCCGTATAGATAAGATACCAAGATGATGTGCAAAGGTCTAGCTAGAGGAGGCGCGATTGACCCGCGCCAACCGAATTCAAGGAGACCGATCATGCCGCTCATCACCGTCACCTATGCAACCTCCCGCGAGAGGCCGTCACTGAAGTCCGACATCGCCGCCGCGGTGTCGGAGCTGACCGCAGGGATTCTGCACAAGGACCCCAAGGTCACCGCGATCATCGTGAAGTCAGCCGACGCCACCGACTGGTTCGCCGGAGGCAAGTCGCTCGCCGAGCAGGGGCTCGCGAGCTATTGGCTCGACGTCCACGTCACCGAAGGCACCAACACCAAGGACGAGAAGGCGGCCTATCTCGCGGCGCTGTTCAAGCGGATGGGCGAATTGCTCGGCCCGCTCCACACCGAGAGCTACGCCCATGTCGACGAGGTGAAGGGCGATGCCTATGGCTTCGGCGGCCTGACCCAGGAGCGCCGCTACATCGCCGGCAAGCTCGAGGTCGCGCCGCAGAAGGCGGCGCCGATCGGTTCATCGCTCCGGCCACAGCCCCTTGGACTGTAGCCGCTGCTTGAATCCCAGCAGGGTTCGCGGTCGAAAGTCCTCATATTCGGCCGGCAAGTTCTGCGGAGGCAAATGACCTGCGATCCATTCATCAATGAAGGGAGCAAGGGCGGCCAGATCATCCCTCGAGATCGATTGCAGGGCCACGATCTGGTCGCTGCTGAGCGTCGACGCCTTGGCTGCGAGGCGTTGGCCCTCGCGGCCGGAAAGCTTTTGCGCAGACCAGACCATCAATTGCTGGACGACATTGACTTCGTCGTAGGTTTTGAACCGGACCTCTCCTCGCACGCGCATAAGCGTCACGACCGCGCCCGCCACACAAAGGGCTCCGAGGATGACCGTGCCTGCAAACCACATACGATCGCTCGGCTCCTGGATGCGCGCCTTAAACCGAAGCGTCACTGTGGCGTGGGGCAGATGCTTCCGACAGGTCGGCGTCTATGCCGCCAAACACCTCGGAAAATGCCTGCCGGAGCGCGATGTCGACATCGGCCATCGTGACCGGCAGCCCGAGATCGACCAGCGAGGTCACGCCGTAGCGCGGATCGACCACCCCGCAGGGCACGATCGCCTGGAAGTGGGAGAGGTCGGGCTCGACATTGATCGCGATGCCGTGGAACGAGACCCAGCGGCGCAGCCGCACGCCGATCGCAGCGATCTTGTCCTCGTGACCCGGCCCCTTGTCCGGGCGCCGCACCCAGACCCCGACGCGGTCCTCGCGGCGCTCGCCACGGACGTTGAAGGCGGCCAGTGTGCGGATGATCCATTCCTCCAGCGAGGCGACATAGGCGCGCACATCCGGCCGGCGCCGCTTCAGGTCCAGCATCACATAGGCAACGCGCTGGCCCGGGCCGTGATAGGTGACCTGGCCGCCGCGGCCGCTCTGGAAGGTCGGAAACCGCGGGTCGAGCAGGTCATCGGCCTTGCCGCTGGTGCCGGAGGTGTAGAGCGGCGGATGCTCGAGCAGCCACACCAGTTCCGGCGCCGAGCCCTCGGCGATCGCCGCCACCCTCGTGTCCATCGCAGTGAGAGAATCGGGGTAGGGCACTGGACGGTCCGAAATCCGCCACTCGACCGCTTCGCCGCCCGAAGGGCGCGCAAAGGTCGTCAAATCGAGGCTTTGGCGGTCGTTAACCATTGGCTAACCCTAACGTGGTCAGGTGAATCCACAATTTAGTTCCAGTTCGGCGGTTCAGAAGTGCCCACCCTCGATAAAGTCAGCGTCGATCTCATGGTGGTCCTCGGCACGACCACCATGCCGATCCACCAGGTCATGCGGCTGTCCCGCGGCGCCATCATCGAACTGGATGCCACCGAGGCCGACGAGGTCAAGATCCTCGCCAACAACCTGCCGGTGGCCAGCGGCGTCGTCCTGGTCGACCGCAACCGGATTGCGGTCGAGGTCAAGCAGATGCTGCCGAAATCTCCCGGGGTTCGCAGTTAATTCATGCATCAAGCGCCTTGTCCCTGCATGCATGATTTGTTACATGGCCCCCTCGATGCGGCGGCGCCTTAGGGTTCCATCCGACATCCTTAGCGCTCGTGGCGGAATTGGTAGACGCGCTGCCTTGAGGTGGCAGTGGGTAACACCGTGGGGGTTCGAGTCCCTCCGAGCGCACCACACCTCAGCTGATCCTTGAAATCGCTGGATTTTTCGAAGCATAGCCGTGGCCTGGCCGTGCCGGCCCCGCGCGGGGCAGGTCCGATGAGCGTCGGCGGGCGACGTGAGGCGCCGGTCGATGCGGTCCTGTAACACCGGTCAGGTAGATTCGCGGATGCATGGCCTTGCCGGTGTGGCGCTGCCGACCGGAGGCGGCCGCGTCTCCCGACCGCGCGGCCGCAAGCCTGCCCCACCCGGAGCACCCGATGATCTTTGCTAGCTATGCCTACCGTGTCCTCTCCAACTTCGTGTTCCTGGGACTGGTCTATTTCACGCTGAACCTGCTGGAGAAATACGAGCAGCGCGCGACGGTCGCGATCCTGGTCCTGGTCTATGCAACGATGCATGCCTTGTCGGGCCTGCGCTCGTTCTATTTCTTCCAGCGTATCGAGCGCCTCGAAGGCGAGACGCGGCGGCTCGCCGCTGCGGCCGGCGAGGGGCCCAATGCTGTGGCCTCGCGCAAGCAGATCGTCGCCGACGTCACCGCGCTCAGGCATGCCGGCGAAATCAAATCCTATATCGACATCTTCTTCCTGGCGCTGGTGATCCTGCTCTGCGTCGCCAAGATCGTGGTCAGCTAGATCGCGCTCTAGTCAGGCACGCGCTTGCTGGCCGCCAAGGCCTCGGCGCGCGGGGTGCGCTTGGCGACGTGGACCGACGCATTGCTCGCGGCCGGCGGTACGACACGCAGCGGTGCGCCGTGAAGCCGGCCGTGAGCCGCAGCGGGGATCTGATGCGCGGCCTGCTTGGGGTGCCTGGCCTGGCGCGCCGAAATCGCTTGCGCGCGCGGTGCGCCGACGCCGGGGACAACAGCTGTCGCGCGCTGCGCGGCCGCCGAGCGGGCCGCGAGCAGGGTCAGGTCCAGTGCTTCGGGAACGCGAAACACGTCAGCCGCCGGGATCGGCAATGTCGAGGCCGACGCGGGCTGGGTGAGCTGCGGCTGCGGCCACAGCGTGCGGACGGATGCGCCGACGCGCGCGCGCTGCGCGTGATCGAGAATGTCGGCATCGCGCCAATCCATGTCGGCAAACACCGGCGCCGGCAGCGTCCGCGTCGCGGTGAAGACGAAGTTCGGAATTTTGGGCCAGCGCGTGATCGCGACCGTCTCGGTCGGCGGACGCATGAACCATTGCTGCGGCTCGGTCGGCGTCGCCGGGCGGTCCGCTGTCGCGGGCACGACATGGACGATGCGGTAGCCGCGCTCCTTCAGCGTGTTGAGGATGCGCGGCAGCGCCGCGACGGTGCGCGGCTGGATGTCGTGCAGCAGCAGGATGCCCTTGTGCTTGGCCTCGATCCGCTGGATCGCGAGGTCGTAGACCCGCTGCGGCGAGACGTGGCGCCAGTCGTCGGCCGGGAAGTCGGCGCTCCAGACCTGGATGCCCTGTGACGCCAGATAGGCTTCGGGGATCTCGGCGCGCATCAGGCCGGGGATCCGGAAGAACGGCGCGAGCTTGCTCTTGTCGCCGTTGAGCGCGGCGAGTGTCGAGGCGATGCCGTCGTCGACCTCCTGCCGCACCCGCTCGAGCGGCATCTTGTTCATCGTCAGCGGATGGTTCTGGCTGTGCGTGCCGACGGTATGCCCGGCGGCGACCAGCTTGCGCACGCCCTCCGGATTGAACCGGGCCTGGGAGCCGATGGTGAAGAAGGTCGCCTTGACGCATTGGCTGGCGAGGATGGCCAGCACCTGGTTGCTGTATTTCGGCAGCGGCCCGTCGTCGAAGGTCAGCACCACCTCGTGATCGGCGAGCGGCAGCGTCTCCGGATACTGCATGGTGCCGATCCGCGGATGCTCCCGGGGATCGACGACGATGGTCCGCGAGGTGCCGAGTGCGTTGGGGTTACCCGGGCAATCCGCGGCGAGGCCGGCCTGCGGCGTCATCAAGCAGCAGCCCAGCAGCGCCGCGCCGATCACGGTCCGCGACCGCTTCCGGATCATCACCAGGACGTCTGCAATCATCAATCTCGGCCGCATTCCAAACGCACTGACGAATCCTTAGGTGCGGCCCCATGAATGCCGCCTTAACGGTCTGTAATCCACCTTGGGTGCCGGGTTCAATGTGTCCGGTCGGACACGGTTTTCAACGCCGCCGGGACGATGTGGACGACGTGATAATTATGCTCCTGCAGATACCTTAGGAAGGCCGGCAGCATCTCGGCTGTTCGCATCTGCGGGTCGTGCAGCAGGATAATTCCCTTGCGATGGCCCTCGAGCCGCCCGGTGAGCAGCTTGAGTTCCTCCTCGGGGGTCATCTTGTTCCAATCGCTGGCCCAGAAATCGGCGCCGAACACCGCGATACCGCGCTTTTCCATGCGCTCGAGCAGGGCAGGCGTCGACTCGAAATAGGGGAACCGGAAGAACGGCGTGCTCGGGACCGTGCTCGCGGTACCGCGCAGGGCCGTCTGGACTGCTTCGATCCCCCGATTGATGTTCGCCTCGGCCTGGTCCGTCGGCATTTTGTTGAGATGCGGATGGTCCCAGCTGTGATAGCCGATGCTGTGGCCGAGGCGTGCGATCTTGCGGACCATGTCGGGATGATCGGCCGCATTGCGGCCGACCATGAAGAAGGTGGCCTGCACGCATTCGGTTGCCAGTGCCGTCAGCACCTTGTCGGTGACGCCAGGTGTCGGCCCGTCGTCGAACGTCAGCACGACCTCGCCATCCCGCAGCGGCAGGGTCTGCGGAAAGCTTTTCTGCCCGACGCGCGGATAGGTCGCAGGGTCGACCTCGAGCACACGCGAGGTGCCGAGCGCGTCCTTGCGCGGGCATTCGGCGGCCTTCGCCGAGCTAATCAGCGCAACAGGCGCGAGCGCGATCAGCGCCGCGACAATGTTCAGGATCGGTCGCGGTGCGCTCGACATCTTTCTCATTGCACTGGGCCCCACCGATTAGGTAATCCGTTCCGCACTCATCAGAGCAGTTTTTCCCCTCCTGTCAAACCGGCGAAACACGGCATGGCCGAGAATATCGACGTTGCCGAACCCGCCGAGGCCGACCCGCTCGCCCGGATGCCGATGCGGGACGAGGAGGGCCAGCTCCGCCCCGAATTCGTCGCGGAGATCACCCGGGCCATCCATGCCGCGGACCGGCCCCTGCTGTGCGAGGTGGTGGCGGAACTGCATGAGGCCGATCTCGGCGACCTGATCGAGGCGCTGGAGCCTGACGACCGCGTCACCCTGGTCGAGATCACCGGCACGGACTTCGACTTCTCGGCGCTCAACGAGGTCGACGAGACGGTCCGCGAGGAGATCCTCGAGGAACTCGAGCCGGAGACCGTTGCAGAGGGCGTCCGCGAGCTCGAATCCGATGACGCCGTCGAGCTCCTGGAAAGCCTCGACGAGGAGGACCAGGAAGAGATCCTGGAGAAGCTGCCGGCGGCCGAGCGCGAGGACATCGAGCGCAGCCTGCTGTATCCGGAGAATTCCGCCGGCCGGCGGATGCAGACCGAGTTCATCGCGGTGCCGCCGGATTGGAAAGTCGGGCAGGCGATCGACTACATGCGCGACACGCCCGATCTGCCGGACCGCTTCTACGAGATCTATGTGGTCGACGCCGACAAGCACTTGCTGGGCGCGGTGCCGCTCGACGTGCTGCTGCGCACGCGCCGCCCGGTTCCGGTCAAGGACCTGATCGACGAGGGCCGCCGCCGGGTCTCCGCGCTGGAAGACCAGGAAGAGGTCGCGCGGATGTTCGGCAAGTACAATCTGGTCGCGGCTCCCGTGGTCGACACCACCGAGCGGCTGGTCGGCGTGATCACCATCGACGACGTCGTCGACGTGATCGAGGAGGAGGCCGACGAGGACCTCAAGGCGCTGGGCGGCGTTACCCACCCTGAAGAGCTGTCCGACACGGTCTGGACCATCGCCCGCGGCCGCTTCAACTGGCTGCTGGTCAATCTCGCCACCGCGTTCCTGGCCTCTTCGGTGCTCGGCCTGTTCGAGGGCCAGCTCGAGAAGATGGTGGCGCTCGCGGTGCTGGCGCCGATCGTGGCGAGCCAGGGCGGCAATGCCGCGACCCAGACCATGACGGTCGCGGTGCGCGCGCTCGCCACCCGCGAGCTCGGTTCGTTCAACGCGACGCGCGTGGTGTTGCGCGAGACCATGGTCGGGCTCGTCAACGGCCTCGCCTTTGCCGTCATCACCGGCATCGCCGCGGTGGCCTGGTTCAAGATCCCCGGCCTCGGCATCGTGATCGGGCTCGCGATCATCTGCAACCTGGTCGCCGGCGCGCTCGGCGGCATCCTGATTCCGATGGTGCTGGAACGGGTGCGCGCCGATCCCGCGGTCGCCTCCGGCACCTTCGTCACGACCGTCACCGACGTGGTCGGCTTTTTCTCGTTCCTCGGCATCGCCACGCTGTGGTTCGGGCTGAAATAGAGCATGACCCGGAAAAGTGTGAAGCGGTGTTCCGAAAAGGTCATGCCTACCGGGGGGCCTTGCCGGCCGGTTTATCGTTAATCGCGCCTTAACGGGGTTGGCGGATGATGGTCCTATCTCCAAAGGGGCCATCACGGGGGGCCATCATGCAGCGGTTGCGGCTCAAGGCGGACGGACGGATCGTCGAATTGCGGGACGGACAGGAAATCCCGCTCGCGCCCGCACATCCCGCCGAGGCGGCGATACAGCCTTCGGCCGCGCAACCGGCCGTGCGCGATCTGCGCCGCCGAGCCCAACTCACCCAGCTCGAATTCGCCGCCAAGCTCGGCGTACCGGTGGAGACCATCCGCAACTGGGAGCAGGGCAAGCGCGCCCCGCGGGGACCGGCCCGCGCGCTGCTCGCCGTGATCGCCCATTCGCCGGAGACGGTGTTCGCCGCGCTGTCGAGCGAGCCGACGGCGGCGTGAGCGGGTACGTCGCGGGCTCCACCATCACTCGGTCTCTTGGAAGCAGTCGTCCTGGCGAAAGCCAGGACCCATAACCACCGCATGTGATTGTGAGAGGGATTGGGGCCCCAGCGTCGCGCAGCAATGACCATTTGGGGTAATGGGTCCTGGCTTTCGCCAGGACGACGATGAGGATGGTTCTCGCGCGATACGACGCACCGTAATTGCGTACCATCTCGGTGTCATCGCCCGGCTCGACCGGGCGATCCAGTATTCCAGAGACGCCGGCGCTCGAATCGAGAAGCCGCGGCGTACTGGATCGCCCGCATGCGCGGGCGATGACAATGTGGGTGGGGGCGCAGCTTCGCATTCTCGCGACATGAATCGTCCGAGCTTTGCATCTCGTTTCGCCCTCTCTCTTAAAGAGGGCGCAGGGAACGCCGGGTGCCGGCGCGGGCCGGCCGCAACGAGACGACAGGGCCTTCGCCGCAGCTTGTGAAGCGCGAGGCGTGGTCTTGCGGGGAGCCGCGTCAACGCTCCCGGCACAGCGTCATGGGACTTGCCAGCAAGGCGGTTTGGCCGCTTTAATCGAAGGATTGCAGTACGTTTTATTTTGAAGCGTGGATTTCCCATGAAGGCCATCGAGCAGATCATTGCCGGCTACGTGTCGCTGAAGAATCGTCAAGCGCTGGAACAGCTGCGAGACCATCGCCAACACCTGCTGGACGATGTTCGAACCCACAGCTTTCCGGGTTTCAGGCCATCGGTCGTGAACGAGACTCTTTCCGAGGAGATCGAGCTCATCCAGGGAGCATTGGCTCGCTTCGACGAGGGCGGATAGCTCGCGGCCGGGGCGTCAGCCCGGCTGGCGTCTGGTGATCAACCGCAGCACGGCTGCTTGGCTTTCGGAGCGCAGCACGACTGCTGTTCCTGCAGCCATCGGTCGCGCGGCTTGCAGCTCGATGGACGCGCCGAGAGATAGACCCGTATGGCGGCGTCGCCGGTATCCATGCGTTCCGCGCGATAGATTTGCATCGGCCGGACGCCATCGCTGACCTCGAAGGTCAGCTTGGCTCGCGGATCGAAGCCGACGGCCTCGTCGACCTTGCGGATGATCGCAAGAAACTTCCCGGCCGGCATGTGGCCCCGGTTTTCCTCCTCGATGTCCCAGAGCTGAATGAAGGTCTCGCTCCAGCTCTCGGGGTTGGCGCCGCAATCGAGCCCTCTGAACGAGCCGGTCTTGACCTCGGTGACGTGGTAGCTGGGGCGGACATCCCGGCCGTCGTAACTGAAGATCAGCGGCTTCTCCCTGTGCGCCTCGAGGCTGGACAGCAGTGCTGCGGACGAGAGCTCTTCGACCGGGAGCAGGGCGCCGACGGTCGATCGGGTATTGGCAAGCGGGTTCACGGCTGCTATCCTCATTTCAATGATTATTGAATTGTAGGATTATCGAAAGATGGAGGAGCGTCAAGCCCGAACCGCCTTCGCCGCGCTGTCGCAGGAAACGCGGCTGCGGATCGTGCGGCTGTTGGTACAGGCCGGTCCCGATGGCATGGCGGCAGGGGCGATTGCCGAGGCGGTCGCAGTATCGCCATCCAACGTGTCGTTCCATCTGAAGGACCTCGAGCATGCCGGCATGATCGTGCCGCGCCGCGAGGCGCGTTCGATCATCTACTCGGCGGATTTCATCGGCTTGCGCGATCTCATCGCCTTCCTGATGAAGGATTGCTGTGCGGGCCACCCCGACATCTGCGCGCCGGCGCTCGCCGATGTTCAGTGCGGGCCGTCCACGGCCAAGAAAAAGGCGCGCGCCTGATGCACGGCTTCGACCTGCCGCGGCGCCTGGCGGCCGAGGGCCTCGGTACCTTGCTTCTGGTCGCGACCGTCGTTGGCTCCGGCATCATGGCCGAGACGTTGACCAAGGACGTGGCGTTGGCGCTGCTCGGTAACACCCTTCCGACCGGCGCCATTCTGGTGGTGCTGATCACGATCCTCGGACCAATATCCGGCGCGCATTTCAATCCGGCAGTCACGCTGGTCTTCATGCTCAAGGGCAAACTCCGTCCGCCGCACGCCGCGCAATACGTCACGGCGCAGGTGCTCGGGGGAATCCTCGGCGCGATGGTCGCGCACGCCATGTTCGGCCTGCCGCTCCTGGAGTTCTCGGCGAAGGCACGGACGGGATTTCCGCAATGGTTTGCCGAATTCGTTGCCGCGTTCGGACTGATCGCAACGATCATTGGTGGCCTCCGGTTTCGTGAGGCCGCAATTCCATGGCTGGTCGGGCTTTATATCACGGCCGCGTACTGGTTCACCGCATCCACGTCTTTCGCCAATCCGGCCGTTGCCATCGCGCGATCGTTCACCGACACGTTTTCCGGCATCCGCGCGCAGGATCTGCCGGGATTCATCGTCGCCGAGGTTCTGGGAGCCATGGTCGCGCTGGCATTCATGACCTGGCTGCTGCGGGGCGCCGAAACCACTAAGGAAGCAGTCCGATGACGATCACGATCTACCACAATCCCGATTGCGGGACGTCGCGCAACACCCTGGCAATGATCCGCCAAAGCGGGGAGGAGCCCGAGATCATCGAGTATCTCAAGACGCCTCCCTCGCGCGACAAGCTGATCGCGCTGATCGCTGCCATGGGCATGACGCCGCGCGCGCTGCTGCGCGAGAAGGGCACGCCCTATGGCGCGCTCGATCTCGCCAATCCGAAATGGAGCGACGACGAATTGATCGATTTCATGATCGCGCATCCGATCCTGATCAACCGGCCGATCGTGGTCTCGCCCAAGGGCGTGAGGTTGTGCCGGCCGTCCGAAGCGGTTCTCGATCTCCTGGCCGTCGCCGACATCGGCCGGTTCATCAAGGAAGACGGCGAAGTGGTCTTGCCCAGGAAGCCGGGTGCGCACGCCGGATGAGCCGCCGTGCAGATAACGTCCTGATCGTCGCGCTCGGCACCACGCAAACCCTGGCCTGGGCGTCGAGCTATTATCTGCCGGCGATTCTTGCGGACCCGATCGCGCGGGACCTCGGCATATCGACGAACTGGCTGTTCGCCGCGTTCTCGATGGCGCTCGTGATATCAGGACTGCTCGGCCCGCGCGTCGGCCGCCAGATCGACCGCATGGGCGGGCGCGAAGTGCTCTGTGCGTCCAATCTTATCCTGGCGTTCGGCCTGATCCTGCTCGGGCTTTCGCAGGGGGCCGTTCTGATGGCTGCAAGCTGGCTGCTGCTCGGCGTCGGCATGGGCCTTGGCCTGTATGACGCGGCGTTCGCGGCGCTCGGGCGAATCTATGGCAACACCGCGCGCCGCTCCATCACCGGCATCACCTTGATCGCGGGGTTTGCCAGCACGATAGGCTGGCCGCTGACCGCGTGGGGCCTCGCAACCATCGGCTGGCGTTGGACCTGCTTCGGCTGGGCGGCGGCGCACATTCTGATCTGCCTGCCGCTCAACGCCTTCGTGGTCCCCAAACTGAAGAGCGAGCATCGGATCGCGGCCGACACGCCAAAGCCGCATATTCCGATCGACCGCGCGATGGTGTTGCTCGCCTTTGCCTTCGCGGCCGCCTGGAGCGTCACGTCCGCGATGGCGGTGCATCTGCCGCGAATTCTGGAGTCACTCGGCGCGACGCAAACCCAGGCGATCGCCGCGGGCGCGCTGATCGGCCCGGCGCAGGTGGCGGCGCGGATTGTCGAAGCGAGCCTGCTGAAGCGCTTCCATCCACTCTGGTCGGCGCGATTGGCCTGCATCACGCACCCCTTGGGCGCCTGCGTCATCGGCCTGTTCGGCGGTGGCTTTGCCGGGATCTTCGCACTGCTGCACGGCGCGGGAAACGGCATCCTGACGATCGCACGTGGCACGCTGCCGCTGGCGATATTCGGCCCGAAGGATTACGGCTACCGCTTGGGGCTGCTCGGCGCGCCATCGCGGCTGTCTCAAGCCGTCGCACCGCTGGTATTCGGATTTCTGATTGCACCGCTCGGTGGCTATACGTTCGCGGTCACATCGGCGCTTAGCTTGGCTGCGCTGCTGGCATTGTTCGCGCTCGAGGCCGAGCCGAAGACCCCCTCGCAGTAGCGTCGCGACCTTTCATCCCCTGAGCGAGCGCAACAACGACAGGTGTTGTAGCCCGGATCAGCGGCGCGATATCCGGGGCGGCATCAGCTTCCGCATATCGCTCTGCTCAAGCGGGCTACGCCGCCCGAAGCCCAATCGCTGATCACCAGCTGCTCAATTGCAAGGCTTGTTCAGAAAAATATGCATTAATATCAGTATGATATATAAAATTGCATGCAGAATACAAAATGTGCTTGTGGCCTCACGCGGCTTGAAGCAGACTTTGCGCGGGGCAGGAGAGGGCCGATGACCTTCGATGACGAAGGTCGCGCGGGGCAAAAACAATCTGCCGGCAGAGGAGCGAGCAATGAGCGATCAGGTGTCCACCATCGCAATGGCAGATACGGCGAAGCCTTCCGGCGTGCGCTGGAAGATCTTCCTGCTGATGCTGTTCCTGATCTCGATCAACTATATCGATCGCGCCTCGCTGTCGGTCGCAATGCCCGTCATCGCCAAGGAGTTCGACATCGATCCGGCGATGCAGGGCCTGATCCTGAGCTCGTTCTTCTGGACCTACGCGCTGATGCAGGTGCCGGGCGGCATGCTCGCCGATCGCTTCAAGCCGCGGATCGTGATCGCGCTCGCAACGCTGTTCTGGGGTTTCTTCCAGGCGCTGGCGGCGCTGTCCACCAGCTGGATGCTGTTGCTGCTGACCCGGCTCGGGCTCGGTGCGTCGGAAGCGCCGATCTATCCGGCCGGCGGCAAGCTCAACGCGATCTGGATGACTCAGACCGAACGCGGCCGCGGCGCCACTCTGCTGGACGGCGGCGCGCCGCTTGGCGCTGCGCTCGGCTCGATCGTGATCGCCTGGCTGATGGCGGCGTTCAGCTCCTGGCGCGTCGCCTTCGTCTTGGCGGGCATCGGCACCATGCTGTGCGGCCTGTGGGCCTGGTACTACATCCGCAACGCGCCGCGCGAGCATCCGTCGGTCAATGAAGCGGAGGCGCGCTATCTCGAGGAGGCGCATGCGATCGAGGACGCGGCGACGCCGCCGTCGTCCGGCGCGAGTGGGATGGCTTATTTCCGCTTCCGCTCGGTCTGGTGCATGTGCCTGGGCTGGATGTTCTTCAACACCACCTTCTACGGCCTGCTGACCTGGATGCCGACCTATCTGTTCAAGGTGCACGGCTTCGACATCAAGGCGCTCGGCGGCGCATCCTTCATCATCTTCTTCGCGGGCTTCGTCGGCGAACTGGTCGGCGGCTGGATCGGCGACGCCTGGCGCGCGCGGGGCGGGGCGCCCAACACCGTGTTCCGCACCCTGTTCGGGATCGCGGCGATCATGGCGACGGTGTCGATCTTCCTCGTCGCCTACGTCACCAACGCGGTCGCGGTCGTGGTGCTGCTGTCGACGACGCTGTTCTTCCTGCGCTGGTGCGGCATGTACTGGGCGATCCCGTCGGCGCTGGCCGGCCGCGGCAAGTCCGGCTTCCTCGGCGGCTGCATGAATCTCGGCGGCAACATCGCCGGCATCACGACACCCCTGATCGTCGGCTTCATCGTGCAGGCCACCGGCTCCTACTTCCTCGCGCTGATGTATTTTGCCGCCGCGGGCATTGCGCTGTTGATCTGCTCGACCCTGATCGATTACAGCCGCAAGCTCCCGGTCTGAAACAAAGACGGCCGAATCCTGCCAAGGGTTCGGCCGGTTGATGAGGCCTCACGAATGACACGTCCTATCCGGCTCGGCATGCTGACGCCGTCGTCGAATACCGCACTCGAGCCGATTACCTGCGCGATGCTGGCAGGCGTCGACGACGTCTCGGCGCATTTCTCGCGCTTCAAGGTGACGGAGATCGCGCTGTCGGAACAGGCGCTGCGCCAGTTCGACGCCAGCGAGATCCTTCGCGCGGCAGAGTTGCTGGCGCATGCCAAGGTTGACGTCATCGCCTGGAACGGCACCTCGGCAAGCTGGCTCGGCTTCGATCGCGACGAGAGCCTGTGCGAGCAGATCACGGCGGCGACCGGGATCAAGGCCTGCACTACGGTGCTGGCCTATCGCGACCTGCTGCGGCGGATCGGCGCCAGGCGCATCGGGCTGGTGACGCCGTATCGCAGGGATGTGCAGGACAGGATCATCGCCAACTGGAATTCGGCCGGGCTGCATTGTTTTGCCGAGCGGCATCTCGCGCTGCAGGACAATTTCTCATTTGCCGAGGTCAGCGAGGCCGAGGTCGCGGGCCTGATCGAGGAAGTGGTGCACGAAGGCTGCGATGCTGCCGTCGTGCTCTGCACCAACATGCGTGGCGCCGGCGCAGCGGAACGGCTGGAGCGCGGTTTTGGCGTGCCGGTGCTGGATTCGATTGCGGTGACGCTGTGGGCGTGTCTCACGGCTGTGGGCTGCGACCCGGCGCGCGTGCACGGCTGGGGCAGCCTGTTCACGAACCCCGATCTGCGCGCAGCGACCGCGATCCCTGATCATGACGATGAAGGCGTGCGGTGACCGAAGCCAAGACTGAAGCTAAGGCGACCAGACGGAGCAAGGATCCGAAGCGCGCGATCACGGCGCAGCAACGGCGCCGGCTGCGCGTGCCGCGGGTCGGACTGCACGAGCAGGCGGCGGCTCGGCTACGCACGATGATCGTGCGCGGCGAGCTGGCGCCGGGTCAGTCGCTGGGGGAGGCGGATTTGTCCGACGCGCTCGGCATTTCGCGGACCCCGCTGCGCGAGGCGCTGAAGCAGTTGGCGAACGAAGGCCTGGTCGAGCTGCGGCTCAACCACAGTGCCGTGGTGGCGCCGTTCCGCCGCGCCGAGCTGACCGAATTGTTCGAGGCCGTCAGCGGCATCGAGCGCTGCGCCGCCGAACTCGCCGCGCTGCGCATGGAGGATGCCGACTTCGAGCGGCTCGATGCGCTGCAGGACAAGATCGAGTGGCATCACGGCCGCGGCGAGTTGCGCGACTATTTCCAGGCCAACCAGCAGATCCATTCGGCGATCGTCGGCTTCGCGCGCAACGCGGTGCTGAAGGCGACGCACGAGGCACTGCTGGCGCGGGCCGAGCGGGCGCGCTTCTTTGCACTCTCGGTGCTTGGGCGCTGGGATGAATCGGTGCGCGAGCACCAGGATATCCTGGCCGCGCTCAGGCGCCGCGATGCGGCCCGTGCCGGGCAAACGCTGGCCCACCACGTGCGCCGCACCGGCGAGATCGTCGCCGAGACGCTCGATGGCAAGGCACTGAACAACGAGGCGGATGACGCCGCGGCGCCGGACACTCCCGCAAAGCCGCGCGGCCGCAAGACGAGGAGCGTTGCGCCATGAAGATCCTGCTGCTCAATCCTAACACGACAGTGGCGGTCACGGATCTGCTCCATGCCGCCGGCAGCAAGGTGGCTTCAGCCGGCACCGAGCTCGTGCCCGCGACCGCCGCGCGCGGCGTGCCGTATATCGCGACCCGCGCCGAGGCCCAGATCGGCGGCGCGATCGCGCTGGAGATGCTGGCCGAGGCCGGCGCCGGCATCGATGCCGCCATCATCGCCGCGTTCGGCGATCCCGGCCTGTTCGGCGCGCGCGAGCTGTTCGCGTTTCCGGTGGTGGGCCTGGCCGAGGCCGCGATGCTCACCGCCTGCATGCTCGGGCGGCGGTTCTCCATCGTGACCTTCGCCGGCGCGCTGGCGCCCTGGTATGAGGAGTGCGTCGCCATGCACGGGCTGAGTTCGCGCTGCGCCGGCATCCGCACGCTCGACGGTAGCTTCCAGTCGATCTCCGACGTGCAGGCCGAGAAGGAAGAGCTGCTGGTCGCGCTCGCCAACCAGGCGGTCGAACAGGACGGCGCCGACGTCGTCATCCTGTCAGGCGCGCCGCTCGCAGGCCTTGCCGCAAAGGTCCGCGACCGCATTCCGGTGCCCGTGGTCGATCCGGTCGCGGCCGCTGTGCGCCAGGCGGAGACGCTTGCCGTGCTTAAGCCGCGCAAGGCGGTCGCCGGCACCTTCCGGCGGCCTGATCCGAAACCAACGCTCGGGCTGGCCGGGCCGCTTGCTGCAATCATCGAACATCGCTCACCGAAAGAGGGGACGGACTGATGTCCTTCGACACCATCATCCGCGGCGGCACCGTCGTCACCGCTGCCGACACCTTCGCCTGCGATGTCGGAATCCGTGACGGCAAGATCACGGCGCTCGGCCGCGATCTCGGCGATGCGGCCACGATCATCGACGCCACCGACCGGCTCGTGCTGCCCGGCGGCATCGACAGCCATGTCCATTTCGCCCAGCCATCGGGCGATGGCATCGTGATGGCCGACGGCTTTGCCAGCGGCACCCGCTCGGCGGCGTTCGGCGGCAACACCACCGTGCTGCCGTTCTGCCTGCAGGAGAAGGGCCAGACGCTGCGCGAGGCGCTCAAGCACTACCATTCGCTGGCCGAAGGCGAATGCCACGTCGACGTCGCCTTCCATCTGATCGTCACCGATCCGACCGAGCATGTGCTGGGCCAGGAGCTGCCGGCGCTGGTCGAGGACGGCTATACCTCGCTCAAGGTCTTCATGACCTATGAGGGGCTGGCGCTGTCGGATCGCGAATTGCTCGAGACCATGTCGGTCGCGCGCGAGACCGGCGCGATGCTGATGGTGCATGCGGAAAACTTCGACGCGATCCGCTTCCTGACCGACCGGCTGGAACGCGCCGGCAACACCGCGCCGCGCTTCCACGCCACCTCGCGGCCGATCCCGGTCGAGCGCGAGGCGACGCACCGCGCGATTTCGCTGTCCGAGCTCGTCGATGTGCCGATCATGATCGTGCATGTCTCAAACCGCGAGGCGATGGACGAGATCCGGCGCGCGCAGCAGCGGGGCTTGCGAGTGATGGGCGAAACCTGTCCGCAATACCTGATGCTGACCGAGAAGGATCTCGATCAGCTCAACATGGAGGGCGCAAAGTACGTCTGCTCGCCGCCACCGCGCGATGTCGCCAGCCAGCAGGCCTGCTGGGAAGGCTTGCAGCAGAAGGTGTTCTCGGTGTTCTCGTCGGACCACTGTCCGTTCCGCTACGACGACCCGCAAGGCAAGCTCGCGCCGAAGGGGCGCACCAGCTTCCGCTGGGTACCGAACGGCATCCCCGGGGTGGCGACGCGGCTGCCGATCCTGTTCTCCGAGGGCGTGGTCAAGGGCCGCATCGACCTCAACAGCTTCGTCGCCTTCAGCGCCACCAATCATGCCAAGATCTACGGCCTCTATCCGCGCAAGGGCACGATCGCGGTCGGCTCGGACGCCGACATCGCGCTGTGGGACCCCAAGCGCAGGGTGACGATCCGCCACGAACTGATCCATGACGGCTCCGACTACACGCCCTATGAAGGGCTCGAGGTCACCGGCTGGCCGGTGCTGACCATGGTGCGCGGCAGGGTGGTCGTCGACGACGGCACCCTTGTCGGCAGCAAGGACCACGGCACATATTTGCCGCGCGCCAAACCACCCGCAGGAGCGACCATCCCGTAACCTGCAAAGCAAGAAGGCAGGAGACCACCATGCCCTACGCGACGACAGATGACGGCGTGCGGCTCTATTTCGAGGAGACCGGATCCGGCCATCCGGTGATCCTGGTCCATGAATTCGCCGGCGACCTGCGCAGCTACGAGCCGCAGATGCGGCATTTCGGCAAGCGCTTCCGCACCATCGCCTACAATGCGCGCGGCTTCCCACCGTCTGACGTGCCCGAGCAGGTCTCGTCCTATTCGCAGGCGCGCGCCGCCGACGATATTCTTGCCGTGCTCGATCACATCGGCGCGCCGAAGGCGCACATCGTCGGCCTGTCGATGGGCGGGTTTGCGACGCTGCATTTCGGATTGCGTCACCCGGCGCGCGCGCTGTCGCTGTGCATCGGCGGTTGCGGCTATGGCGCCGAGCTCGACAAGCGCGAGACGTTTCGCGCCGAGGCCGACGTGATCGCGGGCATGATCCGCAAGGACGGCATGCCGACGTTCGCCGAGCGTTACGCCTACGGCCCGACCCGCGTGCAGTACGAGAACAAGGATCCGCGCGGCCACGCCGAATTCAAGGCCATGCTGGCCGAGCATTCGGCGGTGGGATCGGCCAACACCCAGCAGGGCGTCCAGAAGGAGCGTCCCTCGCTCTACACGCTGGTCGACGAGATGAAGCGCATCACGGTGCCGACGCTGATCATCACCGGCGACGAGGATTGGCCGTGCCTGCTGCCGGGCGTCCTGATGAAGCAGAGCATCCCGTCCGCCGCGCTCGCCGTCATGCCGAACTGCGGCCACGCCATCAACATCGAGGAGCCCGACGAATACAACCGGATCGTCGGCGATTTCCTGGCGCAGGTCGAAAGCGGCCGCTGGCCACAGCGCGATCCCAGGGCGGTGAGCGCCTCGATCACCGGGATGAAGGATTAAGGCGATCAGCCTGGCAGCTTCGATGGTGAGCTACATTGGCGATCACCAGCACTCCGATACAGAACGTCACTCTTCAGCCATTCTCACTGTCATCGACATGAAAACCCTCGAAGAAGTGAAAAATGAGTATGAACACCAAGTGGAGATGTTCCTCCACAACCATCCCGTGGAGCTAGAGAGTTTCAAGGAGCTGTGGGCTCGGGCGAATTTCGGCGAGCATACGTTATGGTGCAGGAAGTCACCCAAAGACTCGGGCTTGTGATGTCGAGCGACATGAACAAGGCAGATGAGGAATTCTTTTGGATGTATATGCACTAGCGATGTGTTGCGGGCGATTGTCGCATCGCATCCGTTGGGCAGACTTGTCGTGACGGTTCAAGTGCAGGCGGACCTCCTGGTCTCCAGTTAGTCTTCTCGATCTACCAGATTTTTGAAAATGCGGCTGGCATAGCGGCGTTATCGACACCGCGATCGATTCGATGACAACGATGCAACATCCGTTTGCTCGCGCTGCAACCGACGCGTGAATCGAACGCGCGATGATGAATCGCTGTGATGAAACTTACACAGCGCTGTCATCGGCGATGGATAACTTGTCGCATGTCGACGTCATAAATCCTTAAAAAATGGGGCAAGAAGTGAAGGCGAAATTCCTTTCAACGGTCGGAGTCTGTCTGGTCGCTGCTGCTGCAGTTGTGTGCAGCGCCGCCGCTCACGACGATGATCGAGATCACGATCATCGTCATCCGCACGACATTCACACGGAAACGCCGATCAAGCATCTCGTCGTGATCTTCAACGAGAACCGCTCGTTCGATCACTATTTCGCAACCTACCCGAATGCGGCCAATCCGACCGGCTCGATTCCGTTCACGGCCAAGCCGCATACGCCGAAGGTCAACAACCTCGCCAACGCCAATCTGCTGACCAACAACCCGAACACCAATGCGGCCAACGGCACCGGCGCGACCAATCCGTTCCGGCTCGATCGGACCCAGGCCAACACGCGCTCGCAGAATCACGCCTATACGCCCGAGCAGCAGGCGGTCGACAACGGCAAGGAAGACCTGTTTCCGAAGTTCACTGGTCGCGGCACCGCCGGCGGCGTCGGCGCCTTCGGCACCAACGGGCAGGTGATGGGTTATTTCGACGGCAACACCGTCACCGCGTTCTGGAATTACGCGCAGAACTTCGCGATGAGCGACAACAACTGGACCGACACTTTCGGTCCGTCGACGCCCGGCGCGCTCGAGGTGGTCTCCGGCCAGACCAATGGTGCGCAGAACATCGTCGGCACGTCATCGTCGATCGCCGACGGCCAGGGCGGCCTGACGCTGATCGGTGATACCGACCCTGCCTACGACGCGTGCTCGAGCACGACCAGCCAGGTCCTGATGACCAGCAAGAACATCGGCGACCTGCTCAACGCCGAGCACATCAGCTGGGGCAGCTTCATGGGCGGCTTCGACCTGACGCTCAAGAACAGCAACGGCACCACCAACTGCGCCCGCAGCACCTTCTCGAGCAACGTCAACGGCAGCATCGTCGACTACATCCCGCACCACGCCTGGTTCCAGTACTACAAGTCGACCGCCAACCCGACCCATGCGCGGCCGAGTTCGGTCGATGCGGTCGGCCACACCTATGTCCCCGGCAGCAAGACGCTCGATCCGGCCAACCACGCCTACGATCTCGAGGACTTCTACGCTTCGGTGAAAGCCGGTAACTTCCCGGCGGTCTCCTATATCAAGATGCCGGCCTATCAGGACGGACATCCCGGCAACTCCGATCCGCTCGATGAGCAGGCGGGCAATGTCGAGCTGATCAACTTCCTGCAGAAGCAGAAGGAGTGGCGCGACACCGCGGTCATCATCACCTATGACGACTCCGACGGCTGGTACGACCACCAGTACACGGCGCCGATCAGCGCCTCGTATGATCCGGCCGCCGACCAGGTCAACGGTCCCGGCCAGTGTGGCCGCGGCATCGGCAAGCAGACGCAGCCGAATGGCCTGAACGGCCAGCCGGTGAACGGCCGCTGCGGTCCCGGCACGCGGATCCCGTTCATTGTGATCTCGCCTTACGCCAAGAAGAACTTCGTCAGCCACACCCGCATCTCGCAGGCGTCGGTCGTGCGCTTCATCGAAGACAACTGGCTGCACGGCCAGCGTCTCGGCGGCGGCTCGTTCGACGACAGCGTCGAATCGATCACGGACATGTTCGACTTCGATCATGGCCACGACCACGACCACGACGGCGACGATCGGCAGAACAAGCTGTTCCTCGATCCGACGGCCGGCACGGTCATCGTCAGCCCGTCTGACGATCATCACCATCACTAACGCTCTGGGATCACTGGACGTCATATGAACGGCCGCATGTTGTGGCTTCTCGGCGCCGGCCTGCTCTGCATGGCCGGCGCCGTTGCGGCAGTCGAGACCCAGGGACTTCCGGGGACAAATCCGAGCCCGGTGCAGCTCAGGCGTCCGCCGGTCGCCCCGCTGTCCGGCATGGCGCAGCTCGGGCAGATGATCTTCTTCGACGCGTCGCTGTCGTCGTCGGGCGCATTGTCGTGCGCCTCCTGTCACAGTCCGGACCACGCCTACGGACCGCCCAACAATGCGGCGGTGATGTTCGGCGGGCCCGCGCAATCGCGGCAGGGAACGCGCGCCGTTCCCGGCCTGACCTATCTGGAACGCCAGCCGAATTTCAGCATCGGACCGGAGAAGGACGAGGACGACAATCTCGTCGACTTCGCGCAACTGGCCGCGGCAGGCCAGCAGGCTGCGCGTGCGAAAAAGGTCGCGACCGGGACCGCGGCGTCGGCGGTCAACATCGTGCCGCAGGGTGGGCTGTTCTGGGACGGCCGCGCCGATACACTGCAGGACCAGGCGATCTTCCCGCTGCTCGATCCCAATGAGATGGACGGCGGCAGCATCGAGGTGGTGGCGCAGAAGCTGCGCCAGGCGAGCTATGCCCCGCGCTTTGCCGAACTGTTCGGCGCTCAGGTTTTCGAGAATACGCGGCTGCTGGTCGCCGAGGCGATGTTCGCGGTCGCGCGCTATCAGGTGGAAGAGCCGAGCTTCCATCCCTACAGCAGCAAGTTCGACTACTGGCTGGAAGGCAAGACGCGGCTGAGCGAAAGCGAGTTGCGCGGCCTGCAATTGTTCAACGATCCGGACAAGGCCAATTGCGCCGGCTGCCATACGTCGGCGCCGACCCGCGACGGCCTGCCGCCGCTGTTCACCGACCACCAGTATGAGGCGCTCGGCGCGCCACGCAACGCCGCGCTCGCCAGCAACCGCGATCCCAACTATTTCGATCTCGGGGTCTGCGGCCCGTACCGCACGGACATTGCGGAGCAGACGCAATATTGCGGGATGTTTCTGACGCCGACCTTGCGCAACACCGCAACCCGACGCGTGTTCTTCCACAACGGCGTCTTCACGAGCCTCGAGCAGGTGCTCGATTTCTATAACTTCCGCGATACCAATCCGGAGAAGGTCTACCCGCGTGCGGCCGACGGTACGGTGCGGAAATACGACGATCTGCCGGAAAAACATCACGGCAATGTCGACGTCGCTGATCCGCCGTTCGAGCGCCATCTCGGCGACACGCCGGCGATGACCGCGCAGGACGAAGCCGACATCATCGCCTTCCTGAAGACGTTGACCGACGGTTACCAGCCGGAGCGGTGAGCGATCGCGACGGCTCATCGCGGAACCCATGCGTGAGTTGGCAGGTCCTCGTCATGCGCGCATAATGGGCGCATGAATGTCGTCGAAGGCAACGGCGCCAAAATTCCCGCGATCGGGCTCGGCACCTGGGAGCTGCGCGGGCGGACCTGCGCCCGCATCGTCGAGCAGGCGCTGCGGCTCGGTTACCGGCACATCGACACCGCCCAGATCTATGACAATGAGCGCGAGGTCGGCGAGGGGCTGCGCGCCTCCGGCGTCAAGCGCGACGATGTGTTCCTGACCACCAAGATCTGGACCACACATTTCATGGCGAAGGATCTCGAACGTTCGGCCAAAGAGAGCCTGGCGCGCTTGCGTCTGACCGAGGTCGATCTGTTGCTGCTGCACTGGCCGCATCCCCACGTGCCGCTTGCCGAGACGCTTGGTGCGCTGGCGCGGGTCAAGCAGGCGGGGCTGGCGCGGCATATCGGGGTCTCGAACTTCAGCGTGGCGCTGATCGAGGAGGCGGTGGCGGCGTGCCCCGAGCCGCTCGCCTGCGATCAGGTCGAGTACCATCCTTATCTGGGCCAGGCCGACGTGATCGAGGCGTGTGCGCGCCATGGCATGGCATTCGTCGCCTACAGCCCGATCGCGAAGGGCCGCGTCAAGGGCGACCGCGCGCTGGCGCGGATCGGCGACCGTTATCGCAAGACGGCTGCCCAGGTCTGCCTGCGCTGGCTGGTGCAGCAGAATGTCTCGGCGATCCCGCGCACCTCGAAGCTCGAGCGGCTCCAGGAAAATCTGGATATCTTCGACTTCGAGTTGTCGGATGAGGACATGCGCGAGATTTTGGCGATCGGGAGCGCGGCCGCGCGGTGATGCCCATCTGATGGCCCATGGCGCGTTGGGTCCTTGCCTGTGAATCGCCGCGCGGAATATGGCTGGGCAGCGCTCCCGATCATGCTATTGCGCGCTGGCCGATTGCGGTTTTGCACCGAATGGGGATTGAGGCAGGCGGGTTCCACCCGGTATTGTGACCGGCGGGGAGACGACACTGATGTGATCGAGTGGGATGAAGTTTCGGCCAAACGCGGATCTGATGGCATCGGTGTTCGTGCACCTGATGCTGCTCGCGCTGATTTTCCTGTATTCGGAGGTGCATCAGTTCGATCCGGTCGCCGCTGACACGGTGCCGGTCGAGATCGTGACGCCGCAGGAGGTTGCCAGGAGCGAGGTCCAGACTGAGACCAAGCCCGATCCGGTGCCGAGCCCGTCGCCGACGCCCGAGCTGCAGTTGCCGTCGCTCGACAAGCCGGTCGACACCGCCAAGTCCGAACCACCGGCGCAAGCCCCGGCACCTCAGCCGCAACAGGCCCAGCAGCAACCGCCGCAGAAGCAGGCGACGCCGCCCGAGCCCAAGCCCAGCCCGGCTCCGCAGCATGCTGCGGTCGAGCCGCCGGCACCGCAGACGCCGCCGATGCCCCAGCCGATGGCGCAGCAAGCAGCGACGCCGTCGCCACCCGCCTATGTGCAGCCCGAGCCGGACCTGTCCGTCAAATACAATGTCCTCCTTGGCTTGCCGCCCGACATCCCCGTCAAGCTGCCGGCCGAAGCGCCGCACGGCCCCGGTCCCGGCAAGGACAATTTCGACGCCGCCGCCACCGAGCAGGCCGACGTCGGCTCCAGCGTGGTCGCCGAATTCCGCCGTCATCTGAAGAGCTGCATGAAGCTCCCGGCGACGCTGAGCACCGGCGATGACGTCAGGATCAAGCTCAGGGTGTTCATGAAGCCCGACGGCAAGCTCGGCACGGCGCCGTTGCTGATCGAAGCCACGGCATCGGAAAAGGGGCCGCTGCTGCTCAAGAGCGCGACCGAGGCGCTGCAGGCCTGCCAGCCTTACGCGATGCTGCCGCGGGATCGCTACGGCGAATGGAAGGTGCTCGACCTCGACTTCACGCCGCGCGATTTTGCATCGTAGGGCAGGGACGAGCGGCGAACTTCGCCTCGCCCCGCGTGCGGGGAGAGGCCGGGTTGCATCGCCAGATGCAATCCGGGTGAGGGGGAGTCTCCGCGAGTCCGTCTATCTCGGTCGATGCGGAAACAGCCCCTCACCCGAACCCTCTCCCCGTAAGAATGGGGAGCGGGAGTGTCGCGCATATTGCTCGATCAAGCCTTCAGCTTCCCATCGCCTGCCAGGCATTCGAGGCGAACTGCCGGCGCCAGATCACGATGACGACCGCGGCTGTCGTGGCGAACAGCACCCAGGGGCTGAGGAACCAGCCGAGATAGCCGAGCGCGAAGAAGAACGCGCGCTGGCCGCGGTTGAAGTGCCGGCCCGCGGTTTCGAACAGCCGCGTGGTGCGGATCACATGGGCCTCGGCCTCCGGCGTATCGCGCTGGCCGGCCGGCGGCATCGCACCGAACAGGATCGCAACATAGTTGAACAGGCGATAGGCCCAGGCGAATTTGAAGAACGTGTAGATGAAGATCAGGATCAGCCCGATGCACTTGATCTCCCACAGCGCGGGCGAGGGTGTCAGGTTGACCGGCAGCGCACCGAGCACCGCGAGCGCGTCGCTGGTCGCGCGCAGCAGCGCCAGCGCGCCGCCGATCGCGATCAGGCTGGTGGAGGCAAAGAATGCGGTGCCGTTCTGCAGGCTGGCCATGATCTGCATGTCGACCATCCGCGCGTCGCGGTTGAGCAGATTCCGCACCCAGATCTCGCGATAGACATGCATCCGCGCCGACAGGCTGTCGCGTCCGTAGGCGGCGTGCTCCAGCGTGATGGCGTAGACCAGCCATTCCAGCGCGAAGAAGCCGACGGCCAGGATGTCGACCCAATAGCCGGTCATTGGTGCCTTCCTTCGTCAATGCGCGGCGGCCCGTCCGCGCCGCGCTGCATCCCGCGTCATGTACAGGTTGAACGCGTGCAATGCACTATGGCAAACTGGCGTGACAACAGGATTCACAGGCATGCTCAAGCTCGTCATCGGCAACAAGAACTATTCGTCATGGTCGATGCGGCCCTGGCTGGCGCTGCGCGCCAACGACATCCCATTCGAGGAAATCTTCGTTCCGCTCTACACCGACCAGGCCGACAAGGACCGCATCCTCTCTTTCAGCAAGGCCGGCAAGGTGCCGACGCTGATCGACGGCGACGTCACGGTGTGGGATTCTCTGGCGATCATCGAATATCTCGCCGAGAAGTTTCCCGAGGCGAAGCTCTGGCCGTCGGATCGCGCCGCGCGCGCGCATGCCCGCGCGATCTCGGCGGAGATGCACTCCGGCTTCGTGCCGCTGCGCAGCGAATGCGGCATGAACCTGCACCGGCCGATCCGCGCCGTCGCGCTGTCGGACGATGCGCGGGCCAATGTGGCGCGGATCGAGGAGATCTGGGCCGATTGCCACGCGCGCTACGGCAAGCAGGGCCCGTTCCTGTTCGGGGCATTCTCCGGGGCAGACGCGATGTACGCGCCCGTGGTGCATCGCTTCCGCACCTACGCGATCCCGGTGAAGGCCGAGGCGCAGCATTATGTCGATGCGATGATGCAGCTTCCGGCGTTCCAGCAATGGACCCGCGACGGTCTGGCCGAGACGCTGCGGATCGAGCGATTCGAGGACGCCTGACCGGTCCTGCGCTGCCGAATTGTGACAGCGGCGGCAAAGATCGCGGCTTGACGCCGCGGGGCCGAAGGCGTCGAATCCGAAAGACCGGTTTTGCAAGTCGTGAAAGGACTTAGACCATGGGCATTCTCGATTCCCTGGAGAATTCACCGGAGCTGAAAGGCATGCTTGGCCAGCTCGGGGCGGCCGTCATCCCCGTCGTGCTCGGTCAGGTGATGGGCAATGGCGGGCAGGGCGGCTTGTCGGCGATCGTGGCCAAGCTCGAGCAGGCCGGCCTCGGCGAACAGGTCAAATCCTGGATCGGCACCGGCCAGAACCTGCCGATCACCGCCGAGCAGCTCCAGGAGGTGTTGGGCAGCGACACCGTCAAACAGCTCGCCGCCAAGTTCAACATTCCGGTCGACCAGCTGTCCAAGGTGCTGGCCCAGCAACTTCCGGCTGCGGTCGACGGCGCGAGCCCCAACGGAAAGTTGCCGCATACCGCCTGAGGCTGTGGAACCGGGTTCCAGCCGAGGTCGGCGGGCAATTTCCAGCTGGCACGTAAATTGCTGCCTATCGCCCTGAAAAACCTGCAAAATCGCACCTTCGCCATGCCCCAATCTTGCTGGATTTGGGGCGGTGCGATGTGCTAGGTTGCCGCAGGGTTCTCAAAATGCCGGCTTGAGCTATCGGGACTGTCAGCTCAGCCAGCAATCTCTAAGAAAATGGAGAGGGCGTTGAAGCATAAGTACTCGATTGGCGAGATCGTCTATTTCACGGCCAGCAACGTGGCGCGCCCCGCTGCGAGCGGCACCTATGAGGTGATCCGCCTGCTGCCGACCGATGGTGACGATTGCCAGTATCGCATCAAGAGCTCAACTGAAGCTTTCGAACGGGTGGCCAAGGAGAGTCAGCTCGCGCTGTCCTGAACGCGTTGTGCGCAAGCCGGTGGCTGGAGCGGGTTCCGCGCCGTCGCCGTCAAAAGGCCCTGTTCGCAGACCCATTGTGCTGAAGGTTGGACGTCGGGATGGCGGCGTTCGCCGTCGCCGGCTGTGCTTACGCTGTGTTGAGGGACATCGCGCATGAATTGGGCTTCCTCGCTGGATCAGATCTGGCGCTCACCGACCTTCCCGATGTGGCTGACGCTGGCCGCGGCGGGCTTCTTTGGGATCGTCGTTCTGGTCACGCTGCTGCGCGCGGAAAAGTCCGTCGCCAACGGCGCGCTGACCGTCATCACGCTGCTGTCGATCGCGGTTGCGGTCGCCGCCACGATCCGCGGCTTCGGGCCGGGCGGGCAGGCGGCGCCCGCCGACACACGGACGGCGCAATTCACCAGCCAGACCGCGCCAGCGCTGGCCTGCGTCGACGACCTCGCCGGAGATGCCGTTCTGAATGCCTGCGAGAAGGTGCTGTTCGGTTCGTCTGATACAGCCGCGGCGGCGGTCAGCTATGCGGCGGCGCAGATTTCGCGCCTGACCGCGCTCGGCGACCTCGCAACCGCGGAGCGCAATTCGACCACCGAGTTGCAGGCGCTGCGCCGCGCCATCGAGCACGACCGCTACGGTCTGGTGGCCTACGCGCTGATGGCGCGAGACCACTGCACGCCGACCGCGTGTCCCGCGTTCCGCTCGCTGGGCGACAACCATCAGATCATCAACAACATGAACGAGCGGACCTACGAGAACCTGGTCACGCGCTACGCCGCGTCCTGGAACGCTCCGGGCGGCGCGCAGGCGTCGGCCGCCTCCGGCCTGGTCGCGGCGCTGCCGCAGTCGTTGCCCACCGGCAAGCCGACCAATGCGGAGTTTCCGAGCGCGTCCTCGACGCCGCCGGTCAGCATCATGACGTCCGAACCGGCGAAGCCGGCTGCAGCGGCCCAGCCGCCGGCCGCACGCGCCGCCGCCGCGCCGCCCGCAGCCCCGAAGCGCCCACCCGCAGCGAAGCGTCCGGTCCAGATCGCGCCGGCTGCGGCGCCGCCACCTGCCGCGGCGAGTGCGCCGGCGGCCGCGAACCAGGAATGAGTGTGATGACGGCGGCTTGAGCCGCCGTCTTCGCACCGTTCCGGGCAGCAAATCCCGATATCCACTGCCGCTGCTATCGCTCCCTTTCCAAAGCGCGCGCCGGCCGCTACATCCGGCGCATGCCGCTTCATCTCATCAAGCTTGCCGTCGGTTGCGACTCGGTCAAGGAACTCAAGGGCTGGGTCGCCGAACGGATGGCGACCGCGAAGAAAAAAGGCCTGCCGCTCCGTCACGTCCACATCACGCGGATGACGCCGAAGCGCGAGGAGGAGATCCTTGCCGGCGGTTCGCTGTATTGGGTGATCCGTGGCGAGATCGCCGCGCGCGAGAAGATTATCGCCATCGAGCCGTTCCGCGACAAGGACGGCATCGGACGCTGCCGGCTGGTGATGCAGCCCAGGGTGATCGCCGTCTCGCCGCGGCCGATGCGGCCGTTCCAGGGCTGGCGCTACCTGACCGCGGACTCCGCGCCGGCAGATCTCACCAAGTCGAGCGCAGCCAGCGTGGCGTCGATGCCGGAACCCATGCGCCGCGAGTTGCGCGACCTCGGATTGCTCTGAGCAATCGGACCGCTCGGAGCAATCGGAAGAAGGCTGGCGCGGATCTCTGCGTCACGAGATAGAGCCGGCCCCATTCAGACCGCGATGTTATCGATCAGGCGCGTGCTGCCGATCCTTGCCGCCACCAGCATCCGCATCGGACCGTCCTTGAGCGACCCGATCGGCGCCAGCGAAGCGGCGTGGCGGACCTCGAGATAATCCAGCACGAAGCCGGCCTTGGTGATCTCAGCAGCGCCGGTGGCCATTGTGGTCGCGGCGTCCTCGCCGGCGCGCAGGCGGCCCGCCGCTTGCTTCATTACGCGGTTGAGCTCGGGGGCTGCGCGCCGTTCCTCCGCCGAGAGGTAGACGTTGCGCGAGGACATCGCGAGGCCGTCGCGTTCGCGCACCGTCTTCGATCCGATCACCTTGACGCCGAGGTCGAGGTCCGCGGCCATCTGGGTCACGACCCGAAGCTGCTGAAAGTCCTTCTCGCCGAAGATCGCAACATCGGGCCGGACCTGGGTGAACAGCTTGCCGACCACGGTGGCGACGCCGCCGAAGAAATGCGGCCGGAAGCGATCCTCGAGTCCAGCGGTGGCCGGTCCCTCGGGCACGATCCTTGTGGCGAAGCCGTCGGGGTACATCGCCTTCACCTCGGGGTGCCAGATCAGGTCGACGCCTTCGGCGGCGAGCTTGGCGACATCTTCCTTCCAGGTGCGCGGATACGAACCGAAATCTTCGGTCGGCGCGAACTGGGTCGGATTGACGAAGATCGAAACGACGACCCGCTTGGCGCGGCGCTTGGCGAGCCGCACCAGCGACACATGGCCGTCATGGAGCGCTCCCATGGTCGGGACCAGCGCGACGGTCGCCTTCTTGGCGCGTAGGGTGTCGACGGCGCGACGAAGGGCGGGGACGGTACGGACGACGGTGGGATTTCTCGGCATCTGGTCTCGACTCGTGGGGCAGGCTGGGTGGGGGAATCCAGGTGGAATGTTTGGCGTTCGGCAGGTGGCGCAGCTTACCAAGTCCGAACCGCTATCAGCAAACCGCCGCGTAAGCATTACCCGATCTCGCACGCGCATGGATCGCAGGCCGCGTGCAGCCGATCGACGCAGCCGGCTTGTGCGTTCGATTCATCATTAAGGGTGGCTGCAATTGATTTCCTTGCGCAGTGATGCATTTCACTTGACCGCAGCCGTGCGCGATTTGAAGATCATTGCGGGGATTGAATCATGTTGGTGCAGGCTAGTCAGGGTCAATCCGGCTCCGCACATGTCGTGGTGCTGGGGAACGAGAAGGGCGGTTCGGGCAAGTCGACCACCGCGCTGCATATCGCCGTTGCGCTCCTGAAGGCCGGACAGCGCGTTGCCAGCATCGATCTCGACTGCCGCCAGCAGAGTTTCACCCGCTACATCAGCAATCGCCAGGCCTGGGCGCGTCGCTCCGGGCTCGATCTCGAACTCCCCGCGCATTATTGCATCAAGTACGGCGAGACGATGCAGATCGAGGAGAACGAGAACGCCGAATTCCAGCAGTTCATGGCCGCGGTGAGCGCGGTGGAACGTGCCTATGATTTCATCGTCATCGATACCCCGGGCTCGGACAGCTACCTGATGCGGCTCGCGCATTCGATGGCCGACACGCTGGTGACGCCGATCAACGACAGCTTCCTCGATTTCGACGTGCTGGGCACCGTCGATCCCGCGACCTATGCGGTGATCGGCGAGAGCCATTACGCGGAGATGGTGCGCGACACCAGACGCAAGCGCCGCCAGCTCGACGGCGCCTCGACCGACTGGATCGTGGTGCGCAACCGGCTGTCGATGCTCGGCTCGCGCAACAAGCAGCTGGTCGCCGATGGCTTGAAGCAGCTGTCGCTGCGGCTCGGGTTCCGTTCGGTCGACGGCTTTGCCGAGCGGGTGGTCTACCGCGAATTCTTCCCGCGCGGGCTGACAGCGCTCGACGACATCGACGAGGCGACGCTCGGCACCCGCCCGAGCCTCGGGCACGTCACCGCCCGCGAGGAGGTGATGGGTCTGTTGCGCCAGCTCAAGCTGCCGCTCGACGAGCGTGGCCGCCGCCGCGCCGCCAACCGGGCCGAATGGTTCAGCCAGGTCGACAAGCCGCTGGAAGTCGACGACATCATCGGCAGCTAGGCCGGCAAGGCCGGTAATCCCGGTGGCGGCCTAGCATCGGGCAGATTCTCCGAACGATTGGTTTGAGCGGTCGCAAGGCGATGAACGGAGGATCGAATGGAACGGCGCCGGTTCATGTCCCTTCTCGGAGGAGCTGCGTTGGCACCGCTCGCCACCTTGCCGGCCTACGCCGACCCGTCCGACACCTGTGGCGTTCCGGTCGCGCGGGACGATGGTTGGTCCGTCGCCTCCATCACTGAGGACAAGCTTGCTGACCGCGCCGCGCTGTGCAGGATGGCTGATCGGCTCACGACGGGTGCCAATATGCACGCGGTGCTGGTCGTTCGCGGCGGCAAGCTGGTGTTCGAGCGGTACTTCAGCGGTTCCGACGAGGTCCCCAGCCGCTTCTACGGCAGCCGGGTCGAAGACGTCGCGTTTAATGCCGATACGCTGCACAACATCAAGTCGGCTTCAAAAAGCGTCGCGTCACTCGCCGTCGGGATCGCGATCGATCGCGGGCTGATACGCAGCATCAACGAACCGATCTTCAGCTTCTTCCCCGAATTGTCAGACCTGCGGTCCTCCGAAAAGGACGGCATCCAGCTCGTGCACGCCCTCACCATGTCGATGGGGTTGGCGTGGGTGGAGGCGACCCCGGCGACGGGAGACGACAACGACGAGGTGCGCATGCATCGGGCGGCGGATCCGTGCCGTTACGTCCTCGGTCGTTCGGCAACGGCCCCGCCGGGACAGGCGTTCTTCTACAACACCGGCGCGCTGACGCTGGTGTCGGCCATCGTCCGCAAGGCGACCGGACATCCGCTCGACGAATTTGCGCGCACCGCGTTGTTCGAGCCCCTGGGCATTACCAGCTTCGAATGGAGCCGGGTCAAAGGGGATAGCGATGCCGGTGGCGGGTTGCGGCTGCGACCGCGCGACATGGCAAAGATCGGCCAGCTTGTCCTCGCAGGCGGCCGCTGGAACGGTCGCCAGATCGTCCCAACGGCATGGATCGAGACCTCGACGGCGCCGAAACTCAAGGCCACGGAGCATCAATCCTATGGATACCTCTGGTGGCTCGGCCAGTCTCGGCTCAACGGGCGCAAGGTCGACTGGATTGGCGCGCTCGGACGAGGCGGGCAGTCGATCCGCATCGTCCCCGAGCTCGATCTCGTTGTCGTGGTGACCGCGGGATATTACCAGGACTACAGCCCGCAAACATTTCAATTGCAGTACGGCGTCTTCAGGGACGTCCTGCAAGGGGTTTCGCCTCCGGCCTAGTTCGGCTTGAGCACCGTCATCTTGAACGGCCTGCCTCTGGCGGCCGCGTGCGCAACGGCATCGTTGGCGTGATCGAGGGATAGGGCAGGTCGAGCCCCGGGTCCGCGCTGTGTTCCAACGCCGCCCATCAGCACGACGCGGTCGACCTGCTGGCGAGGCTCCGTCAGGGCTGTCCCGAGTTCGACGCCTGGTGGTGAACCCATGACGTCAGCAGCAGCGTCGCCGGGCGGAAGGTGCTCCGCCACCCCAGACGCGGCAGGCTCAGTTTTGAGTACGCCAGCTTCCAGGCCAACGACGATTCCGGCCTGAAGCTGACTATTTACACCGAAATTGGTTGAAATCCGTGTTTTTCCGGTGAGTTCGGCCACACGACGGCCAAAAAGCCGGAACAAAGCGGCCGAAATCCAGTTTCTCCTGAACGTCGATCCAAGAGCGATCCAAGGCTCGAACGCAACCTTGGGAACTCACGTCGAAGAGGAGAGGAGAGCACGACCCGGTCGCGGTGAGGCGTGTGCATCTGCACAAACTATAGGTGCAGCGCACAACGTTATGCCACCGAAGCCACAATATTTGGACTTCCTGTCACGGCGCTGTGACATATATTCTCAAAAGGAGGCCGAAGAGCCTCCGGCCAAAATCGCCCTGTAAAGGCGGGCACCTCGAGGACGTCATGAAGCGTGGAATTCTCGTTCTGCTTTCGCTCTCCGTAGTGATCACGGGTGCGTATTTCACCGCGAGCAAGTGGGCGATCCGCCACGAAACGCTCATGTTCAAGGATCCGACCCGCGATGAGCGGCCGGTCGCGGTCGACGTTGCCGTGCGCTTCGACAAGGAGATGCAGGCCGACGCCGGCATGATCAAGCTCCCGGTTGCGATCCTCAATCATGGCAATACCGTCAAATTCACCGAATATTCCTTCCTCGCGAATGTGTTCGCGGCGCGCGGCTACCTGACCGTCAGCATTCAGAACGACCTGCCGTCGGATGGACCGATGGTGACCAAGGTCGGCGAGCTCTATGTCGGGCGCCTGCCGCAGTATCAGCGCGGCATCACCAACATCAAATTCGCGATCGAGGAGATGAAGAAGCGTCAGCCGAACGCGGACTACAGCAAGCTGACGATGGTCGGCCATTCCAATGGCGGCGACATCGCAATGTATTTCGCCAAGCAGTATCCGGACGAGATCAAGAAGGTCGTCACGCTGGACAATCTGCGCGTGCCGTTCATGACCGACGGCAAGTTCAAGATCCTTTCATTCCGGTCGCACGATCAGCACTTCAAGCCCGATCCGGGCGTGGTGCCGGACGAGGAGGAGTGCGAGAAGGCCGGCATCACCGTTGTGAACACCAACTTCCAGCACAACGACATGCGCGATACCGGACCCGAGAAGGCCAAGGACTCGATCCAGGCGATGCTCGATAAATTCCTGGCCGACACCGACAGCGATGTCGCGGCGGTCGATACCAGGAATGCGCCGCTGAAGATTCTGGAGCCGGGTCCCGTCTCGCTCTACGTGCCGGTCGAGAAGCCGCCGCAGACCTTCGGCGAGAAGGTCAAGAAGTCGCTCTCGTTCACCAAGAGCGAGACCAAGAAGGATCCGTCGGTCACGAACTGACAAGGCCCCCGGGATCCGATCCGGGCAGGCGGGTGCGTCACGTTGACCAATCCGATGCCGCGGCCCACATAGTGTTTGCTGTACGAGGCAAGCGCTGATGGCTGGTAAGACGATCAAACCGACATCCGGAAGCGACGTGCGCCCGGCCAATGCGCCTGGCGTGCCGGCGTCGAGCGCCAATGACATCGCCGCGTTCGTGGCGAAGGCGCGCGCGATGTCGCCGCATCGCGCCGGCGCACGCGGCAGGCTGGTGTTCGCGCTCGACGCCACGATGAGCCGGCAGCCGACCTGGGACATGGCCTGCACGCTGCAAGCGGACATGTTCCGCGAGGCCGGCTCGCTCGGCAGCCTGGATATCCGCCTCGTCTACTATCGCGGCTTCAACGAGTGCCGCGCGTCGGGCTGGATCTCCGACAGCGCGCAGCTCGCGCGGCTGATGAGCAAGATCGACTGCCAGGGCGGCAATACCCAGATCGGCAAGGTGCTGTCGGAGACCCGCCGCGAGGCGGTTGCGGCAGGCGTGCGCGCGCTCGTGTTCGTGGGCGACGCGATGGAGGAGAACGCCGACACGCTGTGCGCAAGCGCCGGGGAGCTCGGCCTGCTCAAGGTGCCGGTCTTCATGTTCCAGGAGGGCGCGGACCCAACTGCCGAGCAGACGTTCCGCGAGATCGCGCGGCTGACCGGCGGCGCATGGTGCAGGTTCGATCCCGGCGCGGCGGCGCAGCTCCGCGAGCTGCTGCGCGCCGCTGCAGCCTATGCTGCCGGCGGCCGCGAGGCGCTGCTGCAACTGGCGAAGACGACGAGCGGCGCGGCCAGGCTGATCGGCCAGATGAAATAGGCCGCCTGGCGCTTCAGGCTCCGCCCGACGTCACGGCTTTGGCAATTGCGCCGAGCAGCGCCGACATGTTGGCCGTTACCTGTCCGGTCGCTTCCGCGACGCCGTGCCGTTCGGCGAGCCAGGCCGGATCATTGTAGGAGAACCAGCAGTCGCCGGCTTCGTCCTGCCAGACCAGCGCCTTGAGCGGCAGATCGATCCCGATCGTCTGCGCAGCCTGCATCAACGGCGTGCCGCCCTTCGCGTTGCCAAACACGAACAGTTCAGTCGGACGGAGCGCAAGACCGGCGCCGGCGGCGCCCGCGGCATGATCGATCTGCGCAAACAACGTCAGCCCGCGCGCCTGCAGTTCGGCCTTGAGCCGGTCGGCGGTTTGCTTCGGCCCGACATGGCTGCGAAGGCTGATCAGTCCGTCAATCGCCATCAGCTTCCTCCAGCGCGGTTGCCGCAAGCTACTCAATCGCCGGGGGCGGCGCCATGCGAGGGCGCTTCACGCTCCAGTGAGACGAAGCTTCGCATGCTTTTTGCCGCCGGGCCGCCTATATTCCGCGCATGCCAACCCTGATCGCCGGCGTCGTCGCAATTGTCATCCTTTATTCCGCACTGCAGATGTTTCGTGCGGCCAATCCGGCCGTGCTTGCGCGTGCGATCAAGATCGTGGGCGGCGTGCTCGCGCTTGCCGTTGCGGCCTTCACCGGCGTGCGGGGCGAACTGGCGGTCGCAATCCCGCTCGGCATCTTCGGCGCCGGATTGCTCGGCTGGTCGCCGTTCGGGAGCACCGGCTTTCCCAATTTCGGCGGCATGTTCGGCGGTTCGCGCAATCAGGGACAAAGCTCGCGGGTGCGCTCGCAATATCTCGACATGAGCCTCGATCACGACAGCGGCGTGCTCAAGGGCCAGATCGTGGCGGGACCGCAGGCCGGCCGCATGCTCGACGAGTTCGACCTGTCGCAGCTTCTGGCGATGGTCCCGAGCTTCGATGCCGAAAGTGTCGCGCTACTTGAAAGCTATCTGGACCGCCGCTTTCCCGCCTGGCGTCAGGACACACAGGGCGACCGGACAGGGGGGCAGGGCCGCGCGGCGGCGACCGGCAAAATGACGAACGAGGAGGCCTATCAGATCCTTGGCCTGCAGCCGGGAGCGTCGCGTGACGACATCGGCCGGGCTCACCGCACCCTGATGAAGAAACTCCATCCCGACCAGGGGGGCTCGACGTATCTCGCTGCCCGTGTGAACGAGGCCAAGGATACTCTGCTTCGCACGCATCTCTAACTCCGGCTACGCTATTGACGCCACAGCCGAGAGCTGCCTTCCGTTTCTGATTGATGCCCCGTGTGGCCCGCCGCCGTCCGGCGTGGCCGATCGTTCTTTCGGGAAAACTTAACCGTAAAATATTGACGAGAAGTTCTCATGGTCGCGCCGCGCGCGGAAAGGCCGGTCGTTGGCGCGGCGGCCTGCAAAGCAAAAGGGCCGGCGCTTGCGGCGCCGGCCCCTTGAAATCGAGAGATCGCGTCGATCAGTTGCGAACGGTGATGCAGGAGATCTCGGCGCGCTTCAGCGTCTTGCACGCCGCTTCGGCCTGATCGCGCTCAAGGCCGGCAAAGCGGGCGCGGTAGAGCTTGCGATTGTCCTTGGCCACGACCTCGGTGAACGGGTCCGCCTTGCTGAGGAGGCCGCGGGCCGAGCTGCGCGCGAGGTCGATGCGCTTGTTGGCCTCGCCTTCGGACTCGAGCGCGCCAACCTGGATGATCCAGCCGGAATGCGCGGCGCCTGACTTGACGACACTGGTCTGCGGCGCGGCCTGCAGGCTGCGGGTCGTCGGTTCGATCGAGGCCACGGCCTGCGGTGCCGCGGCGGCGGCCGGTGCATGGACGGACGAGGCCGGCAGCACGCCGAGGATGCCGTTGCCGGTGCCGAAGTTCGCCGGCTGCGGCGGCATCTCGGGCCTCGAGGTCTCGGCAGCCCGCGCCATCATCGCATTGGAGGTCTCGGGAACTTCGCCGCGCGACGGGATGGTGCTGGTGATCGGGGGCGCGGACTGTGCCGGGCCGGCGGCGGCAAGCTTGATCTGGCCGGCCTTGACCTGCACGGTCTTCACCTTGACCGGCTTCATCGGTTCGGCCGAGCCGGGGATCGCGGCGATCGGCTGGGTCTGGATCACGCCCGAGGTCAGCGGGGCCGGCTCGGGCTTGGCCTGCGGCTCAGGCTTCGCCGGGGGCGGCGGCAGCGCGGCGGCGACGGCGGCCATCAGCGAGGGCTTGCTGGCCGGGCGCGGCGCCTGCACCGCGACGGCTGCCGCGGCGGGCTCCGACGCCGCGACCGGCGCGGTGTCCGCGCTGCGGGCGTTGTCGGCATCGGCAACCTCGACATTGGCGTCGGCCGGGTTGCGCTCGGTGATCGCGGCGGCCGTGCGGGTGGTCGCGCCCTTGCCGATGTTCTCGGCCAGGAGGTTGCGCATGATGGCGTCGCGGGAGCCGCCGCTGCGGCCGCCGAGCACCACGCCGACCAGGAAGCGATTGCCGCGGTGGATCGAGGTCACGAGGTTGAAGCCGGAGGCGCGGGTGTAACCGGTCTTGATGCCGTCGACGCCTTCGACGCTGCCGAGCAGGCGGTTGTGACCGGTGATCGTGTGGCCGCGGAAATTGAACGCCGTGGTCGAGAAGTAGCGATAGTAACGCGGGAAACGATCTTGGATGGCGCGGCCGAGCGTCGATTGATCGCGCGCGGTGGTGATCTGCTCGTCGTTGGGCAGGCCTGAGGCGTTGCGATAGGTGGTCCGGCTCATGCCGAGCGCGCGGGCCTTGCGGGTCATCATCCGTGCGAAGTCGTCTTCGCTGCCGCCGATCGCCTCAGCGATCACGACCGCAGCGTCATTGGCGGAACGGGTGACAAGACCCTTGATGGCGTCTTCGACCCTGATGGTCTGGCCGGGCCGCAGGCCGAGCTTGGTCGGGTCCTGCTCGGAGGCGTGCTCGGAAACCGGCATCTCGGTGTCGAGCTTCATCTTTCCGGAATCGAGGCGCTCGAACAGCAGATAGAGCGTCATGATCTTGGTGAGCGAGGCAGGGTGCCGCAGGCCGTCGGGACTGTTCGATGTCAGCACCGAGCCGGTGTTGCCGTCGACGACGATCGTCGCGAATTGCGGGCTGTAGCTTTCGCGCGCGGCCTCGCTGTGGTGGTGACGGGCGGTGTGGCGCCGGTGACGGCGCGCCTCCGCGCTATCACTGGTGATCAGGATCGCCGTCGTGACGGTAACGAGCCCAAGAACGCCAACTCGGAGCGCCCGCGAGGAGGCCAAGGTTGTTCGAAGCATCTACTTCCCCGTCCCAATTTCTATCTAGATCACTGGCTCGTGAGGCGAAATTGTGCCCGGCGGCCGTCGATCCTTGCCTGCGCAACAGACCACTTCGGGCAGAACCATCGGCCCTCGTGGCGGCTCAGGTCGCTCTTCTAGCTAAGGTGTTGTTCACAAACAGCTTTCAAGGCTGTCCGTCGGAAGGCGAACAAAGTCCAGGAATCAGGTTAGGCGGACCGAGTTTCCAAAAGATTAAGCAACCGTTGCGTAGTCCCCCGGGGTTTATCGCAAATGCTCAGGATTCGGGCAAATGTCGTTGTGCGTCGCACAATATTTGTTGACTTTATTGTGCGATGCGATATTCCGATCGTTGTCAGGGGGCCGGGAGCTTCCCGGCAATGGGAATTTGCGCCTTCAAGTCTGGGAAAAGGAATTCCAATCCATGGTCAAGATCGAAGACATTCAGAACTACGGCAAAGAGCATATCGAGTCCGTCACTGCGTCTGCGAACAACCTGCAGAGCGGCGTCCAGGCGATCGCCACCGCCTATGGCGACTACGCCAAGAAGTCGTTTGAGGACACCAAGTCGTTCGTCGAGAAGCTGTCGGGCGTGAAGTCGCTGGACAAGGCGCTCGAGGCGCAGACCGAGTACCTGCGCTCGTCCTACGAGACCTTCGTCGCGGAATCGCAGAAGATCGCCGGCCTGTACAGCGATTGCGCCAAGCAGACCTTCAAGCCCTACGAGGGCCTGGTCTCCAAGTTCGCGCCCGCTCAGTAAGCGCCACTGATCAAGACAAACGAAAAGCCCGGCCGTTTCGGCCGGGCTTTTTTGTTGCGCCGGAAGCGGGCGGTTATTTCGCCAGCCGCAGCTTGCTGAGAGCGGTTCCGATCGTGTTGAACGTCGTCAGGATCTGGGTCGAGCTGGTCAGCATGTAGAACTTGTCGGGGCTGCTGGCACAGTTCTTCAGGACGGTCGAGGTCGGATCGGCGGGCGAGTTGGTGTTCACCTGGATGGTGTAGATCGTGTACATCGGCGCACCGTTGGCATCCCTTGCGTTCTGCAGATTCTGGCACTGCAGGGTCTGCCTTGCGTCGATCGGATTGCCTGAAGCCTGCGAACTGCCGTCGCCGTAATCGGGCCAGCGGTCCTGAGTATTCAAACCGTCGGACAGCAGGATGATGACCCGGTTGTAGGTGGTGTTGGAGTCCTCCGCCGGTGTATTCAGCGGGCCGCCCACCAAAAGGGACTGCCACGCCACGGCCAATCCGATCGACTGGTCGGTGCCGCCGGTCGGCTGCATCGCATTGACGGCGGTCTTGAGCGCACTCCAATTGTAGCTTAGCGGAATGACGGGCTCGAGCGGTGTAGATGCGCTGCTGCTGCAAAAGGCGTTGTTGCCCCAGGTGTCGAAATACTCGTTGGCCGGAAACAGCGTCGTCACGTCGGATGATGCCGGCAGCACGCCCGTCGCATCGTTCGGCTGGGTGCGGTCTGCGACGCAGCCGGTCCAGGTGCTGATCGGGTTGGTGGAAGGCTGGCGCCAGTCATTTGCGACCCCCACAGCGTTGGGGGTCCAGACGTGGTCCTTGTTCGGGGTATTGCTGTTATCCTTGAAACCGACGATGGCGGAAACTCTGGGTTGATTGGAATTGTCCGTCAGGTCGTTAGGCCCAGGCTGTGTCCAGTTGTGAACATAGGTCCATCCGGTACAGGACTTGCCGCTGCCGGTGCCGGTGCAAGTGCAACCCGAGACGCTGGAACCAGAGGCGTTCTTTGGGCAGCTGCAGTTCGAGCTTCCGCTGCAGAATTTCTCCTGGAGGCCGGTTGGTTCGCTGCTCCAGCAGCCGTTGTACTTTGCCTGGGTGTTGTTATCGGCGGTCGGGCAAATTGGATTTTGGACGGATGCGCCGTTCACTGTGACCGTCGTCGACGGAATCGTTGACGTAGTCGAACTGTTGCTTGCTGTGGGACCCGTTTTACAAACGAAGCCACCGTTTGCGGCGCCATTGGTATTGCCAGTGGTGTTCGTGAACGGGCATTTCGAACCAGGTCCCACGGCATGCCAGTTGATGGGAAGCGTCGCGACACTCTGTCCGTTGGCGGGCTGGGTCGTGGGCGGATTTAGCCAGTCGGTCCAGTCGATCCAGCTCTGGCCGTAGTTGCTGGAGCCGACATTGACGTCCTTGGCGAACGGGATAACGGAAATGTAGACGTCGCCGTTGTTCTTGCTCAGCGCGCTGAGCTGATCGATCAGGCCGCCGGATCCTGCCACCGCGTTGCGCAGCGCGGTAATCTTGCCGTTGTCCGCCATCGATCCCGTGTTATCGAGGGCGAGGGCGACGCGCATCTTGACGTTGCCCCAGGTGGTGGTCGTCGAGGAGCCAAAATTCATCGTCTGGAAATTGCCGCCGGACGGCAGGAGATTGGCGAACTTCATGAAATAGGTGTTGATGTAGCCCGACCCGCTCAGGAGAATGGTCGCGGCTGCGGACGAGGTCGGAGTCGTATAGGTGGCCGAGACGGAAATGCCCTTGCCGTCCTTGTTGGTGAAGAGACTGTTGAAATAGGTCTGCGCCTTGCTCGGGATCTGGGCGGCCGTGATGGTGCCCATGGTCAGATCCTTGGACAGCATCAGCGCGGTCGAATCGAGCGCCGACTGCATCGCAGTGCGGGCGTTGTTGGCGCGGGTATAGTCGACCGCTGCGCCCACGAAGGCGAGGATCGGCAGGATTGCGAAGGTGAAGATCACCGCGACATTGCCGTCGGTTGCCCTGGAAAACCGGCGGACGGCCGCGCGGACGCGATTGGAAATGGCTGAACCAAGCATGGCGCTCTCGTCAAAATGGATTGCGCGGCCATCTCGACGTGCGCGGCTAAACAGATGGTGAATCGGGAAACTGAAACCCGGCGGGCGGGCCCCCCAGACGGTCAAAAGCAGGGCGAAAGCGCGCGCTATCGTCAATGCCGGCTAAATTGGATGCCCGACTCCTTTGTCAAATCAGGCAGAAATGATTAACCTTCCGAGGGTTGCCGCGCCGGGAATCGGACCGGTGGGCTGCGGCGGGTCTGCGCTTGCGGCAGGGCGTCGTGAGGCCCATATTCGGGAGGTCGATCCGGCCGCCGGATCGGACCGGGAGCGGCAATCTGGAAAGCATTGCTGGGGGTTCCGCGATCAGTCTTGCGGCAATCGCGACCACCTTCCAATCGCCAACCGGTTTCCCCTGGGGAATTCGAACGCCTGAGCCATGCTGCGATACACGTTGACAGTCCCGATCTCCGAGCCGGTTTCGGCCAAGCCCGCGGTGTCCGCCGCACCGGAGCCGAAAATGAGCAATGACGACAACCGCAATGGAGCGGGCAGCGGCCCGTCGACCTCGGTCATCACCAAGGTCAAGCCGAAGACCAAGCGCCCGAACCTGTATCGCGTCCTGATCCTGAACGACGACTACACGCCGATGGAGTTCGTGGTTCACGTGCTGGAACGATTCTTCAACAAGGACGCCGAGGCGGCGACCAAGATCATGCTGCACGTTCACCATCACGGGATCGGTGAGTGCGGCGTGTTTACCTATGAGATCGCCGAGACCAAGGTGACGCAAGTCATGGACTTTGCGCGCAAGCATCAGCATCCACTGCAATGTGTGATGGAAAAGAAATAGTTCGCGGGAACGATTGACCTGCCGCGGGAAGCGGAACGGGTCTTGCATCGCGCATTTTGACGGCGGCGAACGGCGTTCCCGTATGATCACGGGTCGCGGCCGGATCACGTCCCGGCGCCCGAATTTTAGAAGAAAACCATCATCGCGGGACCGGTCTTTCGCCACGATCCGTCGTAACTATATCAATGGCGATCACGAAGGTTGTTATTGCCTGACCCGGTAATGGCGATCATGATGGCCGGGGGCCATAGAGGACGCGAATGCCTACTTTTTCCCAAAGCCTAGAACAATCCTTGCATCGTGCATTGGCGATCGCGAACGAGCGTCACCATCAATACGCGACGCTCGAACACCTTCTGCTGTCGCTGATCGATGACTCGGATGCGGCGGCGGTGATGCGGGCCTGCAGCGTCGATCTCGACAAGCTGAGGACCAGCCTCGTCAATTATCTCGAGACCGAATTCGAAAACCTGGTGACGGACGGCGCCGACGACGCGAAGCCGACCGCCGGGTTCCAGCGCGTGATCCAGCGCGCGGTGATTCACGTCCAGTCGTCCGGTCGCGAGGAAGTGACCGGCGCCAACGTCCTGATCGCGATCTTCGCCGAGCGCGAGAGCCATGCCGCGTATTTCCTGCAGGAGCAGGACATGACGCGCTACGACGCCGTCAATTACATCAGCCACGGCATCGCCAAGCGGCCGGGCGTGTCCGAGGCGCGGCCGGTGCGCGGCGTCGACGAGGAAACCGAGACCAAGGGCAACGAGGACGCCAAGAAGAAGGGCGAGGCGCTCGACACCTATTGCGTCAACCTCAACAAGAAGGCGCGCGACGGCAAGATCGATCCGGTGATCGGCCGCAATGCCGAGATCAACCGTGCGATCCAGGTCTTGTGCCGCCGCCAGAAGAACAACCCGCTGTTCGTCGGCGAAGCCGGCGTCGGCAAGACCGCGATCGCCGAAGGCCTCGCCAAGCGCATCGTCGACAGCGATGTGCCGGAGGTGCTGGCGGCCGCGACCGTGTTCTCGCTCGACATGGGCACGCTGCTCGCAGGCACCCGCTACCGCGGCGATTTCGAGGAGCGGCTGAAGCAGGTCCTGAAGGAGCTCGAGGCGCATCCGAACGCCATCCTGTTCATCGACGAGATCCACACCGTGATCGGCGCCGGCGCCACTTCCGGCGGCGCGATGGATGCGTCCAATCTGCTCAAGCCCGCGCTGGCTTCGGGCACGATCCGCTGCATGGGCTCGACCACCTACAAGGAATATCGTCAGCACTTCGAGAAGGACCGCGCGCTGGTGCGGCGCTTCCAGAAGATCGACGTCAACGAGCCGACGGTGGAAGACGCGATCGCGATCCTCAAGGGCCTCAAGCCCTATTTCGAGGATTACCATCGGCTGAAATACACCAATGAGGCGATCGAGGCGGCGGTGCAGCTGTCGTCGCGCTACATCCACGACCGCAAGCTGCCCGACAAGGCGATCGACGTGATCGACGAGTCCGGTGCCGCGCAGATGCTGGTCGCCGAGAGCAAGCGCAAGAAGACGATCGGCATCAAGGAGATCGAGACCACGATCGCGACCATGGCGCGGATCCCGCCCAAGAGCGTGTCGAAGGACGATGCCGAGGTGCTGAAGCATCTCGAGCAGACCCTGAAGCGCACGGTGTTCGGCCAGGACAAGGCGATCGAGGCGCTGGCTGCGTCGATCAAGCTGTCGCGGGCCGGCTTGCGCGAGCCGGAGAAGCCGATCGGCTCGTATCTGTTCTCGGGACCCACCGGCGTCGGCAAGACCGAGGTTGCAAAGCAGCTGGCGGCCTCGCTCGGCGTCGAGCTGATCCGCTTTGACATGTCCGAATACATGGAGCGGCACACCGTGTCGCGCCTGATCGGCGCGCCTCCTGGCTATGTCGGTTTCGACCAGGGCGGCCTGCTCACCGATGGCGTGGACCAGCATCCGCATTGCGTGGTGCTGCTCGACGAAATCGAGAAGGCGCACCCGGATCTGTACAATGTGCTGCTGCAGATCATGGATCATGGCCGGCTCACCGACCACAACGGCAAGCAGGTCAACTTCCGCAACGTGATCCTGATCATGACCACGAACGCGGGCGCGGCCGACCTCGCGCGGCAGGCCTTCGGCTTCACCCGCTCGAAGCGGGAAGGCGACGACCACGAGGCGATCAACCGCCAGTTCGCGCCCGAGTTCCGCAACCGGCTGGATGCGATCGTCTCCTTCGCGCACCTCAATGCCGACGTCATCGGCATGGTGGTCGAGAAGTTCGTGCTGCAGCTCGAGGCGCAACTCGCCGACCGCGACGTCACGATCGAGCTGTCCGAGCCCGCCAAGGCCTGGCTGATCGAGCACGGCTATGACGAGCAGATGGGCGCGCGTCCGATGGCGCGGATCATCCAGGAGCACATCAAGAAGCCGCTCGCGGATGAGGTGCTGTTCGGCCAGCTCAAGGGCGGCGGACACGTCCGCGTCATCCTGGTCAAGGACGAGGCGACCGCCAAGGACAAGATCGGGTTCGAATATGTCGAGGGCCCGGTCACCCCGAAGCCCGAGAACCTGCCGCCGCGCAAGCGCAAGCCGCCGAAGGGCGGTCCGGGTGGCGGCGGAGGCGGCACCAAGGGGCCGGCCTCAAAGGGTCCGATGGTCAAGGCCTGAGGCGCGAAGCGAATAATCAGAATGAAAAGGCCGGCTGAACAAGCCGGTCTTTTTGTTTGCGCCGATGGAGTCGCGCATCGCGTGCGCGAAACGTCATTCGCCCTTGAGCCGCTGGCCCTCATGGACCCGTACCTGATCGGCGCCGCGGCTGCCGACTGAGGACAGCCGCAGCGTGCTCAGCACAGCGCCCACGACGGCAAAGCCGACGCCGACCATCAGCGAGATCCTGGTGCCGTCGGCCGGATAGCGCGCCAGCAGCATCGCCACCAAGGCGGCACCGATGGTCTGTCCTAGCAGGCGCGCGGTCCCGAGCATGCCGCTGGCGCCGCCCGAGCGCTCGCGCGGCGCGGCGGCGATCATGGTGCGGTTGTTCGGGGTCTGGAACAGGCCGAAGCCGGCGCCGGCGAGCGCCATGCGCCAGATCACGTCGATCGGTGTCGCATTGGCCGGCATGAACGCCAGCGTGCCCAATCCCAGTGCGAACAGCAGCAGGCCAATGCCGCCGAGCAGGCCGGCCGGGTAGCGCTCGACCAGCCAGCCGGCGATCGGCGCGGCGAACGCGACCGTGATCGGCCACGGCGTGATCAGCAGGCCGATCTGCACCGCCGAATATCCGAAGTGGTTCTCGAGATAGAACGGCATCGCGACGAAGGCCAGCATCTGGCCGCAGAACGAGGCGATCGAGGTGCCGATCGACAGCGCGAAGATCGGAATCCGCAAGAGGTCGACGGGCAGCAGCGGCGAGGGCAAATGCTGTTGCCGCCGGTACAGTAGATGGGAAGCGACCGCGGCAATCGCGAACTCCAACGCGCAGAGATACAGCGCCTCGCCATGGCCGGCGCTGTCGATCGCGCTGATGCCGAACCCGAACGCGATCGCGCTCATCGCGGCGCTCTGCCAGTCGAAGGCGTGAACCGCGGGCCTGGTGTGCGGCAGGAAGCGCCAGCCCACCGCCAGCGTGACGATGCCGAGCGGGACGTTGATGGCGAACAGATACGGCCAGGTCCCGACCGCCAGGATGAACGAGGCGATGGTCGGGCCGACCGCGGCCGAGATCGCGACGACCAGCGCGTTGACGCCGATGCCGCGGCCGAGTTGCGAATGCGGATAGATGAAGCGGACCAGCGCCGTGTTGACGCTGAGGATTCCGGCGGCGCCGAACCCCTGCAGGATGCGGGCGATCGTCAGCAGCGGCAGCGTGTGCGCCAGCGCGCAGAACAGCGACGCCAGCGTGAACAGCAATAGCCCCGCCAGATAGACGCGGCGATAGCCGATGATCTCGCCGAGCGAGGCCAGCGGCAGCAGCGAGATCGTGATTGCCAGCTGATAGCCGTTGACGATCCAGATCGAGAATGCGGGGCTGGCGTTAAGATCCCTCGCGATGGTCGGCAGTGCAACGTTGGCGATCGAGCTGTCGACGACGGCCATCACGAGGCCGAGCGCGATCGTGAGAATGGCCCAATTGCGCTGCGGTTGCGGCAGCCCGTCGGGATGCTCGATGATCGCGGACGACATGTCGTGAAATGGCTCTCGGTTCCAGCATTGGCGGGCCTACCGGATGCTGGATTAACCTGGCCTTTGCAACCCCCGAAATGACAGATGCCGGCCGCAATCGAAACGCGGCCGGGGAGCCGCGGGAGAGCGCTCAGCCCTGGCCGAGCAGTTCCTTGATCCGCCGCTGCAACTGCCGTTTCTTGATCTCGCTGCGGCGGACCCGCTCGTCGAGATCGCTGACCGGGGTGTCCGAGGTCATGATCCGGAACGCGAGGCCGACCTTGTTGGCTTGGCGCCAGATCATGCGCGCCAGGAACGAGCGGCCCTTGCGCGCGATGCTGAGATTCATCTCTTCGGGCAAGTGTGCGGCGTCGCCAAACTCGACGCAGGCACCGCCTTCGCTGATGTTGCGGACGACGCAATCCATCGTCGAGCCACGCTCATTGATCTCCGCAACCGCACCGTAAAACACCTTGTCACGTGGGCTCTGGCGCCGGTCCTGCATCGGAAATCCTCCTAAATCAATGGCAGGACTGTACCGGTCCGGACGCGCGAAAAGAAGGGTACGAACGGAACCCGTTGTAGTTAGTGTAAATTGTTTGCATCTGTGAAGGTCAGGATTCCCGGCTATTTTGCGCCGCAAACGACCCGAGAAAGTCAGTTCGGCACCCGGCTGTGCCGCCAATCACGCGGCGACAGGCCGTAATGGTCGCGGAATACGCGGCCGAAATGCGAGAGATCGTTAAAGCCCCAGGCGAACGCGATTTCGCCGATATGGCGATGCGCGTGCGCCGGCGAGGCCAGGTCACGCTTGCAGCGCTCCAGCCGCTGCGCCAGCACGAAGCGCTGGAACGAGGTGTCTTCGTCGGCCAGCAAGCTGTTGACGTAGCGCGGCGAGATGCCGAGCGCCGCGGCGGTTTCGCTGAGACTGAGCTCGGGGTTCGGCAGATGCGCGAGCACATGCGCCTTCAGCCGATAGAGCAGCGCGGAGCGGTGCGTCGAGGCCTGTAGCGCCACGCCGCCGAGCCGCTCGCTGATCGCCATCGCGAGCAGGTCGGCCGCCTGATCGGCGAGGCGGATCGCATTGTCAGGATCGAGCTTGTCGGCGATCTCGGAGAGCCCGCTGATGAACTGCCAGGCGAGCCGCTGCAGCGGGCGATCCGATGTGAACGTGGTCGCCGTCAGGCCCTGGGTGCCTGCAAAGCGCCGGTGCAGCATCGCGCGCGGCACCTGGAAGATGGTCTGCGTGAAGTCGTCGTTGAAGCGCAGCTCATACGGGCGGGTGGTGTCATAGAACGCAAACTCGCCCGGCTGGATCACGGTCTCGCGGCCGTCCTGCAGCACGGCGCCCGCGCCACTTTGGCCGAGCGCGAACAGAACAAAATCCTCGCTGGTGCGTGCGATCCGCGACGGCGTGCGCAGCACGCGCTGCCGGCCCGACGAGACGACGGAGCATTTCACCGCGCCGAGTTGCGCGCTGGTGATGGCGCCGTGGAAGGCGGTGCCGAGATCGGACTTGCAGTCGAGCTGCACGAACACGTCGCAGACGATGTCGCGCCACAGTGCCAGGCGCCGATGCGTGGGCGCGACTTCCGTGGTGAACAGGGCCGGCATGATTTCCTCCCTTCACGAGTGCAAACGCTGGCCACGCAGACAAAGCAAGCTTCGTACCGGGGACGGCCGGGGAAATCTCCTCCGCAGTCGAATTTTCCTTCCGTCCTGGTCGAACGGCGCTCCCGGTCCCGGGGCAGCATGATGTCAGAAGCGGCTGCGGCCGATCAAGTACGAACCGGCCGGAACGGCCGGCCACGAGGAGGACATCATGGGCATCGAACATCCGAAATATCGCGTTGCGGTGGTGCAGGCGGCCCCTGCCTGGCTCGACCTCGACGCCTCCATCGCCAAGAGCATTGCCTTGATCGAGGAGGCCGCCGCGAAGGGTGCAAAACTGATCGCGTTCCCCGAGGCCTTCATTCCCGGCTATCCTTGGTACATCTGGCTGGACTCGCCGGCCTGGGCGATCGGGCGCGGTTTTGTGCAGCGCTATTTCGATAACTCGCTGAGCTATGACAGTCCGCAGGCCGAGAAGCTGCGGCTGGCGGTGAAGAAGGCCGGCTTGACCGCGGTGCTCGGCCTGTCCGAGCGCGACGGCGGCAGCCTCTATCTGGCGCAATGGCTGATCGGGCCCGACGGCGAGACCATTGCCAAGCGGCGCAAGCTGCGGCCGACCCATGCCGAGCGCACCGTCTATGGCGAGGGCGACGGCAGCGACCTTGCGGTGCATGACCGCCCCGGCATCGGCCGCCTCGGCGCGCTGTGCTGCTGGGAGCATCTGCAGCCGCTGTCGAAATACGCGATGTACGCCCAGAACGAGCAGGTGCATGTCGCGGCCTGGCCGAGCTTCTCGCTGTACGATCCGTTCGCGCCGGCGCTCGGCTGGGAGGTCAACAACGCGGCCTCGCGGGTCTATGCGGTCGAGGGCTCGTGCTTCGTGCTGGCGCCCTGTGCCACCGTCTCGCAAGCGATGATCGATGAGATGTGCGACCGCGACGACAAGCACGCGCTGCTGCATGTCGGCGGCGGGCACGCCGCGATCTACGGGCCGGACGGCAGTTCGATCGCCGAGAAGCTGCCGCCCGACCAGGAGGGCCTGCTGCTCGCCGATATCGATCTCGGCGCGATCGGGATTGCCAAGAACGCCGCCGATCCGGCCGGGCATTACTCGCGGCCCGACGTCACGCGTCTGCTGTTGAACAAGAAGCCATCGAAGCGCGTCGAGCATTTCGCGCTGCCGCTCGACAGTCTTGAGGAGGTCGACGCGGCCGCGAGCTGAAGCATCAGGGCAACATCCAACCGGAGGCGACTGCCATGGAATCCGCCATTCCCTCTCATCTGCAAACAGCGCGCTCCCGCCATCGTCGTGTGCCCGACGATTACGCGCCGCCTTATCCGTCGTTCGTCGCGCGCCACAAGCCCGCGGTCGCAAGCGTCATCATGGCCTATTTCGGCGTACAATATCGCGACGAGCCGAACGCAGCAGTGGCCGAGGCGCTGGCATCGATCGCAAAACGCTTTGCTGGCGACAACGGCCCGACGCATTGGGATCGCGCGCAATATGTCGACCAAGCCGGCTTCACCAACGTCGTCTCGGTCGCCTATTGGGACGACGCCGGGCGTTTCGATGCCTGGTTCGCCGGCGCGCGCGAGGCCTGGACCGGCAGTGGCGCAGCAAATGGCGTCGGCCGCTTCATCGAAGTGCTACGGCCGCATGTCGAGCGTTACGAGACGTTGTTCTCGTCGCTCGGCCGCCCCGAGGGCGTCGCGGTCCTTGCCGACGGCATGAGCGGGGAGGTGCAGGAGCACGCCTATTGGGGCGGCATGCGCGACCGCATCCCGCTGTCGCAGACCGACGCGATGACGCCCGGCGGCGAGCCGCGCGTGATCCGCGACGGCGCGCGAATCCGCGTGGTCGCGCATGACAATCTCTGCCTGATCCGCTCCGGCCAGGACTGGAGCGACACCGAGGCGTCGGAGCGCAAGATGTATCTCGACGATGTCGAGCCGGTGCTGCGCGAGGGCATGGATTTCCTGCGCGACGATGGCGTGCCGATCGGCTGCTACGCCAACCGCTACATGCGCGTCGTCGACGTGGATGGACGACTGACGGAAAAGTCCTACGGCCAGAGCTGGTGGAAGAGCCTCGCGGCGCTGGAGCGCTGGGCGGAATCGCATCCGACCCATGTCCGGATCTTCGGCGCGGCGATGAAGTATCTGTCGACCTTGGGACCGGCCGCGAAGCTCAGGCTGTATCACGAGGTCACGGTTGCCGCGGCCGACGAGCAGTTCTTCGAGTACCTCGGCTGTCACGAACGGACTGGCATGCTGGGCGCGGTGCAGGTGGAGGCCGCGCTATCCTCCTGACGCGGGGCGCCTGGTCCGAGCAGGGGCGCACTGCCAAAAATATCGAAAACAACCCCATGCAAAGTAGCCGGCGGCGGCCGGCGGACGCGGCAACTTGACTCGTCGGGCAACTCAGCGGTAGCTTTCTATTATTCCGAAATCGTGCCGGCGCCCTCAGCTTGCTCAGTGTCATCACCCGCGTAGGCGTAGGCGGGTGATCCAGTATTGTCTGTGCTTGAGCCGAGAGGCTGCGGCGTACTGGATCGCCCGGTTCCAGCCGGGCGATGACGGTGCGGGGGCCTCGCACACCATCGTCGTCCTGGCGAAAGCCAGGACCCATAACCACCGTATTTGATGATGGACGGGATCGCGCCCCCAGCATCGCGCAACAATTCTCATTTGGGGTAATGGGTCCTGGCTTTCGCCAGGACGACGATGAGGATGGCCCTCGTTCAACCTGTCAAATAGCTCGTTCAGTGTCATCATCCGCGCATGCGCATGCGGGTGATCCAGTATTCCAGAGACCGCAGCGCTTGAGCCGAAGGGCCGCGGCGTCAGACCGTTCTAGCCAAACTTCTACGGCCGCAGCCGACCGCCGCGTTCCGTGATCGCCTGCGCCAGTTCGACCGCCGGGCCGCGTTTGGTCCGGCGGGCGGTGCGGACCACGAACTCGACGTCGCCGAGCGGCGGCAGGCCTGACGCCGGCATCGCTTCCAGGCCGTCCGGGATCAGGCCCTGCGCCTGCGGGGTGATGCCGAGACCGGCGAGCGCCGCGGCGCGCAGGCCGCTCAAGCTGCCGCTGGAGCAGACGATGTGCCAGGGCCGTCCGAACCGTTCCATCGCCTCCAGCACCACGCTGCGGCTGACGCTCGGCGGCGCGTAGAGGATCAGGGGCAGCGGCTCGCCGGGATCGGGCCGCATGCCCGGCGCGGCGGTCCATACCAGGCGGTCCTGCCACACCAATTGCCCCGCCGCGTCGCCGGGCCGGCGCTTGCCCAGCACGAGATCGAGCTCGCCGGCGTCGAGTTGCTGGTACAGCACGGCGCTGAGGCCGATCGTCAGCTCGAGATCGACCTGCGGATGGCGGCGGACGAAGTCGCGCAGCAGATCGGGCAGGCGGGAGCTGGCAAAATCCTCCGCGGCACCGAACCGGACCTTGCCGCGGACCTGCGACCCCGCGAAGTAATCGCGGGCGCGGGCATTGGCCTCCAGGATCGGGCGCGCAAAGCCCGTCATCGCCTCGCCGTCGGCAGTGAGCACGACCGAATGGGTGTCGCGCACGAACAGGCGACGGCCGGCCGCGGCCTCGAGCTTGCGGATGTGCTGGCTCACGGTCGACTGCTTCAGGCCGAGGCGGCGGCCGGCCTCGGTGAAGTTCTGGGTCTGCACCACGGTCAGGAAGGTTTCGAGCTGGACCGGGTCGAGCATGGCAGCGTCCGTAATTACATTACGTAATGACAATAACATCGGTAAGCGCGGTTCACAATCGGCATGGGGAGGGCCATTTTCGGGTCAAGGAAAGGAAGCCACCATGACCATCAGTCGCCTGCGATCATTCGTGCCCGTCGACCCCTACATCGCCGCCATCGTCGGCATGGTCGGCCTCGCCACCCTGCTGCCGCTGCACGGGCAGGGCACCGTGATCGGCGGCTACGCCACTGATGCCGCGATCGCGCTGCTGTTCTTCCTCCACGGCGCCAGGCTGTCGACGACGGAGGCGCTGGTCGGTGCCCGGCACTGGAAACTGCATCTCGTGATCTTCCTGTCGACTTTTGCCCTGTTCCCGCTGCTCGGGCTTGCGGCGCATGCGCTGGCGCCGCATCTGCTGACGCCGGCGCTGTGGGCGGGCGTGATCCTGATCTGCATCCTGCCGTCGACCGTGCAGTCGTCGGTCGCCTTCACCTCGATCGCGCACGGCAATGTGTCGGCGGCGCTGTGCTCGGCGACCGCCTCCAATCTGCTCGGCATCGTCGCGACGCCGTTGCTGGCCGGCTTCCTTCTGTCCAGCCATGGCGGGTTCTCCGGCAATGCCGCGCTCGACATCGTCGTGCAGCTCCTGCTGCCGTTCGTGGCGGGGCAATTGTCGCGGCCGCTGATCGGCCGCTGGGTCGAGCGGCACCATGCGATGCTCGGCCTGGTCGACCGCGGCTCGATCCTCCTGATCGTCTACACCGCGTTCAGCGACGGCGTCAGCCACGGCATCTGGCACCAGGTCAACGCCACCCAGATGGCGATCGTGCTCGGCCTCGATGCGCTGCTGCTGGCGGTCGTGCTGCTGATCACCAATTTCGGCAGCAAGCTGCTCGGCTTCTCGCGCGCCGACCGCATCGCCATCATGTTCTGCGGCTCGAAGAAGAGTCTCGCGAGCGGTCTTCCGATGGCGAGCGTGCTGCTCGCCGGGCAATCGGTCGGCCTGATCGTGCTGCCGCTGATGCTGTTCCACCAGATCCAGCTCATGACCTGCGCCGCGCTGGCGCGCCGTTATGCGGGGGGTGAGGAGGCCACTTCACATGATGCTGTCCGGGTGCTGGTCGAAACGCACTGAGTGGAGGCTGTGCCTCCGCTGTCGTCCCCCGGCTTGACCGGGGGACCCAGTACGCCGCGGCTTCTCCGTGACTGACTGATGTCTCTGGAATACTGGATCGCCCGGTCGAGCCGGGCGATGACACTGTTAGTGAGGTGGGCGAAGGGTCTTCACGCTCGCCTTACGCCACGCGCAGCCCCTTCGCGATTTCCTTCTGCGCGTCGAACTCGCGGCGCAGGCGCGCCAGCTCGTCGGCGCTCAGCGCGTCGGCGTTGCTGTAGTCGCGCTTCCAGGACGCGTCCTCGCTCCAGCGCAGCGGCGACTGCACCGTGGTCTGCGGGCCGGGCGCAGTTTCCAGCACGCGCAGCGCGAGCTCCAGCGTGAAGGCCTGCGAGGCCTCGTCATGCGGCTTGCCGGCGGAGTTGCCGAGCGGGAAGTCGGAGAACAGGAAGCGCGGCACCGCGGCGTGCTCGACGATGTCCTTGGCGCAGCCCATCACGACGGTCGGGATGCCGTTGGCTTCGAGATGCCGCGCCACCAGGCTGACGGTCTGGTGGCAGACCGGGCAGTTCGGCACCAGCACTGCGGCGTCGACCTTGTCGTCGCGGCAGCGCTTGAGGATTTCGGGCGCATCGGTCTCGATGGTGACGCGGTGGCTGCGATTGGTTGGAGCCCCGAAGAAACGCGGCGCGACTTCGCCGATCTTGCCCGCCGCGGCGAGGCGCTTCAGTTGCGCCAGCGGGAACCAGGTGCCGCTGTCGGTCGCCGTGGTGTGGATGCGGTCGTAGGCGATGTGCGAGATCCGCAAATCGTGCTGCTGCGACGTGTCGCCGTCATAGACCGCATAGAATTTTGCCCCGCCATTGTATTTCGCGCCCGGGCCCTGGTCGCCCTTGGCGGGATCGAACGGCGCCGCGGTCGTGATGATGGCGACGCGGGACTGGCTCAGCGGCTTCTGCAGCGGCTGGAACGGGGCTGAGGTGTAATGCGCCCAGCGGTAGGGGGTTGTGTAGCCGATTGCCGCGTAATAATCGCGGGTCCGCTTCATGTAGCCGATCGGGGCGTCGTCGTCGGGGGCAAAGCCGAGTTGATCGTCTGAAGCTGCGGCCATTTTGCGCTCCCTTTTGCGCGCCATCATTTCAGTCCATAGCTAGACCACGAGCTTGCGGTGTCAAGCCGCGCCGCGCGGGAACAGATTTGCGATGCGAACAGGTCTTTGCGCCGCATGGGTCATGCTTGTGTTGCTGGTGCCGCCGGCCGGCGCCGGCGCGGAGGACGCGCCTGCCGCAGCTCCGACGACGACGCCGAGTGCCGAGCAGCCCGCAACGCCGCCCGGGGACAAGCCCGCCGAGAAACCCGCGGTCTCGCCGGCGGAGCAGCCAGCGCCACCGCCGGGAGAGCAGGCCGCGCCATCAGCCGGGAAACCTGCTGCACCCCCGGCGGAGACACCCGCTGCGCCTGCCGAGAAGCCGGCGGCTGCTGCCGACAAGCCCGCGGATGACGCGCGCGAGAGCGACACCCGCGAGGCGATGTGCCTGATGATCGAGTCGGCGGCGCGGGCGAACGATCTGCCGCTCGAATTCTTCGCGCGCGTGATCTGGCAGGAGAGCCGTTTCCAGGCCGATGCGGTTGGTCCTGTGACCCGCAGCGGCCAGCGTGCGCAGGGCATCGCGCAGTTCATGCCGGGCACCGCAAGCGAGCGAGGGCTTCTCGATCCGCTCGATCCGGTGCAGGCGCTGCCGAAGTCGGCCGAATTCCTCAGCGAGTTGCGCAGCCAGTTCGGCAATCTCGGCCTCGCGGCCGCGGCCTACAATGCCGGCCCGCGCCGGATCCAGGACTGGCTCGCCGGCTCCGGCTACATGCCGCAGGAGACGCGCAACTATGTCTCCGCGATCACCGGCTCCAGCGTCGACGACTGGGCTGCCGCCGGCCGCAACGGCAAGATGCCGCAGCGTGCGCCGACCGCGAGCTGCCGTGAGCTGATGGCGCTGTTGAAGCGCGCGCCGAATCCGTTCGTGGCCGGGCTCGAGCAGCACATCACGCTGTCGGCGGCCAAGGTCTGGGGCGTGCAGCTCGCCGCCGGCTTCAGCCGCGACAAGGCGCTTGCGATGTATGCCCGTGCCATCAAGCGGCTGTCGAACGTGATCGGCGATCAGGATCCGAGCCTGCTCGGCTCGCGGCTGCGCAGCCGCGGCAGCGCGATGTTTTACCAGGTGCGCATCGGCGCCGACACGCGCCCCGAGGCCGACGGCCTGTGCAGTCGCATCCGCAAGGCGGGCGGGGCGTGTTTTGTTCTAAAGAACAGGGCGTGATTGCGTAGCTGCAGTAGCCCGGATGAAGCCATCGGGCGCGCGTTCGCGCGACCCGTTGGCTTCATCCGGGCTACCAAGGCGCATAGCAGCGCTGTGCAGCCGCTTGCTTGACCCTGCGTTGTCAGCGCCCTAAGCCGCCGACATTGCAAATCCATCCGGCTCCCCGTGGCGCTTCCTCCGCTCGATTCTCCGCAATGGCAGACCTCGTTCCGCGCCTTCCTGTGGGGCGCGCGGTCGATCGGCGCGACCGTGCTGACCTTGGTGCTGTTTGCGACCTATCTCGGCATCGGCGCGCTGGCGCATGATAGCGGCTTCTCGCTGGGCTGGACCCTGGCGAGCACGGCATTCGTCTGGGCGGGTCCCGCGCAGATCATCGTGATCACGACGCTCGGCTCCGGCGCCACCGTGCTGCAATCGGCGATCGCGGTCACCGTCAGCGCGATCAGGCTGTTTCCGATGGTGGTGTCGGTGCTGCCGATGATGCGCACCGAGGACACCAAGCGGCGGCATCTGATCCTGGTGGCGCATCTCACGGCGGTGACGCTGTGGGTCGAGTGCTTCCGCTTCCTGCCCCAGGTGCCGCGCAACCGGCGGATCGCCTTCATCCACGGGCTCGGGTGCGGGCTGGTGTTGGTCTGCCTGATCGCGAACACGATCGGCTACACGCTCGCGGCCAACCTCACGCCGCTGCTCGCCGCCGGCATGCTGATGCTGACGCCGCTCGCGTTCCTGTTCTCCACCGCGCGCAACTGCCGCGAGCTCGCCGACGTCATCGCGCTGGTGCTTGGGCTCTTGCTGTTTCCGCTCGCGGCGATGCTGAACAGCGGCGTCGACATCCTGGTCAGCGGCGTCGTCGCGGGAACCGTCGCCTACGGCGTGCACCGGGCGAGGGCAGGCATCGTGAGGGCGGGCGCATGAGTAGCTTCATCGGCGACTGGCACGCGCTCGCGATCCTGTTCGTGGCAGGCGTCATCCCCAACCAGATCTGGCGCATGCTCGGCCTGTGGTTCGGCGGCGGCATCGACGAGAACTCGGAGCTTTTGGCCTGGGTGAGGGCGGTCGCCACCGCGATCCTCGCCGGTATCATCGCGCAAATCGTGGTGCAGCCGCCGGGCGCGCTCGCCAGCGTGCCGGACTGGCTGCGTTACGGCGCCGTTGCCGCAGGCTTTGTGGCATTCATGCTGGCGAGGAAATCGATCTTTGCCGGCGTGATCGTGGGCGAAATCGTCATGCTGTCGGGCAAATACTGGCTGGGCTGATTGCGGCAACCGCATTATCCGTTACTCTCGTTCTCCAAGAAAACAATAACGGGGGAACGTCATGCAGCGGCGCGCATCATCGGCATTCATTGTTGCTTTGGCTGCCATGCTGGCGGCGGCGTTGCCGGCGCGTGCCGCGGACTATCCGTCACGTCCGATCAAGCTCGTGGTGCCCTACGCCGCGGGCGGCCCGACCGACGTGCTCGGCCGCATCGTCGGCGAATATCTCGGGCGCGACCTCAAGCAGGTGGTCGTGGTCGAGAACAAGGCCGGCGCGCAGGGCGCGATCGGCGCCGAGGCGGTGGCGCGCTCCGATCCCGATGGCTACACGCTGTTCGTGACGGCGGCCTCGATCTTCGTGCTCAATCCGCTGCTCTACAAGAAGCTGCCCTACGATCCGGCCCGGGATTTCCGCCTGCTGTCGGTGATCACGGATGCGCCGATGATCATGGAGGTGCATCCCTCCGTGCCGGCCAAGACGATCGCGGAGTTCGTCGCCTACGCGAAGAAGAATCCCGGGAAACTCAATTTCGGATCGGCCGGCACCGGCGGCACGGTTCACCTCGCCGGCGAGATGTTCAAGCAGATGGCCGGCGTCGAGATGACCCATGTGCCGTACAAGGGCGCCGGACCCGCGCTGCAGGATTTGCTGTCAGGCAACATCCAGCTGATGTTCGACACGCTCGGCACCGCGCTGCCGCCGGTCAAGTCCGGCATGCTGCGCGCGCTCGCCGTCACCTCGACCGAACGCGTCCCCGATCTGCCCGATCTGCCGACGATTGCCGAGAGCGGCTATCCCGATTATGCGGTCAGCGTCTGGTATGGTATTGCGGCGCCGTCGAAGGTGCCTGACGAGATCGCGGGCAAGATCAAGGCGAGCCTCGACCGGGCCTTGAACGACGAGGCGTTTCGCGCTTCGCTGGTCAGGATCGGTTTCCCGCCGCTGCGCGTAAAGAGCCAGGCCGAGATCGACAGATTTGTGGACACCGATCGCGCGCGGTGGGCGGGCGTGGTCAAGGCGCTGAACATATCGTTGGACTGAGACATGGTACGTGAAATGGAATTGCGCCAGGGCGAGGTCGCCGTCGATATGCCGACGGCACGCGACGCCGGGCTCGTCTTCATCGGCCGCATCCGCACACCCTGGACCTCGCGGCTGGCGACGCCGCGGCAGGGGCGGCATGACGGCCCGGTGTGCCGGCTCGAGATCTTCGAGCCCTGGGTCGCCGCGATCAAGGGCGTCGATTTCTACTCGAACCTCGAAGTGCTGTACTGGCTGCACCAGTCGCGCCGCGACATCGTGCTGCAAAGCCCGAAGAACAACGGCAACACCCGCGGCACCTTCTCGCTGCGCTCGCCGGTGCGCCCCAATCCGATCGGGACCTCGATCGTCAAGCTGGTCGGAGTCGAGGGCAATGTCATCCTCGTGCGCGGCCTCGACTGCCTTGACGAGACGCCGCTGATCGACGTCAAGCCCGACCGCTGCGAGTTCACCCCGCTGGCTCCGCCGCAGGCGGGCGATTTCGAGACGGAGTGAGACCTCTCCACCGTCATTCCGGGGCGTCGCGCAGCGCGAGCCCGGAATCCATCGGGCCGCGCGTTTCGTAGTGAAATGGATTCCGGGCTCGCGCTTCGCGCGCCCCGGAATGACGGCGGTGGGATTATCTTAACGCCGCGATCAGTTTCGCCGCATTCGCCTCCAGCACCTTGCCGTCTTCCTTGTGGCTGGCAGGCGGCAACAGCGCGACGCCGTCCTTGCGCGGCATCACGTGCATGTGGAGGTGGAACACGACCTGGCCGCCGGCAGGCTCGTTGAATTGCTGCACGGTGATGCCGTCGGCCTCGAACGCCTTCATTCCGGCGGCGGCGATCTTGTGGGCGGCGCGTGCGACATGGGCGTAGTCGTCGGGCGTGACGTCGAGGATATTGCGGGCAGGGGCCTTCGGAATCACAAGCGTATGCCCGGGCGAGCGCGGCATGATGTCGAGGAAGGCGAGCACGTGGTCGTTCTCGTAGACCTTGTAGGACGGAAACTCGCCGCGCAGGATTTTTGCGAAGGGGTTGTTGTTGTCATAGGCGGCGGGCATGGCGGCGGCTCCCTGGATTTTGCAAGTCTGTATCTGAAAATCTAATTTCTCGGTCGCGAGGCAAACGTCAAGCGTCGTCGTCGACGGTCTTGCGGAACGGGCCGGCCTCGGTCAGCTCGCGGCCGACCTCGGCGACATAGTCGCGTTCGCGCTTGAGGTAATCGGCGATCGCGCGGCGCAAGCCGGGATCGGCGATGAAATGCGCCGAATAGGTGGTCTGCGGCAGGTAGCCGCGCGCCAGCTTGTGCTCGCCCTGCGCGCCGGCCTCGACCACCTTGAGGCCGCGCTGAACCGCGAAATCGATCGCTTGGTAGTAGCAGACCTCGAAATGCAGGAACGGGTGGTGCTCGATCGCGCCCCAGTTGCGGCCGAACAGCGTATCGGAGCCGATGAAGTTGATCGCGCCCGCGATCCAGCGGCCGTTGCGCTTGGCCATGACCAGCAGCACGTCCCGGCTCATGCTCTCGCCGATCAGCGAGAAGAATTCGCGGGTGAGGTACGGCCGGCCCCATTTGCGCGAACCGGTCTCCATGTAGAACTCGAAGAACGCGTCCCACGCGTCCTCGGTGATATCGGAGCCGGTCAGCCAGTGGATGGTGATCCCGGCGGTAACCGCCTCACGGCGTTCGCGCTTGATGCCCTTGCGGTGACGGGAGTTCAGCGATCCCAGAAAATCGTCGAAGCTCTTGTAGCCTTGATTGTGCCAGTGGAACTGCTGGTCGGTTCGCTGCAGGAAGCCGTGTGCGCCGAGGAATTTTGCCTCCTCCTCGCGGGCAAAGGTGACGTGCACGGAGGAGGCTTCAGTGGCGTTGCAGAGCGCGCGCAGGCCCCGCGCCAGCGCCGAGCCGATCGCCTCGCGGTCGACGCCGTCGCGGATCAGAAGCCGCGGCCCGGTCGCGGGCGTGAAGGGGACGGAGACCTGCAGCTTCGGATAATAGCTGCCACCGGCGCGGTGATAGGCCTCGGCCCAGCCGCGGTCGAACACGTATTCGCCCTGCGAGTGCGATTTCAGGTAACACGGCACGACGCCTACGATCCGGCCGTCGAGCTTTGCAATCAGATGCCGTGGTCCCCAGCCGGTCCGCGGGCAGGCCGAATTGGAGGCCTCGGCTGCGGCGAAAAAGGCATGGGAAACGAAGGGGTTATAGCTCGAACCTGCAGTCGTCTGGCAATCGCCTGCGGCTGCGGGCGAGGCCAGCGTGTCGAGGCTGTGAATGCTGTCCGCTTCCGCCTTCGGATTGGCGCAGGCGTCCCATTCGGCGGACGGAATGCCGCCGATGTCAGCTACAGCCTCTAGGGTGATTTCAGACGACGCCATCGAGAGTGAAGACCGGTGCCTCTTTTGAGCATGATCTTTCCGGAACAGCTGGCTCCACTTCCGGATCATGCTCCGCATTCCGCCATCGCCGATGACGACCAACGCTTTGACCAACCCTTGCCAAGATCGTGCGTCGCAGCGACGAGTTCAAGACTGCCGACGACATGTCAGGTTCCCGGCACAAACCCCTCGAAAATCATCTGGTCGGCGTAGCGGGCCGCGCGCTCGCGCTGTTCCGCCGTGCGCACGGTCCAGGCCAGCAGCGGGCAGCCGAACACGTTGCGGGCGATCCAGGGCGCCGGCGCCGGCAGCTGGTTGACCCAGAAGGCAACGAAATGCGGCTCGGTTTTGAAGCCGTGGCGCAGATACAGCATGCCGTCGCGCTGGGCCGGCGTCAGCTTGGTCCAGGAACTGTCGTCATAGGTGCGCTGGGCGGTGATGCCGCGCGGCAGGTTCGGCATGGTCTCGCGCAACGCCAGCACCTGGTCGGGATCGAACGACATGCCGACGACAGGGCCGGAATAGGACGACAGCACCTCGGCCATCCGCCGAACCAGCTTGCGGTCGCCGTCGAAATGGCTCTTCACCTCGACCACCAGCGGGACGCGGCCGGCGACCAGCGTGCAGAGATCGCCGAGCGTCATCATCTGCTCGGCGGTGTTCTTGAATTTCACCGCCTTCAGCTCGGCTGCGGTCTTGGTCGACAGCAGGCCGGAACCCTCGGTGAGGCGGCCGAGCGCATCGTCGTGATGCACCATCGCCTCGCCGTCGGCGGTGAGCTGGATATCGCACTCGATCGCGAAATTGCCTGATACCGCGGCGTTGGCCGCGGCCGGCATGTTCTCGATGATACCGCGTGCGGCATCATGCAGGCCGCGATGGGCGACCGGCCGCTTCGTCAACCAATCAGGGGCGCGCATCGATCAGGAGACTTCGAACACGCCTTCGACCTCGACGGCGGCGTCCGCCGGCAGCGAGGCGACGCCGACGGTAGTGCGGGCATGGCGGCCCTTGTCGCCGAAGGCTGCGACCATCAGGTCGGAAGCGCCGTTCAGCACCTTCGGTCCGTCGAAGAAGTCCGGCGCCGAGTTGATGAAGCCGCCGAGCCGCACCACGCGCACGACCTTGTCGAGATCGCCGAGGGCGGCCTTGACCTGCGCGAGCAGGTTAATCGCACAGCCCTGCGCCGCGGCGACGCCTTGCTCAAGCGTGACGCCGGCGCCGAGCTTGCCCTTGGCGATCAGTTTGCCTTCGGCGTTGAAACAGACCTGGCCCGAAACGAACAACAGGTTTCCGCTGCGAACGAAGGGGACATAGTTCGCGACCGGGGAGGTCGGCTGGGGAAGTGTGATGCCCTGTGACGCCAGTTTCTGTTCGACGGTACCCGCCATTTTTGTTCCCCAATTGGATTTGCACGAAGCCTGAAACGCGGTCAGGGCCAAGTTTGTTTCGATTGTTTCGCGCATCGTGCCGCCGGTTGCAAGCGACGGTAAGGTGAGGGCCGCGCGACCGTGACGTGCGGAATCGCACGGAGAACTGTCAAAAATGACAGCAAACTCGCTCCTTGCATTGCTATTTTGTCAGACTTGCCCCAGTTGCGGCGCAATACCACCGTCACTATTGTGGCGAATCCCTGCCTCCTCGAGGAAAAACCATGATCCTGCCGTTTCGGAATCCGTCGCGTGCCCTGGTGCTCACGATCGCCGTTGCCGCAGGAGCCGGCCTGGTTCATGGGGCGGCGGCTGCGGCCGGCGGGCCGTTTCTGGCGCATCAGGCGCTGTACGATCTGAGCCTCGTGAAATCGCGCGGCTCCAATTCGGTCAGCGATGCGCGCGGGCGCATCCTGTACAATTTCTCCGGCAGCTCCTGCGAAGGCTACACCTCCGAATTCCGCCAGGTGTCCGAACTCGACAGCGGCGAGGGCAAGGTGACGCTGTCCGATCTGCGCTCCTCGTCCTGGGAAGACGCGTCGGGCAAGAGCTACCGCTTCAAGATCGATACGCGGATGAACGACAGCGACTCGTCGCCGGTCGACGGTATCGCCGAGCGCGTGGGCGATCATATCACCGTGAAGCTGACCCAGCCGGTGAAGAAGACCTTTAATCTCGACGGCAAGATCGTGTTCCCGACCGAGCAGATCCAGCACATCATCGCCGCCGCCCGCGACGGCAAATCGGTGCTTGAGCAGACTGTCTATGACGGCTCCGACAATGGCGAGAAGGTCTACAACACGCTGACCGTGATCGGCCGGCCGATCGCCGGCGACCGCGCGCCGTCATCGCCTGATCCGTCGACCGCGAGCGATGCGATGAAGACCATGACGCGCTGGCCGGTGACGGTGAGCTACTACGACAGCGACGCGCGGGCCAAGGATGGCGAGCAGACGCCGGTCTACGCGATGTCGTTCGAGCTCTACGAGAACGGCGTCTCCCGTGCGCTGGTACTGGACTACAACGATTTCGTAATCTCGGGCGCGTTGGACAAGTTCGACGTCAGGGATTCCAAACCCTGCAAGTGAGGGTTGGCTTTCGCCACCCACTCCGTGTCGTCCCGGGCAAGCGAAGCGCGACCCGGGACCCATAACCACGACCGCCAATTGTTGTGCCGCGCTGGAGCTACAGCGCGCTTCAACAACTGCTCCCTGTGGTTATGGGTCCCTGCTTTCGCAGGGACGACACAGAGCAAGCCTGCACCACCCTCTGCGAGACCGCACTGGCCGGAACCATCAGACACGAGTACGCTTCCCAAAACACGCGTGTCAGGGAGGCACATCATGAGCAAATCAGACCATCTGCGCCCCAGCGGCCTGCATCACAATCCGGCTTACTCCCACGTCGTCGTCGCGTCGGGCGCGCGCACGATCTACATTTCGGGACAGGTGTCGGTCGACGAGGAGGGACGGGTGGTCGGCGCCGGCGATCTCGCCGCGCAGACGACGCAGGTGATGCAGAACCTCGGCATGGCGCTGAAAGCCGCCGGAGCGAGCTATTCCAACATCGTCAAGATCACGACCTTCGTCGTCGGCTACAGACCGGAGCTTCGCCCGATCATCGGCAAGGCGCGTTCGGCATTCTTCGAGGGCATGGAGCCGCCGGCCTCCACGCTCGTCGGCGTCACCGCGCTTGCGGCGCCGGAATGGCTGATCGAGATCGAGGCGGTAGCCGTCGCGGATTGAGGGCGGTGTCCCGTCATTGCGAGCGAAGCGAAGCAATCCATGCTTCAGCATATGCGGAGCGATGGATTGCTTCGTCGCTTCGCTCCTGGCAATGACGGCCGGTGAGACTGAGTAGCTTCTAGTCCTCCGCGCTCTTCCCCGGCCCCTCATAGACAATACCCCGGATCACGGCGGCGTTGCCGAACTTCTTGCGCAGATTGTCGATCGCGCGTTCGGCGTGTGCCGAGCGGCGGTCGAGCATGTCGGAATCGTTGGCCTGGGAGCCCGGGCGCAGCGCGCTGACACCGGCGCCCATCAGGCGGAAGGCGGTGCCGTCGATCTCCTTGGCCAGCATCTCGCGCGTCACCGCAAAGATCTTTGCGGCCAATTGGGTCGGCGTCTGGATCGATTGTGAACGGGTGCGCTGGCGGAAATCAGCGGTCTTCAGCTTCAGCGTGATGGTGCAGCCTGAGAGGTCGCTGCTCTTCAGCCGCGCCGAGGTCTTCTCCGACAGCTTCCAGAGCAGTTTTTCCAGGATTGCAAAATCGCGGATGTCGGTCTCGAAGGTGGTCTCGCTCGAGATCGTCTTGGCACCGCGATCGGGCACCACCGTGCGGTCGTCGATGCCGCGCGCCAGCCGCCACAGCCTGTGGCCTTCGCTCGCGAACTGCTTCATCAGCTCATTCTCGTCGGCGCGTTGCAGGTCGGCGATGACGCGGAAGCCGCGCTGCACGAGTTTCTCCTGCGTCGCAGGGCCAACGCCGTAGATGAAGCCGACCGGCTTGCTGGCCAGCATCTCGCGCGCCTCGTCCTGGTCGAGCGTGGCAAATCCCCTCGGCTTGTCGAGGTCGGAGGCGATCTTGGCGAGGAACTTGTTGCAGGACAGCCCGACCGACACCGTGATGCCGACCTCGCGCTCGACGTCGCGGGCGAACTTGGCGAGCACCTTGGCCGGTATCATGCCGTGGACACGCTGCGTGCCGGAGAGATCGAGGAAGGCTTCGTCGATCGACAGCGGCTCGACCAGCGGCGTCAGCGCCTGCATCGCCTGGCGCACCTCGCGCCCGACCCGGACATATTTCGCCATGTCGGGCGGGATCACGGTAGCATCCGGGCAGAGTTCCAACGCCTTGAACATCGGCATCGCCGAGCGGACGCCGTAGGTGCGGGCGATGTAGCAGGCAGCCGACACCACGCCGCGCTTGCCGCCGCCGATGATGACGGGGCGGTCGGCGATGTCAGGATTGTCGCGCTTCTCGACGGTGGCATAGAACGCGTCGCAGTCGATATGCGCCAGCGCCAACGCGGGCAGGGTGCGATGACGGACCAGCCGCGGCGAGCCACAATGGCTGCATCGCTTCACCTTGATATCGAGATCGCCGAGGCAGTCTCGGCAGAAACTGAGGGGGCCGTCGGGAGCTGGCGCTGCCGTCGTCACGGCACGTCGCGCTCCCATTTCGGGTCGCCCAGCACCTGGTGGGCGGCAGCGATGTTGGTCGGGTGCAGTTCGGAGGCCGCGGCGAACGCCTTCACGGTGGCATCGTCGCGCATCACGAAATCGAGCACGCTCGCAAGAAATTGAGGATTGGACGCAGCGTTCCGCAGCGTCTCCGGACCGATTCCGGTTTCGGCCAGGAACAAGCCCAGCCGCTCGGGATCGCCGGCAATGAAGCCGAGCGCCTGAATCGCAACGATTTCAGCGACTTCCCGGGGGTTGTGAACAGGCTTTTTCAACGCGCCGGTTTGCCTTTCCGTTAACTTATGGTCTCTAATGAGAGGCCCATCATGCCCGAGTCTTCCGCATGTGTTCAAGCAACTGAAACCACGCTGCGGAAGTTGCACTACGGGTTAACGGGTTAGAGCGATTCTGGCGCTAGTTTGAATTCACATTTTCGACGCGCTCCGCGCGCGGTGCGTGAGGTGCCGCAGTCGGGCCTGTTTCCTAAGTCTGGGAGGGACGGGATGGCCAAAACCGTCCTGATCGTGGAGGACAACGAGCTCAATATGAAGCTCTTTCGCGATCTGTTGGAGGCGCATGGCTATCAGACTTCGGGCACCAGCAATGGCTTCGAAGCGCTCGATCTCGTCCGCAAGCTGCGTCCCGATCTCATCCTGATGGATATTCAACTGCCCCAGGTCTCCGGCCTGGAGGTCACGCGCTGGATCAAGGACGATCCCGAGCTGCGCACGATTCCGGTGGTCGCGGTCACCGCCTTCGCCATGAAGGGCGACGAAGAACGCATCCGCGAGGGCGGCTGCGAAGCCTATTTGTCCAAGCCGATCTCGGTCGGCAAATTTATTGAGACTGTCCGACGCTTTATCGGATAGGGGAGTTGTGGTGCCATGTCCGCGCGTATCCTCGTCGTCGATGATGTTCCGGCGAACGTCAAGCTGTTGGAAGCCCGGCTGTCAGCCGAATATTTCGATGTGCTGACCGCTTCCAACGGGACCGAGGCGCTGGACATCTGCGCGCGCGCCGAATGCGACATCATCCTGCTCGACGTCATGATGCCCGATATGGACGGCTTCGAGGTCTGCCGCCGCCTGAAGTCGAATCCGGCGACCCACTTCATTCCCGTCGTCATCGTCACCGCGCTCGACAGTCCCGCCGATCGCGTGCGCGGCCTCGAGGCCGGCGCCGATGATTTCCTGACCAAACCGGTGTCCGACGTCGTGCTGATCGCGCGCGTGCGCTCGCTGACGCGGCTGAAGATGATGACCGATGAGCTGCGCATGCGCGCCATCACCTCGCTCGAGATCGGCATGCAGGCGCCCGAGCGCAGCGCGATCGCCGACCGGGGCACGGGCGGCCGCATCTTGCTGGTCGATGACCGGCCGTCGTCCTACGAGAAGCTGGCGCCGATCCTCTCCGCCGAGCACACCGTCGACGTCGAAACCAATCCAGCGGAAGCCTTGTTCCACGCCGCCGAGGGCAATTACGACCTCCTGATCGTGTCGCTCAGCCTCGACAATTTTGACGGCCTGCGGCTGTGCAGCCAGGCCCGCTCGCTGGAGCGTACGCGCCAGGTGCCGATCCTCGCGGTCTCGGATGCCGACAACAACGCGCGGCTGATGCGCGGGCTTGAGATCGGCGTCAACGACTACCTGCTGCGTCCGGTCGACAAGAACGAACTGCTGGCGCGGGCGCGCACCCAGATCCGCCGCCGCCGCTACACCGATCATCTGCGCGACAACGTGCAGAACTCGATCGAGATGGCGATCACGGATGCGCTGACCGGCCTCAATAACCGGCGCTACATGGAGAGCCACCTCGCGACCTTGGCGGAGCAGGCTTCGATCCGAGGCAAGCCGCTGGCGCTGATGATCCTCGACATCGACTACTTCAAGGCGATCAACGACACCTACGGCCATGACGCCGGCGACGACGTGCTGCGCGAATTCGCCGTTCGCATCCGCAAGTCGATCCGCGGCATCGATCTCGCCTGCCGCTATGGCGGCGAGGAGTTCGTGATCGTGATGCCGGAGACCGATCTGCATGTCGCCGGCATGGTCGCCGAGCGGCTGCGCCGCTCGATCGCGGGCGAGCCGTTTGCCGTCGAGAAGGGCGGCAAGCGGATCACGGTCACGATCTCGATCGGGCTCACCACGCTGGAGCGCAAGGGCGAGCAGGTCACCGACGTGCTCAAGCGCGCCGACACCGCGCTCTATCGCGCCAAGCACGACGGCCGCAACCGCGTGGTCTCGGCGGCGGCGTAGTCAATTCTCGTAGCCCGGATGGAGCCAACGGGGCGCGCGTTCGCGCGACCCGTTGGCTCCATCCGGGCTACGAAGCACCCTTAACGCCCGCGCTTCACCGCGTCATAGGCCAGCCGCTTGAACTCGAATGAGAACGGATGGACGAACGCCATCTGGCGCTGCGCCATCATCACGCCGGCCATGCCGGTTTTGGGCGAAATCCACCACTGTGTGCCCGCGACGCCGCCCCAGTAGAACTCGCCGGCCGCGTCGGGATGATCGATCGGCGACGGGTTGAGGATCAGGCCGCCGGCAAGTCCGTGGGCCTTGCCGGGTTGCTCGCCCATCATCGCGAAGCGGATCCACTGTCCTTCGGGCAGCTGGTTGGACATCATCATTGCGATCGTGTCCGGCTTCAGCAGCGTCGGTCCGCCGGGCAGCAGGCTGCGGATCAACGCGACCATGTCGGGCATCGTCGACACCAGCCCGCCGCCGCCATTGAGCCTTGCGACCGGGCGCCGATAGGCGCCGGGGAAGGGCGCATCGTCGGTGCGGGTGAGGCCCGGCTTCATCGGCTCCATCAGATCGGCACCTGCGTAGTACGCGACAAGGCGGCCGTGATCTTTTTCCGGAACGACGAAGCCGGTATCGACCATGCCGAGCGGATCGAGGATGCGCGCCTTGATGAACTTGTCGAAGGTCTGGCCGCTGACGACTTCCACCAGGCGTGCCACCACGTCGATCGCGAGCGAATATTCCCACGACGTGCCCGGCTGATAGATCAGCGGCAAATCGGCCAGTACGTCGACCATTTCAGCCAGGGTCGTATTGGGATTGTGCACGCCGCGCTCGTTGAGCGCCTTGAAAATGACGGTGCCGGGATCGAAGAAACCGTAGCTCAAGCCGGCGCTGTGGCTGAGCAATTGGCGGATGGTGATCGAACTCTTCGCGGGCTCGGTTTGATCGATCGACGTCGCGCCTTTCAGCAGGACCTTGCGGTTGCGGAGCTGCGGGATGAATTTCTCGATCGGATCGTCGAGCTGGAAGCGGCCATCCTCGAACAGCAATAGCGCCGCGCAGGAAGTGATCAGCTTGGTGTTGGAGAAGACCCGGAAGATGTGGTCGGTGCGCAGCGGGGTCTGCGCTTCCTTGTCGGCCCATCCGACGCAGCCCGTGTCGGCGATGTCGCGCCCGACCAGAACCGACCAGGAGATTCCGGACAGCAGATTGTTGTCGATATAGCGCTGCATGGCGGCGCGCGCCGGCGTGAAATCGTAGCCGGTGGCCGTCACCTTCAGATATTCCATGGTTGTTCCCCAGTTGTGCCGCAGGCTGTCGCGCGGTCGTCAATCTCGCCGGACGGAATATCCAATCGGGAATGCCGTCGCATGCCGTCACGCTACCAACCAAACCGGACTTGTGTACGCAACCGGATTTATCCAGTGCGCTTGTTGTCCGCAGGCGCGGCGCCGCCGACCTTGACCCCCGCATTCGCCAGCAGCACACGGGCGGCTTCCTTGGCCGCGCGCGCCATGGCCGGATCGTCGCGCACTAGGTCCTGCGCGATCGAGCCGTCGACCAAGAGCGTGAGCTGGGTCGCAAGTGCCTCGGCATCCGCGACGCCGAGCTGCCGCAGCAGATCGCGAAACCAGACCCGGCGGCTTTCCTTGAAGCCCACGGCGATATTGCGCACGGTGCGGTCCTCGTCGTCCGGCCCGAGCTCGGCGACCGCGTTCACGAAAGGACAGCCGCGAAAATCCTTCGCCGAGAAGCGCCGCTCCAGCGAATCGAAGGTTGCGAGAATCTGCTCGGCCGGCGGCTTGTCGGAGGAGCGGGGCTGCACGAAGCGGCGCTGCAGATAGGCCTCGATCAGCGCGTCCTTCGACGGGAAGTGATTGTAGAGGGTGCGTTTGCTGATGCCGATCTCGGCCGCGATGGTGTCGACGCCGATGGCGCGAATGCCCTGCAGGTAGAACAGTTTGTCGGCGGTCTCGAGGATCCGCTCTTTCATGGTCTGTTTGGGAGGCGGGGAAGCCATGCGCCGGCCGTGATCCTCTTCGCTTGACAGGTCGCCCCCTGTATAGCCTAAGTACACAGGTCTGTGTAACCAAAACACGCGTGAATCGCAGGCTGTGGCACTCGTGCCGCGCCGTCATGGGAGAACAAGAACAATGCCCCTGTTGCAGGTCCTGCGTCCCACGCTTCCCATCCTGATCGGTGCCTCCATCATGCTCACGCTGAGCATGGGGCTGCGGCAGAGCCTTGGCATCTTCATGCAGCCGCTGACGCACGACATCGGCATCTCGGTGTCGCATTTCACGCTGGCGCTGGCGGTGCAGAATCTCGCCTGGGGCTTCCTGCAGCCGCTCGCGGGCGCGATGACGGTGCGTTATGGCTTCCGCCCGATCATGGTGGTCGGTGCGCTGGCCTACATCGCGGGCCTTGTGCTGATGACGACGGCGCATGGCCTCGTCGCCATCATGATCGGCGCCGGTGTACTGATCGGCCTTTCACTCGCTTGCACCGCGAATGCGATCGCCATGTCGGTCGCGGCGCGCGCGGTGTCGGAGACGGTCCGCTCGACCGTGCTCGGCATGGTCTCCGCCGCGGGCTCGCTCGGTGCACTGCTGTCGGCGCCGATCGGCCAGATGCTCAATGAAGGGTTCGGTTGGCGTGTCGGGCTTGCCGGATTCGTCATCCTGTCGATCGGGATGATTCCAGCCGCGTTGTACGCCGGTCGCGTCGACAAGATTCCGCTGCCGAAGCCCGCGGCCGATGACATCGGCAACGCCACCGCGGCGACCGCGGCGAAGACCGCGTTCGGCAACGCGTCCTTCGTGGTGATGACCTGCGCCTACATGGTCTGCGGTATGCAGCTCGTCTTCCTCACCACGCATCTGCCGTCGTATCTGGCGATCTGCGGGCTCGATCCGATGCTGAGCGCGCAGACGCTCGGCATGATCGGCGGCTTCAACGTGCTGGGCTCGCTGTTCTTCGGCTGGGCCGGTCAGCGCTGGAACAAGCTCGCGCTGCTTGGCGGCATCTACATCCTGCGCTCGCTGGCGCTCGCTTGGTACTTCATGCTGCCGGCGACGCCGGGCTCGACATTGCTGTTCGGCGCCATCATGGGCTTCCTCTGGATGGGCGTCGGTCCGCTGGTCGCGGGCGCGGTGGCCGAGATGTTCGGTCTGCGCTGGCAGGCGATGATCCAGGGCCTTGCCTTCATGAGCCACCAGGTCGGCAGCTTCCTCGGCGCCTACGGAGGAGGGGTGATCTACGACTCGCTCGGCTCCTACACCATGGCCTGGCGGATCGGCGTCGCGCTCGGTCTTGCCGGTGGCATCATCCAGGTCGCCTTCGCGCTGATCCGGCCGGCGCAACCGCCGCTGCTCAAAGCCGCCTAGCTTCCGATCCCGGCCAGACGGCGACTGCCCCGTGCGAAGGCAGTCGCCAGTTGCTGCCTATTTTTCCATCGATAGCCTGCTGCGAGAACGTGCAGCGGAGCGCGAAGCCGTTTCGTGCTCGGATAAAAGTCACAGCGTCTTCAATGTGTTACGCCGCACGCGTCGGTGGCACGAATCTTGATAGAATTTGGCTAGGAATCGTGCCGGAAGCCGTTGCTTCGGTTCCGGCCTGGGGACCCATGGGAAGGGCTGGCCGCGATGAGGCTAGTCGCCGTCATTCTCCAGCCATCCGCGCACCACGGCGTTCGCCGCGCCGCGGAGCAGATGGCCTTTGTGCCTTATGTCCGGCCTGATGCCGCAGCGACTTCGCCGCATCCCGCCACCCGGACCGCGGCACTTCGAGACATCCCCCTAACCGAGCGCGCAGGTCGCCCTTCGCTCGCGCAGAACGCGCCGCGCCCATTCCGAACAGCAGCATTTCTTGTGAAGGGAGGACGATGATGGAGTCTGGGACATATACGCGCCAGAAACTCGTGAGAATCGGGGTTGCCTTGCTGGGAGTGGCCGTTCTTTGCCTGCTGTTCAGCGACCTCGCGCTGGCTGAGGATGCGGCGGCGCCGCCGGCCTGCGGCGGCAAGATTCTCGAGAAGTGCACACCGAATTCCGGCGACACCGCCTGGATGCTCACGTCCGTCGCGCTCGTCCTGATGATGACGATCCCGGGGCTCGGCCTGTTCTATGGCGGAATGGTGCGCAAGAAGAACGTCGGCGACACTGTGATGACCAGTTTCGCCGTCACCTGCCTGGTCACGATCCTGTTTGCCGTCCTGACCTACAGCCTGGCGTTTCGTGCCGGCACGCCGTTCATCGGCGGCCTGGATCGCATGTTCCTCAAGGATATCCTGAGCGACATCGGCAAGGGTGGCATCGGCAATCCCAATCCGCTTGCCGCGACCATCCCTGAGTCGGTCTACATCTGCTTCCAGATGACGTTCGCCATCATCACGCCGGCGCTGATTGCCGGCGCGTTTGCCGAGCGGATGAAGTTCTCGGCGATGCTCTGGTTCATCGGGCTGTGGGCGATCTTCGTCTATGCGCCGATCGCGCATTGGGTCTGGGGTCCTGACGGGATCTTCTCGGCGGGTAACGATGCCGCCTATGTCAAGGTTCTCGATTTCGCCGGCGGCACCGTTGTGCACATCAATGCCGGCGTGGCCGGCCTGATGTGCGCCATCATGCTCGGCAAGCGCGTCGAGACGGGGCCGGCGCACAATATGGTGCTGACCTTCATCGGCGCCTCGCTGCTGTGGGTCGGTTGGTTCGGCTTCAACGCCGGCTCCGCCGTCACGGCGGGAATGCAGGCGGGCATGGCCATGCTGGTGACCCAGATCGCCACGGCAGTGGCGGCCTTCACCTGGATGCTGGTGGAATGGGCGCTGAAGGGCAAGCCGACCGTCGTCGGCATCTGCTCGGGTGCCGTTGCCGGCCTCGTCGCGATCACGCCGGCCTCCGGTTTCGTCGGGCCGGTCGGCGCTTTCGCCATCGGCATCGCCGCCGGCGTCTGCTGCTACTGGGGATGCACCGGCTTGAAGCGCCTGTTCAGCTACGATGATGCGCTGGACTGCTTCGGCGTCCATGCCCTCGGCGGCATCGTCGGGGCGCTGCTGACCGGGGTGTTCGCGGTCGAGCAGTATGGTGGTACGGCAGGCGTTCTGGAGGGAAATCCCGGGCAGTTCATCAATCAATGCATCGGCGTCGCGACGGTTTTCGTGTATGATGCCGTCGTGAGCCTGATCATCCTGTTCGTGATCAATCTCTTCGTCGGGCTTCGCGTGACGCGCGACATCGAGCGCGAAGGGTTGGATCTGGCACTGCACGGCGAGGTCGTGCAGTAGACTTGGCGGCGTTCCGCTCAGCCGGCGATCTTCGCCGGCTGGCGCGGATCAAAGCTGTTCGAGGTGATCCGATGAACTGGTTCTATTGGAACACAGCGTGGTCGCTGTTCTTCAGCCTCGTTTGGTTCATGACCATCACACACAATCCGGATGCAGAGATCGCGGACGCGCATCTGCGTGATGAGGCGTTCAAGGGCTAGCTCCGGTAGTAGCGCCACATCCTGAGGAACGTCCGGTGGATCTCGTCGGGCGTCCGGTCGAATGGCTCCAGACTGACGCGGACCACGCCACGATGGTCCATGCGCCACGGCAAGCGCATCAGCAGCCGATAGGCCGGCCGCTTGCGCCAGTCGGCCACCAGCGCGCTGCCGAGCGGCCCGCTGAGCGCGATCTGCAATTCGTGAACGGTCATCGCGCGCTCGGCGATCTCGACGAGGTCGATGCGTGTGATGGCGCGCCAGCGAATCAGCCCGAAGGCCTGGATGAAGATGCCGTACTGGTTGGCTCCGATGGTCGGACGACCGGCCTCCAGCAGGGGGATGTTGTAGTAGGTGAAGCCGCCCGCCGCAGCCGCCGGCGCCAGCCAATAGATCTCGCCGGTGATCCAGCTCGCGGTCAGGAAGACCGCGGCCAGCGCGGCCGTGACATAGACCGGAAAGTAGATGTCCTCGCGGCCGTAGGCGACCGAGTAGCCGCCTGCGTTTCCCTCGTCCAAGCTTGCGATCATCTGAGCCCTGTGCCCGGGACTTTGTTCGGGAATCATGCGGGATGACGCAGGCCTACAAAGCAAAAACGGGGCCGCGAGGGCCCCGTTTGAAACATCAGAAGCAGGCGATCTTACTTGATCTTGGCTTCCTTGAACTCGACGTGCTTGCGCGCGACCGGGTCGTACTTCTTCTTGACCAGTTTGTCGGTCATGGTGCGCGAATTCTTCTTGGCGACGTAATAGAAGCCGGTATCGGCCGTCGACACGAGCTTGACCTTGATGGTGACCGCTTTGGCCATGTGCAAAACCTCGAAACTGCAGGGATATCAGGAGCCGGCCAAATCGGCCCGCATTTGGCCGGGAAACTAGCCAGAAACCGCCCAAAGTCAAGGATTTCCGAGCCAAAACCATCCCGAATCCGGGCCGATTAGCCCCCGAAGAACTGATTTTTGGGCCGCGGCAAGCCCAAATTCTCGCGCAGGGTCCGACCTTCGTACGCGGTGCGGTAAATCCCGCGCTTTTGCAGTTCCGGCACCACCTTGTCGACGAACTCGAACAGGCCCTGCGGCAGATAGGGGAACATGATGTTGAAACCGTCGCTGCCGCGGCCGGTCAGCCATTCCTCCATCTGGTCGGCGATGGTCTGCGGCGTGCCGACGAAGGCAAGCCCGCCATAGCCGCCGACGCGCTGCGCGAGCTGGCGCACGGTCAGCTTGTCGCGCGCGGCGACATCGACGAGGCGCTGGCGGCCGCTCTTGCTGGCATTGGTTTCCGGGATCGGCGGCAATTGCCCGTCGGGATCGAAGGCCGACGCATCGGTGCCGAGGATCACCGAGAGCGAGGCGATCGCGCTGTCGTAATGCACACGGCTGTCGAGCAGCGCGCGCTTCTCCTTGGCCTCCTCGACGCTGTCGCCGACCACGACAAAGGCGCCGGGCAGGATCTTCAGATGCTCGGGATCGCGGCCGATCTTTTCCATGCGGCCCTTGATGTCGGCATAGAGCTTCTGTCCGTCCGCAAGGCTGCCGCCGCCGGTGAACACGGCCTCCGCCGTCTCGGCCGCAAGCTGCCTGCCGTCGTCGGAGGCACCGGCCTGCACGATGACCGGCCAGCCCTGCACCGGGCGGGCGATGTTGAGAGGGCCGCGCACCGAGAGATATTTGCCCTTGTGGTTGAGCACATGCATCTTGTCGGGATCGACGAACAGCCCGGACTCGACATCGCGCACGAACGCATCGTCGGCAAAGGAGTCCCACAGGCCGGTGACGACATCGTAGAACTCGCGGGCGCGCTTGTAGCGCTCGGCGTGCTCCATGTGATCGTCGAGGCCGAAATTCAACGCCGCGTCTGGATTGGACGTGGTGACGATATTCCAGCCGGCGCGGCCGCCGGAGATGTGGTCGAGCGAAGCGAAGCGGCGGGCGACGTGATAGGGCTCGTCGAAGGTGGTCGAGCCGGTCGCGATCAGGCCGATATTCTCGGTGACGGCCGCGAGTGCCGAGAGCAGGGTGAACGGCTCGAACGACGTCACGGTGTGGCTGCGCTTCAGCGCGTTGATCGGCATGTTCAGCACGGCCAGATGGTCGGCCATGAAGAAGGCGTCGAACTTGCCGGCCTCGAGCTTCCGGATCAGCGTCTTGATGTGGTCGAAGTTGAAATTGGCGTCAGGCCAGGCCCCGGGATAGCGCCAGGCGCCGGTGTGAATGCTGATCGGCCGCATGAATGCGCCGAGCTTGAGTTGACGCTTCGCCATTGCCCCGTTCCGTCTCTGATGTCGTTAGCGGAACAGATAGTGAGGCGTTTCGCGGCACGCCATTGGGAAGATTATTTTGTTTTTGGGCACTTCCTCAACGCCGTCATTCCGGGGCGGCGCGAAGCGACGAGCCCGGAATCCATTCCTCCATTGATTCTGCGGCCCGATGGATTCCGGGCTCGCGACTGCGTCGCGCCCTCAGGTGCGCAATTGCGCGCCGGGGAATGACGGGAGGATGATCACGCCCCCAGCACGTCCTTGTGCATCTTGCCGCCGGAGAAATGGAAGAACGGCACGGGCGCGTCGTGGCGGAGCGGGCCGGTGGCGAGACGGCGGTCGAGCTCTGCGAGCACGTTTTTGGTCATGGCGTGCGCGTCCGCGAGCGGCTCTGAGCCGATCTCGACCCACACGAGCTCGACCAGCTCGGCATCGGCATGCACCACGCCTTCGACACGATGCGCGATCGTCGAGGCGTCCGCGGTGAAGAAGCGGGTGTCGAAGCGGCGGACGCGGCCAGGCGGGGTGATCGCACGCGCGATCAGGAACAGGCTGGACGGATCGGGCAGCAGGCCAGCGTCGGCGAACGGCGCCCACGGGCCATCGAGCTTCTGCGACTTCTCGACCTTGCGGCCGAGGCAGAGCCCGGTCTCTTCGCAGGCTTCGCGGATCGCCGCATTGGCAAGCGCACGGGCGCGGCCGGGCGTGATCTTCGGGCTGCCCTTCAACAGATTGGCTTCGAGCTCCGGCGTGATCGGGGCTGCGACCGGCACGCGGTTGTCGGCCTTATCGACGCGGCCGCCTGGGAAGACGAATTTGCCCGGCATGAACACGACCTTGTCGTGGCGCTTGCCGACCAAGACCTTCGGCTTGGCGCCGGAGCGATCGATCAGGATCAGCGTCGCCGCATCCTTCGGCCGGAAGTATGCGTGATGATCGGCTTCCTTTTCGCCCTGGTGGACGACGGCGGCAGGGGCGGCAGCTTCAGTCATTTCATCCCTTTCATTTCTTCTTGTGGGCCGGTTTAGCTAGACCTGCGGGATGTCGCTAGGGGGATTCTCGTCAAAGCCATGCATGCGCAGGGCCCATTGCAATCCGATCACGGCTCCCTTTACCGGCTGCAACAGCGCCAGCGATGCGAACAGCGTGAACGACAAATAGATCGCAAGTTGCAGCCACACCGGCGGCGAATAGTTGGTCTCGATCCACAGCGCGGTCGGTACCACGATATGGCCGACAATGACGATGACGAGATAGGCGGGCAGATCGTCGGCGCGATGCGGTGTGAAATCGAGATCGCAGACCGGGCAATGGCCGTCGCATTTGAGAAACTTGCGGAACAGCCTGCCTTTTCCGCAGCGCGGACAACGGCTGAGGAACCCGCGCTTCATCGCGGTCCACACGTCGCGCTTCTCGGGCTCAGCTGCGTCGCTGGTCCAGACCACCGTGGGCGGTGTCACTTCCATGACTTGCCTCGCTTCGATTTGCCGGATGTCGGCTTCGCCGGCGCGCGGTCCCTCTTCTTGCGTGCCTTCCGTTCCTTGTGCGCCTTCTTGCTGGATCCCTTATTCGGCCCCTTGCCAAATCCCGCGGGGCGGCGCTCGGTTCCGACGCCGTCGCGTTTTCTGCCGCGCGGAATTGCCTGCCCTTCGGATAATAGCTCAAAACGCAGCGCGCCCGCCACCGGCGCGGCCTCGACCAGCCGCACGTCGACGACGTCGCCGAGCCGATACATCGCGCCGCTGCGCGTGCCGATCAGCGCGTGGCGGGTTTCGTCATAGTTGAAATACTCGCTGCCGATGGTGCGGATCGGGATCAGGCCGTCGGCGCCGGTGTCGTCGAGCTTCACGAACAGGCCGGCGCGCGTCACGCCGGAGATACGGCCCTGGAACGAGGCGCCGATGCGATCGGCGAGGAAATGCGCGATCAGCCGGTCGGTGGTCTCGCGCTCCGCCTTCATCGCGCGGCGCTCGGTGACGGAAATCTGCGCGGCGATCTCGGCCAGCGTCTCCACGCTCTCGTCGGTCGGCAAGGCGCCTTCGCCAAGGTCGAGCGCGCGGATCAGCGCGCGATGCACGATCAGATCGGCGTAGCGGCGGATCGGCGAGGTGAAGTGCGCGTAGCGGCGCAGGTTCAAGCCGAAATGGCCGTAGTTCTCGGCGGAGTATTCGGCCTGCGCCTGCGAGCGCAGCACGACCTCATTGACCAGCGGCTCGTAATCCTCGCCGGCAACCTGTGCCAGCACGCGATTGAATTGCGTGGGACGCAGCGCGCCCTGCTTGGTGAAGGGCAGGTCGAGCGTCTTGAGGAATTCCTGGAGGTTGTGCACCTTCTCCTGGCTCGGCTCGTCGTGCACGCGATAGATCAGCGGCAGCGCCTTCTTCTCCAGCATCTCGGCCGCAGCGACGTTGGCGAGGATCATGAACTCCTCGATCAGCCGGTGCGCATCGAGTCGCTGCGGCACGATCACCCGATCGACGGTGCCATCGCCCTTCAGGAGGATCTTGCGCTCGGGCAGATCGAGATCGAGCGGGTCGCGCTCGTTGCGTGCGAGCTTGACCAGTTCATAGGCCGACCACAGCGGCTTCAGGATCGGATCAAGCAGGGGACCCGTCGTGTCGTCGGGCCTGCCGTCGATCGCGGCCTGCGCCTGCGCGTAAGCGAGCTTCGCGGCCGAGCGCATCAGCACGCGATGGAAGGTGTGCGAGCGCTTGCGACCGTCGGAGCCGATCACCATGCGCACCGCGAGCGCGCCGCGCGGCTCGCCCGGCACCAGCGAGCAGAGATTGTTGGAGATGCGCTCGGGCAGCATCGGCACCACGCGATCGGGGAAATACACCGAGTTGCCGCGCTGGAGCGCGTCGCGATCGAGCGCCGAGCCGGGCCGCACGTAGAAGGCGACGTCGGCGATCGCGACATGGACGATGAAGCCGCCCTTGTTGTTCGGATCGGAATCGACCTCGGCATGAACGGCGTCGTCGTGATCCTTGGCATCCGGCGGGTCGATGGTGACAAGCGGCGCGTCGCGCCAGTCCTCGCGGCCCTGCAAGGTCGCGGGTTTTGCTTCCTCGGATTCGCGCACGGCGGCGGCGGAGAATACCTGCGGGATGTCGTGGGTGTTGATCGCGATCAGGCTGATCGCCTTCTCGCTGGCGATCGAGCCGAGCCGTTCCTTGACGCGGGCGGAGGCGAGCCCATAGCCGCGGGTGCGGATCAGGTCGACGCTGATGAGGTCGCCGTCCTCGGCGTCGCCGCTGTCGGCCTTGGCGATGTTGAGCTCGCGGCCGGCCTGCTTCTTGTCGACCGGGATCAGGCGCCCGCCGCCATCAGGGTTCTTGCGGAAGATGCCGAGGATGCGAGTGCGGCCGTGATCGATCACCTTGATGACGCGGCCGCGATAGGGCGTGCCGTCGTGCTCGTCGGTCACCTCGACGTGGAGCAGCGCGCGGTCGCCGACGCCGGCGGTGGTGCCGGGCTTTGGCCGCCGCGGCATCTCGATGCGGATTTTCGGGGCGGCGCCGTCATCCGAGTCCCACTCGGCGGGCGTCGCGATCAACTCGCCGTCGCTGTCGCGGCCGGTGATGTCGGCGAGCAGGGTCGGCGGCAGCGCCGCCGGCTCGTGGATCTTGCGGCGGCGCTTGGCGACCGTGCCGTCGTCGGCGAGTTCGCGGAGGATCCGCTTCAACTCGATGCGGTCGGCGTTCTTCAGGCCGAACTCGCGCGCGATCTCGCGGGTGCCGACCTTGCCTGGATTGGCGCGGATGAAGGCGACGATGGCGTCCCGGCCCGGAAAGCCATGGTCGGGTTTTCGTTTCACTTATCCTCTTGCCTTGCCGGCGCTCTTCTTTGCGGGCGCTTTCGCTGGTGCCGATGACTTTGCAGGCGAGGTCTTGGCACCGGAGGCGACCGGCGCGCGCGCCTTGCTGGTCGCATCCGTTTTCGGCTTCGCCGCGGCCTTCTTCGACGCAGCCTTCTTGGCCGGCTTGGCCTCGGCGTCGCCGTCGGTCTCTTCAGACGTTGCCTTTTCAGACTTGGCTTTCTTGGCCTTGGCGGGCTTTTCCGCCTTCGCCTTCTTGGCCTTCTTGCCGCCGCCCTTGGCCGCGCGCTCGTCGATCAGCGCGATCGCTTCCGCGAGCGTGATCTCGTCCGGGGTGCGGTCGCTCGGGATCGTCGCGTTGACGCCGCCGGCCGCGACATAGGCGCCGTAGCGGCCGTTCTTCAGCGCGACCGCGCCGAGCGTCGGATGGTCGCCGAGCGGTTTGCCCGGATCGGCGCCGAAGCGGCGGCCGCTCGGGCCCTTGGCGATCTTCTCCGCGATCAGCGTGACGGCGCGGTTCAACCCGATGTCGAACACTTCGTCGCCCGCCTCGAGGCTGGCATAGGTCTTCTCGTGCTTCACGAACGGCCCGAACCGGCCGAGGCCGGCGGTGATCGGCTGCCCGGTCTCCGGGTGCTTGCCGATCTCGCGCGGCAGCGACAACAGCTTCAGCGCCAGTTGGAGGTCGACATCGGCAGGCGAGGTGCCCTTGGGAATGCCGGCGCGCTTCGGCTTCTCGCCTTCGGCGTAATCCTTCTGCTCGCCGAGCTGGATGTAGGGGCCGAACCGGCCGGCCTTCACCGTGACGTCGAACCCGGTGTCGGGATCGGTGCCGAGCACGCGATCGGCGCTCTCGGCGCTGTCGGCCGCGAGCGGGCGGGTGTAACGGCATTCCGGATAGTTCGAGCAGCCGACGAAGGCGCCGAACTTGCCGGCCTTGAGGTTGAGCCGGCCGGTGCCGCAGGTCGGGCACTGCCTGACGTCGCCGCCGTCCGCGCGCGGCGGATAGATGTGCGGGCCGAGCATCTCGTCGAGCGCATCGAGCACCTCGGCGACGCGGAGGTCCTTGATGTCGTTGACCGCACCGATGAAGCCGCGCCAGAAGTCCTGCAGCACCTGCTGCCAGGCGATCTCGTTGTTGGAGATGCGATCGAGCTGCTCCTCGAGATCGGCCGTGAAGTCGTACTCCACGTAGCGCGAGAAGAAATTCTCGAGGAACGCGACCACGACGCGGCCCTTGTCCTCGCCGTGCAGCCGCTTCTTCTCAAGCTTGACGTAGCCGCGGTCCTTCAACACCTGCAGGATCGAGGCGTAGGTCGAGGGGCGGCCGATGCCGAGCTCTTCCATCCGCTTCACCAATGATGCTTCCGAGAAGCGCGGCGGCGGCTCGGTGAAGTGCTGGGTGACGGCAAGGCTCTGGCGCTTCACCGCCTCGCCCTGGCTCATCGCGGGCAGGCGGCGTGAATCCTCGTCCTCTTCGTCGTCGCGGCTTTCCTGATAGAGCGCGAGGAAGCCATCGAACTTGATGACCTGACCGGAGGCGCGCAGCTCCAGCACGCGAGCGCCGGCCCTGGCCTCGATGTCGACGGTGGTGCGCTCGAGCTCGGCCGATTCCATCTGGCTCGCAATGGTGCGCTTCCAGATCAGTTCGTAGAGCCGCGCCTGATCGGTATCGAGCCTTCGGCCGATGGTGGCCGGGCGACGCGACAGATCGGTCGGGCGGATCGCTTCGTGCGCTTCCTGCGCGTTCTTGGCCTTGGCCTGATACTGGCGCGGGGCATCCGGCACATAGGCGTTGCCGTAGTCCTCGCCGATCACCTTGCGGGCCTGGGTGATCGCGGACGGATCGATCTGCACGCCGTCGGTTCGCATATAGGTGATGAGACCGGTGGTCTCGCCGCCGATGTCGATGCCCTCATACAGCCGCTGCGCGATGCGCATGGTGTGCGCCGGCGCGAAGCCGAGCTTGCGGCTGGCTTCCTGCTGCAGGGTCGAGGTGGTGAAGGGCGCCTGCGGATTGCGCCGGGCCGGCTTGGCCTCGACGGTCGCGATCTTGAACAGCGCGGCCTCGATCGCCTTCTTGAAGTCCTCGGCTTCCGCGCCGGAGCCGATGTCGAGCCGTGCGATCTTCTTGCCGTCGGCGCCGACCAGCCGGGCCTCGAAGGCTTCGCCGCGCGGCGTCAGCAGCGTCGCGACCAGCGACCAGTACTCCCGCGGCACGAACTTCTCGATCTCGAGCTCGCGGTCGCAGACCAGCCGCAGCGCGACCGACTGCACGCGGCCGGCGGAGCGGGCGCCGGGCAGCTTGCGCCACAGCACGGGCGAGAGCGTGAAGCCGACCAGATAGTCCAGCGCGCGGCGCGCCATATAGGCGTCGACCAGCGCGCCGTCGATCTGGCGCGGCGCCTTCATGGCGTCGGTGACGGCCTGCTTGGTGATGGCGTTGAACACGACGCGCTCGACCTTCTGGTCCTTCAGCGCGCGCTTCTCCTTCATCACCTCCAGCACGTGCCAGGAGATCGCTTCGCCCTCGCGATCAGGGTCGGTCGCCAGAATCAGGCGGTCGGCCCCCTTGAGCGCCTTGGCGATGTCGTTCAGCCGGCCGGCGGCCTTGGCATCGACCTCCCAGATCATCTGGAAATTGGCGTCGGGATTCACCGAACCGTTCTTGGCCGGGAGGTCGCGAACATGGCCAAACGACGCCAGGACCTCGTAGGAGGACCCCAGATATTTGTTGATCGTCTTGGCCTTGGCAGGCGACTCCACAATGACGATATTCATGTCATTCCAATAGCTTACGGGAAAACTTGAAGGCTGGTTCCGCTAGACTCGCGGCCCGCCGTGTCGGGGCGAACATGGGTGTTGGGGCGGTCCCTGTCAAATCGCCAGATATTGAAGGCAGGGCCCAAGCTGTGGAGTTTCTATCCCAAGGGTTGAAAAATGCGTCCTAGAGTTGCGGCCGGAAACGGCGCATCTCTTTATATGTAGGGTGGGAATCGGATTAGGCCTTTTGAGCAGCACAGGGGGTGGGCGCAAGCCCAAGCCGTCCGGCCGACGGCGAGCGGAAGGCGACGAGCCAAATGGGGAGGGCGGCCCGGATGACGCCCTGGTCCTGATCGCAGCGGCCGCGACCGAGCTCGCCAAACTCGCCCAGCGCCACAAATTCGAAGTCCTCGACCACCTGCTCGCGATGACCCGCCTGGAGGCCGACGAGCAATTGCGCGCGCGAAGTCGGCGGAAGTTGTCGTGAGGGATGTTGCGGGATGACAGGGCCGGCCTTGTGCGCAGGGCGCTCTCCACTCGTCGTCCTGGCTTTCGCCAGGACGACACCGAATGTGTGGTGCGTCCTGCATCCCGATCGTCGTCCCTGCGAAAGCAGGGACCGTAGGGCGGATTAGCCGAAGGCGTAATCCGCCAATCTGCGATACGTGCTGTCGCGGCGGATTACGCTTCGCTAATCCGCCCTACGCGGTCTGCGCCTACGTCGTCATAACGCGCCGCGCGCGCTTCGCCGCAGGCCGCGGCTTCAACGTCGTATCGGTCGCTCCCAGCACGCGTCCGTCCTGCGAAAGCAGCGCGAGCTTCTTGACCGGCTTGCCCTTGTCGCGGTCGACCATGATGGTCGCGATCTCGTCCGGATGCTCGTCGAATTCCTCGGTCCATTGCCGGAGCGCGACCAGGATCGGAAAGATGCCGTGGCCCTTCGGCGTCAGGACGTATTCCTGATAGGCGCTGCCGTCGGAGGCGGGGACCGTCTTCAGGATGCCGCGCTCGACCAGCGTGCGCAGCCGGGTGGCGAGGATGTTCTTCGCAAGCCCGAGGCTGGCCTGGAATTCGCCGAAACGGCGCCGGCCGAGGCTGGCGTCGCGGATGATCAGGAGCGACCACCAGTCGCCGAACACGTCGAGCGCGCGGGCCACCGGACAGCTGTCGCCTGCAAGGCTGGTTCGTTTCACGACGCACGCTCCGAAAGTTGGGCCATCACGGTCTTGTGTGGTTGCAATATTAAACCTGATGCCTTAGGTAGGCAAATAAGTTTAATAATGCAACCAACTGGAGGCGGACGTGAGATTGGCGAACAAGACGGCGTTGATCACCGGCGGCAACAGCGGCATCGGGCTTGCGACAGCAAGGCTGTTCGTCGCCGAAGGCGCCAAGGTCGTCATCACCGGGCGCAACAAGGAGACGCTCGCGGCGGCGGCCCGGGAGCTTGGACCGAACGCGCTCGCGGTGGTGGCCGATGCCACCGATGTCGCGGCGCTGGAAGCCGCGGTGAAGCAGGGCGCGGAGAAGTTCGGCAAGTACGACGTGCTGTTCGCCAATGCCGGCATTCCCGGCCAGACGCCGGTCGGCGGCACCACGCTCGCCGCATTCGAAAATGTGATCCGCACCAATCTCACCGGCGTGTTCTTCACCGTGCAGGCGGTCGCGCCTTATCTGAACGACGGCGCGTCCATCATCCTCAACGGCTCGGTGATTTCGGTGCTCGGCAATCCCGGCTACTCGGCCTATGCCGCGAGCAAGGCCGGCGTGCGCGCGATGGCGCGGGTGATGGCGTCAGAACTGTCGCCGCGCAACATCCGCGTCAACGTGGTCGCTCCGGGCGCCGTGCGTACGCCGATCTGGGGCGCCGCGATCGCAACGCCCGAGGCCGAGAAGGCGTTCGAGCAGCGGATCGGAAAGTCCACGCCGCTCGGACGTATCGGTGAACCCGATCACATCTCGAAGACGGTGTTGTTCCTGGCGTCCGACGACGCAGCGCATGTGCAGGGGCAGGAACTGTTCATCGATGGCGGTGCAACGGCATCTCCCGCCGGCGCGCCGATCTATCGCGGCTAAACTTCGTTTCTCATTGTAACGATCGGCCGGTGTGAAGCACTTCACACCGGCCGATTTTGTACGCTACTAGTATCACGCGTATTGAACCTTTGACGTACTCGCCGGACTCCTGAATAGGCGGGGATTTTTTTTCACCACGGAATCATTTTGGAGTTCCTTCATGCCGAAAGCAGCCCGCATTTCGACGCCGATCCCGGTTTCGTCTACGTCCGAAAATGAAAATTCAGACTCAGCGCAGTTTGTGACGGTCGCGCTGTTTTCCGGTATCGGCTTGTTGATCTCGCTCGTCGCCGTCATCTTCGGCATTCAAGGCGCCTGGTTCTGACTTCATCCACCCGAAGCGGCCTGCCGCCACCGAGGTGACGGCAGGAGTGTGATCACGTCAGGCGGCGTTCAGGCTGCCGGCGGCCTGCAGCGCGCCCGCGACCGCCTTCTCGCGATGCTCGGGACCGACCTGGATGCCGTCGGCGGGGATCAGCTCGAGATTCTTGACGCCGATGAAGCCGAACACCCCGCGCAGATAAGTCTCGAGGTGCTCGAGCGCGGCCATCGGCGTGTCGGCGCCGTAATAGCCGCCGCGCGAGATCGCGATGATGACGCGCTTGTTGCCGGCCAGTCCCTCGACGCCGGCGGCGCCGTATTTGAAGGTCTTGCCCGCGACCACGACGCGGTCGATCCAGGCCTTCAGCTGGGAAGGAATGGTGAAATTGTACATCGGCGCGCCGATCACGACGATGTCGGCGGCAAGGAACTCGTCGAGAACCGCCTGACCGGTCGCGATGTCGTCGCGCACCGACGGGTCCGGCGCCGCGCCCTGGCTGGCGGCGAGGTGCAGGCCGGAGAGGTGGGCGAGCGGGGTCTGGGTCAGATCGCGGTAGCTCACGACCAGGCCGGGATTGGCCTGGCGCAGCCGCTCGACGGCGGCGGCGGAAACCTGGCGGCTGACGGAGTGGGAGCCGAGGACCGAGGAGTCGATGTGCAGAAGTTTCATGGCTGGGGTCACCTTTGGTATAGGTTTGTAACTGGCGCTATATGAGTGACCGGCTTAAATGTCCGCAAGAACGCACATTTTTGAAACCCGAGCACAGCAATGAGACCTGAGAACATCCATGTGACTGCTCCGCCGCGGCCGAGTCCCGACCACAGCGATTGCCGTGCGGTCGCCTCCGTGCTGGCGCGGGTCGGCGACAAGTGGAGCGTGTTCGTGATCATGATGCTGATGGAGGGGCCGAAGCGCTTCAACGAGCTGAAGCGGATGATCAACGGCATCTCGCAACGGATGCTGACACTCACCTTGCGCGGGCTCGAGCGCGATGGCCTTGTCACGCGCACGGTGTTTCCGACCATTCCGCCGCGGGTCGATTACGAGCTCACGGATCTCGGCCGCGGCCTGGCGAAGCCGGTGAAGGCGCTCGGCGAATGGGCGTTCGCGCATCTGCCCGAGATCGAGGGCGCGCGAACACGGTTTGACGGACGCAACGAGTAACGACTGTTATCCGTCACCCCCGCGCAACGGCTTTGCCGTTTGTCGCTGGAGGAGCGCGCAGCGCGTCTCGAAGGGTCGACGGCCCGGCTCTCTCAACTCGGCGACATCGGGGCCGTGCATCCTTCGAGGCTCGCTCCGCTCGCACCTCAGGATGACGGGGCAAGGAAATATCCCGCGAGGCCCGCGCTAAATCATCGACACCAGGCCGCCGCCGTGACGCTCGAGTCGGCCGGCGAGCTCGAGCTCGAGCAGCACCGCGCGGACGACCGCGGGCGAGACATCGGCCATCCGGATCAGATCGTCGAGGCTGATCGGGCTCGGTCCGAGCAGATTGATGATGCGGGCGCGATCGGACGCATCGGTGGCAAAATCCATCGGCTCGTCGTCTTCGCGCGCGGACAGCATGACGGGCCGCTCCATGATCGGCGTGACCGCGTTGATGACATCGGCGGCTTCGGTGACCAGCGTGGCGCCTTGCTTGATCAAATCGTTGGCGCCGGCGGCGCGCGGATCGATCGGCGAGCCCGGCACCGCGAACACCTCGCGGCCCTGTTCGGCGGCCATCCGTGCCGTGATCAGCGAGCCCGAGCGATGCGCGGCCTCCACCACCACGACGCCGAGCGATGCGCCCGAGATCAGCCGGTTGCGGCGGGGGAAGTCGCGTGCCCGCGGCACGTGGCCGAGCGGCATCTCCGAAATCGCCGCGCCGTGCGCGAGCAGGGCGACCAGCAAATCCTCATGCTCCGGCGGGTAGATGCGGTCATGGCCGCCGGCGAGCACCGCAACCGTGCCGCTTGCAACGGTCGCACGATGCGCCGCCTGGTCGATGCCGCGGGCGAGGCCGGAGATCACGACAAAGCCGGCGTCGCCGAGATCGCGCGCCAGCTGGCCTGCAAATTTCAGCCCGGCGCCGGACGCATTGCGGGAGCCGACGATCGCGATCATCGGGCGTATCAGCGTGTCGCGCGCGCCGCGCACGCCGAGCAGCGGCGGTGCGTCGTCGATGGTGGCAAGCCGGGCCGGATAGTGGGCTTCCTCCGGCGCGACGAGATCGATGCCGAACTTGGCGCAGGCCGCGAGCTCCGCGGCGGCATCGGCCTCGCTCGCGATGCGCCCGGGTCCCGATGCGCCGCCGCGGCGCGCGAGATCCGGCAGGCGCTCCAGCGCGTGCGCCGCATCGCCAAAATGGCGGAGCAGCGATGCAAAGGTGCGCGGCCCGACATTGTCGGAGCGGATCAGCCGCAGCCGGCTAAGCCGTTCGGTGTCGGTGAGTTCAGTGGTGCTGGGTGACCGGTCATGCATGCGGGCTCTAGCTTCGCCCAACCAGGGATTGTGATCAACCGCGACATTGGCGGAGTAGGCGTGACGCGCTACAAGCGGTCGCCAATTCGAGGAAGCCGCCCATGATCTCACTTGCCGACCTCCAAGCGCGTATCGAACAGGGCGCGCTGTCGCCCGAGGCCGCCATCAACCAATCGCTGCAGGCGATCGGTGCGCAGGACAAGACGATCGGCGCCTTTGTCCGCCACGACGCGAAGGCACGTGCGCAGGATGCCGGGCCGCTGCGCGGCATCGCGGTCGGCATCAAGGACATCATCGATACCGCCGAGTTCCCGACCGAGATGGGGGCTGCGATCTACCGCGGCCATCAGCCGCGCGCCGATGCGCCTGTGGTGATGGCGCTGAAGCAGGCCGGCGCGACCATCATCGGCAAGACCACGACCACCGCGTTCGCAGCGAACGATCCGACCGCAACGCTCAATCCGCACAATCATGCGCACACGCCGGGCGGATCGTCGTCGGGCTCGGCGGCTGCGGTCGCCGCCGGGATGATCCCGTTGGCATTGGGCACGCAGACCGGCGGCTCGGTGATCCGGCCGGCCTCGTTCTGCGGCGTCGCCGCGATCAAGCCGAGCTACCGGCTGCTGCCGACCGTCGGCGTGAAGTGTTTTTCGTGGACGCTCGATACGGTGGGGCTGTTCGGCGCCGGTGTGCGCGACGTAGCGCTGGGGCTGGCCGCGATGACCAGGCGCCCCGAGCTTGTCGTGCCGTCTGAGCTCGCAGTGCCGCGCATCGGCGTCGTGACGCAAGCCTTCGCCGGCGCGCCCGAACCATCCGGCGCGGAGGCGTTGCAGAAGGCCGCGCGGGCGGCGGAACGCGCGGGGGCAATCGTGCACGAGCTCGCGATGCCGGAGATCATCGCGGAGGCGTGGCGGATCCATCCGGTGGTGCAGGAGTTCGAGGCGCACCAGTCGTTCGCCTGGGAATACGGCCAGAACTACGATGCGATGCCGCCGCTGCTGCGCGGCCGGCTCGACGAGAGCAAGGGCGGCACACCCGCCGAGTACGACGCGGCGATGGACGTCACGCTGCGGGCGCGGCAGGCGCTGTCAGCGATTTTTGGCGAGGTCGACGTGCTGCTGACGCTATCGGCGCCGGGTGCCGCGCCCCACGGCTTGGCCTCGACCGGCGATCCCCGCTACAACCGGCTCTGGACCTTGATGGGCGTGCCCTGCGTCAACGTGCCGACGCTGACCGCCGAGGGCGGATTGCCGGTCGGCGTGACCGTGATCTCGGGTTTTGGTGATGACGCGAAGGCGCTGGCGGCGGCGAGCTTTGTCGAGGATGCGCTGAGGCGGTAGCAACGTCATTCCGGGATGGTGCGTAAGCACCAGACCCGGAATCTCGAGATTCCGGGTTCATCGCTGCGCGATGCCCCGGAATGACTGACGTCACTTCTTCTCGCCGATCTTGCCTTCGGTGCCGGCCTGCAGTCGCTTGATGTTCTCGCGGTGTGTGTAGAACAGCAGCAGCGTCAGCACGGCGAACAGCGAGGCGAGCGCGTTGTGGCCGAACCACCACAGGAACAGCGGCGTCACGAACGCGGCGATCAGCGCCGACAGCGACGAGTAGCGCGTGGTGGTGGCGGTGCCGATCCAGATCACGGCGAAGATCAGCGCCGCGGGCCAGAACAGGCCGAGCAGCACGCCGATATAGGTCGCGACGCCCTTGCCGCCGCGAAACCTGAGCCAGACCGGGAACAGGTGGCCGAGGAACGCGCCCAGCGCCGCGAGCATCGCCGCGTTCGGGCCGTCGATCGAGCCCGCGATGATGACGGCGACGGTGCCCTTGAGCATGTCGCCGATCAGCGTCGCCGCGGCGAGGCCCTTGTGGCCGGTGCGCAGCACGTTGGTGGCGCCGATATTGCCCGAGCCGATGGTGCGCAGATCCTGCGTGCCGGCGAGCCTGGTGAGGATCATGCCGAACGGGATCGAGCCCAGGAGATAGCCGATCAGGAAGGCGGCGAGCAGCAGCGCGTCAGCAGACATCGCGGTGGTTCCCTGGACGGTCGATCCGGTCCATTTTTGCCAATTCCGTCAATGAAATATTAACCATCAATCCGCACCATGGCCTTGGAAATGAGGGAGCTTATCATGGCTTCTGTTCGCAGGCGGCTTGAGCAGGTTTTCTTTGTGGTTTACGTCGCGGCCATCGTCGTTGGAACGACGATGGAAGCGATGTCGCAACTCGCGGCGCGCTGAGTTCCACGCCAATTTAGACGTGTTCGTACACCGTCCGTCCGCCGACGATCGTCCGCGTCACGCGGCCCGAGAAGCGGGCGTCGTCGAACGGCGTATTCTTGCACAGCGATTTGAGGTCGTCGCGGTCGAGCACCCAGGGGGTGTCGGCGTCGATCACGATCACGTCGGCGGGGGCCCCGGCGCGCAGCGTGCCGCCGGGCAGGCCGAGCAGTTCCGCCGGCCGCGTCGACATCGCCCGGATCAGCGTTTTGAACTCCATCTCGCCATTGTGGATCAGCCGCAGCGCCGCCGGCAGCATGGTCTGCAGGCCGACCGCGCCGCTCGCCGCTTCCGCGAACGGCAGCCGCTTGACCTCGACGTCCTGCGGATTGTGGTCGCTCATCACGACGTCGATCAGGCCGGAGGCGAGCGCTGCGACCAGCGCCCTGCGGTCCTCCTCGGTGCGCAGCGGCGGCGCCAGCTTGAGGAAGGTGCGGTAGGGGCCGATGTCGTTCTCGTTCAGAGTCACGTGGTTGATCGAGACCGAAGCCGAGACGTTGAGCCCGTTGTCGCGGGCATGCTTGAGGATCTCCAGCGACTCGATCGAGGTCAGCGACGCCGCGTGATAGCGCCCGCCGGTCAGCGCCGCGAGCCGCATGTCGCGCTCGAGCATGATCGACTCGGCGGCGGTCGGAATCCCGGCGAGCCCGAGCCGCGTAGCGAACTCGCCCTCGTTCATCACGCCTTCGCCCACCAGATTCGGGTCCTCGGTGTGATGCACGATCAGCGCGTCGAAATCGCGAGCGTAGGTCAGCGCGCGCCGCATCACCTGGGCATTGGTGACGCTGCGGTCGCCATCGGTGAAGGCAACCGCGCCGGCGGCCTTCAACAGGCCGATCTCGGTCATCTCCTGGCCCTGCATGCCCTTGGTCAGCGCCGCCATCGGGTGGATGTTGACGATCGCGGTGTCGCGGGCGCGGCGCAGCACGAAGTCGACGGTCGCCGAATTGTCGATCACCGGCGAGGTGTCGGGCTGGCAGATGATGGTGGTGATGCCGCCGGCGGCGGCGGCCTGGCTGGCGGACGCGAAGGTCTCGCGGTGGCTGGCTCCGGGCTCGCCGACGAAGGCGCGCATGTCGATCAGGCCGGGGGCCACGATCTTGCCGGCGCAATTGACGATGTCGGTGCCTTCGGGGACGCCGGCGGCGCCGATGCCGCGCTTGGCGTCACGGATCACGCCGTCGGCGATCAGGACGTCGCCCGGACCGTCGAAGTCGCGGGACGGATCGATGACGCGGGCGTTGGCGAGCAGGATGGGGCGGCGGTCAGTCAGCATGGCGTCACGCGTTCGGCAGGTTGCGGGCGAGCGCTTCGAGCACTGCCATGCGCACCGCCACACCCATTTCGACTTGTTCACGGATCAGCGATTGCGCGCCGTCGGCGACGAAGGTGTCGATCTCGACACCGCGGTTCATCGGGCCGGGATGCATGACCAGCGCATCGGGCTTGGCGTAAGCGAGCTTCTTCTGGTCGAGGCCGAAATAGTGGAAATACTCCTGGCTCGAAGGCACGAAGGAACCGTTCATGCGCTCGCGCTGCAGCCGCAGCATCATCACGATGTCGGCGCCGTTCAGCCCCTCGCGCATGTCGCGCGCAACCTCGACGCCCATCCGCTCGATGCCGCGCGGCAGCAATGTGGAGGGGCCCACCACGCGGACGCGGGCGCCCATGGTGTTGAGCAGGAAGATGTTGGAACGCGCCACGCGCGAATGCAGCACGTCGCCGCAGATCGCGATCGTCAGCCCCTCGAGCCGGCCCTTGTTGCGGCGGATGGTCAGCGCGTCGAGCAGCGCCTGGGTCGGGTGCTCGTGGGCGCCGTCGCCGGCGTTGATCACGGAACCGTCAACCTTGCGCGCCAAAAGCTCGACCGCGCCGGAGGCGTGGTGGCGCACCACCAGGATATCGGGGTGCATCGCGTTCAGCGTCACCGCGGTGTCCATCAAGGTCTCGCCCTTGCGGGTCGACATCGATGACACCGACATGTTCATGACGTCGGCGCCCAGGCGTTTTCCGGCGATCTCGAACGAGGACTGGGTCCGGGTCGAGGCCTCGAAGAACAGATTGATCTGGGTGCGGCCGCGCAGACTCGCGCGTTTCTTGTCGACCTGGCGGTTGAGCTCGACATACTCCTCGGAGAGGTCGAGCAGGCCCGTGATGTCGTCAGCGGAAAGGCCCTCGATGCCCAGCAGATGCCGGTGACCGAGGACAAAAGTCGATTTTAATGATGGGGTCATTAAAGCGAGAGCTATAGGCGCGGATGGCCGGTGGGGCAAGCGCGAAGAGGGCTAGGCGGAGTTTTCCCCGAGTAAGATGGGGCTGGGTTTCTACGCCATCGTGCCTGGGCCTGTTGCGAGCTGTCCGCGCCTTGCTTTTGCTGGTTTTTCCGGAACAAGACGTGGAGGACCGGGCTCAGGCGGAGCATAGGCGAGGTGGTCCCTTGGACGGCCATGCAGGCAAGACAGCGGAGCGGGGACTCGTGAAAATTGCCGTGATCGCATTGCTGGTCTTCGGGGCGATCTCGTCTGCCTTCGCCCAGAAGCTGCCCGGCGACTTCGCGTTCCTGCGCGACATCGATCCGACCATCATCCAGGACATCCGCTACGCGACCTCCAATAATTTCATGGGGCGGCCGATCGCGGGCTATGGCGCGGCGGAATGCGTGGTGAAGCGGGAGGTGGGGCTGCGGCTCAAGGCTGTGCAGCAGGAACTGGCGCGGCAACGCCTGTCGCTGAAGATGTTCGATTGCTACCGGCCGGCCCGCGCTGTCGCCGACATGGTGGCGTGGTCGCGGAACGGCAAGGAGACCGCCGCCGAGCGGCGCTACAACCCGGCGTTCTCGAAGGCGGATCTGTTCCGCCTCGGTTACATCGCCACCCATTCCGGTCATTCGACCGGGGCGGCGCTCGATCTCACGCTGGTCGATCTGACCGCGGACAATTCGCGCAAGTTCGATCCGGCCAAGGACTATGCCGACTGCACCGCGCAGGTCGCCGAGCGTGCCCCGGAGGGCAGCGTCGACATGGGCACCGGCTACGATTGCTCCGACGTGAAGGGGCATACCGCCGCCAGCGCGATCACGCCGGCGCAGCGCCGCTGGCGCAACCTTCTGGTCGCGGCGATGGCCCGGCAGGGGTTCGTGACCTATTCAAAGGAATGGTGGCACTTTTCGCTGCCGGAGGCCGGCGGGCCGGCCTATGATTTCCCAATCGCGCGGCCGCGCTGACGCGACGGAATTTCCTCAAATCCGAGGCATTTCGGCAAGAGAAGGCTTGCCATCGCAAAAGTAGCTGGGCGCGCGTTCAACACTCCTTAATTGTGGCCGTTTGAAGTGCGGGCATTACAGGAGCACGAAGCATGCGTTTCGGAGCCATTGCCATCATTGTCGTCGGCGCTGCCGGCATTGCGATTTACGACCAGTACGACAAGGGCGCGAATTACCAGCGCGTCGATGCGCGCATCAGCAGCGTCAATGACCAGTGCTATCTGGAAAAGGTCGAGCGCGGCGTCATCACCAAGACGACGTTCACGTCCGACCTCACTCGCTGCGAAACCGCCGAGCTGCTGCGGAAGGAGCATCCGAAGTGGCAGGGCTATCACGTGATGCACAAAATCGAGGTGCGCGTCGTCTATGTCTCGCCGGTCGATGGCGTCTCGCACCAGTCGAGCCTGGAGATGTCGTACTTCCCCAGCGGCAAGCCGCTGCGCGCCGGCGAGGTTTTTCCGGTACTGGCCTCCAAGACCAAGGCAGACAAGACGCGCATGATCTGACCGTCACAGCGGTCCGACAGGATGGGAGTTCGACCATGCGTCTGGGGCTCTACGGGATGATCGCTATCGGCGTCGCGGGCCTCTATGCCTACATCGAGTTCGACAAGCGGGTGAACTTCCGGCCGATCGACGCGCGCGTCAGCAGCGTCAAGGAGCAATGCTATATGGAGAAGACCGAGGACAATCGGAGCTCGACCTCGGATCTGTTGCCTTGCGAGCTTGTCGAGCTTCTGGCGCGTCATCATCCAAAATGGCAGGGCTCCGACATCAAGCACAAGATCGAGATCCGGTTTGCCTACATCTCTCCGGTCGACGGCGCCGCGCATGAATCGAACCTGCAATTGGCCGAGTACCCCGATAACCGGCAACTGAACCGCGGCGACATCTTTCCGGTCCAGGCGTCCAGGAGGGAGGCGAACCGGACCCGCGCCAACGACTGGGTCGACCGCTGGCTCGGCCGCCACGCTCCGAGGCACGGAAGCATCTAGCGGACGCGTACTTTTCGCTGCCCCGCGCCGGCTCGCAGGCTTATGATCCCCCGATTCCAATTACGGCGCTGCTGCCACCAACGAAGACCGTTGTCCGGGCATCGCGCGCAGTGCGACCAATCGCCGAGGAGACCATGACGCAGGCTCCGTTCGCCACCCACGATGTCTTCAACCAGTCGCCGCCATTTTGGGATGTCGATCTCTTCACGGCGGACGCGCCGCTAGCCGCGGCGGTCGCCGCCAATGGCGGGGCGGCGGCTAGCGCAGAGCTGGTGGATTTCGGCAAGCATTGGGGATCGGCCGTCATGGCGGAGCGCGGCCGCGTCGCCAACGAGAACACACCGAAACTGCGAACCTTCGATGCCAGGGGCAACCGCCGCGACGAGGTCGAGTTTCATCCGGCCTATCACGAGCTGATGGCGCACTCGGCCCATGCCGGCGTGCACAACTCGACCTGGACCGCCGACGGCAAGCCGGCCGGCGGGGCGGCCGAGGTGGTGCGCGCGGCAAGGTTCTATCTCGCTTCCCAGGTCGAGACCGGTCATCTCTGCCCGATCACGATGACGCGCGCCTCGGTCGCGGCGCTGGCCTCGCAGCCGGATATTCTGGCGAAGACGATGCCGGTCATCGCCACGCGCGCCTACGACCCGAGCTTTGCGCCATGGTGGACCAAGCGCGGCATGACGCTCGGCATGGGCATGACGGAGAAGCAGGGCGGCACCGATGTGCGCGCCAACATGACGCGCGCCGAGCGCGACGGCGATGCCTGGCGCATCACCGGGCACAAATGGTTCATGTCGGCGCCGATGTGCGACGCCTTCCTGGTGCTGGCGCAGACGAGCGCGGGCCTGAGCTGCTTCTTCATGCCGCGCTTTGCGCCCGACGGCACGGTCAATGCGATCCACTTCCAGCGGCTGAAGGACAAGCTCGGCAACCGCTCCAACGCATCGTCGGAGGTCGAATTCCACGGCGCCCATGCCGAATTGATCGGCGACGAGGGCAAGGGCATCCGCACCATCATCCAGATGGTGCAGCTGACGCGGCAGGATTGTGCGATCGCCTCCGCAGGCCTGATGCGCTCGGGGCTGGCGCATGCGCTCAATCACGCGCGGCATCGCAGCGTGTTCCAGAGGCGTCTCGCCGACCAGCCGCTGATGCAGGCGGTGCTGTCGGACATGGCGCTGCATGTCGAGGCGTCGATCGCGCTGGTGATGCGGCTGTGCCGCGCCTTCGATCGAGCGCCCACTGACCCGGGCGAGGCTGCCTATATGCGGCTGCTGACGCCGGCGATCAAATACTGGACCTGCAAGAGCGCACCCGGCTTCCTCTATGAGGCGATGGAGTGCCTCGGCGGCAATGGCTATGTCGAGGAGGGCATTCTGGCGCGGCATTACCGGGAGTCGCCGGTCAATGCGATCTGGGAAGGCTCCGGCAACGTGATGTGCCTCGACGTGTTGCGCGCACTCGGCCGCGAGGCCGATGCCGCGCTCGCTGTGCTGCGTACGCTCGCCGACGAGACCAGGGGTCTGCCGGGCGCCGTTGAGGCACTTGCGTCGATCGGACAATCGTTCCGCCGCCCGGACAGCGAGCGTATCGCACGGCTTGCAGTCGAGAAGCTGGCGCTCTTGGCTGCCACTGCGGCGCTCAACCAGGTCTCGCCGAAAAATGCCGAACTGTTCGCGGCGACACGGCTTGCCGAACGCCACGCCGGCATGTACGGCGCGGTGGACCTCTCCGATACCGATCAGCGCGCGCTGCTGGCGCGGGCGCTGCCATGACCATATTCACCACCGTCATGCCCGGCCTTGTGCCGGGCATCCACGTCTTTGCTTCGGCGGAGCAAGAAAAGACGTGGATGGCCGGGACAAGCCCGGCCATGACGAATTGATAGAGCCGAGGTTCGCTGATGGATTCTCTCACGCCGCACGACGCGACTGCCACTATCGAACCGCCGCCACCACCGCGGGTCTGGAAGTTCTGGGGCACCGCGCTGTGGGGCCTTTTGATCTTCGTCGCAATGTTCGTCGGCCAGGTTGCCGTCGTCATCTACCGCATCATCGAGCAGGGCGGAGAACTGTCGGCGGCCGGCATCACCCATGTGGTCGCCGACGGTCTGACGATTTCGCTCTCGGTGCTCGCCGGCCTGCCGATGGTGCTGCTGGTGCTGTGGTTCGCGATCCGCCGGACCGGGATCCCGTTCGCCGATTACCTCGGGCTGCGCGGAACGTCGTGGAAGAACGTGATCATCGGCGTCGTCGCGCTCGTCGTGCTGGTCGGCGCCTGGGACATGGTGTCCCGCGCCGCCGGCCGCGAGGTGACGCCGGGCTTCATGGGCGATGTGCTGAAATCGGCGCAGGAGCACAGCGCGCTGTGGCTTCTGGTGATCGCCTTCGCCGTGGCCGCGCCGCTCTGGGAGGAGCTGTTCGCGCGTGGCTGGCTCTATCGCGGCTGGTCGGAATCCCGGCTCGGCCCCTATGGCGCGATCCTGCTGTCGTCGATCGTCTGGACCTTCATGCACCTGCAGTACGACTGGTTCTTCCTCTGTGAGGTGCTTTCGATCGGGTTCCTGTTCGGTTACCTGCGCTTCCGCACCGGCTCGACCTGGCTGACCATCCTGCTGCACGGGCTGAACAATTTTGCGGCGACGCTGCAGACCTGGTGGCTGGCGGGCTGATACAGGCGAGGCGTTCAATGGCTTGGGACCGCGTCCACACGATCAACGAATATTATGACGGGCCCCGCCTGGGGCTCGCAGACGTCGATGGCGTGCCGCACATCCACGAGGCTGAGTTCGACCACAGTTCAGAAGAATACGGCGACACTTTTTTGTTTCGCCGGTCGACGAAGGCCTTTTCGCCCTCGTCCTCGAAGACTGGGACATTTGGCTGCGCTGGAACTCAGCATTTGCGCGGGGCGAGGTCTCTGTCGAATCTCACCCTGCATTGCCGGAAGATCGCGAGAGGCATGAGGTTCTCAGGGCCGCAATTGGGGATCGCTTGCGGGTTGAGCGCACGCAGGCGAGGTATCTGAAGGCCCGCTTTGCAACATCACCTCACGAGCGCAGCACAATTGTCGAGTGGCGTGGCGGTGACGCGCGATGATCTGGTGAAGCAGTGCCTCAAAGCCCAACCGCGTCAATCGCGATCGGCATCGCAATGGCCGCCGTGATCGTTTGCAGCATGATGGTCCGGAACCCGTAGCGGCGCGTAGGCGTCCGCTCGGGAAGCTGACGGAGGGGATGCCAGCGTCCCTCTCGAGTGCTATGATCTAGATCAATGAATGAGCGCGGGCCGGACCGAAACTAGGCAGCGGCGGCTGCCGTCGTGCGAGCTCTTGTCATGGCTAGGTTGATCCGAACGCTCTTGGCCAGCGTCGTCGCGCTGGCGTCTCTCGGCGCCATCACGCAGCAGGTCCGAGACCAGGGCGTGACCGATACCGAAATCCGCATCGGCAATCTGATGCCGTACAGCGGCGCGCTGGAGATCTTCGGCCAGATCGGCAAGGCGGAAGCCGCCTATTTCGAGATGATCAACGAACGCGGCGGAATCGGCGGCCGCAAGATCCGCTTCATGTCCTACGACGATCTGTCGGATGCTTCCAACGCCATGGACCTCACGCGCATTCTGGTCGAGACCGACAATGTGCTTTTGATGTTCGGTTCGTTTGGCGCGCCGGGGAATCTCGCCGCGCGGAAGTATCTCAACGAACGGCAGGTCCCCCAGCTTTTTGTTGCCTCCGGCGATCAGGACCTCAGCGAGCCATCGGTCTATCCGTGGACCATGGGCTGGCAGCCCTCATACCGCGAGGAGGGGCGCATCTACGCCAATTACATCCAGGCCTTCTATCCCGGAAAGAAGATCGTGGCGCTCTGGGAGAACGACCAGTTCGGCCGGGAATTGTTCAAGGGATTGGTGCAAGGTCTGGGAGACGTCGCCCACAATATCAGGGTCGACATCGCCTATGATGTCGACGATCAGCATCTGGACGGCCACATCTCGATCCTGAAGCAATCGGGGGCCGAGGTCTTTGTGTTTGCCGGAGTGCCGGAAAATGCCTCGAAGGTGATCCGGGCCGCGGCCGAGCACGGCTGGCGACCGGTGTTCATCGTGAACCAGATGGCGTCATCGATCGAGACGGTGCTCAAGCCGGCCGGCACGGAGAATGCGACCGGGGTCGTCACTGCCGCCTTCCTGAAGGATGCAAGTGATCCGGCCTGGAGGGAAGAGCAGGGCGCCTGGCGCAGCTTCCTCGACAAGTATACGAAAGCCGGCGGCAAGGATGACGCTGCTGCAGTCTACGGCTATGCGGCCGCCGAAACGCTGGTCCAGGTGCTCAGGCAATGCGGCAACGACCTGTCGCGCGAAAACGTCATGAAGCAGGCTGCGGCACTCAGGGATTATCAGGCATCCGCCTTGCTCCCCGGCATCAAGATCAATACCGGTCAGTTCCGTCCGGTCGAGCAATTGCGGTTGCTCCAGTTTGACGGCCGCAGCTGGCAGCCGATCGGTGACGTGCTCGATACGGCGTTCACCGGTTCGTCCGGAAAATAGCGCAGCAGGCCTCAATTGTTTGTCCGGACTACCACGGTCGGTGAGTTCTGACCAAAGAGGATCATCGCTTCGGGCCCTCGATAATCCTCCCATTTCAGTGAGATTCTTATCTCGGATCGGTCTTCAAAGGTGATCGTGAAGGCTTCCGGCCGTGTGAGCGCAACGCTTACGACGACTTTCCCGATTTGACCACAGATGAGATTTCTGAACTGGTCATTCCCGTCGCGCAGGACCACCCCGTCGGCGCTTACTTCCAGACGCGTAAGAGCATTGATGCTTGGTCCGTCGAATTGCAGCTGCCAATAATCCAACACGAAAGTGACGGCACTCAGCTTTTCGCCAACGATAACTTCTAACGGTTTCGGCCGTTCATCCATAGTCTGCCCAGACTGGCTTCCTCTCCATTTTCTCTTTTCTAGCACGTCATGTGAGCCTGGCCCAACGCCGACACGTATCCGCGCTCGCTCAGAGTCGCTCACCGAGGGCAAGGCGGAGGCGGTGATCTCAGGAAACGTCTACGGCCCAACGACGGCGATCACGATCGGCATCGTGATCGCGGCCAAAATCGTCTGCAGCGTGATGATCTGGGCGAGCAGGGGGGCGTCGCCCCCCATCTGGCGCGCCAGCACATAGGCTGACGGCGAGGTCGGCACCGCGGCGCAGGCCGCGACGATGGCGAGATTGGCGCCGGTGACGCCGAACCATACGGCGAGCGCGACGGTCAGGACGGGCATTGCGACCAGCTTCAGGACCAGCGCGATACTGGCGGCGAGGCTGGGACGGAAGATACCTTCCAGATGCAGCCCGGCGCCGGTCACGAGCAGCCCGATCGCCAGCGACGAGCCGCCGAGCGCGTCGGCGACGTCGTGCCAGATTTTCGGCAGCGGGACATGCGTGACGTTGATGGCGAGCCCGACGACGCAGGCCCAGATCAGCGGGTTCTTCACGACGGTCATCCCGATGGCGCCCGCGGACCGCTTGCCGGATGAGGCATATTTCGCCAGCACGGCGACGCTGAAGACGTTGACCAGCGGAATGATCGCGACCATCGCGACCGAGGCCAGCGCAAGTCCGACCTTGCCATAGAGATTGCCCGACACCGACAGCGCGACATAGGTCTGCCAGCGAGTGGCGCCCTGGAAGATGGAGGAGAAGGCGGGGCCGTCGACCCCGGCGCGGGCGAGCGGGGCCCGCAGCGCAAGACACAGCAGGCACATCACGAGCGCGGCGAGCAGCAGCGCGCCGCCGACGCCCGCGACTGGCACCTTGGTCAGATCGGCCTTGACCAGCGTCTGCACCAGCAGGACCGGGAACAGCACGTAGTAAGTGAGCTGTTCCAGCCCATGCCATTGGGTGTCGAGCCGCATCAGCGTGCGTCTCAGGATGAAGCCGAGCACGATCAGCAAAAATACCGGCAGCAGCGCCGCGATCACCACGGCCATCGTCAGCGGTCTCCGCGCAGCTTCGCCAGCCGGTCCAGTGCGCCCTGCAGGATGAAGATCGCCGCGTGCTCGTCGATCACCTCGGCACGGCGGGCGCGGCTGACGTCCATCCCGATCAGCTCGCGCTCGACCGCGGCGGTCGAGAGCCGCTCGTCCCACAGCCCGATCGCAAGCGCGGTGAGGTTTGAGAGATTACGGGCGAAGGCCCGGGTCGATTGCGCGCGCGGGCCCTCGCTGCCGTCCATGTTGATCGGCAGGCCCAGCACGAAGCCAACGGCATTGCGCTCGGCCGCGATCGCGAACAGCCGCGCGGCGTCGGCCTTGAACTGCTTGCGCTGGATGGTCTCGACGCCGGTCGCGAGCCGCCGGTCCGGATCGGAGACGGCGACGCCGATGGTCTTGGTACCGAGGTCGAGGCCAACAAGCGCGCCGCGCTCGGGCCAGTGCGGCGCAGCTTCGATCAGGGGGAGGATGGGGGCGGGCATGGCCTGCGCTTAGCACGCACCCGCGCGCCGAGGCAAAGCCCGGCGGCGGGCGGCCGTCCATGCGAAAACGCCGGTCAGGCGGCGATGACCCGATCGTCGCCGCCAAGGCATGCGGCAAGTCCCTGCAACGCGCTGGATTGGTGCGTGGCGCGGCGCTGGATGAACAGCGTCTCGACATGCGCATGCTGCGAACTGAGCTTGTGGATCTTGATGTCGCGCTGGACGTGGTCGCGCTCGACGACCGCGCGCGGGAGCAAGGTGACGCCCATGTCGGCGGCGACACAGCCGACCATGCCGTCGAGCGTGCCGAGTTCGAAGCGGGCGGCCGACGGCCAGCCGAACTCGGTGAACACCTGTTCGAGGCGCTGCCTATAGGTGCAGCCGGTGCGGAACACGAGCGCAGTGGGGCCCGACTCCGGCGTGCCGGCGCGCAACGCGGCGAGCGACTTCCAGCGCTGCGCGGTGACGAGCACCAGTTCCTCGGTGAAGGCTGATGTCGCCGACAGTTCGGCGTGCTCGATCGGACCGGCGACAAAGGCGCCATCGAGCGAGCCGTCGAGCACGGAGGCGACGAGGTCGGCGGTCGGCGCGGTGCGCAAGGTCAGGCGCACCGCCGGATAGCGGCGATGAAACTCGGCAAGCAGCGTCGGCAGCCGCACCGCGGCTGTCGTCTCCATCGAGCCGATCGACAGCGGCCCCTTCGGCTCGCCATCGTCGCGCGCGGCGAGCACAGCTTCGCGCGACAGCGCCGCCATGCGCTGCGCATACGGCAGCAGGCGGCGGCCGGCGCCGGTCAGCGACATGCCGCGGCTGTGACGCTCGAATAGTGGCGTGCCGATCTCGGCCTCCAGCGCCTTGATGCGCTGGGTGACGTTGGACTGCACGGTGTTCAGCTCGTCGGCGGCCCGGGTGATGCCGCCGAGCCGGGCGACCGTGGAAAAGGTGAGCAGGTCGGTCAATTCCATCTGGGACCACCGTTTCATTTTAGAGATGGTAGCGTTCTCTAGTATTCATTTTCCGAGAATGTTAGGCCCGCTTAGGCTGCGAGTCCAGAACAGCAAATCCAGAACAGGGAGCAACGCATGCCGACCGGCACCGAATTGACGGCACGTCTGGGCATCGCGCATCCGATCCTGGCGGCGCCGATGGCGATGATCACGGGAAGCCGGCTCGTCATGGCGGTGAGCGATGCGGGCGGCTTCGGCATTCTCGGCGGCGGCTATGGAGATAAAGCCTGGCTCGAGGCGGAGACGGCGGTGCTCAGGCGATATCGCCGTCCATTCGGGATCGGCTTCATCACCTGGAGCCTCGCGAAGCAGCCGGAGCTGATCAATATCGCGCTGGAGGCGCGACCGCGCGCGGTGATGCTGTCATTCGGCGATCCCGCGCCGTTCGCGCCCAAGATCAAGGCCGCGGGCGCGCTGCTGATCTGCCAGGTGCAGAGCGAGGAGATGGCGCAACAAGCGCTCGATTGCGGCGCCGACATCCTGATCGCGCAGGGCACGGAGGCGGGCGGTCACGGCGCTTCGCGCACCACGCTCGACATCGTGCCTGCGATCATCGATTTCGCGGCAGGGCGCGTCCCTGTCGTCGCAGCCGGCGGCATCGCGGATGGCCGCGGCCTCGCGGCGATGATGATGCTCGGCGCATCCGGCGTGCTGATGGGAACGCGCTTCCATGCCAGCGTCGAGGCCGATGCGCCCGAGCGGGCGAAGCAGCTGATCTGCGCGGCAAAGAGCGGCGAGACGGTGCGCGGCGTGGTGATGGACTGGTCGCGCAAGCTGATGTGGCCGGCGCCGTTCACCGCGCGCTCGCTCTCCAACGACCATCTGCGGCGCTGGAGCGGCCGCGAGATCGAGCTGATGCAGCGCGCGGACGAGATCGCGGAGGAATACGCCGCTGCGAGGGAAGCGGCCAATTTCGATGTTGCCGCGGTGTTTGCCGGCGAGTCCGTCGGGCTGATCCATGATATCGTTCCCGTGGCCGAGATCGTCGGCCGCATTGTCGCCGAGGCCGAGCAGACGTTGCAGGGCCGGCGCAACTCTCTTTCCTCTTTGTCCTGAACAAGCGCGAGACAGACCATGTGGCCGGACCGTCGATTGATCGATCGTTTCAAGACCGAATTCCCGATCGTGCTGGCGCCGATGGCCGGCGTGATGGATGCGGAGCTCGTGATTGCGGTTGCGCAGGGCGGCGGGCTCGGCTCGCTGCCCTGTGCGATGCTCTCGGCGGAAAAGGCGCGTGAGCAGGTCAACATCATCCGCCAGCGCGTGTCTGCGCCGCTCAACCTCAACTTCTTCTGCCACAAGGCGGTCGACGCCGATCCGGCGCGCGAGGCGCAATGGCGGCAGCGACTGGGGCCTTACTATCGCGAACACGGCCTCGATCCGGATGCGCCGATCAACGCGGCGAACCGCGCGCCGTTCGATGCGGCATTCTGCGCAGTGGTCGAGGAGCTGAAGCCCGAGGTCGTCAGCTTCCATTTCGGCCTGCCGGAGCCAAAACTGTTGCAGCGGGTGAAGGCAGCGGGCGCCATCGTGATGTCGTCGGCGACGACAGTGAAGGAGGCGATCTGGCTCGAGGAGAACGGTGCCGACGTCGTCATCGCGCAAGGCGCCGACGCCGGCGGCCATCGCGCCATGTTCCTGACCGATGATATCGCCGAGCAGCCCGGCACGTTCTCGCTGCTGCCGCAGGTGGTCGACGCGGTGAAGGTGCCGGTCGTGGCGGCCGGCGGCATCGCGGACGGACGGGGGATCGCGGCGGCCTTCGCGCTCGGCGCATCCGCTGTGCAGATCGGCACCGCGTTCCTGCGCTGTCCAGAATCCAAGGTCGGCGCGGCGGGCCGTGTGGCGCTGGCGCAGGCGAGCGATGAATCGACCGTCATCACCAATGTGATGACCGGCCGCCCGGCGCGGGGTGTCGCCAACCGCGTGATGCGCGAGGTCGGCCCGATCTCACCAGACGCGCCGGCGTTCCCGCACGCGGCGACCGCCCTCGGGCCGCTGAAGGCGGCTGCCGAAAAACAGGGCAAGGTCGATTTCACCAACCTCTGGGCCGGGCAGGCGGTGCGGATGGGCAAGGAAATGCCGGCCGCCGAGCTGACCCGCGCGCTGGCAGGTGCCGCGCTGGCACGGATGGGCAAGATGGCGGGCTGATTTCACCTCCGTCCGCGCAATTTCGGTGTATGCCCCCGGACTGCCACCTCCGATATCCGGGTATCGAGAGGCGGCAGTTCTATTGGCGCAGGAGCACCACGGCATGATCACCTGTTATCTGCGATACGAAGTTCGTGCGGACAAGCTCGCCGAATTCGAGGCCTATGGTGCGATGTGGCTGGAACTGGTGCCGCGGTTTGGCGGTATTCATCACGGCTATTTCTTGCCGTCCGAGGGCGCCAGCGACGTCGCGTTGGCGATTTTCAGCTTTCCGAGCCTTGCGGCCTACGAACAGTACCGCAAGGATTCAGCGCTCGATCCGGACGTTCAGAAGGCGATCGCCTTCGCGAGGGAGACGCGCTGCTTTGTCCGCTATGAGCGGTCGTTCTTTCGGCCGTTGCTGCCGAAGCAGGCCTAGCCGACCGCGGCGGGCCGGATCGCACTCTCAGGCCTGGCGTGCGGGCTCGCTCTGGTTGATCTCCAGATGCTCGGTCGCGAGCCTGCGATAATGCGCGGCCATTTCCCTGTAATGCTGCCGGGAGATCGGATCCGCGGCGCGCTCGGCGCGGCGCTCGAACATCTCGGCCTTTTCCTGCAGAGCTTTTGCCTGGGATTTGGCCATCGCTCGCCTCGCTCAGACCAGGCAGGCCACGTAGAGGATCGCAATCCCCAGCACCGTGCCGATCGACCACAGGGCGGGATCCCAGCCCTCCGGCCGGGGGCGGTTTTCCAGTGTTTGCATGACGCACTCCGAACTTTTTGATTTGGAGGGAGTAGGCGCCCCGAATGTTTCGGCACCACTTCGTGGCAGCCGCAAAGTGGTTTCGTCGCAGGCTTTTGCGGCCCGAATGCGCGCCGGAATGGCTCGCCCGGGTGCCCGGCAGGGTGCCGAAGCCCCGGGGCTGCGGGATTCGCGCGGTTGCGGCGCAAAACCGGCCTCTGCTATACGGCGGGCTGACCTTTTGAGACCCGAGGCCCTATATAATGTCCGTCGACGCCACGACCGTCCGCCGCATCGCGCACCTGGCGCGGATTGCGGTCAGCGACGCCGAAGTTCCCCATCTCCAGGGCGAGCTGAACGCGATGCTGGCCTTTGTCGAGCAGCTGTCGGAAGTGAATGTCGACGGCGTCGAGCCGATGACCTCGGTGACGCCGATGGAGATGAAGAAGCGCGCCGACGTGGTCAATGACGGCGAAATCGCCGACGACATCGTCCGCAATGCGCCCGATACGACCAACCACTTCTTCCTGGTGCCGAAGGTGGTCGAGTAGTTCTCTGTTCTGGGACGGTCCCAATGTGTCTGCTCTGCGACGATGAGAAGGCCTACAAGGCCTATATGGACTTCCTCGATGCGATGGAGCGCAAGGGGAAGGTCGCCGATCCCAATGCGGCGATGGACGCCGTGCTCGACCATCTCGAGGCGCTCGATGCCGCCCGCGCCAAGGAAAATGCCCAGAGAAATATGAGCCCCCGGCAGGACGACCCCGCCAACGACAAGACCCTGTCTCCGTTCTTCTGCAGCCCGATCAATAAATGACCGATTTGACATCGCTGACGATCGCCGAGGCCCGCGAGGGCCTGGCGAGCAAATCCTTCACCGCCCGCGAACTGACCGATGCGCATCTCGCCGCCATCGAGGCCGCGCGCGTGCTCAATGCCTATGTGCTCGAGACGCCGGACCGCGCCCGCGACATGGCGAAGGCCGCCGACGAGAAGATTGCAAAGGGCGAGGGCGGACCGCTGGCCGGCATTCCGCTCGGCATCAAGGACCTGTTCGCGACCCGCGATATCCGAACCACGGCGTGCTCGAAGATCCTCGGCAATTTCATTCCGCCCTACGAGTCGACGGTGACCTCGCAGCTGTGGCGCGACGGCGCGGTGCTGCTCGGCAAGCTCAACAATGACGAGTTCGCGATGGGCTCGTCGAACGAGACCTCGTGCTTCGGCCCGGTGACCAACCCGTGGCGGCGCGAAGGCTCCAACACCACGCTGGTGCCGGGCGGCTCGTCCGGCGGCTCGGCCTCGGCCGTCGCTGCACTGCTCTGCATGGGCGCGACCGCGACCGACACCGGCGGCTCGATCCGCCAGCCCGCCGCGTTCACCGCGACCGTCGGCATCAAGCCGACCTACGGCCGCTGCTCGCGCTGGGGCATCGTGGCGTTCGCGTCTTCGCTCGACCAGGCCGGCCCGATCGCGCGCACGACGCGCGATGCCGCGATCCTGATGCGCTCGATGGCCGGTCACGATCCCAAGGACACCACGTCGGTCGACATCGCGGTGCCGGATTACGAGGCCGCGATCGGCAAGTCCGTGAAGGGCATGAAGATCGGAATCCCGAAGGAGTACCGGCTCGACGGCATGCCTGCCGAGATCGAAAAACTCTGGAGCGAGGGCGCGCAGTGGCTGAAGGCCGCGGGTGCGGAGCTCGTCGAGGTGTCGCTGCCGCACACCAAATACGCGCTGCCGGCCTATTACATCGTAGCGCCGGCGGAGGCCTCGTCGAACCTCGCGCGCTATGACGGCGTGCGCTATGGGCTGCGCGAGCCGGCCAAGAACATCATCGAGATGTACGAGAACTCCCGCGCCGACGGCTTTGGCGACGAGGTGCGTCGCCGCGTGCTGATCGGCACCTATGTGCTCTCGGCCGGCTACTACGATGCCTATTATCTGCGTGCGCAGAAGGTGCGGACGCTGATCAAGAAGGACTTTGAGGACTGCTTCGCCAAGGGCGTGCACGCGATCCTGACGCCGGCGACGCCGTCGGCGGCATTCGGCATCGGCGAGAAGGGCGGTGCCGATCCGGTCGAGATGTATCTCAACGACATCTTCACGGTGACCGTGAACATGGCGGGCCTGCCGGGCATCGCCGTGCCCGCGGGCAAGGAGACGCAAGGCCTGCCGCTCGGCCTGCAACTGATCGGCCGTCCGTTCGACGAGGAGACGCTGTTCTCGCTCGGCGAGGTGATCGAGCAGGCGGCCGGCCGGTTCGCGGCGCCAAGATGGTGGTGAGCGATGGCGGATTTCCGCGCCAGTCTCGCTGACGCTGCGCCGGATAGCGCGCTGTCGCCGCCGCTTGCCGCGTTGTGGTGGGCGAGGAAGGGCGATTGGGATCAGGCGCACCGCATCGTGCAAGACGAGAACGACGCCAATTCGGCCTGGGTGCATGCCTATCTGCATCGCGTCGAGGGCGATCTCGGCAATGCCGGCTACTGGTATCGCCGGGCCGGCCAGCCTGTCGCGAACGATACCGTAGAGGCCGAGTGGGAGCGGATCGTCTCCGCACTTTTGGTCTGAACAACCGGTGCCAAGTGCGGTGTCTTGGCACCGCGAGCATTAACCCTGTTTCGGCCGCCATGCCGCCGCCCAGATTGGCCGTGATAGGCTGGTGGAACCGGGCGGGGGCCAGCGGCAAAGAGAGTATTCGTGCGTGGGTCGGGCATAGGGGGATGGCTGTCAGCATTGCTGGTGGCTGCGGTGGCGGTGGGCCTTGGCGGCTGCGCAACCGTCTACAATCTCCCGGGCAACGTGCCGCTCGGCGCCGCGGCTGCCGACACCAACGGTGTCAGCGATATTCCAAGCTATGAAGACGATCTGCTGCTTGCGCTGTCGTTCTCCGGCGGCGGCACGCGCGCCGCGGCGTTTTCGTTCGGCGTGCTGGAAGAGCTCGACCGGGTGCGCTCCAGCGCCGCCGGCACCAAGACACTGCTCGACCGTGTCGACTTCGTCTCCGGCGTCTCCGGCGGATCGGTCACCGCCGCCTATTTCGGATTGAAGCGCCGTGCGGCGCTCGACGATTTCCGCGAACGCTTCCTGCTGCGCAATGCCGAGGAGGGACTGAAGACCAGGATCTCACTCGGCAATATCGGGCGCGCGCTGGGCGGCGGCGTCAACGACAGCCAGTTCACCGACTGGCTCGATCAAAACCTGTTCGACGGCGCGCGGTTCGAGGCATTGCCAGATGACCGCCGGCCGCGGGTGTGGATCAACGCGTCAGACATCTACAATCGCACGCCGTTCGTGTTCGGCAAGACGTCGTTCGATGCGCTGTGCAGCGACATTCGCTCCTATCGTGTCGCCGAAGCGGTGGCGGCATCCGCCGCGGTACCGTTGGCATTCGCCCCGATCGTGCTGCAAACCTATCCCGGCGGCTGCGCCGCGCCGCTGCCGTCCTGGCTCGATCGGGTGCGCAACGATCCGAACGCGCAGCCGCTGTTGCGCTCCTATGCCGAGGCCCAGGCACGCTACCGCGACGGCTCGATGCGCTACGTCAAGCTGCTCGATGGCGGCCTCGTCGACAATTACGGCCTGTCGGGGCTGAGCATCGGCCTGCTCGCCGCGCAACGCCCCTACGAGCCGCTGAGCGAACGGCAGGCGGCCAAGCTCAGGCGCATCCTGTTCCTGGTGGTCGATGCCGGCCGCGGCATCTCCGGCGATTTCGTGCAGACGCTCGAAGGGCCGAGCGGCGTCGAGCTGGTGTCCGCGGCCGCCGACACCGCGATCGATGCCAGCGTGCGCTCCAGCTACGCCGCCTTCACGGCGCTCGCCAGCGACTGGTCCGGCAAGCTGAAGCACTGGCGCTGCGGCCTGTCGGCGGCGGATCGCACCAGGCTCGGCGTCGGCGCCGGCTGGAAATGCGGTGACGTCGCGATCTATGTCGAGCGGCTCGGCTTCGACCGGCTCGGACCGGAGCGCGCCGGCATCCTGAACGCCATTCCGACGCGGCTTTCGCTGCCGCCGGAGCAGGTCGACCAGCTGATCACGGGCGGCGCGGACGCACTACGCTCAAGCAAGGCCTATCAGCAGTTCCGGCGCGGGCTCTGATCTGTACCAGATGCGCCAGTGCGGGCCGCAAGGGGACTGCAAGGCGGCTTGACTGGCGCGATCGGTTGCGCGAAGCCCAATCCATCCCAGATATCACTTTATCCGGAAACCGAGATCCATGACCGCATCCGCTGCCCCTCACAAGCTAATCAAGAGCGCCACCGGCGATTGGGAGGTCGTGATCGGCATGGAGGTCCATGCCCAGGTCACCTCGAACGCGAAGCTGTTCTCGGGCGCGTCGACCGCGTTCGGCGGCGAACCCAACTCCCATGTCTCGCTGGTCGATGCCGCGATGCCGGGCATGCTGCCTGTGATCAATGAGGAGTGCGTCCGCCAGGCGGTGCGCACCGGTCTCGGGCTGAGTGCGAAGGTCAACCTGCGCTCGGTGTTCGACCGCAAGAACTACTTCTATCCAGACTCCCCGCAGGGCTACCAGATCAGCCAGTACAAGTCGCCGATCGTCGGCGAGGGCGAGGTGGTGCTCGAGCTCGATGGCGGCCGCAGCGTCACCATCGGGATCGAGCGGCTGCATCTGGAGCAGGACGCCGGCAAGTTGCTGCACGATCAGTCGCCGACGATGTCCTATGTCGACCTCAACCGCTGCGGCGTCGCGCTGATGGAGATCGTCTCCAAGCCCGACATCCGCGATGCCGAGCAGGCCAAGGCCTACGTCACCAAGCTGCGCTCGATCCTGCGCTACCTCGGCACCTGCGACGGCGACATGGAGAAGGGCAGCCTGCGCGCCGACGTCAACGTCTCGGTGCGCCGCCATGGCGAGACCGCGCTCGGCACCCGCTGCGAAATCAAGAACATGAACTCGATCAACTTCATCGGCCAGGCGATCGAGTACGAGGCGCGGCGCCAGATCGAGATCATCGAGGACGGCGGCTCGATCGACCAGGAGACCCGGCTGTTCGACCCGAACAAGGGCGAGACGCGCTCGATGCGCTCCAAGGAAGAGGCGCACGACTACCGTTACTTCCCCGATCCCGACCTGCTGCCGCTCGAATTCAGCCAGGCCTTCGTCGATGAACTCAAGGCGCAGCTGCCGGAACTGCCGGACGAGAAGAAGTCCCGTTTTATTACGGGCTTCGGCCTGTCGTCCTATGATGCGAGCGTGCTGGTTGCCGAGCGCGAGAGCGCGGAGTTCTACGAGACGGTGCTCGCTCGTCTCGCCGACAAGGCGCGCGACGGCAAGCTTGCCGCCAACTGGGTGATCAACGAGCTGTTCGGCCGTCTCAACAAGGAAGGCGTCGCGATCGCAGCCTCGCCGGTGTCGGCGGAGCAACTCGCCGCGATCGTCGATCTGATCGGCGAGGGAGCGATTTCCGGCAAGATCGCCAAGGACTTGTTTGAGATCGTCTGGCGGGAGGGCGGCGATCCGCGCGGGCTCGTCGAGGCGCGCGGCATGAAGCAGGTTACCGACCTCGGCGCGATCGAGAAGGTCGTCGACGACATCATCGCGGCCAATCCTGACAAGGTCGAGCAGGCAAAGGCGAAGCCCGCAGCCCTTCAATGGTTCGTCGGTCAGGTGATGAAGTCGTCGGGCGGCAAGGCGAACCCGAAGGCGGTCAACGAGCTCTTGAAGTCCAAGCTCGGCATCTGAACGAACAGGACAATGATGTTGTCCTTGGCGCATGATCCAGTCGGATCACGCTCTCGCGCCGTCGCCATCGGCGTCGTCGCGCGCGCGTGAACGCGGCGTGATCCTGCCTCACACCCGCCCTCGACGGTCGCGCTGACGCCTTCGACGCCGAATCGGCGAAGCTGCGATTCGTTCGCGAATCCGGTCCCGGTGACCTCAAACGAGGCAAAAGCGGTCTTACCCACGAAAATTTTTTCGTTGCCAAAAATTACGACTCGGCGTTCGCGACGCGCCGCTTTTCGTCACGGCTTGCGACTCAGCGCAATGACGATCGCGCGTCGATCGCTCGAATGCGAATTCAAGAAATGCCTGCAATACAGGCGTTTCCTGCAACGTTGACAAATGCCGATGTCGGCCGCTCTTGCACTTCTTGCATCGTCGCGCGAACGCAATGCCGATTTGATCGGTGCCGCGCGCTGTGCGCACTGCCACCGCTGCGTCAACACTTCCTTAAGCGGGACACTGTTTTTTTCGGTCTGTTGGTGTATTCGGGAAGTAGTGCATATCGATTCCCGAGTGCACGCAGCGAGAGCCATCTCACATACTGGAGGGCAACATGGCTAAGAAGGCAAAGAAGGCGAAGAAGGCGAAGAAGGCGAAGAGCGCAGTGAAGAAGACTGCGAAGAAGACCCGCAAGGTCGCCAAGAAGAAGTAAGCCTCTCGCCTTGAGAGGATTGCCGGCGGCTTGATGCCGGCACGTCGCGAGAGCCAGCGGACGGACTGCTGAGAGGCACATCCCACCCCAAGGCTCTGGCTGACGAAAGAGGGTGTCGGCGAGACATCAGGTCAAACGGCTGGATCGAATTTCGGAGAGGGCAACCTTCCCAAAAGCGGTCCGGCAGAAGAAACAGAGATTTCTTCGTTCGGTGCGGGGCCGGCTCGGTTCCGCAATTTCACCGGCGAGAATGCCGAGCTGAAATCTGGTCCTGACGTGTTCGCCGACCCCCTCGTTCCGGCGGCCCGCGCAGTCCGCGCCCGGCAGCCACTTTCCACATCCCATTTTCCGGATCGACGTCGGGCCTGACAGCCTCGCGTTGTTGTTGCGCGCTCGACCGCACCGCGGCTCCGCGGACCGTCCCGCCAGGCGTGCCAGCCCGCTATCACCTCATCGACTGATTACATGCGTCGGCGGCCGGCACCGGCCGGCGCCCGCGGCCATTGTCCGCGATGGTTATCCTAGTCCAAAGCACCAGGGTAAACCGGCGTTCACGAATGCACGGAAATGCCTGCGGCACAGGCACTTCTGCGATTCCGGGGAACGTGCCGGGCGGGCCCGATTTACATCCCGTTCATCGCGATACTTAAACCGCTCTTCAAATTTGATGGGCCATGATCATCCCAACAAGCCGGCAAACGGCGCGCGGTGATCCAAGTGATCGGCGCGGGGCATGATCCAAAGGATCAGCCCGGGAATGACAGGGTAGCTTAACAGTGGACGGGGGCCGCGCTCGGGGGAGGGCGGCCAACAACAAAACGGGGAATGACGACAATGTTTCAGGGGGTCATCGATCAGGAAGGCGCTGTCCCGGTTGCTGCGACCGCAATCCAGGACGTGCTGTTCGAGCGTGGCATGTATTGGGCGAGCGGCCGATCCGGCGTGGTCAACCTCGTCGCGGCGCACAAATGGTTCAATCTGGCGGCGCTCAAGGGACGTACCGACGCGATCGCGCACCGCCGCGAAGTCGCCGAGCAGATGTCCGATGTCGAGATCGCTGCCGCCCAGCGCGAAGCCCGCGCCTGGATGACGACGCACTAAGTTTTCGTTTTGACGCGTTTCTTCACGCGAACCGGTAGTCGACTTCGCTCGAAAACGCACAGCTCGAGCTGGGAGCCTCGGCTCCCTCGCTCCATCTAGAACCAGTAGCGTGCCGCGTAGATCACGGTCATCAGTGCTCCGGCGGCGATGACGAACTGCCGGACGATCTGAGCCGGCAGGATCCGGATCAGGTGGCCTCCTGCATAGCCGCCGACCACGGCGCCGAGCAGCATCACAGATGTCTCCGGCCATCGTACCGCTCCCTGCACGATGAAGATCAGCGTTGCGGCGAGCGACACGCAGGTCGCCAGCAGGTTCTTCAATGCCTTGATCGCCCTGATGTCGTTGGGTTCCGTGATCGACAGCACCGCGGTCAGGATGACGCCGAGCCCGGCACCGAAGAACCCTCCATAGACGCACGCCAATCCCAGGACAGCACTGCTCGCACCGGTCGAGGGCAGAGCTGCGGCTTTCTGATGTCCGGTGGTCCACGCCTGGATCTGCGATGCTTGGATCTGCGGCGCGAAGGCAAACAGCAGCGTTGCGAATGCGATCAGGGCCGGCACCGGCAGGACGAACAGCCGCTCGGGAAGCAATAAGAGGACGCCGGCACCGACTCCGCCTGCAACCGTGGAGACGGCGACGAAGCTGCTCGTGCGCCACGTCGGCGGCGGCAGCTTGCCGCGATCGGCGAGTGCTGCGATCAAATGCCCCGGCGAGATCGCCACCGCATTCGACGCATTGGCGATGACCGCCGGCAGGCCTGCGGCAAGCATCGCCGGAAAGGTGATGAGCGTCGCGCCGCCGGCCAATGCGTTGATGACGCCCCCGGCGCAGCCGGCCGCGAGCAGCAGAAGACTTGTCTGGGTATCCATCCTTCACCCCTTTGCAGGGTGAGCAGGCTAGCGGGCGGAGCAGCGGCTGGTCTCGAACGTCTGTGACGCCGCTTCAATCGCGCCAGTAGACGCCCGGCGTCGTGCCGAAGGTGCGGCGGAACAGACGGGTGAGGTGGCTCTGATCGGAAAAGCCAGCATCCGCCGCAACGGCTGCGATCGGCTCGCCGGCGCGCAGCAACTGCCGGGCAAGATTGAGCCGGGCGAGTAGCCGGAACGCATGCGGCGCGACGCCGAGCTCGCGCCTCACCATGCGGCTGAACCCTTCGCGGCTTCGCCCGAAGCTGGCGGCAATCTCGCCGATCGGCTCGGGGCTCTCCGTCAAGGCCGTGCCGAGTTTGGCTCTGCCGGTCTGCTCGGTCGAACCGGGCTCCTCGCGCGACAGGATGTCGTTGGCGATCTCGCTGATGTGCTCGGGCGATATCTCGTCGATGCTCCGCCAGCGGTCCCCGACATTGACGAGCCGGAGCGACGAGCAGGCGCGGTTCGCCGGAACGTAGGCATTCAGGCAAACCGTCTCCTCACCCGGTGTCGCCACCGGTGCGTGCAGCATTCCCGCCGGGATCAGCGCGGCATGGCCCGCAGGCACGGTGGCGGTCGCTCCGTCGATGCGAAAGGCGCGCGATCCCGACAGCACCAGCACGATCTGGCTCTCGTCATGGAAGTGCGGTCTGAGGGCGAGCGAGCCGGCACCGCACCACGATGCCAGCTCGACGATGTCGTCGTTGGCGGCGCGCCGATAGGTCCAGGCATTGGTCATGGCGAACCGGGTGATCACAGAGGCTCGGACCGAGGGGTTGGTGATCCCTGAGCGTAGCACGGGGATCTCCGACCGTCACGGCCGCGCGACTGAAGCCATCGGCGAGGCCGTTCGCATCGTCGCGACAGCGATGAGGGCGGCGGCGAGGTTGGCGGCTGCGCTGATCGCCACCGGGATGAAGTAGCTGTGGCTAATGTCGAATGCGAAGCCGGCGGCGCTTGGACCCAGCAGCGTGCCGACAGCGACGCTGGTGTAGAGGATGCCGATAATGCCGCCGACATTGCGGCCGCCGAAATGGTCGGTGACCACGGCGGGCAGGATCGCGACCCAGCCGCCATAGAACACGCCGAACAGCAGCGCGAAGACCGTGAGCGACCAGAAGCTGCCGGCGATCGCCCAGATCGCCAGCGAGACGGCCATGCCGAGATACATCGCAATCAGGAACGCATCGCGGCCGACCCGGTCGGCGATGCCGCCGAGGAAGAACCGGCCGGCGGTGCTGCCGACGCCGATCATCCCGAGCAGCAGCACGGCGAGCGTCGGCGCCACCTGATGATCGACGGCAAACGGCACCAGGTGCACGAAGGGCACGAACACCCCGAACGCGCTGATCAGGCAGGCCGCATAGAGCCCGGCGAAGCGGGCGGTCTTGACTGCGCCGGGGATCGAGACGCCTTGACGGAGCGGAGCGCTAGAGGCCGCTTCAAGCGGATCACCATCCGGTCCGGTGCCATGGCGGCGCGGATCGTCGGCGATCAGGAGCGATGCTCCGATCCCCGCGACGGCAGCGACGACGCCCAACACGACGTAGGCATCGCGCCAGCCGAGGCTCGTGATCAGCCAGGTCGCGAGCGGCGGCATCACCAGTGTCCCGACGCCGATCCCGCTGACGGCGAGGCCCGACGCAAAACCGCGCCGCCGGACAAACCAGCGCTGCACGGCGCCCAAGGTCGGAACATAGGCGCAACCGACGCCGGCGCCGATGCCGATGCTGTAGGCGGCATAGACCTGAAGGATGGTCTGCGCCTGTCCCGCCAGCACCATGCCGAGACCGACCAGTGCCATTCCAAGGACTGCGAGCCTGCGTGCGCCCCACCGATCGGCAAGTGGGCCGGAGACGATGCCGAGGCCGAAATACAGGAAGCCCGCGAACGAGAACACCAGCGAGACCGAGCCGCGCGAGGCACCGAACTCCTGCTGCAACGGCTCGACAAAGGACGAGAACGTGTAGGCGCTGCCGAAGCCGATCAAGGTCACGACGAAGGCGGCTGCGACGACATACCAGCCATAGAACGGCTTTGCTCTCTGATAACCGGCGTGCATGACGGCGTTCCTCATGATCGTTCTCCCTGTGATGCGCCGCCGCCTGCCTTGGCCGGCGGATAGAGCAGCATCTGCGTGCAGCGAAACAGCGCGATGGCCTTGCCCGTCACTTCGCTGCGGATCTCGGCATCCCACACCTGGGTCGTGCGGCCGGCATGAACGAGGCGCGCCTCGCAGCTGACGCCGCCTTCGCGCGCGGCGCCGATGAAGTTCGTCTTCAACTCGCCGGTGGCGAAGCCGGTCGCGCCATCCGGCAAGGAAGCGAGGCAGCCGAAGCCGCACGCGGTATCCGCCAGCGCGACGATGCTCGCGCCGTGCAAGAGCCCGTGCGGCGAGAAGTGCTTCGCGGCAATCTCGAAGCGGCCGCGGATGAGGCCGCGTTCGGCTTCGAGCCATTGAAAGTCCAGCAGGCCGGGCAGGCTGCCGGGCTGCGATGCGTTGATACGGTCGACGCGTTGGCGGGGATCGCTGCCTCCACCGATCTCGCGCAGAGCGAGTTTATTGGGGACCTCAGTCATGTCCTGTTCCGGCTCCATCAGGGAACCGAGAGCCGCCGTCGCGAGCCATGATAAAGATTAGAAAATCTATCCTTATTGGCCTGAATTCCTCTGAGTTGACGTGGCTCTCAGCATTACGATAAGCTCACTAAGCGCCGCGATGGTCCCGTTGGCAAACCAGATTTGCTGCGCAGTTAAGATTAGAAAATCTAAATCATGGAGAGTAGGCTTCCACCCCTGAACGCGCTCAAGGCGTTCGAGTCCGCCGCCCGCCATCTCTCGGTGAAGCTCGCGGCCGAGGAGCTGTGCGTGACGCCGGGTGCGGTCAGCCAGATGCTCAAGACGCTGGAAGCCCATCTCGGCGTCAAGCTGTTCGAGCGGGTGCCGCGCGGCATCTATCTCACTGACGCCGGGCGCGACTATCTGCCGTCGATCCGCAATGCGTTTCGCCAGATCGCGGAGGCATCGCGCCGCGTCGCTGCATCGACCGACGTCGGCACGCTGACGGTGAGCGTCACGCCGTTCTTTGCGTCGGCCTGGCTGGTGCCGCGCATGGCGTCGTTTCAGGGCGTGCATCCCGAGATCGATCTTCAGATCGTCACCAGCAACACGCTGGTCGATTTCTCGCGCAGCGGAATCGACGTCGCGGTGCGCCACGGTCTCGGCCGCTATCCGGGGCTGCGCAGCGACCGCGTCGTCACGGTCGAGATGGTGGCGGTCGCCTCGCCGTCGCTGGTTGCGCGTCTCGGGCGGCCGACATCCCCTGGCGAGCTTGCGGGCTGGCCGCAGGTGCATGATGCCGATCGCAAGGGGTGGAGCCTGTGGTTTCAAGCCAACGGCATCGCGGAGGTGCGTCCGCCGCGCGGCCCTTCGTTCGACGACAGCGGTCTCCTCCTCAAAGCCGTGCTGACCGGGCAGGGCGCGGGCCTGCTGCCGGCAGCGATGGTGGCAAACGAGATCGAGAGCGGCGAACTGATCCAGCTGCTGGAGACCGCGCATCTGGAGGAGTTCGCCTACTATCTCGTCTGCCCCGACAATCGGCAGGGGCTTCCGAAGATCGCGGCGTTCAGGGAATGGATATTGGGGCCGGTGGCCCAGTCGGCATATGCGGCGAACTAGTTGTGTCGCCACCGCGGCGGGTCTAGAGCCCCGTTCCGATGGAATCGGAACGGGGCTCTAGATTCTTGCTTTGACGCGTTTTCCTTACGCGAACCGGTATCCACTTCGCTCGAAAACGCTCTATCGATAGAACGCGTTCGGCGGCACGCCAAAATGCTTGCGGAACATCGCGGTGAAGGCGCTCTGGCTGGCATAGCCGGCATCGAGCGCCACATCGACCACCCGCGCGCCGCGCGCGAGGCGTTCCAGCGCGAACAACAGGCGAGCCTGCTGACGCCACTCGCCGAACGTCATGCCGGTTTCCCTGGCGAACAGACGATGGATCGTCTTCGAGGTCAGCTTCAGCCGGCGCGCCCACTGCTCCGCCGTGGCGGCGTCGTCCGGGCGGGCCACCAGCGCCGCGCAGATCCGTGCGAGCCTTTGGTCGCGCGGCATCGGCAGATGCAGCGGCAGCACATCGATTTCGCGCAGCTGGTCGAGCAGCACGCGCATCAGGCGCTCGTCGCTTGTGCCTGGCGCATAATCCAGCGGCACCCCCATCGCGGCGACGAACAATTCGCGCAGCAGCGGCGAGACCGTGAACACGCAGCTGGTCCGCGGCAGATTGGGGGCCGCATCGGCGTCGACGAACACGGTGCGGATCTTGACCGCGCCGCACATCCGGACCTCGTGCGCGAGACCGGCCACCAGCCACACCGCGCGATTGGGCGGCACCACCCAGGTGCCCTCGGCGCAGCGCACGATCATCACGCCTTCGATCGCGTAGAGCAGCTGGCCGCGCGGATGCGCATGCAGGCCGGTCGATGTGCCGCTCGGATAGTCGATCTCCATCGCCGCCATCGGCCGCGCCGTGGCGTGATAATCGAGGTGCCGTGTGATCAGCTCGTTCAACACGTCTTCATCTCGCATGTCCCAATCTCGCTAGGTGAGGTCATTCTAGCGTGAGACGGACTTTGGCGCGACAGGTAGTTGCTGGTGCGTCCTTCACCAATGCGCTGCCGGATCATGCTCAAGAAGAATGCTGCACTTCTCTATCCCTTCGTTGCCATCGTGCTGTGGGCCGGCAACATCATCGTCTCGCGTCTCTCTGCCCACACGATCGGTCCGCAGGCGATTACCTTCTATCGCCTGCTGGTCGCGGTGCTCCTGATGTCTCCGTTCGTGGCGCGCGCAGCCTGGCGCAATCGTCGCGCGATCTGGCCGCATCTCGGGCCGCTCGCGATCCTCGGTTTCCTTGCGATGTGCCTGTTCCAGAGCCTGTCGTATCTCGCGGCCGAGACCACCACTGCGACCAACATGGCCGTGTTCACCGCGCTGACGCCGCTACTCACGGTCGCGCTCAGCGCCGCGCTGCTCGGCGAGCAGCCGACGCTTGGCATGATCTGCGGCGCGCCGCTGTCGTTCGCGGGCCTCGTCTATCTCGTCAGCGGCGGCGAATTGTCGTCGCTGTTGCAGAACGGCGTGCATGCGGGCGACGCACTGATGCTGCTGGCCGCGATCGTCTATGCGTTGTACGGCGTGCTTTTGAAGCGCTGGAATCTACCGATCACCGGGTGGCAATCCACCTACATGCAGGCACTGTGCGCGCTGGCCGTGATGTTTCCCGCGTTCCTCGCGACACCGACGCCGCTGCGGCAGATCAACGCGGCGACCTGGCCGTTGATCGTCTATGCCGGCGCGCTGGCCTCGGTGGTGTTGCCGTTCCTCTGGATCCGCGGGGTCGCGCAGCTTGGCCCGAACCGCTGCGCGATATTCATGAACCTGCTGCCGGTGCTGACGGCAGCGGCCGCGATCGTGATGCTGGGCGAGCCGGTCAGACCCTTCCACGTCATCGGCGGCGGCCTCGCGCTGCTTGGCGTCGCCTGCGCGCAGGCTTTTCCGCGGCCGCTGTTGCGGGCGCAGGGTGCCTGAGCATGTGACCCATCGTCACAGCAATGCTGGATCGATTTCTCGCTGAGCTGGCGTCGCGACATTGTGCCCGCACAACTCCCGAGTTCTAAAACGCGAGAGGATGTTTCCAATCTTTGCTGATCGATGTTCGATCACTGCCGAATCGGCGTGTTTGTAGCCCGTTTGGATCATGAGCTTCACATCGAGCGCGATCAAACTAAAGGATATCTAGCTTCTCACTTCGAGTCGTGAGGGTTTGCTCGTTTCATCGATAGTTGTCTCGAGCGAATTATGAAAAAGAAGATCGCATTTGCTGCGATTCTGGTTGGCGCAATCGTCCTGGCCCTGTTCGCGCACAAGATCAGGACCGCCGCGAATCTCCTGACGGAGACGCTGCTCTTTAGCGGTCAACGCATGGCTACCATTATCAGCCGCCTGGACGCGCAGGAGCAGATCGCGAACAAGCAAGAGCAGACGGCGAACAGGCAAGAGCAGGCCGCGAGCAAACAGGAGCAGGCCGCGAGCAGGCAGGAGCAGACTGCGAACAAGCAGGAGCAGGCTGCGAGCAGGCAGGAGCTGGCTGCGAGCAAGCAGGAGCAGGCTGCGATTAAGCAGGAGCAGATTGCGATCAAGCAGGACGAGGCAGCAAACAAGCTGGAGCAGACTGCAAGTCAGCTGGAGCAGACCGTCAATAAACTGCGGGCGGATATTGGTGCGGTCATCGACACGCAGAAGCGCGGTCAGCCTGCGCCCGATCTGCAGGGCAACTCGATTCAGGTTTCGCTGCCTAAAAGCCAAGATGGACCGATGACGCCGGTCTCCATGACAAAAATCTCGGCGCGAGAATTTCTGATCGCCAACTATCGGGATGTTTATCTGTTCGACCAGGATCAGCGCACCGCGGTGCCGCTTGAAATCGACGTCGAACTGCCTGTCTGGTATCCTACTGCCGTGTTCTACTCGGCCTTCTACGACAGGGTCTTCATCGCGAACTACGTTGGAGGGGACATTGTCGTCGCCCAGCTTGAGCGAACGAGGGCCGGCGCGAAGCTTCATGTAACCGAGCGCATAGTGGATATCGGTATCAAGGGGGCGGAGGGAGTGGCGATCTCGCGAGGAGGTCGATTCATGGGCGTGGCGGACTACGACGGCAACGTGGTCTCCATGTTCGAACGCGTAGATGACAAATGGATCCTGCGCTGGAAGCGGGATTTGCTGGCCTCTCACGGCATCGCGATGATCGGAGATGAGGTCTTCGCCTCGGGCCAGGGGAGCATTGTCAAGCTGTCGATTGAAACCGGGCAAGAGCTCGCCAGGATTGCAAACATCGGCTCTCAGTCGATTCAATTTGCCACTTGCATCAACGAAGACGAGAGCACCGGCGATCTGATTGGTTCGGATCCAATGTCCGGCGTCGTTTTCACGATGACCAAGAGCCTTCAAGTGAAGGACGTCTACGGCGCGAACGGTCCGACCCATGCAAATCTGTCCGCGCCGTTCTGTGCCTATCGGGACAAGGACGCGGTCTATATTCTGTCCACCTACCAGGACAGGCTCATCGCCATCAGCGGAGCTGTGACAACGTCTTTCGAGTTCGGATACCCACGATGGAACTACATCGCGGATCAATCGCGATTTCGATACCCCTCGGTTACGTCGCGCGGATCCGTCCAGTTCGATGCGCCGAGCTATCAGATGTTCGACAAGACTGTGCGGGCTGCCTATGGCGCGCTGGCAGCGAGTGACGGCACGCTGTTGATGATGCCAGCCCGCGGAGACTTGTTTGGCGACGAGTCGACCTTTTACGCGACCGGCATAGCGAGTGACCCAAACTGGCTTGTCATCGTCTCCAATTCATCGCCCAAGGCAGTTCTCTATAACCGCAAGACGGGGGCGCTGGGTGGCGTAACGATCGGCGAATGGGATTGCTGGGCGCAAGCGAGTGAAATCCTGTGTCCATCGCGGCGTTATTCAATCGGCGAACTTTCTGCTGCCGCGGGCATGTTGGATCGAGAGGAAGAGGCCAGGATGGCGGGAGGCTGGATCGGCAGCGCGATCCCGCTCCTGAAGTACTGGGCAGAATGGGCATCAACGCGTCGCTCGGCAGAGGTGCGCCCCTAGACATCGGCGGGCTCACGTTGCGTGATAACGCGCAGGCTCTACGTCGGCGATCTCGCGATTTTGATCACATGTGAAAGGCCGCGGCAGAATAGAACGCCGCGATCGGCGGTCACTTGTTCGGTGAAACGGAGTGATCGCCATGCGTGTTGCCTTGGTCTTGACGTTGCCTCTTGTGATCCTGTGGAGTGCGGTTGCCGACGCGGCCACTGCGCATCACCGGCGCGTGCGACAGCACCTCATCTTCCGTCCGAGCGAAGAGGTGGTCGTACCTGGCGGGTACAGATATCCCGGCTTCGGGCCGATCCCGCCGGGCGAGAACCGAAATCTCGATCCATCCACGCGAGGTAGCGGCTGACGTCGGTCAGCGCCGCAGCTCCATCACGTCGATCACGTTGCCCGCGCCGGCGTATCGGTGGCGAGGATGATCGTTCCAGGGCTGCTCCGGCGTACCCGAGTGACCCGCCTCACATCACTCCCGGAGCCCATCTGGGAGTGTTTCGGCCAGGGCGATGCAATGGTGCGTCGGCCCAATTGTGGAGGAGGGTGTCATGCGTTCAATTTCACTGAGCTTTGTCGTCGCAGCTGCGATTGCTCTGTTCACGTTCGGTCAGGCGGCTTCTGCCGCTCCCATCGGAGCAGTCGTGAAGGCATGCGACAGAACCGCAGGCTGCAACTATACCCTGAACAAGGCTGGAGACCTGACGGGCTGCTCCTCGAAAGCCTGCTTCTACTGCCCCAACGACGGCAAGCGGCAGTGCTTCGGGGTGCAGTGAGGTGGCAGGGGCCTGCTTCTCGCGGGCCCCGTTGCTTGGTGAGGACGGAGGATGCCTCTTCCATCGAACAAGAGGTTGGTCGAAGGAGCGAGCTATGCCGCGTCGGTGACCAACTTGTGCTGAGATCGCTCAGTGACACGCTTTTCAAGCATGGCGATGGTTCCCTTGAGATTGTCGTACCGCTCATTGAGCGACCTTGCCAGGGTCGGATACCTTGCGTCCGATGGGTCATAGATTCCCGCGCGCGCTTCTTCGGTCGCGATGTCGGCTTCGATCTGCTGGCAGGCCAGGACAAGATCGGACAGCATCTTCGCAACCGTCGACTCTCGTCCGGTGCTTTCGCGAGCTGTCTCAAAACGATGATGCATGTTCATGTGCGTGCTCCGAATGTCCGAGTTCGGTACACCGGGAACAGCTGGCGCCGAACTATTCACGGACGCATCGCAAGTCGCCTGCCAGGAGCGGGTCCGTAAGAATACGGTCGGGGCGTAAGTCTGATGGGTCTCGCTATTCTCGGCGCCAAGCCGGAATGCAAGCGGTTAGCGTGACGCGCCTGTAGTCTCGAGCGGCGTTCTGATCTCCGGATTCTTCCGCAAACCTGACCGCTGCCTCCATGTCCTGAGAGGCAGACGCGCTATCGCAGAACAGGCTGTGAATTTCAGCCCGGTATCGATATGCCCTGTAGTTCATCGGGTTGTACTGAAGCGCCATGGTGTAGTTGCTTTGCTCCTCAGTGGCGCCTCGGCGCGCTTCATCCGATTGACTGTCGATGTTGGCCAGGCGATTGAGCGCCTGGAGTATTCCGAGCTCCGTATACCGTTGAGACATCGCGCCGAAACTTGCAGGAAGTGCTTCGGCCGAAGCAGCAGGCTGCTGCGCCGCGCTCTGCGCGCGTTCAATTTCGATCTTCTTGTATTTGATGGCGTTGTCGTAGTCCCGCAGGCTTTGGAAGGTGCTCGATATTTCGCTGTTGATCGGCGCAATATAGGCAGTCGACAGTCGTCGATCGCTCAGCAGGTTGAGGCATGCCTGTATCTTTGCCTGCGCGGGCAAGACATCGCGACATTCCTTGTCAACCACACGACGCGCGTCCCGCGAATGCACTGTTGGCGGCGTCTGAGCAGCAGGCAGGACAATCGCCAGTGCTAAGCAGAGCGCTAACCTGAGACCGCGACTCGGGCCATCCATCTTATGTCTTCGCCTTCAGCCCGATCTCGACCAGCGGATACTTCGTGCGGGCTTCATGATTATTTGATGCCAAATAATCAAGCCGAGGGGAAGCTGCGACTTCCACCGCGGCTCTAACCCTCATCCGGCTCCGTGGCTACGCCAGCCGCCACAATCACCTCAAGCCTCAAGGCTCGTTTATCGATCGCGTAGCCGCTGACGCATTTCATTGATGGACCCAAAGGTGAGGCCGTTCGTGACTGGGATCGACCGAACGGCCTCAGCCGGCCCGCGGTACCAAAATGGAAGAGTGGGCCGGCTGTCGAGCTACGGTGTCACCGGATAGATGGTTTCGCCAGCCAATTGACGTCGCGACCATTCGAGGCCGCTTGCTATGAGCGCGCAGGGTCGGTTTGACGACAGGTCGTCAAGACAAACGCTGCCTTGCTACATTGCCAATCGCTGCCAAGTGCAGCGCTCGAGACGGGCCGTGGGGCTGCAGCGATCGCCAGCACAACAACCATGCAGGCCAGCGAAGTTGCGATGACGAGCCTGCCGGCTTTGGATGAGAAACGCTGCCGTAACCAGGGAGCCAAATCGGCGGATCGGCGAAGCTGGGCGTTACGCAAAACCTGGTCGATATCCTGGAATTGAATGCCACTGTCCTGCTGCATGGCTTTGCTCCGGAAATATTCAGGTGATGAAAAATTGAGGGGATGCTGCGCGCGGTTTGTTTCGCGCTCGCTTCAACGCACCGGAAATGGTGTTTCATTCACGCGGAGGTGACTGCCGGTTCGAGCCAGGGAGGCTCTGGCGGCTAGCGAACCATGGAACGAAGTTGGGTCGGATATCAGCGGCACCCGATCGGCAGCCGCTACACGGGCCGTCCTGGTCAAGATCCGAAAGGTTGGCTGGCGGAGACGGAGGGATTCGAACCCTCGATAGGCCTTTACAAGCCTATAACGGTTTAGCAAACCGCCGCCTTCAGCCACTCGGCCACGTCTCCAATGGCGCCGATATGCCCGAGAGGGCGCTAAGCCGCAAGCGGCAGATTCAGTTTGCGGCAAGGTGATTTGGTGGCAGCTGCGCCGCCGGCGGCCCGGGAGCGGGCACTGAGCCTTTATATTGCGCCCCGATTTGGACGCGGCGGCTCGGGTGAATGCAAGAAATGCAAGCTATAACAATAGATTAGATCGAGGTTTGGGCGGGGCCGACAGCCGCCCGTTGCAAGGCTGTTGAAAACCGGCTGCGCCGGCTCATTCCACGCTGGCGCCGCGGCGCAGGTCGGCGTCGATCTGCAATCTGGTGCCGCCGCCGAAGCGGGCGCGGTAGACCTGCAGGTTCTCCATGATCCGCTGGACGTAGTTCCGCGTCTCCGAGAACGGAATCAGCTCGACCCAATCGACCGCATCGACCTTGGGATCGCGCGGGTCTCCATAACGCTCGATCCACTTCTTCACGCTGCCGCGGCCGGCATTGTAGGCGGCGAAGGTCAGGATGTAGGAGCCGCGATAGTCCTCGAGCAGGCCGCCGAGCTCGGCCGCGCCGAGCATCGCGTTGTAGACCGGGTCGGTCTTCATCCGGTTGAGGTCGAAGCCGATGCCGGCGCGCTTGCAGACGTAGCGTCCGGCGTCCGGCGTCACCTGCATCAGGCCGTAGGCCTGGGCCGGCGACACCACCGCCGGATTGAACGCGCTCTCCTGGCGCGCAATCGCGTAGACGACGCTCTGCTCGACCTCCGGTCCGACCTGGCGGAACGATGGAATGCCGTTCACCGGGTAGGCGTAGTGGTCGAACGGCAGTCCGCGATTGAGCGCCGCCTTGCCCATCAGCAGCATGCCGCGGGCATCGCCATGGCGCGCGGTGAGCTCGCCGAGGCCGGCCAGCGCTTCCGGATCGCCATTGTCGCCCATGTCGCCGAAGATCGGGATCGCGAGCTCGCGCGCGTCGATCTCGTAGAGCAGTCCGACCGCGCGCACGATTTCCAGCCGATCGGCGCCACGGCCGCGCGGCGCGCTGTTCAATTCGATCTGCGGCAGGCCGAGCTTGGCGCGCGCGAGCTGGCCGTAGTAGCTGGTCGACTGCTCGGCTGCGCGTGCGTAGGCGGCGCGCGCTTCCTGGCTGCGGCCGGCGGCCTCCGCGGCGCGGCCTTGCCAATAACCGGCACGCGCCAGCGCGGTCGGGTTGGCGCTGCCGACGCCGATCCGCGCGAAATGCTGGGCGGCGAGGGCGGGGTCGTTGAGAAAGCGCAGCGCGATCCAGCCCGAGGTGAATTCCTGCTCGGTCTTGTAGATGTCGCGGGCGGGCAGCGCCGCGTCGCGCGCGATCAGATAGGCGGTGCGAAACTCGTTGACGTCGATCATCTTGCGCGCCAGCAGGCGGCGCTCGACCCACCATTCGTCGACGTTGAAGAGCCGCGCCGCGTCCTTCGGCGCGCTCAGCATCAGCTGCGCGGCTTCGGTGAACTTCTCCTCGCGGCGGAGCAGCTGGATCTTGGCGAACAAATAGCCGGTATCGCCGGAGAGTTCGCGCGGTACCTCTTCGAGCAGCGCGCGCAGGTTCGAGCCCTTGCGGTTGGCCGCGATGCGCGCCTTGGCGAGCGCCAGGTATCCGGAGCCGAGACGCCTGGCCGCGCGGATGCCGGCGGCCTCGTTGTCGGTGCCGTAGAGCATGGTGTCCATGCGCGCCTTGTGGTCGCCTGCGGTCAGGAACGAGCCGAACAGATCGAGCGCGGTGGTTTCGGTGTCCTCGCTCATCGGGTCGTTGCGCCAGGCTTCGCGCACCAGGCGCTCGGCATTGCCGCGGTCGCCGCGTCCGATCATCACCTTGGCGAGCGCGAGCCGGCCCTTGGCCGAAACCGGCGATTCATTCTGGAACCAGGCCCACACCGCGGAGTCGTCGCGATGGTCGTCCCATAGCGATGCCTCGATGCGGCGGCGCAGGAAGGTCTGCGAGGGCCAGCTCGGATTGGCGTCAAGGAAGGCGCGGTAGCGCTCGACCGAGGCGCCATTGTCCTCGCTGCGCAGGATCAGCCATTCGGCAAGCTTGCGCGCCACCGGATCGGAGATCGAGGCCTCGGCCTCGGTGGCGTCCGCCGGCTTGCGCTTGCGCAGCAGCTCGACGACGCTCGCAAGCGCCTCCTTGTCGGACTGCGACGTCGACGACGTCGCGGCCACGGCTGCAGGCAGCACCGGCTTGCGCACGATCGGCGCGGCATGCTGGCGGGTCGCCGGAACGAGCGCGGGGGCGGCGGCGCGGACGGGCACCGGCTTGTTCGGCAGACTTCCTGTCGCAGCCGGAGCAGCGGGCTTCGACGCAGTGGTCTTCGTCGTAGTGGTCTTGGACGTGCTGCTCTTTGACGCGGCGGCCTTCGAAGCGTCGGTCTTGGAAGGCGCGGCCTTGGCGCCGTCGGTCTTCGCCGCGCCGGACTTCGAAGAGGTCGTCTTGGCAGCCTCCGTCTTGGCAGCGCTGGTCTTGGCTTCGCTGCTCTTGGCGGCGCCTGGCTTTGAAGCGTGCGCCTTCGAGGTGCCGGCCTTGGAAGCGTCGGTCTTGGAAGCTCCCTTGGAAGTCGCATTCTTCGAGGCAGCTGTCTTGGAAGCTGCATCCTGGGCAGCCGGCCTCGCGGCCGGAACATCCTCGGCGGCCCATGCATCGGCCGTGATGGCGGCAAGGCCAACGATGAGCGCCAGGCTCGTCGCCAGCGCCGTCGATCGCACTGTGCCTGCGCGGGCGGAACGGATCACAGAAGTCCTCTGCGGCCCCGAATCATCTGGTCGGTTGGGCCATGGGTTCTTATTTGATTGAAAACGTAGACAAAATACTAAGAAGCCTGCCGGTGCGGCTGTTTGCGCCAGCACAACGGCGAAATCGCGGCTGGAACCGCCTGGGAATAGGTTCGGTACGGCCCTTTCGCCTGCCGGTCAGACCCGATATGAATTGCCTTTCATGGCGTTTCGCATCAACCGGGTGCCGGTTGCACGGACGTGAAGCACGACAATAACAAGGGTCCGTCGACCTAGCCTTTAGCCTGAAGCGTTTGGAGGAAGTCCATGGCAGCCAAGACAAAATTCCGGGGATCATTCACTGCCTTGGTGACGCCCTTCAAAAACGGCTCGGTGGATGAGGCGGCATTCCGCAGCCTCGTGAACTGGCAGATCGCCGAGGGCACGCACGGCCTGGTGCCGGTCGGCACCACAGGCGAGAGCCCGACGCTGAGCCATGACGAGCACAAGCGCGTGGTCGAGTGGTGCATCGAGGAGGCCAAGGGCCGGGTGCCCGTGATCGCCGGCGCCGGCTCGAATTCGACCAAGGAGGCGATCGAGCTCGCCGAGCACGCGGAGAAGGCCGGTGCCAATGCGGTGCTGGTGGTGACGCCGTACTACAACAAGCCGACCCAGGAAGGCATGTACCAGCACTTTAAGGCGATCAACGATGCGATCGGCATTCCGATCATCATCTACAACATCCCGCCGCGCTCGGTGATCGACATGTCCGTGGACACCATGGCACGGCTGTTCGAGCTGAAGAACATCGCCGGCGTCAAGGACGCGACCGCGAGCATGGTGCGGGTGTCGCAACAGCGCGCCGCGATGGGCGAGGACTTCAATCAACTGTCGGGCGAGGACGCGACCATCATCGGCTACATGGCGCATGGCGGCCATGGCTGCATCTCGGTGACCTCGAACGTCGCGCCGCGGCTGTGCTCGGAGTTCCAGACCGCCTGGCAGAAGGGCGATGTCACGACCGCGCTGAAGATCCACGACAAGCTGATGCCGCTGCACACCAACCTGTTCATCGAGAGCAATCCGGCGCCGGTGAAGTATGCGATGTCGCTGCTCGGCAAGCTGGACGAGAAGCTGCGCCTGCCGATGGTGCCGGTCTCTGAATCGACCCGCCAGGCCGTCCGCAGCGCCATGGTGCATGCAGGCCTGATCAACTGAGCCAGGCCGGTACCGCCGTGAACAATGCCGTGCGCAATGTCGAAGGGAAGGGGATGGGCATGCTGAAGGAATTCCGCGAATTCGCCATGAAGGGCAATGTCGTCGACCTCGCCGTCGGCGTCATCATCGGTGCAGCCTTCGGCGCGATCGTCACCTCGCTGGTCGGCGACATCATCATGCCGATCATCGGCGCGATCACGGGCGGACTCGATTTCTCCAACTATTTCACCGGGCTTTCCAAGGCCGTCACCGCAACCAACCTGGCCGATGCCAAGAAGCAGGGCGCGGTGCTGGCCTGGGGCAACTTCCTGACGCTGACGCTGAACTTCCTGATCATCGCCTTCGTGCTGTTCATGGTCATTCGCGCCATGAACCAGTTCAAGCGCAAGGACGAGGCCAAGTCCGCCGAGCCGCCGAAGCCGTCCGACGAGGTCGTGCTGCTGACGGAAATCCGCGACCTCCTCAAGAAGGGCTAACGTGGCCGACAAGAACGAACGTCAGATCAAGGTTGTCGCTGAAAACCGAAAGGCCCGCTTCAACTACGCCATCGAGGATACGGTCGAGGCCGGCATTTCGCTGACCGGTACTGAGGTGAAGTCGATCCGCAGCGGCAAGAGCACGATCGCGGAATCCTATGCGGATTCCAAGAACGGCGAGATCTGGCTGATCAACGCCAATATCCCCGAATATCTGCAGGCCAACCGCTTCAACCACGAGCCGAAGCGGCCGCGAAAACTCTTGCTGCATCGCAAGCAGATCAACAAGCTGCTCGGGGCCGTCGACCGCGAGGGCATGACGCTCATTCCGCTGAAGCTGTACTTCAACGAGCGCGGCCGTGCCAAACTGCTGCTCGCGGTCGCCAAGGGCAAGAAGCTGCACGACAAGCGCGAGACCGAGAAGAAGCGCGACTGGGGCCGCGAAAAGGGCCGCCTGATGCGGGCGCGGGGCTAGGGCGTTCCGAGTGCCGTCACTGCGACGACGGCGGATGGAGATTGGTCCGATGAACCAGAGCAGCCTCACCGACGTCGACTGGAGCAGGATCCCGGCACCCACGGACGATGGCGGCGCGGCGCATCTGACCGGCATGACGATCCCGCCGGTCAGGCTGCGCGCCACCGACGACACCTCGGTGGCGCTGTCGGCGCTCGAGGGCCGCATCGTGGTGTTCGCCTATCCGCGAACCGGCGAGCCCGGCAAGATCGGGCTGGTCGACGATTGGGACATGATCCCCGGGGCCCGCGGCTGTACGCCGCAGACCTGCGCCTTCCGCGACCTGTTCGCCGAACTGAAGGCGGCTGGTGCCGCCCAGGTGTTCGGGCTGTCGACGCAGAGCAATGCGTACCAGACCGAGATGGCGTCGCGCCTGCATCTGCCGTTCCCAGTGCTGTCGGACGAAGCGCTGGAACTGACGCACGCGCTGAGATTGCCGACGATGTCAGTGGCGGGCCTGACGCTGATCAAGCGGCTTGCGCTCATCATCGACGATGCGCGCATCACGCACGTGTTCTATCCGGTGTTCCCGCCTGACCGGAATGCCGGCGACGTGCTGGAATGGCTGCAGGCCAATCCGCGGAAAGATGAGAGCGCTTCCATGTAAAGTGGATACCGGTTCGCGAAGTGGATACCGGGAGAAGGGCTCTAGCCGAGCTCCTTACGCACGGTCGCGAAGACCTTGCGGAACATGTCGGTCGTCAGCACGCCCGTGTTCGTGTTGTAGCGCGAGCAGTGGTAGCTGTCGTAGAGCTTGAAAGTGCCCGCGCTATGCACGGCGCCGTGCACAAAGGGCGCCGCCGCCAGACGAACATCCAGCGCCTTCAACGTAGATTCGTGTGCGATTCGCCCGAGCAGCACGATCGCGCGCAGCTTCGGCATCGTGGCGATGGTTGCGCGGAGGAATTGCCGGCAGGTGTTGATCTCGGCCGGCAGTGGCTTATTTTGCGGCGGCACGCAGCGCACCGCGTTACTGATCCGGCAGTCCACCAGCTTCAAGCCGTCGTCCGGCCGCGCCTGATAGACGCCGCTGGCGAAGCCATATTCGAGCAAGGTCGCGTAGAGCAGATCGCCGGCGTAATCGCCGGTGAAGGGACGGCCGGTGCGGTTGGCGCCCTGCATGCCCGGCGCGAGCCCGACGATCAGCAGCCGCGCATTCGGATCGCCGAACGATTCCACCGGCGAGTTGAACCAGTCCGGGTGGAGTGTGCGGGCCTGTGCACGAAAATCGGCCAGCCTGACGCAGAGCTGACAGTTGCTGTCGGGGCGCGTCGGTGCGGCGACGAGATTACTCGTCGAAATCGTCATCGGCTCCCCGGGGGGCCATCGTTGTCGCGCGCTGCAGGAACTGCGGGGAGTGGTGACGCGGTTCGCGCGGGGCCGGACGTTCGGACGGATCGCGGCCAAGCTTGGATTGCAGCTCAACGAGGTCGGTGAAGACGTCGGCCTGGCGGCGCAGCTCGTCGGCGATCATCGGCGGCTGGCTCGCAATGGTGGAGATGACGGTGACGCGGACGCCGCGGCGCTGCACGGCCTCGACCAGCGAGCGGAAGTCGCCGTCGCCGGAAAACAGGATCATCTGGTCGATGTGCTCGGCCAGCTCCATGGCATCGACGGCGAGCTCGATGTCCATATTGCCCTTCACCTTGCGGCGGCCGCTGGCGTCGATGAATTCCTTGGTCGCCTTGGTGACAACGGTGTAGCCGTTGTAGTCGAGCCAATCGATCAGCGGACGGATCGACGAATACTCCTGATCCTCGATGATCGCCGTGTAGTAGAACGCACGGAGCAGGGTGCCGCGACTCTGGAATTCCTTGAGGAGGCGCTTGTAGTCGATGTCGAAGCCGAGCGTCTTTGCGGTTGCGTAAAGATTGGCTCCATCGATGAAGAGCGCGATCTTGTTGGAAACAGGTGACGACATCAAAGTGTTCTCGCGTGGTTGTTAGTGTTCTTAGCGCGGCGGTGATCAACCGCGCGTAATTTCCGGCGTTGCTGCCTAAAGTTCTGTGAATCTTTCCCCACGACAGTCACCACCGCAATTATGGTGAGGCGAGGGCAAAAAGCCTAGAGCTTTGACATTGCAATGAAGAGATTTACTTGTCTGGGACAGCAACCTAGCCATGTCGTCAGACGCTCCGGCCCTTCTGGCCCCGGCAGAGGGGGTTATCAGAGCCTGTTGGGAAGGCAAATCACAAATTTTACCTTGCGAAACGAGGGCTAGCCCTATAACTAACCCTCATAACCTACATGTTCGGTCCCTTTTACCACGGAGCGCCTCGAGATGGCTCGCGTCACCGTCGAAGATTGCATTGATAAGGTCGACAATCGTTTCGACCTCGTCCTGTTGGCTGCGCATCGTGCCCGGATGATCTCGTCGGGATCGCAACTCACGGTTGATCGCGACAACGACAAGAACCCGGTCGTTTCGCTGCGGGAGATCGCCGATTCGACGATCTCGCCGGAGGACCTGAAAGAGGAACTCGTGCACTCCCTGCAGAAGTTCGTCGAGGTCGACGAGCCCGAGCCGGACACTGTGCCGCTGATCGGTTCCGCCGGTGCCAGTGTCGACGCCGACGACACCGAGGTCGCGGTCGAGCGCATGACCGAGGAAGAGCTGCTGAAGGGCCTCGAGGGCCTGGCGCCCCCGGAAGAGCAGCCCGAGGAAGACGAGTAAGCTCGTCGTTTCGGCTCCGCATCTCGGATCAATTTGCCAAAGGCCCGGACATTGCTCCGGGCCTTTGCTTTTGTTGACAATTTTGCTGTTACGGTGCGTCCTATGCGGGCGCGGGAAATTGAATGGTTCCAGGGCCCGCGCGGGGTGCTGCTTCGTTCGAAAGCGCACTAGATTGAGGAAGAAGGGACGTTCCGGTCCCGCGAGAGGCAGCGAGTTCATGGCGTATCGACGCCGCAGTTCCATCCAGATGCAGGCTGCAACCGAAACGGTCGCGGTCGCGCCGGCCTCGTCCACGGCGGAAAGGCCGGCGAAGCCGCGGACCCGAATGATGCGACAATATGACCTTGTCGAGCGCGTCCGGTCCTATAACCCCGACACCAACGAAGACCTGCTCAACCGCGCCTACGTCTACGCCATGAAGGCGCACGGCACGCAGACGCGCGCCTCCGGCGATCCCTATTTCTCGCATCCGCTCGAGGTCGCCGCGATCCTCACCAACCTAAAGCTCGACGATGCCACGATCGTGGCGGCGCTGCTGCACGACACGATCGAGGACACCGAGGCGACGCGGGCCGAGATCGACCATGTGTTCGGCCATGAGATCGGTGCGCTAGTCGAAGGCCTGACCAAGCTGAAGCGGTTGGAGCTGGTGTCGCGCGAGGCCAAGCAGGCCGAGAATTTGCGCAAGCTGCTGCTGGCGATCGCCGACGACGTCCGCGTGCTGCTGATCAAGCTCGCCGACCGCCTGCACAACATGCGCACGCTGGAATTCGTGCCGCCGGCCTCGCGCCGCCGCATCGCCGAGGAGACGCTCGATATTTATGCGCCGCTGGCCGGCCGTATGGGTATGCAGGAGATGCGCGAGGAGCTGGAGGACCTGTCGTTCTTCGTGCTCGATCCCGAGGCCTATGCAGTGGTCAAGCAGCGGCTCGATTCACTGGCCGAGCGCAACCGCAACCTGATCGGCGAGATCGAAACCCAGCTCTCCAAGAACCTGCAGAAGAATGGCATCACCGCGCGGGTGTTCGGCCGCCGCAAGCAGCCGTTTTCGATCTGGACCAAGATGGAGCGCAAGTCGGTCGGCTTCGAGCAGCTGTCCGACATCTACGGCTTCCGCGTCATCCTCGACGATGTCGGCGCCTGCTACCGCGCGCTCGGCATCGTCCATACCACCTGGCCGGTCGTGCCGGGCCGCTTCAAGGACTACATCTCGACGCCGAAGCAGAACGACTACCGTTCGATCCACACCACCGTGATCGGGCCGGGCAAGCAGCGCGTCGAACTGCAGATCCGTACCGAGGAGATGAACCAGATCGCCGAGTTCGGCATCGCCGCGCATGCCTTCTACAAGGAAGGGGCGGGCTCGCCGCATGAGCGGCTGAAGCACGAGTCGAACGCCTTCGCCTGGCTGCGCCACACCATCGGCATCCTCTCGGAAAGCTCCAATCCCGAGGAATTCCTCGAGCACACCAAGCTCGAACTGTTCCACGACCAGGTGTTCTGCTTCACGCCGAAGGGCAAGCTGATCGCGCTGCCGCGCAACGCCAACGTGATCGATTTCGCCTATGCCGTGCACACCGGTGTCGGCAACAGCGCGGTCGGCTGCAAGATCAACGGCAAGTTCGCGCCGCTGTCCTCGGAGCTGCAGAATGGCGACGAGGTCGAGGTGCTGACCTCGAAGGCGCAGTCGGCGCCGCCGTCGGCCTGGGAAGCGCTCGCCCGCACCGGCAAGGCGCGCGCCGCGATCCGGCGTGCCACCCGCGATGCGGTGCGCGACCAGTATGCCGGCCTCGGCCGCCGCATCGTCGACCGCCTGTTTGCCCGCGCCAAGATCGAATATGCCGACGACAAGCTGAAGGGCGCCTTGCCGCGGCTCGCCCGCACCTCGATCGAGGACGTGATGGCCTCCGTCGGACGCGGCGAGATCAAGGCCTCCGACGTCGCGCGCGCGATGTATCCCGACTACAAGGAAGAGCGGATGGTGCGCTATGGCGCCAAGAAGGGGCTCGCCGCCAAGCTGAAGACGCAGACCCCGCCGCATCCGGCGCGCGCTACCTCGGTGATCCCGGTGCGCGGCATCAATTCCGAACTGCCGGTGAAGTTCGCGCCGAACGGCGGCGCCGTGCCGGGCGATCGGATCGTCGGCATCGTCACGGCGGGCGAGGGGATCACGATCTACCCGATCCAGTCGCCGGCGCTGAAGGATTTCGAGGAGGAGCCGGAGCGCTGGCTCGACGTGCGCTGGGACATCGATGAGACGATGCCGCAACGCTTCCCCGCGCGCATCCTGGTCCACAATGTCAACGAGCCGGGCAGCCTCGCCCAGATCGCGACCGTGATCGCCGAGCACGACGGCAATATCGACAACATCCACATGTCGCGCCAATCGCCCGACTTCACGGAGCTGACCATCGATCTTGAGGTCTATGACCTCAAGCATCTCAGCGCTATCATCGCGCAGTTGCGCGCCAAGGCCGTCGTTGCACGGGTCGAACGCGTCAATGGGTAAAGATGCATGCGCAGGGCATAGGCGGGCGGAAGCGACGCCTTCCTTCGGACGGCTTTGCCCGCGCATGACAGGCTAGAATTGCAGGTTAGGGACATGTCAAAGGCTGCTCCGCTCCGTCTCGGTATCAATGTCGATCACGTCGCGACCCTGCGCAATGCGCGGGGCGGGGCGCGGCCCGATCCGGTGCGGCTGGCGCTTGCCGCGATCGCGGCCGGCGCCGACGGCATCACCGCGCATCTGCGCGAGGATCGCCGACATATCCGCGACGAGGACATGGCGCGGCTCAAGGCCGAGATCTCCAAGCCGCTGAATTTCGAGATGGCGGCGACCGACGACATGCTGCGGATTTCGCTCGCCACCAAGCCGCATGCGGTATGCCTCGTGCCGGAACGGCGCCAGGAGCTCACCACCGAAGGCGGCCTCGACGTGGTCGGCCAGCACAATGCGCTGGCGCCGTTCATCGCGCGGCTCAATGATGCCGGCATCCGGGTCTCGCTGTTCATCGCCGCCGATCCAAGGCAGATCGAGATGGCCGCGCAACTGAAGGCGCCCGTGATCGAGATCCATACCGGCGGCTGGTGCGACGCCGTGGTCGACGGTCACAAGGAGAAGGCGGAGGCCGAGTGGAAGCGCATCGTCGCCGGCGCCAAGCTCGCGCAGGCGGCCGGGCTCGAGGTCCATGCCGGCCACGGGCTCGACTATGAGACCGCGGAGACGATCTCCGCGCTGCCCGAAGTCCGCGAGCTCAACATCGGCTATTTCATGATGGGCGAGGCGCTGTTCGTCGGCATCGCCGCCGCGGTGCGCGAGATGCGTGCGGCAATGGACCGCGGCCGTGCCAGGGCGCAAGGTGCCGTCAGCGCATGATCATCGGCATTGGCTCCGATCTGATCGACATCACCCGGATTGCGAAGGTGATCGAGCGGCACGGCGAGCGCTTTCTCGATCGCATCTTCACCGACGCCGAGCGCGCCAAGGCGGTGCGCCGTGCCAACAGCGAGAAGATGGTGGTCGCAACCTACGCCAAGCGGTTCGCCGCGAAGGAGGCCTGCTCCAAGGCGCTCGGCACCGGTATCCGGCGCGGGGTGTGGTGGAAGGATATGGGGGTGGTGAACCTGCCGGGAGGGCGGCCGTCGATGCAGCTGACTGGCGGGGCGCTGGCCCGGCTCCAGGAGCTGACGCCCGAGGGCATGCAGGCGCAGATCGACCTTTCGATCACGGACGATTGGCCGCTGGCACAGGCCTTCGTCATAATTTCGGCGGTTGCTCCCGCCAGATGAGCGCGCGGCGCCGGAATTTGCCAGAAAACTTCAGCAAACTAAAAAATCATTGACATTTCAATGAATTGCGAAGTTTTGAGGCGGCGATTGATTGCGCCCCTGCGAACAACCGTCTAAAACGCCGCAGGGTATCGAGCGAGACGCGGATTCCAGTTTTAAGCCGGAATTTGCCCTCAAGATCAGAATCAAGGCCATTTTCCTCACGCGGGGGTCGAACGCCTCGCGTGGAGAGAACGTTCTGCCACCGCGTGGGCATCAGGGCCCGCGGGAATTGGGAAAGCAATGAGCGCGACCACCGGCACCAAATCTGAAAGCGGCTTGGGCGAGACCATCCGCGTCGTCATCCATGCCCTTCTGATCGCGCTCGTCATCCGCACCTTCCTGTTCCAGCCGTTCAACATCCCCTCGGGGTCGATGAAGGCGACGCTCTTGGTCGGCGACTACCTGTTCGTCTCGAAATATTCCTATGGCTATAGCCACTATTCGATCCCGTTCTCGCCGAACATCTTCTCGGGGCGCATCTTCGGCTCGGAACCGAGCCGCGGCGACATCGTGGTGTTCCGCCTGCCGCGGGATGACTCCACCGACTACATCAAGCGCGTCATCGGGCTGCCGGGCGACCGCATCGAGGTCCGGAACGGGCTGCTCTACATCAACGATGAGCCGATCAAGCGCGAGCGGCTGAGCGATTTCGTCGGCGAGGATCCCTGCGGCTCGGCGGACGCCACCGCGCGGGTCAAGCGCTGGAAGGAAACGCTGCCGAACGGCGTCAGCTATGAGTCGCTCGACTGCACCGACAACAGCTACATGGACAACACCATCGTCTACACCGTTCCGCCCGGGCATTTCTTTATGATGGGCGACAACCGCGACAACTCCACCGACAGCCGCTTCCTGTCGCAGGTCGGCTACGTGCCGTTCGAGAACATCATCGGGCGTGCCCAGATGATCTTCTTCTCGATCGCCGAAGGCGAGCAGGCCTGGATGATCTGGCGCTGGCCGTTCGCAGTGCGGTGGAACCGCCTATTCTCCATCGTGCGATGAACGACGATACCGCAGCCATCAACGACCAAGCGCCCACCGGCGAGCCGAGCCAGACGCCCGCCGCCGAAAGCACGGCCGCGCCGAGGAAGCGGCGCAGCAAGGCCGCCAAGGCGGCTGAAGAGAAGGCCGCGATCGCCGGCACCGAGGCGCGTATCGGGTATACGTTCTCGGATGCCGCGCTGCTGACCACTGCGTTCACCCACGTCTCCGCGCTGAAGCCCGCCACCCGCAACCGCGCCGACAGCTACCAGCGGCTGGAATTCCTCGGCGACCACGTGCTCGGGCTGATCGTGTCCGACATGCTGTTCCGGGCGTTCCCGAAGGCTGACGAGGGCGAATTGTCGAAGCGGCTCGCCGATCTCGTGCGCAAGGAGAGCTGCGCCGACGTCGCCAAGTCGCTCGGGCTGCTCGAGGACATCAAGCTCGGCATGGTGAAGGCGGTCGAGGGCGCCCGGCTGCGCAAATCCGTGCTCGGCGATATCTGCGAAGCGGTGATCGGGGCGATCTTTCTCGACGGCGGCTACGAGGCCGCGCGCCAGTTCGTCGAGCGCAACTGGACCGAGCGGATGCACAAGCTGCGCCGGCCGCTGCGCGATCCCAAGACCGTGTTGCAGGAATGGGCGCAAGGCAAGGGATTGCCGACGCCGGTCTATCGCGAGGTCGAACGCACCGGCCCGCACCACGATCCGCAATTCCGCGTTGCGGTTGACCTGCCGGGCCTCGCCTCCGCCGAGGGCCTCGGGGGCAACAAGCGCGCGGCCGAGAAAGCAGCAGCATCCGCGATGATCGAGCGTGAAGGCGTCGGCACCAATGACTGACGAACCCAAAGGGCAGGGGGACGCGACGCGCTGTGGCTTCGTCGCGCTGATCGGTGCGCCCAATGTCGGCAAGTCGACGCTGGTCAACGCGCTGGTGGGCTCCAAGGTCACCATCGTTTCGCGCAAGGTGCAGACCACACGCGCGCTGATCCGCGGCATCGTGATCGAGGGCAACGCGCAGATCATCCTGGTCGACACGCCCGGCATCTTCGCGCCGCGGCGCCGGCTCGACCGCGCCATGGTGTCGACCGCCTGGAGCGGCGCCCACGACGCCGATCTCGTCTGTGTGCTGCTCGATGCGAAGTCGGGCATCGACGAAGAGGCCAACGCGATCCTGGCCAGGCTCGAAACCGTCGCGCATCCGAAGATCCTGGTGCTGAACAAGGTCGACCTCGTGCAGCGCGAGAAACTGCTGGCGCTGGCGCAGGCCGCCAACGAGCGGATGCGCTTCGAGCACACCTTCATGATCTCGGCGCTGTCGGGCGACGGCGTTGCCGACCTGCGCGAGGCGCTGGCCAAGCTCGTGCCCGCGGGACCGTTCCTCTATCCCGAGGACCAGATGTCGGATGCGCCGATGCGGCATCTGGCGGCCGAGATCACCCGCGAGAAGATCTACAGCCATCTGCATCAGGAATTGCCGTACCAGTCGACGGTCGAGACCGACAGCTGGACCGACCGCAAGGACAAGTCGATCCGCATCGAGCAGACGATCTTTGTCGAGCGCGAGAGCCAGCGCAAGATCGTGCTCGGCAAGGGCGGTGCCACCATCAAGTCGATCGGCGCGCAGGCGCGTGCCGAGATCGCCGAGATCATGGGCGTGCCCGTGCACCTGTTCCTGTTCGTCAAGGTGCGCGAGAACTGGGGCGACGATCCCGACCGCTACAAGGAAATGGGACTGGACTTCCCCAAGGAATGAGCCGGCGCCTGAATGTGCCCAGAGCAGTGAGCGTGCCCAAAGCGATGAACGTGCCCAGAAATGTGCTGTGGTTTGAGGTGCTGCTCTATCTGTCGCTGACGCTCGATGCGTTGTCGGTGGCGTTCCAGGACCGCACGCCGACCGACGTGAGGACTGATCAGATGATCAGCGGCGAGACGCTGACCGCCGGCTGCATGATCCTGCTGCTGGTGTATTTCGTCCGGCTCGCCGCGCAGCACCGCAAGAACTGGCCGCGCTGGGCGCTGGGCGCGATGCTGGTGCTGTCGGTGATCTCGCTGGTGCAGGTGATCGGCGAGAAGGGCCTGGAGCTCGACAGCGCCATCGAGGTGGTGTCCTGCATCCTGACCACGGCCGGGCTGTATTACTCCTTCACCGGCGACGCACAGGGCTGGTTCAACGCGTAGGGCTGCGTAGGGCGGGTTAGCCCAACGGGTCCGCGCCAGCGCGGCCCGATGACAGGCTCCGCCGCAACCCGCCGTGTAACTTCCTGGCGATATCGGCGGATTACGCTGCGCTAATCCGCCCTACATGATACTTTTGCAACCATGGAATGGACCGACGAAGGCATCGTGCTGGGCGTGCGGCGGCATGGCGAATCCTCCGCCATCGTCGAGCTCTTGACGCGCGAGCACGGCCGCCATCTCGGCCTGGTGCGCGGCGGCGCCAGTTCGCGGATGCGGCCGCTGCTGCAGCCCGGCAACAGCGTCACCGCGGTGTGGCGGGCGCGGCTCGACGAGCATCTCGGCATGTACGCGCTGGAAGGCACCCGGCTGCGCGCGGCGACGCTGCTCGCCTCGTCGCATGCGGTCTATGGCGTCACGCACCTGGCGGCTCTGGCTAGGCTGCTGCCGGAGCGCGATCCGCATGAAGACATCTACGAGATGCTGCAGGGGACGCTCGACGATTTCGACGATGCCGGCGTCGCGGCCGTGCACCTGATCCGGTTCGAGCTCGCGATGCTGACCGAGCTCGGCTTCGGGCTCGACCTGGAGAACTGCGCGGCGACCGGAGAGACCACCGACCTGATCTACGTGTCGCCGAAATCCGGCGGCGCCGTGTCCCGCGCTGCCGGCGAGCCGTGGCGCGACCGGCTGCTGCCGTTGCCGGCGTTCCTGCGCGAAGGCGACGGCGGCGCCAACGGCTGGTCGGAGCAGGACCTGCGCGACGGCTTCCAGATCACCGGCCTGTTCCTGCTGCGCCACGTGCTGGAGCCCCGCGGTCAGGGCCATTCCGACGCCCGCGACGGGTTTATCAACGCCGTAACCAGGCCGCGGAGCCGAACGGCGGTTCCGTAAGGCCGCTTCGGGCCCTAAATTCCCGGTGATTCGCGGCTTGCCCGATTCACCGCCAAGGTTTAACGCCTCCCCATGGGAAAACGACAGGTACCGCCGGAAAAGCCGGCCGAAATTCACGAGGTGCCGCTGCGTGATGCGCTCGAGGAGCGCTATCTCGCCTATGCGCTCTCGACCATCATGCATCGTGCGCTGCCGGATGCCCGCGACGGGCTGAAGCCGGTGCATCGCCGTATCCTCTACGGCATGGACCTGCTCGGGCTCGACCCGCGCGCGGCATTCAAGAAGTCCGCCAAGATCGTCGGCGACGTGATGGGCTCGTTCCATCCGCATGGCGACCAGGCGATTTATGACGCCATGGTGCGCCTCGCGCAGGATTTCTCCTCGCGCTACCCGCTGGTCGACGGCCAGGGCAATTTCGGCAATATCGACGGCGATAACGCGGCCGCCTACCGATACACCGAAGCGCGCATGACCGAGGTCGCGCGGCTCCTGCTCGAAGGTATCGACGAGGACGGTGTTGAATTCCGTCTCAATTACGATGGCCAGACGAAAGAGCCGGTGGTGCTGCCCGGCGGCTTCCCGAATTTGCTCGCCAACGGCGCGCAGGGCATCGCGGTCGGCATGGCGACCTCGATCCCGCCGCACAATGCCGCCGAACTCTGCGACGCCGCGCTGCATCTGATCGAGAAGCCCGACGCCAAGTCGAAGGCGCTGCTGAAATGGGTCAAGGGCCCGGACTTCCCGACCGGCGGCATCGTCGTCGATTCCAAGGAATCGATCATCGAGGCCTACACCACGGGCCGCGGCTCGTTCCGCACCCGTTCGCGCTGGACCCAGGAGGAGGGTGCGCGCGGCACCTGGGTGATCGTCGTCACCGAGATCCCGTGGCTGGTGCAGAAGTCCCGGATCGTCGAGAAGATCGCCGAACTCATCAACGAGAAAAAGCTGCCGCTGGTCGGCGATGTCCGCGACGAGTCCGCCGAAGACATCCGCCTCGTGATCGAGCCGAAATCGCGCACCGTCGATCCGGCGCTGATGATGGAATCGCTGTTCCGGCTGACCGAGCTGGAAAGCAAGATCTCGCTGAACCTGAACGTGCTGATCAAGGGCCGCATCCCGAAGGTGGTCGGCCTTGCCGAGTGCCTGCGCGAATGGCTCGATCATCTGCGCGACGTGCTGGTCCGCCGTTCCAACTTCCGCAAGACGCAGATCGAGCACCGGCTGGAAGTGCTGGGCGGCCACCTCGTCGCCTATCTGAACCTCGACAAGGTGATCAAGATCATCCGCACCGAGGACGAGCCGAAGCCGGTCCTGATGAAGACCTTCAACCTCACCGAGGTCCAGGCCGATGCCATCCTCAACATGCGCCTGCGCAATTTGCGCCGCCTGGAGGAGATGGAGATCCGCACCGAGGACAAGGAGCTGCGCAAGGAGCTGAAGGGCATCGAGGGCCTGCTCGGCTCCGAGACCGAGCAATGGGCCAAGGTCAGCGATCAGGTCCGCAAGGTCCGCGATATCTTCGGGCCCAAGACCCCGCTCGGCAAGCGTCGCACCACCTTCGCCGATGCGCCCGAGCATGACCTCGCCGCGATCGAGGAAGCCTTGGTCGAACGCGAGCCGTGCACGGTCGTGATCTCCGAGAAGGGCTGGGTGCGGACGCTGAAGGGCCACGTCGAGGATCTCTCGGGACTCGCCTTCAAGACCGACGACAAGCTCGAGCACTCGTTCTTTGCCGAGACCACCTCGAAGCTGCTGCTGTTCGCCACCAACGGCAAGTTCTACTCGCTCGACGTCGCCAAGCTGCCGGGCGGCCGCGGCCATGGCGAGCCGATCCGCATGTTCATCGACCTCGAGCAGGACGCCGCGATCATCTCGCTGTTCGTCAACAAGGGCGAGCGCAAGTTCCTGATTGCGAGCAGCGAGGGACAGGGCTTCGTCGTCAAGGAAGAGGACTGCGTCGGCAATACCCGCAAGGGCAAGCAGGTGCTCAATGTCGAGATGCCGAACGAGGCCCGTGCGATCACGACCGTGACCGGCGACACCGTCGCGGTGATCGGCACCAACCACAAGATGGTGCTGTTCGGTCTCGACCAGGTGCCGGAGATGGCGCGCGGCCGCGGCGTTCGGCTGCAGAAATACACCAGTTCTGAGCTGTCCGATGTCGCGGTGTTCGATGCCAAGACCGGCCTGACCTGGAAGGACTCTGCCGGCCGTGAGCACAGCATGACCTTGAAGGAACTGGCCGACTGGCGCGGCAACCGCGCCGACGCCGGCCGGCTCGCCCATGGCCTGCCGAAGTCGAACAAGTTCAATCGCGGCGTGGAGTAGTCGCGTAGGGCGGGTTAGGCGCAAGCCGTAACCCGCCGTTCGACAGCCGCGGTGTGATAGTATCCGCATTTCACCGCGCTATAACCGTCGCCAACGATATCGGGCGACGGTTGCCATGGCGCACAATCACGACCACGACCACAGCGGTCATTCTCATGGACATTCCCACGCGGGACATTCCCACGCTGGGCACTCGCACGCCGGGCATTCCCATGCCGGGCACAGCCATGCGCCCGCGAGCTTTGGCACCGCCTTTGCGGTCGGCGCGTCGCTGAACACTGCCTTCGTCATCGCCGAGCTGATCTTCGGCTATTCCGCCAACTCGCTGGCGCTGGTCTCCGACGCCGTTCACAATCTCTCCGACGTCATCGCGCTGCTGCTGGCCTGGGGCGGGGCGTGGCTGGCCGGCCGGCGTCCGACCGACACCCACACCTATGGCTATCGTCGTGCCTCGATCCTGGCGGCGCTGTTCAATGCCGGGCTACTGTTGATTGCGGTCGGCGGCATCGCGGTCGAGGCGATCAACCGCTTCCGCGAGCCGGCCGAAGTCGCAAGCTGGACCGTGGTCTGGGTCGCGGCGCTCGGCATCCTGATCAATGGCGGCACGGCGCTGCTGTTCATGCGCGGCCGCGACAGCGACCTCAACGTGCGCGGCGCCTATCTGCACATGGCGGCGGACGCCGGCGTCTCGCTCGGCGTCGTGATCGCCGCGCTGCTGATCATGGCGACCGGCTGGCAGTGGCTCGATCCGGCAATCAGCCTGGTGATTGCCGTGGTGGTGCTGCTGAGCGGCTGGGAGCTTGCCCGCGACAGCGTCAATCTCGCGCTCGATGCGGTGCCGAGGGGCATCGATCTCAAGCGGGTGAGGGATTATCTCGGCGCGCTCGAGGGCGTCACCGAGGTGCACGATTTGCACATCTGGGCGATGAGCACCAGCGAGACGGCGTTGACCGCACACCTGGTGCGGCCCGGCGGACATGACGATGTCTTCCTGCATCGCGTCTGCGCCGAGCTGTCGGAGCGATTCAGCATCCACCACGCGACCCTGCAGGTCGAGATCAGCAGCGAGACCTGCCGGCTGGCGCCGGCGGAAATGGTCTAGCCCGCGGCGAGCTCTCACTCGCGTTCAATTGATCGATCGACCCATGTCCGTGTCTTCCACGCCTGCCGATGAGGCGGCACATTGCGGCCGCGCGCGTTCAAAAAGCGGGCTCGATCAATGGAGGGCAACGTGAAGAAGGCAATCGGTCTTGCGATGTTGCTCTGGCTCGTGGGCGCGACGTCGCAGGCAGACGCTGAGCCGGCGAAAACAGGCGTCGAGCGGCTCTACATCCTCAACTGCGGCGAAGGCGTTGCCGGCGACATCTCACGCTGGTCGCCCGGCGTTAATGAAGGCAAGTCGATGGATTTCGTCGACAATTGCTATCTGATCAAGCACGCGCAGGGCTGGTTCCTGTGGGACACCGGCATTCCCGATGCGGTGGCGGCGATGCCGAATGGTCTTGCGCCTGCCGATCCCAAGGCCGTGACCTGGCGGCGGCCGAAGACGCTGGCCGCGCAGCTCGAGCAGATCGGGGTGAAGCCGTCGGACGTCAAGGCGATCGCCGTCTCGCATACCCATCCCGATCACATCGGCAATGTCGAGCTGTTCCCGGCCGCGATGCTGTATGTGCAGAAGGCGGAGTATGAATGGCCCGGCGCCAACAACGCGCCACGCTTCAAGCCCGAGCATCCCGTGACGAAACTCGACGGCGACCGCGACGTGTTCGGCGACGGCAGCGTCACCATCCTGTCGACGCCGGGCCACACGCCCGGCCACCAGTCGCTGCTGGTGAAGCTGCCGAACACCGGCGCGGTCGTGCTGACCGGCGATGCGGTTCACTTCAGGGACAATTGGGACAATCGGCGCGTGCCGAGCCTGAATGCCAGCAAGGAGCAGACGCTGGCCTCGATGCAGAAGATCGCCGACACGCTGACGAAGGAGAAGGCGCAGCTCTGGATCAACCACGACAAGGCCCAGCGCGACGGGCTGAAGCTGTCGCCGGACTTCTATGACTGAACGGCTTCGGGGCCGCGCGCTTTCGACCAGTTTCGAAAAATCTGCGCGGTCTCTTCGTCCATCGGAAAGAAGCTTTCGATGCGCAGCTCCTGCAACGTGACGTCCTGGGGGGTTCCCAGCGTCGCGATGGTGGTGAACAGCTGGAGGCGGACGTCGCCCTTGCGGAACAGCATCGGCAGCACCGGTCCGGACACGGGCGCCGCGGGCGGCGCGGCCAACGCAGCCTCGACGCCGCCATAGGCCAAGAGGCGCTTGAGCAAGTCAGCCGTCGCGCTGGTGCCGTCGGCGGCGGCATCGGCCTCGACGCTGCGGACGAAGTAGGCCGCCACCTCGGTCCAGTTGGTGAGCCAGGGCCGCAGCACGCTTGGCGCGACCAGTGCATCGGCGAGATTGATGGGCGTGCCGGGCGCCAGCGGCCCGACCAGGAATTCTACCAGCCGCCCGGCGCCCGCATTGGCGAGCAGCAGATTCCAGTGCCGGTCAACCACGACCGCAGCGAAGGGCTCCTGCTGCGCCAATATGAAATCGAGTGCGTAACGGATCTGGGCGAGCTCGGGCGCGGCAAGATCGGTTTGCCGCCACACCGGCGCGAAGCCGGCCGCGACCAGCAGCGCGTTCTGCTGCCGCAGCGGCACGTCGAGCGCCGCGGCGAGCCGGATCACCATGTCGCGGCTCGGTGCGGCGCGGCCGAGCTCGAGGAAGCTCAGATGGCGCTGCGAAATATCCGCGCGTCCGGCGAGCTCGAGCTGCGAGTGGCCCTTGCGCTGCCGGCACCAGCGCAGGCTGGCTGCAAAATCGCGCTGCTGCGACATGAATACCTACCAGGTAGTTGCCGGAATGGTCTCGCCGGGCAAGATGCCACAAGCGAGCATGAAACGCATGGGGACCGGGATGGGCGAGTGGATCGGCGTCGCGATTGCACTGGTCTCGAGCTGCCTCGGCGGCACGGCGGCGGCGATCACGCGTTACCTGGCAGGCAATGCTGATCCGATCACCCTTGCGATCCTGCGCTGGGCGATCGGCTTTCTCTGCGTGCTTCCCGCCGCGCTCCTGCTCGGGGCGAAGTGGCCGCCGCGCGAGGATCTGCCGGCGGTCGCTGCGCTCGGCATAGCCTTCTTCGGCGTGTTCTTCGTGCTCTATAACATCGCGATGTCCTACACGACGGCGGCGCGCGCCAGCCTTGCGCTCGCGACGTTGCCGCTCTCGACCATGGTGGTCGGTGCCTTGCTTGGCATCGAGCCGCTGACGATGCGCAAATCGATCGGAGTTTCAATTGCGGTGCTCGGCGTGGCCGCCGCGCTGGCATCCGGGCTGTCGGCGGCGCCGGCGGGTGCATGGCGCGGCGAACTGATCATGGCCGCCGCGGTGCTCTGCATGGCGTTCTACAACGTGCTGTCGCGACCGTTCATCCGCCGCTCAAGCGCGCTCGGCTTCCTCACGGTGGGCATGGGCGCGGGCGCGGCGGCGCTCGTGGCGGTAGGGGCGTTCACCGGCAGCCTGGCGACGCTGCGCGATTTCGGTCCATCGCAGTGGATCGCGGGGCTCTATCTCGGGATAGCTGGCGGCGCGCTGGCCTTCATCCTGTGGGTGCTGGCGCTCGAGCGGGCCTCACCGACCCGTGTCGCCAACACCATGACGGTCAATCCGATCGCCGCCGGGCTGCTGGCCAAGCAGCTGGTCGGCGAGCCGATCACGACCAATCTGGTGGTCGGTCTGATCGCCGTCTTCGCTGGAATCTGGATCGCGACCAAACCAGCCTGATCAGCTGTGCGGGGCGGACGGCGCGGTCACCGGCGGGGCGGGCGCGTGCTTCGGCTTCATCGTGCCGGCGTAGAACGACAGGGCGTAGACTAGGATGATGCCGGCCAGATAGACCCCATAGGATTGCGGCGGGGTGATCGCCCATCGCATGAGGCGTCGGATCGGATTCGGCTGGCCGGCGTCGTTATCCATGCGCCCTTTTGCGCGAAGGCCGGGGCAAAGGGAAGCGGAATCGCCGCCGTTCGGCGGCATCGTTCCGCCCGAAAATGGCGAGGCGGGCGGCCTTGCAATACTGGACTAGCGTCCGCATCTGTCACGCGACGACCAGCCCTTCCTCCCGCACCAATTGCCCGGCATAATCCTACGTATGGAACTGACGCCCCGTTTGCGCCTGATGAATTGGCTGGTCCGCCAGGGTCTGACCGGCCTGCCGGAAAACGACCTGCTGCGCGGCTTCTGCGAGCGCTGCCGGGCGGCCGGCATGCCGTTGTCGCGGGCGATCGTCTTCATCGACACCCTGCATCCGATCTTCGAGGGACGCGGCTTCCGCTGGAACGACGGCGAGAGCAACGAGGCCGACATCTTCGAATACGGCTCGACCAGCAGCGGCGAGGCCAGCCAGAACTGGCGGCGGTCGGCGTTCCATCACATGCTCGAAAACGGCCATGACGAGATGGTGATCGATCTCAACGGCTCGCACGATTTTTCAATGATCGGTGAGCTCGCCGAGAAGGGCCACAAACACTTCGCCGCCTTCGTGCATCGCTTCGGCGAGGCCGGCACGATCGGCGAGATGGACTGCTTCTACTCCTACTACACCACCCGCCGTTCGGATGGCTTCGACGAGAACCATATGTCGGCGCTGCGCGACCTGGTGCCGGTGCTCGGGCTCGCGATCAAATCGGCCGCCCAGGTCGAGATCGCCCGCACGCTCGGACGGGTCTATCTCGGCCGCGAGACGGCGGAGCAGGTGCTGCGCGGGCGCATGCAGCGCGGCATCACCGAGAAGATCAAGGCTGTGCTGTGGTACTCCGACGTGCGCGGCTCGACCGCGATCAGCGAGCGCATCGGTCCGGACGAGATCATCCCGTTCCTCAACGACTATGCGCAGGCCTCGATCGACGCGATCCATGATGCCGGCGGCGAAGTATTGAAGCTGATCGGTGACGGCGTGCTCGCGATGTTCACCGGCGAGAACATGGCAAGCGCCAGGCGCGCGGCACTGCGCGCCGAGCACAGATTCCGCCATAACATCCGCGTGCTGAACGATCGTCGCGAGAACGAGAGCCGGCCGACCACCACGGCCTATGTCGGCCTCCATGTCGGTGAGGTCTTCTACGGCAATATCGGCAGCGAGGACCGGCTGGACTTCACGGTGGTCGGGCCCGCCGTCAACGAGGTCAGCCGGATTGCCTCGATGTGCGCCTCGGTCGACCGCGAATTGCTGACCTCGACCGATTTCCGCACCGGCCTCGACGCCGCCGGCCGCAACTATCTGGTCTCCACCGGCCGCTTCGCCTTGCGCGGCATCAGCCATGCGCAGGATCTCTATACGCTGGATCCGGCCGTTACCGCCGACGAGGTCGTCGGCGGCAAGTACGAGCGCTATCTGGCGAGCTGATCTCTCTCCCCGTCATTGCGAGGAGCACAGCGAAGCGAAGCAATCCATGTCCTCACAAGCGGGGGAATGGATTGCTTCGCTTCGCTCGCAATGACGTTGAGGGGCGAGACTAGCACCGCACCGGTTCGCCGACCATGTCAGGCTGACGCCTCAGCGACACCGCGGGCGACATCAGGATCACCAGCGCCTGGACGGCGAAGATCGCAGCGGCGAGGTAAAGGCAGGCTTCGGCGCCGTAGAGGCCACCGACGACGGCGCCGAGTGCGGAGCCGAGCGGCCGGGCGCCGTAGCTCATGATGTTGATCGCCGAGACGCGGCCGAGCAGCGACGGCGGCGTCACCGACTGCCGCAGCGTGGTGGTCGAGATCACCCACAGGATCGGGCCGACGCCGAGCAGGAAGAAGCCGAGGCCCGCGAGCAGCGGCGTCGCAATCCAGGTGGTCAGCGCCATTACGAGTGAGGCGACGAGGCCGGTGACCGGGCCGAGCCCGATCACGGTGCCGAACGCCAGCCGCTTCATCACGCGGGTTGCGAACAGCGCGCCGACCACCATGCCGACCCCGTACATCGCGAGCGTCGTACCGACACCGGTGGCGCTGAGCCCGAGATGGCGCACCGCATACGGCACGAACACGGCGAGCAGCAGGAACGATGCCGTGTTGAAGATGAACTGGGTGATGAACACCGGCCGCAGCAAGGCGTGATGCATCACGAAGGCCGCGCCTTCCTTGATGTCCTGCATCGGATGACGCCGCGGGGCAGGCTGGCGTGCCGGCTCGTAGATGCCGGCGAGCAGCACGACCGCGATCGCCGACAGCGCCGCGGCAAAGCCGAATGCGGGCGCAGCGCCGACCCAGCCGACCAGCACGCCGCCGAGCGCGGGTCCGCTGGCAAATGCGACGGTGCGCGCAAGTTCGATACGGGCATTCGCGGCCGGCAACTGCTGCGAGGTCACGAGCGACGGGACCAGCGCAGGAGCTGCGACGCTGTATGCAACCGTGCCGCAGACCGCGATGAAGCCGAGCAAGGCGAGCATCGGCAAGGTCATCGCGCCGAACCACAGCAACAGCAGGATCGCGGCAAGTGCGGCGGCGCGTAGTGCCTCGGAGCCCGCCATCACCCAGCGCCGCGACACGCGGTCGGCCAGCAGGCCGGCGGGAATTGCAAACAGGATGAACGGCAGCGTCAGTGCGGTCTGCAACAGGCCGGTCTGGCCTTCGCCGACGCCGAGCACCAGCACGGCGACGATGGGGGCGGCGGCAAGCGCAATCTGCTCGGCCGATTGCGCGGCGAGGTTGGACCAGGCCAGGCGATTGAAGGTGGCGGGCAGGCGCGGCGTATCGGCGGACATGGCAGAATCCTCAGGGAAATTCGATCTGGCCATAGTGTGTGATTGGAAGACGCCCGATCCCACCCGTTTCCCGACAACGCCAAAAACAAGGCCCGCCGTGAGAGGCGGGCCTTGTCACTGATAGCAGAGCGCGGTCACACCATCACGGTGTGGGCCCCGGAGCGAGCTGACCGGTGATGGTGCCGACCAACGTCGCGGGCCGGCTGTCGTCGCTGACCGCAGGCGCCGGAGTAACCTCCGTCTTGCGCTGCGCCAGCGCGCTGGTCAGGCTGGTGAGCGCATCGGGGCCGGCCGGGAAGCCTGCCTCCGAGAGGATCTTGTCGATCATCGGCTTGAACGCCGAGACCGACAGCAACTGCGCGGCGAGGCCGTCGCCGAGCCCGAGACCGCCATTGCCGTTGGCATGGCCGTTGGTGCCGCCGCGGCCCAGCATGCTGCCGGTGTCGAAGATCCGGATGTCGGAGATCTTCTCGATCGGCTTCACCGCCTCGGCGAGCGCGCTCGGGATCACGTTGATCCGCGCGAGGTTGAGATCGTAGGCAATCATGTCGGCGCTCAGCTTGTTGCGCGCCTCGGCCTTCAACGTCGCGACTTCCGCTTCAGCCTGGCCGAGCGCCTTGACGCCGGCGGCGCGGGTGGTGGCTGCGTTGGCGTCGGCTTTCGCCAGCACGTTGGTGGCCTCGGCCTTGTTGGCTGCAGCCTGCTTTTCGGCCTCCGCCATCACCGTGATCGGCATCGCATTGGTCTCGGCGACCTTGCGCGCGGCGATCACGTTGATGATCTTGTCGCGCTCGGCGACCTCGGTGGCGCGGGCGGTGGTGACCTTTTCCTCGGCTGCGATCGCGAGTGCGCGTGCGGTCTCGGCGATGGTCTGGGCTTCCGATTGCTCCTTGCTCTTGGTGGCGACCGCGATCGCAGCCTCCTGCGCCACGATCTGGAGCTCGCGGTCGGTTTCGGTGGTGCGGCGCTTGACGGCGAGATCGGCCTCGATCTTGCGGGTGTCGCGGGCCTGGTTGGCCTCGGTCTGCTTGTTGGCGACCGCAAGCTCCTGCTGAATGCGGTACTCGGCTTCGTTCTGCAACGCGGTCTGCTCGACCTGCGCGGTCTGGGCGCGCATCGCGGCGGTCTTGTTGGCGATGTCGCGCTGCTGGGCGAGCTCGGCCTCGCGCTTGGTGCTCTCGATCGTCAGCGTGGTCTGCCGCGCCACCAGATCCTGCTGGGCGATATTGACCTCGGTGGTGCGGACGATCTGGTTGCGCTCCTGTTCGCGCTCCTTGGTGATCTTGGTCAGGGTGGTGAGGCCGTGTGCGTCGAAGAAATTGCTCGGATTGAAGTGCTTGATGTCGCTCTGGTCGAGCCGGGTCAGCGACACCGATTCAAGCTCGAGGCCGTTGTTCTGGATGTCGGCGCCGACCGCGTCCTGCACCGCCTTGACGAAGGTCGCGCGCTGCTCCTGCAATTCCTCAAGGTTCATGGTCGCGGCGACCGAGCGCAGGCCGTCGACGAACTTGGCTTCGACCAGTTCGCGGAGCTCGGCCGCGTCATTGGTGCGGTTGCCGAGCGTCTGCGCGGCCAGCGCGATCGACGAAGAGTCGGGTTTGACGCGCAGATAGAACTCGGCGCCGATATCGACGCGCATGCGGTCCTTGGTGATCAATGAATCCGGGCCGCCGCGCGCGACCTCGAGCCGCAGGGTCTTCAGGTTCACCGCGGCGGTGGAGTGGAAGATCGGCAGCACGAGCGAGCCGCCGTCGAGCACGACCTTCTGGCCGCCGAGGCCGGTGCGCACATAGGCCTCATCGCGTGTCGAGCGCTTGTAGAGTTTTGCGAAAAGCAGGCCAATGACGAGGATCGCGAGGACGCCAATGGCGACGGGTACAGCAAGTTCCCACATATGTTATGCCCTGTTGGAAGATCGTTGTTGTTCAATGAGGTCGGAAGGAGCGGCGATCGCAATGAATCCTTTGGTATCGCGGTCGACCAGCAACACGCTGGCGCCGACCGGCAATGCCTCGGACTCCGCGCTGGCCCGCGCCGACACGGTGTGCCAGTTGCCGAAGACATCCTTGAGACGGACCCTGCCGGGCAGGCCCTGATCGAGCGGGCCGACCGACACGGTTGCGACCTTGCCGACAAAGTCGCTGTCGTTGACCGCATAGCTCTCGTCGCGCGGAATGATGCGGGCGAGGCCGCGGCTCGTATTTCTGATCACGGGGATGCTGCCTGCGGCAGCAATCACCGCGGCAATCGAGACCGGAATGGCGGTGCCTGCGGCATGCGCCAGTCCCTGAAGCAGGAAGCCTCCGATCGAGAATATGCCAAGTATCAGGATGATCAGGATCAGGAGGGGAAGCCGCCCGGCGTTGATCCAGAGAAACAGGCCACTGAGAGCATTGTGGCTCTCGGCCTCGACCGCGAAATCCTTACCGACGAGTTCGCTGATCGAAAGTCCGACCATGGTGGTCAGCAGCTCGATACCGCCAAGTGCCACCATGATCGCAGCCGCGACCGCGAAGGGCCGCACGTCCGGGGCGAGCAGAATGTCGCCAACTGCACTCATTTTTCTGACTTGATCCTTTCAAGCCGCGCCGCGATTTCCTTTTCGCGGTGCAGGCGATCGAGTTCGTCGAGCTCCTTGTCGCCGAGCACGCTTGCAGCGGGGACACCGGTAACCCGGGCGATCGCCGCCATGGCGCGTTCGGCACTCAATGTATTGGTCGTCGATGGGCTCCGGCTGGTTTCGTCCTTGGCCTCGCGGATCAGACTTTGTTCGAGATCGGCCAATCGCGCCTCTGCCTCGCGGCGCGCGCCGAGCATGGCTTGCAGCGCCTTGGTCTGCTCGTCGATCTCGAGTTCGATGAAATCCATCGCGCGTTCCAGCGCGATCACCTGCGACTCCAGGTCAATTTGCCGTGCGACGCCGGCGCGCGCGAGATCCTCGCGACTTTCCGCAAGTGCGAGACGGATCTTCTCGTTCAGAGCAGTCGTCTCGGTATCCAGTTCTTCGCGGCGCCTCTTCAAACGGAATTCCTCGGCGCGCGACTTGCCGAGCGCATAGCGCGCTTCGTCGGCGCCCGCGTCGATCTCGCGGATCGCCTGCTTGACCAGCGCGACCTTGTTGTTGCTCTCGACGTTGTCGATGGTCTGGCTGGCGATGGCGGCAAGAAGCCGGCCCATGCGCGCAAGGATGCCTTCGTGAAGCATGGTCTTCTCCTCCGGTTGTGCTGATTTCGATTTGACGGCGATGTGGATTTCGTAGCCGCGTCCATCCGAGATCAAATGCGCCGGGAAGGGGCTTTCCCAGCCCGAGACATATCCCGGCACGTCGAACGGCACCAAGACGCGTCCGCTGACAGTGCTAATGGTCAGTGAAGTTGGCCCCTTGATCGCAAACAACTTGTCGTCGAGCGGTATCCGGCGGACGGCGGCGCCTGCGATGTAGTTGGCGCGGTCGCGCAGGCCGAGCGTCACCAGCCGTGCGGGCAGGCCGGTTTCCTTGCGGATCTTCTCGTAGGCCTGGGCGTGCAGCGAGACGAGGTTGGCGCCGACGGGGGCGACCTCGGCGAGGATCGCCATCATCCGGTCGTAGGCCGCAAAGGTCGCCTCGATCGCCTCGATGCCCGACGGGTAGGGGGCGAGGGCGTAACGCAGCGTTGCGGTTGGCGTCTCGACGGATAGCTTGATCATGCGTCTAACGTAAAGCACTTCCTGAGTACTTTACAAGACAGGCAGTCGGTATCATTTTCGTGAGCCTAGATGCAGTTGCAAATGAGTTGCAATAACGGGAGGGATCGGTCATGCTTCTCGAATGGACGCTCGGACTCCTGAAATGTCTTCCGTTTCTGCTCCTGACGCCGTGCCAGATGGCTGGCGGGGCGATGCCGGCCATGCGCGCAGCCTGCCCGAGGTGAACGCGACCGTTGCGGTGCCGAGCACGGGCGTGTGGTGGCGGCGGCTGTTGGCTTTCGCCGGGCCGGGCTACCTGGTCTCGGTCGGCTATATGGACCCCGGCAATTGGGCGACCGACCTCGCGGGCGGATCGAAGTTTGGCTACACGCTGCTGTCGGTCATCTTGCTCTCCAACCTGATGGCGATCCTGCTGCAGGCGCTTTCGGCCCGGCTCGGCATCGCGACCGACCGCGACCTGGCACAGGCCTGCCGCGCGACCTATTCGCGGCCGGTGAATTTGCTGCTGTGGCTCGCCTGCGAAGCCGCGATCATCGCCTGCGACCTCGCCGAGGTGATCGGCACTGCGATCGCACTCAAGCTGCTGTTCGGCATTCCCCTGATCGGCGGCGCGCTGCTTGCGGCGCTCGATGCGTTCCTGCTGCTGCTCCTGATGAACCGCGGCTTCCGTTTCCTCGAGGCCTTCGTGATCGCGCTCCTGATCGTCATCGCGGTCTGCTTCGTGGTCCAGATCGCCGCTGCCGCGCCGCCGATTGCCGGCGTGATCGGCGGCTTCATGCCGTCGCGCGAGATCGTCACCAATCCGGAGATGCTCTACATCGCGATCGGCATCATCGGCGCCACCGTGATGCCGCATAACCTCTATCTGCACTCCTCGATCGTGCAGACCCGGGCCTATCCGCGCACCGAGGAGGGCCGGCGCGACGCGATCAAATGGGCGACCACCGACTCCACCATCGCGCTGATGCTGGCACTGTTCGTCAACGCCGCGATCCTGGTGCTGGCGGCCGCGACCTTCCACAAGAGCGGCCACTCTGATGTCGCCGAGATCGACCAGGCTTTCGAGCTGCTGTCGCCGCTGCTCGGCCTCGGCATCGCCTCGACGCTGTTTGCCGTGGCGCTGCTCGCCTCTGGCCTGAACTCGACGGTGACTGCAACGCTCGCCGGCCAGATCGTGATGCAGGGCTTTCTCGACCTCAAGCTGCCCGACTGGCTGCAGCGGCTGGTGACCCGCGGCATCGCGATCGTGCCGGTCATCGTGGTGGCGGCGCTCTATGGCGAGAGCGGCACCGCGCAGCTTTTGGTGTTCAGCCAGGTCGTGCTGTCGATGCAGCTGCCGTTCGCGGTGATCCCGCTGGTGCGCTTCGTGTCCGACAAGCGCAAGATGGGCGCGTTCGCGATTTCGCGCCCCGTTGCGGTGGCAGCATGGATCGTCGCCGGCCTGATCGTGATCCTGAACGTGAAGCTGCTGATCGATACGATCTTCGGCACCTAGAGCGCCTGACTGAAGAGGCGCTAGTCCTGCGGCTCGGCCAGCGCCTCGCCTGACGCGTCGACGCGCAGCCAGCCCGACGGCGCGAGCCGCTGCTGGGGCAGGAAGCGGCCCTTGTAGTCCATCTTCTTGGAGCCCTCGATCCAGTAGCCGAGATAGACGTAGGGCAGGCCCTGCCGGCGGGCGCGGGCGATGTGGTCGAGGATCATGAAGGTGCCGAGCGAGCGGGCCTCAAGCCCCGGCTCGAAGAACGAATAGACCATCGACAGCCCGTCGCTGAGCACGTCGGTCAGCGCCACCGCCATCAGCTCGTCGCCGCGGCCGGTGATGGCGCTGTCGGCATTGCGCTTGCGGTACTCGATGATCCGGGTCTCGACATGGCTGTCCTCGACCATCATCGCGTAGTCCAGCACGGTCATGTCGGCCATGCCGCCGTTGCGGTGGCGGCGGTCGAGATAGGCACGGAAGACCGAATATTGCTCCGAGGTCGGGACCGCCGTGCGCTGCTCGCCGATGATGTCGGCGTTGCGGGCCAGCACCTTGCGGAAGTTGCGGGAGGGACGGAATTCGTTGGCGACGACCCGGACCGAGACGCAGGCCCGGCAGGCGTCGCAGGCCGGGCGGTAGGCGATCGACTGGCTCCGGCGGAAGCCGCCATGGGTCAGCAAGTCGTTGAGATCGCCCGCTTTGTCGCCAACCAGGTGCGTGAAAACCTTCCGCTCATGCCGGCCCGGCAGATAGGGGCAGGGTGAGGGCGCCGTCAGATAGAACTGGGGGGTATCACGCGAGTGCTGGGTCACGTCTGATCGTCGGGCTCCACATACAATACAGGCAGCCGAGTTAGCATCGCCCCCCGGAGGCTAACGGTCAATTGGTTTAGGCGGGCCTAATAAGAGGCCCGCGCGGCCGGGGTGACCTGGGTCCGGACCGAGCTGTTGATCATGACGGTTCCGAGGATGATGTCGTGCAGCAGCCGGCGGCGGCCGTTGAGGAGTCCGACCAGCAGCACCAGCGGCGACAGGAACGAGATCGTCACCCAGAACAGCACCGCGTGGGTGGCGCCGAGCACGAAATAGCCGCGCGCGCCGTACCAGGTGCGCAGTTCCAGATCCATCATGCGCATGCCAACCGTGGCCGAGTGCTGCCCGCCGATCGAGGCGCCGTAATAGACGATGGCCCAGACGATCGAAGCGGGCGACACCAGCCAGAACAGCGCCCAGCCGAGGCCGAGCGTGACGACGCCGAAGATCGCGATGAAGATCACCGCCAGGATCACCGGCACCGACAGCACGAAGAGGTCGATCAGGAACGCAAAGATACGCCGCGTCAGCACGCCGCGGAACAGTTCCGGCTGCATCAACGGATCGAACGCGTGCGGCGGAACGCCGCCGTCGTTGCGCCAGGTGCCGCTGTCATTGCCGTAAGACATGACCAACCTCCGATGAAACTCCCGCGCAGGACATGGGAGCACGAGGCTCGCCTGCCAAGTCCGCGCGAACATTAACTAGCCGAAATATTCCGGCGATTCGGCGGCCGAAACCGCCCGCCTCGGTGTAGGCTGGCGGTTGCGTGACGGCGGGGGACAGATGGGCACACAGATCGGGTTGCGCTGCCGCTGTGGCGAGGTTCGGGGTGTGGTCACGAACGCCGCGCCGACGGCCGCCAACCGCGTCGTCTGCTACTGCGACGACTGCCAGGCGTTCATGCACCGGATCGGCCGGGCCGATCTGCTCGATGTCCACGGCGGTACCGACATCGTCCAGGTCGCCCCGGCGTCGCTCAGTTTCGTGCAGGGGCATGACAGGATCGCCGGGCTGCGCCTGACGCCCCAAAGGGCTGTACCGATGGCACACCACCTGCTGCAATTCGCCGGTGGGCAACTCGCTGACACCTGCCGTCCCGTTCGTCGGAATCGTGGCGCAGGCCTTCGACGGCGGCGCGGTGCGCGTGGACGAGGTGTTCGGCAGGCCAACCGGCGCAATCCTCGGCAAATATGCGATCGGCGAAGCTCCGAAGGGATCGACCGGCTTCAACCTGCCGCTGATCCTGCGCGCGATCGGCAAGGTGTTGGGCTGGCGCCTGCGCGGCAAGGCCTGGCCGCATCCGTTCTTCAAGCGCGAGACAAATGAACCGATCTACCCGCTGAGGGTGCTGTCGCAGGACGAGCGCGAGGCGCTGCGCCCGCTCTGCGGTCCACGTCCAGCCGCGCCGGCCGGACCCGCATAGCGCCGTTACGATTCCGCCTTGATCTTCTCGGCGGCCTTCGGCGCGAAATAGGTGAGGATGCCGTCGGCGCCGGCGCGCTTGAAGCCGACCAGGCTCTCCATCATCGCGCGCTCGCCGTCGATCCAGCCATTGGCGGCGGCGCCCGCGATCATCGCGTATTCGCCGGACACCTGGTACACGAAGGTCGGCATCGCGAAATGGTCCTTCACGCGGCGGACGATGTCGAGATAGGGCATGCCCGGCTTCACCATCACCATGTCGGCGCCCTCGGCGATGTCGAGCTCTACCTCGCGCAGCGCCTCGTCGGAATTGGCGCTGTCCATCTGATAGGTGCGCTTGTCGCCGGTCAGCGTCTTGGCCGAGCCGATCGCGTCGCGGAACGGGCCGTAGAAAGCGGAAGCATATTTCGCCGCGTAGGACATGATCTGGACGTCGCCGAAGCCGTTGTCGTCGAGCGCCTCGCGGATCGCGCCGATCCGGCCATCCATCATGTCCGACGGTGCGATCACGTCGCAGCCGGCCTCGGCCTGGGTCAGCGCCTGCTTGACCAGCACCGCGACGGTCTCGTCGTTGAGGATCTTGCCGCCCTCGATCAGCCCGTCATGGCCATGGCTGGTGAAGGGATCGAGCGCCACGTCGCAGAGCACGCCAATATCGGGAAACTCTTTCTTGATCGCGCGCACGGCCTGGCAGACCAGATTGTCGGGGTTGAGGGCTTCCGAACCTTGCTCGTCGCGCAGGGCCGGCTCGGTGAAGGGGAACAGCGCGATGCAGGGGATGTTGAGTTTTGCGGCGCGCTCGGCGTCGCGGACGATCTGGTCGACGGTGAGCCGCTCGACGCCGGGCATCGAGGCCACCGGCGTGCGGGCGTTGTGGCCATCGACCACGAACATTGGCCAGATCAGGTCGTCGGTGGTCAGCACATTCTCGCGCACCAGGCGGCGGGCCCATTCGGACTTGCGATTGCGGCGCATCCGGATCGTGAGGTCGAGTGAGGGGGAGGCGAGGGCATCAGTCTGGCGCCGCGGCGTATCGCGCAGTTCGATCGGGCGCCCGAATTTGATCGCCATATTGTCTTCTCCTCGACGGACGGCTGGTCTGGACTTGATATAAGTTCGCTTCTAGCACCTGTCAGGGGCGCCGTCATTGCGCCGCTATTGCAGCCCTGTTGCACCCTTGTTGCACCCTTGACGCCCTTGATCTGCCGCAACGGCGATTGATTTTGGGCCCCCGGCGGGCCAAGACTGCGCCATGAACCCCATTTTGCGGCCGCCATGCGGCGATTCGGATGTCTGACACCTCTGCACGCGATCAGGCGCGGGACAACGCCATCTCGGTGAGCGCGATCTCGTCCGACCGGATCGAGCCGGACGACAATGCGTGGACGCGGCGCCTTGTCATCTTCCTGCGCATCATGGCCGTCGTCTCGGTCGCCAAGGGCCTTTATCACTGGGCCCAGGTGACGGGCTTCGTCGGCGGCGAGGAGGAGGCCTTCGAGAACCAGTCGATGGCCTGGCAGACCGCCACGATCTATTTCGCCGTCATCGAGCTCGTCGCCGCCGTCGGGCTCTGGCTTGCGACGCCGTGGGGCGCCGTGGTCTGGTTGACCACCGTGGTGTCGATGGCCGTCATCGAGCTGATGTTTCCGGGCATCTATGGCGGCAGCCTCACCGTGGTCGGGCTCGAGGCCGTGATGCTCGCGGCTTATCTGGCGCTGGCCTGGATGTCGGCGCGCGAACGCCCGCCATAGGCCTTGCGCACCGCGATGGCTTGAGCACTGTTGCCTGGCTGCGACAGCGCGGCGAAGAGCTGACGGTGACAGCCAATATTTGCCAGTCGTGCGCGCAACGAGAAGACAGCGTCGCTGGTTCTGCTAGGTGGATGCCACAGATCGCATCCCCATTTAAGGCGTCCCATCGCGGCAGCGCCTTTGCGGGACCTGCCGTCGGGACCCATTTCACCGGATCTCGGCGCGTGTGCCGGCCGGCTTTGCGCGGGCCGACGGCGGAACCGATCTGCCGCGGCGACGAACGGGGGCCGCTTGCGCGCATCCCACGCGTCCCGCCCCGAGGCACTCCCATAAAATTTTCGAAGAATTTTCCGGTAACCGATCGGTCACCGTAAAGGGTTCCCTCATACCCGTTACGCCACCGTTTCGAATTCAGACGCTGCTGTTTCCGAATGTGACAGGTGAGGCACACGAAGCGTGAACAAGGGCCCGCCACCGTCAATGAACAGTTGCGAAAAGTCCTTGATCCATGGGCTTAATCCACGATTCACTGTCTTAAATTCATGATCTCTTTATTCTCTTATTTAAGCGGATATTCAAACGGCCCCCCTTACGTTGGACCTATCAGGCGGGACACAAGTTTCGTCGAAATAAAGTCGATAAAAACGACAAACAGGGGAAGTGTCATGATGAAAGCCGTTGCGACAACGGCGGCGGATGCCGCTGATCGCGCTACCGGTCAAGCTCCGGTGCAGCCGCTCTATCTCGAAGCCCTGACTTTGGTGGAGCGGCTGCATCGCCGGCTCCTCGACGTCATCAAGGACGAATTCGATCGTCGTGGCCGCGCCGACATCAACTCGGTGCAGGCGCTGCTCCTCTACAATATCGGCGACAAGGAACTGACCGCCGGCGAGCTGCGCACCCGCGGCTACTATCTCGGCTCCAACGTCTCCTACAATCTGAAGAAGCTCGTCGAGCTCGGCTTCCTCGATCACCAGCGCTCGCGCGTCGATCGCCGCTCGGTCCGCATCCGTCTGACCCCGCAGGGCCAGGAAGTCCGCAAGATCGTCGATGCGCTCTATCAGAAGCACGTCAAGACGGTCGAGCAGGTCGGCGGCATCTCGAACGAGGAATTCGCGAGTCTCAACAAGTCGCTGCACCGCCTCGAGCGCTTCTGGACCGACCAGATCCTGTATCGCCTCTGAGCCTTCCTCGTTTCGCCTGATGGCCAAGCCGGCCCCCCCACAAGACCGGCAGCCTCCCTCCAGTCAACGCATCGGTCATGCCCGGCCGATGCGTTTTTCGTGCTGCACCTGCGAAAATAAATAGGTCCCGGCGAGGAACCAAGGCGTTCCCTGCGGCTTATCCGTTAGCCCGGGCATCATGAGGACCAATTGGACCTCATGACGCTGCAATCCTTTAATTGGGCGCGTTCTCTTCACGCGAACCGGTGTCCACTTCGCTTGAAAACGCTGATGGAGAGGCAGGGATATGCTGGTCGAACGCGGGATTGAGGTGCTGAACGTCGAGGTCGTCGGTGACGCCTACGCGATCGCGTCGAATTACCTGCGCAAATCCGGCGTCATTCCCGACACATTCGCCACCAATGAGCGCCTGCTCGGCATCGTCGTGAAGCTGTTCCAGCGCGGTGAGCTGAACCGACTCCGCCTCGCCAACAAGGCGATCGCGAAGTTCGAGGCCGAGACGCTGGTGGTCGCCTGAGCGTCAACCCGGAGACATCAATGGAAGCCGCGATCGATCGGATCATGCAGACGTATGATCTGCTGCTCAACCGCACGTCCGCTGCAAGCGACGAAGCACGGGCGAAGGTGAGAGAGTACGTGCAGACGCTGTTCGAGGCGGGCGAGCGCGATACGCATCGGTTGACCGTGTGCGGTCTGACCTATCTGCGCCAGCTCGACGGCAGCACCGACCATGTGAAGGCCGGGTTTACCGGGCTGTAGCGGTCTGGCATCGTAGCCTGATTCACCTGTCAAACAGCTTATTCGGTGTCATCACCCGCGCATGCGGGTGATCCAGTATTCCAGAGACGCTAGTGTTTGAGCCGAGAGGCCGCGGCGTACTGGATCGCCCGGTCAAGCCGGGCGATGACAGCTGAGAATGAGGTGAGAATGAGGACGCAGCTTCGCATTCTCGCGACATCATCTGTCCGAAGTTTTGCAACTCGTTCCGCCCTCTCTCTCGCAGAGGGCGCAGGGAAAGCCGGGTGCCGATCGCACCCATGGGCCCCGAGCAATGGGTAGGAAGCTCGGGGGTAGGACCACAGGTGTAACCGGAGCAATCCGGCTTTCCCTGCGCGATGGCTTACGGCTTACTTCGTGCTCTCCCCGGCGAGACTGGGCTTGTTTGTCACCGTCTTCACAACGCGCATCGCGCAATGCGAAAAGACACCTACCGCTAGGGCGTCAGGACCACACGACTTCACCGTCCGCTTCGCGTGCCTTCGTCAGTCGCACGCTCGGCGTCCACCGCATCTCACCGCAACACCCGTGACGATGCGCAGCGCCCCTCGATCGGGTGAGACGGGCAGACCATACACTGAGTTGTATTTCGGATAAAGCGAAATATTTTTGCGCAAGGCGGTTGACAGGTTTTTGCTGAGTTGCCCGTCGGGTTGTTTTGCCGCACGTCGCGGGGAGGGGGGCCGCGCAAGTCAAGCACGCGGCCTGGTTTCTGCGGCTCTCTGTGTGTCCGGAAACGCCGCCGGCCTGGTTCCGTCGCCGGAACACCGTACTGATCCGGATTTCATCGCAAGCCAGGATGGCCGTAGTACAACTCTGCCGGCACTACTTTTGTTTACAGAGCACTTTTTAACTTTTGAGTTTTTACAGATCCATTCCAACCGGCAGAAAAGGACCGCCCGTGTGACGGTCCTTTTCGATTCGATTGCTCACCGCAGCAGGAGCCACGCCACGCTGGCGAGCAGGGCCATCAGCGACACCACCGCAGCGCCGACAAAGGCAAGCTCCACGCCGTCGAAATGATGATGGTTGCGGTGATGGTTCGCCTGCATCGTCGCCCTCCTAGATGGGCGTCCGTTGACTTGGGGACATCAGCCATTCCGACATGTGCGCGGCGGCTTCATTATGCTGCGCTCGCTGGAGCAGCGCGTCACGGTCTCGACCAGCGGGAAGTTGCCCGGCACGGTCGCGAAGTTCTTTCGCTCCCTGCGTGAGCCGGATTTCGAGCGTATCGGCTTGCTTCACGCGGCGGCGGATTTGTCCCATGCATTTCCCTTTATCGGTTCCTGCCCGGAACAAGAGCCCAATTGTCGGGACACCGTAAGGTTCCAAGCTCAAAGCTTCTTCAGCAACCAATTCCCTTGCTCCAATGCGCGCGGCAAGAGCGTTGCCGCGCGTCAGCGCTCACCGGCAATCCGGCTCACCTGATCCCGGTTCGAGATCGGGCGGCAGCCCTGAAGCCAGGGGTACTCCGGCGCGTATCGGTGGAGACGCGCACCGGCGATGTGGCGAGCTCTGGTCCCGGCACGTCGCAGGCGGGGCAGGTATTCTTCAGCCATGTCAGTACACGCGCCATCGAGGCTGTATGTCGCCTGATGGTTGATTCCCTTGATCTCGAAACGCTCATGTCAGTTATCCCATGATGCCGCTTCGTCGGCATGCACGACCGTCCCTTCGCGATGCGAGCGCGAATGAATGAAGCGACCTGGCTTTCCGAATTGAAAATTGCCGGGACGGAAGTTTCTCCGCGCTCCCGGACTATGACCACAACTCTGAGCTTGCCGTTCCGGTTCCAGGCAAAGCGACGATCGATGCGATCCGCCGTCATATTGGCGGACTTCACGCCGCCGCTACGAAGTCAAAACTGAAATGGAGCGACCGAAACGGACAATTTTCCGTCGGCTGATTTTTGCGCGGTGAATTCCACCTCTTTCGACGCCTTGACGTCGCCGACGGATACCGAAATCCCGCCGCTGCACTGCAGGGTTCGCTTGTCCCTGCTCGTCGAAGTCGTGACGATTCTTTCACCGAGCAGGTATTGGGGCCGCGAGTTCTCCGGATCAGGCTTCGCCGTTGGCTCCCTGGCGGCGTAGTTGACCAGCGGATCTTTGGTGAGATCGCTCACATGCGGCCCGAGCAGCAGCGAGGGACACATATCCAAACGGATCGACACCCAGCAGAGCCGCTGATCTCTGACGGTCCGTGGCCCTTGTTCTGTCGAGGAACCAACGAAAATCGACAGAGTAGACTCGCAGCTCCCGGCCTTTGCCCCCAAGCCCTCCGGGAGTAGCGATCCCCGGCGCTGTGAAACCTCCGGCGCCCGGGGATCGTTGGTTTGCGGATCAAGCAAGCAGTCTTGAAACCGAAACACGCCCAAGGGTTGGTCGCCAGCGGTATCGTCATCAACGCGGGAATCCGGCTTCACTGCGTCTTGTTCACCCGGCTGCGGCGAAGTTCGAGGCGCAAGCAAAAGCCCCGGCGCGCGAATGCGCCGGGGCTAGTGTTTCCGCTTTGCTCGTCAAGCTGCCTGATCGGCAATGCACCGCCGAGCAGACGGGACTTTCGGTGTTACTTGTTCTCAGGCATCCAGGTTGTGCTGGCCCGATCGTACTTGAAGCCCGGTGCAGCCTTCAGGCTGTCCTTGGTCTCGTCGAGCGTGAGCCACCACTTGTCGTCCTTCTTTTGCGATTTGACGGCCGTGTACGGCACGATCACGTCCTTCTCGCCGGCGCCGAGAAAGCCGCCGACGCCGATGACGAGGCCGGTCACCTTGCCCGCCTTGTCGACGAGCACGTCGTCGATCGTCCCGATCTTGGATTCCTTCGGATCATAGACGTTCTGCTTGTAGTAGTTGGTGATGGTCCAGCTGTCCGTCGGGGCGGCGGGCATCGTGGTCGCCGCATGCGCGGCGGTAGCGAACGCCGCAGCCGAGATGCAGCCGATAACAAACTTTTTCATAAGAGAAACTCCTCGCCTTCAGTGGAGATGACCGACCAGGCAGACGCCACCGCCCAGGATGACGACTGCCGGCTCGGCCCAAAGTATGGTGACTGGCGTGCTCAGCGCCTGTCAGTCGGACGTGCAGATCTTGACGCTCTTCATGCCGGTCTCGGCTTCGGAGCGTGTCTTGTAGATGGTGCCCGACGGGCTGACGACGGTGGTCGTCGTGTCGGCCGGCTTCTGATCGACGATCGTGCACTTCTTCGTCTTCACGTCCTGCACGACGTAGAATTCGTCCGATGCAAATGCCGGCGTGACAAAAGCGGCAAGCAACGCTGCCGCGACAATCGATTTAACGTTCATGTTCTCTCCTCCAATGCCGTATCTATCGGCGCAGGTGGAACGGGAAGAACTAGCAATGGTTCCTAGAGCTGAGCCCGCTGACTCCTGACTCGAGTCAAGGCAAGCGAAAACCAATGTCGAGGTGCGGCGATATGCAGCACGGCTTGGGACTCGGGCGGTTCAGGGCGAATGAGGACTAGGCAAGTTGCGTCAATGCTGCCTGGTCAGCAAGAGGTCGGAAACGTCTTGCAGGTGAATGGCGGGATGCAGGGTTCCGAGCAGCCCAACAATGACGATGATTCCCAGTCCGAGTGTTGTCTCGATCGCACTGTTACGGATCAGTTGACGAAGGGCGACAGACGATTGTTCGCTTTCGATGGCGGCGAACTGCGGCGTCAAGCGAAAGCGGTTGATCGCCGCGAACACGAGCATCGCGGCGAAGATCGCTATCTTGAGCATCAGCAGCCGCCCATATTCGGTGGCGACGAGCCCATGTAGCGAGCCGACCAGAATGGCGGCGTTGACAACGCCGCTGAGCAGGATGGTGGCCACGCTGACGATGCCGAGTATCGAAAACCGTTCGGTGGCATCGCGGACCAGCGACATGCTCTCACGGACCTTGGGAGTGGCCAAGAAGGTGATCAGTGACACCAGACCACCGATCCAGGCTGCAGCAGCAACGGTATGCAACGCATCCGCTGCAAGATGCAGATAGCCGGTCGGACCAATGGTTGAGGCGGCGTGGCCGGTCCAGGCAAGACTGCCGGCAAGCCCGATCGCTGCAGCCAGCCCCAGCCATTGTGCGACCACCGCGCGGTCTGAGATGAGGCAGGCCGCCAGGCAGATCGCAAGACCTGCGCGGATGATTGTCATCTCACCGAACTGGGTTTCGTTGATGACGGTTGATAGGATGTCGGCGGTCAAAGCGTCGATGAGCGGCATTCCGCTCATCGACGCCGCCTGCAGCAGAAGCCAAATCGCGCCCGAGATCACCGCGAGGGCAAGACAGGCCCAGATATGCCGCCGCGTCCGGCTCCGAAACGCAGGCATCGCCGCGGTGCGGTTGTGCAAGACCGGCATGGCGATCAGGCGGCCGAAAACAACGCTTCCGACCGCTATCGCCGTTGCCGCGAAGTGCACGGCGCGCGTCGCGATCAACGGCGCTCCTGCTGCGGACCAATCCATTGCGACTAAGCTCTACTGGCCAACCTGGAAGGTGAAGTTCCCCTCGGTCGTGTGAGTGTCTACGGAAAGCACGTGCCAATTGACGTGATAGGTCCCAACACCGCCGCCCTTCAGCGAGACCGACATCTGGTTGCCGTTCACGCGCGCCTTTCCGGCATCGACCCGCTGCCCGGATGGACCGGTGACTGTTACCGAACTGAATGCTGCCTCCAGCTTCTGGGTGAAGGTGAGCGTCACCTCGCGCGGCGGGCTCGCCACCTTGTTGCCGACGCGCGGCTCGGCATGATCGAGAAAGGCGTGGGCGTCTGCCTTGCCGGCCGCAAGCGACAGCAAGAGCGCGATGATCAGGGATGAGCGTCGCATGATCAATTCCTCGCAAACGGGCTGGCGGGCTGCACCGGACCGCCAAAGATCGGCCTGCCGATGCCCCGGGGATCGATATCGTCGAGATAAAGATGGAGCTGCGCAATCATGCCGACCCGGGTTCCGCTTTGACGATTGATCGGGATCAGCGCCTCGACCCCGAGTTGATAGGTGTTCCCGACCCAGAGAACGCCGGGGTTGATGGTCCCAGTCGTCATCGTGCCCGACGTCAACGTGTTTCCGACCGGGGTCTGCAACGTCGCCTCAACAAGCGGGATCATGCGATTGATAAAATCCGGCAGACCGAGATCGACGACCGCGGATTTCAGATAGGGCAGGCTGTACTGGATCGTGGCGCCCCAGTTCAGCACCCTTGGATGAAACTCAGTATCGGAGGTCAAATCACCAGTATCGGGATCGACCCCGAAGGTCGTGGTGGATGACCTACCGGGAATGGCGTAGCCAACCTGTCCGGTGACCGCGACGGGGCGCAGCCATGACAACGTGTCGGGCAGGTCGCCGAAGCCTTTGCCGAAATAGAGGGTCGGCGTGTAGGTGTTGAACGGATCAGCTCCGACGCTGCCGGCGCCGGTGCCGCCCCATTCGACGCTCAGCCCTACCGACATAACGAATTCATGCTCGGCGTCCTTGAAGACACGATACTTGAAGGTGGTGTCGACGTTCTGGAAGCCATGGGCGCCGGTTCCGGTCGGTCCTCCAGGTGGATGGAGGAAGCTGTACGTCGACCCAATGGAGATCGCGAAAGCCTCGGTGATCCGCTTGGAAAACTCGCCGGAGAAGTCGCGCTGCCGGAACGACAGATCATCGCCGGTGTGGAAGCTGGATACGGTGGGCAGTGAGAGTTCGTCGTTCACGCCGGGATCGTCGATGCCGAGCGTGGCCGGAAAGAAGCGGTTGCCGACGATTTCGTGCGCGTTGCTGGAAGAAAGTGGAACAAGCGCGACGGCAAGGCCAGATAGGGCTGCGCGCGCATGACGGATGAACATGGGAATCTCCGCGGGCGTTGATGTGTAAAGGTCTCAGCGGCCGGTGGCCGCGCGGCTTTACGACAGAAACGGCGGAGCGCGCGCCTGGGCCTCGGAAGCGGCTCTTGGACCGGAGAGGCGCGGCGCGAAATCCAGCCAGGTGACCTGGCTCGTCACGCGATCGATCGCGATCGCGGCTGATGTCTGCGGCGAAGTGATCGGTGCGCCGGTCTGCAGCACGCTGCAGGCGGCGCAGCAGCCTTCGTGCGCGCGGTGACCGGTCTGATCGTCCTGGCCGGTCGCTTGTACCGCGCCGCCGTGGCACATGACCGCGCCTGTAAGCGGATCCGAGGCCGCAAGACTCGCCGCCCAGCAAGCGCCGATCGGTGCAAAGATCTGCACCAGCAGGGCAACCAGAACTAGGGGTAGAAATCTCTTCAGCTGTCGGCGCATCGGTCCACCCGCGACAATCTATCGCAAGGGAGGGCTGCCGTCGAGCCAAGTGACAATGGAGGGAGGAAGGTTGACGATTTAATGGAGCGTGTTGTGCGTCGGCAACGGCGCGCATACGCGCTGCGGTACGGCCTGAGGGGGGATCAGTCTGATGAGCCGATTTGTTTTCAGGTGACAGGTAGGTCGGCTGGCCGCATTCATTGCGGCCTATGCGCTTGTCCTCAATGTCGTGTTGTCGGGCGTCCTGGTCGCCAGCGTAGCGCCTGTGGCGGCGGGAGCCAGCGTGCGAGAATCCGACCTGCGGCGATAGTGCCCTGGATCTGCGGCGCGATGCCCGTCTCGTCGAGCCCTGTAGCAACACCGCCAACATTTGTGTGATTGGGAAATATCCGGGCTCCGATCTCGGTCTTCATTTCAGCAACGTACACATGCCTCGCCCGCGCGAGGCGCAATCAGGGCGGCTGAACGATGAAGATGATCTACCTTCTGGCGGCGCTCATGCTGGCGCCATCTCCTGCGACCGAGGCCTTCGCTCATGCACGAACCGGCAAAGGCAGCGATCGAGCGCATGTCGGCACGGGACCGACAATCGGCAACGGACTGCAGGGATACGGGATCGTCGGTCGTCAGATCGCGGCTCCGCCGTGGAGTTCCGCCTGCACGAACGACACGGGCCCACGACAATGCGACGAGCCCATGTGGGTCTATGGCAGCTCCGACTATGTCGCGCAGTTCAGGAGTGCATTCTGACGTTGGCCCGCGCGCGGCCCGTGCGACGGGCTCGGATGCCCTTGGGTTGTCGTGGGAAACGTTCGCCATGTAAAAGGCCCGCTCCGGGGCTCGCAATTCGGAGCGGGCCAGTCTGGGCGCGGCAAGTGTAGCCGCTGTTCGAACCTAGCGCGACATGCTGACACCGCCCTGACGGCGTCAAGAAAATGGAGAGGCGGCTGAATGCCGCCTCTCAGTCTCATTGATGGATTTGTGAACGGAATGTTTCGCGGCGCGCTCACCATTTGTAGGTGAGGCTTGCTGTGATGCGCCGGCGATCGCCGTAGTAACAGGAGCTGATCGTTGCGCAGCTCGCGACGTAGATATTGTCGGTGACGTTCACGACATTGAGCGCCGCGCGCCAGTTGTTGTCCCATTCGTAGTGCAAGGCGAGGTCGCCGAGCACGACGCCGGGGACGCGCGCGGTGTTCGCGGTGTCGGCAAAGGACGAGCCGACATAGCGGACGCCGCCGCCGAAGCCGAAGCCGTTCAGCGGGCCGTCGCGGAAGGTGTAGTCGGTCCAGACCGAGGCGAGCTGCCGCGGGGTGTTGGTCGGCACGGTACCGATCAGCGCGGGATTGAGGTCCTTGCTGACGAACAGCTCGTAATTGGTGTAGCTCGCCACCAGCTTGAAATCCCGCGTGATGTTCGCGACAGCCTCGAGCTCGACGCCGCGCGAGGTGACCTCGCCATTCTGGGTCTGGAACAGCGTGTTGTTCGGATCTGTGGTCAGCGCGTTCTTCCGCTTGAGATCGAACAGCGCGGCGCCGAACCGCGCGTTGAGGCCGACCGGCTCGTATTTGACGCCGACCTCGGTCTGCTCTGAGGTCTCCGGCAGCAGCAACTGGCCGGCGGCGTTGGTGCCGATGACCGGATTGTAGCCGGTCATGTAGGAGACGTAGGGCGCAACGCCGCTGTCGAAATTGTAGATCGCACCGACCCGGCCGGAGAACTTGCTGTCGTCGCGGCTCTGATCGGCGCCGATCCGGTTGTTGTTGGTGAGGTCGACCCAGTCCTGCCGTCCCGACAGCACGACCGTCAGGCGATCCAGCTTGACCTGGTCCTGCAGGTAGAGCCCGGCCATGCCCTGGGTGAGATAGGCGTTCTGATACAGCGAGCCGCTATACGGCAGGTTGTTGCCGTAGACCGGATTGAACACGTTGAGAGTCGTGCCCATGCCGAAACCCTGGCGATCGTCGATGCCGTAATATTTCAGGTCGACGCCGACCAGCGCGGTGTGTTGCAGCGCGCCGGTTGAGAAGCGATATTCGAGCTCATTGTCGAGGTTGAGCTGCGTGGCGATGCCGCGGGTGTAGAAATTGCCGCGGGTGATGTCGGCCGCCGCCGGCGTCGTGGCGTAGCCGAGCCCGTAGAGCCCGGCGTAATAGACGTCGACATGCGCCATGCGCGCGTTCTGGCGGAAGTCGACGCTGTCAGTCACGCTCTTCTGGAACTGGTAGCCGACTATCTCCTGGTCGCGGCGGAACTGGTCGACGCTGGGGTCGCCGACGAACAGGCTGGTCGGAATGCGGCCGAACGGCGCGTTGGTGACGGTGCCGACATAGGGGAGGAAGTTCAGCGCACGGGTGTTGCTGTGCGAGGCCATGCCGAACACCGTGAGGCTGGTGTCGGCATCGGGCCGCCAGGTCACCGACGGGGCGAAGAAGAAATTGTTGTCGTAGACATAGTCGGTCTGAGTGCCGCCGCCCTGGGCCTGGCCGACCAGGCGATACTGCACCTGGCCGCCGCCGGGCTGCGCCGTCGCGCCGCCGATGTCGAACTGGGTATAGGTGTTGCCGAAATTATTGACGCCGGCCTCGATGTAGCGAATGGGCTCCGCCTGCGGCAGCTTGCTCACCGCATTGACGAGGCCGCCCGGCGCCGAGCCGCCATACAGGATGCCGGAGGGACCGCGCAGCACCTCGACGCGCTCGAGATTGAACGGCTGCAGCTTCCAGCTTGCATAGGAGGTGTAGAACAGCTGCAGGCCGTCGAGGAACAGCGACTCGTTCTGCGCGGGGAAGCCCCGGATCATGAACCAGTCGTTGCGGAAGTCGGCGCCATAGGTGCCGCCGACGACGCCCGGCGTGTAGCGCAGCACCTCGTCGAACTTGCTGACGATCTTCTGGTCGCGGATCTGCTCGGCGCTGATGACCGTCACCGATTGCGGTGTTTGGATGATCGGCGTGCTGGTCTTGGTGCCGCTGGCGCTCTGCCGCGCCAAATAGCCGGTGACCGGGCCGTTGGCGCGCTCGTGCCCGCCGCCTGAGCCTGCGGCCTGCTGTGCCGCCTGTGGCTGCGCTCCCGCTGGTGCAACTGTTGCGCGGCGCACGGCGCTTCGTGTGCGCGTGGTCCGCTGCGAAGGCTGCTGCGATCGCGCCGCTTGCCGGTGCTGCGGCGCATCGACCGTCACGGACGGCAATTGCGTCTGCGCGAACACCTCGTCCGCACCAGCAACCGAAAGCACCACCAGAGCCGAAGCAGCAAACCGCTGCGGCCGAATCCATCCGTCCGTCATTCAACGCCCCCAAAGAGAATTGTCTTCGGCGTCGTTATCACGGTGATTTTCGCGAACAGCCCGCGCGCGGTTAGAAGCTATCGAAGCTGTACGCAAAGCTCGTGTGTGTGACTGGGAGACAACGGAGTGCGACGTACAATTGCACGCATCGCGTGAGAGGCTTGAATCGATCCAGTGTTGAATGATTCAAAGATCGAACGATTCAAAAATCGAACGCTTCAAAATCATCTCGTGACTCGATGCATCATGATCGTGCACGTGATGATCGAGAGAAACGGACGTCGCGTGATTGGGTGGGGCGCTCTGGTGAAGCTCGAGGGCGCGGCCCGCCTTGAGGCGTCAGCCTCGGCTGGTCGCGCGATCGGGAAGGGGGCGTCCCGTCCGCCCCCGCGGGCCCCGTCAGCCACGGCCTGCGGGGACCGGAACCGGGCAGCGGGCGGGGCGGCCCCGCCGGCTGGCAATCCCCGGCATCCCCACCATATCTGGCATAATTGACCGCCGGGGACCGCAACGGCTTGGCCATTTTGGGGTGATGTGATAACCCTCTGACACCAGCTTCGACCGCCACTCGTGACCGTCCGCATCCCACCTAAAGGCTTGCGGCGGTGGAGATATTTCGCCGATGACCTCATCCTCCAAGACCGCTTCCGCGCCCGATTCCTTCTTCACGGCAACCCTTGCCGAGGCCGATCCCGAGATCGCCGCCGCGATCAAGGGCGAGCTCGGCCGGCAGCGCCATGAGATCGAGCTGATCGCCTCCGAGAACATCGTCAGCCGCGCGGTGCTGGAGGCGCAGGGCTCGGTGATGACCAACAAATACGCGGAAGGTTATCCGGGCGCGCGCTACTACGGCGGTTGCGAGTGGGTCGACGTCGCCGAGAACCTGGCGATCGAGCGCGCCAAGAAGCTGTTCGGCGCCGGGTTCGCCAACGTCCAGCCGAACTCCGGCAGCCAGATGAACCAGGCGGTGTTCCTGGCGCTGCTGCAGCCGGGCGACACCTTCATGGGTCTCGACCTCGCCGCCGGCGGCCATCTCACCCACGGCTCGCCGGTCAACATGTCCGGCAAGTGGTTCAAGGCCGCGCACTACACCGTGCGCCGCGAGGATCAGATCATCGACATGGACGAAGTCCAGAAGCAGGCCGAACAGGTCAAGCCGAAGCTGATCATCGCCGGCGGCTCGGCCTATTCGCGCGCGTGGGACTTCAAGCGCTTCCGCGAGATCGCAGACTCGGTCGGTGCGTATCTGCTGGTCGACATGGCGCATTTCGCGGGCCTCGTCGCCGGCGGCGTGCATGCCTCGCCGGTGCCGCACGCCCACGTCACCACCACCACGACGCACAAATCGCTGCGCGGTCCGCGCGGCGGCCTGATCCTCACCAATGACGAGACGCTTGCCAAGAAGCTGAACTCGGCGATCTTCCCCGGCCTGCAGGGCGGCCCGCTGATGCACGTCATCGCCGCCAAGGCGGTGGCGTTCGCCGAAGCGCTGCGGCCGGACTTCAAGGTCTACGCCAAGAACGTGGTCGAGAACGCCAAGGCGTTGGCGGAGACGCTGCGCAGCCACGGCCTCGATATCGTGTCCGGCGGCACCGACAACCATCTGATGCTGGTCGACCTCAGGCCGAAGGGCCTGAAGGGCAACATCTCCGAGAAGGCGCTGGTGCGCGCTGCGATCACCTGCAACAAGAATGGCATCCCGTTCGATCCCGAGAAGCCGTTCGTCACCTCGGGCCTGCGTCTCGGTACGCCGGCTGCGACGACCCGCGGCTTCGGCGTCGCCGAGTTCAAGCAGGTCGGCGGCATGATCGCGGAAGTGCTGAACGCGCTGGCGCAGTCGCCGGACGGCAAGGCGCCGCTGGTCGAGGCCGCGATCAAGGAACGCGTCAAGGCGCTGACCGATCGCTTCCCGATCTACCAGTAGCCGTTCGTTCGTAAAGGTCCCGTCGGATGCGCTGCCCGAGCTGCAATTCACTTGATACGCAGGTCAAGGACTCGCGTCCGACCGAGGACTCCGCGGTTATCCGCAGGCGGCGCGTCTGCATGGCCTGCAACTTCCGCTTCACGACCTTCGAGCGGGTGCAGCTGCGCGAACTGACCGTGATCAAGCGCAACGGCCGCCGCGTGCCATTCGACCGCGACAAGCTGGTCCGCTCGCTGCAGATCTCATTGCGCAAGCGCCCGGTGGAGTCGGAGCGGGTGGAGAAGATGGTGTCCACCATCGTCCGCGAGCTCGAAAGCGGCGGCGAGGCGGAGGTCTCCTCGGAGGCGATCGGCGAGATCGTGATGGAGCATCTGCGCCAGCTCGACGACGTCGCCTATGTGCGCTTCGCCTCGGTCTACCGCAATTTCCGCGAGGCCAAGGACTTTGAGGCCGTGCTCGACGAGCTGACCGGCGAAGAGGACCCGCGGATCGCGACGTTGCGAAAATGATCTTCCGCATTCTGGAAGAGCAGCTCGGGCAGAAAGCCAAAGAGGCGAAGGAAACTGCAAAGGCCGCCGATCTGCGCTTCATGCAGCTCGCGCTTGCGCTCGGCCGCCGCGGGCTCGGGCGCACCTGGCCCAATCCGGCGGTCGGCGCCGTCATCATCAAGGATGGCGTGATTGTCGGCCGCGGCTGGACCCAGCCCGGCGGCCGCCCGCATGCCGAGGTCGAGGCGCTGAGGCGCGCGGGTGAGGCGGCGCGCGGCGCCACGCTCTATGTCACGCTCGAACCCTGCTCGCATTTCGGCCGCTCGCCGCCCTGTGCGGATGCCGTCGTCGCGGCCGGGCTTGCCCGCGTGGTCTCGGCGATCGAGGACCCCAATCCGGATGTCGGTGGCAAGGGGCACGCCAAGCTGCGCGCTGCGGGGATCGCAGTCGATGTCGGGCTGTGCGCGGCCGAGGCTGCGCGCGACCATGCCGGGCATTTCCGCCGGATCACGGACCAGCGCCCGCACGTGATCCTCAAGCTCGCAGTGTCCTCCGACGACAAGATCGCAGCGGGTGGCCACACGCCGGTAGCGATTACCGGCGAGGCTGCGCAGAGGCGCGTGCATCTGTTGCGCGCGCAGAGCGATGCGATCCTGGTCGGCATCGGCACAGTGAAGGCCGACGATCCGCTCCTGACCTGCCGGTTGCCCGGCATGGCGGCGCGTTCGCCGGTGCGGGTGGTGCTCGATCGCGCACTGCGGATTTCCGGCGACAGCCGCCTGGTGCATTCGGCGCGCGAGACCCCGCTCTGGGTGATGACGTCGGATCTTGCCGAGGCGCCGGCTGCGATGAAGCTCGGCGCTGCCGGGGCAGAGGTGATCCGCGTTGCCTCAGGCGCGCAGCCGGGGCTCGATCTGCCGGCGGTGTTGCATGCGCTGGCGGAGAAGGGCGTCACACGGCTGATGGTCGAGGGCGGCGCGCGCGTGGCAAATTCTTTCGTGGCAGCCGGCCTGGTCGATGAAATCTGGCTGTTACGCGGACCTGAACCGATCGGTGCCGATGGCGTTCCCGCGCTGGACGCAATGCCGCTCGCCGCAATCACGCAGTCGCCCGCCTTCCGCCTTCGTGCTAGCGAAACCCTCGATAACGACAGTCTCATGATCTACGAGCGTGCGTAATGTTTACCGGAATTGTCACCGATATCGGTGAGATCACCAGCCTGAAGCCCGTGGCGCAGGGGCAGCTGCACCGGATGCGGATTGCCTGCGACTACGACCAGACCACGATCGCGGACGGCGCCTCGATCGCCTGCAACGGCGTCTGCCTCACCGTGGTCGCCTCCGGCACCGCTGACGGTAAGACCTGGTTCGATGTCGATGCCGCGGCCGAGACGCTCGGCATGACCACCGCCAGGCACTGGGCACAGGGTGGCCGGCTCAACCTCGAGCGCGCACTCAAGATCGGCGACGAGCTCGGCGGTCACATCGTGGCCGGGCATGCCGACGGGATCGCCACCATCGTCAAGCGCGACGATCTACCCGACATGGCGCGGTTCGAGCTGCGAACCACCCGCGAGCTGGCGCGTTTCATCGCCGCCAAGGGATCGATCACGCTGGACGGCGTCTCGCTGACCGTGAATACGGTCGACGATGTCACCTTTTCGGTGCTGATCATCCCGCACACGCTGTCCGTCACGACCCTGAGCGGCTGGAAGGCCGGCAGCGAGGTCAATATCGAGGTCGATCTGATGGCCCGCTATGCGGCGCGGCTGTCGGAGATGAAATGACGGCGTAGCCGTCATTCCGGGGTGATGCGCCAGCATCGAACCCGGAATATCGAGATTCCGGGTCTGGTCCTACGGACCATCCCGGAATGACCGTGTTTGAAGCATTCCCTGCTTGGCTTCAGTCGTTGCGGCGACTACAAACTCGCAACACGTTGACATCCAACGTTTTCGGAAAATGTCAACAAAATGAATGGATATCTAAATGGCTGACGCGCGGCGCGCACCCCTGAAGGACCAGACCGACATCACAGGCGCACGCGTGCTGATCGTCGAGGCCCGGTTTTATGACGACATCCAGGATGCGCTGCTGGAAGGCGCGCTCGCCGAGCTGAAGACGGTCGGCGCCAGCCATGACGTGATCACCGTGCCGGGCGCGCTGGAGATTCCGGCCGCGATCGCGATTGCGATCGATGCGGCGGCGGCGAACGGCAAGCCCTATGACGCGGCGATCGCGCTCGGCTGCGTGGTGCGCGGCGACACCATCCATTTCGAGATCGTCTCGCAGGAGTCCTCGCGCGGATTGATGGATCTGGCCGTGAGCCGGAAATTCCCGCTCGGCAACGGCATCCTCACCGTCAACACCGAGGCGCAGGCTTGGGCGCGTGCGCGTGCCAGCGAGTTGAACAAGGGCGGCGACGCCGCGCGCGCGGCGATCGCGATGCTGCGGATCAAACGCCGTCTGGCAAAGGCCTGACCATGGCTGACAACAAGAAGCCCGCGAAAGCCCCCGACAGGAAAGCCAACCGGCGCGGCGCGGCACGGCTCGCGGCCGTGCAGGCGCTGTACCAGATGGACATTGGCGGCGCGGGTATCAACGACATCTTCGCCGAGTTCGAGAGCCACTGGCTCGGCAACGAGGTCGAGGGCGAGAAATACCTGCCGGCGGAAGCGGCGTTCTTCCGCGATGTCGTCTCCGGCGTGGTGCGCGACCAGGCCAAGCTCGATCCGCTGATCGACGAGGCGCTGTCGAAGGGCTGGCCGCTGAAGCGGATCGATGCAATTTTGCGCGCGGTGCTACGGGCAGGGTCCTACGAGCTCGAGCATCGCCGGGATGTGCCGGGCCGCGTGGTGGTTTCCGAATATGTCGACGTCGCGCACGCCTTTGTCGAGAAGGACGAGACCGGCATGGTCAACGCCGTGCTCGACCAGATCGCACGCCAGTTCCGCGGCGACGAGTTTGTGCGGGGTTAAGCTCTAGACGACGGCTCTTGCCGTAGCCGTCATCCTGAGGTGCCGTAGCGAAGCGGAGGCCTCGAAGGGTGGCGGCGTAGCTCGGTGGCGGAGCCGGGCCGTGCATCCTTCGAGGCTCGCTCCGCTCGCACCTCAGGATGACGGGTTGATGACCGAAGCAAGCAAACCGATTTCCGGCGAAGACTCCCTGATCGCGCGCTATTTCAGGCCGCTTGCGACCGACCCCGGTGCGTTCGGGCTCGACGACGACGCGGCCGCGCTGCGGGCGGCCGGCGAGGACATCGTGGTCACCACGGATGCCATCGTCGAGGGCGTGCATTTCCTTGCCGATGATCCGCCCGACACGCTGGCGCGCAAGGCGCTGCGGGTGAACCTGTCCGACATCGCGGCCAAGGGCGCGGTGCCGGCCGGCTTCGTGCTGACGCTGGCGCTGCGCCACGCCGAGGAGGCCTGGCTCAAGCCGTTTGCCCGGGCGCTCGGCGAGGACGCCGCCCATTTCGGCTGCCCGCTGCTCGGCGGCGACACGGTCTCGACACCAGGGCCGCTGATGATCTCGATCACCGCGTTCGGCCGGCTACCTCAGGGCAAGATGGTGCACCGCGCGGGGGCAAAGGCCGGCGACCGCGTGTTTGTGACCGGCGCGATCGGGGATGCCGCGCTCGGCCTCGATGTGCTCCGGGGCGGTCCCGTCGCGGCGGCACTGGCCGACGATGCCGCCGGCCGGGATTTTCTTGCCGCCCGCTACCGTGTTCCGCAGCCGCGCAACGCCCTTGCCAAGGCCGTCCGCAGCTACGCCAGCGCGGCGATGGACGTGTCCGACGGTCTCGCCGGCGATCTGGCCAAGCTTTGCGCAGCCAGCGGCGTGACGGCCGTGATCAACGTGCCGAGCATCCCATTGTCGCCTGCGGCAGCGGGGCTGCTCGCGCGCAAGGCGATCGGTATCGAGACCCTGGTCGCCGGCGGCGATGACTATGAGCTCTTGTGCGCGGTGCCGGGCGATCGCGCGGACGCCTTTGTGCGCGAGGCACGGCTGGCCAAGGTCGCTGTCACCGCCATCGGTGGCCTCATTGCAGGCCAGTCACCGCCAAGCTTTCTCGACGGACAGGGCAGGGAACTGGCGCTGAAGCGGCTGTCCTACAGCCATTTCTAGAACGTCCGGCCGAAACGCGCCGACTTTCCTTCTAAATTGCTGCCGATATCGGCGTTTTCGGCCGTAGGTGGCGTTGCACAGCGGTAACGATTTTGGCAAGGTCGCGCCCGATTTGAGGCAATCCGTTTTTGGGGAGGATTGTCCTCGCAAAATAAGCGCCTGTCGCCCCCTAGCGGCACAAAGAAGGCGCGGGGGTTACATCAAGGATCTGAGGCAAAATTCAATGACAGCTTTATGGTTGATTGTGCTCTGCGGGGCGCTTTCCATCGTCTACGCGATCTGGGCGACGCAGTCGGTCTTGAACGCGGATGCGGGCAATGCCCGCATGCAGGAAATCGCGGGCGCGGTGCGCGAGGGCGCACAAGCCTATCTGCGGCGGCAATACACCACGATCGGCATGGTCGGTATCGTGATCTTCGTGGTGCTGGCCTACTTCCTTGGCCTTCTGGTGGCGATCGGCTTTGCGATCGGCGCCATCCTGTCGGGGGCGGCCGGCTTCATCGGCATGAACGTCTCGGTGCGCGCCAACGTCCGCACCGCGCAGGCGGCGACCACTTCGCTTGCCGGCGGCCTCGAACTCGCCTTCAAGGCGGGTGCGATCACCGGCATGCTGGTGGCCGGTCTCGCGCTGCTCGGCGTCACCATCTACTTCATGGTGCTGGTCAAGTTCATGGGGCTGGAAGCCGGTAGCCGCACCGTGGTCGACGCCATGGTGGCGCTCGGCTTCGGCGCCTCGTTGATCTCGATCTTTGCCCGTCTCGGCGGCGGCATCTTCACCAAGGGTGCAGACGTCGGCGGCGACCTCGTCGGCAAGGTCGAGGCCGGCATCCCTGAGGACGATCCGCGCAACCCGGCCACCATCGCCGACAATGTCGGCGACAATGTCGGCGACTGCGCCGGCATGGCGGCGGACCTGTTCGAGACCTATGCGGTGACCGCGGTCGCCACCATGGTGCTCGCGGCGATCTTCTTCGCCAAGACGCCGATCCTGGTGAACATGATGACGCTGCCGCTCGCGATCGGCGGCATCTGCATCATCACCTCGATCATCGGCACCTTCTTCGTCAAGCTCGGCGCCAGCCAGTCGATCATGGGTGCCCTGTACAAGGGCCTGATCGCCACCGGCATCCTGTCGCTGGTCGGTGTTGCGGCCGTGATCAACTGGCTGATCGGCTTCGGCAAGCTCGATGGCGTCGACTACACCGGCATGGCGCTGTTCGAATGCGGCGTGGTCGGTCTCGTCGTCACCGGCCTGATCATCTGGATCACCGAGTACTACACCGGCACCGACTATCGTCCGGTGAAGTCGATTGCGGCCGCGTCCGTCACCGGTCACGGCACCAACGTGATCCAGGGCCTCGCGATCTCGATGGAGGCGACCGCGCTGCCTGCGCTCGTCATCATCGCCGGTATCCTGGTCACCTACAGCCTGGCCGGCCTGTTCGGCATCGCGATCGCGACCGCCACCATGCTGGCGCTGGCCGGCATGATCGTCGCGCTCGACGCCTTCGGCCCGGTCACCGACAACGCCGGCGGCATCGCCGAGATGGCGGGTCTGCCCAAGGAGGTGCGCAAGTCGACCGACGCGCTCGACGCGGTCGGCAACACCACCAAGGCGGTGACCAAGGGCTACGCGATCGGCTCCGCCGGTCTCGGTGCGCTGGTGCTGTTTGCGGCCTATAATGAGGACCTCAAATTCTTCATCGCAGACTCCGCCAACCACCTCTACTTCAAGGGGGTCCATCCCGACTTCTCGCTCAACAACCCCTACGTCGTGGTCGGCCTGCTGTTCGGCGGCCTGCTGCCGTATCTGTTCGGCGCGATGGGCATGACGGCGGTGGGACGTGCCGCCAGCGCAATCGTTGAAGAGGTGCGCCGTCAGTTCCGCGAGAAGCCCGGCATCATGCAGGGCACCGACAAGCCGGACTACGGCAAGGCGGTCGACCTGCTGACCAAGGCGGCGATCAAGGAGATGATCATCCCGTCGCTGCTGCCGGTTCTGTCGCCGATCTTCGTCTACTTCGTGATCTATGCGATCGCGGGCGGCGGCGCGGCCGGCAAGTCGGCGGCGTTCTCCGCGGTCGGCGCCATGCTGCTCGGCGTCATCGTCACCGGCCTGTTCGTCGCGATCTCGATGACCTCGGGCGGCGGCGCATGGGACAACGCCAAGAAGTACATCGAGGACGGCCACTACGGCGGCAAGGGCTCCGACGCCCACAAGTCCGCGGTGACCGGCGACACCGTCGGCGATCCCTACAAGGATACGGCGGGCCCGGCGGTCAACCCGATGATCAAGATCACCAACATCGTGGCGCTGCTGCTGCTGGCGATTTTGGCGCACTAAGTTCCTGGCGCACTGAGCGGCGCGAAACGAACGAATGCAAAACCCCGCGGTGCAAGCCGCGGGGTTTTTGTTTTGCATGGACTTGGTTCGGTGTACTGCCGAATTGATCGGCTTTCCGCCAACGAGATCCGCCGAGAACCAGACGCGAACAAAACGGAGATCAATCGATGTCGCTCTCATCCGCACGGAACTATGCGCTCCGCGCCTCCAAGTCGCAGGATCAGAAGGAGGCCATCGAGCTGTTGTCGCAGGCGATCCTGGAACTGGCGATGTCGATGGAAGCAACCGACGCCAAGATCAAGAAGATCAACAAGTCATCGTAACACTAGCCGCACCGTGCTCCGGAGTGACAGAATTGTAGGGTGGATTAGCGAAGCGTAATCCACCAATAAGGTCTAACCGCTGCGGCGGATTACGCCTTCCGCCTTCGCTCGTTGAGCCACGGCGGACGTGGTCGGCTAATCCGCCCTACGGCGCTGTGACAGCGGCGGTTACTTGACCTCCATCTGCAAGCCTTCCTTCTCGATGATGCCGGCGAACTTCGTGGTCTCCGCGCTGACGAAATCGGAGAATTGCTGCGGCGTGCCGTAGTCGGCGCGCGCGCCCATGCCGGCAATGTTCTTCTTGACGTCGTCGCGCTCCAGCATCGCCTTGATCTGACGGTTCAGCTCGTCGACCGCGGGCGCCGGCGCCGTCTTCGGCAGGAACACGCCGAACCAGGAGGCGACGTCGAACTTGGCAAGCTCCGGCGCACCCTCGCGCATCACAGGCAGATTGGGCGCGGACTCGCTGCGCTCGGCCGTGGTGACGCAGAGCCCGTTGAGCTTGCCGTCCTGCACCTGCGGCAGCGACGGATAGAGATTGTCGAACAGGATCTGGATGTCGCCGGCGAGCCCGGCCTGCAGCGCTGGGCCGGCGCCGCGGAACGGCACATGCGTCATCTTCAGCCCGGTGAGTTGCAGGAACCAGGCGCCGGTGAGGTGAGGGCTCTGCCCGGTGCCGGACGAGCCGTAGGTTAGCTTGTCGGGGTTCTTCTTGAGGTACGCGATCAATTCGGGGATCGATTTGATGCCGGTCGATGGATGCGCCGAGACGATGTTCGGGATCCGGATCATGTTGGAGACCGCCTGTAGCTGGTCGGCCTTGTAGGTCAGGTTCCGGAAGATGCTGAAGGCGATCGCATTGGGGCCGGGATTGCCGATCAGGATGGTGTGGCCGTCGCCCTTGCTGCGCGCGACCTCCGCGGTGCCGATGGTGCCGCCGGCGCCTGAGCGATTCTCGACGACGACCGACTGGCCCCAGAGCGGCTGCAAATGCGCCGCCAGCAGCCGCCCCATCACGTCGGTCGAGCCGCCGGCCGCCGCAGGCACGATGATCCGGACCGTCTCGGACGGCCGCCAGTCGCCGGCACCGAGACTGGCACGCGGCAGGATCGCCGCCGCCGACAATGCGGCCGCACCCGACAATACCGTACGACGGGAAAATCTCTTGGCTCTCACGCGCGCTTACCCCCTGCTCAAACTCTCTTGATTTTGAGCAAGCCTAGGGGACCGCTTGCCCGTCGGGCAAGCGCGGCAACTTGGCGCAGTCTAGCTTGCGCTCTAGTTGAAGCTCAGCAGCTTGAAGAGCGGTGTCAGGTAGGACATTTCCTGGCCCGACGTCGGCGTGGTCCGGCTGACGAAGTCGAAGATCTTGCCGTCCTTCAGGCCGTAATTGGCGAGCCGGCGCACCTGGCGGTTCTTGTCGAAATAGACCGCGATGACGCGCTGGTCGACCACGCGCTGGTTCATGAAGGCGACCGGGCGCGAGGTCCGCTGCGAGATGTAGTAAAACACCTCGCCGTCGAGGGTTGCGACCGTCGAGGGCGTGCCGAGCACGATCAGCACCTGATCCTGGCTCGCGCCGATCGGAATCTGCTCGAGCGCTCCGTCGGGCAGGATGTAGCCCTTCTGGAATTGCTCGCCGGCGCAGCCGCCGAGCGCGGCAGCGCAGAACAGACCAACGACCGCGAAGGCGCGGAAGCGCGTGAAGAACCCGCGCGCGGAAGCCGTGCGAGACTGTCTTGGAAGAGTGTGGTTCATCGGCGGAACTGATCCGTCCCCTTGCATCGGCCGGAGCATTGACGTACCGGGCAGCTCAATGGATTGCAATCATGCCGAGCTCCAATGGGCGAACCCTCAACAGGCGTCCTTTGGGGGGCCGGCAGCCGGAACCCGCTATGCTTTGGCCGTTCAATCACTTCAGAAGACCCCGGGTGCCCGCGCGCAGCACCATTGAGATCATCTATGGCATGATCGTGACGCAGGCGCGAGAACCGTTGTTTTACCGTGACTTGGGCGTTCCGGACACGGTTAATGGCCGTTTTGACCTGCTTCTGATGCATCTGTGGCTGGTACTGCGGCGATTGAAATCCGCGGAAGGCGGCGTCGGGCTGTCGCAGGCCCTGTTCGATCATTTCTGCATCGACATGGACGACAATCTCAGGGAAATGGGCGTCGGCGACCTCACGGTGCCGAAGCGGATGCAGGCGTTCGGCGAGGCCTTCTACGGCCGCACCGCGGCCTATGATCTGGCGCTGACCGACAGCGACGAGGCCTTGGCCCAGTCGCTATGCAAGAACATCTTCAATGGTCAGAACATCGACAAGGCCCGCGAACTGGTCGTCTATGCCAGAGAAGCGATGGCAGTGCTGGCGCGCGCGGACCTCGCGGCCCTGACCAAGGGGGCATGGCGCTTCCCGGCGCCGCAGGCTGCGAGGACCACGGCATGAGCGGCGGCAGCACAGGGCGGCCCAATGCCGCGCGGGACCCTTGGCGCGTTCTCGTCAGCGTCGCGCAGATCCCGGATACCGGGCTGCATCGCGAGATCGTGGCCGACGAGGCCACGCGCAAGGCGATCGCCGAGGTCGGCGAGTTGCGCGAGGTCGTCTCCGCGCGGGCGGCGTTCGATCTGCAGCCCAAGCGCGACGGCAGCTGCCACGTCACCGGCCGGGTTTGGGCCAGGGTCGGGCAGACCTGCGTGGTGACGCTCGATCCGATCGAGAACGAGATCGACGAGCCGATCGACGTGTTGTTCGCGCCGCCCGAGCAGATCCCCGAGATGGCCGACCTCGTCGACGACGCCGAGCAGGGCGATGAGGAGACGCCGGATCCGCCGGAGCCGATCGTCGGCGGCTTCATCGACATCGGGCGGCTCGCCACCGATGCGCTGTTTCTCGGCGTAGACCCCTATCCGCGCAAGGCGGATGCGGTCTTTGAACAAGAGGTTGAAGCGCCTGATCCGGAAAATCATCCCTTCGCCGCGCTCAAGGCGCTGAAGGAAAAGGCTGACGGCAAGAAGCCCAAGGGAAGTTGAGCGAAGTTGGGGGGAGTTGAGGGAAGCAGACGGAACTTGAGGGCAGCCAGCTCCAACATTTGAGGGGATGGCTTGCCTGCAGGCCTGCGCGAGGGGGATTTCCAGTTACTTCAAGTATGCGTCATAATGGTTTGAAATGTCATGTATTTCTGGTAATTCTTGATGTGTTGCGTGACGGTTCTGCGCCTTGCTTGTTTGTGGTCAAGAGGTTGTGTCGGACCGCGGACACGCTATTGTCGCGGCCCGGCGTTTCGCCGCGCGCCGGTGACGGCGGTGACTTCAAGCTCGCGGTCTTCATCTGAAGGGCTGTGGGAGAGCAGGCTTCCGGGACGTTCATGCCTCATAAGGTTCGAATCGCGCTTGACGCCATGGGGGGCGATGTCGGCGCATCGGTGGTCATTCCCGGCGCCGCGATCTCGTTGAGCCGTCATCCCGACAGCGAATTTCTGCTGGTCGGAGACCGGGCCCTGATCGAGCCGGAGCTTGCGAAACATCCTGCGCTGAAGGCGGTATCGAAGGTGATCCATACCGACGTCGCGGTGAAGAATGACGAGAAGCCGAGCCAGGCGCTGCGGCGGACCCGCAGGGCGTCGTCGATGTGGCTGGCGATCGATGCGGTGAAGCACGGCGAGGCCGATGTCGCGGTCTCCGCCGGCAACTCAGGCGCGCTGATGGCGATGGGCAGCATCAATCTGCGGACGTTGCCGGGCGTCGACCGCCCGGCGCTCGCTGCGGCGTGGCCGACGCTGCGCGGCGATTCGGTGGTGCTCGATCTCGGAGCCTCGATCGGCGGCGACGCCCGCCATCTGGCGACGCTCGCGGTGATGGGCAGCGCGATGGCGAGCGTGCTGTTCAACCTCGAACGGCCGACCGTCGGCCTGCTCAATATCGGGTCCGAGGAGATCAAGGGTCACGGGGAAATCCGCGAGGCCGCCGAGATGCTGCGCGCGATGAACGCGCCCCAGTTCAACTATATCGGCTTTGTCGAGGGCGATGCGATCGGCAAGGGGCTCGCCGACGTGATCGTGTCGGAAGGCTTCAGCGGCAATATCGCGCTCAAGGCCGCCGAGGGAACCGCGCGCCAGATGTTCACGCTATTGCGCGAGGCGATGTCGTCGAGCTGGCTGGCGCGGATCGGCTATCTGTTTGCCCGCGGCGCGTTCCAGAAGCTGCGCGACAAGCTCGATCCCAACAAGTCGAATGGCGGCCTGCTGCTCGGCCTGAACGGCGTGGTGGTCAAGAGCCATGGCGGTATCAACGCGGAAGGCTTTGCCTATGCGGTGGATGTTGGCTATGAGATGGCCCACTACGATCTCCTCACCAAGATCAATCAGATGCTCAACCGCGATGGCGGCGCCCTGGTAAAGGCGCAGACCGCGCAGGAGGCTGTCTCGTGACTGCGATACGTTCGGTAGTGCTCGGCTGCGGCTCATATCTGCCGGAGCGGGTTTTGACCAATGCCGAACTGGCGAGCCGAATCGACACGTCCGATGACTGGATCGTGCAGCGCACCGGCATCAGCGAGCGGCACATCGCCGCCGATGACGAGTTCACCTCGCATCTCGCGATCAACGCGGCGCGCGCCGCGCTCGCCGATGCCAAGATCGACGCCCAGTCGATCGACCTGATCGTGCTGGCGACCTCGACGCCCGACAACACGTTTCCGGCGACCGCGGTCGCGGTCCAGCACGCGCTCGGCATCAACCACGGCGTCGCGTTTGATCTGCAGGCGGTGTGCTCCGGCTTCGTCTTTGCGCTGACCACCGCGGACAATTTCCTGCGCGCCGGGGCCCACAAGCGGGCCCTAGTGATCGGCGCCGAAACCTTCTCGCGTATCCTCGACTGGAACGACCGCGGTACCTGCGTGCTGTTCGGCGATGGCGCCGGCGCGGTGGTGCTGGAAGCGCAGCAGCATTCCGGCACGACGGACGATCCCGGCGTGCTGACGACGCATCTGCGCTCGGACGGACGTCACAAGTCGAAGTTGTTCGTCGATGGCGGTCCCGGCTCGACCAGGACAGTAGGCCATCTTCGGATGGAGGGCCGCGAGGTATTCAAGCACGCCGTCGGCATGATCACCGATGTGATCGTCGATGCGTTCAATGCCACCGGCTTTACCGCCGACGACATCAACTGGTTCATTCCGCACCAGGCCAACAAGCGAATCATCGATGCCTCGGCCCACAAGCTGCATATTGCGCCGCAGAAGGTGGTCTTGACAGTCGACAAGCACGGCAACACCTCGGCGGCCTCGATCCCGCTCGCGCTATCGGTTGCCGTGAGGGACGGACGCGTCAAGAAGGGCGATCTGGTGCTGTTCGAGGCGATGGGCGGCGGCTTCACCTGGGGTTCGGCGCTCGTGCGCTGGTAGCGCATCGGCAAAGAGTATCGGCAGGTTGCCGGCATCTTTCCAGCGCCCGGATGCTGGTCGCTGTTGACCATTGCGCGCTAAGCTTTTAATTTCAGTCAAGAAATTGTTCGCCGAGAGTGCGGGGCAGGCGATGACCACGGGAACCGGAAAAACAGTGACGCGCGTCGATTTGTGTGAGGCGGTCTACCAAAAGGTAGGTCTGTCGCGCACGGAATCGTCGGCGTTTGTCGAGTTGGTGCTGAAGGAGATCACCGATTGCCTGGAAAAGGGCGAGACGGTGAAGCTGTCCTCATTCGGCTCCTTCATGGTGCGCAAGAAGGGCCAGCGTATCGGGCGCAATCCAAAGACCGGCACCGAGGTGCCGATCTCGCCGCGGCGGGTGATGGTGTTCAAGCCGTCGGCGATCCTGAAGCAGCGGATCAATGGCCATGCCGTCACCAATGGCGACGGCAGCAAGGCCGACTAGCGCGTTTTCAAGCGAAGTGGATACCCGGTTCGCGTGAAGAAGACGCGCCAAAACCAGAATCCGGAGCCCCGTTTCGATCGGAACGGAAAGGGCTCCAGGCATTGAAGCCAGAGGAGCGGGCATTTGGACAAGGCGCCGGATGCGTTCCGTACCATCAGCGAAGTCGCAGATGAGCTCGATATTCCCCAGCATGTGCTGAGATTCTGGGAAACGCGCTTCGCGCAGATCAAGCCGATGAAGCGCAGCGGCGGACGCCGCTATTATCGCCCCGACGACGTCGACCTGCTCAAGGGCATCCGCCGGCTGCTCTACGGCGAGGGCTACACCATCCGCGGCGTGCAGCGGATCCTGAAAGAGCACGGCATCAAGTCTGTGCAGGGCATCGCCGACCAGACCGCCGCCGTCTCGTTCGGCGCGGTCGAGGAGGCGGTCGGCAACAGCATGGCCGAGCCCGACGATCTCGAGAGCAATGACGGCCTCGATTTCGACGGCGAGGAGGGCGACGGCGACGAGGGGGGAATCGACTACCGATTCGTCGATCCCGATGTGGATCCGATCCTGTCGACCTACAAGGCGCACGCCCACCCGGGCAAGGCGTCGGCTACGCCGCCGGTGCGCCCGACCGTTCCGCCAGTCGATCGGGAGCGGCTCGAACGCGCGCTGCAGGAGCTGGTCGCCTGCCGGCAACTGATCGACGCGGCGATGAAGGACGGCTGAGCCAAGGAAGCTGCCATGGGAACCGGGGCCGGATTGCAGCCCTTAAAGGGCCTGCTCCGCCTTGCGCGAACGCAGGATCGCAGCTAATGGAACGGCATCGGAGCGTGGCGCAGCCCGGTTAGCGCACTAGTCTGGGAGACTAGGGGTCGGAGGTTCAAATCCTCTCGCTCCGACCATTTTCCTTAATGCATTCAATGGCGGATCGGGACGGGCGGTTGCCAACGCACCGCCCGTTGCCATTTGGTTGTCAATTTCGTTCGCGCAGCGTTCTGATTTTCGAGTCCGTTCTCATGGGAACGAAGGGTGCTGGCCGGTTTTATCCCCTAGTGGCCTAAGTTGAATTTGGGAGTGGCCTGTTTTGAACTAACCGAGCGGAAACCGGAGCTTGGGCGATGTTCTCAGTAGGACACAGAGAACCCAATTGGATGTTCTGCCCCCATCAAATTCCATAGGGCGCCTTCTGTTCTGGTGGCTGGCAGCGCCTCGTTAACTTTTTGCCAATGTGTTCTCAATTGACCAGTAAGACGGCTACCGGACATGCGAGCATTGCCCCATCACCGAACCATCAACGGCAACAATTGGTGACTGAGAGTATCGTGCTCCCGCCTGAGTTAAGGCGCGAAAACATGGCCTACCATTCAGACGACTTATGCCCGGCATGTCTAACGGCAATGCCGCTGGTGCGCATCACCCGACGGCCGCGGGGCCTTCAAATCCGCACCTATGAGTGCCAGGTGTGCGAGGACATCCACCAGATTGTCGCCGATCTGGTTGACCCCATGAAATCCCTAAAGACAAACCGCTGGCTTCGCGGGGAGCTGCACGCGCCCGTCTGACGTCTCACCGAAAATCGTTCCATGTGAGGATTACTGCGCGCCCTAGGAACAAGTGTTCACTTTGTAACTTAAGGCAGGTTGGTAACGAGGCGGGAAAAATCATGGAACGCAAACTTGATCGGCTAAAAGCGCAATCGCTTCTAGCAGTTGCGCTGAGTACCTGCATTCTCTTCGCCAGCGTTACCATGCTGATGGTCCGTTGAGGCCGCCTCAGTTGTGGTCCCCTTGGAAACCGGCATGAAGCAAGTGATGACGATCCGCGTGGAAGCTGAATTGCTGGCGCGAGCGCATGAGCAGGCAGAGCTAGAGAACCGAACGCTGACCAATTTTATTGAGACGGTTTTGAAAGAACGTCTGGAGGAGTCCGATCCACCCCCGAAGCGGAAGCGATGAGATAAAATGTAGTAAGACCGCCTTAGTTGGTGGCCTCTTGTGTCGTTCTCGCCCATGTACGGCTGGGCACTAATTGCACTGGCGCAACTGCTCTATCGGCGTAGGCTATTTGCCAAACGCGCTGGGGTTGCGTCATGACTGACATCTACAAGGTGTTTGCCATCGCTCTCGGACTTTGCCCTGTTGCACTGGCGGCCGCCGCTCTGCTTTTCGGCTAAACGCAACCTCGCTCGGCGCATCGAGCCGGGTAGATGGCCCCAGCAACTAGCCTTCCTTCACATAGGCCCCCAATGGTTGCTGGGGTCGCTCAATCAGAGGCCGCCTCAGTTGGCGGCCTCTTTTCCATCCCGGCTCGCCTTGTCTCGGTAGTCCTCCAGCTTCTGGATTGCATTGGCCGCAAGCACGCCGCGACGAGCAAGGTACATGTCAATCACGCGCTGCGCCTTGTCGACCGTCCAGCAAAGCGCCTCGGCGATCTCGGGCGCTGTCGCGCCGGCCTCCGCCAGCAGCGTAGCGGCGGTGCCTCGGTTGTCATGGAAATTGAGCTCACCTGCACCAACCGCGTCCGCGTCCTCGCGCCAGTGCTCATTGAAATAGCGCCGTGTATAGGCCTTCCCTGTGGGTGTGAGCATCACCAGGGCGCCGGTGCGGGTCAGGCAGTCCAGATGGGCGCGCAGCTCGCGTGTGGCGGGGATCCAGAGCAGTTTGCCGGTTTTCTGGGAGCGGATTTGCACGCGCTGGCCGTCGTAGCGCGTCCATGGGAATTTCCGGATGTCGATCGCCCGCATTGCCGTGTTGCGGACCAGGATCATGGCGGTTTGCATCGCCGGCCGGGCCGTCCGGATAAAATTCTGCTGCAACTCCTCCGCCCACGTCTGTTCGGAACGGTTGCTCTTGTACAGCCGCTCAAACGAGGGGATCGGATGATATTTGATCCGCCGTTTTTCCTTCGCGAAGCTGAGCACGCGGCACAGTGCCGACATGAGGTTGTCGGCTGATCGGCGCGAAGCCTTGCCAATCTCCTGATGCCACGCGAGCGCGTCGGCGGCGAAGGCGTCGGCGTCATCCTGGTTGTTGAACGTGTCTTCGGGAACGGTGCCCCATTTGGTCTCAATCCTTTTGAGCTTCCATGGATACTGTTTCCGGGTCTCCTCGCTGAGGGTGTTGAACGTCTCTGACGTATCGAAAAAGCGGATCAGATCCGTCAGCGTCTTTTCGCCGGCGCGCCGGGCTTTCCTCTCGGCCTCGGCGTAGGTTTCAACGAGGCGGTCAGGGTCGAGGGGCAGGCCGGTGGCGCGGTGGTACAGAAAGACCTTGATCGAACCGTCAGCCATGCGCTTTTTGGTGCGCTTGATGCCCTTTAGCCTAAGCGGCTTCTGTCTTACGCGCATTCTCGGCCTTCCACCGCTGATAGGGGGACAGTTCCGGCTCGGATGCTGTCACAAGGCCGCTGGCGCGGTCTAGGGCGGCGTCCAGTGCCTTCCGGTCCCATCGGGTGGTCCCGGGGATAGGGCCTGGCACAATGCCCTTGGCGCGCCACTGATCGAAGGCAGCGAGGGTCTCGCAGCCGCAGTAATGGGCCGCTTCCTGCTTCGATAGGCCGCGCTTCAATATCCCCTCCATTTTTCGATCGGTGATGATGCGGTGCGCCTGGCCGGCGCCTTTGCGAAACTGCGGCTCTGGATCTTCTGACGCGACGGCGGGAGTGCGCCGACGTGCTTTGCCCGCTTTCGGTAGTTCCGGGATTTCTCGGCGACGTCCTGGGCCGTTTTCTCCTTGTGCGGTTTCCCGCGCAGGATCGGCGCCATATTGCTTTCGCGGTTCTCGCCGCCGTTGATGAGCGCCTTAACGTGGTCGACGTCCCAATGGTCGCCGGGCCGGATCTTGATGCCGGAAAAATGGCAGATGCCGCCGAAGCTCTCGAAAATGCGCAGGCGGACATGCGGCGGCGGCCGGCTGTCGTCGGTTTTCCCGATCCACTCGGCGACGGTGCGGCTCATTCGCTGGCGGCCTCCCAGCGGCGGCACGCCGGCGCCTTCACCAGAATGTCGGTGCCGCGGCTCCGGGTCCATCGACCGCGGGACAGTTCGCATTTGGCAAAATGGCGGCTGCGGGTGATGTGCTCGCAGCTCCCGCACGTCTCGCCGCCCGGGCCGGTGCCCGGCGGCTGGAAATAGCCGCGCGGCTGGATGTAGTGCTTGCCACGCTTCTTCACGGTGACGGTCTCGCCGCCCAGCGTCGTGAACGTCAGTTGCCCGGTGTCGGTCAAGCGGCGTTCTCCTGCAACTTCGGATCGCTCCAGCGAACGCCGTTCTCGGCGCCATATGCGAACATGCTTTCGATGAGGTCGGACATTTCCTTGACGCCAAGGTCAGAGCTGGATTGCCCGTAGGGAATGAAGCTGCCCGTTAGCGATGGGATGAATTGCGCTTCGCGGCCCAGCTCATGCAGGAAGATCACCTTCCACTGATCGGTCGACCAGCGACGCCCGTTGAGGGTGCATTGGCGGGCGATGTCGGTCAGCATCGCCCACATGCGGTCGTTCTGCTCAAGCGTGCGCTGCGGCTCCTTGAACTCGACGCGCGTTCCCGGGGGAAGGCGCATTATCCAGTCAATGGCCTTCTCCCGGATCGCGCGGGACGAGAGGACGAGGAGGGCGCGGCCTGTCATCGCTTCACCAATTCGTCGGGGTCGAGATCGAACCGCCGGCAAAGCTCGACGGCATAGCTCGAGCCGAGTAGAAAATTGTCCATGACGGCTTCCCACCTGGCGTGCTGCTGCCCCTTCCGGCAGTCGCGGGCGCGGCTTTGGATCACGGCGCGGCGTAAAAGCTCGCTGTCGGGAATGCTGGCAACGCTCATGCCGCCACCGCCTCGCCATGCCGGCGGATCTGCGCCACAACGGCGTCAAGCTCGGCGTTGAACCGGTCGACTTCGGTCGCGAGGCTCTGGATGTACTTCTCGTCCCGGTGCGTGCGCTTCCGGAACAGCGGCATGCCCTTGTAGCCTACGGCGATGTCCCACCATTGCCGGCCGGTGACCCAAAGCGTTCCCTGCACCTGGGCCTTGTGCTCGGGCGGGAATTCGTCCTTGAGGATCGTTTCAATCAACAGGTGCGGGGACTGGCTCTTGATTTCCAAGCCGCCATCGGTGCCGATCAGGCTATCCGGCGAGCAACCGACGCGGCCGTTTCGGATGAAGCCGACGCGCTCGAGTTGCGCGCCGGTCTCGAAACAATAGAGGTCGCGCAGGATCGGCTCGAATTCGTGCCCGCGCTCGGTGTAGTCGTTGGAAAAGCTCTCCATCTTCTCGCCGCTGATGATCTCTCCGGCGAGTTTCAGCATGTAGGCGCGGCGGGTCTTGCCTTCGCCCTTTGCCAAGATTGCCTTGAATTGCGAGGCGGTCGGGATGCCGCGGCGCGCCGCGAACCACTCGGGGGAATTCTGTTCGACGTTGATAATCTGCACTGGCTGGCCTCAGTAGTTGACGGAAACGTGGGGGATGCGGCCGGCGTCGAGCGCCTTCCACAGGAAGCTCAATTGTTCTTCGGTAAGGCCGCACTCCATCGTGATTGCGTTGCAGATTTCGGCCTGCACCTTCTGTCGGTGGCGCTTGTTCGCCTGGCGCTTCTGCTCGGCGGCTTCCTCGGCGGCCTTCTTCGCCGCGGCGTCGCGGGCTTCCTGTTCGATGCGCTCGCGCTCGGCCTTGCGGGCGCGCTCGATCGCCTCGGCGGCGCGCTTCTGTTCTTCCTCGCGCACGCGAGCAACGGCGGCCTCCTGGTCGCGCTTCGCCTGCTCGGCGCGGGCCTTCTCGCGTGCCTCGGCCTCGATGCGGTCGCGCTTGGCTCGCTCGGCGGCTTCGCGGTCGCGCTTGGCTTGCGCCTCGGCTTCCTCGCGGGCGGCCTTCTCTGCGCGCAGGGCCTCGGCCTCGGCGCGGAGCGCTTCCAGTTCGGCGCGCTCGCGCTCGATCGTCTCGGCGGTGGTGAGTGCTTCGCTGAGGGTTTTCAGCGCCTCCACAACGGCGGCGGTGCCGCGCTCTCCGAATTCCTGCCAGTCGCGGCGCCCGTACCCTGCAACGATGTCGACTAGCTCGCGGATCAGGCTCGCCGGCTTGCCTGCGGCCTGTCGGGCGGCCTCGATCACGGCGACAATCGCGCCTTCGTGCGCGCTGACGCGGTTCGCCTCGGCTTCCTCCCAATCGGTGACGGGCTTGCGGACTTCCTCGTTGAGGAGGTCGAGCCGGTCGCGCAGCGTCTTGCGCTCCTTGTCGATCGCGGCGGATTTCGCCTTGATGTCGGCGACGTGCTCCTTGCCGATCTCATCGAGGATCGTCTTGGAACGGGCCACCTTGTAGGCGAGCGACTTTGCCGCTTTGCGGCCGGCTTCCGTCGAAATGTCGATAATCTCGCCGCGAACCTGCGTCTCGATCGCGGTCAGGATCGCGTCAACTCGACCGGTGCCGAACAGCTCGGCGGCAGTGATCGCCGGGACAACGGCCGGCTCAAGAATGCTGTCGAGGGTTACAATCGAGTTCATGGATCAGGCCTTCCGGAATTTGGCGAGCGCATTGACGCAGGCGCCGAAGTGGGTTGCGGGGATGTCCTCAATCCGCTTCTGCTTGGCCCAGCCAAGGAATGCGGTTTCGCTGGCGCCCTTGGCTTCCAGCTCGTCCCGGATGAATGCGACCTGGTCGGCGCTGATTGAGCCGGGCGGCGGCGTGTAAGTGGCTTCCTCGGCGGGCTGCTCGCTGGCGCGGCCGTCGTCGTCAGCGGACGCTGCGAGGCCAAGGGCGGCTTTGAGCGTGTACCGCTGCAAATAGGTGATGGTTGATCCCACCTGCTGGATAGCGTTCTTCTTGCCGCTGTCGTCGCGTCCGCCGGTGAGGGTGGTTTCCTCAAAATGCCCGTCACGGTGCGACACAACGCAAGTGACGCGGACCGGCGCGTTGATCTCCGACGAAACCCGGAACCGATAGGAAAGGCCGTACCGGCTCAAGATCGGGTCGACGGTGCGCGCGATCTCGGCCATATCCTCATGGCTGTACTCGGTGCGGTCGCCGCCGCTCTTGTGATCGAAGCCAACCCGGCGGTTCTTCTTGATGACCGGGATTTCGGCCTTCGCGTCGGCCATCGCGACGTCAAACGCCTTGCGGGCGGCGAGGGCGTCCATTTCCTTCGCGAGCACGACGGCCTCGCGGTAGAGCTCTACGTCACCGGTCGCGAGCGCGGCGCGAACAATGTCCATCGGGCTTGTGGGCGCGGCGGCGGGCGCAACGGCGCGCGGGCGCCGGACGGTGAGCGGCTTGATATTCTCGTTGGGGAGCGGTTCGGCGGACATTTATGCGGCCTCCTGGCTGTGGGCTTCTTTGTCCCTCGCAATCGCGAGGTCGATCTTCGACAAGGCGAGCGCAACAACCGCGCGGGCCTCGGCGAGAATTGCGGTCGAGTACCGGCAGGGCGCGCCTTCGCGCGGTGCCACGTTGAAAATCAGCCCGTCCACGTCGTCGGCGAGCCAAGAAGCGTAGCCTTCAACCCGCTTGTTCCGGGCGGCCTCCGCCTCGCCGGCGTGCTGCTGCTGCTGGTCGGTCATCGGCGGTTCTTCCTCTTCGGCTTGCGGGCAAGCGGGATGTGGGTCAGTTCGCCCGCGAAAATCGGATACTCGCCGCCCCATGCGCGAAACCGCGTTTTCGCGGTCTCTTCCTTGTCCATGCGCTCGACGGCGGCGACCAACTCGGGGGCGCTGGCGTGCCCGCGCTCGTACGCGCGGAGCAGCTTGTTTAGCGTCCAGTCGAACCGGGCATTTGCGACGGCGTGCCGGACGGAGCGCGGCAAGCGGTCGAAGTAGGCCATGGTCCGCTTTTCGTAGGCGACGCGGGACGCGGCGTTGGTGTTGCTCATGCGCCGGCCCCGATCGCTGCCCAAATCGCGAGCGCTCCGATGAAAGCCGTGATGATGAAAAAGTCGCGGATATCGGTGCTGTCGCAGCCGTGGCGCCTCATGAACTTGATCATGTCAGCCCCGCGCGTCCTCGATGACGGCCACAAGGTCGTCAATTGCATCCTGCTCGGTGCGGCCGAAACCCTGGAACATGTGCCCGTTGTCGTCGGGCTCGTCGCTGTCGCGCGTGGCGCACCAATCGTAACGGCGGTCCGGGATCGGCGGGAAAACGTTGGTCGTCACGATCTTGTCGCCTACCTTCTTCTCGGCTTCCTGGCGGTGCAGCCGATCGCAACCGGCGCCCTCGCATTCCTCGCAACGGCCAACGTCGCGCTCAAACTCGGGGTCATCGTGCTGCGGGATGTGCTGGAAAAGCCGGCCGTCGATGCAGCGGACGTCAAAACGGAAATGCTTCATGGGGGTTACTCCGCGGCCTGTGCCATTGCGTCGGCCACGGCCAGCTCGTCCCAGCGATAGGAGAGGGCTTCCGAAACCTCGCCGGTCTCCATCAGCTCGCGCGCGGTTTCAGCGCACAGTGCGGACGCGGCGGCGGTGGTTTCGGTGAATTCCTTCTGGGCGGCTTCGCGCTCGCGCTCCCAGCGCGGCGAGCCTCTGTAGGCGAATGCAGCGGACATGCGGTCCGTAAAACGGGCCTGCTGCTGCTTGGTCGCGGAATTGAAATACCAACCGGCTTCGGCCTCGACGCGCTCGAGCTTTTCGCGATCGGCGCTGAAATCGTCGGGTGCAAAGTGCGGGTTCGGTGAGTAGTAGGACATCGGCGTTTCCCCGTGCTGATGGGAAACACATAGTGGAAGAAATCCCACTATTCAATAGGAAAGTGGGAAAAATCCCCCGAACTTAAAGTTCTTGATTTGTTCTTTCTCAAAAGGCACGATCTCCCACAACCAAAAATGGGAGTGCAGTCGTCATGAGTACAGCGACCTATTATGTCGCACAGCCGTTTGAATTGACCAAAGCGGGGCATTTGGTAGCAGGCACGCCGCAACAGGCGCAGACCGCATCAGCGGCCATCCGAAGAGCCGAGAACTTGGCGAGAAAGGGAGGCGCGGTCGCATTCAGTAGGACAGGCGATCTGTCCACTGGCGACTTTGAAGATGCAGTTGTGTTGAAAACCTTCGGGCAGATCCCCGACGATTTCGGTTAAGTCCTACAACGAACAAGGGTCGCCGGCTTCAACGGCGGCCTTTGTAGAGCCCGACGACTTGGTGACAGATAGGCCAGTCGGCCCGGTGCTCAGTGAACGTCTTCGCTGGATTGTATTGCTCCAGTTTGAACGATCGGTCGTTGAAGCCCAAGAGGTGTTTAATCATCGACTTGGCGTCGCCAGTGCGCGGGTCATGATCGTACAGGATTACGTCGGTGCCGCGTTCGGGTGGCCGGCGAGGGTGGACAAGTGCCATATCGCCCGGACGATAGGCTGGGACCATCGATTCCCCAACAACCAGGACGCCATAGCTGTCCGGCACGCCTTCTAGGATGACCGGCCGCTTGACCCACTCCATTACGTCAGTGTGCACGATCATGAAGCCTTCGCCGCCTTGTGCGGCGGCGTAGATCGGGAAATCGCGGACCCCAACTAGCTGATTGCCGGGGACAAAGGTAGTCGGGGGCGGCTCGGCGAGGGCGGCCGTAAACCCTGGCGCGACCTTGATCCGCGAAGCTCCCGCGCCCAAAAGGTCCGCGACCGTCCAATCAAGGGCGCGGGCAACTTGCTCGTGCTTATCCGAGCGAATGGATGCCTTCTTCCCGTTGATGAAGTCGCGAATGTAGGTGCGTTCGAGCCCGACATTTGCTGCGGCCGTGATAGGCGAGCGGTCCAGCTCGGCGAGCCTGGCAGCCATCCGCGCACGCATATCGGGTTTTAAGTCATTGTCCTTCATGTGGAAATTATCCCACTTAGGGTGGGATTTTCCAAATGGAAACAATCCCACTAAATCCCCTTGTGAAGTAGGATTTATTCCACTATTCTGTTTGGGTGATGCAGCAATCATTCGAACAAGTTTGCAAAAAAAAGCTGTTGGCGTGTGCCGATGCATACGCGAGGCAGCGAAATATCAAGCTTACGACCCTGGGCCGGATTGTCGTCAATGACAGCCGGTTCTTCTCGCAGATGCACGATAGCGGTCGCAGCTTTACCGTCCGCAAGTACGACGAAATCTTGCACTGGTTCTCGCGAAATTGGGCGCCTGGCGTTGCTTGGCCCGATTTGGTTGAGCGGCCTGCCGTTCCCGTAACGCGGGATGCCGCCTGATGCGCAACGTTTCACCAACGTTTCAGCCCGCGGGCGCGCCGTTCAAACGCAGCTATCTGGCGCAAGCCCTGATCGACGTGGGCGCGGTGCTGTTCGGCCTGCTTTTCGTCGGCACGTGGCTCGCTTCGCTCGCGCTCAACATCATCGCTCTGTTTTTGGTTCTGGGGAGCTAGCACGCGCGCGGCGAATGCCGCGAGCGGCTGGAAGGGGAAGGGTTCGTTCTCGTTGTCCGGGATCGTCATGCCGGAAGTGCAACATGACGCCTTTTGCAAGTGTGCAAATTGTTTTGGAGGCGAAAGCAAATGCCGCGGTCTGCGTATCTGGATGAAGCGGTCAAGTGGTCAAAAGACCTTACGAAAATGCGGGTTCGAGGTCCTGGAGACACCGAGCGCGCGATGCGTTCGATAGAGCGTGAGTACGGGGTGGAATACGGGGTTCTGTGGCGGCTTCGCTATCGGCGATCTCAGCTCAAGGACATCGGCGTCACCGCGTACATGCGCCTCAAGGCGGCCTACCAGGCCGAGTGCCAACGTCAATTGAGGATGCTCAAGCATGAAATTGCGATCACCGAAGCGGCGTGCGGCGCTGCATCGGATCCTGTGGTGCAGGCTAAGGCTTTGGTTCGCCAGAACGGGGGGTAGATGACCCCCGCGTTGCACCAACCAACCGAAACGGAATTGAAGGCGCACCGTCGGCGCGCTGCGTTTCGGGCCTCTATTGAGACAAAGGCCGCTGAACTGGCAGCATCCAAGCTGCGGGCCGCAATCGAAGCGACGCGCCCGACGCCTGCAACGGTAAAGCCGGCGCCGATCCACGCTGCGCCGATCGCCGCAGATGTGCTGCTGAACTTCCCGCCGATGAAAGAGCCCTGGTTTTCGATCGAGGGCGCGACGCTCGTCAAGCCGTTGACCATTCGGGACATTCAGATTGCGGTCTGTGATCGCGTCGGGATGACCTTGGCCGAATTCCTCGGCGAGCGCCGCAACGCTCCATTGGTGCACGCGCGGCAAGTCGCGATGTATCTCGCCAAGGTGTTGACCGGTCGTAGCACGCCGGAAATCGGTCGCCGGTTCGGCGGCAAAGATCACACCACGATCTTGCACGCGATCAAGAAAATCAAACGCGAGTGCGGCGACGATCCGTCACCCCCCGAGTGTTTCAAGGTCGAAACCGCCGATCTGGTGAAGTCGCTGCGCGAAGAGCTGGAGTATTGCGATTGAGGCCGCAGCTTACCCATGCGCAACGCGAAGCGCTCCGCTGGCTCTCCGAACACAACGGCGATGGCTGCTTTGACCGGAACGGCGTGCTGCTTGCCGCCGGCGAGCTGGCACCCTTCATGCGGTCGACCTGGAACGCGCTCGCCGCTGTCGGCCTGGTCGAGTTCTACAACCCCGCCGGCAAGGGGCGCGGGCGCGTGCGGCTGACGAAAGGACCGGGCGCCTGATGGCGGACGCGCCGCTGCTCGAGCTGATCACCGCGCCGCCATCCTATCCAGATGGCGTGCCGCCGGATGTCTGCCGGCAGTTCGAGCGCCTGGCGCTCGAGGTCCGCAACGTTGGCTACGAGCGATATTCGGCGGACGCGATCCTGCATCGCATCCGCTGGCATGAGCGGATTGAGCGCGGCAACCGCGCTTTCCGCTGCAACGATCATTGGACCGCGCCGCTGGCGCGCTGGTTCCTCCAAATCCATCCGGAAGCCAAGGGCTTCTTTGAACTGCGCGAAAGGGTCGATGAATGAGCGTTGTGGGGGACGTGGCCGCGGCCGATCGCGCCGAGACGACGGACGAGGCCGTTTTGCGGCTGTGGGGCAACAAACTGGATACTGAGGCGATTTCGCGGTGTCTGCGCTTGCCTGAGTATTTCGTTGCAAATCGCCTGGCCGAACTGCGCGACGCGGGGCGCCGATGAGCAATCCTTGGTTTCGGATGCATCGGGCAACGATCAACGACCCGAAGGTGATGAGGCTACCGGAGGTCATGCGGTGGCGCTGGGCGGCGATGTTGTGCCTGACGTCGGATGACGGGCTGTTACCTTCCGTCGCTGACATCGCGTTCTCGCTGCGCATATCGGAGGATGATGCCGCTGCGACGCTGCGCCATCTGCACGCCGCTGTGCTGTTCGATGAGATCGAACCGGGCGTTTATGCCGCGCACAATTGGGAGGCGCATCAGTACAAGTCTGACAGTTCGACCGCGCGCGTTCAAAAGCACCGGGACAAGTTGAAACAGCAAGGAAACGTTTCATCGGAAGAGCGAAACGTTTCCGTAACGCCCCCAGAACAGAACAGAGCAGAACAGAAACATAGCTCTCGGTCTGTCGACCGATCGGCGAGTGAGCCCGAACAGATCGACCTCGAGGAAGCGATTGCGGCGAAGCGCGGTGCTGAACCGTCTCGCTTCGATGAGTTTTGGCAGGCCTATCCTCGCCGGGATGGTCCGAACCCGCGCAAGCCGGCGGAAACTCGGTTCAACTCGCTGGTGAAAACCGGCCTCGACCCGGCAATGCTGATCGCCGCAGCGAGGAAGCTCGCAGCCGATGAGAGCGCGCGCGGCAACGTCGGGACGCGCTTCATCCCGCAGGCCTGCACCTGGCTCAATCAACAGCGCTGGTCGGATCATGCGGCGGTCTTTGCGCTCCAAACGATCGGCGGCGAGGCCGCGCACGAAATCGCGATCGAGGATGCCGTGAGGATGTTTGCGCGGAATGGCTTCTGGTCGCGCCACGCCGGACCGGCGCCCGGGCTCACCGGCTGTCGCGCGTCGGCTGAGTTGCTCGCGAAACACGGATTGACGATCGACGGGCGGCGCCTCGAGGTCGTTGCTGCGTGAGTTATCCCGAGAAATCTTAAAACCGTTCGCTTTTCACTAGGCGCTTTTACCAAATCAACCGCTCTCTAAAACCCATGAGCATCGCAGACCTCAAGTCCCGCTTGCCGGATGTGCCCGGTATCGAAACGCTCACGCTTGCGCTCTCGGCCGGACATCAACGTTTGACGTGGGCCGATGGCTCCATGTCCGCAAACGTCGGCGCCTTCGCCTCGGACCAGGACATTGAGGACGCAATCCGCAACGCGCATCGGCTTCCGTCCGTCGCGCTCATCCCCGAAACCTCACAAGGAGCGACCATGAGCGTTACCGGCGCTGGCTTTGCCGGCGGCAATCTCAAGACCCAACTCGCCGCGATCCGCCAGAAGATGCAGGACGGACAAGCCAAGATGGCCGCGTCGCTGGCGAAGATGGACCAGGCCGCGACCGCTCATAACCAACTCGCCGATACCGTGAGCGCGGAAGCTGATGCTCTCCTGGCCGACATCGGTCAGTTCACCAACGGGGGCGAGTAAGGCCCCCTATGGCTCGTCCGTCCGATTACTCCCTCGAACTCGCTGCCCTGATCTGCGACCGGATGGCGGAAGGCGAAAGCCTGCGCACCATCTGCAAGGCCGATGATATGCCCGCCCGATCGACCGTGTTCCTGTGGCTGGCGGCTCACAAAGAGTTCTCGGACCTTTACGCGCGCGCGACCGACGCTCGGGCGCACCTCCTGGCGGAAGAAATCCTCCAGATCTCGGATGATGGCTCAAACGATACCTACCGGGACAGCGACGGGAACGTGATGACCGATCATGACGTGATCGCTCGTTCTCGGCTTCGGGTCGACAGCCGGAAATGGCTGGCGGCTCGCCTGGCGCCTCGGAAGTACGGCGACAAGATCACTCAGGAACATACCGGCGCGGATGGCGGCCCGATCAAGCAGGAGGTCAGCCGCATTGAGCTGGTCGCCGCGCCGTTCCCCGCGAACATGGGGGAAGGCTGATGAACGTTGGGCCTCATGCCGGCGGGTGCCTGATTTGGGCTTACCTGATCCTGATCGGCGCCGCTGTGGCGGCAATCCTCCTGGTTCACGGGATCTTCGGATGAAGCGCGAACCGCTCCACGGCGTTGCTCTGGTCAAAATCTCGACGTCGCCGGCGCGCGTCGACAACGAATTTTATGCCGTGTTCGTGCACGGCGAGATGAGGCCAATTCAATGGGCGTCCTGGTCGGCGGCGAGCGCCCATTTTCACGCTGAGTGCAGCACCGTCGATCGCAAAACAAGGGAGATCGCATGACATCCGGGATCAATAGGCATTGGGTTTCGCTCGCGCTTGTCGCGGCTGCGGCCGTGATCGGCTGCTCGGGCCATGATGGGTGGGGTTGGTGCCTCTTCATCGTGTTCCTGATCGAAGGCACCTGAAGCCAGCAACATTGAAGCCAGCAACATTCACGCAAACCAAGGGGGATGATTTGAGCTCTACCGAACAACAGTTGCAGGACCGCGTACAAGAGCTTGAGGCGCTGCTAGGCGTCGGCAACGACGACGTTTCGCGGCTGTTGACGGTGCTCGATGCCACGCCGCAGCAATGCGAAATGGTCGGGTTCATGCTCAAACGCGCTGTCGCCGGCCGTGAGGCCATGTTCACGGTGCTATTTGGCGCTCGGCCTGAGTGCGACAAGCCGGAAATGAAGTTGATCGACGTGCAGATGGTGAAGGTCCGCGCCGCGCTCGAAAAGGTCGGTATCACCGTCCACACCGAATGGGGCGCCGGCGGCTGGTCTCTCACGCGCGCAGACAAGGCGAGGCTTCGCGCCATGATGGAAGGCCGCGAGCCGCCGCCGGCGGCCGTGCCTCTCGCGGCGCCTCGGCCGTCGCCTATGCCCGCGCCTGGCGCTGTGGAGGTGCCCGCAGCTCGCCGCGGGGCCATGCCAACGGGCGTTCGGCGAAGTGTGGCTTTCTGTCCGCCGGTGTCAGGCAACGAGCCGCGGCAGGCTTGGGAGTTCGCCAACGAGGAAGAGCGGGAAGCGATCCGCGAGCGCCGCATGGCCTTTCTGGAGGGCGCGTGATGGCTACCATCAGGATCAACGGCGCCACGATCACCGCCGGCCGGTCGATCACGATCAACGGAAATCGCGTCTTTGTCGACGGCAAGGATGTGACGCCGGACGCGAAGGACATTCGGATTGAGGTTTCCGGCAATGTCGATCGCCTCGAGGCGGACGCCTGCAACCTCATTTCGGTTGCCGGCGATGTCGGCAACGTCAGCACGCAATCGGGCGATGTCAGCGTGTCCGGCGCGGTCGGCGGATCGGTTCAAACGATGTCCGGCGATGTCGACTGCGGGCCGATCGGGGGCAATGTCGCAACGATGTCAGGCGACATTCGGCGCGGGCACTTCTGATGAAACGTTTCCTCTAGCGTTTCATAACGTTTCGCATGACCGCGGCTCAAATCCTCCTGCCTCCGAAGCTCGTCCCGGTATTCACCGGCGAGGCCATGTACCGCGGCGCCTATGGTGGCCGCGGCTCGGCTAAGACGCGCTCGTTTGCCAAGATGACGGCAGTGCGCGCGATGATGTGGGCCACGGAAGGCCGCGAGGGCATCATTCTGTGCGGCCGCGAGTTCATGAATTCGCTGGCGGACAGCTCGTTCGCGGAAGTGAAGGCGGCTATCGCCTCGGAGCCGTTCCTTGCCGCGTTCTTCGACGTCGGCGAAACCTACATCCGCACCAAATGCCGGCGGATTTACTACGTCTTCGCGGGCCTTCGCCATAACCTGGACAGCATCAAGTCCAAGGCGAAGATCCTGCTCCTATGGGTGGATGAAGCCGAGAACGTGAGCGCGACCGCCTGGACGGTCTCAATCCCGACCGTGCGCGAGGAAGGCGCGGAAATCTGGGTCACCTGGAACCCGGAGCGCAAGAAGAGCGCGACGCATCTCCGGTTTCGCGCGAGCCCGCCGGACGGCGCGAAAATCATTGAGCTGAACTGGCAGGACAACCCGTTCTTTCCAAAGATCCTCAACACGACGCGGCTCGATGACCTCAAAAACCGCCCTGACGAATATCCGTGGGTTTGGGGTGGCGGCTTCCGGACGTTTGTCGCCGGCGCCTATTACTCCAAAGCGCTGCTCGAGGCCAAAGAGCAAAAGCGGATTACCTTCGTCCCGCGCGACCCGCTCATGCAGGTACGCGCCTATTTCGACATCGGCGGCACTGGCGCGCGCGCCGACGCGGTGGCGATCTGGATTACTCAGTTCGTCGGGCAGAAAATCAACGTCCTGGACTACTACGAGGCGCAGGGGCAGGAGCTATCGGTTCATCTGCAATGGATGCGCGATCGGAAGTGGGGCAGCGCCTGGGTGATCCTGCCGCATGACGGCGCCCACGGGGACAAGGTATTCGCCACGTCCTACGAAAGCGCGATCCGGGAAGCTGGCTTTGACGTGCTGGTGATCCCGAACCAGGGGCAGGGCGCGGCCTCGGCGCGCATTGAGACGGCTCGTCGTCACTTCCCTCGGGTATTCTTCAACGAGGAAACCACAGAGGACGGCCGCGACGCGCTCGGCTGGTACCACGAAAAGAAATCGGATGATGACCGGAACGTGGGCCTCGGGCCAAATCACGACTGGAGTTCGCATTGCGCCGACGCCTTCGGCCTGATGTGCATTCATTATGACCAGCCGGCCGGTGCACCGTCGCCGCGCGAGCGCTATCGCGATCGTGGCCGCAATTCAGGTGGAGGCTCGTGGCAAAGTGTCTAGGCCGCTCTTTAAGATCGTCCGCTATCTGGTCTGACCAGACTACGGCATCTATTCGGATAACAGCTCTTTTCTGTGGCGCGATGCGCGGATGCTTTCTCGAAGCATTCGTAGCGTGACCCCGTGAACAATGCGCGCTCGCTCACCGCCTCCTCTAATCATACCCGCAGGTCGACTATCTCTATTGGTGATATCGTCAGGTACGCCAGCCTCCTTAGCGACAATGCGCCACTTGCGTCTAAACTCCGCTGCGCCCCACGGCATGGCGGTGATCTCGTTGATCACGAGAGGTCCGCTGATTGTACGGTGGATCACGTGCTGTAGTTCATCCATGACCATAGGGGCCGTCTGAAGATCGACTTGGATCTGCCGCTGTCGTTTGCCAACGGAGTGCCGCAACACATTGTTCGAATTGATGTTCGACCAGCGCAGGCCCCGTAGCCACTTTTGCTCTCGCCATACAACGTCGGATACACCTTCTTCGGTAAGGGGTACCCATTCTCCGATCACGTCTCTTTGATTCAGCAGAAGCTCAAACTGGAGTGCCTGTGCGAGTGCTATCGATGGCCAACCAAAATCGTGTGCCGCTAAGCGGATTGCGTTGGCCTGATCTAAGGTCATGGTTTGATAGCGAGGACCTATCATTTCAAAGCGCGCGCCCGATAATGCATCGAACAGCCGGGCGCATTCTTTGTCTTCAAGTATAGTTGCCCCAAATCGAAACAGGACGCGAAGCCGCGCCACAAGCGAATGGGCCATTGCTACCTTGTCGTCGTCGCCGAGCCATTCGTTGTACCAGGAGATAAAGTTGCGCATTCGAATGCGCTCGAGCGAGCTGCTCCCATGTTCGCGAGCAATTCGCGATAACAATCGCTCATGTTTGACTCGGACTTCGTATTTAAGCTTGCGAAAGTCGGAGTCTGGATCTGTTCGGTATTCCTCAATCAGCTTTCCGAGCTTCATTCGCGTCTCCGGCTTCAACTTCCGAAGTAGAAAGCCAGCACAATGGCGGCAATCGTAACTGCTCCGACGATGCCTGCAATGCCTTCGGCATGAACGTATGTTCCTACAAACTTGAATTCGATGCGCGGTGTTTCGCTCACGATCTATCTCCCTCTGCGAGAATGTGGCTGCCCAAGTGGACGCCGCCTAATGGGTGACATTCGATCCGCGCTTCAAGCAATCAGGCTCAACGAAAAAAGTGAGAACCGACGTAGAATCAATAAGATGTCGAAGGATGGGGCCCATCAGCGCTCATGAGAAAAGAGCGCTGATGCCCCGCGCGACGCAAAGGCATAGCGGTAAGCGTCTGGGCAGACGAGCGAAATCCTGCGCGATTCACAAATCAGGCCGGCGCCGGGTTGCGTCGGTAGAGACCCCACCGAAAAATTGATAGCTCGATCAATCCGATAGCTCCCCATCCGCGCTCTTTTCGCTGAGCGCCGGAGGGCGGTCAAGCGGTCGGGAAAATCATTTCCACCCCGATGTTAGGACCAAAATTCAATCCGAACGGATGAATTTTGATGCTGAACGACGCGGGCGGCTACGGTGCGGGCGACAAGGACGAGCGCGACGCGCCGGCCGATGCCGATCAGATTTTCGACAAGCTCCAGAAGTGGTGCAAGCGCGACTTCAACAGCAAGGGCCAGACGAAATGGCGCGGTGACGCCCGCGAGGACTTCGATTTTGAGGCCGGCGAACAGCTCACCGAGGACGACAAGAACATTCTCGCGGATGCAAAGCGACCGATCGTCATTTTCAACCGCGTCGGGCCCGTGGTCGATAGCGTCGCCGGCCAAGAGGTCGGCAACCGGCAGGAAGTTCAGTATCTACCGCGCACCGAGGGTGACGTTCAGGTCAACGAGCTGCTGACGGCCGCCGCGAAGTGGTTCCGGCAACAGTGCGACGCTGAGGACGAGGAAAGCGACGCCTTCCGCGACATGATTGTTTGCGGCATGGGCTGGACCGAAACCCTCCTGGACTACGAGGACAATCCGGAGGGCGATCCCAAGATTGAGCGGCGCGACCCGCTCGAAATGGTGTGGGACAGCGGCGCGTCCAAGCGAAACTTGCGCGACATGCGCCGGGTTTTCCACATCCGCCGCGGCGTGCCGCTGGATGAGGCCAAGGCGCTTTGCCCGGGTGATCCCGATCGGCCGTTCGAGGACGCGGATTACAACGCCTCATGGATTGATGACGTCGGCGCCAAGGACGAGGGCAAGCCGCACGAAAACGACAATCGGTTCTACAACAAGGACAGCACCGGCGACGGCGAGGACAGCGACGATGGCGTGACGCTCGTTCGCGCGCAGTGGTGGGAGCGGGTGCCGGTCTACCTGGTGTTGGATCCGACCGACCCGACCGGCGAAAAAATCCTGACGCTGGACAAGGACCAATTCGCGGACTTGAGCGCCAAGGCGAAGCTCGCCGGCGGCTCGCTGCGCTTCACCAAGTCGACGCGGAAGGTGTACCGGCAGGCTTATCTTGGCTCCGTGCTGCTCGAGATCGGCGACGCGCCCTGTGAAGGTCATTTCTCGTTCCAGTGCATGACCGGCAAGCGGGACCGGAACAAAAACACCTTCTTCGGCCTGGTTCGCGCCATGAAAGACCCGGCGCGCTGGTCGAATAAGTGGATGTCGCAGACCATGCACATCATGAACACGACCGCAAAGGGCGGCGTGGCGGTCGAGCGCGGCCAGTTCTTCGACAACGACGCGGACGGCGAGGCGTCCTGGGCGAAACAGGACACGGTGACGTTTCTCAAGCCCGGCGCACTCGGCGCGAGCCCGAAATTCGTTCAAAAGCCGACGTCTCAATTCCCGCAATCGTCGTTCGAACTGATGCAGTACGCCGTTACGTCGCTTCGTGACGTTTCGGGCGTCAACGTCGAGATCCTGGGCATGCAGAGCGCGGCCGGGCAGGCGGCGAGCCTTGATCTACAGCGCAAGCAATCGGCGCTGACCATCCTGCAACCGCTGTTTGACAGCCTGCGCCGGTACCGGAAGCAGCAGGGCCGGCTCATGCTGTACCTGATCGAGCATTATCTGTCGGACGGCCGTCTGATCAAGATCGAGGGCGAGGAGAACGCACAGTACGTGCCGCTGATCCGCCAGCAGGCGGTAGGCAACAGCTCGCAGTATGACGTCATCGTTGACGAAAGCCCGACGTCGGCGAACCAGAAAGAGGCCACCTGGGCGATGCTGCAACAGCTCTTGCCGGTCATTGGCAAGATGCTGCCGCCGGCAACCTGGCTCGCGCTGCTCAAGTATTCGCCGCTGCCGACGTCGGCGCAAAAGGCGATCTCGGACAGCATCCAGCAGTCCCAGCAGCAGCCGGACCCGGAGCAACAGAAGCGCGACGCAGATTTGAAGCTGGAGAACGACAAGGCCCAGGCCAAAATCGCCAACGACAAGGCCGCGTCGGAGGCCAAAATCCAGAACATGCGCGAGGAAACCGCCGCTTCGATCGCCCTCGAGCGCGAGAAGGCGCAGAACGACGCGCTCTTGAAGGCGTTCACGGCGCCGGCGGCGGTCGGGCCGGATGGTGCGCCGGTGCCTGGCGCGGGCGGTGGCGGCGATATCGCCGCGCTCGTCCTGGGCTTCATGCAGGAAATGCGGCGCGACATGAACACGCTCGCGACCGCGCTCAACACGCCCAAAAAGCTGATCCGCGATCCGCAGACCGGCGAAATCGTCGGCATCGCACCCGTAGGGACCAACTAAATGGCCGCTTTCAACAAGTTCAACATCTTCATGGGCGACCTCGGTAGCAAGGTGCACAACCTGACTGCCGACGCGCTCAAGATCCTGCTTACCGACGTCGCGCCCGTGGCGACCAACACCGTGAAGGCGAACTTGACGGAGATCGCCGCCGGCAATGGCTACACGGCCGGCGGTGGCGCGGCCTCGTTCACGTCCTGGACGCAGGCGGCCGGCGTCTGGAAGCTCGTCTTGCAGCCGGTCCTTTTCACGGCGACCGGCGGCAACATCGCGCAATTCCGCTATGCCGTCCTCTACAACTCGACGCCGGCCAGCGGAAACCTAATCGGATGGTGGGACTATGGCGCCGAGGTCAACTTGACCAACGGCAACAGCATCGCCGTCCAACTCGACACCACTAACGGCGTGTTCACGCTCACCTGATGGCAAGCTCTTTCCTCGACGTTTGTCGTTTCACTCCGACCGCTGGCGGGACCACGGATTGGACCTATTCGACCCCGGTCACCGGTTATCAGTCGCCGGCGGCAGCGGGTGCGGTCAATGGCGCGATCTACAGCTATCGCGCCGAAAGCGCGGACCTGTCGCAATGGGAGGTGGGTTTCGGTACCTACAGCACGTCGACCGGCGTTCTGACGCGCGGAACCGTGCTTTTCAACTCCGCTGGTACCACGGCAAAAATAAGCTTCTCAGCAGCGCCGCAAGTCGCGATTGTCGCGCTCGCGGAGGATTTGCTTTTGTTCAATGCGGGCATGCCGTCGCTGACGACTGCACAGCAAAAGCAGGCACGGCAGAACATCGGCGCCGACAGCGGCGTGTTCGCCGTTGATCGTAACGGCGTTAACCAAACGGGCTTGACAGCAGCGAGCTACAACAAAATTCAGTTCACCAACAAGGTGAAGGATGCGAACAGCTGGTTCGATGGGGTCACCAACTTTCGCTACATGCCGCAGATCGCCGGTACCTATCAAATCGGCCTTGCGGTCGGCACACTCACCGGCACCAATGGAGAGACCAGCCAAGCCTGCATCTACAAGAACGGCTCGCTGCTCAAAGTCTCGAACTACTTGAACGTATCGAGCGCAGGCGGCTGGAACACCGAGGTCGTGGCTGCGATCCCGATGAACGGCACTACCGACTACATCGAGGGCTTCATCTATATGCCGACCGGGCTCACGACGCTGCTCGGCTTGGTCGATAGGACGTTCATGTACGGCTTCCGAATCGGTGACTGATGCTCGGCTTTGATGCGATAGGGCGGCTTGCTCTCGGACAGGTCAAGCAGACCGGCCCGGTCAACATCAGTCTGCCTGCCGCAACGGGCAGCTTTGCGCTCGCCGGTGTAGCCGTCACTTTCAAACTGCTAGAGGTCGCAACGGCTGGCGGGTACGTCCTGGCCGGCGTCGCGGCCGGCGGCAAGATCACCGAAACAGCTTCGTCTGGGGCCTTTGCGCTTTCGTTGAAGGCGGCGCCCTTCAATCGGAAAATCAGCGCTGCGCCTGGCGCATTCACGTTGACCGGCTATGCCGCGAATGAACCCGTGGTCGAGGACGCAGACCCTGGCGCGTTTGTTTGGACCGGCAACGATGCACCGCTGATCCGAACCGGCTTTGACTATGAGGTCCAACAGGGCGGTATCGGCCATTACCTCGAGGAAATGGAGCGAGCGCGCCAGCTCGCGCGGATCACGCGCAATCCCGGCGTGCCGATCGACCGCCGTTCGCGGCCTCGTTTCCAGCCTATCGGGAGGCCGCTGGTCGCGCCGCCGGCGCCGGCGGTGGATATGCGCGCGGTCGAGCGCGAGCGCATGGCGGCCCAGATGGCGGCTGCGGCTGCACAGAAAAAACGGCGGGACGAAGAGGCGTTGTTACTTCTCGCTTGCTAGGCGCGGTTAACGCTTGATCCGCGCGCACGGCGTTTCCGTGTTCTCTGCGCCGGCAGCACCGGCAGAAAGCGAAACCGAATGAATTTCGAAGGGATCGAGGGCGGCGCCGGCGGCGGCGGTCCGACCATGACGGCGGACGAAGAGGCTTTTTTCTCAAGCGGTGGCGAAAAGGAAATCCCGACCGGCGATGGCGGCGGGTCCGATGCTGGCGGCGCCGCTGGCGGTGGCGAAGGCGGCGAGGGAAAGGCCGCCGGTGGTGAGGCCAAGCCCGGCGACGGCGCGCCGAAGAACGATCACGTCCCGCTCGCAACCTTCCTCGAGGAGAAGAAGGCCCGCAAGGAGCTGGCGACCCGCTACCAGGAGACCGAAAAGCAGCTCGCCGAACTGCGCGGAAAGTTCGCGATCATCGACCGGCTCAAGCTCGCCGGCGCAGATCCCGGCCCCGAGCAGCCCGCGGCGCCTCCGACGCCCGAAGAGGATATTTTCGGCGCGGTGAAGCATGTAGGCGAGACAGTCGCCCAGATGCAAAAGCGGCTCGATGACCAGGCCGCGGCCGAAAAGCAGGCCAAAGAAACCGCGACCGCTCAAACCGAATTCGTGAACCGTTACCGCAGCGATGCGGAAACGTTTCAGAAGTCGAACCCGGATTATCGAACCGCTTATGACTTCCTCCTACAGTCGCGGGCAGGCGAGTTGCAGGCGATCGGGTTCGACACTCCGGAGGCCCTGCATCAGGCTCTTATCGCGGACGAGGCCGCCATCGCGGAGATGGCGTTCGCCAAAGGAAAGAGCCCGGCGGAAATGATCTACGCGCTTGCGAAGCAGCGCGGGTACACGAAGGCCGCGGCCGATCCCTCCAAGGGCAAGGGCGCGGAAAAGCTCGACGCAATCGAGCGAGGACAGGCGGCCAACAAAAGCCTGTCCAGCGCCGGCGGCAGCGCAGGCGACGCGGACATGACCGCGGAAGCACTGATCGCGATGCCGGCGGATGAGTTCGAGGCCTGGTGCAACAAAAACCCGGCCAAGGCGAAGCGACTGTTCGGCGGTTGATACCGTTATTGAGTGAGTAAGGCCCGCGGAGCCTCAATCCGTTTTCGAGTGGCGCCCGTCATCGCGCCACGCCTCCACCGAAGGCGGGAAATCTCGGTGTTGCGCTCGATCGCGGCGGATCGCGGTCAACCCCCAACACCGAGATTAACCCTTATCGAGGCATCGAAATGTCTACGACATCTTACGGCCTGAATGACACGCTCTCCAACAAGCTTTGGGCGAAAAAGCTCAACGTCGAAGCGCTCAAGCAAACCTATTTCGGCAAGTTCATGGGCGAGGGCTCCTCGAGCATGATCCAGCTCAAGACCGATTTCGAGAAGGGCGCCGGCGACGAACTGACCATTGGCCTGCGCGTCCAGCTCAAGGGCGACGGCACCACCGAGGGTCAGACCCTACAGGGCAACGAAGAGGCGCTTTCGACCTACAACGACAAGTTCCGCATCAACGAGCTGGCTCACGCCGTCCGTGTTCGCAACAAGAATACGATCGACGCACAGCGCGTGCCCTTCAACATGCGCAGCGAGGGCAAGGACGGTCTGACCGACTGGTACGGCGATCGCTTGGATACCTGCATGGCTAACCACCTGGCCGGCAACATCCTCGCGGTGGATCCCCGATACACCGGCAACAACGCGGTGAGCGCGGCGACGAACTTTGTCCGCGCCAACGCGGCGACCGACGATGCGACGGTGAACGGCGACAACACCGCGACCATGAAGCTCAAGTATATCGAGTATTGCGTGGAGCGCGCCAAAACCATGTCGCCGATGATCCGGCCCGTCATGGTCAACGGCAAGAAGAAATACCTGATGTTCCTGCACAGCTATCAGGTGACTGATCTGCGCACGGATGCCGGTGCGGGCCAGTGGCTCGACATCCAGAAGGCGGCGCTCGCCGGCGGTGCGGGCAAGGACAGCGCCATCTATGCGGATGCGCTCGGCGAGTACCGGGACGTCATCCTGCATGAGTGGACCCGTGTTCCGGTCGGTATTTCCAATGCCGGCGCGGCGCAGACCAACGTTCGCCGCGCGGTGTTCGCCGGCGCGCAGGCTGGCGTGGTTGGCTTCGGCAAGGAGTTTTCGAAGGGCTCCCACTTCAAGTGGGTGGAAGAGCTGTTCGATTACGAGCGCGAGCTTGGCGTTTCCGCCCAGACCGTGTGGGGCATCAAGAAGTCCGTCTACAACGCCCAGGACTTCGGAACAATCGTTGTCCCGACCTACGCGGTCCAGCACAGCACCTAATGACCTGACGGCCGCGCCCTAACCGGCGCGGTCTTTGGATCTCGTCCCGTCAATTCAACGCTCTTGGAAAGGGCAATCTCCCATGACTACCGGTATTCGCGGCACAACGGCCCGCAGGAACGCTCTCCAGCTCGTTCACTATCTGCGCATCGCGGTCAACTTCAACGATGCCGGCATTGCCGCCGGCGTTGGCAAGCAGGTTCTGCCCGCCGGCGCGGTCATCATCGGTACGGATGTCAACATCGTGACCGCGTTCAACGCCGCGACCACGAACGTTCTGACGGTCGGTTCGGCGGCCGGCTCGAACGCGGACATTGTGGCCGGCGCTGACGTGACCGAAACCGCGGCCGGCCTGACCCAGAACATCAAGCCGACCGGCGCGATGCTCGTTCCCCTGGCGGCCGACACTCAGGTTTTCGCGCAGTTCACCCAGACCGGCGCCGCGGCGACCGCCGGCAAGGCAATCATCGTCATCAAGTACGTTCCGGACAACGATCTGTAAGTCGTGGACGCTTGGCTTCATATCGCGGGGGCGGCGCGGGTTCTAAACGAGCCTGCGCCGCTTCCGTCTCCTGTCACCTATCAGCGCCCGGCGGTGGACTATGGCGAGCTATTTGGACCTCCAAAACCGGATCGCGGGCGACCTGACGCGCGACGATCTGGGAAGCCAAATCAAGGACGCAATCGGCGACGCGATCAAAAACTACGAAAGTGATCGCTTCTACTTCAACGTCACGCGCTCGCTGACCTTTCCGACCGTCATTGGCCGAACGGCCTATACTGGCTCCGATCTCTCCCAAATCCCGAACATCATCCGGATTGACCACCTGTTTTTGCGGGACACGGTGTCGACCTACGATCTCGATCGCCTCGAGCCGGATGAATTCGAGTGGCTGCAGGGCAACAACACGGGGCCGGGCAAGCCTAACGTTTTCACCTATATCGACGGCCAAATCATGCTCTGGCCGATCCCGATCGCCGTCTACACGATCCGTCCGCACATGCATTATCGCTTGGCGGCGCTCTCGGCCGACACGGACAGCAACGCTTGGACGAACGACGCGGAACAGCTCATCCGCGCCCACGCGAAATTGCTGCTCTACACCAACGTCATCGAGGACACGGACGGGATGCAGCGCATGCAGCTCCAAATCCCCGCTTACAAAGGCAAGCTCGACTATGAGACCTCGGCGCGCATGTCGGCGGGCAAGATCAAGGCAACGGAGTTCTGATGCCGGTCATCCCGTTTCCCGACTACCGTCCCGATCTCAGCGACTACCAGGCGCAGACCGGCCGCAACGTGCTCAACGTGGTGCCGCGCGGCGACGGCTACGGGCCGTTTCCAAGCCTCACCGCGCTCTCGCAGGCGCTCGGCGCACAGTGCCGCGGCGCGTTCGCCGCCTATAAGACGGACGGTTCTGTTGTCGTGTTCGCGGCAACGGCGTCCGATCTCTGGCTGATGGACAACACCACCTATGGATTTTCGAAGGTGTCGCTTGCCGGCGGCCCATATGCCGCGGTCTCGGCCAACGACAATTGGCAGTTTGTCCAGTTCAACAACCTGGTGATCGCGACCCAAGCGAACGTCGTTCTGCAATATTTCGACATTTCCAGTTCGACCGCCTTCGCGAACGTGGCCGGCAATCCGCCGCAGGCGCGCTACATCGACATCGTGGGTCGGTTCGTGGTCCTGGGCGGCCTGCTGTCCAATCCGAACCGCGTGCAGTGGTCGGGCCTCAATGACGTGAACGGCCCGAATTCATGGACGCCCGGCATCAACTCGGCGGATTACCAGGATTTGGCGGACGGCGGCTTTTGCCGCGGCATCGCCGGCGGGGAAACGGGCGTCATCCTGCAAGACAACATCATCCGGCGCATGATCTACCTGCCGGGCGATCCCCGCGTGTTCCAAATCCAGAAGATCGCCGAAGGGCTCGGCGTGTATGGGCCCGGGAGCCTTGTGCGCTCTGGCTCGAGCATCTTCTTCTACTCGTTGAAGGGCTTCCACCGGATCGACCCCGGCGGGGTGCCGGTGCCGATCGGCCGCGAGCGCGTCGACCGCACGTTTTCCACCGATCTCGACGCGACGAACCCGCAGCTTTTCCAAGGCTTCGCCGATCCGCGCAGCTCGCGCGTCCTCTGGGCTTACAAGTCGGTCAACGGCGTGGTGAACCAGTTCGACAAGGCGTTGGTCTACGACCAGGTATTGGACAAATTCACGCCGCTGCAAATCTCGGGTGAGTTTCTGTTCAAGATGGCGCAGCCTGGCATCACGCTCGAGGCGGTGGATACGCTGATCGGGTCGAACCTGGATGCAATCGTCCAGTCCTTTGACAGCCTGTCGACGGTGATCGTTCCGGAGCTGGCGGCGTTCTCGACCGATCACAAGGCATCGTTTTTCCGTGGTCCGAACCTCGAGGCGACGCTTGAGACCGCCGAACAGGGGACCGATGGGCGCCGGGTCAAGCTCAAGATCGGCTTCCGGCCGGTCTCCGATGCGCCGGCGGTCTACGGCTCGGCCTCGCGCCGCGAAAACCTGCAAGCGACCGTGCAGGCCGGCGTTGAGCGGCTGGTCAATGCCGTGACGGGCATTTGCAACATGCTGGTCGACACTCGTTACAGCCGTTTCCGCTGCCGGATCCCCGCCGGCACGGTTTGGACGTTCATCAATGGGGTTGAGCCGGTCGACCTGGCCGCGAAGGGCAAGCGATGAGCGTTTTTCTCCCGGATACCAACGAGCGCGATCTGTCGAAATACGCGATTTCGCTCCAGCAATTGGCGAACGGGCGGTCAAACGCGACGGGCTCGGTGACGCTTGCCAGCGGGGCGACGTCAACGACGGTCTCGGCGATCAACTGCGCGTCCGGGAGCGCGGTTTTCCTCTTCCCACGAACTGCTAACGCCGCGGCGGCATTGTCGGGAACGTTCGTGGGGACTGCCGGCAAGCAGTCTTTCACGATCACCCACGCGAACAACGCTCAAACGGACCGCACATTCTTTTATGTCTGCCTTGGCTGATCTGATCTGCGTCCCGCCGCAGCGCGTCCATGAAATCTGGCCGCGCGTCGAGGCGATGCTTGGGCGTGCAGTGCTGCGCACCGATCTCAGCCACACGGCGGACATCGCGCGCGACGTCCTCGAGGGCGATGGGCTGCTCTGGCTGGCCTGCGACGGCGACAAGATCGAGGCCGCGGCGATTACGCTCTTGACGCGAACGGATCGGCATTTGGTCTGCCTGATTACCGCGCTCGGCGGCGAAAACCGGGAACGCTGGGTGCCGCTGCTCGAGCAAATCGAGGATTGGGCGCGGGCGGAAGGCGCCAAGCGGCTGCGCCTGATGGGTCGCGCCGGCTGGGCGCGTGTCCTCAAAGGCTATCACGTCTCGAACATCGTCATGGAAAGGGCGCTCTGATGGGCGGCAAGAGCTCCAGCACCACCACGCAATCGTCCTCGCTGTCGCCGTATGATCCGGCGTCGGGCGCGCTAAAGGGCCTTCTCGGCGGGATCTCCAATCTGGCGGGCTCGGCCGGTAGCGCCACGCCGGCGCAGAACGGCGCGCTCAACACGATCGAGGCGAACGCGAACAACAACCCGTTTGCCTCGCCGATGACGTCCGGGACGCTTGGGCTGCTCAATGGCGGCGGTGCGACGAACAACGATGCTGCGATCAAGTCGAACCTCGGGATGCTGCAAAACGGCATCGTTGGGCAGACCGCGAGCGGCGCGAATATCGGCAACAATCCGGCGCTGAAAGCCCAGCTCGACCAAATCACCACGGACGTCACCAATTCGACCAATGGGGCATGGGCCGCGGCGGGCCGCGACGGCTCGCCGGGCAACTCCCAGGCGCTCGGGCGCGGTATCGCGTCGGGCGTCGCTCCGGTGATCGCGCAGCAGTACAACACTGACACGACCAATGCGCTCAACGCCGCGAACACGCTCTACGGTGCCGGAAACACGACCTACGGCATTCTGAACGCGAACAACGCGACGGCAAACCAGAACTTCGCCAACGGCGTGGGGACGGCTGGAACGGCGCTCGATAGTCAGAATTGGGGAGCGAACGCGACGCTCGCGGCGGAAGCGCAGCGGTTCGGAATTCCGGCCTCGCAGCTCACCACGCTGCTCGGCTCGGTTGCGCCGGTTGCCGCGCAGTTCGGTACGCAAAACGGCACGTCGAACACGGAAGGCCAGATGTCGGGCGCGCAGCAGTTCGCGACGATCGCGAGCGGCATCGGCTCGCTTTGGCCGAAGGGTAATATTTCGTTCGGGGGATAGTGAATGCCTGGGCTTCTCGATTTTCTTACGGGGCAAACCGGCGCCTCGCCATTCAGCGCGCTCTATCCGTCGCCGCTGCAAGGCGAGGCGGATCAGGCGCAGCAGGCGCGCGACGTTGCCGCGTCGGTGCTCGCGCGGCGCTTTCGCGGCGGTGGCGGCTCCGCGCCTGCGCCCGATACGTTCGGCGCCGGCGCAACGCCTTTCAGCTTTGCCGGGCCCGGCTCGATGAATGTCGATCCGTCGACGCTCTCGGCGCCTCCTCCTGCGGTGGCCGCGGCGGTCGCACCTCCTGTTGCCGCGCCTGCGCCTGCCGCTGCGGCGCCTCTCACGGATGCGTCATCCGTCAACCGGCCGGGCCGCGCTCCGGACGATTACATCCCGGTCGGCAATTACCAGATGCCGGCTTTCCGGAATGGTGCGCCGGCTCCTTTGGCCGCGGAGGATGATGAGGAAAGCACGCCGCCGGCTCCCGCTACGCGCGCGCCGGTCTCCGCTGCTCCTGGCGCGCCGGCCTCGGCCCCGTTCTCGCTCGCCGGTGCTGGTGTCGGCGATCGGTTCGGAAAAGCAACGCGCGGCTTCCTCGGCAATCTCGGAAACGGTCCGATTGGCGCGCTTGCTGGCGGCCTCGGCGCTCTCATCACCGGGCAGAACACGGACCCGTCCTCGATCGCTGCGGAACAGAACAGTTTGACCGCTCAAGCCCTGCTGAAAAAGGGCGCGTCGGCGGCAGAAGTGCAGGCCGCTCGCTACAATCCCACGCTGCAAAAGGCACTGATTGACCAGTATTACGGCAAGGATAAGTGGTCCGTGGTCAAGACCGGTAAGGACGCGGACGGCAACGAAATCTACATGCAGCAAAACCAGTTGGATGGAACGCTGCGACCGATCCCCGCTGCCGCGGCGCCTGCCGGCGCGGGCTCGCCCGGGACCGTCATGGGGCCGGACGGAAAGCCGATTGCGATCCCGCCTGGCGTCGATCGCAAGACGTTCGTCAAGCGGGTATCGGAAGCGAACGCGGATGCGGCGACGGGCAAAGCCACGGAAGCGCAGGCCAAGGCCTCGTCCTTCGCTGCGCGCATGCAGCAGTCCGAGGCGATCCTCGGCGGCCTGCAAAATCAGGGCTTGAGCGCGGGGCAAAAGATCGCTGGAGAGATCCCGTTCGCCGGCAACTACCTGCAATCGACCGATTACCAGAAGTACAAAACGGCGGCCTCGGCGTTCATCACCGCCATGCTGCGGCAGGAGAGCGGCGCGGCGATCAACAAAAGCGAGTTCGACCGCTACGAAAAGGAAATGTTCCCGCAGCCTGGCGACGCGCCGGCCGTAGTGCAGCAGAAAGCGCAGATGCGCGCGGCGGCCATCCAGCAAATGCAGCGCGCGGCCGGGCCTGGCTACAAGCCGCCGTCTGCGGCTGCGCCGGCGGCGAGCGGCAAGACTTCAAGCGGCGTTTCCTGGAGCGTGAACTAAATGGCTGTTCTCACGATCGGCGATAAATCGGTGACGGTCGGCGATGAGTTCTTGAAGCTCTCGCCGGACCAGCAAAACACGACCGTTGAGGAAATCGCTTCCTCGATCGGCGCGAAGGCGCCGGCGCCGGCCGAACCGCCGGCGGCTCCGGTCACGCTCAACAATGTCGCGCGCTCGGCCGCAACCGGCGTTCCGATCGTCGGCGGCGCGCTGAACAAGCTCGACGCGGCGACGAATGCCGCGCTCGCGCCGCTCCTCAATCGGTTTTTTGCCCCTGACGATCAGTTGCAGGGCGAAACGTTTCATGACCGTTACGAGAATTCGCTGCGCCAGCAGGAAGGCGCTGACAAGAAATTCGCGGCTGAACATCCGATCGTTGACACGGCGGCGCAGCTTGCTGGCGGCGTCGCCTCGATGGCGCCCGCGGTCATGGCGGCTCCGAAGGCTTTCGGCGTCACGGGCACCATGCGCGAGATGGTGCGCAATGGCGCGCTCTCGGGCGCTGCGCTGTCCGGTGCTGATGCGGCGGTGCGCGGCGAGGATATCGGCCCGGCGGCGGCTGTTGGCGGCGTCATCGGCGGTGCTGCGGGCCCGGTCGGTAAGGGCGTCGGCAAGGTGGTTGCCGCGGTCGCCGATCGCTTCAACCCGGCCGCGGCGACGCTTCGCAACGTCGTCAACGTCGGCGGCGTCGATGTGCCGCTTTCGCAGTCCCAAATCACGCAAAATCCGGCGCTCTCGGCCGAGGAACAGGTTTTGCTTCGCGGTGGTCGCGGTGAACCCGCCCAGGCGCGCGCGCAGTCGTTCAAGGAGCTTCAAGACGAGCGGGTAGGGCAGGCGGGTGACCAAATCGCCGCCGGCCTCGATCCGACCGGGACCGCGGCGCGCACCACGCCGAACGAGGCCGCGGAGCGGATCGCTGCCGAATTGATCGCGCAGGAACAGGTGCAGCAAGCGGCGGCGGCCGGCGTTCATGCCGGCCCGATGTCGCCGGCGCAGCAGGGCGCCGATATGGCGCGCTCTCTGGCGCCTGACGGGCAGTTGCGCGCGGCCTCACCGATCGACGCGGGCGAAGTGCTCTCCGATCGCTTCGCGGCGGCGCGCGATGCGGCAAAAGCGGACTATCGCGGGAAGTATGCGGCGGTCGATGCGGCGCCTGGCGAGTTCGCGCCGGGCTCGGCCGGCGGGTTCGGAAACGACGTTCAACAGGGCTTGCGCTCGGCGGCGGTCTCGCTCGATCAGACCAACACGCCGAAGGCGCTGAACGCGCTTCGCGTCATTGATGAGCATTTGAACGGGGTGGCGCCGGGCCAGCCTCGCGAATTGCCGGGCGGCTCGGCGACGCACGCGCAGGACGTCGCGGACATTCGCGCGAAGTTCGGCGATGACGTCGCGGCGGCATATGATCGGCAGAAGGCCGCGGCCGCGCCGCCGGCTGCGCCTGCTCCCGCGGCGCCGAAGGCACAAAGCCTGCTCGAATTCATCGCGTCCAAGGGCGGCTTGGGGCCTGATGCTGAACTGGCGGCGATTGGCGGCGAGGGTCACACCGTCAACGTCGAGGGCGTCGGGCGCCGCAAGCTGGTTCGGCAAGGCGGCTGGCCGCTCGACTACGCGCGCGAGGCGGCGGAAGAGGCCGGTTATCTCCGCGGAAACCACACCGGAACGTCGACGGTCAACGATCTTCTCGACGCGATCGACGCGGAAATGCGCGGCCAAAAGCGCTTTCCGGAGGGTTTCGAGGGGCACGTTGGCAAGCGCGAGGGTGCCGCGCGCTCGGAGCGCGAACAGCACGAATTTGACGCGCACATGCGCGGCCTCGAGGACGATCTAGCCGCCGCCGGTCATGGTGAATTGGGTCCGGAGGTCAAGAGCCGCGCCATTCGCCTGATGGCTGACGAAGGCATGGGCGCCGATGACGCGGTAGAGCACGCCCTGCACCGCCTCGAGCAAGAGGACGCGGCGCGCGCGGCGGTGCACGGCTCTGACTTCCCCGGCGATCGGGCGCCGGCCGCTGCGGCGCCGGCCGCCGGCTCGGGCTTCACCATGCGCGACGTCGAACACGTCCGAAAGCAGATTTCGACGCTGTACGGCGACGCGCGCCGCGCCATGCTCGGCGGTGGCTCGGGCTCGGATCTTCACGCGCTCGAGCACATCCGCGACCAATTCGACGCGCGGGTAGAAAAGATGCTCGCGGAAGGCAAGTTCTCCGGTGATGGCCCGGCTGTCCTGAAAATGCAGCAAGAGGCGCGCGCGGCGTTCGCCGACTACAAGGCGAAATTCGCAAAGCGCGGCCCTGGCGACACGATCGGCGCGGCGGTTGAGAAGATCCTTGGCCGGTTCTCCGATACGCGCGCAACGCCGGACGAGGTTGTCAAGCTGGCCTATGGCTCGGCGAGCTCGCCGGGCGGTCAAATGCCGGTGCAGATTGCCCAGCGGATTGAAAGCATTTTCGGCCGTAACTCGGCGGAATTCGGCGCCTATAAGCAGGGTCTTTTCGCGCATCTGCGGGCGGGCGAACCGGAAGTCGCTGCGGAGCGTATTCGGACATTCCTCGAGGGCAAGGGCCGCTTGCTTGCGCAAACGGTGCTGTCGCCGGCGGAACGTGCTTCGCTCGGCCGCTATGCGGATCGGCTCGCCGGCCTCGCGCCGAAACCGAACGAGCCCGGTGCTGTTGCTGCGGTCCTGCGGCGCTACGCTGGCACCGATGGCGCGCCGCCGGCCTCGTCCAACAAGATCATAAACGATCTGATGGGCGCGACCGGCAAGGGTAACGGCGTCAACGCGCCGCTGATCGCCTCGGCGCTGAAACAGCGGCTTTCGCCGGAAGGGTGGACGTCGCTGCGTCAGGGCGTGTGGGAAAAGCTCACGAATGCGGGCGAGGGCAAGATCCAGTACGAGGCGCAAGCCCTCTCGCAACGGCTGCATGAGTTCTTGAACGGCGCGGGCTCGCAGCTCGCCGGCGTGCTCTATTCCGAACAGGAACGCGCGCTGATGAAGCAGCTTGCGGCCGTCTATAAGCAGATGATCCCGGTCAAGGGCACCACCAACCCGTCAGGGACGGCGCCGATGCTGGCGCGGATCGCAAACGGCGCGCGCTCGTCGCTCCTGCCGCTGCTCGGCTTCAACACCGCGGGGCTTCCTGGCGCGGCCGTCGCACTCGGCGTCGACAAGGGCTTGAGCCGGGTCGCGAACGCCAACCAGGCCCGCAAGGCAACGGAGCTATTTTTCGGCGATCAGCCGCGGCGCGCGGTCGATCCGCGATTTGCAACGGGCGCCGGCATTCTCGGGCGCGGCCTGTTGTCGATCGAGGATCAGCAGCGGCGGCGCTCTTCGCGGTGATCGTACCAGGAGGCGGCGGCGTACATGAGCGCAAGGGTCACTAACCCGCCGATGATACCGAACTCTCCGACGATGCCCTTAGCGGCAAGCCGGATGCCTTCCATTGCGACGGCGAAGAGAACGACACAGGCAAGAATTCGGGTGCGCAAATGAACCTCGTTGATCAGATTGTGGGTGTGGAAAGCGGCGGGGACGCGAACGCAAGAAACGCGAACTCTTCCGCGGCGGGGCCGGGGCAATTCATTGACGGCACCTGGCTCGACATGCTGGCCAAGCACAGGCCGGATATCACCGGCTCACGTGACGAATTGCTTGCGCTCAAGACCGATCCGGCCCTCTCTCGCGAAATGACGGCGGCTTACGCCGCTGACAATGGCGGGATTCTAAAGGGCGCCGGGCTTCCTGTCACGCCCGGAACGCAATACCTCGCACATTTCGCCGGGCCTCAAGGTGCGGTCGGGATCTTGAGCGCCGATCCGTCAACGCCGGCCGGCGCCGTGCTCGGTGCCAAGGTGGTCAAGGCGAACCCGTTCGTCGCCAACATGTCGGCTGGCGATCTCGCCGCCTGGGCGGACCGGAAGATGGGCGGGAAGGGCTCGGCCGCGCCCATGTCGATCGCCGGGCCGGCCGCGGCCGCGGCGCCGGCGGCTGCTCCTGCTGGCGCGAGCGCGTCCGCTACTGCACCAGCGCAGCCGGCGTCGCCTGCGGTGCAAATCACCGGCTCGGGCGGCGGCGCGCCAGCCATGAATCTGGCGCAGCTCACGGCGGTCCCACAAGGCACAAATTTCTTGCCGGCACGCCCTAACGTCTACGGCCTAAAGCTCGCGCCGTTTTCGTTGAGGGGATGAAGGAATGACGTTTTGGAAGTGGAGTAAGACCGCCGGTGCGAACGCGACGGCTGACAGCACTTGCCCGTTTCCGGAAGGTATGGCGCCTTCGGCGTTGAATGACGGCACGCGCGGCATGATGGCCGCCGCGGCGAAATATCGCGACGACATTTCGGGCGCGATCGTCACCACAGGGTCGGCAACGGCCTACGTGATTTCGAGCAACCAGGGCTTTGACACGCTGGCGCACATGGACGGCGCAATGATCGCGTTTACGCCCCATGCGACCAACACGGCCGGTCCGGTGACGCTCAACGTTGATGGGCTCGGGGTGCAGCCATTGCGGACCGCACCCGGTGCGGAGCTGCTTTCTGGCGTTCTCATTCAAGGGACGCCCTACGTTGCTTTCTATCGGAACGCGGACAATGCATTCTATTTGCGGGGTCTCTACGGCAACCCGTACAATGTGCCGCTCGCCGCCGGCATGGACTACTGGGGCTTCTCGACCCCGAATAGTTCATTCGCTTTCCCGGTGGGGCAAGCGATCTCAAGAACCACCTATTCAGCGCTTTTCGCGATGGTTGGGACTACATTCGGTGTTGGGGATGGATCGACCACCTTCAACTTGCCCGACAAGCGCGGGCGCGCTTCTGTTGCGGCTGATGGTGGCGCTGGACGGATCAGCGGTGCCGCTTTTAATTATGTCGGTCTTAGCGGCGTTGGCGGTTCGCAGACGCAGACACTCAACACGTCAAATCTTCCGCCCTATACGCCGGCGGGCAGCGTTTCTGCATCTGGCACAATCACGACGCTCGTAGCATCGGCGATCAGTCAAGGCAGCGCCAGTGGCGTGCAGGTTGCGCAGCCGCCGGGCTCGGTAAACAACCAAGGGGCATTCACCGCAGGCTTGAACGTTTCCGCAGGTTTCTCGGGCTCGCCACAGGGCGGCAGTAGCCAGCCATTTGCGACGGTGCAACCGTCGATCGTCTGCAACTATATCATGCGGATTATCTAGCTGATTAGATCCGCGATTGCGGCGGCGATCACCGGCGTCCATGCGGCATAGCCGGCGGCGTTCAAATGGACGTCGTTCGGGAATGTCGACCCGGCCGGAATGTCGATGGCGAGGAAGCGGATGCCTTCGCTCTTGGCCGCCGCTTCGATCTCGGCGTTCTTTTCGGCGGCTTCGGCCTGCGGCGTCACGCCGATGGCGAGAAGGGTTGCGGAGGTGCCTTTCAGCTTGCGCAACAGGGAGCGGTAGCGAGCGCCGATCGTCCCCGCTGCGTTGTTCGTGCCAAGCTCAACGACGATCACGGACGGCTTGCGATCATCCAGCAGTGAGAGTGCAACCGCATCGAAGTCATCGACCGTTGCGCCGCCGATCCCGGCGTTAACGACCGGGCGCCCGTTGATTGTCTCGGGCAAGCGCGCCATTTCCGTGATGCTGTCGCCCATGAACACGATAGGGCGATCCAAGCCGCTCAGAGCGTACCGGATCATTGTTTTCCGGACGTCCTGATGGTCATGGAAGCTGTGCCGGGTGACTTCACCAAACCGTGTTCGCATGCGCTGGAGTTCTGAAAAGCTCGCGCCGAAGGCGACGAACAGAACGGCGGATAACAACCAGGGCAGGGCACGCTTCATTTCCCGATCTGCGTAGCACCACAACCCATGATTGACAATATTTGGCAACGCCACAGCAGCATTTAGTAACCCCGTACCGGTCGCCGAAACATCCACTAACCGCGCCGCGGTAGCCCTTTTCGAGAACGCAATTCCTTTCGGGAACGGGTGCCATGTGAAGCTCGTCAGCAACATCAATGCATATCGCCGCCGGCATGGTCGGCGCATCGCGATTGAACAGGCCGTGTTCTGGAGCGCCGTGGGTGGCCTCCTGCTGATCTGGCCGCACCTCTCCGAAGCCCTTCCTTCCGGAACCTACATCGTCGGCGGCGTCCTGCTGTCTGTCGCGAACGGGGTTGCGGTTTACCTCAAGCGCCCGGGGGCTCAGTAATGGCTGTTGCGCGAAAACGTGTCGTCGGATTGTCTGCGGCGGCCGCCGCCCTGGCTGGCGTGCTGATCTCCCATTGGGAGGGCATGAACCTCGTTGCGAAGCACCTGCCGTTTGATCCGCCTGGCGTGATCACGGTGTGCGGTGGCATCACGAACTACGATTGGCCGTGGCTCAAGGTCGGCGACGTCTACACGAAGGCCCAATGTCAGGAGGCGCTTTCCACGGTCGGGCAGCGCTATGCGAGCGACGTTGCGACTGAGTGTCTCCCGGAACTGTCCACCTATCCGCCGCACCGTCAGGCTTCGATTGCGTCGTTCGCGGTCAATCTCGGCAAGGGGAAAATCTGCGGGACGTCGATCGGCCGCGATCTGCGCGAAGGCCGCGTCAAGCAGGCGTGCGACGCGATGGTGAAGTACGTAAACGCCAACGGCACCTTCCTCCAAGGCCTCTACAACCGCCGGACCGATGCCATGTGGGGCGAACGTCCGTGGTGTCTCCGGGAGGATTGACCCTTGCTCGGCGATTTCTTCTGGGACGTTGCAACGTCGTATTTCGCGCTCGGGCTCGACGGCCTCGTTTTCGTCGTGGCTTTCGTCATCGGGCATTTCCCGCTGCTGCGCTACTCGGCGCAGCTCGCGCCCTACGTCAACGTTGCCCGGCTCGTCTCCGTCCTGGTCGCCGCGCTCCTGTTCTTCATGATCGGCTTTCGCGTCTCGGATGAGCGCGAAGTGGCGAAAAGCCTGCGGGCAACCCTCGCGGCGCGCGATTTCGACTTGGAAAATTCACGCAAAGCACGCGCTGATGAGGCTGCGCGAGCCGACGCAATCGCCGAAGGGGCACAGGCACAATATGCAGCCGACGTTGAATATATCGGGCAGCTTGAGGCTGACGATCGTTGCAAGTTTGATCCTTTTGGCAGGGTGCGCGAGCGCGCCGCGCGAGGATCTTCCGCCCCCGCGGGAAGTGCAGCGCCAGCTTCCAGCGGCGCCCGATAAGCTCGCGAAAGTCCCGCCGGTGCCGTACCTCGATACGCGATGCCGTTTCCCCTGGCGTGGGGTCGCGGGCTGCAAGGACAAGGACGCGCGCGCGATGCTCGAGCTAACGACCTCTTACGCAATCGAGCTGCAGGCCCGGCTTGCAGGGGTGCCCGCCTGGTATGACGACGTGCGCCGCAGCTACGGGGCTCGGTGATGCCGCCCGCGACGCACACCGATCTTGAGAAGATTGCGAAGATGGCCGCGAAAGAGGCCGTTACAGAAACGTTTCTCACGCTCGGGCTCGACACGAAAGACCCGATCTCCGTTCAAAACCAATTCGCGACGCTCCGGAACATCCACTACGGGATGCGCCACGTTCGGAACGTCATCATTGCCGGCGTGCTCGGCGCGGCCGTGAGCGGCGGCGTCTGGGCGTTCTGGACGGGCTTCAAGGCGAGCGCAGCGGCGCCGTCAACGATCTCCGCGCCGGGCGGCTCCCGGTAGTTCAGGCCTTGCGCTGGAGGTGATCGGCAAGCTTGATGATTTCGGAGAAGTGCCGGGCGCGTTCCGCGTCCTCTCTGCGTTCGCGGTGGGCGGAAAGCGAGAGTATGGAGCTCTTGCCGCGTTCGTTGGGCTCGCTTGAGACGGAAATAGGAGGATTTAGGTCCAAGCTGAGCTGTCCGTCCGATTTGTTGGCCATTGGCGTTACCCCGCCTCAATTAAGTTCTTCTCTCTTAGCCTCTTTACAACGACTGCCTCAAGGGTCGGCAGAGCTTCCACCGTCTTATCGAAACGGGGCTGGGAATGGCGGGGATCGATCGCCAAAAGTACGCCTTTGGACTTGCGGCTGTCCGGGGGTACCCGGAACAGCTTTAAATATCGGGCGGGCGCCACTCCATCATATGGAAGCACGCGAACCTTCTTCATGTCCGACTCGTCTTCGGTAATTGCATCATCGTGGAGCTTGGTTGCCAAACTCTTTCTATAAGGTTCGATGAAATAAACTTCCGAAATACCGGCAGCGACGATATGCCTAGCGCAGCTGTGACACGGATAGGTCGTGACGAACAGCTTGCTTCCCCCTAGAGCCACTCCGTTTTTCCCAGCATTGATAATAGCGTGCATTTCGGCATGAACCGAGCGGGAAAATTCGATGAGGTTTTTTAGCTTTCCATTTGCAAGGATTGCGTTTTTCGCCTTTTCCTTGTCTGCCTCCACAATTGTCTTAGCTCCTACGAGCTCGTTGACGAGCATCTCGGCGATCAGGTGCTTCTCGTCGTCATTGTAGCATTTGCCGCCCTTGTTCCAGCAGCGTAGGTCGTGGTCGGACTTAGGGTCGCCATTGGGGTCGGCTGCGTAGAGGCCTCCACCGAACTTGGGGACATCGTTCCAGCCGGTCGCGATTACGTCACCCTGTGTGTCCGTGATCGCGGCACCGACCTGACGGGAAAGGCAGGCCGAGTTACCCGCAGCTGAGGCGGCAGCATACATTGCCGTTTCTGAGTAGGTGGGCGTCATGACCTTGACGCCCAGGATGAGGTTCAGAAAGCGTTCGACCCGCGCTTTCACCTGGCTGCCGGAGTTCGAATCGATTCGGAGGAAGAAATCGGCGTTGGGGAAGGTATCCCTGACGGTCTGACCGTGGGCGAACTCTTCGCCCGAATCGCGGTCGATGAGCGTGTAAATCTGCTGCAGGCTCATGCCCTTCTGCTCGAGCGCCTTAGTCCTGCGCGATTGAGGAGCGTACACGCCCACCACGTAAACCATGTCTCGATAGACCAAGCGGAGCAAGTCGAGTTCCTGCTGATTCTTGATCGAATCGATGATGTGGCAAACCCGCCGCGGCTCGAACGTTTCGAGGCCGTCCTTTTTTTTGTGTTTCTGCCGATCAAGGGCAATTTCACTGACGGCAAGCTCTGCCAGTACGCCGGCGCCGTATCTTTCCCGAAGTTCGTCGCCTTTATCGATCAGGTATTTGATCCGCGTATATTCGTTTCCGGCCGGGGCCGATCCGCTAAGTTTTTCAATTTGGCGGCTGAGTTTCAGGATCTCGGCATAGTCATACCCAAAGCTCTTCTCGAGGCACTCCTTAAACGCCTTGGCAACGTCTTGGATGGGTGATCCGATTGGGCCGCAGAGGGCGATGACGAGCTCGCTCGTATGGGTGTCTTTAATCTCCGCGATATTGTCGGTATTGCTGGCGGCTGTAATTTTTGACGCGCTAGCGCTTTTCACTCTAACCATTGAACCTAAACCTAAAATTTCATCCAACCAGCGGCAAAGCTTTAACCTGCAAGGATTCTTGTGGTTTTGCAAGCGCTTCGGATGCTACTTTCGACCTGTCCCGCCGCGGACCTTCTGGCCTGCTTTCAAAACGCTGCGCCGTTGCTCTCGCGAGCCTTGCGAATATCGTCCTAGGTGAGAATGGGGCGGATCGCGGCCCAAATCAGCTTCACCATCCGCTGACATTCCTCGACGTCGGCGCAGTTGCCGCGCTGCCGCCCGGGAAGTTCACGTTCCACGCACGGCCGCGCTTCCCCTTTGCATGCCCTGTTGCCGGTAGATGCGGCCTATTTGGATGCCGTCCCAAATCACTATGTGGTCGTCGGGCGCGGTCTCGCCGCCGATCACGGTAGGCCGCAGGAGGAGCTGTTAAGTCATCGGCGAAACATAGAAATTCCGGTTGCCAATCGGAATAGAAAACCGTTTGTTTTCAGCGCCCTTAGAATGTAGCAGTTGTCAAAAAAGTTGAGCTATTTCAAGTATCTTCCCGCGTCTGGGAGACTAGGGGTCGGAGGTTCAAATCCTCTCGCTCCGACCATTTTTCAAAGCATGCGATGTTTGAGAGCATTCGGGCGTTGTTTACGCCCAGATGCGGCCATCGTCAGGTCTCGAAATCCATCGCGGCGATCAGGCATGCCTTTTCCATGCGGTTGTTGAGCATCGCAAGCTTGGCCGTGAACTCGGCCAGTTCGGGCTCGCTGAATTCCTCGAACACGGTCTTCTTGAACGCCCTGTGCTGGTCGGCGAGGCCCGCCAGATGCTTTCGGGTCTTGTCGGTCAGCGACAGACGGACCACGCGCGCATCGGCCGGCGAGGACGCGCGGCGCAGCAGCTCCTTCTGCTCGAGCAGCTTGGACTGCGTGGTCACGAACGACGGATCGACATGCAGCAGCTTCGACACCACGTTGATGGGCACGCCGTCATCCTTGTCGAGGTCCGAGATCGCGATCAGGATCATCCATTGCGGACCGCTGGCGCCAAGCGCCTTGCCCCAGAGCTGGCGGACCCGTTCGAGATGCGAGTTGATGGACGAGATCTCGAGCGTAAAGCGTTTGATGATGTCGAGATTCTCGATGGCGCGCAGGCGCGCCTGATCCTTCCTGGTCACTGACACAGCTTCCCCTTCCCTAGGTGCCGACTCAGCTTTGTGCTGATTTATTTCTTGATTCCCGCGTCGGCGGACTTTTTTTCTAGTAAGTCGCTCAGGAAGGCAAGTGAACGTAAAGCAATTATGATGCGTATGTGACGGTTCGGCTATTTGGGGTGCGACAAATTTGCCCATGCAGGTAAGGGGCTTAAGTCGAGCGTTGCCGGCGAGACACAGTGTGGCCGCATTCGCATTCCTGACTTTATAAACTATTTTGATTGGGCAACTCGCCCATGCATATTGAACCCGGCGGTAGGGGAATCTCGATCGTCCCGTTGCGGTGATCGTTCAAGTCCGTCGCACACCACAGATAGATCTGAGGGTGCGAGGTTTGGGGAAAGCGGTCTTGGACAATGCGGGAGGATCACGGGGCGCTCGCGACCCGGACTCTACGCATATGAGCAACTTGGAGGTTTGATATGAAATTGGCGAAGAGCCTTATTCTGGGCTCGGCCGCTGCGCTGGTCGCGGTCGGCGGGGCACAGGCGGCCGATCTTCCCGTTAAGGCCAAAGCGGTCGAATACGTGAAGGTTTGCTCGCTTTATGGTCCGGGCTTCTACTACATCCCCGGCACCGACACCTGCATCAAGCTCGGCGGCTACGTGCGCGCTGACTTGGTCATCAACGGCAACAGCGTCTACGGCCCGAACTACAACGGTGCCAGCGGCGCCAACAACCGCTTCACGAACGGCTACACTTGGCGTTCGCGTGAAGACCTGAACATCGATACGCGCACCGCGACCGAGTACGGCGTGGTCCGCACCTACTTCGATGCGGTGTTCACCTGGACCTCGGACAGCTACGGTGCGGGCGCCGCCGCCGGTTCGACGATCTATTCGCCGATCGGCACGGCCTCTGCGCCGAACAACGCTGGTTCCGGCAACGTTGCCGCCGGTACGGTCGGCGTCTACTACGCCTTCATCCAGTTCGCCGGCTTCACCATGGGTAAGGCGGTCTCGCAGTTCGCTGCTCCCTGGAACGGTTATCCGGGCAACAACTACGACGGCCTCGTCGGTGGCGTGAACACCACCAACGGCGTGAACCAGTTCACCTACACTGCGCAGTTCGGCAACGGCGTCTCGCTGGCTTTGTCGGCGCAGGATCAGGTGCAGTACTCGCAGGCTGGCGTGAACAACCTCGGCGCTGGTGGTGCCTATGGCTCGAACGACACCGCCGGCACGATCGCGCCGGACTTCATCGCCGCGCTGAAGGTCGACCAGGCTTGGGGTGTTTTCCAGGCGTCGATCGCGGCGCATGACAACCACGCGGCCTACTACGGCGGCACCGAGTTGACCGGTCATCCCGACGACAAGTGGGGCTGGGCTGGTGCACTGGCCCTGTCGATCAAGAACATCCCGACCGGACCCGGCGACACCATCAACATCCAGGGCGTCTACACGGACGGTGCTACCCGCTACAACATCCAGGATCTGGCCAGCCAGGCCGGCTCGATCGCGATCTACAGCGGTTCGAACCTCCCGGGTGCGTATGGCAGCGTCGGCTTCGGCACTGCGCCTGACACGGTGTTCGGCCCCGGCGGCCAGCAGCAAAGCATCAAGACCTGGGGTATGCGCGGTGCGTACACCCACAACTGGGATCCCTATTGGAACACCAGCATCTACGGTGCTTACGCTGCGATCTCGTACAACGACACGTCCAAGGCTCTCATCTGCGGCGTTGGCGGCGTGGGTGGTACCTTCCGTGCTGCGTTCGCCGGTGGCGCTGGCGTAACCAACTGCAACCCCGACTACAACATCGCGCAGATCGGTGTGATCACGCGGTGGACCCCGGTCAAGAACCTGACCTTCTCGGCCGACGTGACCTACTCGCATCTCGATCAGAAGTATTCGGGCGTTATCACGACGTCCGCTGCCTCGGTCGGCAAGCCTGCGGCGATCTACGAGCTGAAGGATCAAGACACCGTCCAGATGCTCCTCCGCGCTCAGCGCAACTGGTAATACCGGTTGATCTGATCACGATCCTACAGAACCCCGGCAGGCAACTGCCGGGGTTTTTCTTTTGGCGAGAGATCAGCAGACGAAGGTGGGCTGCGTCATTTCGGTCCAGGCGAACAACGAAGACGTGCCATGCGATTCATTCGCGGCAAATTTATTTACTTACCTGATCTACTAAACTATATACGTGGCGGCCAACACATAGAATGATGGCTCTTAGCCCATGCTAAGCCTCCCAAACCTCCGGCAATGCCCTGCCGGAGGTTTTTGATTCAAGGCGCGGACGATCGTGACGCGCGCGGCCATCGCAACAACTGCTCGCAGGCCGGGCTGACACCGTCTCGCCGATTCGACGTCGTCAAGATTTGACGGAATCGATCCGCAGTGCATTCTCGTCATTCATGGGACGCTTCAAGAACAGCCGCCTCGCTCGGATGAGCAGCGGCCATTACTGCTTGATCCGGGATCTCGGGCTGGTGAAGGGCGGCAAGGGGTTGCGGCACCATGAGGTGGTCATCGACTTCTCGTGGCGCGGCTTGCTCAAGCTTGTCTTGAGCGCTGCCGCCGGCGTTCTGCGGCGGCGCGCGCCCGTGCAGATCGAGACAGCCGAATAGCGCGGAGCGATCCCGCGCTCCGACCCGGCGTTCACGCGGTTCGCGGACAAGCGTTCGAGATCGAGCGAGATCATCCCGGCATCCGAGAGCGCGCATGCGATGACGATGTGTTGTGCCACGCTTCTGCGCTTGTCTGACACTGATCAGTGTGAGTTGTCGGCACAGGCGCCGTCGCGCGGCTTCGGCGGTGTGACCTCGGCGACAGCGGCCGCAGCGGCAATGCCGGCCGCGATCGCCATCAGCGTCGTTGCGACCAATCTGTTCAGGGTCTGCATGATCGTTGTCTCCGCTTGTCGATATTGGATTGTTCGCTACGCGGAATGATTTCGTTACAGCGCCGGCTGCCTTGATCTGCTGCTGACGGCACACTTGCGCGTGAAGGGCAGGCGCCGTTGCTGCGCGACAATTCGGTGATGTAGAGTGCCGCAGCCAAGCGGCCGGGACTGCGATCCGCCGTCCTGCCGAAACCAAGAACAAGCAGGGCAAGAAGAACCAAGGAAGGAACGGATCTCACATGAAGGACTTTGCCGGAAAGATTGCCGTCATCACCGGTGGCGGCACGGGCATGGGGCGGGAGCTGGCGCGGCAGCTCGTTGCCGAGGGATGCAACGTCGCGATGTGCGACGTCTCGGCCGAGGCGATGGCCGAGACCAAGCGGCTCTGCGAGGTCGAGAAGCTGCCGCAGGGCCTGCGCATCACCACCCACATTGCCGACGTCTCGATCGAGGATCACTACAAGCGTTTTCGCGATGAGCTGATCGAGCAGCAGGCGACCGACAAGATCCATTTGCTGTTCAACAACGCCGGCATCGGCGGTGGCGGCAGCCTGTTCACCAACACGCGCGAGCAGTGGGAGCGCACCTTCAACATCTGCTGGGGCGGCGTCTATCTCGGCGTTCGCACCTTCCTGCCGCTGCTGGTGAAGGCCGACGAGGCGCACATCGTCAACACCTCGAGCGTCAATGGCTTCTGGGCGTCGGTCGGCATGGGCGTGTCGCACACCGCCTACAGCGCGGCGAAGTTCGCGGTGAAGGGATTCACCGAGGCGATGATCAACGATCTCCGGCTCAACGCGCCGCACGTCAAATGCTCGGTCGTGATGCCTGGCCACATCGGCACCTCGATCGTGTCGAACTCGCGCAAAGTGCAGAATGGCGCCGACCAGCTCAATCCCGACGAGCTCAGGCAGGCCCGCCAGCGTCTGCAAGGGCAGGGCATCGACGTCGCCAAGATGTCGGATGCCGACATCCAGGAGCTCGCGCTCGACCGTGCGCGCATCTTCCACGACGAGGCACCGACCACGGCCGCCGCCGCCGCCAAGATCATCCTCGACGGCGTGAAGGCCGATCGCTGGCGCATCCTGGTCGGTGACGATGCGCATCTGCTCGACGAGCGCGTGCGCAAGACCCCGGAGCAGGCCTACACGCCGGAGTTCTACCAAGGCATCGTGGAAGCGACCGGCTGGAAGGTCGGGTGATTACAGAAGACCCGTCACCCCCGCGCAAAGGCCAAGCCTTTGCGCGGGGATGACGGGATAAGCGCTTCCGTCTTGCGGTCAGACTACCCGCGCATCGCGCGCTGGCGTGATCCTGCCTGATACGCAAGGCGGTAATGCCCCGAGCAATAGGGCATGCCGGCGAGCGGCGTGTTGCCGCAAAAGCAGAAATCATCTGCGCCCGGCGTGCTGATCGGCCAGCGGCAACGCTGCTCGCTCAGCTCGAACAGCGAGCAGTTGTTGGCGCTGACGATCGGCGCATCGTCGGGCACTTGTTCGTAGACCGCCTGAAGCAACCGGAGCTGCTGCTTCGCGGTCGCCCGTTGCGCGGCGTGGGCGCTGGATTTCTTCCGCCGGGCGCGGCGTTCGTCCGGCGTCGTGCGCGTGAGGTTCAGGCGCGACAGCTTGCCGATCACGGCATTGCGGCTGACGCCGATATTCACGGCGATGTCGCGGCAGGAGAGACCGGCTTCAAAGTAGATCTTGAGTTGGTCGACGCGCTCCGGCGTCCAGGTCGGCTCGATGGTAATCATTTTGACGGTTCCACGTTCTGTTGAACCGCCGCGCCGACGCACACGCCGTCAGGGCGTGCGTCCGTTGTCGCGGATTGCAAGCAACCCGTCCTTGATGGCGAGCCGAATGCCTTCCTCGATCAATGTCCGTGCGACGCCCGGGACGCTCGTGCCGTGGGTGCCCTGTCTCACCAGCTTCTCGAGGTAGCCTATGGTCGAGAGCGCCAATGTGACCGGGACGCGGTCGGTTTCGGCCTTTTCTGTAGCCATGAGAAAACGCTTAACCCTGAACGCAGGCACTTAAAAGTATCTATTTAGAGTCTATTTAGGAATATGACGGTCCGTCAAGCCACGAGCTGCGAAACTGGACGCGCACGCTCGCGCGCGCCGGAAGCTGGTTTCGGCGCGGCGCTGCGGTCAAATTAGCTAGACGAATGAGTGGGTTAGGATCTTAACTCGACCTTGACCGGGAACTTCTTGAGAAGCCGCTCAGCGGTTTCGGCCTTGTCCGCAGGCGCGCTCACGCTCAGGTACAGCCCGCGGGACGGGTCGGTGATGGCCTCGACACTGACCTCACCGGACAAGCCTTCTCGAGCCAGCAGCTCGCGCGCGGCCTCGCCGGCGGCGATCTGGCGCAGCTTCGGCTTGAAGATCTTGCCGACCGGCGTGACCGGCATTTCCGGGATCACCGACACCACGCGCGGGCGCGCCGGCGGCTCCAGGATGTTGTCCTGCACGAAGGCGGCGAGCGCGTTCGGATCGATATGGGCGCCGGGCTGCGCCGAGACGAACAGCATCGGCACTTCACCGGCGTAGGCGTCGGGACGCCCGACGGCCGCGGCCAGCGCCACGCCCGGAAACGCCAGCGCGGCATCCTCGATCGCCCGCGGGTCGATGTTGTGGCCGCCACGGATGATGACGTCCTTGGCGCGGCCCAGGATGTAGACGAAGCCGTCGGCGTCGATCCGGCAGATGTCGCCGGTGCGCAGCCAGCCGTCGCGGAACGCCTCTTCGGTCTGCTTCTTGTCGACGTAACCGGCGAACACCTGCGGACCCCTGGTCAGGAGCTCGCCGACCGGCGAGGGCCACGGCCCGGTGTGCAAATTGCCGCCGTCGAGGATTGCGAGCTCGACGAGCGGATTGCGGGTGCCGACGCTCTCGGCGCGCGGCTTCACGCCGTGCACGTCGTGCGTGATGGCGCCGGCGAGCTCGGTCATGCCGTAGAGCTGCTGGATGCAGGCACCGCCCCAGGTCGCGAGATAACGCCGCTCGATCTCCGGCGGGCAGATCGAGGCGCCGGTGGCGGTGACACGGAGGGTCGAGATGTCGCTGTCCGCGACCGGGATGTCGGCCAGCGCTCCGAGTGTGGTCGGCACGTTGCCGGAGATGTTGACGCGGTATTTCTCGACGATCTTCCAGAAATGCGTGATCAGGGATGGATCGCGTGCGCCGGCCGGGCCGGGGATGAAAATCGTCGTGCCGGCGGAAAGGCAATTGGCCGTCGTGCAGAACAGGCCGCCGACATGGAACAGCGGCATCGTGATCATCGCGCGCTCGCCGCGATGGAAGTCGAGTGCCATGCGTGAGGACACGGTGGAGGCGACCATCGCGCGGTTGGTGAGCCGCGCCACCTTGGGATGACCTGTCGTGCCGCCGGTCGGCAGCATCACCGCGACACGGTCGGCCTCGCTCATATCCTTGGACTTGCCGTAGTCGTCGCGCCACGCAGGATCGGGCCGCAGCACCTCGCCGTCGAACGCGATGCTGCCGTCGAGCGGCACGATCACGATGCGCTGCAGCGACGGCACCTCGCGCTGCAAGCCTTCGACTCTTTCATAGAGCCCGCCCGGCATGCCTGGCGGCGGCGCCAGCAACAGTTTTGCCTTGATGGCGTTGAGCTGCGCGACAATCGCCTCGCGTGTGAACAGCAAATTGAGCGGCTCGGCGACACCGCAGGCGGCTGCGCCGAAGATCGCGACCACGGTCGCGGGGCAGGCCGGGAGCAGGACGGCGACCGCGTCGTCCTTGCCGATGCCCTGGCTGCGGAAGTAGTTCTCCGCGGCCTTGATGCAGCCCATCAGATGATCGTTCGAGATCACGACCGGGCTGGGATCGAGTGGCGAACGCAGATAGATCGCGGCTTCCGCCTCAGGCGCGCCCTGGGGACCACGGGCAATGAGATCGAGGATGCGCGGGCAGGCGGCGAGCGTCTCCTGCATCTCCTTGTCGCGCGTAGCCTCGTCGGCCGGCGAAAGCCTGTCCTTGAGCATATCCGTCCCCGTCCATTTTTGTTCGTTGGGACGGGGATTGTATCGAGCCGCGCTTGCGGAACACAAGTGCGGCTTATCGACCGGCCGTCAGCCGTGAACGACCGATTTGGCGATCATGCAGTGAATGCCCTTGGAGCCGTTGACCGTCTGCGTGACGCGCAGGTCGGCGGCCAGGCTGCACAGCGTATAGGCGTCCTCGCGCGACAGATTGCGCTTCTCGCCGAGCAGCACGATCATGTCGCGCAGCGCCCGCACCACGCACTGGTCGAGATCGGGATCCATCGCCATGGTCATGTAATGGTCGGCGGTCTCGGCGCGCGGATAGGCGAGCTTGAGATCCTTGCGCAGGGTCAGGCGGAAGCGGCCGGTGAGCGCGGTCTCGATCGCGGTGACGCAGACCTCGCCGTCGCCCTGCACGCCATGGCCGTCGCCGCAGGAGAACAGCGCGCCCGGCACGAACACCGGCAGATACAGCTTGGCGCCGGCCCCGAGCTCCTTGTTGTCGAGATTGCCGCCCATCGCGCGCGGGATCAGCGAGGAGATGCGGCCCCAGGCCGGCGGTGGCGACACGCCCATCACGCCGAAGAACGGTTTCAGCGGCAGGTCGAGCCCCCATGGCATGCGGCCGACCATGCGCGCGCGATCGAGCGGGATGTTGAGGATGCGGGTCTCATGGAAGTCGTCGGGCAGGGTGCCGGACAGCGGCTTGATCAGATTGTAGCCCCAGTCCTGGCGGAGCTGGACGTCGAGAATATCGACCTCCAGCACGTCGCCGGGTTCGGCACCGCTCACGGCGATCGGGCCGGTCAGGATATGCCCGGGCACCATCCGCTCGCACTTCGCATGAATGTCGTCGAGCTCCGGCGGCACATAAAACTTGCCGCGGTCCGGCACCACGTCGGGGCCGCCGCTGATGGTCTCGATCGTGACCTCGTCTCCGCTCGCGATGGTCAGGACCGGTTTCAGCTTTGCTTCGAAGAAGCCCCAATGGCAGGTTTCGGGACTGGATTTCAGATGATGATGGGTCATGTGACGGCTTTTGATTGCACTTCGGGCAGCGTATGACGCTGTAGCAGAACTTCGCAGAGGCTTCGCTTGTTTTTTGTGCTCTCCAAGACGCTCGGCATCATACTGCTGCCGATCAATTTCCTGATCGGTATCGGCGTGATCGGCGCCGTTCTGCTGCTGACACGGTTTGCCCGGCTCGGCCGCAGGTTGATGGTGGCGTCAGCGCTGCTGCTCGCGATCTGCGGCTTCTCGCCGCTCGGCAATGTCCTGATCTCCGTCCTGGAGCAGCGCTTCCCGCCATGGGACGCTTCGCGCGGCGCGCCCGACGGCATCATCGTGCTCGGCGGCTCGATCGATGCCGATCTGTCGGTCGCGCATGGCACGCCGGTGGTGCGCACTGCGGCGGATCGCGTCATCGCGGCGGCGGCGCTCGCGCGCAGATATCCGAACGCGCGCCTCGTGTTCACCGGCGGCAGCGCGAACCTGATCTCGAACGACGCGCGCGAAGCCGACTACGCCGCCGAGATGTTCGAGAGCCTCGGCATTGCCAAGTCGCGATTGACCATCGAGCGCCGCTCGCGCAACACGGTGGAGAACGCTGAGTTCTCCAAGGCGCTGGTTGATCCCAAGCCGGGTGAGCGCTGGCTGCTCGTGACGTCAGCCTATCACATGCCGCGGTCGGTCGGGCTGTTCCGCAAGGCGGGCTTCAATGTCGAGGCCTATCCGGTCGACTGGCGCGTCGGCAATGTCATGAGCTTTGCAACGCTTGCGATCGACGGCCTGTCGCGCACCGATCTCGGCACACGGGAGTGGATCGGGCTGGTTGCCTATCATCTCGCGGGCAAGACCGACGATCTGCTGCCGGGACCGGCCGCACGTTGAGCCGCACCACGAGCTTGTCGCTTCCTTCGGCCAATCCGGCTAACATCAAATCAACAGGCGGCGCCAAGCCGCCGATCACGGGAGTTTTCGCCATGCAACAGCAGACACCGCCGGAACAGTTCGACCTCTCGGCAATCGTGGCCGACCTGAACAACCTGCTGCGGTTGAAGACCACGGTCATCGGCATCAAGATGTTCGCGCGCGTCGAGGAGATGGAGGCGATCCCGAAGATCCGCCGCCCGTCGGCGGTCCACACCACGGACCAGATCGTCAGCATGGCCTCGCGGCTTGGCTGGACCGTCGGCATCACCGGCGATGATCTGGTCGGCGCGCAATGCCGCGCGGTGATCGGGCTCGCGCCGCAGGACGAGAAGTGGCTGGCCGGCGAGAACTATGTCGGCGTCTGGCACGGCACGGCCGAAGACGCGCGCAAGCGCCAGGAGGCGCTCGACGTGGTGCCTTACGGTCAGTACCAGGCAATGGCGGTGAGCCCGCTGACCAGCGGACGTCTCAATCCGCCCGACATCTGCCTCGTCTATGCGACGCCGGGACAGATGATCATCCTGATCAACGGGCTGCAGTATACCGGCTACAAGAAGTTCGAGTGGGGCGTGGTCGGCGAAACCGCGTGCGCGGACTCCTGGGGCCGGGCGCTGAAGACCGGTGAGCCGAGCCTGTCACTGCCGTGCTTTGCCGAGCGCCGCTATGGCGGCGTGCCCGACGAGGAGATGCTAATGGCGCTGCCGCCGGCCTATCTGGTGAAGGCGATCGCGGGGATGAAGCAGCTCGCCAAGAACGGCCTGCGCTACCCGATCGCACCCTATGGTATCCAGGCCGACGTCCGCGCCGGCATGGGCGTGTCCTACAAGAAGTAGCTGCATCCTGCGTCATTGCGAGGAGTGAAGCGACGAAGCAATCCATCGTACCGCGCGGTGATTATGGATTGCTTCGCTTCGCTCGCAATGACAAAACGGGGCAAATTTGCCTCTGGGAGCCCGATCCATGTCCTCGTCGAAACTCGACATCGTCGTCTATGGCGCAACCGGCTTCACTGGCCAGCTCGTCGCCGAATATCTCGCGGCGCATTATCGCGACGGCAGCCTGAAATGGGCGATGGCCGGGCGCAGCAAGGACAAGCTCGCGTCGGTTCGTGACGCGATCGGCGCGCCCGCCGACACGCCGCTGATCGTTGCCGATGCCAGCGACACCGCATCGCTGAAGGCGATGCTGGCGCAGACCAAGTCTGTGATCTCGACGGTCGGTCCGTATCAGCTCTACGGCAATGAGCTGATCGCGGCCTGCGTGGAAAGCGGCACCGACTATTTCGATCTCTGCGGCGAGCCGGTCTGGATGCGGCAGATGATCGACAAGCACGAAGCGGCCGCAAAGGCCAGCGGTGCGCGCATCGTGTTCTCCTGCGGCTTCGACTCGGTGCCGTTCGAGCTCGGCGCCTTCTTCGTCCAGGAGGAAGCCAAGCGGGTGTTCGGTGCGCCGGCGCAGCGCGTCAAGGGCCGCGTGCGCGACATGCGCGGCACGCTGTCCGGCGGCACGGCCGCGAGCGCCAAGGCAACCTTCGATGCCGTCGCCAAGGATCTGAGCCTGGTTGCGATCCTCAACAACCCGTTTGCATTGACGCCGGGTTTCGAGGGCCCGAAGCAGCCGCGCGGCAGCAAGCCGGCCTATGAGGACGACCTGCACTCATGGGCCGCGCCGTTCATGATGGCGCTGATCAACACGCGCAACGTCCATCGCTCCAACATGCTGATGGGCTTTCCCTACGGCAAGGAATTCATCTACGACGAGATGGTCCTGACCGGTCCCGGCGAGAAGGGCGAGGCCAACGCCAAGCGGGTGATGGCGCTGAATTCGGAGAAGACCGGTCCCAGCGCGCCGAAGCCGGGCGAGGGACCGTCGAAGGAGGAGCGCGAGAACGGCCGCTACGATCTGCTCTATCTCGCGGTCGCGCCCGACGGCCGCATGGTCCGCGCCGGCATCAAAGGTGATCGCGACCCCGGCTACGGTTCGACCTCGAAGATGATCTCGGAATGCGCGATCTGCCTGTTGCGCGATACGCCCGACGTCGCCGCCGGCTTCTGGACGCCGGGAGCGGCGATGCAGCACAAGCTGATCAAGCGCCTGGTCGATCACGCCGGGCTGACGTTTGAGGTCGAGAAGTAAGCTTCTCGTAACAACGCTCGCTGTCATCGCCCGGCTCGACCGGGCGATCCAGTATTCCAGAGACTGTTGTGCTTGAGCGGATGCGCCGCGGCGTACTGGATGCCCCGCTTTCGCGGGGGCATGACAGCCAGAGCCTAAGCCGCCGCGCGCGGATTATACGCGTACATGAAGTCCATGCCCTTGGACGACACCGGCAGCAGCAGCTTCAGCAGGTGATCGCGCAGCCAGGCGCCGGTCGGGCCGAACTCGCGCTTGCTGTTGCCATTGCGCCGGGCGATCGCCACGATCTTCTCGGCGCGCGGCCGCCGCTCGTGCTCAAACGCCTGGAACGTCATGCCGAGCTCCTGGCCCTCGCGCATCAGGATGCCGAGCCGCATTGCATCCTCGAGCGCGAGCGACGCGCCCTGGCCGGCATGCGGGCTGGTGGCGTGCGCGGCGTCGCCGATCAGGAGCGTGCGCTTGCGCGACCAGGTCGGCAGCGTCGCGACGTCGAGCGTGTCGGTCACCACGATATTCTCGGCGGCCTCGATGATCTCGGGGATCGGCGCATGCCAGCCGGCGTGGAAATCGCGCAGATGCTGCCTGATCGCGTCCTGGCTCTGCAGCCGGTAGGCCGCCGCGGTCATGCCGTGCGAGGGCTGCGTGCTCCACCACATCGCACCCGTGTCCGGATCGGGGCTGCACAGGCCGTAGCCGAAGAAGCCGCTTTGCCCGAACGTAGACGCGATCTTTTGCCCGACCGGCAGGTGCTCAATCAGGGCCCGCGGCACGAAGCCGCCGAAACCGATCAGCCCGGTGTCGAACGGCGTCGGGCCATCCGGGATCACATGCCGCCGCACTGCCGAATGCACGCCGTCGGCTCCGATCACGAAATCGCCCTCGGCGGTGGTGCCGTCGTTGAAATAGGCGATGACCGCCTGGTCGCCGCGGTCCTCGATCTTGACCAGCTTCTTCTCGAAGAACACCGAGACGTTGGAGGCCCAGGCCTTGTCGATCAGCGTCTCGTTCAAGGTCGCGCGGCACATGTTCACCGCGGGCTGGCCGAAACGCTGCTGCATGTTCTGGTTGAGCGAGCCGAGCTTCTTGCCGGCCTGCGAATAGAAATCGAAGGACTCCGCGACCGAGCCGCTGCGGATCAGTTCGTCGGCGAGGCCGAGCTCCGCCAGCACATGCATGCCGTTCGGCGCGATCTGCAAGCCCCCGCCGATCCCGGTGGAGTAGGGCCATGCTTCATACAGCTCGGCCTCGATGCCGGCGCGGGTCAGGAACATCGCGGTCACCGGACCTGCGATGCCGGCGCCGATGATCAGAGCTTTACGGGGACGTGAGGTCATGCCTTGCTCCATGCATCCGTGTGGGATACCTACGAAAGGTCAGTTGCTAATTATCTTAGTATATAAGATATTAGGCGAGTAAGATACAGGAGCAGCTTTGTCAAGCGGGAAGTCGCGCGGAGCGCTGATGCAGGAACTCGAGGAGGCGATGCGCCGGTCATCCGCGCAGGGCGTGATGTACGGCCAAGCCGTTGCAAACATGGCCGGAATTTCCAATTCCGACATGGAATGCATGGACATCCTCCACCTTGAAGGGCGCGTGACCGCGGGGCGTCTCGCGGAAGTCACCGGGCTGACTACCGGCGCGATCACCGGCGTGGTCGATCGGCTGGAGAAGGCGGGTTACGTGCGCCGTGAGCGGGACGAGAGCGACCGCCGCAAGGTCTTCATCTCGGTGGTGGAGGAGAAGGCGGCGGAGATCGGCAAGTTCTACGTGCCGATGCAGGAGGCGATGCTCAAGCTCTGGAGCCGCTACACCGATGACGAACTGCGCCTGCTGCTGCGCTTCGCCAATGACGGCTACAAGGGCGTGCTGGAAGCGACCGGCGCATTGAAGGCGGTGATCGACATGCCGCCAGAGCGGCGCGCCAATCTCAAGCTGCCGCCGAAATCTCGCCGCTGACCTCGGCCGGTGTCGCGCGGGTGCGCTCGGCAGCCGCGTACATGCCCCACATCGTGCCGAGCATCAGCCAGAAGTGCCGCCAATGGTCGGTATCGATGATGAAGCTCTCGCCGACGATGCCGAGGAATGCCGAGAAGATCGCCAGATAGTCGCGCTGCCACGGCACCCGCTTGTAGACATAGCGGAAGCCGACGATCGCGCTGACGAACACCAGCGCCGGATAACAGATGCCCGAGATCCAGCCGCCCGACATGAAGGCGTTGAGGAACGAATTGTGGGTGTCCTCGGGGAAGTAGGTGTGGAATTGCAGCGGCCCGATGCCGAACGGCAGCTCGAGTGCCATCTGGGCGCCGAGGATGTGGCGGCCGAACCGGCCGAAGCGGCCTTCGTCGTAACTCTGGTCGAAGCTCGCGCGCTGCTTGAACATGTCGGCGACCGAGCCGATCGACAGCAGCACCGCGATCAGCGCAACGGCCAGGATCGCGGCGATCAGGGTCATCACGATGATGCGCGAGCGTTGCGCCTGCGAGCGGCTGGTGAACACCATCAGCGCCAGCATGAAGGCCGCGGTGACGATCAGGCCGCCCCAGGCGGCGCGGGAGAACGAGAGCAGGATCGCAAGCGAGATGATGCCGAAGGCGATCGCGTTGCGGAACGCCTTGCCGAAGCGGTCGGTGACCACGCTTTGCAGCGTGAACAGCGCCGGCAGGATCAGGAACGCGCCGAGCACGTTTGGATCCTTGAAGGTGCCGCGGGCGCGGTCATACAGCGTCAGCAGATCATAGCCGCCAGGCACCAGATGAAAGTAGCCGGCGATGCCCGCAAGCGAGGCAATCATCGCGCCGACGATCAGGCCGCGGCGCAGCATGTCGAGCCGCGCTTCGGTATCCTCCGACATCACCATCGCGAAGAAGATGACGGTGACGGCCATGTACCAGGAGGTGAGGACCCAGTTCACCACCTCCGGCTTGTCGAGGAACGGCACCGCGCCGATGCTGTAGCCGACATTGAGCACGATCAGCGCGAACAGCAGCGGCATGAACACGAGCTGCATGCGCAGGCCGGTGCCAAAGAACAGCACGCAGGCGGTCAGCGTGACGAGTTCATACGGGCTCGGCTCAATGAATACGATGGCGATCGACGCGCCGGCGAGCCACACCAGCGCCCGCTGCAGCGCCAGCACGCCTGGCGGCGCTGATGCCGGCGAATGGGACGTCCCGGCTGTCGCCGCATAGGCCATCGGATACTCACGCAACTCGATACAATACACGCAACAGATGCTTCGTCATTGCGAGGAGCGAAGCGACGAAGCAATCCACCTATCTCCGAGCTGCGATATGGATTGCTTCGCTTCGCTCGCAATGACGGTGGCTAGTTCAATTCTCAGTACGCGTTCTCGCTCTTGGTCAGCAGCGAGAACGGGGTCTTGAGCAGGATGTAGAGGTCGAACAGCACCGACCAGTTCTCGATGTAATAGAGGTCGTATTCGACGCGTTTCTGGATCTTCTCGTCGGTGTCGACCTCGCCGCGCCAGCCGTTGATCTGCGCCCAGCCGGTGATGCCGGGCTTGACGCGGTGGCGGGCGAAGTAGCCGTCGACGGCCTCGTCGAACAGGCGGTTCTCCAGCTTGCTCTGCACGGCGTGCGGACGCGGGCCGACCAGCGAGAGATTGCCCTTCAGCACCACATTGAACAGCTGCGGCAGCTCGTCGAGCGAGGACTTGCGGATGAAGCGGCCGACGCGGGTGACGCGCGGATCGTTCTTGGTCACCACCTTGGAGGCGGTCGGATCGGCCTGGTGATGGTAGAGCGAGCGGAACTTGTAGACGTCGATCCGCTCATTGTTGAAGCCGAAGCGCTTCTGGCGGAACAGCACCGGGCCGGGGCTGTCGAGCTTCACCGCAAGCGCCACCAGACCGAGCACCGGCAGTGCCGCAAGCAAGGCTAGGCCGCCGACCACGCGGTCGAACAGCCATTTCAGCACCAGATCCCAGTCGGTGATCGGCGCCTCGAACACGTCGAGCGTCGGCACCTTGCCGACATAGGAATAGGAGCGGGGGCGGAAGCGCAGCTTGTTGGTATGGGCCGACAGGCGGATGTCGACCGGCAGCACCCAGAGCTTCTTCAGCATCTCCAGGATCCGGGTCTCCGCCGAGATCGGCAGCGCGAACAGCACGAGGTCGACGCGGGTGCGGCGGGCGAACTCGACGATATCGTCGACCTTGCCGAGCTTCGGTGAGCCGGCACAGGTGTCCATCGCGCGGGCGTCATTGCGGTCGTCGAACACGCCGAGCACGTGGATATCCGTATCGTCGTCGGCGTTCAGCGCCTCGATCAGCTTCTCGCCGTTCTGGTCGGCGCCGACGATGATGGTGCGGCGGTCGAGCCGGCCGTCATGCGCCCAGGCGCGCACCATCGAGCGCAGCGCCAGCCGCTCGGCGATCAGCACCGCAAGGCCGACACAGAAGAACGACGACAGCCAGACCCGCGACACCTCGCCGCCGAGCTTGGCGAGGAAGGAGACGCCGATGAACAGCAGGAACACGACGGCCCATGACGAGATCATCCGCGTCATCTGGCGGAGCTGGCCGCGGAAGATCTGCACCTGGTAGATGTCCGCGGCCTGGAAGCAGACCACCGCCGCAGCCGACATGCCGAGGATCGATGCGATATAACCCCAATGGATGGCGAGCGGCCTGACATAGGCAAAGTAGAGCCCGACACCGACCAGGCTGAGCAAGACGAAATCGGCGAGGCGAACCACGCCAGTGATCACGACCGGCGAGTAGGCGCTGCGGACTTTTTGACTGGTAACGGCGAGCGCGGCCGGCGACAGGCGGCGGCGGCGTTCGACCTGCGGCTGAGCGGCCGTCGCAGACGCAGCGGCATCCAGCATCGAGCGTGCGTTAAACGGTTCCACGAGTCCACGTCCATTCCTGTGCTTGCAGATGAGCATCCGCGCGCAGCAGCGAAATTCCCCTGGACGCGAGTTAAGGGGACAAATCGGAAGAAACGGTTACGTGTGTAAGAAATGGTTAATATTTGGCAAATGCGTCGCGATAGCCGGCCAGCACGCCCTCGACCATCGCACCCTGCGAGAAATGTTCGGAAATCCGTTCGCGCAGTTGCTCGGCGCGCGCCACGGTCGCGGCGGGATTGTCGAGCGCGGCCTTGATGGCGTCGGCCATCGCGCCGGCGTTGCTGGGCGCGAACAGCGCGTCGGTGTGGGTGTCGAAGATCTCCGGGATGCCGCCGACATTGGCGGCGATCATCGGAATTCCCGCAGCGCCGGCCTCGATCACCACATAAGGCATCGAATCGCCCCGTGACGGAACCACGAGAACGCTGCCCTTCGAGAAGCCGTAGCGCGCCTTGACGTGGCCGATGAAGCGGACGGCGTCGCCGAGCGACAGCCGCTTCACCTGCTCCTTGAGCCGTTCGAACTCCTCGCCGTCGCCGCCAAGCGTCAGCGTCACCGGCTTGCCGTCGGCGCGCAGCTTGGCGACCGCGTCGATCAGGAGATCGGCACCCTTGATGCGCCGGAATTCGCCGACATAAGCCACGTCGGAGGCGTCGTCGGCCTTGGCGACCGGTTCGAATTCCTCCGACGTGACGCCGTTGAAGACGCAGCGGACGAGGCCTGAGGGCTTGCCCACGGTGCGCTGATAGGTGTCGCGGGCAAACGCGCTCTCGAACAGGAACAGGTCGGTGCTGTTCATCAGCGTGCGCTCGAGCTGGCTGTAGAAGCGGCCCTTCCAGGTGTCGAGCGGATAGTGCAGCGAGCCGCCATGCGGCGTGTAGACCCGGATCACCTTGTTCGAGCGCCGCCGCAGCCGGACATAGGCGCCGGCCTTGGCACCATGACCATGCACAACATCGGGCTTCAGTTTCCGGATCAGGCTGGCGATATGCGCCCAGACCATGAAGTCGGCAAATCGCGGCTCGCGGCGTATCGCCACCCGGTGGACCCCGAGCTTGAGGCGCGGTTCGATCTCGGCGAGGACCGCATCGGCCCGCGTGCCGCCGGTCAGGCTGTCGGCGACGATGCCGACATGGTGACCGCGTTCGATCTGGCCGTTGGCGACATCGAGGATGTGACGGATGATGCCGCCGACGGGGGCGCGGACGACGTGCAGGATGCGAAGCAGCCGTTCCTCATTTTGATCCTGTGCCATCGATCAGAACCAGCGTTCGCCGACGAAGACGGTGTCGCCGGGCCCGATCGGCGTGCCCAAGGGAACGACAAAGCGGCCGGCGCCCGATGCATCGGTATGGGTGAGGGTGACCTCGTCGCGCCGGGCGCGCGGCGAGAAGCCGCCGGCGATCGCTACCGCGCTCTCGACCGTCATGTTGGGTACATAGGGATATTGGCCGGGGGCTGCGACCTCACCGAGGATGAAGAACGGGCGGTAGGCCTCGATCTCGACCGCCACCGAAGGCTCGCGGATGTAGCCGTTGCGCAGCCGTCCCGTGATCTCGGCGGCGAGCCCGGCAGGGGTGCGGCCGCGTGCCGGCACCGAGCCGATCAGCGGCATCGTGATCGCGCCGGCTGCATCGATCGCATAGGAATTGGTCAGGCCTTCCTGGCCATAGACCACGACGCGAAGCCTGTCACCGGGGCCAAGATTATAGGCCTCACGCGTCGGCGCGGGGTCGGCATAGGCCACGGCCATCGGCGCGGGCGCAGCAAAGGCCGGCTGCCCATACGCCATCGAATCGAGGGCCGGGTCACCGGCAATCGGCGACGTCCGGCCCATGCAGCCCGACAGCGCGAGCGCAGCAATCAGACAAACGAGGGGAGCGCGCAGATCGCGCATGTGAGGAATCCCGCAACAATATCGGCGTCGATTAACGGCACTCATGGTTAACAAACGATGACGGAGCGGTGGTGGCCGCCGCATCCGTCAACCGCGCCGATTAACCCAGCAGCAACCTTAATGGACTGTAATCGCCGCCATTGAGATGGAATCGCGGCGTCCGCGGGAGTTGGTTATGCGTTTTGCATTCTGGCGTAGAGGCAAGGAAAAGGCTGCGGTGCAACGGGCGTTGCCGAAGTCTGCGCCCGTTGCCGCCGAAGCCGTTGCGAGGCCGGCTTCGCCGATATCAGCTCCTGACAAGCCAACGCGTCCGGCGGAGGCGACGGATCTCGATCTGCATATGCTCGGGCGCGCGCTGGCGCGCAAGCGAAGCTGGATCATCGTGCCAACTGTGCTCGTGTTTGCGGTGTCGCTTGCCGCCGTCAACGTCGTGACGCCGCGCTACAAGTCGGAAGCGCGAATCCTGATCGACAACCGCGAGAACGCCTTCCTGCGTCCGAACGGCGAGCGCGACCTCGAGCGCACCTCGCTCGACGCCGAGGCCGTGACCAGCCAGGTGCAACTGTTGCTGTCGCGCGATCTTGCCCGCGACATCATCAAGAAGAACAAGCTCGCCGAGCGCCCCGAGTTCGATCCGGTGCTGCGGGGCTTTTCCCCGCTGAAGTCGCTGCTGGCGCTGTTCGGCATCGGCCGTGACCCGTTCAGCCTGACGCCGGAAGAGCGGGTGCTTGATTCCTTTTACGAGCGCTTCCAGGCCTATGCGGTCGACAAGTCGCGCGTCATGGTGATCGAATTCCAGTCGGAGGATCCCGAGCTCGCGGCGCGCGTCGCCAACTCGATTGCCGACGGCTACCTCGTATTGCAGCAGGCGGCGCGGCAGGACCAGGCCAAGTCCGCCAGCACCTGGCTGCTGGGCGAGATCGACAAGCTGCGCAGCAAGGTCGCGGAAGCGGATTCGCGGGTCGAGGAATTCCGCTCCAAGTCGAGCCTGTTCGTCGGCACCAACAACATCCCGCTGTCGAACCAGCAGATGGGCGAGCTGAACACGCAGCTCAACAATGCCCGCGCGCTGAAGGCGGATGCCGAGACCAAGGCGCGCCTGATCCGCGAGATGCTTCAGGGCGGCAAGCCGATCGAGGCGTCGGAAGTGCTCAATTCCGAGCTGATCCGCCGGCTCGCCGAACAGCGCGGCACGTTGCGCGCACAGCTCGCCGAGCAGTCGTCGACGCTGCTCGACAACCATCCGCGCATCAAGGAATTGAAGGCGCAGATCGCCGACCTCGACCGCCAATTGCGCGAAGAGGCCGGCAAGATTTCGCGCTCGCTGGACAACGATGCCCGCGTCGCCGATGCCCGCGTCCAGGCGCAGCAGGCGGGCCTGGACCAGTCGAAGAGGCAGGCGTCGTCGAGCAACAGCCAGGACGTGCAGCTGCGTGGGCTGGAGCGTGAAGCCAAGGCGCAGCGCGATTTGCTGGAAGCCTATCTCGCCAAATATCGCGAGGCGACCGCTCGCGAGAACATCGAGGCCGCGCCGACCGACGGCCGCATCATCTCGCGCGCCACGGTCTCGAACACGCCGGCCTATCCGAAGAAGCTGCCGATCGTGCTGATCGCGACGCTGGCGACGCTGCTGCTGTCAGCCGGCATCATCATCACCGGCGAGCTGCTGCGCATCTCCGCGCCCGGCGCGGTAGGCCGTGCCTTCGCGCCGGCCGCCGCAGTGATCCGGCGCCGCGAGCCGGTCATGGAGACCGCAACCGTCGACGAGCCCGCACTGACGCTGCCGCCTGAACCTGAGCTCGCGTCGCCGCTCGCGCCCAGCCTGTCGCCTGAGCCTGATCTGCGGCCCGACCCCGCAGTAGCATATGAGCCGGTCGTCAGCGAGCCGCAGCCTGCGCCCGCCCGGATGGCCAACGAGATCGATGAGCTGGCCGGGCGTCTCGTCGCGGCCGGTCCCGCCGCCCACAAGGTCACGGTGCTCGGCCCGGCTGCCGCCGAGAGCGTCACGCTGACCGCGCTGACGCTGGCCCGTCAGATGGCGCGTCAGGCCAAGGTCGTGGTGGTCGATCTCGTCGCGTCCTCGCCGGCGCTGACGGCGGCCACGGTCGATCCCGGCGCGCCCGGCCTTGCCGAATTGATGCAGGGTGAGGCGACGTTCGCACAGATCATCACCAAGGATCGGCAGTCGCGGGTTCAGATCGTCAGCGCCGGGCGTCCGGGCTTCGATCGCTCGCATCTGCAATCGCCGCGGCTGGCGCTTGCGATCGACGCGCTGCTGCGGGTCTACGACCACGTGCTGCTCGACGCCGGCACGGCCGTCGACCTGCCGGCCGAGCTGCTGACCGCAAAGGCGCAAGCGGTGGTCGTGCCCGACGCCGGCATGGCGCAGGATGCCCGCCGCTCGATGGTCGATCAGCTCAGGGCCGTCGGCTTCTCCGAAGTGACGATGCTGAGCAAGCCCTGCGCGCCGTCGGAAACGGTCGTGGCGGGTCCGCGCGTAGTGGCGGCCTGACCGGACCTCCAGGGCGCGATGAGCTCAGTTTGAGACGTCATCGCGCTTCGCTTTGGAGGCCGCTTCACATGCTTCCTGATGGCGCCTCAGTGCGCCATCATCGGCTCGCGCATCGATCGCTCGAGGACCGGATCGATCCGCAGCCTGATCGTGACCAGCGCGCCGATCAATCCGACGACCGCGAGCAGCAACAGGCCTGCGGTGAATCCACCGGTCAGGTCCTTCAGATAGCCCATCGCGAACGGGCCCGCGAAGCCCGACAGATTGCCGAGCGAGTTGATCGCGGCAATGCCTGCCGCGGCCGAGGCGCCGTTCAGGATGCTGGCCGGCATCGGCCAGAACATCGGCGGCACCGCCGAAACGCCGATCTGCGCGAGGCAGAGCAGGCCGATGATCAGCACCGGGCTTGAGACCAGTCCGGCCAGGCCGATGCCGACAGCCGCCAGCACCAGTGCGCCGGCGACATGGTAGCGCCGCTCACCGGTCTTGTCGGAATGGCGGCCGAGCAGCACCATGCCGACCGCGCCGAATACGAAGGGTAGCGCTGCGATCAGGCCGGTCTGGGTGTCCGTGACGCCAAACGCCTTGATGATGGTGGGCAGGAAGAACGCGACGCCGTAGCTCGCTGCATTGAGGCAGAAGTAGACGAAGGCGCAGGCCAGCACACGCGAATCGGTGAGCGATTGCAGCACCGAGATGTGCTCCACCGCTTCCTTCTTCTGCCGCTCGATCTCAAGGGTGTTCTGGACCCATTTGATCTCGTCGGGCTGCAGCCAGCTCGCCTGACGCGGGAAGTCGGGCAGGAAGGCCAGCACAGCGAAGCCGACCAGGACCGACGGCAGCGCTTCGCAGATGAACAGCCACTGCCACCCCGTCAGGCCGCCTCCGGACAGGTTGAGCAGCAGGCCCGAGATCGGCGCCCCGATGATGCTCGAGATCGGGATCGCGAGCATGAACAGGCTGATGACGCGGGCCCGATAGATCGTCGGGAACCAGAGCGTCAGGTAGAAGATGATGCCGGGGAAGAAGCCGGCCTCGCAGGCGCCGAGCAGCAGGCGAAGGAAGTAGAAGATCCACTCGCTCGAGAGACCGCTCGCCGCGGACATCTGTGGGATGAACGCGAATGCCGCCGAGACGATACCCCAGCTGATCATGATGCGGGCGATCCAGCGCCGCGCGCCAAACCGTTCCAGAAGGATGTTGGAGGGCACTTCGAAGAAGAAGTAGCCGACGAAGAACAGGCCCGCGCCGAGCCCGTAGGCGGCTTCGCTGAGGCCGAGCGCCGTATTCATGTGCAGCTTGGCGAAGCCGACATTGACGCGATCGAGATAGGCCACGAAGTAACACAGGATGAGGAACGGAATCAGCCGCCGCATCATCTTTCCGATTGCGCGCTTCTCGATATCGTCGCTCATCGTTCCCATCCCTTCCGGTTTTTCGATTCGGCGCACGGTAATCGCGCTGTCCGGGCGGCACCTTCGTGCGGCCGCAGCGGTCCGTCGCCTTGCCCTTGCAAGTATTGCATTCATTGTTGTGTAATCGACAGCCGCGTGCCTAATGGCATTTGGGAATGGAGCCACGGCGAAACTGTCATGATGCACCGCGGTATAAGCGCGGGAACCCCAGAGCGTTTTCCAGCGAAGTGGACACCGGTTCGCGTAAAGAAGACGCGTCAGGACAGAATTTGGAGCCCCGTTCCGATCTAATCGGAACGAAGAGGCCCTTGCCGGGCAGGATGGTAGCAGGCCGTGATCAATAACCTGAAATTGCGCCAGCTGCGCCTGCTGGTCGCTCTCGACAATGAGCGCAAGCTGCAGCTGGCGGCCGAGCGGTTGAACATCACCCAGTCTGCGGCATCGAAGATGCTCGCCGAAATCGAGGCGCTGGCGCGGGTTCCCCTGTTTGAGCGGACGGCTCGCGGCGTCGAGCCCACCGCCTATGGCTCGATCCTGATTCGCGGCGGCAAGAGCGTGCTCGCCGATCTCGACCAGGTCACCGACGAGTTCGCGGGCTACAAGTCCGGCGAGCTCGGCACCGTCTCCGTCGGAACAGTCGCCAAGCCCAGCATCGACCTGGTCGTCGACGTGATCCAGTATCTCGGCGAGAAGCTGAACCGGGTGAACATCTCGCTCGATGTCAGCACCAGCCCGCCATTGATCACGCGTCTGCTCGCGCTCGAGTTCGACTTCGTCGTCGCCAGGATTCCGGCCGGCATCGACCCCCGGCAATTCGACTATTATGAGATCGGCGCAGAAGAGGCGGTGCTGCTGGTTCGTGCCGAGCATCCATTGGCCGGCCGCGAGACCGTCGAGCTGGAGGACATGGCCGACCAGCAGTGGATTTGCCAGCCGCGGGAATCCTTCATGCGCCAGGCGCTGGAGAGGCTGTTCATGAGCCGCGGCGTGACGCCGCCGCGCCGGGTCATCAACACCGAGTCGTTTTTCGCCTCGGTCGGGATTGCCGCCGGCATCGACGCGGTCGTGCCGGTTCCCATGCTGGTGTTCGATCTGGTCGATCCGCAGCGGTTCAAGATGCTGCGTCTTCGCGACCGGCTCCTGCTGGAGAATTATGGCCTGATCAAGCTGCGCAAGCGTGCGCTGTCACCTGCCGCGGCGCTTCTATTCGACGCGATGAGGCGGCTCGGCGTACCGAGTGGCGGCGCAGAGCAGGGTGAAGCGGCGAGCTGAGGCTCAGCGGAACATGCTGCGCAGGTTCTGCGCGATCTCGAACAGCGCCGGATTTTGCTTCACGGCGCGCTTGGCGCGGCTGATGGCCGACAGCGCGCTCGCAGCCGGCTTGCCGCGCAGGCTGAGCGGAATGAAGCTGTCGACGATCGCTTCGTCGTCCTTGCAGAACAGCCGCTTGTACTCGTCCGAGCCGATGCCAAGATCGAAGGCGCGGTAGTTCAGGCCGGCATGACGATCGATGATGTCGCGCATCAGGATCAGGCCGGGGCTGAACTTGGAATTGGCCGACATCGTATAGGTGTTGAACATCATCGAGAACCGATGACCGTCGGAGACGCCGGCGAAGATCGCGATCACTTCCTCGTCGCACTCCAGCGCGTGGATGTCGATCGCATAGCCCTTGCCGTCGGCACGCGGCGCAAGGCAGGCGCTGCGGATGAACTGCTCGACGCCGGGCTCGGCGAATACGTCGGGCAGCTTCTGCTCGGCCATGCGCTGCGGCTTGATGCGGAAGAACCAGTCGAGCAGGCGGCAGACGTCGGCGCTGTCGGCCGCGACATGATAGCGGTAGCCGGGCAGCGCCTGCAGCTTGCGCTCCTTGCCCTTGAGGCGGCGGCGGAACGAGTTGCTGATCAGCGCCGCGGGTGCCGCGCCGGGCTCAATCACCAGGAGCGGGCAGTCGTTCACCGAAGCCTGGTGCGGCAGCAACGCCAGCGGATTGGGCTGGTCCTGCCAGCGCAGCGGCTGCTGACACAGCACGAGCGCATCGACGCGAGACCGCTCGGCGATCGATCCGGTCAGCGCCGTGATGTCGGCCTCGGTTGCGTTGGCGGCGAAGTCCTTGTCGTACAGCGCCATGTTGAAGGTCGCATGCTTGCCGCCCATGAAGCTCGCGCAGCTCGCGCCCAGGCGGGACTCGATGGCGAGCGGCAACAGCAGCAGCGGACGGCGTTCGCTGTCATGGGCGACGACGATGAAGGGCCGCAGGCCCTCGCGCTCGCCGACCTGGCGTTGCCAGTTGGCGAGGAAATCGAAGCGCTGATAGGGCGTGTAGCTGTGTTGCGGTGTCTCGAGACTGCGCCAGGTCGCCTCGGCCGCAGTGAGGTCATGAAAGATGTCGACGCCAGCAACGCGGACTGCGTTCGGCCATGGTCGCGTCCCCGCCGTCTGGCCTTCAACTGCCGCCGCCATGATCATCTCGGAGCCCAAATTTTTTAAGGTATTAATTTACAGGTCTCGGCTGCGGCCGACCTTCGCAGGGAAATGTCAACAAAGAGTAATAACAATGCCGCGGCGGGGTGTGGGAACCGCCGGGCAGAGGCGGGGATCTTGACGCCGGACAACGGGATTTTGCGGCGGGCCCGGATGGAGCTCGCCTATTTCAGCGGCGCCTTCAGGCTGCGGGAACACGAGGCCGGGGGCGCCGGGGTGATCCTGCGCTTCGCGCGCGTCCGTCCTGCGCGCCGGGGCCGGTTTCAGCCGCTGAAATCCCAGGAGATCACGCCTGCCTTCCTCGATCGCACCCTCCGCGCGCTGAAGCGCTGGAAGTACGACATCGTCGGGATCGACGAGGCCTGCCGCCGCGCGGTGACCCTGCCGGAGCGCCGCCGCTTTGCCTGCCTGAGCTTCGACGGTGCGACCAAGGACTTCGTCACGTATGGCTATCCCGTGCTCGCCAAGCACCGCGTCCCCCTCACCCTCTATCTGCCGACGGCTTTCCCGGATGGCGTGGGCACGGCGTGGTGGCTGGTGCTCGAGGACATCATCGCGCGCGAGAACCGCATCAGCCTGATGATCGACGGCAGGGAACGGCACTTCGTGGTCACGAGCCTGTCGGACAAATACGAGCTGTTCGATTTCCTGTCCGGCTGGCTGCGCAAGCTGTCGCCGTCCGATCTGTCCTATGCGGTGAACGATCTCGGCCGGCGCTATTCGGCCGATGCGGCGCAATTGTCACGCGGCGCGTCGCTCGACTGGCAGGATCTGGCGAAGCTGGCGGCTGATCCGAACGTGACCTTCGGCAGCGCGACGGTGAATTATTCCGTCCTGTCGAGCCTCAGGGATGCCGACGCGCAGCGCGAGATGGCGATGGGAAAGGCGGTCGCCGAGAGCGCGCTGGGGCGGCCGATCAAGCATTTTGCATTCCCGTTCGGGGACCGCGACGCGTTCCGCCGTCCGCATGTCGTGATGGCCGAGGAGGCCGGCTTCGCCAGCGCGGTGTCGACCATATCAGGTGTGGTCGAGGCGCAGGGGCGCACCAATCTCCACGCATTGCCGCGCATCGCATGGGACGGCCGTGTGCGGTCGCTGCGGATGATGCGCGTGCTGCTCTCGGGCGTGATGTTCGCACCGGTTCGGCCAACGCGGCATGCGCGCGACGAGGGCGCGATCTAGGCGCTGTCGGGCCGCGACATCCAGGAGACGATCGGCATCGCCGGCAGCACCCAGCCGAGCCCCGCGACGACGTAGAAGATCGCCTGCAGCAGCCCCGAATTGGCGAGCCACGGGGTCTGGGCGACCGTCATGCCGAGCAGCGACCACACCACGACCAGGATCAGCAGGGCGATGGTTCCGAGCAATTTGCGGGTGCGTATGGCCATGGCGGATATGTATGACTCGTGATCCAGAGCGTTTTCGAGCGAAGCGGACATCGGTTCGCGCAAAGTAAACGCGTCAAAACAAAGATTGCTGAGGCCTCGTTCCGACCGACCGGAACGAGGCCTCAGGCGGCGCTTGCGCCGCTTGCGGGCCGGACTATAAGGGGCCCGAAAATCCAATCAAGTCAGGGCGAAATGGCCGGTATTTCCGCACAACCATCGCAGCTCCGCGCCGTCAGGGTCTGGCTGATCGCGGTCGCCGCCCTGATCGCGCTGATGGTCTTGGTCGGCGGCGCCACGCGGCTCACCGAGTCCGGCCTGTCGATCGTCGAATGGAAGCCGGTGACCGGCGCGCTGCCGCCGCTGACCGAGGCGCAGTGGACGAAGGCCTTCGAGGGCTACAAGACCATCCCGCAATATCGCGAGCTCAACGCCGGGATGACGCTCGAGCAATTCAAGACGACCTTCTGGTGGGAGTGGAGCCACCGGCTGCTCGGCCGGGTGATCGGCGCCGCCTATCTGCTGCCGTTCCTGTATTTCCTGTGGCGCGGCGTGGTGAGCGGCGAGCTCGGCCGGCGGCTGTGGGTGATCTTCGGCCTCGGCGCGCTGCAGGGCGGCGTCGGCTGGTGGATGGTGGCGTCCGGCCTCTCGGAGCGCGTCGAGGTGTCGCAATATCGGCTGGCGACGCATCTGGTGCTGGCGCTCCTGATCTTCGCGGCCATCGTCTGGACGCTGCGGCGCTTGACGGACCGTCCATCCGTGATCGCGCCGCTCAGGCTGAAGATCACGAGCGCGGTGCTGCTCGTGCTGACCTTCGTGCAGCTCTATTTCGGCGCGCTGGTCGCGGGCCTGCGCGCGGGCAGGGTCTACAACACCTGGCCTGAGATCGACGGCGGCTTGATTCCGTCGGCTGACCGGCTGTGGTTCGAGACGCCGTGGTGGCGCAATCTGTTCGACAACACGCTGACGGTGCAGTTCGAGCATCGCATGACCGCTTACCTGCTGTTTGCGCTGGCAATCGCGCATGCGATCGATGCGGTGCGTGCACGCGCCGGAAGTGCGGTGATCGCAGGCGCACGGTGGCTCGTTGCGGCGATCACGCTGCAGGCGACGCTCGGCATCCTGACGCTGCTGCATCAGGTGCCGATCGATCTGGCGCTGACGCACCAGGCGGTCGCGATCGTCGTGCTGACGCTCGCGGTTCTGCAAGCCGAGCGCTTCGCGGCGCGTCGGACCGAACGGGACCAGCCGACCCTCGTTCCGGTCGGCCAGTCGCTTTGATCGATCAGGACAGATAGTCGAGCCCGATATCGAGCGCGGCCGAGCTGTGGGTCACCCAGCCGACCGAGATCAAATCGACGCCGGTGGCGGCAATCGCCGCGGCGGTCGCAGCGGTGATGCGGCCGGAGGCTTCGGTGAGCGCCTTGCCGCGCGCCATTGCCGCCGCCTGGCTGAGCTGCTCGGTCGTCATGTTGTCGAGCAGGACCGCGTCGACGCCGAGTGCCAGCGCCTCTTCAAGCTGCGCCAGTGTGTCGACCTCGACCTCGATTTTCACGAGATGACCGGTATTGGCCTTGGCGCGTTCGATCGCAGGGCGGATGCCGCCGGCGAGCGCGATGTGGTTGTCCTTGATCAGCACGGCATCGTCGAGACCGAAGCGGTGATTGCCGCCGCCGCCGGCGCGCACCGCGTACTTCTCCAGCGCGCGTAGTCCCGGCGTGGTCTTGCGGGTGCAGACGATCTGCGCGCGCGTGCCAGCGACAGCCTTGACGAGCGTGGCGGTCGCGGTCGCGACGCCGCTCAGATGGCAGAGGAAGTTGAGCGCGGTGCGCTCCGCGGTGAGCAGGCTGCGGGCCGGACCGTCGATGATCGCGATGACCTGGTCGGGTTCGACCGCGCTGCCGTCAGGCCGCTCGGCGCGCAGCTCGATCGCCGGCGACACCGTCTGGAACGCGGTGCGTGCGATGTCGAGCCCGGCGATCACGCCGGGCTGCCGCGCCCGCATCACCAGCCGGGCCTGCTGGCTGGCCGGCACGATGGCGTCTGCCGTGATATCGCCGGCGCGGCCGAGATCCTCGCGCAAGGCGGTTTGCACGATCGGCTCATACAGCAGCGGCAACAGGGGATTGAGGGTCATGAGCGGGCACTCCTGGTTGGTAGCTTGGATTCAACGATGTCGTGCGCGGCGGCGAGCGCCTCGGCACGGGTGAGGGAAGACGGCGCCGCCGACAAAGCGGTGTGCGGGAAATCGGTGCGGAAATGACCGCCGCGGCTTTCCTCACGCCTGATGGCGGCAATCGCGATCATCAATCCGACCAATGCTGCGTCGGATGCCGCACTCGGACTGCGCGCGAGCGGATAGAGGCTCCGGATCGCGCGTGCGATCCCGTCGCGGTCGCGCAGCACGCCGAGCCCCTGGGTGAGGATCGGACGCACGGCGGAGGGATCGGCGGCGGCCGGCAACGTGTCGTCGTTCAGCATGGCGCGCGGACCCGCGCTCACGCCTTCGATGCTCTCGGCGACCCAGCGCGCGCAGACGATCGCTTCCATCAGCGAGTTGCTGGCGAGCCGGTTGGCGCCGTGCAGCCCGGTGCGCGCGGCCTCGCCGCAGGCCCACAGGCCTTGCACCGTGCTACGGCCATAGCCGTCAACCGCGATGCCGCCCATGTGGTAGTGGACCGCCGGCCGGATCGGGATCGGATCCGTGACGGGATCGATGCCGGCCATCTTGCAGAACGCGCTGATCACGGGATAGCGCTGCGCAAAATCCGCGCCCGGATGCTTGCGCGCATCGAGGAAGGTGCGATGTCCCGCAGCGCGGTGACGCCAGACCGCGCGCGCGACGATGTCGCGTGGCGCAAGTTCGGCGCCGGGCTGGTCGGCCATGAAGCGCCGGCCGGTCTCGTCGATCAGGGGCGCGCCATCGCCACGGATCGCCTCGGTCAACAGCGGCATCGGCCGTGACGGCCCGTCGAAGGCGGTCGGATGAAACTGGACGAATTCGAGATCCGACAGTTTTGCGCCAGCGTGGGCCGCGAGCGCGAGCCCCTGGCCGAAACATCCGCCGGGGTTGGTGCTGTCTGAAAACAGCCCGCCGATGCCGCCGGTCGCGATCACGACGCGGTTGGTGACGATCGTCAGCGCACCGCGGTCGCTGGCTGCGAGCACGCCCCTGACGGCATTGTCCTCGACGAGCAGCCGGCGCGCCTCGACGCCTTCCAGTAAGGTGATCGACGGCGTCTGGCGGACCGCCGCGATCAGCGCGCGCATGATCTCGCGGCCGGTGCCGTCGCCGGTGGCGTGCACGATGCGGTTGCGGCCGTGCGCGGCCTCGAGCCCGAGACGCCAGCTGCCGTCGGCGCGCCGGTCGAAGGCGACGCCGAGCTCGGCGAGATGCTCCACGGCGGCAGGCGCGGCATGGACGATCCGGGATGCTGCGGCCGCATCACAGAGGCCGGCACCCGCAGCAAGAGTATCGGCGAGATGGAGGGCAGGGGTGTCATCCGCGCCGACCGGCGCGGCGAGGCCACCCTGCGCCCACATGCTGGAGGCTTCCGCGCCGAGCGGCGATTTCGACAGCAGCACGACCGGCTCGGGCGCCAGTTGCAGTGCGGTCATCAGCCCGGCGGCGCCGCCGCCGATGATGACGGGGCGGCCGCTGAGATCGGAGATATCGGTACTCATATCGCCAGCATCCTTTCGACGCTCCTGCGCGCGCGATCGGCGATCGCGGGGTCGATCGTGACCTCGTGCTGATTGGCCTCCAGCGCGTGGCGGATGTTCTTCAGCGTGATCCGCTTCATGTGCGGGCACAGATTGCAGGGGCGGACGAAGTCGACATCGGGATTGCGGGCCGCGATGTTGTCGCTCATCGAACATTCCGTCAGCAGCACGACCCGCGGCGGACGTTTGGTCTCGACGAACGACTGCATCGCTGCCGTCGACCCCGAAAAGTCCGCTTCGGCGACCACCTCGGGCGGGCATTCCGGATGCGCCAGGATGGTGACATCGGGATAATTTTCACGCAGCTGGCGCACGTCATCGGCGGTGAACAGCTCATGCACCTCGCAGTGGCCCTTCCAGGCGATGATCTTCTTGCTGGTCTGCTTGGCGATGTTCTGCGCGAGATATTCATCCGGCAGCATGATGACGCGTTCGACGTCGAGCGATTCCACGATCTTGAGCGCATTGCCTGACGTGCAACAGATATCGGACTCCGCCTTCACCGCGGTCGAGGTGTTGACATAGGCGATCACAGGCGCGTCCGGGTAGCGAGCGCGCATCAGCCGCACGTCCTGTGCCGTGATGGAATCCGCCAGCGAGCAACCGGCCTTGAGGTCGGGGATCAACACGGTCTTGGCCGGGTTCAACAGCTTCGCCGTCTCGGCCATGAAGTGCACGCCCGCGAGCACGATGATGTCGGCGTCGACCTTGGTCGCTTCACGCGCGAGCAGGAGGCTGTCGCCGACAATATCGGCGACGCCGTGGAAGATCTCCGGCGTCTGGTAGTTGTGTGCCAGCACCACCGCGTTGCGGCGGCGTTTCAGGTCGAGGATCGCATCAACGTCCTCGGCGAAAGTGGCCCATTCGAACGGTGGGATGACGCGCTTGACGCGCTCATATATCGGCGCGGTGCGGGTGAGCAGATCGGTATCGAGTGCAACCATTTATACTCTCCTTGAGCATAAGATGGCTTATACTTATCCTGAGCATAAGGCGTGTCAAGTGCGCGAAAGCGGGAGCTTGGTGCCGACGACGGCCCGTTCGGCCAAGACGGCATGGCGGAAGCGGAACAGCTTGGCCGGCCGTCCGACGGTATCGGCGGCCATTGCGCCAGTCTCTTCAACGAGTTCCTGCTGCTCCATGAGCCGGCGGAAGTTCTGCTTGTGGACCAGCCGGCCTGCGAGGGCTTCAACACTGCGTTGCAGTTGCAGCAGGGTGAATTCGGCCGGCATCAATTCGAATACCACCGGACGGTATTTGATCTTGGCGCGCAGCCGCGCGATTCCGGTCGCGAGGATGCGGCGATGATCCGCCGTCATCGGCTTGCCCGGCACGATCGGCGCCTCGCGGTCATGCGCGCGCCCGGCTTCCGGGATCAGCAACGCCTCGTACAGCAGTTCGTAACGCTGCAACACCAGTTCTTCGTTCCAGTCGCGGTCATCGAGACCGAAGGTGATCGCGCAGCGCTGCCAGCGCTCGCGCTGCAGCGTGGGTGACGGGGCCGCCTTCGCCCACGTCTTCAGCTTCGGTGCGATCATCTTCGCAAGGCAGACCGGCGTGCCGGCGCGATGATCCTCCCAGGGGAAATAGTCGTACCAGCCGGACCAATGCGCCTCAAAACCTTCGCCGACCTGGTCCTCGCGGGTCAGGCCGAGATAGCTGATCGAGACGCTGTGCGGCGTCCTGGCGTCGCCGGACCGGCCGCGGTCGGCAAAGGTGTAGAGCTGCTCGACATAGCCGAGCGGATGGCCGGTCTGCGCCTCGACCCAGGCCCGCAGCGCGGTCTGCAGCGAGCGGTGGGTGAACTCGAACGGGCCGCTCGGCAGCGCGGAGCCGCCGGCGATGGTCATGATCTTCGGCGTGCCGTCGGTGACGGCGACCAGCACCGCGACGAGGTCGGCGGTGACAGCATTGCCCGAAGCCGGTGCGCTGGTTTTCTTCTGCGGCGATCTGGCCACGCGCGCGTCCCGGGCTAGCAGTAGCCGTAGACGCCGCAGGCGTAGGGCAGGCGGTCCCAGTAGGTCACATAGGCGCCGCCGTAATAGGGGCCGTAATAATTGTAGGAGTGCCAGTTGCCGTAATAGCCGGGTAATGACGACGATCCAGGCAGCAGCGGCTCACCCTGCATGTACGGGACGTACGGCTCTGAGTTGAGCGGGATCACCGTGGGCTCGACGACCACGAGCTGGCGTCCGCGCCGCACATAGGTCGGTGACGTAATGGTGGTGCGGTAGGCGTAGTGCCGGCGCGGCAGGCCCGCCGGCAGCTGGCGCGCGGCCTTGACGGTGGCGCGTTTGGTGACGACAGGGCCGTCGGCGGCGTCAGCGGGCGAAATCGCAAACAGCGCGATCGCGAGCGGCAATATCCAGCGCAGCATCAATGGTCTCCCGAATCATCCGGAGCCTATCACTGCCACTTTATGCCGGATTGAGCGTTAACGAGAGACCCGTCGGTATTAAGCGTTAACGAGACGGTTGTTTCGGGCAAGGTTGCCGGAGCGATGCGGGCGGACCGCTCCGGAACCAAGGCGGGATCAGGCGCGCAGGGCCTGGTCGAGGTCCGCGATCAGGTCTTCCTTGTCCTCGATGCCGATCGACAGCCGCACCACCTCGGGCGCGGCGCCCGATTTCACCTTGGCGGCGTCGTCGAGCTGGCTGTGGGTGGTGGAGGCCGGGTGGATCACCAGCGAGCGGGTGTCGCCGACATTGGCGAGGTGCGAGAACAGCTTCAGGTTCGACACCAGATTGACGCCCGCGTCATAGCCGCCCTTGAGGCTGAAGGTGAACACCGCGCCGGCGCCCTTCGGCGCATACTTGCGCTGCAGGGCGTTGTACCTGTCGCCGGGCAGGCCGGCGTAATTCACGGCTGACACGGCGGGGTGGGTGGAGAGGAATTCCGCCACCGCCTTGGCATTGTCGCAGTGCTTCTGCATGCGCAGCGGCAGCGTCTCGATGCCGGTCAGGATCATGAAGGCGTTGAACGGCGACAGCGCGGGGCCGAGGTCGCGCAGGCCGAGCACGCGGCAGGCGATCGCGAAGGCGAAATTGCCAAAGGTCTCCTGGATCCGGATGCCGTGATATTCCGGCCGCGGCTCGCTCAGCATCGGATATTTGTTGTCCTTCGACCAGTCGAAGGTGCCGGCGTCGACGATGATGCCGCCGAGCGAATTGCCGTGACCGCCGAGAAATTTCGTCAGGGAGTGCACGACGATGTCCGCGCCATGGTCGATCGGCTTGATCAGATAGGGCGAGGCCAGCGTGTTGTCGACGATCAGCGGCACGCCGGCCTTGCGCGCGACGGCCGCGATCGCCTCGATATCGGTGATGCTGCCGGCAGGGTTGGCGATCGACTCGATGAAGATCGCCTTGGTATGCGGCGTCACCGCCTGTTCGAAGCTTGCGACGTCGTCGGGATCGGCCCAGGCGACGTTCCAGCCGAACGCCTTGAAGGCGTGGGTGAACTGGTTGATCGAGCCGCCATAGAGTTTTCGCGCAGCGATGATTTCGTCGCCGGGCCGGAGCAGTTGTTGCAACACCACGAGCTGCGCGGCGTGGCCGGAGGCAACCGCGAGCGCTGCCGTGCCGCCCTCGAGCGCTGCGACGCGCTCCTCGAGCACGGCGTTGGTCGGGTTGCCGATGCGGGTATAGATGTTGCCGAAGGCCTGCAGGCCGAACAGCGAAGCCGCATGGTCGGCGTCGTTGAAGACGAATGACGTGGTCTGGTAGATCGGCGTCGCCCGCGCGCCGGTGGTGGGATCAGGCTGTGCGCCGGCGTGCACGGCGAGGGTGGAAAATCCCGGAAGGCGATCGGTCATTCTTTGTATCCTGTTGTGGCCTGGTCGAAACGCGCGGCATGCTGATGGCGGCGGCGCTCGCCGTCAAGCGAGTTGGGGACGCCGCCATTCTTTGGAATGGGCATCCTACGCCATACCGGACAAGCGGAACGATTATTCCGCCGCGATGTCAGGTCGTCTCGGTCTTGTTTTTCGCGGCGCGGTCCGATGCCGCAGTCTGGCCGCCGCCAAAGCTCGTGCGGTTGAGTGACAGCCGCATGCCCTGCGTCGGAATCGGCGCGCGCTTGGAGCTTAACGTGCGCGAGTTGACGCCCATCCAGGAGATCTCCGACGACAGCCGGCCATACTCGATCTTCGGACAGCGATTCATGACCACCTTGAGGCCCGCGGCTTCCGCCTTCTCGGCGGCGGCATCGTCGCGTGCGCCGAGCTGCATCCAGATCACCTTCGGCAGCGGCGACAATTTCAGCGCCTCGTCGACGACCGGCATGATGTGGCTCGAATTGCGGAAGATGTCGATCATGTCGATCGGGCGATCGATGTCCGCGAGCGACGCGACGAACGGTTTGCCCATCAGCGCCTTGCCGACATGGCCGGGGTTGACCGGGATCATGTCGTAGCCGCGCTGCGCCAGATATTTGAACGCGAAATAGCTCGGCCGCACATTGACCGGCGAGGCGCCGACCATCGCGATCGATTTGACGCTGTTCAGGATGCTGCGGATGTAGTTGTCGTCGTAGGCGTCGTGGTTCATTTGTCTTCCGGGTTTGTCATTCCGGAGCTCGCGAAGTGAGAACCCGGAATCTCGAGATTCCGGGTTCGATGCTGCGCATCGCCCCGGAATGACGCCCAAGAGGGCGTCACTTGTCATGCCATTTCGGGTCGCGTTTCTCGATGAAGGCGCCGATGCCTTCCTCGGCGTCGCGCGCCATCATATTTTCGGTCATCACCTCAGCGGCGAAGCGATAGGCCTCAGTGAGGCTCATCTCGGCCTGGCGATAGAACGCCTCCTTGCCGAGCTTGACGGTGTAGGCCGATTTCAGCGCGACCTTTTGCGCCAGCGCGATCGCGGCGTCGCGTTCGGTGCCGGCCGGCACCACGCGGTTGACGAGGCCGATGCTCTGCGCCGTTGCCGCCGAGACCGGTTCACCGGTCAGCAGCATCTCCATCACCTGCTTGCGCGGCACGTTGCGCGACAGCGCCACCATCGGCGTCGAGCAGAACAGCCCGATGTCGACGCCCGGCGTCGCAAACGCCGCCGCTTCGGAGGCGACCGCGAGATCGCAGCTCGCGACGAGCTGGCAGCCGGCGGCGGTGGCGATGCCCTGGACGGAGGCGACCACTGGCTTCGGCAGGTGCACGATCGCCTGCATCACCGCGCTGCAGGCGTTCATGATCTCTGCGAAATAGGCGCGGCCGCGGTCGGCGTCGGTGCGGCGCGCGGTGAGCTCCTTGAGGTCATGGCCGGCGCAGAAGGCCGGGCCGTTGGCGGCGAGCACGACGGCACGGATGCTCTTGTCAGCGCCGATATCGTTCAGCGCCGCGTGCAGCTCGCCGATCAGGCCCTCGGAAAGGCTGTTGCGCGCCGCGGGGCGATTGAGCGTCAGTAACGCGATACTGCCCACGGTCTCGCGCAGCAGGATCGGCTGGTGTTGCGGCGCTTCCGCGCGGGCGGCTTGGGCGGACATGGTGAAATTCCACTTTGGTCTGTATGACAACTTAATGTAACAGGCAGGCTGAAGCGAGGGCAGGGGCGGCATGGCGATTGCGAAAATGAGCGTGGCTGATCTGGAGGAGTTCCTGCGCAAGGAATTTCCGCAGGCATTCACCCACGACGACATCAGGATCGAAAGCGCCGACGGCGAGACGGCTTTGCTGCGCCAGCGCTACAGCGAGCGCATGCTGCGGCCGGGCGGCACGGTGTCCGGACCGACCCTGATGGGGCTGGCGGATTTCGCGATGTACGTGGTGCTATTGTCGGCGATCGGGCCGATCGGCCTTGCCGTCACCACCAACCTCAACATCAACTTCCTGCGCAAGGGCCAGCCAGGGCAGGACGTGCTTGCGGTCGCCAGGCTGCTCAAGCTCGGCAAGCGGCTTGCGGTCGGCGAGGTGAACCTGCTGTCCGGCACCTCTCCGGATCCGATCGCCCATGTCACGGCGACCTATTCCATTCCAAATCAATAGGCTTTTTCGCGGTATTATTACACCATATTTACAAGCTATTGTTTTCGTTGATTTAAATCGCGCGCGCCGACGTTGACGCGCGCCCGCGGCTTCTCTAGAAACCCCCGCAGTTCGGCGCATACGGCGCCGATTTCCTCTTCACGGATTTCACACATGAGCACGTTCTCGGCCAAGCCCGCCGAAGTGACGAAGAAGTGGGTCGTGATCGACGCCAAGGGTCTGGTCGTCGGTCGCCTCGCCACGCTCGTCGCGATGCGCCTGCGCGGCAAACACCTGCCCACCTACACCCCGCATGTCGATTGCGGCGACAACGTCATCATCGTCAACGCCGCGCATGTGGTGCTGACCGGTCGCAAGCGCGACCAGAAGGTCTACTACAAGCACACCGGCTTCATCGGTGGCATCAAGGAGCGCACTGCGAAGCAGATCCTCGAGGGTCGCTTCCCCGAGCGCGTCGTCGAGAAGGCGATCGAGCGCATGATCCCGCGCGGTCCGCTCGGCCGCATGCAGATGGGCAATCTGCGCGTCTATCCGGGTGCCGAGCATCCGCATGAGGCCCAGAGCCCCGAGAAGGTCGATATCGCCTCCCTGAATCGCAAGAACACGAGGGCCGCATAATGTCCGATACTTTGCAGTCCCTCGACCAGCTCTCGCAGGTCAAGCCGGCGGCTCCCGATGCGCCGAAGTACGTCAAGAAGGTCGACAAGTTCAACCGCGCCTACGCCACCGGCAAGCGTAAGGACGCGGTCGCCCGCGTCTGGATCAAGCCGGGCGCCGGCAAGATCTCGGTCAACACCCGCGACATCGAAATCTACTTCGCCCGCCCGGTGCTGCGCATGATGATCCAGCAGCCGCTGGTCGCTGCCGCCCGTAACGGCCAGTACGACGTGATCTGCACCGTCGCCGGCGGCGGTCTCTCCGGCCAGGCCGGTGCGGTCCGCCACGGTATCTCGAAGGCGCTGACCAACTTCGAGCCCGAGCTGCGCGGCGTCCTCAAGAAGGGCGGCTTCCTGACCCGTGACTCCCGTACGGTCGAGCGCAAGAAGTACGGCAAGGCCAAGGCCCGCAAGTCCTTCCAGTTCTCGAAGCGCTAATTCGAGTCCTCAAATTCGCGGCAATTGCCGCGTGCATCGAGTTGCAGAGGGCGCCGCGAGGCGCCCTTTTTGCTGCGCTCGACCGGGCGTGCTTCGACGCGAATTAGCGCAGTTTTTCATGAAAACTTGCGTGTGCGTGCAAACGAAATTGGAACTCGGGCCTTCTAGCTTGCGGGCTCGCACTGGCGCTGCATCACCGTATTATTTGCGCCTGCGAACGTTGCATCACCGGGCTGGGGTGACTCTATGTCGTTCGATCCATCGACGCTTTATCTGTTCGCCACCATGGTCGCGGGCATGCTCGGCGCCATGCTCTGGTTGTTCGGGAGGCAGGAGAACATTGCCGCGCTGAAATGGTGGGGCACCGCCTATCTGCTCGGCGCGGCCTCCGTCGCGCTCTGGACGGTCGGCAGCTCGACGCTCGATCCGCTCGTCTTGCTGGGTCTCAATGCGATCGGCTTCGCTGCCTGCGGCATGGTCTGGAATGCAGCGCGTATCTTCCACGGCCGCAAGGCCAACCTGCCGGGTCTCGTACTCGGCCCGATCGTGTGGATCGGCGCCGCGACGTCAATCGCGGATCCGGCGATGCGCCTGACGATCGGCGCCGGGATCGTCGCGATCTACGCCGCGCTGACCGCCTCCGAACTCTGGAGCGAGCGCCGCCGTTCGATGCAGAGGCGCTGGATTGCGATCGCGATCCCGGTCGCTCATGGCTGCGTCCTGATGCTGCCGATCCTGGTCGGCGACGTGCTGCGGCTGAACGGCCAGAACTTCGTCAGCAGCTTCTGGGTCACGCTGTTCTCGATCGAACTCGTTCTGTACGCGATCGGCACGGTGTTCGTGATCTTCATGATGGTGTCGGACCGCGCGGTCGCCGTTCACAAGACGGCCGCGTCGATCGATCCGTTGAGCGGCATGCTCAACCGCCGCGGCTTCACCGAGGCCTGCACGCGGGTGATCGAGCGGGAGGCCACGGCCGGCCGGCCGGTCACCGTGATGATCTTCGACATCGACCACTTCAAGTCGATCAACGACCGGTTCGGCCATCCCGCGGGTGACGAGATCCTGAAATTGTTCTCCGCCGTGGTCGTCAACAGTCTCAGGATCAGCGATCTGTCGGGCCGGATCGGCGGCGAGGAATTCGCGGCGCTGCTGCCGTGCTCGCTGGAGGAGGGCGTCTTGGTCGCCGAGCGCGTCCGCGAAGCGTTCGAGAACAGCAACATCAGCTGCGAGGACGGCGCGGTCGACACCACGGTCAGCATCGGCGTGGCCGGTGGACCCGCCGGGACCGAGCTCGAGGTGCTGCTGGCGTCGGCCGACACCGCGCTCTACCAGGCCAAGCGCAGCGGTCGCAACCGCGTCGAGGCAGCGGAGGAATTGCCGCTGTCGCTGGAGAACTGGCGGCGCAAGACCGCCGGCCTGCCGGCATCGGCGCGGCAAAAGCCGGCGCCTGCCCGCGCGTGAGCGCGGTAACGACTGGTTAACCATTCGATCCCATGCTTTCGGGCGTGGAGTCGATCAGCACCCGCAACCCGCATTCAGCCCTGATGTCGCTCGAAGCCGACGCGGCATCGGCGCGCAGCGGCTTCGCCTGCCTGTTCTCGGACTCCGATGAATACGAGACCGCGCTGATCGCCGAACGCCGCGCGCAGGGACGATACCAACCGGCGAGGCGCCGCTGGCCGATCATGATGCTGGTCGGCGTAATGCTGATGGTCGTCGGTACCGTCCTGCTGTTCAACTGAGCTGCGGCACGTTCGACGGAGCGGGTGTCTGCGCCGGCGCCTGATCTTCCGCCTTGAAGTGGTCGATCATCACCTTGGCGATCGCCATCAGCGGCAGCGCCAGCGCGAGCCCCCAGATGCCGAACACGACGCCGAGCAGGATCTGGAACGCGAACAGCGTTGCCGGCGGGATGTCGAGTGCCTGGCGCTGGATGATCGGCGTCAGCACGTAGCTTTCCAGCGCGTGGACGCCGAGGAACAGAATGAAGGCGGACAGCGCCGCGATCCACCCGGTCGCAAGGCTCGCCAGCACCACGATCAGCCCGCCCAGGATCGCGCCGACCGTCGGGATGAAGGCGAGCAGGCCGGCCTGGATGCCGAGGATGAACGAGCTCGGAATCCCGATGATGGCGAGCCCGATCCAGGTGACGAGGAACACCGCGGTCATGGTGATGATCTGCGCGATCAGCCAGCGCTCCAGTGTCTCGCCGATGCGGTCGACGATGACGGTCGCCTGCGCGCGGTATTTGGCCGGCGCGATGAACAACAATCCGGCGCGGTAGATGCTCGGCTGGGCCGCGAAGGCGAGGCCGAGGAACAGCACGATGAAGAAATTGCCGACGACGCTGACGGTGCCGAGCAGCACCTTCAGCGTCTGACTGATGATGGCGCCGCCGCTCGAGGCCAGCGCGCCGGCGCCGGGGATGCCATGCGACTGCGACGCTGGCGGTGTCGTCGTCGTCACGGCGGAGCCTTCGCCCTTCGCCTCGCCGGCGGCATTGGTGAAGTCAAGATAGCTGGTATCGACGCCGCGCTGCTCGAGGAACTCCTTGACGTTGCCGAGCTGCGATTTGATCGTGTTGCTCAGCACCGTGGCCTGCTGCGCGATCGTGGTGCCGCCGAGGAACACGATGCCGGACAATAGCCCGGCCATCGCCAGGCAGACGATCGCAAGCCGCAACGCGTGAGGCAGCGCGGTCAGCCGGCCGAGCAGGGTGGTCATGGCATTGAGGGCGACCCCGAGCAGCATGCCCGCGAAAAGCAGGAACAGGGTCGCCGCGAACTGCCAGGCGAAGGTCAACAGGGCGGCGAACAGCACGATGCCGATGCCGCCGACGGCGATCGCCCACGCCATGTCGTTGCGGGCCTGCAGGCGATTGTCAGCCGGGTCTGTCACGGGTGATTCCCCCTTCGCGACGGTGTCCGGCAGTCTTTGGCGAAAATCCCGCCAGGATCAAGCTGGGCGGACCGTGCCGGTTTGCCGCTGACGCGCCGTGGTCCGGGCGCGACCGTGGGGCGCCAGGCCGGATTTGAGGCCTCGAGGGCTGCGAATCTGTGCAGGACTGCAAGGTCCCCTGTGCAGATATAGGCAGTTGATCCGGGGAGAACTCGAAGGCATGATCGTCTCCGCAAAGTCGCAAACTTAGAATAATCATTGCGCGAGACTTCAATAATGAGACGGCCCGTGGTCGGCGTGATCGGAAACGCCCATCGCATTGAAAATCGTTTCACAGTCCAGATGGTCGGAGAGCGCAACCTTCGCGCGGTTGCCGAGGTGTCGGGTGCCGTGCCCTTGATGTTCGCGGGCAGCCCCGAAATCACCGATGTCGGTGCCTTGCTCGACGTGGTCGACGGCGTGGTGCTGACGGGGGCGCGTGCCAACGTTCATCCGACCCGCTTCAACACCGAGCCTTGCGCCGCCCACGAGCCCTACGACATCCACCGCGACGACGTCGCGCTGGCGCTGTCGGAGGCCTGCGTCGCGCGCGGCGTGCCGATCTTTGGCATCTGCCGCGGCCTGCAGGAGATGAACGTCGCCTTCGGTGGCTCGCTGCATCCGGAGATCCGCGAGATCCCGGGCCGCATGAACCACCGGATGCCGCGGCTGGAGAACGGCGAGATCCATCCCGATCCCACCGTCGTGTTCGCCGACCGTCATGACGTCGCGCTGACGCCGGGTGGCGCCTTCGCAAGGATCCTCGGCTGCGAGTCCATTCGGGTCAATTCGCTGCACGGCCAGGGCATCCTCGAGCCCGGCAGGCGCGTCGTGATCGAGGGCATCGCCGAGGACGGCACCATCGAGGCGATCCGCATCGCCGATGCTCCGGGCTTTGCGCTCGGTGTGCAATGGCACGCCGAATACGATCCGCAACGCAACCCGATCAACCGCGCGCTGTTCGAGGCATTCGGCGACGCACTGCGCGAGCGGCGGCGGGCAGCGTAGCTAGCCCGCTCACCGCACAGTTTGGGCAGCGGTATGTCAGGCGCGAACGTGTTTCAAGCGAGCCTAGACCAGATGAAACCCGCTGCTGGTGTCGGGCACCGGCGGGTAGGGCGTGCCGGCGGGCAGGCCGAGATAGAGATATTCGAGGCCGTAAGCCGCCGCGAAGCTCGACGCTGCGGCGTCGAGGACGATGTTGCCCGCTGTGCCGAAATGCAGCTCGGGACGGGCCAAGCCGTCTGCCGAGAAGGCCGGCGCATCGTTGACGGACAGGCCGTTGAAGCTCGCATTCACATGCGAGAGATCGGCGGCGTTGCCGGCAAGGTCGGCGATCGCAGCGCCGTTCGCGTTGAGGCCTATCACTGCAAGCGTCGCGGTGGGATTGTCGGTCCCTGAGACGAGATAGTCGAAGGCGAGCTTGGTTGGATCGTGCAGCGCCGCGGTCGCTACCGCATCAAAGATCGCGTTCGCGCCGTTGTTGAGCGTGAGCGTCGGTGTGCCGCCGGACACCGTGACGGCTTCGTTGAAGGCCAGTGTCAAGGCGACGGACGCGCCAGCGGTCTCGATGCCGGTCGCCGGTGCCGCGCTGACCCCGGAGGACTCCGGCGCAGTGGTGTCAATCTGCAGGATGCCGCCGGGATTGGTCACCGCACCGATAAGGCTCGCATGATGGCCGTAGCTGTCTGTCAGCGACGCGCCGTGCAACAGAAAACCTGATACCGCGAGATCGGCGGTGTTGTCGCCGGCAGCGACAGTGAAGCTGAAGGTCAGGGCGTCGCTGCCGCTGCCGCCCGTAAAGGTCGCGACACCACCGTCGTTGAGCAGCAAGGTCGGCGTACCGGCGGAGATGTCGACATTGACGGCGTCGCTCAAGTTGAGGGTGAAGGTCACGGCATGGCCGGCATTGAGGTCGCCATTGCCGCCGGAGATGCCGGCGCCGCTGGTCGCAACCGACAGCACCGACGGCAGCAGGAAGATCGCGGTGCCGCCAAAGCCGTCGCCGCCGACACCAAAGGTCTGGCCGGCGAAATTGTCGTTCGGATCGAGCTGGAAGTCGAAGGTCCTGTTGTGCTCGGCGAGCTCGAGCACGTTGCCGGGCAGCAGCGTGACCGCGGCATTGCCGCCGATGTTGACGCCGTACAAATCGATCGTGTCGCCGATGGCAAAGCCGCTGATGATGTTGGCCGGCGGCGTGTGCCCGTCGATCTCGAGCGTGCCGCCTGCGCCCTGGAACACGATCGGTGTGCCGCCGGTCACGGCGCCGCTCGCGATGTCGACCAGCCCGCCTGCGATGGTCACGCCATCGGCCGAGCCTCCGGAATCGATGGTCAGCGTGCTGCCGGCATCGACGATGATGCCGTAGATCGCGCCGCCGCTGTCGATCTCGGCATTGCCGCCATCAAGCGCAACGGCGGTTGCGTTACCCGCGACGCCGAGCGTGCCGCCCGCCTGCACGACGAGGTTGTTGGCGGTATGGCCGGCTGCGACGAAATAGATCTCGCCGTTGAATACGAAGTTGTCCGGCGCCGACGGATTCCATCCAAGCGTCTGCATCTGGATGAAATCAGTCTGGGTAAAGCCGTTGATGACGCCGGAATTGCTTTCATTGTTGAAGGCGTCATCGCCGAACGGGCCCGGACCCCCGCCGGAGCCGAAGCCGGAATCCCAGTCGCCGAGATCGCCCTTGGCGATGTGGTTGTTCCAGCTTGCAAGGCTGGTCGCGCCATTGTCGATCGAGAAATAGCCGGTGGAATGGACAGGGCCGGGCGCAAGCTCGCGGACGCCGGGCGCCGAGAAGCGGAACAGGTCGGGGACGCCCCAGCCATTGGCATAGTGCTCGCCATTGACGCCGAGCAGCGAGTCGCGGCCCAACACCTCAGTGATCTCGTGCTCGATCGAGCCGACGAGATAGTATTGATTGCTTCCCGGCGTGGCCGTCGGGTCGTAGGACCAGTTCGCCGCGGCATCGAAGCCGACCCAGCCGTCATTGGCCGGGTCCTTGGCGCCGATCAGACCGAGCGCCTTGGCTTCCGCGCGCCCGATATCGAACGTTGCACCGCCGGTCGGATCCGATGCGGGCAAGGTCGCGAAGGCCGCGAGCTGGGCGCTGGAGGTGCCGTCTTCGATCAAGGCATCCTTGATCGTTGTGTAGTCATAGGCCGGCGCCTTTGCCTCCTCGCTTTCACCAAGGAAACCGGACGCGATCGCGGAGCCGCCGACCTCGCCCCAGCCGACATGGATGCTGAGGGTGACGTCATTGGTGAAGGCGGTGTCGAACAGGTTGACGACATAGGCGACCGCGGTCTTGAAGCCTGACGGCGCGGACGCGACGCTCGGGTCGTAGATGACGTTGATCTGCACCGATGCCTCCCGGGAGACGGCGAGCGACTTTGCGGAGCGCAGGCGGCTCGTGCGCACCGGCGACCGCGCGAAGATGCCCTAAATCGGGGCCGCCGGCTTGGACTCCCGGGCGCCGGAGGCGGTTCAACCGGCATCGGCGGGCGTTCTCCGTACTTATACGGATACGAAAGTGGCGGATTGCAGAGCCGGACTCGGCTAAGCAAGAAGGCGCAAGCCACCCGATATTGTCCCGGCGCCGACGATCCTTTTCGATATTGTTTTGCTTTTCCATTTTCCGGTGCAACTGCTCACGATGAGTTGGTCGGGATGAATTTGTCGGGCCGACTGGCGGCCGGGATGATGCTTCCCGTCGTCACAATCCTGCTCGCGTTGGGCTTCATCCATGGCGTCGCCTGGCCGGGCATTCTGCTCGCCGGTGGTGTGGTTTCGGTGGTGTTGATGACGGCTGAGATGATTGCGAGGTCGCAGTCCAGAACCCCCGCCCAGTTGGTGCGGGCGGCGGAGGCGCTGTCGCGCGGCGAGCCGGTCTCGATACGCCCGAGTGGCGACGATGAGGCCGCTCAGCTCGCTGCGACGCTTGCCGAACTGTCCGCGCAATTGGGCAGCAGGCAGCACCTGCTGGAGAAGACCGTCGAGAGCATCCGCGATCCGGTGGTGGTCGCCGACGAGCACGCGATGATCGTGATCGTCAACGCCGCGGCGCGGCGGCTGTACCGTGTCGAACCCGGTTTTGACACCCTGACCGGCGTTCGCACCTTCCAGAACTATTTTGCTGACGGCACGACTGTCATGCCGATCGCGGAGACGCCGATGGCGCGTGCGCTGCGCGGCGATGACGTCGACGATTGCGAGCTGATCGTCAAACCCCTGCGGCCGGAACCGGCTGTCTGTCTTGTCGCCAACGCCAGGCCGCTGCGCGACGATGCCGGCAATTTGCGCGGCGCGGTCATCGTGCTGCGCGATGTCACCGCGGAGCGTCAGGCGCATCAGGCACTGGTGGAGAGCGAGCAGATGGCGCAGGCCATCGTCAGGACCGCGCTCGACGCCTTCGTTCAGACCGACCAGGACGGCATCGTGCTCGACTGGAGCCCGCAGTCCGAGGTGCTGACCGGCTGGACGCGCTCCGAGGCGGTTGGCCGGCGCGTGGTCGAACTGGTGTTCCCGGAAGAGCTGCGGGTTGCACACCGGCAGCGCATCACCCGCTTCCTGCAAGAGACCGCGACCGGTGGCATGGGCATGCGCTATGAAACCGCATCCGTGCACCGCGACGGCCACCGGTTCTATGTCGAGGTGTCGCTCAATGCGCTGCGCCGTGGCGATGGCTGGATCATCAATTCCTTTGTCAGGGACGTCACCCAGCGCCGGCGCGCCGAAGAGCAGTTGATCCAGGCGCAGAAGACGGAATCGCTCGGGCGGTTGACCGGCGGCATCGCGCACGACTTCAACAACATGCTGACCGTGATCACCGGCACGATCGAGATCCTCGCCGACGGCGTCAGGGATAACCCGCAGCTTGCCGCGATCGCCAAGCTGATCAGCGATGCCGCCGATCGCGGCGCGCAACTCACCTCGAGCCTGCTGGCATTCGCGCGCAAGCAGCCGTTGCAGCCTGCCGAGACCGACGTCAACGACCTGATCGGCGAAGTGGTGCGGCTGCTGTCGCAGACGCTGGGGTCGCAGATCGAGATCAGGACGGAGCTCGGCCGCAACGCCTGGCTCGCTTTCGTCGACCGCAGCCAGCTCGGCGCTGCGCTGGTCAATCTCGCCATCAATGCGCGCGATGCGATGCCTGAGGGCGGCACGCTGACCTTTGCGACCCGCAACATGCAGCTCGGGATTCCCGATGCCGTGGCGCACGGCGTCGAGCGCGCCGGCGACCATCTCGTGATCGAGGTGACCGATACCGGCACCGGAATTTCGCCGTCGCATCTGGAGAAGATCTTCGATCCGTTCTTCTCCACCAAGGAGGTCGGGCAGGGCACCGGGCTCGGACTCAGCATGGTGTTCGGTTTCGTCAAGCAGAGCGGCGGCGGCATCGAGGTCAAGAGCGAGCAGGGGCGCGGCACCATCTTCAGGATCTATCTGCCCAAGGCGGACGGCGTCGCGCAGCGCGCGGCCGAGGAGGACGATCTGCCGGTCAGGGGCGGCAACGAGACCATCCTGTGCGTCGAGGACGACCCGACGATCCGTGACTACGTGATGGGCCAGCTCGAAAGCCTCGGCTACAAGGTGCTGGTCGCGGCGAACGCAGATGCCGCGCTCGAGATCGTCAGCCGCGGCACCGGGTTCGATCTCCTGTTCACCGACATCGTGATGCCCGGCAGCATGAATGGCCGGCAATTGGCGGAGACGCTGATGGCCGGGCGACCGGCGCTGCGGGTGCTGTTCACCTCGGGCTACAGCGATGGCGCGCTGCCGGCGCAACAGGGCCGTGGCGGCCACGGCATTCCGCTGCTGACCAAGCCCTATCGGCGCAGCGAGCTGGCGCGGATGCTGCGGCGCTGCCTAGATCTTCAGGTCGACTTTCAGGGCGATCCGGTTCCGCAGCCTTACTCCGTGCAGCCCGATCTGGAACGCTTCCTGCGCGAGAACCCGCCCGAGAAGAATTAGTCCACCGCGCGGACCCATCGCTTTCGCAAGCCCCGACACGATGGATATCGCGGAGTTTATCGTCGGGCCGCGCGCTGCGCGGACCCGTTGGCTCATCCCATCCTGCGCGCTACGCTGCTCGACGCTGGCAAGGCGAAGGAGAGCGGTGCGGTGCAGGAAAGCGGCAAGGTTGCGATCTTCGACGGCCATAACGACGCGGCTCAGCACCTCGTTGAATACCGGGAAGGCGGGCGGGATTTTCTCGCGCGCTCCGAGGATGGTCATCTCGATCTGCCGCGTGCCCGGGAAGGCGGCATGGTTGGCGGCCTGTTCGCGATGTACGCCAAGGCAGAACATCCGCGCCAAGGCGATTTCACCCGAACCGCCGACGGGTACGAGGTGCGCCTCGCCGAGCCGCTCGATGCGGCCTACGCGCGTCGTACCATCGATGCCCAGCTGAGCGCGCTCGAGGCCATGGTGGCCCGCGCCGACGGAAAAATCCGCCGCGCGACGACCGTGGATGAGATCGAGGCGGCACGGCGGGACGCGGCATTTTCAATCGTGCTGCACCTCGAGGGCGCCGAAGCGATCGACGCCGATCTGGACGGGTTGGCGCAGCTCTACGCCCGCGGCCTGCGTTCGCTCGGCCTGGTCTGGAGCCGACCCAACATCTTCGGTCACGGCGTGCCGTTCGCCTATCCGCGCTCCCCGGATACCGGCCCCGGTCTGACTGACGCGGGGAAGGCGCTGGTGAGGGCCTGCAATGAGCTCGGAATCATGCTCGACGCGGCTCACCTCAACGAGCGCGGGTTCTGGGATCTGGCGGCGATCAGCACCGCGCCCATCGTGGCAACCCACGCCTGCGCGCATGCGGTCTGCCCTGCGACCCGCAACCTGACCGACCGGCAGCTCGATGCCGTCGGGGCATCGGGCGGCGTCGTCGGCTTCAATTTCAGTGTGTCCGAGGTGCGCCCGGACGGGCATCGTGATCCGGGAATCCCGATCGAGACGGTGGTCGACCACCTCAGCTACCTGGTCGAGCGGATCGGCGACGACCACGTCGCGCTGGGGTCCGATTTCGATGGCGCGCTCATGCCCCTTCCGCTCCGGGATGCAAGCCATCTCCCGAATCTGATCCAGGCGCTGCGGACACACGGCTACGATGACGCCACGTTGCGCAAGATCGCCTTCGACAACTGGATGCGCGTGTTCCGCCAAAGCTGGCGATGAAACCGCTGCACACGGCCCATCGATCGTGATCTATTGTGGCTGCACAACAATGGCGCGGCCGGTTAACGGCCCGATTCAGGGAGCATGGAATGCAGGACCGCAAATGGTCGAGACGCGACTGGCTCAAGGTGACGGCAGCGACGGCCGCTGGCATGGTGTTCGCCGAACCGCTGCGGGCGGCGCCGCCGCCGGCTGAGACCGTGACGCCGGAGCTGATCGCGGCAGCGAAGAAGGAAGGCAAGATCTCGTTCTACAGCGCGCTCGAATTGAACACGGCGGAGCGTCTCGCGCGCGACTTCGAGCAGAAATATCCGGGGATCAGCGTCCGTGTCGAGCGCTCCGGCGCCGAACGCATCTTCCAGCGCATCGCCCAGGAGCAGGGCAGCGGCATCCATGCCGTCGACGTCGCCAACTCGACCGATCCCGCGCATTATCTCGACTGGAAGAAGAACGACTGGCTCGCGGCCTATCTGCCCGAAGAGGTCGCCAGGCATTTTCCCGACGATCAGATCGATCCTGATGGCACGTCGGCGACGTCCTGCGGCTGGTTCGAGGTGATCGGCTACAACACCGAGCAGGTGAAGCACGAGGAGGCGCCGAAGAGCTACGCCGATCTGCTCGATCCGAAATGGCGCGGCAAGATCGTGAAGGGCCACCCGGGTTACTCCGGCGCGATCTTGACCGCGACCTTCGTGCTGGCGCGCGATCTCGGCTGGCCGTATCTGGAAAAGCTGGCGCAGCAGCGCGTGATGCAGGTGCAGTCGGCTGCCGATCCGCCGAAGAAGATCCTGCTCGGCGAGCGCGCGGTCATGGCCGACGGCAACGACTACAATCTTGTGCTGGCCAAGGATCAGGGCAAGCCGGTCGAGGTGGTCTATCCGACTGAGGGCGCGCCGCTGATCATCGTGCCGAGCGGCGTGTTCAAAAGCGCGCCGAACCCGAACGCCGCGCGGCTGTTCCAGAGCTACTTCTTCAGCGCCGAAACCCAGCAGATGCTGGCCGACGAGTTCGCGCACCGTTCGTTCCACGCCAAGGTGAAGGAAAAGGCCGGGCACGTGCCGCTCGACAAGCTGAAGATGCTCAAGGCCGACCCGGTCCAGGTGCAGGCGCAGAGCGAGGAGATCAAGGCGCGTTACGCGAAGCTGTTTCGCGTGTGACGGCCAGTCCTCGCCCCCCATCCTGCGAGCGACGTCAACAACGAGGAGCATCGGACAATGGCGATCGGGGCTTTGCGGACCGCGGATGTATGCTTTGATGGCCTTCCCGGCTATGCGTTCGCGCCCAACTATCGTGACGATCTTCCCGGCTATTCCGGTTTGCGCATGCACTATCTCGACGAGGGAAGGGGCAATGCCCGTGTTGCGCTGTGCCTTCATGGCCAGCCGACCTGGAGCTACCTTTACCGCAAGATGATTCCCGGCCTCGTCGCCTCCGGCTATCGGGTGATCGCGCCTGATATGTTCGGGTTCGGTCGCTCCGACAAGCCTGTCGAGGAGTCCGTCTACACCTTTGACTTCCATCGCGAGAGCCTGATCGCCCTGATCCGTGCGCTAGAGCTCGGTCGCATGACGCTGGTTTGCCAGGACTGGGGCGGGTTGCTCGGTCTGACCATCCCGATGGAGATGGCCAATCGCTTCGAAGCGCTGCTGGTCATGAATACCATGCTCGCGACCGGGGACCGCCCGCTGACGAAGGGCTTCATGGATTGGCGCGCGTGGAGCAACGCATATCCCGACATGGCGGTCGGTAAACTGATGGCGCGGGCCTGCCCGCAGCTCTCACCCGCGGAGGCTGCGGCCTATGACGCACCTTTCCCTGATGCCAGCTACAAGTCCGGTGTGCGCAGATTCCCAAATCTTGTGCCGGACCAGCCCAATGCCGGCGGCGCGGCCCTGTCACGCAAGGCGCGCGAATGGTGGCGAAGCGAATACTCCGGCAAGACCGCGATGGTGATCGGCATGACCGACCCGGTGCTCGGGCCGGCCGTCATGGCGGAGATGCGGCAAACCGTCCGCAATTGCCCCGAGCCGGTCACGCTCACCGCAGCCGGACACTTCGTGCAGGAATGGGGTGAGGATGTCCTGAGGGGCGCGCTGCCGCTCCTGTCCTGAACGCGGAGGTGGGTAAGCCGGGCAACCGCAGCCCGTAGGATGGGTAGAGCGCAGCGAAACCCATCGCGCCAGTGCAAGGTGTGCGATGATGGGTTTCGCTGCGCTCTACCCATCTTACAGCTCTCATTCTACGGGCTCAGGCCGCGCGCATCGCGCGCTGTGCGCGGTAGGCCTGCGGTGACAGCAGCGTCAGCTTGCGGAAGGCCTTGCTAAAGCTGCTCTCATCCTCGTAGCCGGTGGCGCGGGCGATGGCCTTGATCGGTTGCGCCGTCGTCTCCAGCAGCGTGCGCGCGTGCTCGACGCGGCGGCGCGTGATGAAGGCCTGCGGCGGCTCGTGGGTCAGTTCGCGAAAGCGGCGATTCAGCGTGCGTTCGCTGAGGCAAGGCGTGAGATGATGGGTATCACTTCCGCCTTCGCTTTTCGAGCTACGGCGGACAAGTCGCTCCACCCATCCTACGGATCGCGTTAACCTCCCACTTCTGCGCTGAGCATGGGCCCGAACAGCTCCCATCTGTCGCCCTTGAATCGTCTGAGCTGCATCTGCTTGATCGGAGCAAAGTCGATCGCACTGGTGTTCATGCTGATGCCCGGCAACAGGTTGGTGGTCCTGAAGTCCTTCAGGTTGGCAGCCTGCTTCATCACGTTGGCGCGCGTGAGATCGTCGCCGCACTGCTTTAGCACCTGAACCAGCGTCTGGGCGACGTTGTAGCCAGTCATCACCAGGCCATCGGCTCGATTGCCATCGGGGAAATATCTGGAGAGATATTCGTCGAATGCCTTCATGCCGGGGTCGTCCTTCCATTGCGGATCGAGCGGATCCATCAGGTAGGCAACCGAAATGATACCTTGTGCGTTCTCGATGCCCGCGGGCTGGATCACGGCGCCGAGCGAGGAGCCGACCGAGTTGAGGATATGCAACGGCTTCCAGCCGATCTCGGCCGCCTTCTTGATGGCCTGCGCTGCGAATTTCGGTGTGGCAATGTTGACGAATACATCGGCGTTCATCGACTTCATCTTGACGATGTGCGTGTCGATCGTCGGCTCGGCCACCTCATACGCATCCTCGATCACGATCATCGACGCCGCCTTGTCGCCGAGGCCGTCCTTCAGGCCCTTCAGGTAGTCTTTTCCGTAATCGTCGTTCTGGTAGAGGACGGCGATCCTGCCGCGAGGCTTTTCCTTCAGGATGTGCTTGGCATAGATCCGTCCCTCGCTCTGGTAGCTGGGCTGCCAGCCCATGGTCCACGGAAAGTTCTGCGGATCATTCCACTTGGTCGCACCGGTCTGGATGAACAGCTGCGGTACCTTCTTCGTGTTCATGTATTTCTGGATCGCGCCATTGGAGGCCGTGCCGAGAGCGGCGAAGATCAGCAAGACCTCGTCGCCTTCGACCAGCTTGCGCGCCTGCTCGACCGTCTTCGGCGGACTGTAGCCGTCGTCATAGGAGATGAAGGTGATCTTTCGGCCATTGATGCCACCCTCGGCGTTGATCTTGCGGAAATAGGCCGCCTGGGCCCGTCCGCTGGTGCCATAGGCGGATGCCGGCCCGCTGTAGGGCATGATGTTGCCGATCTTGATTTCAGTATCGCTTGCGCCGGTGTCGTATTTCTTCTGGGCAAATGCGCTGCCTGCACCGACAGCGAGGATCATGATGGCGGTCGAAAGCGCCGCCATTCGTCGCGTGACGAAAGACATCTCGTTTCTCCCCATGAAAAAAATGAATGTGCTTGTATTACCGGGGACTGCTGTTGAGTCCTTGGCGGAAGTGAACACCCGACTCCACAAATTGTCGATTCCGAACATCCCGCTTTGCGTGTCGGCTCGCGTCACGTCAGTGGGTTCGTCAGTATTGCTGACCGTAGTCTTTCGGGCGGCTTGCAACTACGCAGCTCGCATCGCTCGCTGCGCGCGGTAGGCCTGCGGCGATGTCAGCGTCAGCTTGCGGAAGGCTTTTCGAAAGCTGCTCTCGTCCTCATAGCCGGTGGCGCGGGCGATCGCCTTGATCGGCTGCGCCGTGGTCTCCAGCAGTGTGCGGGCGTGCTCGACCCGGCGGCGCATGATGAAGGCCTGCGGCGGCTCATGGGTCAGTTCGCGGAAGCGGCGGTTCAGCGTGCGTTCGCTGAGGCCCAGCGCCTGCGCGAGGCTGCGCACCGTGATCGGCGCCTTGCCGGTGCGGCGCACCAGCATGTCCGCCTTCATCAGCAGCGGATCCTGGGCGAGCATGTAGCCAAGCGGCATGAAGATCGCCTGCGTGCGTTGCGCGGTGTCGATCACCGCATAGTCGGCGCAGACCTTTGCGACCTCCGAGCCTTCGACGAGCTCGATCAGCCGCAGCAATAGATCGACCCACGACATCGGGCCGGCGGCGCAGACCAGGCGGTCGGCCTGGGTGAGCACGGCGTCGCTCGCGAGATCGATCCTGGGATGGCGGCGGCGGAGCTCGCTCTGCAGCCACCAGGTGATGGTGGCGCGGCGGCCGTCGAGCAGGCCGGCATTGGCGAGCAGCAGCACGCCGCTGCAGAACGCGCCGATCAGGCGGCCGCTGGCATGTTGCTGGCGCAGCCAGGCGCCGGCCCGGTCATATTGCGGTTGCAGGCGCTCGGCGGTCAGATGGTCGACCAAGCTGCCCGGCACGATGATCGCGTCAAATGCCGTCCGCTTGCTGACCGCGCCGTCGACGGCGAGCAACTTGCCGCCGCCGGCGCGCACCGCCTTGCCGTCGAGCGAGAGCGTCTGCCAGGTGAAGCGCGCCTTGCCGCCGCGCAGCTGCATCACATGGTTGCCGAGCGTGAGGATGTCGGCGATGCCGGCGACCGCCGATTGCATGCAGCCTTCCAGCGCGAGGATCGCAAGCTTCATGGGACCTCCGGAATTTGTCGCCATCCTACCCGATCGGCGCAGGCAGGCCATGGCAGATATTGCCCGATCTCTGTCCGATCGGCCACTGCCTGATTGCACCGCGCCGGTCCATCTTCGTTGCGTTGTCACAACTCAGCAATGGAGAGAGACCATGCCTTACGTCACCATTTCCACCGTCCGCGGCATCTTCGATGTCGCGCAGAAGCAGACGCTGCTGCAGCGCGTTACCGATCTCATGGTCGAGGTCGAGGGGCAGGGTAACCCCGACTTCCGCCGCAACGTCTGGGTCAAGATCGAGGAGGGCGAGCCGGCGAGCTGGTCGCTCGGCGGCATGATCCCGACGCCCGACATGATCGCGGGCAATTTCGGGGCGCTCGATGCCGGCGGGCGGCGGGTCGCGAAGGCGAAAGCCTAGCCGCAGTCGGTAGGATGGGTAGAGCGCAGCGAAACCCATCGCGCCGGTGCAAGCTTCGAGATGATGGGTTTCGCTGCGCTCTACCCATCCTACAAGATCGCTCAAAAACGAAAGGCGCTTCCGGTGGAAGCGCCTTTTGCACGCGTCATGATCTGTTCATGTCGGAGGCTAAGGACGACGTACTTCGAAGTAGGTCTTGCCGCCCCGCTGAAATCCCGCTTCCTCATAGAAGCGGAGGGTTGTCTCCCGCTTCGATCCCGTCGCCAATGAGACCTTGTAGCAGTCGGCCTGCCAGGCAACATCGAGCGCGTGCGCAAGAACCCGTCGGCCGAGCCCCAGCCGACGGTAGTCGGCGTGAGTGACGACGTTCTCGATCACGCCATACGATCTGCCGCCTCGCGACAGGTTGGGCACGATCGCGAGGGTGCACGAGGAGACAAGCTGTTCTGCCGCTTGCGCCACGATCACGGTCATGAAGCTGGATGCAAGCAACGTCGACGAGACACGCTCGGCAGCGGCCGTCTCCAGCTCAGGATCGAGCGGATGAAGGTCGGTAAAGCTTCAACAGCTCGGGCAGTTCGTGTTCTGCCGCAGATCGGACGATGGCTTCGGTCATGGACGGATACCGTGGATTATGGCTTCGCAGGGATGCTATCAGAGTCCGTGCTTGATTCCTTCAGCGCGTAGGATGGGTAGAGCGCAGCGAAACCCATCGCTTTTCGCCGAGGTCCGCGACGATGGGTATCGCTGCGCTCCACCCATCCTACGGATCGCGCCTCGTGGCTACATCACCCAAAAACAAAAAGGCGCTTCCGATGGAAGCGCCTTTCGCATTCGTGAGTGGCCGTAGAGCTTACAGCGAGTAGTACATCTCGAACTCGACCGGGTGCGGGGTCATTTCGAAACGGGCGACCTCGGTCATCTTCAGCTCGATATAGGCGTCGATAAAGTCGTCGTCGAACACGCTGCCGTTCTTGAGGAATGCACGATCCTTGTCGAGGCACTCGAGCGCCTCGCGCAGCGAGCCGCACACGGTCGGGATCTGCTTCAGCTCTTCCTTCGGCAGATCGTACAGGTCCTTGTCCATCGCCGGACCCGGATCGATCTTGTTCTTGATGCCGTCGAGGCCGGCCATCAGCATCGCGGCGAAGCCGAGATAGGGATTGGCCATCGGATCGGGGAAACGCACCTCGACGCGCTTGGCCTTCGGGTTCGCCGTATAGGGGATGCGGCAGGACGCCGAACGGTTGCGCGCGGAGTAGGCGAGCAGCACCGGCGCCTCATAGCCCGGGACCAGACGCTTGTAGGAGTTGGTCGACGGGTTGGTGAAGGCGTTGATCGCCTTGGCGTGCTTGATGATGCCGCCGATGTAGTGCAGGCAGGTTTCCGACAAATCGGCATACTTGTTGCCGGCGAAGGTCGGCTTGCCGTCCTTCCAGATTGACTGGTGCACGTGCATGCCCGAGCCGTTGTCGCCATAGACCGGCTTCGGCATGAAGGTGGCGGTCTTGCCGTAGATGTGTGCGACCTGGTGGATGCAGTACTTGTAGATCTGCATATGGTCGGCCATCAGGGTCAGCGTGTCGAACTTCATGCCGAGCTCGTGCTGGGCGGACGCCACTTCATGGTGGTGCTTCTCGACCTTGACGCCCATCTTGGCCATCGCGCCAAGCATCTCGGAGCGCATGTCCTGCACCGAGTCCTGCGGCGGCACCGGGAAGTAGCCGGCCTTGGTGCGGATGCGGTGGCCGAGGTTGCCGCCTTCATACTCGGTCGCCGAGTTGATCGGCAGCTCGGAGGAATCGAGGCGGAAGCCGGTGTTGTAGGGGTCGGCCGAATAGCGGACGTCGTCGAACACGAAGAACTCGGCCTCGGGGCCGACGAACACGGTGTCGCCCACGCCCATCGACTTCACCATGGCCTCGGCCTTCTTGGCGATGCCGCGGGGGTCGCGGTTGTAGGGCTCGCCGGTGGTCGGCTCGAGCACGTCGCAGGTGATGACCATGGTGGTCTCGGCGAAGAACGGGTCGATCGTCGCGGTGACCGGGTCCGGCATCAGGCACATGTCGGATTCATTGATCGCCTTCCAGCCCGCGATCGACGATCCGTCGAACATCGTTCCCTCGGCGAAGATGTCATCGTCGATCATGCTGACGTCGAAGGTGACGTGCTGCCACTTGCCGCGCGGATCGGTGAAGCGCAGGTCGACGTATTTGACGTCGTTGTCCTTGATCGATTTCAGGACGTCTTTGGCGGTCTTCATGAATACCCCTTATGGATGTGCGGGTCGGTTTCCAGCGGAGAGGGACGTTATTCCCGCTTTTGGCGAGTTCGTGTGACTGCTGAAACGAAATGAGGCTGCCGAAGCAGCCTTTTTTCTCTTTTGCCGTCAGAAAATCCGGATAGCACCGGGCTTAAATAGCGTCCAGCCCGGATTCGCCGGTCCGGATGCGGATGGCTTCCTCGATGTTGGAGACGAAGATCTTGCCGTCGCCGATCCGCCCGGTCTGGGCCGCGCGGCGGATCGCGTCAATCGCCTTCTCGACCAGGTCGTCGCCGATCACGATCTCGATCTTCACCTTGGGCAGGAAGTCGACGATGTATTCCGCACCGCGATACAGCTCGGCATGGCCCTTCTGGCGGCCAAATCCCTTGGCCTCGGTCACGGTGATACCTTGCAGTCCGACTTCCTGGAGCGCTTCCTTCACCTCGTCGAGCTTGAAGGGCTTGATGATGGCTTCAATCTTCTTCACTGAGCGCCTCCCGGGCATTGCAGATTGCAGGGTCGAGTTCGATGCGCGTGGGGCGCAGTCTGGTTGGTCTTAAGCCTTCCGGCGGGTGGCCGGAAACACGCGCAATGGTCGCATCGAGCGGCATTGTGCGCGGCTTCCTCAAAAGCAGGGTCTATGCCAAGTTGTTAAGGTCCCCGATTTTGGAATGTTATCAGCCTTTTAACAGGCAGTCGGCTGATATCGAACCACATGGGCTATGATATCCAAGCCCAACAAATAGGCAAATAGATCAATCCGTATGCAGTCGGCCAGTAGAAACCCCGCGAACGTCACAGGAATTGCCTCTCGAAAAGGCGAAGCGATTGAGGATTCGGCATGGACGTTCTGACCACCACCGAGATGGAGCGCGCCGACCGGCTGACCATCGCAGCCGGCACGCCGGGCTTCGCGCTGATGATGAGCGCCGGCCAAGCCGTCGCTGAAGCCGCGATGGAGCTGGTCGAGGAAGGGCCGATCGTCGTGGTCGCCGGCCGCGGCAACAATGGAGGCGACGGCTTTGTCGCCGCCGCCGAGCTCGCCGCGCGCGGCCGCGACGTGTCGGTGATCCTGCTCTGCGAGCGCGACAGCCTGCACGGCGACGCGGCGCTGGCGGCGAAGGGCTGGAAGTATCCGGTGCTGCCGTTCAACCCGCAGGCGCTCGGCAAGCCGGCGCTGATCATCGACGCGCTGTTCGGCGCCGGGCTCAATCGCCCGGTCAAGGGCGACCCGCTGGAGATGATCGCGGCCATCAACGCCAACGGTACGCCGGTGCTGGCGGTCGACCTGCCGAGCGGTATCAACGGCACGTCGGGCGCCGTCATGGGCGCGGCCGTGCAGGCGACCGAGACCGTCACCTTCTTCCGCAAGAAGCCTGCGCACCTGTTGCTGCCGGGCCGGATGTATTGCGGCCGGGTGCGCGTCGCCGATATCGGCATCGCGGCGCAGGTGCTCGATGAGATCAAGCCGCTGACTGCGGAGAATCTGCCGCAGGTCTGGCGCTGGTCGTTCCCGGTGCCGCGGATCGACGGCCACAAATACGCAAGGGGCCATGCCGTCGTGGTCTCGGGTGATATCGCCTCGACCGGGGCGGCGCGGCTCGCCGCGCGCGCGGCGCTGCGCGCCGGCGCCGGCCTCGTCACTCTGGCCTCGCCGCGCGATGCGCTCGCTGTCAACGCGGCGGCGCTGACCGCGGTGATGGTGCGCGCGGTCGACAATCCGATCCAGTTCGCCGAACTGCTCGACGACAAGCGCCTCAATGCCTGCGTGATCGGCCCTGGTGCGGGCGTCAGCGCGCGCACCCGCGACTTCGTTCACACCGCGCTGTCGGCGCAGCGGCATCTGGTGCTCGACGCCGACGCGCTGACCAGCTTTGCAGGTTCGCCGGACCGGCTGTTCGAGGCGATCAGGGCCTCCGACGGTCTTGGGGTGGTGCTCACCCCGCATGAGGGCGAGTTTCCGCGGCTGTTCAGCGACATCTCCAACAAGCATCCCGGCCGCTCGAAGCTCGAGCGCGTCCGCGCGGCGGCCGAGCGTTCCGGCGCGGTGGTGCTGCTGAAGGGCGCAGACACGGTGATCGCATCTCCCGACGGCCGCGCCACCATCGCCGCCAACGCGCCGCCTTGGCTTGCCACCGCCGGCGCCGGCGACGTGCTGGCCGGCATCATCGCCGGCTTCCTAGCGCAGGGCGTCGCGGCATTCGAGGCGGCCAGCATCGGTGTGTGGCTGCACGGCGAAGGCGCCAGCGAGGCGGGGCCCGGCCTGATCGCGGAGGATCTCACCGAAGTGCTGCCTTCCGTGTTCCGCCGGCTCTATGACGAGTTCGGGATTGAGTATTAGGCGGCTCCAGCTTGCCGACATGGACGCCGCCGCACGCGTGCACCGCGCGGCGTTCGACGAAGCGTTGCCGTGGCTCGCGGGCCTGCACACGCCGGATGAAGATCGCTGGTTCTATCGCGAGCGAATGTTTGCGACCTGCACGCTGTGGGGCGCGTTCGACGGCGAGGCGATGAGCGCCGTCATCGCATTCCACGACGACTGGATCGAGCAGCTCTATGTGCTGCCGGCCGCGCAGGGCCGCGGCATCGGCGGCGCGCTGCTCGAGATCGCGCAGCAGGGCGCGGGCCAGTTGCAACTCTGGACCTTCCAGCGCAATGCGCGGGCGCGCCGCTTCTACGAGGCGCGCGGTTTTGCCGCGGTCGAGGAAACCGACGGCAGCCGCAACGAGGAGAGGGAGCCGGACGTGCGCTATCTCTGGGCGCGCAGGGCCGGCGGATGACATATCGATCGGATTGACTGACCCCGGGCGGATCCGGGGAACAGGACGGGGCTCACGGCGGGACGAAAGATCGTCTGGCAATCGGCCACCATTTGAGCACTTAATGCCTGTATCGACGAGCGAAAGTACCCTTGAGCCTCAAAGCCGCGTGGTACGGACCGGAGCACCATGACGAGTCCCTGCCGCGTTCTAATGATCTATCCGAAGTTCGTTCCAGACTCGTTCTGGAACTATACGGAAGCTTGCGAACTCGTCGGCGCGAAGTATCCGGCGGCACCGCTCGGACTGATCACCGTCGCCGCCATGCTGCCGAAGCATTGGGAGATTCGGCTCGTCAACCGTAACACCGAGCCTTCGACCGACGCGGACCTTGACTGGGCCGATCTCGTCATGATCGGCGGTATGCTCAACCAGCAGCCTGATTTTCTCCACCTGATCGATCTCGCCCACCGGCACGGCAAGCCGGTATGTGTCGGTGGGCCTGACGTCTCCTCGAGCCCGCACCTTTACGCGGATGCGGACTTCCAGGTGATCGGCGAGGCCGAACACATCATCGAGGAATTCATCGCCGCCTGGGAACGCGGCGAGCGCGAGGGCGTATTCATCGCCGAGAAATTCAAGATCGACGTCACGCTAAGCCCGATGCCCCGCTACGATCTGATCAAGTTCGATCATTATCTCTTTATTGGCGTGCAATATTCGCGTGGCTGCCCGTTCACCTGCGAGTTCTGCGATATTATCGAGCTGTACGGGCGCGTGCCGCGCACCAAGACCCCCGATCAGATTCTCGCTGAGCTGCAAGCGCTCTACGATCATGGTTATCGTGGGCATGTCGATTTCGTCGACGACAATTTCATCGGCAACAAGAAAAACCTCCGCATCTTACTGCCGCGGCTCAAAGCCTGGCTGGAAGAGCGAGACTATCCGTTCGAGTTCTCGACCGAAGCCTCGATCAATATCGCTGATGACAGCGAGCTGTTGCAGGCAATGAAGGACGCGAACTTCTTCGGAATTTTCGTCGGCATTGAGAGCCCGGATCCAGAGACCCTCGTGCAGATGAAGAAAAAGCAGAACACCAGGCGCAACATCGCCGAGAGCGTTCACAAGATTTACGACTATGGCATGTTCGTCACCGCGGGTTTCATCGTCGGGTTCGATACCGAGAAAGTCTCGATGGCGCAGGCGATGATCGACTTCATCGAGGAGGCGAGCATTCCAGTCTGCATGGTCGGACTGCTCTATGCGCTGCCTGGCACACAGCTGACGCGGCGGCTGGCCCAGGAAGGCCGCCTGCACGAAGGCCATGATCTCATGAAGGTCGAGCAGGCGGGCGACCAATGCACGCTCGGCTGCAATTTCGACACCAAGCGTCCGCTTCGTGACATCCTTGTGGACTACAAGGCTGTGCTCGGGCACGTGTTCAGCCCGGCGGCCTATGCAGGGCGGCTGTCGCGGCTTTCCGTCATGCTCGACCGGTCCGACCGGCGCCGCGATCTGCCCGATGGCGACGTGCGCACGAAGCTTGGCGGCATCGAGGGCGTGCACAGGATCATGCGGACCCTGCCGGAGGTTCGCGAGCCGTTCTGGAAGACCTTCGTCGAGGTCGCCAAGTCCAATCCAGGCGCACTGCGCTACATCGTGATGCTGATGGCGCTGTACCTGCATTTCGGGCCGTTCTCGAAGCACGTGATCGGTGAGATTGACCGCCGGATTGCCGAGCTGGATGCCATGCCTCCGGTAAGGGTCGCGGAACTTGTGCCGCGAGCTCAGCTGGACGCCGTTTGATGGACGGCAAAGTTCGCTGGACTCTTGGGCAGCTGACGCAACTCAGGCAACGTCGGTGGAAAGCGAAACGCTCTTCCACGCATCGAATTCGGCTTCCAGCAGTTTCATTTTTTCCTCGACCAGCCGCACGGCATCGCTGCCGAGCAGCAGATGTGTCGGCGGATCGGCCGCCAAGGCGAGTTTCAACATCGCCCGCGCGGCCTTTTGGGGATCGCCGACCTGCCAGCCACTCAGTTCCATGCGGCGTTTGCGGATTGGATTGATGATAGCGTCATAGTCTCCGATCGACCGCTCCGCCCGTACCATCGATCGTCCGGCCCAGTCGGTGCGAAAGCCGCCCGGCTCGACCGCGGTGACCTTGATGCCGAAATCCTTGACCTCCTTGCCGAGGGATTCGGATATCCCTTCCAGCGCGAACTTGCTGCCATGGTAGTAGCTGAGGCCGGGCATCGTGATGATCCCGCCCATCGACGTGATGTTGAGAATATGCCCGGCGCGCCGCTTGCGCATGAAGGGCAGCACCGCCTGGATCATCGCCACCGCGCCGAAGACGTTGACCTCGAACTGGCGTCGCAGATCGTCGATCGATGATTCCTCCAGAATGCCCTCGTGGCCATAGCCGGCATTGTTCACCAGAATGTCGATCGCGCCGATCCTGTGCTCGACGTCGGCGACGGCGGGCGCGATCGCCTCGGTGTTGGTGACGTCAAGAACCACCGCGTGCACGTCGGCGCCGAGCGCTTCGAATGTCCGCTTGTCATTCTCGTTGCGCACGGTGCCGGCGACGGTATGGCCGTCGCTCAATGCTGCCTCGGCCAACGCGCGGCCGAAGCCGGACGAAACGCCCGTGATGAGGAAAGTCTTTGCCATGGAGATGTCCTTCAGATCGAGATTGCCGGCTCGATATAGGCGACTTGATTAGTGCAATAATCGGCATAGAGTGGCATGACCTGATGCAGATAATCGAACAATGCAGCATCCTGGCCTTTTCGAGCTGAACGCCGTCGTCGCGATTTCAACGCATCGCAGCTTTCGCGCGGCCGCGACTGAACTCGGCATTTCGCCCTCGGCGTTGAGCCATGCGATCGCCGCCCTGGAGAAGCGGTTGGGCGTGCGCCTCATCAATCGGACGACGCGCAGCGTCGCGCTGTCGGAAGCGGGAGAGCGTTTCCTCGCCAGGGTCAGTCCCGCGCTGCGCGAGATTGCCGGCGCGATGGAGGATGTGAACGAGTTTCGCGACACGCCCGCGGGAACGCTGCGCATCAACCTGAAGGAGCGCGCCGCGCACCAGATCCTCCGCCCGGTCGTGGCAAAATTCCTGCGGCGCTATCCCGACATGAACGTCGAACTGACCCTGGAGGGACGTCCCATCGATATCGTCGCGGAAGGTTTCGATGCCGGCATCCGGTTGGCCGAAGCCGTGCCGCAGGACATGGTCGCGATCCCCTGCGGTCCGGACACGCGCTTCATTGTCGTCGGCGCGCCCGATTATTTCGCACGCTGTTCGGTGCCGCGGTCTCCGCTTGATCTGCTCGCCCATGAGTGCATTCGCAGGCGGATGCCCAGCGGCAAGCTGTACCACTGGGAGTTCGAGAAGCGCGGCGGCGAGCAGATGGTGGTGGATGTCCGGGGCAGGCTGACCCTCGACAATGACACCCTGATGGTCGAGGCCGCTCTCGACGGCCTGGGACTGGCGTTCGTCAGCGATTTTTGGGTGACGGGGCATCTCGCCGCCGGCACCCTGCGCGCCGTGCTGGACGACTGGACGCCGCCATTTCCCGGCTTGCGTCTCTACTATCCGCGGCACCGGCACATGACGGCCGGGCTTCGTGCTTTCGTCGACATGGTGCGGGAGGAGACGAAGGTGGCCGCCAGGGGCGGGGAGGTCCACTCGCCCCCGGCCAAGCGATCGGGCGATCGTCGCAAGCGCGCTTGAGCCGTCGCCACATCGGCGCTCTACAGATGCGGCACCACCTCGACGCTTGCCTTGAGGAGGCGACGCGTCTTCATCAGGTTGTGCGATACTGGAGCACTTCAGTGCCCGAGAACCGGATTTCTCCCGCATGAGAAGAGCCGGCAATGATCGGGTGGAAACGAAATGAAACACGCGATGTCCGGCTCACGTCGACGTGGACACCGTGCCGGCCTTTCCGCGCTTGTTCCGCCTTGCCGTTTTTCACGAGACTGTTGTTGGACGCGCGGAGAGACGCGGGCTAAGGCCCAACGACATTCTCTCTCGCATCCCTCCAGAAGCTTCCCGTGAGTGGCAGGCAAAACAATTTCCTCGCTCAAGCGCTGCAACAAGGCGCAATGGCGTTACGAACGCAGCAGTTCGCTCAAGCCGAGCAGATTGCGGCCAACATCCTGAAATCCAACCGCACGGACAGGAACGCAGCGCTTCTCCTCGCGCATGCCTTGAGGGGGCAGAACCGCGGAGACGAGGCGATCGCACCGCTGGAAAGGGTTGCAAGCCGCGGCGATGACGGAGAGGTTGAGACTTTGCTCGGCGCATTGCTGTGCGGTGCAGGGCGTGCCACGGAAGGCATCGCGCAGCTGCGGCGCACGGCGGCACGCCGCCCGCCATATTTCCCGTCGTTTCAGGAACTCGCCGGCCAGCTTGCCAAGGCCGGTCAATACGACGAGGCGATCAGCACGGTCGAGGCTGGCCTCGCGCTGGCCCCCGACAGCGTCGATCTGAAGCTCGATCTCGGGCGGCTGCTGCACGATACCAATGAATTCGCGCGGGCTGCGCGTGTCCTGACAGCCGCACGTGATGCTGCGCCGGGACACCTCGATGTTCTCAACCAGCTCGGGCGGGTCCTGATCCTGCATGGCGACTACGCCGCGGCCGCGGATGCGTTCCGCCGCGTGCTCGCCCAGTACCCCGACGATCGCTCGACCCGCGCCTACCTCGCCACATCGCTGTTCGAGCAGGGTGAGCGCGACGCTGCCGAGGCGGCGCTGCGCTCCGTCATTCGCGGTCAGCCCCAGCTGTTGGGACGCGCGGCATTCGTCATGGCCGCGGGATCGCGTGGCCGCTTCTTCTTCGCGCAGCGCGACGCTGCGAGATTCCTCGGCGGGGAAGCAGGTTGAGCGGATCGGACGAAATCTCGTCGCGCCTCAGGCCCTGAAGTTTCTCCGGTAGAGGTTGGGCTGGCGCTTGAGCTCACTCCTGAACTCGCCGACGCGCTTGGCTTCTTCCGCGGTGAACGAGGATGCCTGCGCAGTCCAGTCGTCGCGCTTGACGGGAATGCATTGCGCGATGGGAGTCCCTTTCGGGAGGACGCCGCGGAAATTCCGATCGTGCCAGTACGCCGGGAAGTGCACCCAATTGTCGACATAGAGGTCGGAATTGACCAGGCCGCTGAGGGTGGTGAACGGCAGGTCGAAGCGGTTGACGGGATGCGTGAAGTAGATCGCGTAGCCTTCAGGCGCTTCGACGGTCCACAGATTGTGGAATTTGAGAAAGAAGCGGCCCGCTTCGAATAATGGTGTGCCGCTGACCTGACCCGGGTCGTGAAATCCGATCGGCGAGCGCGGAAATTCGGGTGTGCCTCCGGGCGGCAGGTCGTGATCCCAGGTGATTTCGCCGTCATCGACCTTGAGATCGCAGACCAGCGGCAGCAGGAACCCGCAGGTCATCGCGTCCACGAAGGGCGGGCAGCGCTTGATGGTGTTCTCGTCGTGCAGGTTGATCGAAGAGAAGGCCGTCGCCGGCATGGCCTTGAGCCAGTCGGGGACGCCTTGTGCCGCCGGGAGCGGTCGCGGGATCAGTCCTTCGAGTTGTTCCGGACAGCGAAATTTGAGCGTCAGCTCATTGGGCGCTCCAGTGCGCCCGATCGACCTACATGATGATGTCGTGAATTCTCGCTCACGTTCGATTGATGGCGACCTCAGCCATGCGTCAGACAAACGGCAATCCGTTGCCGCCCTCATCAGAAGCAGGGGCAGACACAATCTGAAGCAAACGGAGAAACGCCGCGCCGGGCGCTAGCTCACGAGATACTTCGCCACCGCCGGCTCGTTCCATTCGATGCCGAGCCCGGGACCGCGGGCGGTCACCGCGCCGTCTATGATCTCGGCGGGCCTTGCGAGGATCGCGCCCGCGAAGTCGAGGAACTCGAGCCAGTGCGCGGTCGGCGTCACCGCGAGCAGATGCGCGCTGACTTCAGCGAACAGATGGCTCGACATCGGGATCGACGCGGCATCGGCCTGTCCCGCGACCTGCATCCAGCCGGTCACGCCGCCGACCTTCATCACGTCGGGCATGATGAAGTCGGATGCGCCGGCCGCGATCGCCTCGGCGAAGCCGCGCGGAAACCACCAGTTCTCGCCGGCCTGGATCGGAGTCGGCGAGGTCTCGCGGACCTTGGCGTGGCCGGACAGGCTTTCCTGCGGGACCGGCTCCTCAATCCAGTGCAGGTCGTAGGGCGCAAGCCGGGCGATGCGACGTGTGGCTTCCGCCGGATCGAGCGACTGGTTGAAATCGATCATCAGCGCGATGTCGGGACCGAGCAGGGCGCGCACGCCCTTCACGACGCGCTCGTCATTGGCGGCATCGCCATCGCCGCCCTTGATCTTGATGCCCTTGAAGCCTTGCTCGAGCGAGCGGCGCAGCGCGCGCTCGTCCGCAACGGGATCGACCGCGCCATAGCTGTCATAGGCCTTGATCGGCTTCGCCGAGCCGCCGAGCAACTCGACCAGCGGCCGGCCGGCAAGTTGGCCGAGCGCATCCCAATAGGCCATGTCGAGACCGGACACGGCCATCCCCACCAGACCCTGCGCGCTGAGCAGCCGAAACTTGGCGTCCATCGCCTTCATCAGATCGAACGGGGCGACTGGCCTGCCGATCAGCTCGCGACCGATCTCCTCGATCAGATAGACGAGAGGGTGAAGTGTGAGCTTGCTGTAGGCGAAGATGTAGGTGCGGCCGGTAACGCCTTGATCGGTTTCGACATCGATTAGCACCAGCGGACCGGAATCGATGACGCCAAACGCGGTCTTCACAGGACGCTTGAGCGGCACCACGACGCTTCGTGCCTTCACTCCGCGAATCGCTGCAACTGTCTGGCTCATCGGCGTTTCCTTAAGGCGGTTTCCACTTCTTGTTATTGGACACTGTACCATCGCAAGAGCCGCGGCGCGGCCCAATCGGTCGCGACCTGCTCGATCAGATAGCGGCCCGGATATTCGGCGAGGAAGGCGATGCGCTGGGTCTGGCCCGGTTCGACCGCGAGCGTGTCGAGCCAGAACGGCTTCCAGCCGTCGTCGAGCCGGTCGAGCAGACGGAAGTGATGGCCGTGCAGGTGAAACACGCTGGCGATTGTGGCCTGATTGGTCAGGGCCAGCACGACGGTTCGGCCTGCCTTGGCCTGAAAGGCCGGGGCCGCTGACGGCTTGAAATCCGCCGGGCGGAACCACTCGGTGGGCGCGCCGAGCGCCAGATCGAATCGCGTAGCGCTCTTGAGGTCGAGCTGAGCGGGCATGTCATTGCCCGGCAGCGGTGGGGCTGGCGGGAACGGCGCCGTTCGGATTGGCGGCTCGTTCGAGACGGTGAGCTTGCCGACCGGACGGGCTTGCTTGCCGTCGTGCAGCAGGATCGGGAAGCTCGTTCCGGCCGGACCAGCCGCATCGACAAAGACATCCGTGCGGCTTCCAGGAGCCAGGACCAGCGCGCCGTTGCGGGCCGGGAACGGTTCGGCCGGCTGGCCGTCGATCGCCATCACCCGGACGTCGAGGTTGTCCAGCTTGACCGCCAGCACGCTGCGTTGGCTGCCATTGATAAAGCGGAGTCTGAGGCGGGCATTGGCCGGAGCCGAGATATCGTATGAGGTCTTGCCGTTAATTGTATGAATTTGCGTCGAATTTTTTGGGTCGCTTCCAGGCGGGATCACAGTTCCATCGGGCTGCAGGCGCCATTCCTCGATCAGCAGGACCTCGTCGCGATCGACCGCCACGGGCGAGGTGCCGGTTACGATCAGCGGGCGCGGCCGTGCCGGCGCCGCGCCGTCCCCGAATAGCGGCTCGCACAGGAAGGTGCCGGCATGCCGAAGCGGCAGCTGGAAGATATCTTTTGCCCCCGTGGCAAGGGGCGCCCGGGAGGCCAGCGGCTCCGCGGCCGGTACGCCATCGAGCCCGCGGCAATCGAGCGCTGCGGCGACCGGTAGCTCGTTGCCGAACGTCACGTCGAGGATCTCACCGCGCCTGAAGTGGAGATCGCCGCTGCCGAGCGACCAGACCGGGGTCTCCGGTCCGTCGGGACGAAGCAGGATGCGGCCGATCTTGGCCTGCAGCGCAACTGCCGTCCGGCCCTGGGCCGAGCCGGTGGTCGGCCAGGCGGGGCAAAGCGCCGCGGCGCCGAGGCCGGCGATCAGGTCGCGCCGGGTGAGGGAAACTTGGGGACTTGCTATGGGGCTTGCCATCCGGCCGATGCGGACCATTTTCAAGTGTACCTGTCCAGTCGCGATCGGTCGCAGGGCGGGCTCTCCAGCGGCCATTTTTTTGCTGCGAACCGGTGGGCGCATGTTATAAGCCCGGCCGCCCGCGGCATCGCGGCCGGACTGGATGCTTTTCGCGCGGGCGTGGCGGAACTGGTAGACGCGCTGGATTTAGGTTCCAGTGACGAAAGTTGTGGGGGTTCGAGTCCCTCCGCCCGCACCAAGCGCTTACAGCGTTTGCATGACGATTCCTTGGAGAACCTTGGGCCCCGAAGGGGACGAGGGTTCGCCGAACCCACAGACGTTAGGCCGCAAGGCTCACCGTCGAACAGATTGACACTGCCACGGCCACTCGGGCCGCGGCAAAAGCGGAAGAAGATTGATACCATGCAGGTCACCGAGACCCTCAACGAGGGACTGAAGCACGAATTCAAGATCAGCGTTCCGGCATCCGATCTCGATGCCAAGGCGGGCGCCAAGCTGGTCGACCTCAAGGACAAGGTCCGTCTCAACGGCTTCCGTCCCGGCAAGGTGCCGGTGGCGCACCTGAAGAAGATCTACGGCCGCTCCGTCATGGCCGAGACCATCGACCAGACCATCAGCGACACCAACCGGCAGATTTTCGAAGATCGCGGCTTCCGCCTCGCCGGCGAGCCGAAGATCACGATGCCGACCGAGAAGGACCAGGTCGAGGAATTGCTGTCGGGCAAGACCGACCTGACCTACACCGTCGCGATCGAGGTCGTGCCGCAGATCCAGCTCGCCGATTTCAAGTCGTTCTCGGTCGAGAAGCCAGTGGTCGATGTCTCCGACGCCGACGTCGACGATGCCATCAAGCGCATCGCCGAAGGCAGCCGCCCGTACAGCGCCAAGACCGAGGGTGCGGCGGAGAAGGGCGACCGCGTCACCATCAGCTTCAGGGGCACCATCAACGGTGAAGCCTTCGAGGGCGGCACCGGCGAGGGCATCCAGGTCGTGATCGGCGCCGGCCAGTTCATTCCGGGCTTCGAGGAGCAGCTGATCGGCATCGGCACGGGCGAGACCCGCACGCTGAAGGTTGGTTTCCCGAAGAACTACCTGAACGACAAGCTCGCCGGCCAGCCGGCCGAGTTCGAGACCACCGCGACGCTGATCGAGGCGCCCGGGGAGGCCACGATCGACGACGAGTTCGCCAAGACGCTCGGCCTCGAGTCGCTCGACAAGCTGAAGGAAGCCGCGCGCGAGCGCCTGACCGCCGAGTTCGCCGGCGCGACCCGTCAGAAGGTCAAGCGCGCGCTGCTCGACCGGCTCGACGAGAGTCACAAATTCGAGGCGCCGCCGTCGCTTGTCGCCGAAGAGTTCAACCTGATGTGGAACTCGATCAAGGCCGAGATGGACTCGACCGGCAAGTCCTTCGCCGACGAGAACACCACCGAGGATGCGGCCAAGGAAGAGTACCAGAAGATCGCCGACCGCCGCGTCCGCCTCGGCCTCGTGCTGTCGGAGATCGGCGAGAAGAACAAGATCACCGTGACCGACGACGAGGTCTCGCGCGCCGTGATCGAGCGCGCGCGCCAGATGCCGGGCCGCGAGAAGGAAGTCTGGGATTACTACCGCAGCAACGCCCAGGCGCTGGCCCAGCTCCGCGCCCCGATCTACGAGGACAAGGTCGTCGACTTCGTCCTTGAGCTCGCCAACGTGACCGAGAAGAAGGTCTCCAAGGATGAGCTGTTCAAGGATGAAGACGCCGAGCAAACTGCCGCCTAATTGCGGCACCTCGCGTTAATGATGAACCGCGAAAGCAAGCCTGGCGAGGGTTCCCCTCGCTAGGCGCGCCGACGCGAATCGGCTTGAACTTCTGCGTCCTGCCCAGGTGGCTAGTACGGTCAGTGCCGGTCTTGTCGGCCGGAAATTGGCCCATATCTGGGTTAAGCCTTAACGTTCTGCATCACCCCTAACCCTTGGGTTCTTTCATGCGCGATCCCGTTGAAACCTACATGAACCTCGTGCCGATGGTCGTCGAGCAGACCAATCGCGGCGAACGCGCCTACGACATTTTCTCGCGCCTGCTGAAAGAGCGCATCATCTTCGTCACCGGTCCGGTGGAAGACGGCATGGCGACGCTGACCGTCGCGCAGCTGTTGTTCCTCGAGGCCGAGAATCCGAAGAAGGAAATCTCGATGTACATCAACTCGCCGGGTGGCGTGGTGACGTCGGGCCTTGCGATCTACGACACGATGCAGTTCATCCGTCCGCCGGTGTCGACGCTGTGCACGGGGCAGGCGGCCTCGATGGGCTCGCTGCTGCTCGCAGCCGGCGAGAAGGACATGCGCTTCACGCTGCCGAACTCCCGCATCATGGTGCACCAGCCGTCCGGCGGCTTCCAGGGCCAGGCCACCGACATCATGCTGCACGCGCAGGAGATCCTGAATCTCAAGAAGCGCCTCAACGAGATCTACGTGAAGCACACCGGCCAGACCTACAAGGCGATCGAGGACGCGCTCGAGCGCGACAAGTTCCTCACCGCCGAGGACGCCAAGGCGTTCGGTCTCGTCGACAAGGTCATCGACAAGCGGCCGGAAGACCCGTCGGCGGCCAAGGCGGCCTAATAAGGCTGCTTGATCTGGAAAGGCGACCCGAGGCGTCGGTGTGATCTCCACATTGACGCCTCACATAGTCGGCAAAGCAGGACGGCGGGGTACCTCGCAAGCGCATATGCGGGGGCAGAAAGTTCCGCTTTCGTGCTCATGGTCCGGCGTGGTAATCCCGCAACGTTCCGTGGATTTCGAAGCGTATTCCACGTGCGATCGTGGAAAATCACGGTATTGTCACGGTCTTGAGCCGGCCTCCCGATTAGCGAATTCTTGATAGTCGGGTGCCAGCATGGTTGGCTGTAATGCAACGGCTATGATCGCGGAGATTCGAATAAACCGTGATCCACACGGTCAGTATTGCGTAGGGTCTTTTTTGGTACGGAATTTGCTCTATCTACCCAATACTCCGGTTTTGTGCCGGATTGGGTCGATCTGGCAAACGAGGTCGAACGGCGGACGGAGATAATGAATGAGTAAGGTCGGCACGAGCGACGCCAAGAACACGCTATATTGCTCGTTCTGCGGCAAGAGCCAGCATGAAGTTCGCAAGCTGATTGCCGGACCGACTGTCTTCATTTGCGACGAGTGTGTCGAACTCTGCATGGACATCATTCGCGAGGAGAACAAGTCCTCGCTGGTGAAGTCGCGCGACGGCATCCCGACGCCGAAGGAAATCTGCAAGGTCCTGGACGACTACGTGATCGGCCAGAGCCATGCCAAGAAGGTGCTGTCGGTCGCCGTCCACAACCACTACAAGCGGCTGAACCATCAGACCAAGCACAACGACGTCGAGCTGGCGAAGTCGAACATCCTGCTGATCGGTCCGACCGGTTCGGGCAAGACGCTGCTCGCACAGACGCTGGCCCGCATCCTCGACGTGCCGTTTACCATGGCTGACGCGACGACGCTGACCGAGGCCGGCTATGTCGGTGAGGACGTCGAGAACATCATCCTGAAGCTGCTGCAGGCCGCCGACTACAACGTCGAGCGCGCGCAGCGCGGCATCGTCTATATCGACGAAATCGACAAGATCAGCCGCAAGTCGGACAATCCCTCGATCACCCGCGACGTGTCGGGCGAGGGGGTCCAGCAGGCGCTGCTGAAGATCATGGAAGGCACGGTGGCCTCGGTCCCGCCGCAGGGCGGCCGCAAGCATCCGCAGCAGGAATTCCTGCAGGTGGATACCACCAACATCCTGTTCATCTGCGGCGGTGCTTTCTCGGGCCTCGAGAAGATCATCTCCGCGCGCGGCCGTTCGACCTCGATCGGATTCGCGGCGCAGGTGCTGGCGCCGGAGGATCGCCGTACCGGCGAGATATTCCGTCACGTCGAGCCGGAAGATCTGCTGAAGTACGGCCTGATCCCGGAATTCGTCGGCCGTCTGCCCGTCGTGGCGACGCTGGAGGACCTCGACGAGGCCTCGCTGAAGAAGATCTTGACCGATCCGAAGAACGCGCTGGTGAAGCAGTACCAGCGGCTGTTCGAGATGGAGAACATCGAGCTGACCTTCGCCGACGAGGCGCTTGGCGCGGTCGCCCGCAGGGCGATCGAGCGTAAGACCGGCGCACGCGGCCTGCGGTCGATCCTGGAGAGCATCCTGCTCGAGACCATGTTCGACCTCCCGGGCCTCGAAGGCGTCGAGGAAGTCGTGATCTCGCGCGAGGTCGTCGAGGGCACGGCGCGTCCGCTCTACATCTACGCGGATCGTTCCGATCGCGCCGTCGAGAGCAGCGCGAGCGCCTAAGGCGCAACTTTCTGTCGTCGCAATTCATGCGGCTGCCGGGCGATCCGGCGGCCGTTGCGGCGCAGCAGCAGGCCATTTTCGCGTCGCAGTAAATGCCTGTTTAGCCTATATTTCCCGGCACTTCTCAGACTTGACACCCCCCCGCCTGATAGCCACCTAATGCTATCGGTGAGGGATCTCATGCGTTGAGATTCGTCGCTTTACGATGCGGAATATGCGGCTGCTGACGGCAATCTAATTCCGGATCACCAAGGCACCTTGTGGCGGTTGCGCAAGCAGGCGGACTGCGTGCAAGGGGGCAAAACAAAAGGATAAGGCCATGACGACTTCAAAACCCCGGCCAACGATCGTCCACGGCGAAAGCCATTCCTATCCGGTGCTGCCGCTCCGCGACATCGTCGTCTTCCCGCACATGATCGTGCCGCTCTTCGTCGGCCGCGAGAAATCGATCCGCGCGCTCGAAGAGGTGATGAAGAACGACGCGCTGATCATGCTCGCGACGCAGAAGAACGCGTCCGATGACGATCCGGCACCCGATTCAATTTACGAGACCGGTACGCTCGCCAGCGTGCTGCAGCTCCTGAAACTGCCCGACGGCACCGTCAAGGTGCTGGTCGAGGGCCTCGAGCGCGCGCGTGTCGAAAAGTATTCCGACCGCAGCGAGTACTACGAGGCGACCGCGGTCGCGCTCGCCGACACTGACGCCAACTCGGTCGAAGCCGAGGCCTTGGCGCGTTCGGTCGTGTCCGACTTCGAAAGCTATGTGAAGCTGAACAAGAAGATCTCCGCCGAAGTCGTCGGCGTGGTTCAGGCGATCACCGATTTCGCCAAGCTCGGCGACACCGTTGCCTCGCATCTCGCGGTCAAGATTGCCGATCGGCAAGCGATCCTGGAGACGTTGTCCGTCACCCAGCGCCTGGAGAAGGTGCTCGGCCTGATGGAGAGCGAGATCTCGGTGTTGCAGGTCGAGAAGCGCATCCGCTCGCGCGTTAAGCGCCAGATGGAGAAGACCCAGCGCGAGTATTACCTGAACGAGCAGATGAAGGCGATCCAGAAGGAACTCGGCGACGACGAAGGTCGCGACGAGCTGGCCGATCTGGAGGAGAAGATCTCCAAGACCAAGCTGTCCAAGGAAGCTCGCGAGAAGGCCCAGCACGAGCTGAAGAAGCTCCGCCAGATGTCGCCGATGTCCGCGGAAGCGACCGTCGTGCGCAACTACCTGGATTGGCTGCTGTCGATCCCGTGGGGCAAGAAGTCCAAGGTCAAGAAGGACCTCGAGGCCGCGCAGGCGGTGCTGGACTCCGATCACTACGGGCTCGAGAAGGTCAAGGACCGTATCGTCGAGTATCTCGCGGTGCAGTCACGCGCCAACAAGCTGACCGGACCGATCCTGTGCCTGGTCGGGCCTCCCGGCGTCGGCAAGACCTCGCTCGGCAAGTCGATCGCGAAGGCGACCGGCCGCGAGTTCGTGCGCGTGTCGCTCGGCGGCGTGCGTGATGAGGCCGAGATCCGCGGTCACCGCCGCACCTATATCGGCTCGATGCCCGGCAAGATCATCCAGTCGATGCGCAAGGCGAAGACCTCGAACCCGCTGTTCCTGCTGGACGAGATCGACAAGATGGGCGCCGATTTCCGCGGCGATCCGTCGTCGGCGCTGCTTGAGGTCCTGGACCCCGAGCAGAACTCGACCTTCAACGACCATTACCTGGAGGTCGATTACGACCTGTCCAACGTGATGTTCATCACGACCGCGAATACGCTGAATATTCCGGGGCCGCTGATGGACCGCATGGAGATCATCCGGATCGCCGGCTACACGGAGAACGAGAAGGTCGAGATCGCGCGCAAGCATCTGATCCCGAGCGCGCTCTCCAAGCACGGTCTGGACTCCAAGGAATGGTCGATCGACGACGCGGCTTTGCTCTTGATGATCCGCCGCTACACCCGTGAAGCGGGCGTGCGTAATCTGGAGCGTGAGCTCTCCACACTCGCCCGCAAGGCGGTGAAGGAGCTGATGATCTCCAAGAAGAAGTCGGTGAAGGTCACCGAGGCGAATATCGAAGAGTTCCTCGGCGTTCCGAAGTATCGCTTCGGCGAGATCGACGACGAGGATCAGGTCGGTATCGTCACCGGTCTGGCGTGGACCGATGTCGGCGGCGAGCTGCTCACCATCGAAGGCGTCATGATGCCCGGCAAGGGCAAGATGACCGTCACGGGCAATCTGCGCGACGTGATGAAGGAGTCGATCTCGGCGGCGGCGTCCTACGTCCGCTCGCGCGCGATCGTCTACGGCATCGAACCGCCGATGTTCGACCGCCGCGACATCCACGTTCACGTGCCGGAGGGCGCAACGCCGAAGGACGGTCCGTCGGCCGGCGTGGCGATGGCCACCGCGATCATCTCGGTCATGACCGGCATTCCGGTCCGCCATGATGTCGCGATGACCGGCGAGATCACGCTGCGCGGCCGCGTGCTGCCGATCGGCGGTCTGAAGGAGAAGCTCTTGGCTGCCGCGCGCGGCGGCATCAAGACGGTGCTGATCCCCGAGGACAACGCCAAGGATCTCACGGAGATTTCCGATGCGATCAAGGGCGGCATGGAGATCATTCCGGTCTCGCGGCTGGATGAGGTCGTTGCCAAGGCGCTGACCCGCGTGCCTGTGCCGATCGTCTGGGAAGAGGAGACCAGCAAGGTCGACGTCAAGCCCGACGCTTCGGATGAAGCGTCCGGTGGCCTGACGGCGCACTGAAGCGAGCTCCAATCGAGATACTGAAACGGCGCCTTCGGGCGCCGTTTTTGTTTTGGTCATCACGCGGAGCCGAGCAGGCGACTACTCTTTCTTCTCGACGATGAAATTGCCGATCGCCCCGAGTGCCATCAGCACGCTGGTGCCGAGGAACACCGCGCGCATGCCGATATGGCCGCCGATGAATCCGCCGGCGAGCGGGCCGATCACCTGGCCGGCATATTGGGCCGAAATCGAATAGCCCAGCATGCTGCCGGTGACCGTGTCAGGCACGTTGTGCCGGATCACGCTTGCGATGCAGGGCAACAGGCCGCCGAGCGCGAGCCCCATCAGGAAGCGGAGCAGGATCAGCTGCCAGCCGCTGACCACGAAGGCCTGCGGGATCAGCAGCAGCGCCGAGGCGGCCAGGCAGATGGTGATGATCCGCCAATGGCCGACGCGATCGGCCAGCTTGCCGAGATGCGACGACGACAGCAGGCTGCCGAAGGCGGCCGCCGACATCACGAGGCCGGCCACGAACGTCACCTGCGGTGTCTCGACCAGTTGCGCGACATAGACCGTGATGATCGGCTCGATCGACATGTTGGCGATCATCAGGAGCAGGCCGGTGCCCCACATCGCGATGACAGGTCGCTTGTCTGGAACCAGTGACCAGCCGCCACGCGACTTGCCGCCATTCGCCGTCTTCGGACGCGCCTCCTCGCGGATCAGGAAGGTCGTGCCGAGGAAAGTGAAGAAGATGACCCCGCCGATCAGGAAGAAGGTCGCGCGGATGCCGATCAGGCCGGGCAGGACGCCGCCGATCAAGGGACCGACCAGGCTGCCGGCCATGATGCCGGCCGACAGCACGCCGATTGCCCAGCCGGACCGCGCCTTCGGCGTCTGCGCCGCGACCAGCACGGTCGAGCCCGAGGCGTAGCCGCCGAGCAGGCCGGTCAACAGCCGCAAACCGACCAGCTCATAGACGTTGTGCGCCATGCCGATCAGCGACATGGCAACCGCCATGCCGAGGCTGGCGCGGATCAGCATCAGCTTGCGGCCATAGCGGTCGGCGAGCCGTCCCCACAGCGGCGCGGTCAGCGCGGCGGTGAAGAAGGTCGCTCCATAGGCGATGCCCGACCACTGCACGATGGCGGCATGGTCCGTGACACCGAGCTGCTCGACATAAAGCGGCAGGAACGGCAGCAGCAGCGTCATCCCCACGATAGTGGTGAAGGAGCCGAACACGCAGACGATGAGGTTGCGCTTCCAGGGTCCGGCGTCGAGCGCCGCTTCGCGATCGATTTCCATGTTCATGTCAGCGCAGCCCGATGACGGCGAAGCCGCGCGCCCGCAGGCCGCGACGATCCTCGTTCAGCGAACGCAGCAGCCGATCGCGGGTGTCGGTGATGTGGTCGGCGGCCTCGCGCGCGGCGGCTTCCGGATCGTTGGCCTTGATGAAGCCGAGAATACGTCGGTGCTCGCGCCAGGCCTGCTCGCGCGAGGGTTCGGTCCAGACTTCGAGCCAGCGCGCGCGCGACAGCCGGGTCATGGCGCCGGCGATCGCCTTGACGATGAAGGGATTGCCGGACAGGCGTGCGATCTCGACATGGAAATCGGTGCCGACACGGTGCCATTCCTCGCGCGGCGCGCCGGACTGGCAGGCATCCAGCATCGCTTCGACGCCGGTGATGTCGGCCGCGCTCGCCCGCGCGCAGGCGAGGCGGACGGCCGTCGTCTCCAGTGGGATCCTGAACTCCGCCAGCGCCTCCAGCTCTCCGAGGTCGATCGGTGCGACGATCCAGTTGCGGCCGTCGCGGCGGACCAGCTCTTCGCCTTCGAGCCGCACCAGCGCGGCGCGGATCGGCGTGCGCGATCCCTCGAACCGGCTCTCGAGCCAGCGCTCCGTCAGCCGCTCGCCGGGGCCGAGGTCGAGAGAGAGGATCATCTCCCGGAGCTGGTCGTGGATCTGAAGCATCTGCGACATCGCTGTCTGCCGGCGTGGGAGTAGAGTTTTGGGGCCCTGTCGACGTATCCCGAATTGGTATCCCAAACAATCCCGTTTTGGGATACCGGCGTTGCTCCATCGGGCACCGGTTGGCAGCGTGCGGACCCGAACCGGCCAGCATCGCGCAGGGAACGCCAGTTCGGGGACGGCCTTATTGGACAATGCTGAATGGGAGAACGCAGATGCAGATCGACGGGCAATGCCACTGCGGGGTCGTGACCTATCAGGCGGAGATCGATCCCGAACGGGTGTCGATCTGCCATTGCACGGACTGCCAGGCGCTGACCGGCTCGCCCTATCGCGTCACGGTGATCTGCGCCGCCGAGCAGGTCCGGCTGACCGCAGGTGCACCGAAGATTTACGGCAAGCGGGGCGATAACGGCCGGATCCGCTTCCAGCACTTTTGCGGCGACTGTGGTTCCCCCTTGCTCACGAGCGGAGAGGACGGCGGTCCCGACGATTGGGGTATCCGCTGGGGCAGCATTCGCCAGCGCGGCGAATTGACCCCGCGACGCCAGGTCTGGTGCCGCTCCGCCGCGCCCTGGATCAATGATCTCAAGGGATTGCCGGCGCGGCCGATGGATTGAGGCGCAACGATTGAGCCCTCGCTGCCCTGGTGACCTTGCGCCCGAGGGGCGGGCGAGGCTAAAGAGGCGCGCAGGTAAGGGCGGCTAGCTCAGCTGGTTAGAGCATCTCGTTTACACCGAGAGGGTCGGGAGTTCGAATCTCTCGCCGCCTACCAGCCTTCGCCCTGCGGGCTACGGCTGGGCAAGCCAGCCTTTGTGGATGAATTCATCCACTTGTTCGGTGTCGCAGGGCGAAGGCTGTCGCGCCGAAGCTCGAAGAGCGAAGGCGGACTGGTTCAAAATCCCATCGCTGCTGTTCCCCGCGAGCTACGTTCCGAGGCGGACAAAAGTATGACTGCCCTCATCATCATTCTTGCCGCTCAGGTTTGATGCCGACACGGCTGCAATGCTATTCTCTGCGCCTAACCGGGAACTTGATGCATGCGCAAACTCGCCGCGATTTTTCTACTCACCATGATTGCCGGACCGGCATTGGCGCAGCAGGACCATGTTCAGCGTTATCGCGAAGAGATCGAGAAGTCGCCTTCGGATTTGGCCAACGAGGCGCGGCAGCAGCGCGCCTACCAGCGCGCGCTCAGCGGTGTGCCGGACCAGAAGCCGACCGACCCGTGGGGCATTGCGCGCAGCAATGACGGGCAGGCCGCTCCCAAAGCGAACGCCACCAAAACAACCCCTGCGCCGAAGCAGGCCAAGCCTACCAGCGCTGCCGCCAAATAATCCGAGAGAGCGCACCAGGTCGATGAAGTATTACGTCTGCAAATTGACCGGACCGCGCCCGACCTTTCCGCAGGACATGACGCCGCGGGAAGCCGCCATCATGCAGGCGCATGTCGCCTATTGCGGCGAATTGCTGCAAGCCGGCAAGGCGCTGATCTTCGGGCCGGTGGCCGATCCCGCCGGCGTCTGGGGACTGGGCGTGCTGCAACTTCCTGACGATGCCGATCCGCAGGAGATCGTCGCCAACGATCCCGTCAGCAAGGCCAATGCCGGATTCACCTATCAGGTCACGCCGATGTTGCGCGCGGCCACGCGCGAGACTTGCTAGGATCGGCGCAACTTCTCAACAGGTTTGGATCGCATGAACGCAGGCCATCCGCAAAACGCCGATCAGATTGCATATTGGAACGGGCCGGGCGGTCAGCGCTGGGCCTCAAGGCAGGCCGCGCAGGATATCGTGCTGCAGCCGGTGCTCGACCTCCTGATCGATCGCGCCGCGCCGAAGGCCGGCGAGCGCATCGTCGATGTCGGCTGCGGCAGCGGCGCCTCGACGAATGGGTTTGCGACCAACGTGGGGCCATCAGGCCATGTGTTCGGCGTCGACGTCTCCGGACCGATGCTGGAGCGGGCACGGCAAAGCACGCCGAAGGATGCGCCGGTCACCTATGCGCTTGCCGACGCCACGGTCTATCCGTTCGATCCCGCAAGCTTCGATCTGCTGGCGTCGCGCTTCGGCGTGATGTTCTTTGCCGATCCGGCGGTGTCGTTCGCCAATCTGCACAAGGCGCTGAAGCCATCGGGCCGGCTCGCCTTCGCCTGCTGGCAGGAGCCGCGCGAGAATCCGTTCTTCATGGCGCCGTTGCAGGCCGTCTACAAGCACGTGCCGAAGCTGCCGCAGCTTGGTCCTGAAGACCCCGGTCCGTTCTCATTCGCGTCCGAAGCGCGCGTGAACCGGATCCTCGGCGAAGCGGGGTTTTCCGGCATCGCGATGGAGCCCTGCCGGCTTGAGTTCGACGTTGCGATCGGGCGCGGAATCGATGCCGCCGTCCAGAGCGCGCTCGAGATCGGGCCCGCCAGCCGCGCACTGGAAGGACAGCCGGATGACCTAAGGGCGGCCGCCGTCACCTCGATCCGCGAGGCGTTGACGCCGTTCGCGAAGGGCGATGCCGTGCTGCTGCCCGGCGCGATCTGGATCGTGACGGCGCGGGCGTCATAGCGAAGCCAGGGCGGCAGCTACTTGAATTGGGCGCGGCACGCCGGGCTGAGGTGGCGCTTGTTCCGTTCCATGCATGCGGTGATCTGCCTGACGCTCGGAACGAACTCACGGCAGAACTTCATGGCGTCGGCCCGGCAAGCCTTTCGTTGTTCTGCCGTACCCGAATTCGCATGCGCGTTCCCTGCAACGGCGGCAAAGGCGGGTGTTGCCAATAGCGCGATCGCGGCAGCTCGGGAGCAGCGGATTGCTCGGTTCGTCGCGCGAGCGCTTCGCATCATGGTCACTTCCTCGGTCTTACCTAGCTGCCAACAACGCCGGCCTTCTGCTCCCAGATCATCGCCAGGTGCACGATGGTCTGCACGGCCTTCTCCATGTCCTGGCGGCTCACCCATTCGAGCCGCGAATGAAATGCGTGCTCGCCGGCGAAGATATTCGGGCAGGGCAGTCCCATGAACGAAAGCCGCGAGCCATCCGTGCCGCCACGGATCGAGGTCTTCACCGGCGATAGCCCCGCGCGCTCGATCGCCTCGATCGCATAGGCGACGATCTGCGGGTGGCGATCGATCACCTCTTTCATGTTGCGGTATTGCTGCTTGACCTCCATGCGGTAGGTCGAGCGCGGGTATCCCTTCATGACGTCCCGCACGATCTTCTCGAGTAGCGCTTCCTTCTGCTTCAGGCCTTGCTCAGTGAAATCGCGGACGATGAAGTCGATCCGCGCATTCTCCAGCGCTCCCGAGATCGCGACCGGATGCAGAAAGCCTTCCTTGCCTTCCGTGGTCTCGGGCGAACAGGTGTCCTTCGGCAGGCGATCGACGATGGCGGCCGCGATCTTGATCGCGTGCTCCATCTTGCCCTTGGCAAAGCCCGGATGGGTCGCGACGCCTTCGATGATGATGCTGGCGCCGTCGGCGGAGAAGGTCTCGTCCTCGATGTGGCCCGCGGTCTCGCCGTCCATGGTGTAGCCGAAATCGGCCCCGAGCTTCTTGATGTCGACCTTGTCGACGCCGCGGCCGATCTCCTCGTCCGGCGTGAACAGGATCTTGATGGTGCCGTGCTTCACCTGCGGATTGGTGACCAGGAAATGCGCGGCGTCCATGATCTCGGCGAGGCCGGCCTTGTTGTCGGCGCCGAGCAGGGTGGTGCCGTCGGTCGTGATGATGTCATTGCCGATCTGGTCGGCCAGCGCTTCGTGCTCGGCGGCGCGGATCACCTGCGAGGAATCGGCCGGGAGCACGATGTCGCCGCCGCGATAATTCTTCACGACCTGCGGCTTGACGTTCTTGCCGGTGCAGTCGGGTGAGGTGTCCATGTGCGAGCAGAAGCAGATCACCGGCACCGTCTTGTCAGTGTTGGCCGGGATCGTCGCATAGACGTATCCGTGTGGATCGAGATGCGCATCCGATATGCCGATCGCCTGCAGCTCGGCGACCAGCAGGCGGCCGAGGTTCTTCTGCTTCTCGGTCGAAGGCGTGGTCAGTGAATCCGGGTCGGACTGGGTGTCGATCACGACATAGCGCAGGAAGCGCTCGGTGACGGTGTGCTTGAAGTCGAGAGCCGGTGCCAGCATGAAGACCGCGCAAGGGTGGGAGAACAGGAATAAGGCGCTCAGGCGAAGTTGGTTCGCGCAAGCAAAGCGTATCGAGAGACAACTCTACAACAGAAAAGCGCCACTCCGGGGCCGCGTCGCGAGCCGGAATGGCGCTTGGTATCAAGCAAGTTAAGAACCCTAGACGGCTTCCTTCAGCTCCTTGGCGGCACGGAAGGCGACCTTCTTGCTTGCCTTGATGTGGATCTGCTCGCCGGTCGCCGGGTTGCGGCCCATGCGGGCGGCGCGCTTGCGAACCTGGAGGATGCCGAGGCCAACGATACGAATCCGCTCGCCCTTCTTGAGGTGCTTGGTGATCCGGGTGACCATGTCGGTCAGGATCGCCTCGGCCTGCTTCTTGGACAGCTCCTGCTCCTCGGCGATGGCCGCCGCCAGATGCTTCAGCGTGATCGTCGCCGGGGTCGCTGCTTTCTTCGCCATGTGTGGCCCTCTTCGTTGCTGAATGGCTGGATTGCTGCTTTCACGCGAATGGCGCGCCGTTCGCGTCGGGAAAATGCGTCCGGAAAAGTCCTGAAACCGCCGGTTCTGGGAACGGGCAGCGCCGAGCCCGGCCACAGGAAACCCAGACCTATCAGGCCTTATTTGATTCGGGGCTTTGCTGACTACGCCGTTTCCCCTGAAAACAGGCGACAACTCGCGCCCACAGCACGAAAATGCCCGCGCTATGCAGGGCTCCGCAACGTGCTTGACTATCGGGATGCGGGCCTTTATGCCCTCGTTCCTGCGCGGATCAATCCGATGATCGGCATCCGCGGGAGTAGCTCAGTTGGTTAGAGCGCCGCCCTGTCACGGCGGAGGCCGCGGGTTCGAGTCCCGTCTCTCGCGCCATCATTTCAATGGCTTAGCAGACCTCCTCTCAGCAATCAGTGTCACAAGGGGCGTCGCTGTGACACTTTTGGTCGCCCTACGTTCCAGTTCCGCTGCCCCTTTGATCCTGGCTCCATCGTATCGACGGGCACTCGGAACATTGACCGGGTTGTAGGTCCGGCGCAGCCGGTTGTTGCTCGCGATGGTGTTCGCCATCTTGTTGCTTTGGTCCTCGACGGAGGCACCGCCGGCATCGCCTTCGACGGCGCCAGAGCGTCGCATGTCTTGCAATTGCCGCTTCTCGTCCTTGCCGAAAGCGAGCTCGCGTAGCTCCCGAAAATCCTGCTGCAGGGCGCTTTCGGAATAGGGGCGCGCGGCCACGTGGCGGCCGCCCCCGTGATCACCACCCCAGCGTCCCGTCGCGCCCAGGCGGCTAACTGGTCGACCGCCTCGCGTCCAGAACAGCGGCACGTTGTCGAGTAGATCAGCGCCGAACCCGCGCAAGTATGCGAGCAGGATGGCCTCGGACCACGGGCTCAGCGTTGCGACCGCTGCTCGCCCGGTCTTGGCTCTATCAGTGACGAAGTAAATGCCGGTGTCGTCGTTGCAGGATTGAGCAAGCGTGAGGCTGCGATTGTCGACGGGCGAGAACTGGCTATCCCACGCGACAGCAATCAGAGCGGCCAGGCCGTAGTAGCCATTGCGCCACGCGACCTGAACCAACTTATAGACCTCGCGCCGATACCACACTTGATCTCGGGGCTTTGGCGGCGTGTTCGAGAATTGCTTCGATGGATCGGCGTCGCGTCGGCAATACTGCCGATCGTCGACCGTCATAGCGGACATCCGAACCCAGAGAGCGCGCCATGTCTTGATGACCATGTGACGCTCGGTGACCGACACCTCGGCTTCGATTTTGGGTATCAGGCCGATTGCTTTGCCGGAGGTGGGATCAATGCGAACGAAGTGCTCAGCCTTGACCGTGCGGGGGTCGCACTCGGCGAGCGCGGACAGCCAGCGCCATGATCGCGACCAGCTGTCGCGTTTTTCCTGTCGCGAGGTCCAGACGGTACCCTTTGCCAACCGTTCGGCTTTGCGATGTTCCATCGCCTTCTGATAGGCGAAGCCGATGGATCCTTCGGCGTAGACTTGGAGTGTGGTCTTGGCCGGCGGCATGATGTGTCCGGCACGAACATGATCCCATGCTCGATTGAGTTCGATTGCTCGCTGTTGGTCCTCAACACTCGGCGCGGGCCTGCCTTTTGCATCCAACCCGGGACCGCCGCGACCCATATTGACCAGCTGGAAGCCATAGCTCCGCATGGTCTTCGTCGGGCGCCAACGCCAGCGGGCGTTGATATACACGAAGTGGCGAATGCGATCCTGGCCCACGCTGTCGTCCTCGGAGGGCACGACAAATAGGAGAGGAGGCGTCGTGGTCACCTCAGCAGCTCCGCAGCATCACGGAGCTTCGGCCGGTCCGTCAAGGTCGCGTCGGGCTCGATACCGGGGTTATCCTTCACTGCGAGGCCGACCACTGTCCCATCAAGTCGAACCCCAACCGTGGCAAACCCAGCCTCTTTCAAGGCTTCGACGTGCCGCTGGATGATCTTCTTGGTGTGCCGTGTATGCGACATGATCAGCTCGCCGGCGCTGCCTTACGCTCCTGCTCCGCGCGGAGACGTACTGCCTTCACCAGCTCGCTGCTTCGCGACGACTGGTTCTCTGCAGCCCAGCGATCGAGAAGCCGATCGACGTCCTGCGGCAACGAGAGAACTGCTTTCCTGGTCGCGATGCCATGCATGGATCACCTAGCGCGGTAGAATGGATTGCTGGACGTGCCTACCCACTGGCTGAAGTTCTGGCAAGATCATGAAAATGCTAATGTTTTTGCACCGTCTCGGTGCATTTACTGCAGATTGTGCTCGAAAACACTGGCGTAGAAGCAGCTCAAATCAAACGTTGCACCGATCTGGTGCACAATTCGGCGAGTTTTCTCCTTTAGGTTGTAAGAAAATATTGTAAACGGAGCGTGGAAATCGGAGCCCGCGAGCAAGCGTGGGCTCCGGGCAGTTCACCCACGAGCCTTTTTGACTTCCAGCGGTGGCTCGGATCGCTCCAGCGAGTTCGCAAAGCACCCGGGCTGGGCGCGGCTCAGGCCCAACCGGCCCGCGTCATGGCCGGCCGCCCAGGCGATCTCGATCAGCTCCTCAGCGGTGAACCCGGTCTCGCCGATGAAGTGGCAGCGGACCATTTGTCCCTCGGCACTCTCGACCTCTGCGGTTGCGCAGCTGAACTCGATCGAGGTGGCCTCGTGGCACATGGCCGTCACGCTGGCATCTGTGCGCTTTCGGACATCCGGGTCGTGCTGTTGCATGGCCCATTCGTCGAGCCTACTGGCGCGCTCGCGCTGCGCTGCGGCTCGTTCGATAAGTTGGATGAGCTTGGCTGTGTTGGTTCGCATTTTGGACTTCCTCGTGCCCGGCGGGATGAGACCATGCCGACGCGCACCCGGCCGGTTGCGGGTGAATGACGGTGGTCTCCTTGCGGTAGTCGGGCTGCGAACCCGACGGTCGTTTACCTCAGCGTGACGGGCTTGTCATGCACCTGTCTGGTGCATCCGTTCAGCCATGCCGATGGGGCCGGCGGCGCTATTGCGCGCCGGCCGGCCTGTCGGGCGTCAATCAGGAGGAGGGCAGTTGCGGCGGCACGAGGGCCGTCACTGCCAGCTGCGCCACCGACGGAAGCAGGTCTCCCTTCGCGACCTTGCCTTTGAGGTAGGCGCTGAACTTGCCGCCCTCGATGTAGATGTCCTGCAGCCATTCGCGATACGCACCAAGGGCCGCAAGCGGGTAGCACCACGACTCTTGCGGGTTGGACTTCGACTGCGGGTGGCTGTCGGGATAGCAGTGCGGGTACTTCGAGCGAGCACCGTAGACGGCTTCCAAGTTGTTGTCGGTCCAGTGCTTCGACCAGTGCTGCCCGATGGAGATGTCGACGACATTCTTATCGCCGATATCCGCGCCAGCCATGATCAGCTCGTAGACGACCGTGTGCGCCTCGTTGAAGACGTGGAAAAACCCCTTCGGTGCGGACTGGTAGTTGAGCGCGACGCGTTCGTGCCACTTGTCGAACCGCTTGAGATGCGCCGGGTCATAGCCGACCTGGCGGTAGATCAGTTCCCGCAGCTTAGAGCCTGCAAGCAGGCGATAATTGTCACGAGCTTCGGGCTGACAATTCGCGCCGGCATCGAAAGCGTAATACTCCAGAACCGCAAGACAGATCTCGGCCGGGTAGCAGTACTGGGTCTGGCCACCGTGGACGATCTCAACGTGGGCCGCGGCTGCGCTGAAGCCCGCCTTAGCCAAGATCGCCTTGATCGACTTTATGCGCGGCTTGTCCTCGTCCTGCCACTGGCTGCTGATGGTGCCGATGTGCGCGTTCTGGACCCCGCAGAGGGCAGCGAGCCCGCGCTGATTCAGGTATGGGGTGCCGTCAGAGAGGACGCCCATCCCGATGCCGTTGACATCGGCGTTCAATTCGATCCCGAGGTGCAGGATGCCCTGCGCCGGGGTGATTTCCTTGGAGGCCGATTTCGGGGCCAAGACACTGATCTTGTTGGCGTTCAGGCTGATTTCCTCGCGGGTCTTCGGCTTGAACACAAAAGGTTTCTTCGAGTCACTCATTGGTAGCTATCACCGAGAATGTGACCTCGGCGCCATAGACACCTTCATACGAGTCTGCATATCGTCGCTCTGTGGAGGAGCCGATGTCCGGGCAACCGAGGTCGGTTTCGAGCAAGGGCGGTTCCCGTTGGTAGCGGGGCCGTCCTTCGTTTCAGTGCCCGACCGCGAATCAGCAGCGGCACCTTGGGTCCATTGGACACTCGATGGGCTTCTTTCGGCAATGCACGGCGCGTGCAGCCTCTGCCTTATCAACAGGCAGTGAGCAGGTTTGTTAACCGATTTCCCTGTGACTTTATCTGCAGTTGGACCGATTCGACTGGTCCTCGTTTCCAGCACGATTCGTCGCGATTGACTTTCTCACTTCTCCTCCTGAGCGCCCATCAGGATGCTGATCGCCCCTCCTTGGCCGAGCGCGCCGTGATGTGGGTGGTGTGACCCGACATGCCGAAGTCGTGGACAACCGTGTCAATGTCGAAGGACTGGTCGAAGTACTCGGTGCCTTTGAGTGAGAGGCCCATGCCGGCGGCGACCGCAGGGTCGCCGACCACAGTGGCTCGCACCGTGGCGCGCCTTTTCGTTGGCTTGCCTCGACCTGAGCCACCTCAGCGTTGGTCCTGGTCGCTGAAAGGCTGGCGAGCGCGTGTACTTGTAAATCCAATTGCCCCACGTGCAGTGATGTCTGCTTCTCAGTGAAAGCGGACATCATGACATCGTAGACCAAGGGCAGCTAAGGGCCAAAAGCTGACCTCAGCCGTCGCGCCCCTTGGTTCATCACTTAGTAACTGAAATCGCCTGCAAGCTCTTCATTGGAGCGGACCTCATCAACCTAAGGCCGCGAAGCTCTGCTATCCTAGGCGCGTCCGCAAACGCTCTTGAGGCTCCAGTGCATACAGACTATGCCGACATACGCAGCCGAATTAAGGAAGAACCATCATGGTTTGATGAGTTCGCAGTTCCGCGCTATGGGCCTTTCAAACCGGACGCGGTTGCGAATTTTTATGCGCGTGAGGCGGCGCTGGTTCTCGCCGCATGTCAATGCTGCGGGCGTCAGTTCCGATTGGCGATTTCACAGCCCTACTTCAAAGACGATCCCGATGTGGCAACTGCTATCTGCCATAGGGGTCTGCATTATGGTGATCCCCCTAACGTCGGTTGCTGTCAGGCCGGGCTATCGACAACAGTCGTAGAACTTGAAGTCTTGGAATACTGGTGGCGCGTATTGGGGTATGGCTGGAGACGAGAAGTTTCATTCGAGGTCGGCGTCGTTTCCAGTGTGATGAGTGACGACCCACGATACGAAGCCCACTACGATGTGGATCGTAACCCCGAGTATCCGTTGTCGTTCGGCTCCTTGCCGAAAGAGCCAAAGGGCGCACAATTTGAGGAGCTCGTGACGGAATTGCTGACGCGCTATCCAGCGGCAACCCGCGAAGCAGCCGAAACCGCTCTGCGTTCCGTCTGGACGGAGCGCATGTTTTCACGACGATGTCTTCAACTCGCTGAAGATGCGCTTGCAGCGTTTCAATGGCCTGCGGTTAGTCCAAACCAGGGCAGAACTTAAGGTCCGCTTCGGGTCAAAAGCTGACGTCTATCCGCGCCGGCCTCAGGTCTGCTTGGGGCCACAACCAGACATGCGCGGGGGTGACGGCACCGCGTTCGTCTGTCAGCCCCCGGGGCTGTCCTTCATGATGTAACCCATCAGGTCGTCCACGTTGTGCTCCAAATCCCGGATGATGTTCTTGACGACATCTCCTATCGAGATCACGCCCACGACCTTGCCCGCGTCCAGCACTGGCAGGTGGCGAAAACCACGCGCAGCCATCATAGCCATGCAAGCGTCCAGCTGATCATCCGGTTTGATCGTCACCGGGCTGCCCGTCATCACCTGACCCACCGGCGTCTGCTTTGCATCGAGCCCGGGCAGTAGCACTTTGATGGCGCAGTCACCCTGGGTCACGATGCCGATCAGCATGTCGTCGTCGATGACCAGCACCGACCGGACCCGACTGTCGCGCATCCGTCGCAAGGCCTCGATGACCATGTCGGCGGAACGTACATGGATCAGGGTGCCACTCTTCTGCGCTAGTGCGCTTCTAACCGTGGTCATTGAGGTGCCCTCGTGGGTTCTGTCGTGCCGCCTTAGTATTCGGCACTAAAAGATAGTCGAAATAACTTGCCTCGTCAGTAGCGCGCCGATGTCGCGTCGCCCGGTTGTCCGCTAAGGGCCATGAGCATCGAGCTTTGTGCTCAGCTCGGAAGACGAGCCGTCACTTCGCGCGCTTGAACACCAACTCAAGCGTGACGCCGGCCGGTGTCCGCGGATTTGTGATTTTCAACTCTTCGTCGGTGATCGAAGTGACGATCCGACGTTGATCAGGTGCTCCGACCAGATTTGGAACCGAACTCGTCTCGATGTTGAGGTGCGCCGTCTTCGTGCCTTCGTCCAACATGTAAGTCCCGGTGTAGGCAACTACGCCCGACGCAACGGCCATGGCTTCCTCAGGAGACGGATGTGAAGGGTCGTTCGACGCATACTTCGGGACTGCGGTGCGCACCGTGATGAAATGGAAGCGTCCATCGGCCGTGTAGGTCAGCGCGCCCTGGGCGGGCGGACGATCCACCGCGCTGCCATCGTCGCGCTTGCCTGTGCTGGACACGTAGATCCATGTTCCTACCAGTTGATCCTTGAGTGATTTCCCCTGCGCTATGGCGGCATTTGGAATAGCGGGGACCGAGATCAACGTGGTCGCAAAAAGGCCAAGTATACAACGCCTGTCCATGAAGACGCCTCATATGCTGATGTTGATCAAAGCAACGCTACAGGGACCCACCTGTCGTCCGCAATGGGTCAAAAGCGGATATGAGCGTCTGCAGAAGCGATGTCCGCTTTGGCTATGGGCAGACATTGAGACATACATGACAAGCGCAGCGCTCCCCGCGCCGCACGGCGGGCTTAATGTTCGGAGATGGTGGGCGCCCGGCGCGGTTGGATGGACCGCGCCAGGCGCCGAGCGGCGACACAAAAGCCGGAGTAACTCTTCGTCAGCCGCAATTCGCGCGCCATGGCGAAACAACGCGCGAACCTAAAATGATCGAGGCTGCATGTTAAACCGACCGAGTTCCTCCATCGCGCCGCCGGCGCCGCTGTTGGCCGCGGCCCAAGCGGCACCATGCTGGCCGGTAAGCAATGAGGTGAAATCCCCTGGCAGCAGGTCGATAACGAGCCGACCGTCGAGCATCTTTGACTGAATGACCGGGCGACCGCTGGGATAGTAGTGTGACATCCCAACGCTCGCGGGTACGTTGATGATCATGGCCGAACTCCGTTGTTGTGTCGTGCCTGCAGGGCGAGAATGCTGCCGCGAGTTGCGATCGCTTCGGCCACCTGCGCGTTCGTGGCGTTCTCGGCAGCGCTGCCTCCCAGCCACTTCAGAACCTCTCGTGCCTCGTCCGGCTTTAAGGTGACGTCTACTGTTCCGCGCTCCAGCTTCTGAAGCGTGGGCTGATACGCGTTCGCGCGTTCAGCCGCGCGCCATCGGCGCTCGTCATCGATCCACATCTTTTGGTTCTCCATTGCTTCCGCCAATCGGCACATAGCCGGTTGCGGTCTTAACCATGAGTTGGTTGGCGGCAGGGTCCGGGGAGGGTTCTTCACCGAGCCGTTCGCGGACTTCGTTCAACGTGAGAACACCGTTGGTTGCATAGGCGTTGAGGATCTCAGATTGCCTGCTCTGATCGATCTCATCCTCTTCGACCCATGCGAACTCGATCTCGCCTGACGAATCGAGCTCATCATCGATCACCTTGTTGATGACGTCCGACAGCCAGGTGGCGGTGGACTGCAGGCCCTCTTCCTCGGAGGTGCGGTCGTGCTGCTCGGCGATCGACTTGTTTTGAAGAGACACGAAGGCGGCCGGTGGGTACGAGAACGCGAAGCAGATGATGCGGACGAGCCACTCATCAAACTCGTTCTTCAGGGGCGGTTCCTTCAACGGGATGTAGCTATCTTTGTCGCCGCCGCCGATGAACTTCATCCGGCGGCGATTGCCGAGATTGCCGGAGAAGAGATCGTCCCAGTATTGCTGGAAGCGCCCAACCTGATCGGGTGTCCACGACTCAGGCAACGCGAAGAGAGCTTCAGGGATATTGCCCTCGCGAAAGTGCTCGAGTTGAGAGGTGACACGGCGCATCGCGATGTTGATGGTCTGGGCGATTACCTCCACCTGCGAGGTGCCGTAAATCCGGTTTGTACGGACGCGCGCGGGCGCGTACACAAGGTCGCGCTGCGTGAGCGCGATCGCCGGAACCCCGTGGAAGTTCATTTGATAGGCGGGCGGCAGCAGCCAGCCGCGAGCACGATCATACCTAAATCCGTGTGCCGCGAGGTTGTTAGGCGTGATCTGGATGTTGCCCCATGTGAAGGAGCCGCCGACGTAGGGGATGGGGGCAGGGGTTAGGCCCCAGGGATCGATGACACGCTTGACGAGTGCGCCGTCGACCGGCTGCAGGAAGCGCAGTTCACCGTCCGGATGCCGTGAGCAATATAGGCTCGGCGCATCGATCACATAGTGATCTTCCAATACTGCCCGGAGCCAGCTACGCCAATTCAGATCGCGGGCGGGCTGCTTGAAGAAGCGCGTGATCTCGCTGATGCGCTCGCGCGTGGCGGGCGGCAGCGCCGCTGTCTTGGGGCGCTTGCCGACGCCATCATGCCTGACACGGATGACCCAGTTCAGCCGAGCCATCTGGTCGATGCGGCGGTCGATGATCAGTCGCAACGGGTCATAGCTGTCGGCGAGGGCGCGCAACATCGCGAACGGGATCGCGTTGTCGTCGCCGTCCCGAGGCTGGGTCGCAAGGTTGTAGCCGGTCTGGTAGTCGAGGACACGGCCGGCGACCTCGGACGGAGCGACCGGCATCATCGGCGCACCGGGGCCGAACCAATCGGCGCCCGTTCGATTGTCGCTCATCGGAAAACCGCCAGCGAGTGAATGCATCGCGCGGCCTTCGCCGCGCGGCGTGGTCAGCTTCTCGATCTCGTCCATTAATTTCTCCAAGGGATCGGCGGCATGTCGGACCACGCGTCAGTGTAGCGGCGCGAGCGGCGCTTCTCGGCGGCGAGTGATGCCGCTTCGGCATCAAACTTCTTACGGAGGGCCATCGACCGTGCGGCATGATCGAACAGTTGAAAAAGCGAAGCGCCAGCTTTGCCGCGTTTGGCCAACAGCCCACTGACCGTCTGCCGAGCCTCGCGCTCTTCGGAGCTGTCGATACCGAGCGTCAAGCTGTTGTCAGCCAGCAATCGCTTCTCGATCACGTCGATGCGATCCAGGCGCTGGCAATTCTGCTCATACTCCAGCCGCAGCGCGGCGAGGTCGGCATCTATGGCCAGGGACGATCGATATTTCATGTACAGGGTGCCTTCTCTCCAAGCGGCGATGTTCATCGGGCGCGCCTCATCATCTCGAAAGTCTGGCGAGTGATGCCGAGCTTGTCACCGGCGAGCACCGGGCGGGTGTAGTCCAACAAATCCTGCACGCGAATGCCCGGGCCGGATTGGTTGCCGAGACGCTTGCGCTCCTCGGATATCTGTTCGTGCAGACCGATGTTGGCGTTCGCGAACAGCGGGTTTGTCGCTGACGTGAGCTTCCACGCGTCCTCTTGATCCATCCAGCAAACGAGCTGATCGCCATCACGCTCGACGAAATACGACCGACCGCTAACAGCGCCGGTGACGATCGAGGTTTCAATCGGGACGCGTACCATCACCTCGGCGGCGACCAGGCGCTCCTTCTCCGGCGCCTTTGCATCGCCGTTGGCGAGCGCCTCGACCTGACGCGCATAGAAGGTCAAAATGCCGGGCTCGCCGGCGCCGATGTCCGGATTAACGAGCGTCAGCGCGCCGGCGGCCGAGTTGGCCCAGTCGTCGTGCTGGCCCGGCATGTGATCGAGCGAGGCGCCGCGGCGAACGATCGTTAGCAGCTCGCGACGAAGTTTCGGCGGGTCGAGCAGCTCGACCTGTCCCGCGTTGAGCGCGACCTCAAGATTTTCGTAATGGTCAGTCCGACTATTTTTGCAGACGCGGTAGTCGATGCCGTGGTCAGAAAAGTCCATTCGGAACGTCTCACCGGCATAGCTGTCACCGTGGACCTCACGGCACCGATACCTCTTGCAAGTCGCGGCGAAGCGCGCGACCGCCTTGCGAGGGTTGAACGGAACCGGCTCGTTCTGATTGATGATCACATCTAGGATGGCCTTGGTGCCGTCCCAGTGCGCGATGCCCAGCGTCGCGTCGTCCGAGCTGCCGCCCGACATATCGACGAAGGCGAGGTAGTCGACACCGTCGACGGGCTCGATCTGGCTGCGGCCGGCGACGATCGCGCTCTCGACAATGTTTTGATCGAAGAATACGCCCTTCGGCGCGCCGGGCAGGTTGAGATGCAACCGGCGGAATTGCGCGGAGGGCAGGCGACGGCGCTGGCGAGCGAGGTAATCGCGGCCTTCGGGCCAGGAGGACATCGAGGGGTTGGCACGCTCCTCGGGCGCAAGATCGGCGAAGGCGGGGTCCGTGCAGTAATCGCCGGAATACCAGGAGAAGAGCATCCCCGGGTCGGCCCCCTCGCGGCCGATCTTCTTGAAGTCGTGCATCGGCACGCCTTCTTCGTCATGAATGGTGTCGTAAGACGTGACCCAGACTAGGCAGTAGCGGTTGGGGTCGGGCGCAAGCGCCTCGAACAGCTCATGGCTGCGAAGGCCGTGGATTTCGTCATAGCCGACGAAGGCGGCGCTCTTGCCGTGCTGGCCGACGACGTTCTGCGCGGGAATGATCCGCATGATGCCGCGGCCATCCTTGCGGCGGATCTCCTCCGATAGGACCGTCAGCTCGTCCGCCAACTCGGGGTTCGCCGCGATCAGCTTCTTCGCGAGGTCGAGGTCCTGGCCGGCTTGGTCGCTGTCGTTGGCGACGATCAGCGCGTCGGAGCCCCGGGGGTCCTCCCTGCAGATGAGGATGAAGAGACCGGCCAGGATCAGGTCGAGCGACTTGCTGTTCTTCTTGCCGCGGCCTGCCAGCACGAAGTTATAGGTCGGCTTGCCATCGGGCTTGTAGCTATCCAGCGCCTTGCGGAAGATGTCTTGCCGATAGGGCTCGATCGTGAGCGGCGTGCCGTCGATCCAGTTCAGAGATTGAAAGAACGTCAGCGCGCTGATCACGGCGGGGCTCCAGTTAGGGTACTCGACGGCTCGGCGGCGGCCTCGGCCGCCCGCCGGGCTGCATCAGCGTCGGCCATCCTCTCGGCGAAAGTCTTCTTGGGCTTGGCGGTAGCGGAGGGCTTGGCGAGGCCGATGCGCTTGAGGCTCCGGTTCGCGGTGTTCTCGGCTCGCACGACCGCATTGAGGTCGCCTTTGCCATCGAGATACGCGGCGCGTGCGACTTCGGCGATCGCGACGGCCTCGGCGGCAGCCAGGACCAGCGCCAGCGTCGGGACGTCGGCAGGGTTGCCGAGCGCATCGAGATAGCCGGCGTACAGATCCTTGACGCGCCGGGCCTGCGCGGTGCGACCTAAGCGGTCGGCCGGGCTGTTCGTCGTCCGCGAGCGAACGCGCGACAAAGCCGGGACGATCGGCTGACGATCGGTCGACGAACCAGTGGCGATCGGGGCACGGTCTGGGGGCCTCACGGCTTCACCACCAACGTGCGAACGACCTGCAAGGCGGCGAGGGCGGCCTGACGCTCCTGGCAATCGTCTCGACGCTCAGCTCGCAGGGCGCGCGAGCGCACCAGCGCGGCGGCAAGAAGCTCGACAGCAACCCCTTGGAGCGTGGCGGGGTCGCGCAGTTCCTTCTCGAGAGAGCGGCGAGCAGCTTCGTCTTTGCTGGCGTTGGCGCGCATCAGCGCGCGCCCCGCGGACGGCGGTGCGAGCATGGTTGTTTCCTTCATTGGCGAGGGGAAGAGGCGTGCAGAAGCCGCCGGCATCCGGGCAGGGGGGGACGGCATAGCCAGATCGGTGATGTCGGAGGTCAGGACGCAATGGTGGCCGCGCCTGCGCGTGTGTAGGCGGTGATTTGCGCGGTTCGTTCAAGGTTAATTTGCGTTAACTGATTGATTTTAAGGTGCTTTGCACCGGCCAACCCTTTGGGGCGGCGGGCTCATTCGAGATCATCACAAGTTCGTGATCAGCACCGCTTCGGTGCAGTTTCCAGGCACTTTCCCAGCGCTTTCCGGCGCTGAGTTCCTTGACGAGGTGGCAGTGGCCACCCACGTTGATACCTACAGGCGGGAACAGTCCCGCTGATTTCGAATGCGGAAGGGGATGAGCCCCGCCGCGGATGGGCAAAGGAGGCCCAAAGACCATGGTTCAGCTTCTCATCAAGATCGCCATCCTTCTGTTCGGCAACAACTGGCAGAGCGGGCTCGCCGCTGAAACGGGCATTGCGGATCGCACGCTCCGCCGTTGGATCGCCGGCACAGCTCCCGTGCCCCTCGGCGTCTGGAACGATGTGCTTCAGCTTCTCTCAACCCGCAGTAGCGAGATCGAGCACATGAGGACGCGGCTCGCCGGGCTGCTCCCCGCTCCAGGCAAGGTCTTGCTGCAACCAATTCCGAACACAAGGCCGGACGTCGACATCGACGGTGTCCGCTTCGTCTTGCAAAAGCCGGACGGCAACAACATCGAATGCTTTGCGCAACGTGGCATCTTCGGCGACTTAGGCGCGCAAAGCACCCGCGAGATGGTGATCCTGTTCCAGCGATGCAGCGACAGCTTCTATCGCGCCGCAAGCGTCAAGTTCGAGCTCGGTGAATACGGCAATAGGCTCAACACGATCGTTCTCGGGCCTGAGGACGTTATCGTCACCCCCAATCCCGATGATACGCGCGCGTCTGTCCTCGCGAGCCGAGGTATCATCGACCATCCAGCGCTCGCGGTCCGGTCCGTAAGGCCGGACGATGGCCTGTGGCGAGTTGCGATCAACGGCCCGGGCAACCCGCTCACCGCGATTGACGTCGGCGGCGCCGTCAAGTTGGCCCAGGAGCTGCGTGCGATAGGGGAGATGGATCTGGCCTCAGCGATCGAGAAGGCCACTGGCGAGGCCCGGCAGGCGCAACGGGAGGTCTTCTGATCGAGAAGGGATGATGTCAGCGTGTGCTAGATCGCGCAGTGGCAGGCGCTGGTGCGTTCAATCGGTGCCGGTGCGTCACGCCAGCATGGACCTGATCGACGAAGCCGAGAACTCCGCGCCGCGCTCGTTGCGGTAGCCGAGCTTCTCGAGCTCGGCGGCGATCTCGCGTAGGGATCGATCGGGCCTCGGGGAGCTGCCCCGGAGCCGTCTGGCTTCGGCGACCATCTCGGCGTTGATCTCGACCCACCTCTTGCGGCCTTCGACCTTGCCGCCGGTCCTGCGGCGCTTGCGCTCGCGCGCGCCTCGGAGCTTCGCCACCGTCATCGCCTTGTCGAACTGGGCGACTGCGCCGAGGATCTGTCGCACGAGGACGGCAGTGGGCGTGTCGTCGACGAAGCTGTCGGGCTTGTCGGCCGCGATCAGCGTGATGCCGTCGGCCTGCAGGCGTCGGAAGCCCGTCTCCTGCACAATCAGGTCGCGGGCGAACCGGTTGGCGGTCTCAACGACGATCGTCCTCACGCCGTTGCCGGCGATCTGCTCGAGCGCCGCGGCGAACCCTGGCCGGGTGTCGATCATGTCGTCGCCGGCCACTGCCGGATCATCGTGCCAAGCAACGATGCGATAGCCGGCGCGGTTCGCGTAGGCCTGTATGGCCTTCCGCTGACGAGCCACGCTGTCCTTGTCCTCGCCGATGTTCGCGGCCGAGCTTGTGCGCGTGTAACCGATGGCAGGCTTCCGCTGACGTTTCTCGTGCTCTGACATCAGCTTACATCCTGTTTGTACAGATATCTCAGAATAAATGTACAAATCGCATTGTCAGAGTCAAGGTCCGTTGAAACCTCGACTTCACGTCCTCGTAGCTAGCAGAGCGCTGGCCGTCGCGATGCGCCCCGCATTTTAAAGATGGCCGGCGCGGGGCCGTCCGTCATTTTGTCCCTGATCGGGCGGCCCCCACGCAGGGTTCTCTTCGTCGGCGGGTCGGTGGCCGGGACGGGCTCGATGAGCCGTCCCGGCGGACCGGGATGGTTGCCGAAAAAAATCGACAGGGAGGCGGGCGCCTAACCCCGAGCTTGACCCGGCTTATGCAACCTGAAATTTCCGTGGTAGCTTGCCTCAAACTTGAGGGGGCAACAAATGGTCAAGCAAGATATGTGTCCGATCTGCACCCAGTCGTTCGAGGACGGCGAAGTGCTGGTTGAATACGAAACTTTCGGTGAGAGCAGAACTGGTCGGCTTGGTCACCTCGATTGCGTGCTGAGCTTGTCCGAGGCCGAGGATCGTAGACACCCGCCGCGTAAAAAGTCCGCCCGCTAATGCGATATTGACGCCCGCGCGCTTCGGGCGCGCGGCTCCACGTGTAGCAAGGCGAAGGCCCCCTCGCGAATGTGTTCTGCTCCACGGCAGGAGCGCATGCTTGTGCTGGCTGGCTCACCGTTGCAAATCGACGAACCAATGGTCCTGTATCATTACACTTCCGCAGCTGCCCTCCAGGGCATCATCAGCTCAAGATCCCTATGGGTTTCCGACCATCGATTTCTGAACGATACGACGGAGTTTCTCTACGGGTGGGAGATCGTTTGGGCTGCCTTGAGGAGGCGCGAAGCTGACATCGATCGCGCCTCGCCGTTGGCGTGGTACATCCTTGACTCTTTTCACCAGTCTAACGAGCGCGAACGGGCTCATGCCTTCGTCGGTTCACTGACATCTCAGGGGGACTTGCTCTCGCAATGGCGCGGCTATAACGGAGGGCGAGGCTTCTCGATTGGATTCAACGCCCAGTGGCTTCAGGAGAATGCAGACGCGCAAGGCTTTCACCTCGTCCCTGTCCTCTATGACGCCGACGCGCAACGCGGCGCTGCGGACAATTTGGCCGAATCGCTCGTTAAGGTCCTTTCAAATCAGTCTCGGGAGCAGACTCCGCACAGGAACTCGGAACAAGCACAATCTTGTTGGACGGAGGCCTTGAAGGTCGCGCTGAGCTTCAAGAACAACCATTTTGCCGAAGAACAGGAAACGCGACTAATCTGGATCGGCGTAAGCTGGCCGCCCAGGTTGAAGACGAGGATCGGGCCCGCTGGGCTTGTTCCCTACACAACTTTCCACTTTGACAAGGTCATCAACTCCAAGATCTCGCACCCGCAGAATTTGGGCGTCGAGGAAATCATTGTTGGACCTGCAAACCGAGACCACCAGGTTGCTGCGATCGACGCGTTACTCGCCTCCAATTGCATGCGATTGCAGATCAGGCGATCGTCGATCCCGTACGTCGCTGACTGACGGGCGGCCACCTCCGCCCGGAGCGGCCGGCGCGCCTCAAGCGCGCGGGCCCGTCACTGCTCCCATAGGCACATCTCTCCACGAGACTCAGCGCCACGCTGGCGCGCTTGAGGCGCGCCGCGCTCGTTCCGAGAGGGACACTCAGAGGGTACAAAGGGATTCAGGTGCGTGGGCACACCTCTGGAGGTGCGTGCACCAACCTTTTCGCAGCCAAAAAGGTTGGCCGATGCACCTTTTGACTTTTCTTCAATTTAACTTTCCCCGTATCGAAAAGGCTACTGTGCGCACCTTTTCTAACCAACCGGTAGTGGTTGGAATGACCGCGTCCTTGCTTGCCCCGATCGACTTCAAGGTGCCCGCGCTCTTGGAGTTGGTTCACGACAGTCATGACCGTGAAGCGGGACATCGCAATCTTTTCCGCAATCTCCCGGGTGCCGATCCAGGCTTCTCGCACATTGTCTAAGGCCGTGACCTCGGGCGACACCAAGGTGATGGAGCCCTTATTGCGCCACAGACTAGTTGCGATGACGTAGGCGACCTTCGTGGCGGACGCTGGCAATTCAGGATCAGCCACGACCTGATCAATCCATTCGAACCGCTCTTTGGTGTACAGGTCGCGCTTGTTCTGATCAGCCATCGGCGCGATCCCTCGCTGCCACGGCCGAGCGACTCTTGCGCACCCGATCGGTGCACGGTATATTTTCTCTCGTCATTTCGTGCGGCCCTCCTACGGCCGTACCTGTTGCTGAAGAGCCTCGGCCACCGCTGGAACGGTGTCCGGGGCTTTTTAGTTTTCATGTGGAGTTGGACGCTGATCTCGGCCTTGGTGCACGGGAAGCTGTGACACTTCCCTCGGTCGGCATGCGCAGTTTCGAGGTCGAGAATGTCACGCAACGTTGATTGCGCTGATCATTTTTCGCCCTGTCACGGCGGAGGCCGCGGGTTCGAGTCCCGTCTCTCGCGCCATTTATTTCAATGACTTAGCAGAAATGTCGGTTCCCAAGAGCATCTCTTGGGAGGTCGCCGGAATGCGTTTTTGTGCCTCGGGCAGGTCCGTCCTGATGCGCTGGCCGTGGTCGAAACGGCGGGTGCTCCCGACGTTTGCCGGGCTGCAAGTCTCGCGCAACTTATCGTTGTGATTGACCATTTTTGCCATCGTGTCGATCCTCCCCGCCGCGCCGCCGGCGTCACCCTCGACAACGGTCATCAACTGGTTTCCGCGCCTGCGCGTGTGTCATCCGATGTAACCACATTGCGGTCGACGTTGCCGACGCGGGTTCTGCGATGGCATGCGTCGTCTTCGTCTTCAGCGTCTTGTCGCCGGCGGCGCGATGGCAGCTGACGGAACAGATCCATGTTCTGCGGTTGAGGTCTGTCGCTATCACCCCTGGTGAACGGCGATCGCTCGTCCATGGCGCAGAAACGACATCAGCGGTTCCACCACCTTGCGGAACTCACACGCTTTCGACGGGTCTTAAAGTTGCCGGAGTAAGCGAAGACAGTCAGGACATTCAAACGACGCGAGCGTGGGCGAGGGCCGATGAAGCGAACCTAACACGGAGGCGTGCCGATGAATTGGAGTTCGTGGCTGAACGAATATTACAACGACGAACTGGAAGGAGCGGACGCCGCCTGTCGCAGGGGAGAGTCCGTCTACGACGCGCTCAAATGGATCGACGATCCGTATCTGTGGAACGTGCTGCTCTGGAAGGAATATGATGGCTTCAAGGCCATCAAGGCCGCCATTCCCGATCCGCCTGATGCCGGGACCCAGAAAAACTGGAGCGGTCGTTCCGGGATGGAGTTAGGTGCCGCCGTCATCGAAACCTATCGCTTGTTGCACGATAAGCTCAGGCGTCATCTGGATAAGCCATTCGATGAATGCGAGGTGCTGGACTATGGCTGCGGCTGGGGCAGTGTGCTCCGGTACTTCATGAAGGATGCGCCGCTCCGTAATCTGCATGGGTGTGATCCGCACAAGGGCATCATCCAGGTCGCGCAGCGCTCCAACCCGCACGCCGACATCGTGTTGTCGGACAGCCTGCCGAGACGTCTGCCGTTCAACCAGAAATTCGATGTCGCTTACGCGCTATCGATCTGGACGCACCTCTCGCCTGCCGCAAGCGACACATGCCTGACCGCGGTTCACGATTCTCTGGAGAATCGTGGTCTGTTTCTTCTGACCATTCGGCCGCCGGCATACGCATTCTATGAGCCGATTGCCAAATTGCCCGGCTGGGATCAGCAAAAGATCGCCGAGACTGTGGCGCGGGAGGGATTCTACTTCTATCCGCAAAGCTATCCGGTCGATGGCGAAATGACCTACGGCGAGACGATCATCAGCAAGCGGTACATCGAGACGCACTGGACCGACCGGTTTGATCTCGTTGACGTCGGCATGAACGGGATCTCACCGTATCAGAGCATCATCGTTCTCCGAAAGAAGTAAGGCCACAGGGTCGTATCGGCGTTGCTTGGTCGCGGCTGTCGATCGCTCAGGCCCCGACACCGACCGCATCGACGGGCCGCGTTGACTGTTGCTTATGCTGCGAAGCTTCCGCTCGCCATTCGGGCGTCAGCCACCACAGCAGGAACAGCAGCGCGATCCCGTTCGACATCAGGCTTGTCGTGAGCGGCACGTTCATGATGGCCTGAACGGCGATGCCTGAGGACACCGCGATGAAGCGCGGCGACAGGTGCCGCGAGACCATCGACCCCACCGACAGGATCAGGCCGCATACGAGTGCCGAAACCGGCGCGAGCGCGAGACCGACCGACGCGATGCCCTCGGTGGCGAGGAAGGAGGCGTTGAAATTGCCGTCCCGATAGATCGCTCCGAGCGCCGGGCCGAGCTCGCCGTACGGGCAGGCAGTCACCTGTCGCACGATCGTGATCTGGCAGAACCGGGTCAGGTCGCGGTGTGCGAAGAAGTCGGCATATTGATCAAGGGCGAGCGACGGGATTGCGAGGAAGCGCAGATTGATGGCGCTGAACACGACGTAGTCCCTGTCGGCGCCGAGCACGGCGAACGCCGTGAGCCCAATGATCATGGGAATGAGGAATGTGAGCACCGTGGCCAGCCGCGGGGTGAACCGGCCGAACAGCCAGAACAGAAACGGCAGCCAGATTGGCAACAGCAGCACGGTCTTGTTGTTGACGACCGGATAGAAGCAAAGCGCAAACAGCAACACGCAAGCGGCCTGCATCCATTGCCTGCGCGATGCGAAATGCGCGAACAGATAGGGAAGGACCGCGCCGATCATGATCCCGGTGAGATAATTCAACAGCGCCGGCCGCGTGACGGCGTTGCGGGCTGCACCATAGGGATTGCCGAGACTGGCGCCGTACGAGATGTCGGCGACCAGCACGGCCAAGGACGACGCCAGCAGCAGCAGCGCAATGCGTTTGATCGCCGTTTCGGACAGGCCGGGCCGCCAAACCGGCATATTCTGGAACATCAGGGGGATCATCGCGGCGGCAAGCGCGGCGATCATGGCCCAGCGGGCGATGGCATGCGGATAATCGAACGCGCTGAAGAAGCTGAGCCAGACGAAGCCGAACACCGCTGACAGCAGCGAGAAGCTCACCAGATAACCGAAGCTGAAGCGGCCCGCGATGAACGCCGGGATGAAGACGGCCATGATCGCGGTGCCGAGGATGGCCTCGGCCGTGATGCCGGAGCGCCAGACATGCATCGCCGGGAACGCGTGCCCGCACGCGATCATCGAGGCGGTGCTGAGGACGAGGAACCCAGGGATTGTGACCCCGACAGTCAGGTCGTCGCGCGTCAATTGCATCGGCCCGTCCGAATCGAAAGCTGTGCGACAGCTAGCCGATCGACCTCGGGCTAATCAAGTCAGGCAAGGTTAAGCGACGTCTCGGCCTGTATTGTTATGTTTCCGCCGGGCGATCTGTCACCGCGGCGCCGCATTGAATTCACAAACGCGGAACGCGCCGCCCTGATCAGGCAAAGAATGCGGCGACCGCGTTGAGGTCGGATTGTCCCGGGGCCTCGCCGCGCAAATTCGCGTCGATGATACGGCGGCAAGCGTCAACCGTGTGGGTATCGCCCAGTTCGTTGGCGGCCTCGAGGATCGACCAGACCGTGTCCAGGGGAATGTCGCTCTGCATGGTCGCGTTCGGGTCTGACAGCATCGGCGGCGCCGGGGGTTAGAATTCGAACAGGTCGCGGCCGCGCCGCGCCAGGGTGTGCAGATCCGCCACGGTGCCGCGCACGGCGTTGCAGCGGCGGCATTCGATGATGGTGTCGCCAGACGCATGCGCGGGATCGGCGACCTTGATCGCCAGGCTGCCGCAATCCGTGCAGATGATCTTGAAGCCGGTCGAAATTACTTGCTGCTGCAAATTCATTATGGGCCTGCGCCTCTGTTGATGCCGAGCTTAATGGAACAATTTTTAAAACTGGGGTCGCGGAGCGGATTGCAATCGAACGACCGCGTTAGGAGGCGGTTAAGATTTCGCCGCGGCTGCGCGGTGGCGCGTCAGCCAGACCGCGTATGCAACAACGAGCAGCGGATTGCGGCGCAGGATCGAGAACAAGCTCAGATCGAACGGTCGTCCTTGATCAGGGTGTCGTCGAGGTCGAGCACCAGCGGTAGCGATCTCGCGCGCCCCGGTCTCGGTGGTCCTGCAATCGCCGTAGCCGAACCTGGCGAAGGTCACACCGCCCTGATCGGAGCGCAAGACGATCAGACCCAACAAAAAAGCCGCCCGAAGGCGGCCGCTTTGTCTGCCGAAGCCTGAATACGTTTTAGCGGACCGTCGAGGTGCCCGAGGAGGTGATCGCGACAGGCTTGCCGGCCTTGATGACCTGGTTGGTCTGGGCGGTCTGGGTGAATTCCGCGTTGTTCCGCGCCGAAATGCCGAAAGCCGCAACCCCGATGGCCGCAACGAGGGCAACAACCACAATCTTGAGGTGGGTCGCGCGATCGGCTGAATGGATCGAGTGGTTCATGGTCGCCTCCGGGCGTCTATGCGCCGTCTATGGCAGCTACTGGTAAGCCCCATCTGTTTCCGGATCGTTTCGTGAGTTCCCGGAAATGGTTTCGTGCCACGGGCCGATTGGTTTCACCGTGCCTTGCGTCACAGCGGGAGAGGGCTGAAACTGGCCATGGGCGCGGACTGCGCCTGGGAGAAAAACAATAATGAAAACAAGGAATATGACGCGCCGCCGGATGCTGGGAACCGGCTCCGTGGCAGTTGCCGCCGCGATGTTTGGTAAGCCGTCTCTTGCCGCGGCAGAGTTCGACTTCAAGCTCGGCGTCAACACTCCGGAAACCCATCCGCTAACAATCCGTCTGGCCGAGGGGCCAAGGCGGTCGGTACGCAGTCATCCGGCCGGGTCAACATCACGGTGTTCGCCAACAGCCAGCTCGGCGGTGATCCGGAGATGCTGTCGCAGGTCCGCGCCGGCGGTATCGAACTATTGGCGGCACCCAGCATGACCTTGTCGACGCTGGTGCCGTTGTCGGGGCTGCCCAGCATCGGTTTTGCGTTCCAGTCCTACGATCAGGTCTGGGCGGCGATGGACGGCGGCGTCGGCGGCATCGTCCGCGATGCGATCGCCAGGACCGGCGTCGTGCCGCTGAAGAAGGTCTGGGACAACGGCTTCCGCCAGATCACCTCGTCGTCGAGCCGGCAGCTCAACAGCGTCGACGATCTCAAGGGTTTCAAGATTCGCGTGCCGGTGACGGCATTGCTCACGTCGCTGTTCTCAGGACTTGGCGCGCTGCCGTCGAGCATCTCCTACAGTGAACTCTATTCGGCGCTGCAGACCCACATCGTCGAAGGGCAGGAGAATCCGCTGGCACAGGTCTCGACCGGAAAGCTCTACGAGGTGCAGAAATACTGCGCGCTGTCGAACCATTGCTGGAGCGGCTACTGGATCCTCGGCAACCGCCTCGCGATGGCGGCCCTGCCGCCCGATCTGCTCGAGCTGATCAATGCGGCGTTCGACGCGGCGGCGGTGAAGGAGCGCGCCGATCTGGTCGAGATGGACCGCTCGTTGCAAGCCGAGCTGACCGAGAAGGGCATGACCTTCAACACGCCCGATCCCGTGCAGTTCAGGGCAGCCTTGGTGAAAGCCGGTTTCTACACGCAGTGGCAGAAGACCTATGGCGCGGACGCCTGGGCGGCGCTGGAGAAGTACACCGGCAAGCTGACCTGACGGTGCGAGCGCGGCGATCTCCGGCGTCGCGCTCCACTTACCCCTCTCGCGCGCGAACTCGCTTCGCGACGTTCAAATGAACCGGAGCGAGGCTTCCGGTCGACCTGCAAATCGTCGACGGTTCATATCGGCACGCTCATGGACGCGTCGCCAGCCGCGTAAATCCGTCGTCGCTCCAGTCGTCGCTGCCGACGCCGTGGCGCACGAAGAACAGGCCGGCCGGATCGTACTTCTGCTTGATCTCCAGAAGCCGCTTGTAGTTCGGGCCCCAATAGGCCTGCTGCCACTTCGGTTCGAAGAAGCTGCTTTCCGCAAGATAGGCGCCGCCGTCCGGCGCCACCTTTCCGAGTTCGCCGACCGCCTTCGCGATCCCTGCGGCATTCTTGCGCGCATCGGCCAGATCCGGCTCGTGGCCGCTGAGGCCGGAATAGGCGGGCGGGCCCTCGCTCGCGATGATGGCGAGCACGAAGGCGTCGATCACGGCGGGGTTCGTGGCGGTTTCCCTTGCGGAGGCGATCGCGGCTTCCGATCCGCCGGCCAGCCCTTTCTGGAAGTGCAACTCGACCGTCGCATGCTCGGCGGCCGCCAGCAGGGCTTCGACAAGCCGCGGACGCTCCACGCCGCTCAGCAGCGATGCGCCAAGCCAGAGCGATTCAAAACCGTGGATGAAGTGCCCGGCTTCGCTCAGATTGGCGGCCCAGAACACGTTCTCCGCCGGTGCGCCCGGACGGTCGTCGGAGAGGATCGCCTGCGGAACGCGCTGTCGGATGTAGGCGGCGTCCCAACGGTGCGCTGCCGGACCGGTGCGGATCGATGGCGGACGGGTGAAGGTGAATTCCCCCTCGGCCTCCGTGACGAAGCGAATGAAGGGCCGCCACAGTTCGTCGGCCTGCGGCTTGTCGAGGCCCTGGAACGAAAGCTGGATGTCGAGCACGTTGCCCGGCTTGATGTTGACGATCTCGCCCCAATGGCGGTTATGCAGGCGGTCGGCGTAGAGATCCACGAATGCGCTCACGAGGCGGCGGAATGACGCCTGAGACGCCGCTTTGATCGTCATGTTGGCGAAGCCGAAGACGTCGGGTAGTTCATGGGTGCGCAACGTCAGGCGGGTGACGACGCCAAAGGTGCCGCCACCGCCGCCGCGCAAGGCCCAGAACAGGTCCGGGTTGCTGCGGGTATTTGCGATCCGGACGACGCCGTCCGCGGTGACGATTTCGGCTTCCAACAGGCTCGCCGCGGCGGTGCCGTAGTTCTTCGAGTAGCTGCCGAAGCCGCCGCCCTGCACAAGTCCCGCTACGCCGACGGTTCCACAGCCGCCACCCTGGACATAGCGGCCACCTCGGGTCGTCACCTCATTGTAGACATGCATCCAGATCGCGCCGGCGCCGATGCTGACGGCCGGCTGCGGCGGATCCAGGCAGCCTTGCGGGACGAAGCTGTCGTGCAGCGTGATGTCGTGCATCGCGCGGGTCCAGATCATCAGCGAGTCGGGCGCACTCGATGTGCCGAGATAAGAGTGGCCGCCGCCTCTCACGACCAGCCGCAGATTGTTGTCACGTGCGAAATTGACGGCGGCAACGACGTCACCTGTCGTGCGCGCCGCGACGGCGTAGACACTTGGCTGGGACGCCCATGCATCGAGATAGCCCGTGGTCTGGGTCAGCGCCGGGTCGTCGCCGATGTAGTAGGGGTTCTTCAGCTCCTTGAACACATCGCGGCACGCCGGACCTGAGGGACTGTCCTGACACGCCGCCAGCGGCGACTTCACCGCAATGAGGTGGCCGTCGGTTTGCTCGTTCAGCCGGTTCCAGCTGGCGGCCGACGGCCACTGTGGGTCCGAGGGACGCGTTCGCCGAAACATTTCCGAGGAATTGCTCGCGCCCTGCGCGGCGGCGACCGGCCTCGGTACGATCCAGTGCGCCATCGGCGTCAGCACACCGCCGATCAAGAGTTCGCGACGATTCATCGGCGGGTCACCTGTCCGTGAGCATGGCGGATTTCACGCCCGTCCGCACGGCGCGCCATCCTGTCCTGCGGGACGCCGCACGCCCGCCTGTGATAAGGACCCGATTGCGTGACGGATCGCAATTGGGTCCCGGACCTGACCGCCGGGGCAGGTGACCTGACGAGTTGCAGCATTTACTCCATCCCGACATGTCCACGACGCAGCCAGAGAATTCCATTGAACGCGGCATCGATCGGTGCGTCGAGCGGGGTTGGGATGAGCAAGCGGATTTCGGGGACGAAAATCGCAGCGATGTGACGGCGATCCGACCGGGCGGGGCGAAGCGCGGCTCGATGCTCGCCTACGGTTGGGTGGCGCTGCTGATCGTCGCGAGCGGCGTGGTCAACGTCTTCTCCTCGGTGAGCGAATTCAAACCCTCCGCGGGATTCGCGCCATTGCGCATGCCCGTGCTGCTCGAGCTGACGAGTGCCATTGCCTGGATCCTGTTTCTGCCGCTGCTGCGAAGCGGTATCACCCAATTGCGTGTTGGTCGCAGCCGAGTGACGGACGTCACATGGGCGGTGGCGGCGATGCTGCTTTACGCGGTCGCGCATCTCGTCACAATGGTCGGGTTGCGCAAGCTGCTGCTGGGGGACGGCTATTCCTTTCACTGGGCAACGGCGTTTCCGCATGAACTCCAGAAGGACGTTGTCTCGTCGCTGATGGTGGCCGTGGTAATCTGGCTGATGGACCGCACGGTGTTGGCGTTGCCCGTAACACCGATGCCCGCAACATCAGTGCCGCCGGCTGCCGCGCTCGCACTGCCGTTGGCCGGACCGTCCGTCGAAGCCGCCAATCCCAGTGTGTGGCTGCGGGACGGCGCCACGAGCTTTCGGGTCGACCCTCGCGATATCGTGGCCGTGACGTCTGCGGGCAACTATGTCGAATTTGTCCTCCCCATAGGACGTCGCCTGATCCGCGGCACGCTCGCGCGGGAGGAGGATCGGCTCAGGCCGTTCGGGCTTGTCCGCGTGCATCGGGCGAGGCTGGTGAATCTGGCGCGGGTCGTTGCAGTCGAGCATCGTCCGGCAGGGGACTTCGTCCTGCGGATGGACAATGGCGAGACGATCTCGGGTAGCAAGCGCTATCGGAATGTCGTGGCGAGTTTCACGGAAAATACCAACAGGTAAGTCCCAGGAGACCTGCGCCGACGACGGCCTATCGTTCTGCCGGCGACGTGGCGGGACGAAGTGGGCCTCGCCTTGTGACAAAGAAGGCACATCGTCGCGATTTCGGTTCCAGTTTGGCTTTTTGTCATGCGGCAGGATGTCTCAGGGGATACAACCTCACGCTGAGATTTTCAGTGGCCGCCGATGCGCGGCCCGAGTTGGAATGCCATGCGCGTGTCCGTTGTTGAACGCTTTCGTTTCCCCTTTTTGCAACGGGTAGCCGTAACTCTTGCTTTGCTCGTTGCGTTCGGGACCGGCGCGCGCGCCCAGACGGTGCTGAACGCCAGCGACGGAGCGAGTCTGGTCGCAGCGCTGACGACGATCGATAGCAATCCGGGCCGAAGCTATACGCTCAACATCACGAGCAACATCACGCTGACCGGCGGGACAACGCTGCCCATTATCAATTCGAGCAGCAATGTCACGATCAACGGCGGCAACTTCACGCTCGACGGCGGTGGCGTGCAGCGCGGATTCTTCGTCTACTCGGGCACCGTCGCGGTCAACAATCTGACGATCCAGAATGCCGTGGCCAGGGGCGGCAATGGCGGCAGTGGGTTTGATGGCGGTGGTGGCGGCGGGATGGGCGCCGGCGGAGCGTTGTTCGTTGCCAGCGGCGCCAACGTCACGGTGAGCAATGTTTCGCTCGCCAGCAACCAGGCCAATGGCGGCAATGGTGGCAATTACGGCGCGGGCGGTGGCGGCGGTGGCGGCGGCGGGCTCGGCGGTAATGGCGGTAACGGCGGCAACGCCGGTGGTGGCGGTGGCGGCGGGATTGGCCTCGGCGCAAATGGCGGGGCCGGTGCGGCTGGCACCACGGGTGGCAATGGCGCTGCGGGCATCGCTGTCGGCGCTGCCGGTGGCGGCAGCGGCGCGACCGACACCTTTAGTGGTGCCACGCCAGGCGCAGGGGGCGCGAGTGGAGGTGGTGGCGGCGGTGGGGTCATGGGGATTGGTACCAGTTCTGCCGGCGGCGGTGGTGGAATCGGCGGTGGCGCTGGTACCACCACCGGAGGCTTGAGCGCCGGCGGCGGTGCTGGCGGCTTCGGTGGTGGCGGCGGCGGCAGCAACAACAGCGCGGGTGGAACTGGCGGTTTCGGCGGTGGCGGCGGGAGCGTGCGCTGCTTTGGCGATCCAGGGAAGGGCGGCTTCGGTGGTGGTGGCGGCGGCGCCAGCGGCAATTCCGGTCAGACGTGCGGCAATCTCGGCGGTTTCGGCGCTGGCAACGGCGGTAACGATTCCCAAGGCGGTGCGGGTGGTGGGCTTGGCGCGGGCGGTGCCGTATTTGTCGAGGGTGGCGGAACGCTCAATGTTTCCGGCGCCTTTACCGTCAACGGCAACAGCGTCACCGGCGGAGCAGGTGGTGTCGGTGCCGGCAATGGCTCAGCTCTCGGCACGGGGATGTTCCTGCAGGGCAATGGCACGCTGACCTTCAGTCCTGCGGCCGGTCAGAACCAAACCGTCTCCGATATCATCTCCGACCAAACCGGCAGCGGCGGCACAGGTGTCAATGCCGGCAGCTGGAGTCTCGCCAAGACCGGGCTCGGCACGCTGACGCTCACCGCCGCAAACACCTATTCGGGCGGCACGACCGTGAGCGGTGGTCTGGTCAACTTCAATGCGGCGAACAATTTCGGCTCGGGCAACGTCACGCTCAACGGCGGCGGGCTGCAATGGGCGAGCGGCAACACGGCCGACATCTCGGGTCGGCTGAACGCGATCGGCTCCGGCGGCGCGACGTTCGACTATAACGGCAATGCCGTGACGCTCGCGACGGCATTGACCGGCACAGGCGGCGTGACGGTCGCGAACTCCGGCAGCGGCGGTGCGCTGACCTTCACGGCGGCGGAAAGCTATTCCGGCGGGACGACGATCAATTCCGGCGCGACGCTGGCGCTGTCGAGCGGCGGCAGCATCTCGAATTCGAGCGTCGTGACAGTCAATGGCACATTCGATATTTCGGGATCATCGTCCTTCCTCAACAGGATCGCGACGCTCGCGGGCGGTGGATCGGTTGCGCTCGGCAACGACGCGCTGGTGATTACCGGCGGTTCGACGGAGTTTTCCGGCGCGATCAACGGCTCGCGCACAGGGGGCCTCGAGATCGCCGGCGGAACGCAGACCCTGTCCGGTGCCAACGGCTACTTCGGCTTTACCCAGATCGATGCCGGCGCGACGCTCGCGCTCAAGGGAAACGGCTCGATCGCCAATTCGGTCAATGTCGTGTTCGCTTCGGGCGGCACATTGGATATTTCGCAGACCAACAGCGGTGCCAGCGTCACCGGCCTGTATGACCCGACTGGCCTCAGCATCGTTTCTCTCGGCGCCAAGACGCTGACCATCACCAGCAGGGTAGGCCCCTACGATGGCGTCATCCAGGATGGCGGCATTGGTGGCGGCACCGGCGGCAATGTGACGATCGCCCTTGGCGGCCTGGCGAGATTCGGCGGCGCCAACACCTATACCGGGCTGACCACGATCAACGCCGGCGGCGAGCTCGACCTGATCAGCGGCGGCAGCATTGCGTCCTCAAAGGCCGTAATCAACGATGGCATCTTCGATATATCGCGCGCGGGTGGCGGCGTCTCGATCAACAGTCTTTCCGGGACCAGCATCTTCGGCACCGTGAACCTCGGTGCCAATACGCTCACCTTCACCAATGCCAACGGTACGTTCGCCGGCGTCATTGGGGACGGCGGTGCGGGGGGCGGCGTCGCGATCACCGGCGGCAAGGAAGTCCTGACCGGCGTCAACACCTACACCGGCGCCACCACCGTCACCGGCGGCACCCTTGAAGTGGACGGCACGATCGCCAACTCGCTGAAAGTGACGGTCAATTCCGGCGGCACGTTGAGCGGCACCGGCATCGTCGGTGCTCCGACCGTCGTCTTTTTCCACAATGGCGTCACGTCGACATTGTCAGGTGCCGACCCCGGCGCCACCACCGCCGTTGATGGTACGGTTGTGGTGAAGGAGCCGGTCACCGGCGACACCTTGAGGGGCGGCTTCGTCATTCCGGCACCCACGACCATCATGAGCGGAGGCACGCTTGCGCCCGGGAGTGCTGCAGATCCGACCGGCACACTGACGATCAACGGCGCTCTCGCTTTCCAATCCGGCGCGTTTTATCAGGTGCAGGTGACGCCGACCGCTGCGGCATCGACCAATGTCAACGCTAACGCGACGCTTGGAGGCGCCACCGTCAATGCCGTGTTCGCCAACGGCAGCTACATCTCCAGGCAGTATACGATCCTGAACGCCGCTGGCGGCATATCCGGCACGTTTGCATCCAACATCGTCAATACAAACCTGCCGACGAATTTCAGCGACGCGCTGAGCTACGACGCCACCCATGCCTATCTCAATCTCACGCTAAACTTTGCGCCGCCATCCCCTCCCAACTTTGGCGGCGGCCTTTCCATCAACCAGCAGAACGTCGCGAACACGCTGGTCAATTACTTCAACGCGATCGGCGGCATTGCGACGGTGTTCGGCACGCTGAGCCCGGCGGGCCTGACGCAGGCCTCCGGCGAATTGGCGACCGGCTCGCAGCAGACGACGTTCGATGCCATGAACCTGTTCATGGGGCTGCTCACCGATCCCTTCATGAACCGCACCGGCGGATCAGGGTCGATGCCGGGCGCAACGGGTTATGCGGACGAGGGCGATACGAGCGCCTATGCCGTAACCCGGAAGACCGATGCGTTCGCGATGTTCACCAAGGCACCGCCGATGCCGTTCGTGCCGCGCTGGAGCGTCTGGGCCGCCGGCTTCGGCGGTTCGCAATCCACCAGCGGCAACGCCGTCGTCGGATCGAACGACACCACCAGCAGCGTCTATGGCACGGCGGTCGGTGCCGACTACCAGTTCTCGCCGAACACCGTTGCGGGCTTTGCGATCGCCGGTGGCGGCACCAGCTTCTCCGTCGCGGGCAGCGGCAGCGGCCGGTCCGATCTGTTCCAGGCCGGCGCCTATGTCCGCCACACCGAAGGCGCGGCCTATGTCTCGGCCGCGCTCGCCTATGGCTGGCAGGACATCACTACCAACCGCACCGTGACCGCGGCAGGCGTCGACCAGCTCCGCGCCGAGTTCAATGCCAACGCATATTCGGGGCGGCTCGAGGGTGGCTATCGTTTCGTCGCGCCGTGGATAGGCGGCGTCGGCATCACGCCTTACGCCGCCGGCCAGTTCACGACTTTCGAGTTGCCTGGTTACGCCGAGCGGGTGATCTCGGGCCTCTCGACCTTTGCACTGACCTATGGCGGCAAGAGCCTGACCGACACACGCAGCGAGCTCGGCCTCCGCACCGACAAATCCTTCCCGGTGCTGGACGGCATCCTGACGCTGCGCACGCGTTTCGCCTGGGCGCATGACTATGATCCCAGCCGCTCGGCCGCCGCGACCTTCCAGGCGCTGCCCGGCGCGAGCTTTGTCGTCAACGGCGCCGCACAGGCCAGCGACTCCGCGCTGACCACGGCGTCGCTCGAGATGAACTGGCGAAACGGCTGGTCGGCGGCCGCAACGTTCGAGGGCGAGTTCTCCAACGTCACCTCGAGCTACGCCGGCAAGGGCGTGGTGCGGTATCAGTGGTGAGACGGAAACGTTTTCGTTTCCGTAAGCCTTACATCACGCGCGTGATTACCTGAGGCGTAATCGCGTGCGCGATCTCCCTTTGCGATGGTCGGTGCATTGGCGGCGATGTTGCCGATCGATCTGCAAAGGGACTTCCATCATGGCCAGCAAACCGCTCTATGCGACCGCAAGCGACGGCACAAAACTGTTCGTGCAGGATTGGGGCTCGGGTAAGCCGGTGCTGCTGCTTGCCGCCTGGACGTTCAATTCCAGCGTCTGGGGCAGCCAGATCGTGGCGCTGAACGCCAGGGGCTATCGCTGCGTCGCGCCTGACAGGCGCGGCCATGGCCGTTCCGACCTGCCGATGACGGGATACGATCTCGACACGCTGACCGATGACGTCGCTGCCGCGATCGAACAGCACGATCTCCACGACGTCACGATCGTCGCGCATTCGATGGGATCGATCGAGGCGGTGAACTATCTGGCGCGTCACGGCGCCGGTCGCGTCGCGCGGCTGGTCCTGGTGGCGCCGACCACGCCGTTCATCGTCCAGACCGAGGACAATCCGGTCGCGGTGCCGAGAGCGATGGTCGAGGCGCAGAATGCCGCGATCGCGCAGGACTTCCCGAAATGGATGAGCGAGAACGAGGCGCCGTTCTTCATGCCCGACACGCCCGACGCCACGCGGGCCTGGATCAGGGAGATGATGCTGAGCGTGCCGCTGCCGGTGGCGCTGGCCTGCCGCAGGACGATCTCGTTTGCCGATCTGCGTGCCGCGGCCAAAAGGATCGACCGCCCGACGCTGATCGTGCACGGCGACAAGGATGCCAGCGCGCCGCTCGAGCTGACCGGCGCGAAGACGGCGGCTCTGATCAAGGGAAGCAAGTTCGCCGTCTATGAAGGCGCGCCGCACGCTCTGCCTCTGACGCACAGTGCGCGCCTGATGGCCGACCTGATGGCCTTCATGGACGCCTAGCTGGCGCGAGCGATATCGGCGCGGATCCAGCGCGCCGCCCAGACGAACAGCAGCGCGCCCAGCGTCGTCGTCACCGCGGCCGACAGCAGCGAGTAGCGAACCGCATCCGTGCCGTATGTGCCCTTCAGGGCGTCGTTGATCATGCCGACGGCGAGGGGACCGACGCCCTGGCCGAAGCAGGTCGCGGTGAGCAGCACGATCGCCGAGGCCAGCGCCCGCATGCTGGGCTTTGCGACCGTCTGGGCGATCGCAAAGATCGGGCCGAGACGGAAGCCGACCATGAACGAGGTCAGCGCCAGCGTCGCGACCATCAGCGTGAAGCTTTGCGTCAGCATGCACAGCGCGAAGACAGGACCGGCGAGGCCCGACATGATCGCGGGCGCCCACAGCTTCCAGCGGTCGTCGCGGCGGCCGATCTGCGCCACCACGAGGCCGCCGATCAGCGTGCCCGCCATGCCGGCGAGGCCCTTGAAGGTGCCGGCATAGGTGCCGATCTCGGCGCTGGTCAGATGATGGATGCGGGCCAGGAACGGCGGGATCCACACCGCGGTGGCGTAGTTGGTGTAGGTCGTAAGACAGAAGCCGACCAGCACGATGACGAAGCTCGGCTGCGACATCAGGAAGCCCAGCGTCGGACCGATCGGCTCGGCCTTGAAGGTCTCGGCCATCGCGCCGCGCTTCGGCTCGGAGATCGTCAGCCACAGCACCGCGGCGAGCGCGATGCCGGGCAGGCCCGCAGTGAAGAAGGCCATCCGCCAGCCATAGTGCTGATTGACGTAACCGCCGATAAAATAGCCGAGGAAGACGCCGAGATAGGTGCCGATCGCGTAGATGCCGAGCGCGCGCGGACGCTCGTTCTTGTCGAACAGATCGGCGATCATCGATTGCGAGGCCGGCGTGCCTGCGGATTCCCCGATGCCGACGCCGACCCGCGCCATTGCCAGCGTCGTGACGCTGGAGGCCATGCCGCAGAGATAGGTCATCGCGCTCCAGAACGCGAAGGCTGCCGCGACGATGTTGCGGCGATTGAGGCGATCGGCCATCCGCGCAATCGGAATGCCGAGCAGCGAATAGAACAGCACGAAGCCGAACCCGGCGAGCAGGCCCATCGTGGTGTCGCTGAGCGCGAACTCCTTCTTGATCGGCTCGATCAGCACATTGAAGATCGTGCGGTCGAGGAAGTTGAGGGCGTAGATGATCGTGAGCAGGGCGAGGACGTAATAGCGGCGGGCAGCAGGCCTGGCGCTGACTTGCGCTTGCGCAGCCGCCTGCGGTGCGACATCGACCATGACTTCCTCCCCCGACGATCTCTTGTCTTTTCTTGTTTGCTTGCGCGCGGGCCTTACGCCTCGCGGATATAATTCCCTGCCTCGAATTCGACCGGCTTGGCATCGGCATCGAACGACACGCCGATCGTGTCGCGGCCGGCGGCCATGGCCTCGAGTTGGTCAGACAGCATCCGGCGGATCATCAGGACGCCGCGGTCGCTCTGGCCGAAATGCTCTTCCGAGTGGATGGTCACCGGCCCCTGGCCGACCTGCGCCTCGTAGTCGCCGGGGAATTGCTGGTGCTCCTGCTCCGTCATGTCCCACCAGAACTTGCCGTTGAACTTCGAGCGCATGCGGCCGATATCGCCTGACTTCTTGACCCGGCCGGCGACATAGATGCGGAACGAGGTGTCGTCGATCGGCAGGGTCCAGCCGATCGATTCGACGCGGGCGAATTGCGCGACCCGCGGATTGGGCACGACGCGGAGCGTGGGGAGGGCGGCCTCGGTGACGCGATAGAACACCTTGCCGTCGTCCTGCCGGCGGATCGAGCGCACCGCGACGCCGCGCGGCGACATCTCGAACTTCACCTCGGGCATCGAGGCCATCATGGTGGTGAATTGCGGTCCTGAGAACGAGCCGTGCAGCACCGGCACATGATAGGGGTCGGCTACGTTCTCGAAATGCTGCAGCCAGTTGCACGGGATCACGGCAGGCCCGCCGCCGCCGATCGAGGAATCGTCGGTCTCGACGAATTCGCCGTCGTCCATATTCTCCAGGCACTCGTAGCGCGGCAGCACCGGCTTCTTATCGGCCGGGCCCATATAGGCGAAGATCAGGCCGTAGCGTTCCTGCGCCGGATACCAGGGCTGGCGCACCTTGCCCTTGAACAGGCCGCCTTCGGGCTCGCAGGGCTGTTCGAGGCAGCGGCCTTCGGTGTCGAACTTCCAGCCGTGATAGCAGCAGCGGATGCCGTCTTCCTCGACCTTGCCGTAATAGAGTGTGGTGCCGCGATGGCAGCAGCGCGCATGCAGCAGGCCGACCCGGCCATGCCCGTCGCGGAACAGGATCAAATCTTCGCCGAGCGCACGGACTTTTCTGGGGATATCGGTGGCGTCGCCGACGAGGCCGATCGGGTGCCAGTAGCGACGCAGCAGCTCGCCCATCGGTGTGCCGCGGACGACTGAGGTCAGCTCGGTCCGGGTGGTGGACGGCTTCATCGCATAGGCCGTGCCGAGATCGCGATCGAGCTGGGTCGTCGTCATGCTGGTTTCCTCCCGCCGCCGGACTTCTGCCTGCGGTCGCTGTGTCGTTGATGGCGGTCAACCTGTTGACCCCAGTCAACGTTGTTGACGAAGTCAACGATATATCGATGACAATGTCAACGATCTCGTTTAGCTTGGCAGCGACAGGCTTTGTTGGCAGAGGTTGGCGATGACCGAGAAGCTCAGGACTGCGAGGGCCTTGCCGCCGGAGGCGGTGGTCGATGCCGAGCTGGCGCCGATCACCGCGATGATGTCGTCGCGGCTGATGCTGCTAGCGAATCTGCTCAGGCGCGGTGCACTGCTGCGCTACAAGCGGCTGACCGGCCTGTCCTCGGTCGAGTTCGGCCTGGTTGCCTCGCTCGGCCGGCGGCCGCCGATGAGCGTGGTGCGGCTTGCCGAAGCCGTCGGCATGGACAAGGGCCAGATCAGCCGGGCGCTCGCCGAGCTCGTCGCGCGCAAGCTGGTCGCCAAGGCTGCCAACCCGCGTGACAATCGGGAAACACTTGTCTCCCTCACCAAGGCCGGGCTCGCCGCCCATGACGCCATTGTGGCCGGCGCGCAGGAGCGAAACCGGCGCCTGCTGGAACAGCTCGGCCCGCAGGATCTTGAGTTGCTGCTCGGACATATTGACCGGCTGACGCTGACCGCGGCTGAGATGCTCGCTGCCGAGCGGGAGCTGGGCTGATATGGGGAGAGCGCAGGGCACCGGGTGGCCGTTGCCCATTGAGGCAGCGCAGCCGCCCGATGAGGCCATCAGCCCGCGGGAAGGGGCGGTAAAAGCGTCAAAATAGCTTGTCTTGCGCCCCCTGTTGCGCTGCGCTAAAGCCTCAAGAACAATTCCAATCAACGAATCTGCGGCACGTCCGAAACCGCAGCAAGAAGGCCTCGCCGATGACCGGCATCCTGCAGAATTATCTCCCACTTGTGGTCTTTATCGGGGTCGCGAGCCTGATCGGGCTGGCGCTCCTGATCGCGCCGTTCCTGGTCGCGTTCCAGTCGCCGGATCCGGAAAAGCTGTCCGCCTATGAATGCGGATTCAACGCTTTTGACGACGCCCGCATGAAGTTCGACGTCCGCTTCTATCTGGTGGCGATCCTCTTCATCATCTTCGATCTCGAAGTGGCATTCCTGTTCCCGTGGGCCGTGGCGTTCGGAAAACTGGGCGCGACCGGTTTCTGGTCGATGATGGTGTTCCTGGCCGTGCTGACGGTCGGATTCGCGTATGAATGGAAGAAAGGCGCGCTCGAATGGGATTGAGCCCCACCGCCGCAACCTCGCAGCCGGCGATTGCGCAAGCTCCGAGAGGCATTCTCGACCCGTCGACCGGCAAGCCGGTCGGCGCCAATGATCCGTTTTTCCTCGAGGTCAATCACGAGCTGTCCGACAAAGGCTTCTTCGTCGCTGCGGCCGATGACCTGATCACCTGGGCGCGCACCGGCTCGCTGATGTGGATGACCTTCGGTCTCGCCTGCTGCGCGGTCGAGATGATGCAGGTCTCGATGCCGCGCTACGACGTCGAGCGCTTCGGCTTCGCGCCGCGTGCTTCGCCGCGGCAGTCCGACGTGATGATCGTTGCGGGCACGCTGACCAACAAGATGGCGCCCGCGCTGCGGAAGGTCTACGACCAGATGCCGGAGCCGCGCTACGTCATCTCGATGGGCTCCTGCGCCAACGGCGGCGGCTACTACCACTATTCGTACTCGGTGGTGCGTGGCTGCGACCGCATCGTGCCGATCGACATCTACGTGCCGGGCTGTCCGCCCACGGCGGAAGCGCTGCTCTACGGTGTGCTGCTGCTGCAGAAGAAGATCCGCCGTATCGGCACTATCGAACGCTAAGGTTTCAGGCATGGACGACGGCAAGCTCGACGCCCTTGGGCAGACGATCGTGAGCGCGCTTCCGGGCGCCGCCACGGCGCACTCGGTCGCGTTCAATCAACTCACTATCGACGTCGAGATTGGCAGAATCGTGGACGTCGTCACTTTTCTGCGTGACGATCCGAACTGCCGCTTCGTCAGCTTCACCGACGCAACCGCGGTCGACTATCCGAGCCGCGAAAAGCGCTTCGATGTTGTCTATCATCTGCTGTCGCCGACGCTGAACACGCGCATCCGCGTACGCGGCCAGGCCGACGAGACCACGCAGGTCCCATCGATCATCGGCGTCTTCCCCGGCGCCGACTGGTTCGAGCGCGAGACCTACGACCTCTATGGCGTGATCTTCATCGGCCACCCCGACATGCGCCGCCTGCTGACGGATTACGGCTTCGATGGCCATCCGCTGCGCAAGGATTTCCCGCTGACCGGCTTCGTCGAGGTGCGCTACGACGACCAGGAGAAGCGGGTGCTGTACGAGCCGGTCCGGCTCAACCAGGAATTCCGCAAGTTCGATTTCCTGTCTCCGTGGGAAGGGGCCGATTACCCCTTGCCGGGTGACGAAAAGGCGAAGGCGGAACCGAAGGCCTGATCATGAACGAACAGAATCTTCGCAATTTCACCATCAACTTTGGGCCGCAGCATCCGGCCGCCCACGGCGTGCTTCGCTTGGTGCTCGAATTGGACGGCGAAGTCGTCGAGCGCGTCGATCCGCATATCGGTCTGCTTCACCGCGGTACCGAGAAGCTGATCGAGCACAAGACCTACCTGCAGGCGATTCCGTATTTCGATCGGCTCGACTACGTCGCGCCGATGAACCAGGAGCACGCGTTCTGCCTCGCGGCGGAAAAGCTGCTCGGCATCACGGTGCCGCGCCGCGGCCAGCTGATCCGCGTGCTGTATTGCGAGATCGGCCGCATTCTCTCCCATCTGCTCAACGTCACCACGCAGGCGATGGACGTCGGCGCGCTCACCCCGCCGCTGTGGGGTTTTGAAGAGCGCGAGAAGTTGATGGTGTTCTACGAGCGCGCCTCGGGCTCGCGCATGCACGCGGCGTTCTTCCGGGTCGGCGGCGTGCACCAGGATCTGCCACCGAAGCTGATCGACGATATCGAGGCGTGGTGCGATCCGTTCCTCAAGGTCGTCGACGACCTCGACACGCTGTTGACCGGCAACCGCATCTTCAAGCAGCGCAACGTCGACATCGGCGTGGTGCCGCTGAAGGAGGCCTGGGAGTGGGGCTTCTCCGGCGTGATGGTGCGCGGCTCGGGCGCGGCCTGGGACCTGCGCAAGTCGCAGCCCTATGAGTGCTACGCCGAGATGGATTTCGACATTCCGATCGGCAAGAACGGCGACTGCTACGACCGCTACCTGATCCGCATGGAAGAGATGCGTCAGTCGGTGCGCATCATGAAGCAGTGCATCCAGAAGCTGAAGGCGGCGGACGGGCAGGGCCCGGTCGTGGTCGAAGACAACAAGATCGCGCCGCCGCGCCGTGGTGACATGAAGCGCTCGATGGAAGCGCTGATCCATCACTTCAAGCTCTACACCGAGGGCGTGCATGTGCCGGCCGGTGAGGTCTACGCCGCGGTCGAGGCGCCGAAGGGCGAGTTCGGCGTCTATCTCGTCGCCGACGGCACCAACAAACCCTATAAGTGCAAGATCCGCGCGCCGGGCTTCGCCCATCTGCAGGCGATGGATCACATCTGCAAGGGCCATCTGCTGGCCGACGTTTCCGCCATCCTTGGCTCGCTGGACATCGTGTTCGGCGAGGTCGACCGGTGATGATGTCCGCATCCGCACCGCCCGCAATGAGAGTTTGATCGATGTCCGTCCGCCGCCTTGCCCCGAAGGAATTGCAGCCCGCGAGCTTCACGTTCACGGACGAGAATCTCGCCTGGGCCAAGAAGCAGATCGAGAAATATCCGCCGGGACGTCAGGCCTCGGCTGCGATCGCGATTCTGTGGCGCGTGCAGGAGCAGCATGACGGCTGGGTCTCGGAAGCGGCGATCCGCGCCGTCGCCGACCTGCTCGAGATGCCGCATATCCGCATGCTGGAGATCGCGACCTTCTACACCATGTTCCAGCTCTCGCCGGTCGGCAAGAAGGCGCATGTCCAGGTCTGCGGCACCACGCCGTGCCGGCTGCGTGGCGCCGCCGACCTGATCGAGGTGTGCCAGCATCGCATCCATCACGATCCTTTCCAGCTGTCGAAGGACGGCAACTTTTCCTGGGAAGAGGTCGAGTGCTTAGGGGCCTGCGTGAACGCGCCGATGGTGCTGATCTGGAAGGACACCTATGAGGATCTGACCAAGGAAAGCTTCGGCAAGGTGCTCGACGGCTTTGCTGCCGGCAATCCGCCGAAGCCGGGCCCGCAGGTCGACCGTCAGTTCTCGGCGCCCGCAGGCGGGCCGACGACGCTGAAGGAAACCACCTGATGGGGGGCTTTCAGGTGCAGGCAAACGGGCAGGAATACAAGGTGGGGAGGGGCGCTGCGATGAAGGCCTGGCGCACGATCGCCCTGCATACCACTGTCGCGGCCGGCTTCATGTTCCTGCTGCAACGTTACGGCCTGAGCGCGACGCTGGAATCCAGCCTGTTGTGGGCCATCGTGTTCGGCGGCTGTGCTGCCGGGCTCGCTTATTCGCAAGCCAATCGGTGATGTTCGGAAAGTTTTGAGCATGCTCGACGACAAGGACCGCATCTTCAAGAACCTCTACGGCCAGCATGATTGGGGCCTCGAGGGCGCGCGCCGCAGAGGCGCCTGGGATGGCACCAAGGGGATCATCGACAAGGGCCGCGACTGGATCATCAACGAGATGAAGGCCTCGGGCCTGCGCGGCCGCGGCGGTGCGGGCTTCCCGACCGGCATGAAGTGGTCCTTCATGCCGAAGGAGTCCAAGGACGGCCGTCCGAGCTATCTCGTCGTCAACGCGGACGAGTCGGAGCCCGGTACCTGCAAGGACCGCGAGATCATGCGGCACGATCCGCATCTGCTGGTCGAAGGCTGCCTGCTCGCGAGCTTCGCGATGGGCGCACATGCCTGCTACATCTACATCCGCGGCGAGTTCATCCGCGAGCGCGAGCGGCTGCAGGCGGCGATCGACCAGGCCTACGAGGCCAAGCTGGTCGGCAAGGACAACATCAACGGCTGGCCGTTCGACATCTATGTCGCGCACGGCGCCGGCGCCTATATCTGCGGCGAAGAAACCGCGCTGCTCGAGAGCCTCGAGGGCAAGAAGGGCCAGCCGCGGCTGAAGCCGCCGTTCCCGGCCAATGTCGGTCTCTATGGCTGCCCGACCACCGTCAACAACGTCGAGTCGATTGCGGTCGCGCCGGACATCCTGCGCCGCGGCGCCGCCTGGTTCGCCGCCATCGGCCGGCCGAACAATGTCGGCACCAAGCTGTTCTGCATCTCCGGTCATGTCGAGCGGCCCTGCAACGTCGAAGAGGCGATGGGGATTCCGTTCCGCGAGCTGATCGAGAAGCATTGCGGCGGCATTCGCGGCGGCTGGGACAATCTGAAGGCGGTCATCCCCGGCGGCTCGTCGGTGCGCATGGTGCCGGCCGAGCAGATCATCGACACGCCGATGGATTTCGACAGCCTGAGCAAGCTGCGCTCGGGCCTCGGCACCGCGGCCGTGATCGTGATGGACAAGTCGACCGACCTGATCCGGGCGATCGCGCGCATCTCTTATTTCTACAAGCATGAGAGCTGCGGCCAGTGCACGCCGTGCCGCGAGGGCACCGGCTGGATGTGGCGCGTCTTGACCCGCATGGCCGACGGCCGCGCCCACAAGCGCGAGATCGACATGCTGCTGGAGGTCACCAAGCAGGTCGAGGGCCACACCATCTGCGCGCTCGGCGACGCAGCAGCGTGGCCGATCCAGGGTCTGATTGCGCATTTCCGTCACGAGATCGAAGAGCGCATCGATCAGTATTCGCACAAGGCCGATCTCGACGATCAGGGCGTTCGTGATCCCGTCCACATGGTCGCGGCGGAGTAGAGAAGAGACATGAGCAAGATCATCGTCGATGGCAAAGAGATCGATGTGCCGCCGGAGTACACGCTGTTGCAGGCGTGCGAGGCGGCCGGCGCCGAGATTCCGCGCTTCTGCTATCACGAGCGGTTGTCGATCGCCGGCAATTGCCGGATGTGCCTGGTCGAGGTGAAGGGCGGCCCGAAGCCGGTCGCCAGCTGCGCCTGGGCCGTGCGCGACTGCCGTCCGGGACCGAAGGGTGAGCCGCCGGAGATCTCGACCCGTTCGCCGATGGTCAAGAAGGCGCGCGAAGGCGTGATGGAATTCCTGCTGATCAACCATCCGCTGGACTGCCCGATCTGCGACCAGGGCGGCGAGTGCGATCTGCAGGACCAGGCGATGGGCTACGGCGTCGACACCAGCCGTTTCGCCGAGAACAAGCGCGCGGTCGAGGACAAGTATCTCGGCGCGCTGGTCAAGACCTCGATGAACCGCTGCATCCAGTGCACGCGCTGCGTCCGCTTCTCCGCCGAAGTCTGCGGCGCGCCGGAAATGGGCGCGACCGGGCGCGGCGAGGACATGGAGATCACCACCTATCTCGAGCAGGCGCTGAGCTCGGAGCTGCAGGGCAATCTCGTCGATATCTGCCCGGTCGGTGCGCTGACCTCGAAGCCCTATGCCTTCGCGGCGCGCCCTTGGGAGCTCGGCAAGACGCAGTCGGTCGACGTCATGGACGGCGTCGGCTCCGCGATCCGGGTCGACACCCGCGGCCGCGAGGTGATGCGCATCCTGCCGCGCATCAACGAGTCGGTGAACGAGGAGTGGATCTCCGACAAGACCCGCCACGTCGTCGACGGCCTGCGCACGCAGCGCCTCGACCGTCCCTATGTGCGTGAGAACGGCCAGCTCAAGTCGGCGACCTGGCAGGAAGCCTTTGCTACCATCGCCGCCAAGGCCGGCCGCATCGACGGCAAGCGGATCGGTGCGATCGCCGGCGATCTCGCCGCGGTCGATGAAATGTATGCGCTGAAGGAGCTGCTCGCGAAGTTCGGCTCGGTCAACCTGGCAGTGCAGGGCGGCGACGCGTTCGACGCCAAGGCCGGCCGTGGCTCCTACATCTTCAACCCGACGATTGCCGGCATCGACCAGGCCGACGCGATCTTGATCATCGGCTCGCAGCCGCGCAAGGAAGCTGCCGTGCTGAACGCGCGGATCCGCAAGCGCTGGCGCACCGGCGGGCTCAAGGTCGGCATGATCGGCGCCAAGGCCGATTTCACCTATGAGCACGACTATCTCGGCGCAGGCACCGACACGCTCGCGGACCTCGCGGCCGGCAAGCACTCCTTTGCCGACGTGCTGAAGAACGCCAAGAACCCGATCATCCTGGTCGGCGCCGGCGCCTACACCAGGCATGACGGCGCGGCGGTGCTGGCGCAGGCCGCCAAGCTCGCCGTCGACGTCGGGGCGCTGAAAGACGGCTGGAACGGCTTTGCCGTGCTGCAGGACACCGCCTCGCGCGCCGGTGCGCTCGATATCGGCTTCTCGCCTTCGGCCGGCGGCCTGACCGCGGCGCAGATGACGACCTTCGGCACGCTCGACGTGCTGTTCCTGCTCGGTGCCGACGAGATCAAGGCGCCGGATGGCACCTTCGTGGTCTATATCGGCACCCATGGCGACCAGGGCGCGCACCGCGCCGACGTGATCCTGCCGGGCGCCGCCTATACCGAGAAGTCCGGCATCTACGTCAGCACCGAGGGCCGGGCGCAGATCGCCAACCGCGCCGCGTTCCCGCCGGGCGAAGCCCGCGAGGACTGGGCGATCATCCGCGCGCTGTCCGACGTGCTCGGCAAGAAGCTGCCGTTCGACTCGCTGCAGGCGCTGCGCCAGGCGATGTTCAAGACCTATCCGCATCTGATGCGGCTCGACCAGATCGAGGCCGGCAAGGCTGATGACGTCAAGGCGCTGGCTGGCAAGGGCGGCAGCGTCGACAAGGCGGCATTCAAGCCGACCGTCGAGGATTTTTATCTGACCAACCCGATCGCGCGGGCCTCTGCCGTGATGGCGGAATGCTCGCGGCTGGCGTCGGGGCGAATGCTGACGGCAGCGGAGTGAGCGTGACCTGATGGCTGAATTCTTCGCAAGCTCGTTCTGGACCGGCTTCCTCTGGCCGCTGATCATCATGGTCGCGGAAAGCCTGTTGCTGCTCGTCGTGCTGCTGATCGCGATCGCCTACATCCTGCTCGCCGACCGCAAGATCTGGGCGGCGGTGCAGATCCGCCGCGGCCCCAACGTGGTCGGCCCGTTCGGATTGCTGCAATCCTTCGCCGACCTCCTGAAGTTCGTGCTGAAGGAGCCGGTGATTCCGTCCGGCTCCAACAAGGGCGTGTTCCTGCTGGCGCCGCTGGTCTCCTGCGTGCTGGCGCTGGCCGCCTGGGCCGTGATCCCGTTCAATCTCGGCTGGGTGATCTCCGACATCAATGTCGGCATTCTCTACATCTTCGCGATCTCGTCGCTGTCGATCTACGGCGTCATCATGGCCGGCTGGTCGTCGAACTCGAAGTACCCGTTCCTGGCCGCGCTGCGCTCGGCGGCGCAAATGGTGTCCTACGAGGTCTCGATCGGCTTCGTCATCATTACCGTGCTGCTTTGCGTCGGCTCGCTGAACCTGTCGGCGGTGGTCGAGGCCCAGAACAGCCGCGGGCTCGCGCACCTGATCGGCCTGCCGCAGCTCACCATCCTGAACTGGTATGTGTGGCCGCTGTTCCCGATGTTCGTGGTGTTCTACGTCTCGGCGCTGGCGGAGACCAACCGTCCGCCGTTCGACCTGGTCGAAGCGGAGTCCGAGCTCGTCGCCGGCTTCATGACCGAATACGGCTCGACGCCGTATCTCCTGTTCATGCTCGGCGAGTATGTCGCGATCACCACGATGTGCGCGCTGGCCTCGATCCTGTTCCTGGGCGGCTGGCTGCCGCCGGTCAACCTGCCGCCGTTCACCTGGATTCCGGGCATCGTCTGGTTCGCCCTGAAGGTGTTCTTCATGTTCTTCATGTTCGCGATGGCGAAGGCGATCGTGCCGCGCTACCGCTACGATCAACTGATGCGGCTCGGCTGGAAGGTGTTTCTGCCGCTGTCGCTGGCGATGGTGGTGATCGTGGCCGGTGTGCTGCAGTTCGCCGGCATCGCGCCGAAGTGAGGTCGTCATGAGTGTCAACGTCAACGCAACAGCCCGCTCGCTTCTGCTCTCGGAATTCGTCTCGGCGTTCGTTCTCGCCATGCGCTATTTCTTCAAGCCGAAGCCGACGCTGAACTATCCCTTCGAGAAGGGGCCGATCTCGCCGCGCTTCCGCGGCGAGCACGCGCTGCGCCGCTATCCGAACGGCGAGGAACGCTGCATCGCCTGCAAGCTGTGTGAGGCGATCTGCCCGGCGCAGGCGATCACGATAGAGGCCGGCCCGCGCCGCAACGACGGCACCCGCCGCACGGTGCGCTACGACATCGACATGGTGAAGTGCATCTATTGCGGCCTGTGCCAGGAGGCATGCCCGGTGGACGCCATCGTCGAGGGACCGAATTTCGAATTCGCGACCGAGACCCGCGAGGAACTCTACTATGACAAGGCGAAGCTGCTCGCCAATGGCGACCGCTGGGAGCGCGAGCTCGCGAAGTCGATCGCGCTCGACGCGCCGTACCGGTGAGGTGAGGGCATGATCCTTCCGGCGCTGTTCTTCTATCTGTTTGCCGCGGCCTGCGTGGCCTCGGCGGTCATGGTGATTGTCTCGCGCAATCCCGTGCACTCCGTGCTGTACCTGATCCTGGCGTTCGTCAACGCCTCGGGCCTGTTCATCCTGATGGGCGCCGAGTTCCTCGGGATGATGCTGATCGTGGTCTATGTCGGCGCCGTCGCGGTGCTGTTCCTGTTCGTGATCATGATGCTCGACGTCGACTTCGTCGAACTGCGCGAGGGCTTCATGCAGTACCTGCCGATCGGCATCGTGATCGGCGGCATCTTCCTGTTCGAGCTGCTGCTGGTGGTCGGCGCCTGGGTGATCAACCCGTCCGTGACCAAGACGATCACGGCGGCGATCCCGACCAATGTCAGCAACACCGAGGCGCTCGGCCTCGTGCTCTATACGAAGTACATCCATTACTTCCAGCTCGCCGGCATGGTGCTCCTGGTCGCGATGATCGGTGCCATCGTGCTGACGCTGCGCCACAAGGCCAACGTCAAGCGGCAGAACATCAACGTGCAGAACGCGCGCACGCCCGAGATTGCGATGGCGATGCGCAAGGTGGCGTCGGGGCAGGGCCTGCAGGATGCCGATGCGGCGGAGTGGGTGAAATGACGATCGGGCTCGGGCACTATCTGGCGGTCGGCGCGATCCTGTTCACGCTCGGGATCCTCGGCATCTTCCTCAACCGCAAGAACATCATCGTCATCCTGATGTCGATCGAGCTGATCCTGCTCTCGGTCAACATCAACCTGGTGGCGTTCTCGACCTTCCTCGGCGACATCGTCGGCCAGGTGTTCGCGCTGCTCGTGCTGACGGTGGCCGCCGCCGAGGCCGCAATCGGCCTTGCCGTGCTGGTGGTGTATTTCCGCAACCGCGGTTCGATCGCGGTTGAAGACGTCAATCTGATGAAGGGCTAATCCGGCGATGATACAGGCAATCGTATTTCTGCCTCTGCTGGGAGCCATTCTCGCGGGGATCATCTCGCTGGTCGGCGCGCATGCGCGCTGCCCGAGCGGCGACACCGTCGACCATCACGACGATGCGCATGGCGATGCCCATGCGTCGGCAGCCCACGACGATCACGGCCATGACGACCATAGCCATGACAACCACCATGTCGCCGAGCCGGCGGCGGCCGGCTCCCGGCTGGCCGAGCTGATCACCACGGGTCTCTTGTTCGTCTCGGCGGCGCTGTCCTGGTTCATGCTGGTCGACGTCGGCTTCATGCACCATGACGCGCGCGTCGTGCTGCTGCCCTGGATCACCTCGGGCGACCTCCAGGTTGCCTGGACGCTGCGGGTCGACACCCTGACAGCGGTGATGCTGGTCGTGGTCAACACCGTATCCGCGCTCGTCCACCTCTATTCCATCGGCTACATGGACGAGGACCCGAACCGGCCGCGCTTCTTCGGCTATCTCTCGCTGTTCACCTTCGCGATGCTGATGCTGGTGACCTCGGACAACCTCGTGCAGCTGTTCTTCGGCTGGGAAGGCGTGGGTCTCGCGAGCTACCTCCTGATCGGCTTCTGGTACCAGAAGCCGTCGGCCAATGCGGCGGCCATCAAGGCTTTCGTGGTCAACCGCGTCGGCGACTTCGGCTTCGCGCTCGGCATCTTCGCGATCTTCGCGCTGGTCGGCTCGACCGATTTCGAGACCATCTTCCACGCCGCGCCCGGGCTGACCGGCAAGACCATCGACTTCTTCGGCTGGCATCCCGATGCGCTGACGCTGACCTGTCTGTTCCTGTTCATGGGCGCGATGGGCAAGTCCGCCCAGTTCCTGCTGCACACCTGGTTGCCGGACGCGATGGAAGGCCCGACCCCGGTGTCGGCGCTGATCCACGCCGCGACCATGGTCACCGCCGGCGTCTTCATGGTGGCGCGGCTGTCGCCGCTGTTCGAGCTGTCACCGACCGCGCAGGCGGTGGTGATGTTCTTCGGCGCGACCACGGCGTTCTTCGCCGCCACGATCGGCCTCGTGCAGAACGACATCAAGCGCATCGTCGCGTACTCGACCTGTTCGCAGCTCGGCTACATGTTCGTGGCGATGGGAGCGGGGGCCTATTCGGTCGGCATGTTCCATCTATTCACGCACGCCTTCTTCAAGGCGCTGCTGTTCCTGGGCTCAGGCTCGGTGATCTACGCGATGCACCACGAGCAGGACATCCGCAACATGGGCGGCCTGTGGCGCAAGATTCCGTACACCTTCGCGGTGATGGCAATTGGCACGATGGCGCTCACTGGTGTGCCGGGCTTCGCCGGCTTCTTCTCGAAGGATGCCATCATCGAAGCCGCTTATGCTTCGCATAATCCAATTGCGATCTACGCCTATCTGCTGACGATCGTCGCCGCCGGCCTGACCTCGTTCTACTCTTGGCGCCTGATCTTCAAGACGTTCTTCGGCCAGCCGCACGACCAGAAGCACTATGAGGCGGCTCACGAGAGCCCGTTGTGGATGCTGGTTCCGATAGGCATTCTCGCGGCCGGGTCGATTCTCGCCGGCTATCCGTTCAAGGAGGTGTTCGCGAGCCCTCACGGCGTCGAGGAATTCTTCCGTGAGTCAGTGAAGATGAATCCTCACATCCTCGAAGATATGGAACATATGCCGTTCCTGCTGGGGCAGCTGCCGTTCGTCATGATGGTGCTTGGCTTCCTCGTCTCTTACATCTTCTACTATGCAAGGCCGTATCTGCCGGTCGAGCTCGCGAACCAGCAGCCGATGCTGTACCAGTTCCTGCTCAACAAATGGTACTTCGACGAACTGTACGACTGGATCTTCGTGCGCCCGGCGAAGTGGCTCGGCTACACGCTGTGGAAGAAGGGCGATGGCTTCGTCATCGACGGCTTCGGTCCGGACGGCGTCTCGGCCCGCGTGCTCGACGTCACCCGCAACGTCGTGAAATTGCAGACCGGCTACCTCTATCACTACGCGTTCGCGATGCTGATCGGGGCCGCCGGATTGATCACCTGGTTCATGTTCGGCTTGGGAGGCCAGTAAATGACAACCTGGCCCATCCTTTCCGTCACGACCTTCCTGCCGGCGGTCGGCGCGATCCTGGTCTACCTGCTGGCGCGGGGCGGCGACGAGACCGCGAGCCGCACGGCGCGCTGGATCGCGCTGTGGACCACGCTGATCACCTTCGCGGTGTCGCTGATCCTGGTCGCGCGTTTCGATCCCGCGCAGTCCGACTTCCAGTTCGTCGAGAAGACGTCCTGGCTTGCCACCGGCATCACCTATCACATGGGCATCGACGGCATCTCGCTGCCGCTGATCATCCTGACCACCGCGATCATGCCGCTCTGCATCATCGCGAGCTGGAAGTCGGTGACGCAGCGCGTCAGCGAATACATGATGGCGTTCCTGATCCTGGAAACGCTGATGGTCGGCACCTTCTCGGCGCTCGACCTCGTGCTGTTCTATCTGTTCTTCGAGGGCGGCCTGATCCCGATGTTCCTGATCATCGGCGTCTGGGGCGGTCCGCGCCGGGTCTACGCCTCGTTCAAGTTCTTCCTCTACACCTTCCTCGGCTCGGTCTTGATGCTGCTCGCCATCATGGCGCTGTACTGGAACGCCGGCACCACCGACATCCCGACCCTGATGCACACCGCGGTGCCGCGCTCGATGCAGACCTGGGCGTGGCTCGCCTTCTTCGCCTCGTTCGCGGTGAAGATGCCGATGTGGCCGGTGCACACCTGGCTGCCTGACGCGCATGTCGAGGCGCCGACGGCGGGCTCGGTGATCCTGGCCGCGATCCTGCTGAAGATGGGCGGCTACGGCTTCCTGCGCTTCTCGCTGCCGATGTTCCCGCTGGCCTCGCACGACTTCGCGCCGTTCGTGTTCACGCTGTCGGTGATCGCCATCATCTACACCTCGCTGGTGGCGATGATGCAGGAGGACATGAAGAAGCTGATCGCGTACTCGTCCGTCGCGCATATGGGCTTCGTCACCATGGGCATCTTCGCGGTGACCACGCAGGGCGTCGCCGGCGGCATGTTCCAGATGATCTCGCACGGCATCGTCTCCGGCGCGCTGTTCCTCTGCGTCGGCATCGTCTACGACCGCATGCACACCCGCGAGATCGCGGCCTATGGCGGCCTCGTCAATCGGATGCCGCTCTATGCGATGACCTTCATGGTCTTCACCATGGCCAATGTCGGTCTGCCGGGCACGAGCGGATTCGTCGGCGAGTTCATGACCTTGCTCGGCACCTTCAAGATCTCGCTGCCGACGGCGTTCTTCGCCACCACGGGCGTGATCCTGTCGGCCTGCTACGCGCTCTGGCTCTACCGCAAGGTGGTGTTCGGCGCGCTGGTCAAGCCGTCGCTGATGTCGATCAAGGATCTGACCTTCCGCGAATGCGTGACGCTGTTCCCGCTGATCGCGCTGACCATCCTGTTCGGCGTCTATCCGAAGCCGGTGCTCGACATGTCGGCCGCCTCGGTCCAGCAGCTCGTCAACAATTACAACACCGCCGTGACTGCCGTGAAGGCAGCCGCGCTGGTTACGCAGTAAGGCCGCCGCCATGAGCTTTTCCAGTGCAGGTTATCAGTTGCAGCCGGTGCTGCCGGAGCTGGTGCTCGCGGTCGGCGCTATGGTGCTGTTGATGATCGGAGCTTATCGCGGGCAGGGGACGACCCGGCTGATCACCGCGCTCGCGGTGTGTCTCCTGGTGCTGACCGGCGTGCTGGAGCTCTGGCTGCCGGCCGGCAAGCTCGTCACCTTCGGCGGCAGCTTCATCGTCGACGACTTCGCCCGCTTCCTGAAGATCCTCGCTTTGATCGCCTCGGCGGCAACGCTGATCCTATCGACCGAGTACCTGTCCCAGCCATCGACCCGCAATTTCGAGTTCTCGATCCTGGTGCTGCTATCGACGCTCGGCATGATGGTGCTGATCTCGGCCGGCGACCTGATTTCGCTCTATCTCGGCCTCGAGCTGATGAGCCTTGCGCTCTACGTCGTCGCCGCCAGCCAGCGCGACAATGCCAAGTCGAGCGAGGCCGGCCTGAAGTATTTCGTGCTCGGCGCGCTGTCGTCGGGCATGCTGCTCTACGGCGCCTCGCTGATCTACGGCTTCACCGGCACCGTCAGCTTCGCCGGCATCGCGGCCGCCGCAACCACCGGCAGCATCGGCATCGTGTTCGGCCTGGTGTTCCTGCTCGCCGGCCTCTGCTTCAAGGTCTCGGCGGTGCCGTTCCATATGTGGACGCCCGACGTCTATGAGGGCGCACCGACGCCGGTGACGGCGTTCTTCGCCTCGGCCCCGAAGGTCGCGGCGCTCGCCGTGTTCACCCGTGCGACGTTGACCGCGTTCCCGGGCATCGTTACCCAGTGGCAGCAGATCCTGGTGTTCGTGGCGATCGCCTCGATGGCGCTGGGCTCGTTCGCCGCGATCGGCCAGTCCAACATCAAGCGGCTGATGGCCTATTCCTCGATCGGCCATATGGGCTTTGCGCTGGTCGGCCTCGCCTCCGGCACGGTCGAGGGCGCGCAGGGCGTCTTGATCTACATCGCGATTTATGTCGCGATGACGCTCGGCACCTTCTCGATCATCCTTGCCATGAAGCGCAACGGCCAGGCGCTGGAGCAGATCAGCGATTTCGCCGGCCTGTCCCGCACCAACCCGCTGATTGCCTTCGTCTTCGCGATGCTGCTGTTCTCGCTGGCCGGCGTGCCGCCGCTCGCCGGCTTCTTCGGCAAATGGTACGTGTTCGTCGCCGCGATCAAGGCCAACCTGTTCACGCTCGCGGTGATCGGCGTGCTGACCAGCGTGGTGGGCGCGTTCTATTATCTGTCGATCGTCAAGGTGATGTATTTCGACCAGCCGCTCGGCAAGCTCGACCCGGTCCGCGTCGAGCTGCGCACCGTGCTAGCGGTCGCAGGCATCTTCAATATCTTCTTCTTCGCCTATCCCGGACCGCTGGTGAGCGTGGCCACGGCGGCGGCGAAGTCGCTGTTCTAAAGCACATGATCCCGAAAACAGGACGCTGGCTTTCGGATCGGATCATGCGCATAACCTCACTATGACCTTCACGCTCGGACCCCGGGCCATTGCGGCGGGCTATAAGCTCGCCGCCTTCGATCAGATCGGCTCGACCAATGCCGAGGCGATGCTGCGCGCGCGCGATGGCGAGCGCGGGCCGATGTGGTTCGTGACGCCGGAGCAGACCGCTGGCCGCGGACGCCGTCAGCGGGTCTGGGTCGCACCGCGCGGCAATCTCGCCAGCAGCATTCTGGAGGTGACCGACGTTCAGCCGGCGGTTGCCGCGACGCTCGGCTTTGCCGCTGGGCTGTCGCTCGAAGCTGCGTTGCGGAAGGTTAGCATCGAGGCGGCGCTGCGGCTCGGGCCGGACAGCCCGAAATTCACCCTGAAATGGCCGAACGACGTGCTGGCCAACGGCAAGAAGCTCTCGGGCATCCTGCTGGAGGCCGAGGCGGTCGGCGACCGGCTTGCAGTCGTCGTCGGCATCGGCACCAACGTCGTTGCGGCGCCCGAGGGCACGCCGACGCCTGCGGTATCGCTCGCTGCGCTCGGCATCCAGATCGGTGCGGAAGAGCTGTTTGTGGCATTGTCGGATGCTTGGGTCGAGTTTCGCGGCATCTGGGACGATGGCCGCGGCTTCCCGGAGATCCGCAGGCTTTGGCTGGAGCGCGCAGCCGGCCTCGGCGACAGGGTCGCGGTCCAGACCGGCACGGCGACCGTTGAAGGTACCTTTGACACCATCGACGACACCGGCTGCCTGATCGTCCGCACCGTGGCCGGGCAGCGCTTGCCCGTAACGGCCGGCGAGGTCTATTTCGGCACCGCAGCCACAGTGAGGGCCAACTGATGGCGCGACCTGACGAGCTTACCTTTGCACCGCTCGGCGGCGTCGGCGAGATAGGCATGAATTTGTCGATCTATGGGCTCGGCAACCGCCACCAGCGCTCGTTTCTCGCGGTCGATCTCGGCGTCTCCTTCGGCGACGAGGAGCATCTGCCGGGCATCGACCTGATCATGCCGGATGTGCGCTTCCTCGAGAAAGAGCGCAACAATCTGATGGGCCTCGTGCTAACGCACGCCCATGAGGACCATTTCGGCGCGATCATCGATCTCTGGCCGAAGCTCGGCTGCAAGATCTACGCGACGCAGTTCAGCGCGGCGCTGTTCGAGGCCAAATGCGCCGCCGAGCGCAATCCGCCCAAGATCCCGATCACGGTGATCCCGTCGGGCGGGCGGGTCGATATCGGCCCGTTCAATGTCGAGTTCATCCCGGTCGCGCATTCGATTCCGGAATCGCACGCGCTGGCGATCAAGACCGATGTCGGCACCGTGCTCCACACCGGCGACTGGAAGATCGATCCGACGCCGATCATCGGCCTGCCGACCGACGAGCGGCGGCTGCGCGAGCTTGGTGACGAAGGTGTGCTGGCGCTGGTCGGCGATTCCACCAACGCGGTGCGCGACGGGCGCTCGCCCTCGGAGACCGAGGTTGCCGCCACCATCAAGAAGCTGGTCAAGGCGGCCAAGGGCCGGGTCGCGGTCACCACCTTCGCCTCCAATGTCGCCCGCGTGAGGGCGGTGGCGGACGCCGCGAACGCCGCCGATCGCGAGGTCGTCGTGGTCGGTCGCGCCATGGAGCGCGTGGTGCAGGTCGCGCGCGAATGCGGCTATCTCGACAGCTCGCACAAATTCCGCAGCACCGACTATTACGGCCATTTCCCAGCCGACAAGGTGCTGGCGCTGTGCACCGGCAGCCAGGGCGAGCCCCGCGCCGCGCTGGCGCGGATCGCCAACAACGATCATCCGCAGGTGACCCTGAACAGGGGCGACACCGTGATCTTCTCCTCCCGCACCATCCCCGGCAACGAGAAGGCGGTCGGCGGCATCATCAACGGGCTGGTGACCCAGGGCGTCGAAATCATCACCGACCGCGAGCATCTGGTGCATGTCTCCGGCCATCCGCGTCGCGACGAGCTGCGCGACATGATCTCCTGGGTGCGGCCGCAGCTCCTGATCCCTGTGCATGGCGAGGCGCTGCATCTCGCCGAGCACGCCAAGCTGGCGCGCGCCGCGGGTGTCCCGAAAGTCCTGACCTGCCGCAACGGCGACCTCGTCAAGCTCGGGCCCGGCGATCCCGGCATCGTCGGCGAAGTGCCATCGGGGCGGCTCTACAAGGACGGAACCATCCTTGAGGACTCCAAGTCGCGCGCCGTGGTCGAGCGGCGGCGGATGGGTTTCGCCGGCTGCGCCTTCGTCGCCGTCGCCATGACCGCGCAGGGCGAGATGGTCGACGATCCCGAGGTTGATCTCGTCGGCATGCCGGAGAAAAATGCCGCGGGCGAATTGTTCGACGACATCGTGTTCGATGTCGTGGTATCGACGATCGAGGGCCTGCCCCGGCCGCGGCGCCGCGATCCGGACGCACTCGGGGAATCGGTGCGCCGTGCGGTGCGGGCCGCGCTGAACGAGCAGTGGGGCAAGAAGCCGATCTGCGTCGTGCACGTTCTGACGGTCTGACACACGCCTTCAAGGCGTGCGCAACGACAAAGGGAGAGAGATATGCTGGGCCGCCTCAATCACGTCGCCATCGCGGTCAAGGACGCCAGGCAGGCCGCCAAGATTTACGGCACGGCCTTCAATGCCGAGATTTCCGACGCGGTACCGCTGCCGGAGCATGGCGTCATCACCGTGTTCGTGACGCTGCCCAACACCAAGATCGAGTTCATCGAGCCGCTCGGCGAGGCCTCGCCGATCGCGAAGTTCGTCGAGCGTAACGCCGATGGCGGCATCCACCATGTCTGCTACGACGTGCCCGACATCATCGCGGCCCGCGACCGCATGATCGCCGAGGGCGCGCGGGTGCTGGGCGACGGCCAGCCGAAGATCGGCGCGCACGGCAAGCCGGTGCTGTTCTTCCACCCCAAGGACTTTTCCGGCGCTTTGGTCGAGATCGAGCAGGCCTGAGCCCACATGGCGTACCAGATCACCACCGGGCTTGCGATCTACTTCGTCCTTTGGTGGCTCGTGCTGTTCCTGACGCTGCCGTTCGGCATACGCAGCCAGCATGAGGACGGCGTTGGCGCACCCGGCACCGATCCCGGCGCGCCGATCATGGCGCGAATGGGCCGCAAGCTGCTGTGGACCACGCTGATCTCGGCCGTGATCTTTGCGATCGGCATGTGGGCCTATTATGCCGGCTATCTCTCGATCGAGCGGCTGTCGAAGCTGATGGGGATGCCGTTCTAAAACCGACCAGGATCTGGTGCCGATGGAGTGAGGATCAACCTCACCCCGGCGATGCGGAGGAGGCGACCAAGATGAACCTGCGGGCCCAACCAGGCTCCGGGCAGAGCGCCTATCGAATCCTGCGGGAAGCCGATCTGCGGGATTATCTAGCGAGCCTTCCCGCCATCGTCACGCAGCTTGGCGGAGCGCCGGCCGACTGGTCGATCAGCGAGGTCGGTGACGGTAATCTCAACCTCGTCTTCATCGTCAAGGGCACCAGCGGCGGCATCGCCGTCAAGCAGGCACTGCCCTATGTGCGGCTGGTCGGCGAAAGCTGGCCGCTGCCGCTGTCGCGGGCGCATTATGAACATCTGGCGCTGGTGCATCAGGCGCGGCTGGCGCCAAAACTCGTGCCGGCAGTGCTGCATCATGACGCGCCGCTCGCGCTCACCGCGATGGAGCTGCTCGAGCCCCACATCATCATGCGCAAAGGGCTGATCGGCGCCACGCGCTATCCGCGCTTTGTCGAGGATATCTCGACCTTCCTGGCGCAGACGCTGTTCTTCACATCCGATTTGGCGCTGTCGGCCGCGGAGAAGAAGCAGGGGATCGCCGATTTCGCCGGCAATCACGCGCTCTGCAAGATCACCGAGGATTTGATCTTCACCGACCCCTATCGCATCGCCGAGCAGAACCGCTGGACCGCACCGTATCTCGACGCAACGGCGACGGCGTTCCGCGAGGATCTCGACCTCCATGTCGCGATCTCCAGGCTCAAGCTGAAGTTCATGGCGAGCCCCGAGGCGCTGCTCCACGGCGACCTGCACACCGGCTCGATCATGGTCACCGAAACCGAGACCAAGGTGATCGATCCCGAATTCGCCTTCTACGGCCCGATGGGCTTCGACATCGGCGCCGTCATCGGCAACCTCCTGATGGCCTACCTGGCCTCCGCCGGCCATGAGCGCACGGCGGGCGAGCGCGCCTCGTTCGAGGCGTGGCTGCTCGAGACCATCGAGGGTGTCTGGACAGAATTTTCGCGCAAGTTCCTCGCGCTGTGGCGCAACGAGGCCAAGGGCGACGGCTATCCGGTGTCGCTGTTCGCAGGTGAGGCGGGGGCCGCGCGGCTGGAGGCCGAACGACAGAGCTACATGGCGCGGCTGTTTCAGGACACCGTCGGCTTTGCCGCGGCCAAGACTATCCGGCGCATCCTTGGCCTTGCGCACAACATCGATTTCGAGTGGATCGCGGACGCGAAGCAGCGCGCGATCTGCGAGGCACGGGCCCTCAAGCTCGCGCGCAACATGATGCTGGAAGCAGCGTCCTACACGACGATCGGCACAGTCACCTACGCGGCGCGAGAATTGCGCCACTGGCGGCCGGATTTTGCCAGATAACCGGGAGTATCGATCGTCGTGTGCGGCAAGTTGAATTCGCGTCCACGAGGATCGGCAAGGAATGTTCGGCGAGCAGTTCCGCGGAGCATGAGGGGTTATCTCAGGCGGTCGCGGTGTTCGTTGGTACGACCTTTGTCACCCCTCGAAGCCTGCCGCTGAGGAACTAAGATCAAGCCGCAGCGGCATGGACTAGCTTTCGGCCGGACGCACGAAACAGAGAACGCCCGCCTCAGGCGTGAAACAGACCACGGCGCGGTTCGTCGGGTTGTCGGTTCTGTCGATGATCCTGTTTGGCGGGACCCGCAGCCAAAATGGCGCCGACAACTTCCAGCGACCATCGATTAGTACTTCGTAGCCGTCTCGGTCCTGTCGGAACTCAACAGTCCGGCAATCTGCAATCGAGCAGCACGATGCACCGGTGCCTGGTTGCTTCAGGCTCTCAAACCATGGGGCAAGCGCGGGATTTGGGCTATCGGGCGGTGCTGCTACCGCGGCCTGACTTAGAGCAAGCCCGGCCGCAATGGCGATTTTCCTGCTAACCCTCCCGGTCATATCGCGATGCGCCGTCGCCGCTGACAAAAGAGTAACCCTCCGCTGCCCGGCGGAGGTTAGCGCCGACCGGGCTGGGCTTGTTCGGAAATGTCATTGCAGTTGCTGCAGCGCATGGGTGCGGAAGTGACCATGAGCGGACGTTCGGCCCGTCGGCCTCGACAAGTTTCATGAGCGAACAGCATTGACGCCTGATGCGGGCTCTGCGGGCCATTTGCGGGTCATGGGATAATGCCGAGGCTCCGCCCCGCCGCCACCGGCCGAACGACGCCATAGCCGTAATCGTAATTGGGCACGGCGCCACCCGCAGGCAACGCCGTCGCCTGCAATACTGCAATCATGGCTGCCGGATCCGTCGCCGTCGGTGGCTGCCGGGTTCGCAGCGCAGCGATGCACCCGGAGGCGATGGCGCATGATGTAGACGTTCCGGTGTCCGGTTCGAAGCCGCGCGGGCCCCGTAGCACCTTCGAGCCGAGAAACTGCGTGTAGGCGGTGATGTCCGGCTTCTGCGGAGGCATGCCCGCTATGGCCGGCCCCTGCGAGGAATAACAGACGCGCACATCGTGGATATCGCAACCGGCGAGCGTCAGCACGTCGTCATATGCGTTGGCACCCATGATCATTCCCGCCGTCCGCTGCAGACACACAGCACTCGGGCATCCGTTCCCGCAATTGCCGGCGGCGAAAACCACGTCGGCTCCGAATGCCGTAAGCAACCAGATGTACAGCGCGAAGGGGTGATTGGGATTGTCGATGTAACGCCTGGGATCGTTGGCCGGAAATTCGTCGAGGCTCGGATGAAAGATGCCCCAACTGTTGTTGACCACGAGCGCGCTCTGCGAAATGGAGCCGATGATCGCCCAGCGCCAGATCAGGACCAAGTAGCCGCGCATCATTTCCCCGATCGTTGCGCTGACGGTGTGCTCCCCGGCCGGTCGCCCAAGCAGCAACGGATAGTCGAGCAGCGCCACGTTCGGGGCAATCGCGAGCACGCCATAGGCACACATCGTGCCATGTCCGATGCGATTGAGGCCCGGCGTCGTCGCCAGGGTCGGTGGCGTCCAGGAATTGCCGACATCAAGGGCCGGGTTGAAGCCAAGCCGCTTGGCAAGGTGCGGTCTGCAGATGCCGGTATCGACGATGGCGACGGCAACGCCTCCACCATAAAGTCCGTTGTCCTGCAGCGTCGTCGTGTCGAGGTCCTGCCGAACCTGGTGGGTGTCGCCTGTGGCCTGGTTTGCGGGCGGTAAGGCATAGTTGCTGCTTAGATCCGGGTCGGACCAGACCGGCTCGCCATCGTTGAAATTCGATTTCGCGAGGCTCGCGGGAGCAACGTAGGCGCGGATCAGGAATTTCCTCGATTTATCGAGCGCGAGGAGCGAGCGCGCCTTTTTGCCCCTGTCGATGACAGAGATCGCTGGTCGGCGATCGGCGCCGTCCCAGATCGGCACAGCGCCGAATTCAGTGTCGACGACAAAGTCGTGCTTCGCGTTCGCGTCGGCGTAAACCCGCATTTGCTCGGCCGGGCTCCGGCCCTCCAACATGTCATTGGCAGCCTGGACCAGCGTGTCGTGCTGATTGCGCTGCGCCAGCACCCGTACATAGCCGGTGGGCATTTCCCAGGGCTTCATGGCTCCCTCCCGGTCCAGTGGTTCAGGTTGGGCGCGATCTCGCTACCATTCGGTCTGCGCGAGCGCGAACGTGGCGGCATAGAACGGGCAAGCCGTGAGGAAGGGTTTCAAGGCGAGCGCTGACCTGGCGCCTGCATCAATGTCCTCGCGATAATGCAATCCCGCGATCATCCGGTTCATCGCGACTCGCGCAGCCAACGCGCTCAATGCCTGGCTGTATTGAGGCAGCAGGTCGGCAAGGCATGCGGACGTGAGCGTGCCGATGAGCGCATGCCCGGCCGGATAGGCTGGATGCCCCGGGACCGCGACCGGCGGATACAGTGTCGGGCAGACCTGGTTTGGTCGCGGCTGGTACCAATAGGGTGGGGGGGCGGCACCAGCCATGTTCGAATACTGGAGCTTGAGCTGGACCATCGTGAACTCGCCGATCCGGGCCATGATCTTCATCAGCAGGAACGTGTGCGGGTAGGATGCGGCATTGATGTTGAGAAGCTGCAGCCAGCGCAGCTGAAAATTCTGATCTTCCTCCACGATTTCGCCCAGCGCTTCGGGTCGCTCCGCGACCGCCAGCACAAGGAGTTCGTCGATCATCTGCGTCGTGACCGGGTAGGTGGGGGGTGGTAGCGCGACCGCCGCCTGCCAGTGCTGGCCTCCGATCTGCTGCGCCAGGAATTCGGGCAGGATCGCCGTGGCGCGCAAATCCGGATCCCATTCCGCTTCCGTGAACTTCGCGTTGTACGCCCGTGGTATCGCGATCTCGGCAAGGGGCCGGTCAGCCCGCATGGCATAAACGGGCGTTGCATTGCCGCCACCCGAGCCGCCTGTCCAGTTGCCTCCGAACCCGCTTCCGAACCAATTGCCCCCCATCACGGACCTCCTGTCGTTCGCTATGAAAATGCACCACGACTTCAGTCTGGCAAACCCGCCTGCCGCAAATGATCGATGAAGCGCTCCCGCAGACCTTCTCTGAATGGGCACCGCTCACTGTAGGCCGAAAGTTGGAATCGAGGTTGTATCTCAAGAAGAGTCTTGGCGACGGCCCGCGCTTCTGCGCCTCGGCCACTCGCAACATAGGCCGCTGCCAGGACACGCAAGTTGGCGGATAGCCGTCCGTTTAAAGCAGCGGTCTTGCGTGCCCAGACGACCGCCTCATCGAAATTGCCACTGATGTAATGCGCTTGGCCGAGGAACATCAGGTAAAAATATGCCTGTGTGTCGGCCGGCGATAGACGCAATCCCTGTTCAGCGCGCGTGATCGCCGATTGCCCCTCCTCAAGGTAGCCGTACACGCCGCTGCTAAGCGTCCAAGCCATAGCATTTCCGGGCGACGCGCTCAATGCTCTATCAAAGAGGTCGAGCGCCGCATCATAGTCTTTGAATAAAAGTGCTTTGGTGTGCCCAAGAACGGCCAACGCGAAGCCGTCAGCCGGCGCACGATCGACCGCGGCAGCGGCAAGGCGTGCACTTTCCGCCGCGTCGGGGCCGCCCTCGGCGCCCCAGCCTTGTGCGACATTGTGAATGTGCCAAAGCGCGGCATAGGCATAGGCGGTCGCATAATTCGGATCCGAAGCGATCGCGGCCTGCAACAATTCGCCCGCTCGGCCGAAGTCGAAGAAATTCATGCGATACATGAAGTCGATCGCCTTCATGAGCAACTCATAGGCATTGAGATTGTCCGAACGCTTGCGGAGCGCCCGCTTCAGCTCCGCCTCGCGGACCTGGGGAGCAATACTCCACACGATGCGCGTGGCAATGCGGCTCTGAAATTCAAATAGCTCGGAGACATCGCCGTCATAGTGATCTGCCCACAGCACGATGCCGGCTTCGACGTCCTTCAACTCCACTCCAATGCGAAGCTGCTTGTCGGCCCGGCGGATGCTGCCGCTCAAGACGTAACGGACGCCGAGTTCTTGGCCGACCTTCTGGCTGTCGACCGGTCCGGTACGATAGGGAAGCGTGGACATGCTTGAGATGACGAACAGGCCACGGATGCTCTGAAGCGCCACAACGATCTCGTCGGCCGTCCCATCGCCGAAGTAATCGTCCTCCGGGCTTCCTTGCGTACGAAACGGCAGCACCGCGATGAAGGGCACCTTGGCCTGACGGCTCGCCCGGCTTGGCGGCAATCGCTCGGCCTCCGGCAGCAGGAGAGAGTAAGCGTGGACGGGTCGCGAAAGGTGCTTGAGCCGGAGCAAGCCGAGATCTTCGACAGCTACCTCGAGCCGGTCCTTGATCTCCTGGAACATCTCATCTGAAATTATGACGCCGCCAGCCGGCGCTGACTGCTCGAGCCTCGCCGCTATGTTGACGCCCTTTCCGAAAATGTCCTCCGATTCGACGATGGTCTGTGCAACGTTCAGACCCATCCGGAATTGTATCTTCCGATCATGTCCTTCTCGGCTCTGCACCGCGGCCACTTCATGCTGCAAGGCGACCGCGCACCGCGCGGCATCAAGCGAGGAATCGAACGAGGCGAGATAGCCGTCACCCGTATTCTTCACGATCTTGCCGCGATAGGAGACGATGCACGGGTTGATCACGCCAAAGCGAAGCGCGCGGAGGCGGACGTGAGTGGCTTCCTCCGCCACTTCGGTGAGGCGAGCATACCCGACGACATCAGCAGCCAGAATAGCGAGCACGCGCCTCTTCGGCGGAGATTCCCCAGTACTGACCCCCGGATGGATCACCGCTATTGCTCCGCGACGTTGCCGAACATGATCAGCATAGCATGACTTGACGCCATTGACAGCGCTCGCCGAACGCCCTGCATTCCAGGACAAATCGACCGTGCTTGCGCGCGGTCGGCGGCTTGGGGTTCGCTGAGGGCGCCCATGCCACTGAGTTGCCCGACGGCGCAAGCCCCCGTAGCAAAAATATTTCGCTTTATCAGAAGGGCAACTCAATATATGAATCCGCCCGTCTCACCCGATCGAGGGTGCGCTTCGCGGTCGTCACGAACGTGGGTCGAGATGCGGTGGACGCCGAATGCGCAGTCGACGAATGCGCATGATGCGGACGGCGAAGTCGTGCAGGCCTGACGCCCTAGTGGTAGGTGTCTTTTCGCGAAGCGCGATGCGCCTTGCGAGAACGGTGACAACAAAGCCCGGTCTCGCCGGGGAGAGCACGTATAAGCCGTAAGCCATCGCGCAGGGAAGGCCGGGTTGTTTCCGGTTACACCTGTGGTCCTACCGCCCGTGCTTTCTATCCTATGCACGGGGCCCATGGGTGCGATCGGCACCCGGCTTTCCCTGCGCCCTCTTCAAGAGAGAGGGCGGAACGAAGAGCAAAGCTCGGGCAAATTATGTCGCGAGAACGCGAAGCTGCGTCCCCATACTCATCGTCGTCCTGGCGAAAGCCAGGACCCATTACCCCGAATGATCATTGTTACGCGACGTTGGGATGACGAGTCCCGTTCACAATTCACGCGGCGGCGTATGGGTCCTGGCTTTCGCCAGGACGACAGCGGTGGATGTGTCGCGATATCGACAACTGGAGAGGACGAGCGCTTCCATCACCATGATGCTGAGCCGGCCTTAGCCAGTTCACTCCGCCGCCTGCTCCCGTAACCGCTGCGCGTAGACGTTGATGATCAGCGCGGCGAGCAGGATCAGGCCGCGGATCAGGATTTTCAGGAAGCTGTCGATATTGACGTGGTCGAGGCCGTTGTTGAGCACGCCGAGCACGAACAGGCCGACGATGGTGTTGCCGATGCCGCCGCGGCCACCGAACAGGCTGGTGCCACCCACCACAACGGCCGCGATCGAATCCAGGAGATAGGTGTCGAACTCGTTCTGCTGCGCGCTGCCGAAATGCGCGACGCCGAGCATGCCGCCGATCCCGGAGCAGACCGCCGAGATCACCATCACGCTGCCGAGGATGAGCTTGACGTTGAGGCCGGCAAATTCCGCGGCCTCGCGGTTGCCGCCGACCATGTAGACGTAGCGGCCGAACCGCGTGTAGGTCAGCACGAGATGGCCGCCGAGCAGCATCACCGCGGCGACGATCACGATCCAGGGGATGCCGCCGATCGAGCTCGAGCCGAGCGTCGTGATCAGCGGCGGCACCTTGTAGGCGATCTGGCCGCGCACCAGGAGCGCCGAGACGCCGGCCGCGATCTGCATCATGGCCAGCGTCATGATGAAGGAGGGGATGCCGATGATGGTCAGGCCCAGCGCGTTGACGAGGCCGAGCAGTGCGCACAGCGCCAGCGCCAGCAGGATCGCGGCAAAGCCCGACATCGGGACATTGGCGATGTTGACGTAGGACTCCTGCAGCGTGAAGTACGCCACCGCAATGCCGGTGACGTTGGCGATGCTGGCAATCGACAGGTCGATCTCGGCGCACAGGATCACGAAGGTGAGGCCGACGGCGATGATGCCGGTGACCGACACCTGCGTCAGGATATTGCCGAGATTGTCGATAGTCGCAAAGGAGGGGCTGGCGATCGCGAAGAAGCCGCTGAGAAAGATCAGCGTCAGGAACGGCGCGATGTTGCGCATCTGCGAGCGCAGGAACGGCGCCAGCCCGCGTGGCCGCTTGTGATCGGCTGGGCTCGTCGCGCTGTCACTGCTCGCCATCATCCCACTCCATTAGGCCGCCTCGAGCAGCCGATCCTTGCTGACCGCTTCGCCTGCGAATTCGCGCACCACCGCGCCGCGCTTGAGCACCAGGATCCGATCGGCCAGCGACAGCACCGTTTCCGGCTCGGTCGACAGCACGATGATTGCAAGGCCCTTGGCGCGGAGGTCGCGCACGATGTTGATCACGTCGTTCTTGGCGCCGACATCCATGCCGCGGGTCGGCTCGCACAGCACCAGCAGGCGCGGCGGGTAGGTCAGCCATTTCGCCAGCGCCACCTTCTGCTGGTTGCCGCCGGAGAGCATGCCGAGATCAAGGCCGACCACCGGCGGCCTGATCTGCAACTGCTCGACCTGGCGCTGGGCGATGGCGCGCTCGCGCACAGGCTTGAGCAGCAGCGCCGAGATCCGCTCGAGGATGCTGATCGAGATGTTCTTGTAGACCGGCTCCTGGTGGAACAGCATGGCGCGGCGGCTCTCCGGCACCAGCGCGACGCCGGCCCGCCGCGCCGCCGCGGTGCTGCGGAATGTTTTGGCGGAGCCATCGACAACAAGCGTTCCGCCGTCCGGCCGGAGCTTGCCGAACAGAATCCGCGACAGCTCCAGTTGCCCGCAGCCCATGAAGCCATAGATGCCGAGCACTTCGCCGGCGCGGGCCTCGAACGAGACGTCCTGCAGGCTGCGGCGCAGCGAGAGCTGAGCGACCTTCAGCACCGTCGAACCGCCACCGGGTTGCGGGAGCATCAGGTCATCGGTGTAGCTGTGCTCCAGCGCCTCGCCGCCGCGGCCGATCATGGCTTCGATCAGCGCGCCCTTGGTGGTGTCCTTGGACGCGGTCTCGGCGATCTTCCGCCCGTTGCGGAACACGGTCACCACGTCGGAGACCCGCAGGATGTCCTCGATGAAATGCGAGATGAAGACGATGCTGGTGCCTTCGTCACGAAGCCTGTGCAGCGTCGTGAACAGGCGTTCGACCTCGGGCGGGGAGAGCGTGGAGGTCGGCTCGTCCAGGATGATGATGCGCGCGCCGGAAAACAGCACGCGGGCGATCTCGATCAGCTGCTGCAGGCCGATCGGCAGGTCGCCGAGCCGCGTCATCGGATCGACGTCGATGCCGAACCGGGACAGCTGCTCGCCGGCCTCGCGCGCCATCCGCCGCCATTGCACGAAGCCGAGGCGGTTGGTCGGCTGGTTGCCGAGAAAGACGTTCTCGGCGACGGTGAGATCAGGCGCGACGCTGAGCTCCTGATGCACCATGCCGATGCCGGCGGCGTGCGCGTCGCGGGTGGAGCGGAAGCGGGTTTCCTTGCCGTCGAGCACGAAACGGCCGGAGAACTCCGGATGCACGCCGGCGATGATCTTCATCAGCGTGCTTTTTCCGGCGCCGTTCTCGCCGACGAGACCATGGATCTCGCCGGCGTGCAGCGCGAAGTCAACCCCACGAAGGGCTTCGACACCGCCGAAGGCCTTCGTGATCTGGTTCAACTCGAGGATCGGGGAGCGTCCCTGCGACATGCGGACCGCTCAGATCAGGAAGTGATCCTCCATCCATTGCATGCCGGCGGCGTTGGCCTTGGTCACGACGGGACCATCGGTCACGACGTTCTTCGGAATCCCCTGGCCGCTCTTCTCGCCGCCGACCACGGCTGCGACGCCCGCCACGATCGCGCCGCCATGGATGCGGCAGGACGGATTGCGCACGGTTGCGTACATGCGGCCTTCGCTGACCGCCTGGATCGCCGGCGGCATGGCGTCGACGCCGCCGATCAGGATGTTGGTGCGGTTGTGCGCCTTCATGATGTTGGCGGCGGCAAGCGCCATGTCGTCATTGTGGAAGAAGGCGGCGTCGATCTGCGGATACTTCGTCAGATAGGTTTCCCAGAGCCGGGCGGTCTTGGAGACGTCCCAATCGGCGGGCTGGGTATCCAGCACCTCGATGTTCGGGAACTGCTTCACGACGGAGTTGAAGCCCTTGGCGCGGCCCTGCGCGCCGGTGTGGCCGAGCGCACCCTGGGTCATGATGACCTTGCCCTTGCCGCCGATCGCGTTGCACAGCGCCTGCGTCACCGAGGCGCCCATGAACTCGTTGTCGGGGGCGAGGAACGAATGGACATTGATCTGGTCGAGCGGCGCGATCAGCGTGTCCATGTCGATCACGGGGGTGCCGGCGTCGATCATCTTCTGCACCGGCTGGGTCAGCGTGCCGATGCCGAACGCCTGGATCGCGACGAAGTCCCATTTCTGCGAGGCCATGTTGTCGATCGCTGCGCGCTGCTTGACGGCATCGAGCTGGCCGTCGAACCATGTCACCTCGACATTGAACAGCTTGCCCCAGAATTCGGCGGCCTGCTTGCCCTGCGCGCACCATGTCGCCTGCAGTCCGGCGTTGGAGAACGCGGCCTTCAGCGGTTTTTCCGAACGTCCCATTTCGGCTGCGAGCGCGGACGTCACGCCCATTCCGCCGAACAGGCTGGCCGCAGCTCCGCCTGCCGCCGCCAATTGCAGAAGATCGCGCCGAGTCGTCGACGCCTTGTCCATCCCCTTGTCGGTCCCTGGCATTGTTTGCTCCCTCTTGGTTTTTCTGACCGTCGGCGTCAGTTGCACGCGCCGCGGATAAAGGGAGTGTGTCACAATCGGAACGGTGACGCTACGCCTTCGCGTCCACGAGATGTTTCTGCTGCAGCACGATGGCCTCGATGTCGCGAAGCAGCTTGTGCCACGCAGCATCGACGTCCGCAGACCATTGCTCACCGAGAATGTCGCGCAAGCAGTCCGCGATCACGGCAAAGAATGCGACGAACAATTCGCGCGGCGTCCCATAGGCATCATGCGAGAACACCTCGGATTCGATCAGGCGAAAATGTCCGCGGCGCTCGCCCACGAAATCGAGGATGGCTTCGATCGCGAGCTGCAGCATCGAGCCTTTCACCGGCTCGCTGCCTTCGGTGCGAAACATCGTCTGCGCCTCGGGATGTTCGCGAAACAAGCGCTGGTACACCAACGGCGTCAGATCATCGCAAGCGGCTGCTGCGAGTTCAAAGCTGCGTTCGATTGGATTCGACGATGGAGTCATAGCGCTGTGCGATCATCACATAAAAAAAGAGCAGGGCTCCAAGCCCTGCTCCAAAAATTGTGTCGACCCTATTTGCCCCAAAAATTCGGTTTGATCTTGATTGATGGGGTGACGCTGCTTGTGCGCGTCGGGCTCCTCCCGAGACTTGGACCACCAGGACACACCTCGCGGCTGGCCTGAGCCCGAATTGGTAGACTATCTTTCCAGCCTTGTCATCATTTTCGGCAACGATTGTTCAAATTTCGAGCAATTTGCGAAATGATTGGGATGGTGCCACCGGCAGTTGCGAAAGCGAGCTGAAAACACGTGACAGGGTAAGGGGATACAAAGGCCTGTGGAGTGGCCGTAACGCAAGTGTCACGCCCGGCAATTTCCGTCAGCCGGAAGAAACGAGCGATGTCGATGATCTCGACTTCCGACGGCTGTGGTGGTTAGTTCCGTCCCGGATGGGTTTTGCGATGCGCCGGCGGCTGAAGATTTTTCTGCCCATAGTCCTGGTTGCCCTGCTGGTGCAGATTTTCTCACCGATCGGGGCCTGCTGGGCGGCGAGCTTTGCCGCGTCCGACCCGCTCGCGGCCGCCACCATCTGCCATGGCAATGCCGGCTCCGGAGCCGGGCAGGGTGACCAGTCCGGTCATGATGCCCATGACGGCTGTTGCTCCGCATGCAGCGTGCTGCAGACCGGTGCGCCCGTTGATAGCCCGGAGACGACGGCTCACGCCGTCGAGCGGCCTTCGACGCGGATCGCCTGGCTTGATTTCGCCGGCGAGTTCGATCGCTCGCAGGCGCGCCTGTCCGCGCAAGCCCGCGCGCCGCCGGTTTTTTCCTGACGACGTTCTCGCTGCCGGTGCGCGTCGCGCGTCGGCGAGTGCCTTAGAGCAAGCCGGCCGCAGAGCCGGTGTCAGGATTCATCCATGTTTCGACTTCATCCGCGGGCCGGAGCCAGTGCGCTCACGCTGGGCCTCGGGCTTTCCATGCTTACAAGTTGGGCAGAGGCCCAGACGACGCTGCCGTCCGTCACGGTCGATGCGCCGCAGGCCGCGCGAGCGAAACCGGCAAGGTCCAAGCCGAAGACGCGCGCGGTTGCCGCCCGGCGGCCCGCACGGCCGCTGGCGCCCTTGGCCGTGGCGGCCGGCCGCGCGCAGCGCATCACGCCCAGCGCGGCGCGGGACAGCCTGAACCAGGGGCCCGCCGGTCAGACGCAAACCACCGTCGATCGCAGCCAGTTCGACAATCGGCGGTCCTTCTCGGTCGCGGACGTGTTGCGCGACAGTCCCGGCATCTCGATCAAGCAGGGCAACGGCCCGCGTGATTTCGGCATCTCGATCCGCGGGTCGAATGCTCGCAATGGCTTCGGCATCCGCAATCTGGTGATCTTCGACGACGGCTTTCCGGTCACTCAGCCAGACGGCCTGTCTCGCAGCGACCTGATCGATCCACACGCCTATGGCGCGATCGACGTGGTCCGCGGGCCATCATCGGCGCTCTACGGCAACTATGCGACCGGCGGCGCGTTGAATTTCCGGACCCGGCCGGGCGGCACGATCGACGGCGTGGAATACGGCGTCGACGGCGGCAGCTTCGGCTATCTCAACAACTATCTGGCCGCGGGCAAGAAGGTCGGCAATTTCGAGGGCTCGCTGTTCGCGAGCGACGCGCGTGGCGACGGCTATATCGGCAACAGCTGGTTCAATACCCAGACTGTCAATTTCCTCGGCACGTTGCAGGTCACGCCGGACGATCGTTTCACGTTCAAGCTGATCAATAATGACCTGACGGCGCGCCTGCCGATCCGCTCGTCGCTCAATCAGTTCAACCAGAACCCGTTCCAGCAGGGCTGCGCGACCGGAACGACGGCCGCGCCGGGGTGTGGAACCGTGACCTTGTTCAACAACGGGTTCAATTCGGCGGCAGGGACCGACAAGGAGACCGCTGTCCAGGCGGGTCTTGGGCGCGATGATCGCCGTACCATCGTCGGCGGCCGCTGGGAGCACGACTTCGACAACCAGACCACCTGGCGCAACCAGTTCGTCTTCGACGACCGCAATATCAGCCAACCGACGGGATCGACGAGCGCAATCGGTGACTTCCCGTCCTACAACTACATGAGCGACGTCGTCAGACGCGGCGACATCTTCGGGATGGATTCGACGGCCTATTTCGGCGGCTTCTACAATACGCTCACCGCTTCGAGCGACACGCGCAATGTGGTGCCGGGCGGAAATGCGACGCCTGGAAGCCTGTCCAGCAATCTGTTCAGCACGACGACGAATTACGGCCTTCGGGCGCGCGAGGAACTAAAGCTCACCTCTGCGCTGACAGCCGTTGCCGGTATCGGCTGGGAGACCACCAACCTCACGGGGCGAAACACTGCCTATACCTACACCGGCGCGGCCGGGGCGACGACCACGGCGATCACGGCCGCGGATCGGCAATTCCAGAATACCGCGCCTGAGCTTGCGCTGCTCTACCGGCTGAACAGCGACTGGCAATTCCGCGGCCGCGTGGCAACCGGCTATGGCACACCGCAAGTCAGCAATCTCTTCGTCCTGCCGAGCGGCGCTTCGGGCAATAACACGCAGCTGCAGACGCAGAAGAATCTGGGCTACGACATCGGCGCCGACTGGACGCCAAACAATGCGCTCAAGGTAAGCGTCACCGGGTTCTATGAATTCTTCAAGGACGAGCTCGTCTCGCAGGCAACTCCACAATCGGGCATCTCCTACACGTTCAATGCGCCGCGATCGGAACATCGCGGCGTCGAACTCGCCGCCGACTGGAAATTCCTGCCGGGCTGGCGGTTCTCGGCCGCCTACACCTATCTCGACGAGGTCTACACGGAATACGTCGAGAACATCACGAACGGCACTGTCTTCAGCTTCAATCGTGCCGGCAACAAGATTCCCGGCATCTCGCCGAACGAACTCACGACGCGGTTGGGCTACGACCAATTGTCGGGTCCGTTGCAGGGACTGGGCGGGCTCGTCGAGGTCCAGTGGAAGGATGGCTTCTACATGGACAACGCCAACCTCTTGAGGGCGCCCGGCTATGAACTCGTCAATCTCAACCTGCACTACACGACCGGTCTCGTCTCCGATTATTTCAAGACGCTGAATCTTTACGTCGAGGTGAGGAATGTTTTCGATCGGACCTACGTGGCTTCGGCGAACAACATCACGAATTCGGTGACCGCGGCGGGCATTCAAAATCCCGCGAGCGTACTGGCGAACTCGCCCAACTCGATCTATGCCGGATCGCCGCGCGCTTTCGTGGCGGGCATGAAGATTGCGTTCAAGTGAGGAGCGCATCGATGACATACCGCAAACCTGCGACTCTGACGGTGCTGGCAACGGTCATGCTTGCGGTCTTGCCGAACCTTGCCATCGCACAGATGAGCCATCAGCACGCCTCCGAAGCGGCCTGCGAGGAGACCGTGCTGCGCTGCGCGACCAAGGTCACGCCTGCCTTCGCGCCGGACGGGACGTTGTGGCTGGCCTGGATGGCCGGAGGCCAGATCTCCGTCGCGAGCTCGAAAGATCGGGGCAGGAGCTTTTCCACGCCGGTGCAGGTGACGCGGGAGCGGCTCAATCTGGATTGGGGGCCGGACGCGCGGCCGAAGGTTGCGATCGACGCCAAGGGGGAGCTCGCGTTGGCTTTCTCGACCTTCCGCGATCAAGCCTTCAACGGGCAGGTGCTGACCACGCGGTCGACCGATGGCGGGCGCAGCTTCGATCCGCCGAAGCCGGTCACCACCAACAACGAGAGCCAGCGGTTCGAGGCGATCGGCTTCGATCCAGCCGGCGCCGTGTTCGCGGTCTGGCTCGACAAGCGCAACCGCGTGCCGGCGCAGCGGCGCGGCGAGAAGTATGACGGTGCCGGATTGTTCTTTGCGACTTCGAAGGACGGTGGCGCGACCTATTCCGATGCGCGGCTCGTGGCCGACAACACCTGCGAATGCTGCCGTCTCGCCCTGGCGTTCGATGGTGCCGGCCATCCGGTGGTCGTGTTCCGGAATATTTTCGAAGGCGGCGTGCGCGACCATGCGATCGTGACATTCAACGATCTGGCTACGCCCGGCGAGGTGCATCGGGTGAGCCGCGACGACTGGCAGATCGCGGCATGCCCGCACCACGGTCCGAGCCTGACCATCTCGTCCGCAGGAACCTACCACGTGACGTGGTACACCAACGGAAAGGCGCGCAAGGGATTGTTCTATGCGCGGTCACGCGACGGCGGCAAAACCTTCTCCGATCCGCTTCAGATCGGTCAGCCGAACCGCAGCCCGTCACGGCCGCAGATCATCGCAGGGCCGCGGGGGCTTGTGATGGCCTGGAAGGAGTTCGACGGGCAGAAGACATCGATCAATCTGATGACGTCGCACGACGATGGAGCGACATGGTCGAAGCCCACTGATATCGCCGACACCGCCGACAGCTCCGACCATCCGCTGCTGGTCTCGGACAGTCGGCAGACCTACCTGTCGTGGATGACGAAGGCCGACGGCTACCATTTTCAAGCGATCGAGGGCGAACCATGAAACGTCATTTGCTCGCTGCTCTTGTCCTGCTCGCAACGCTGCCGTCCGCACTGGCGGCGGGCGAGGGCGCGCCGAAGCCGTTCGAACGCGGCAGCTGGCAGAAGCTGCTGCATGCGCATGCCGGTCATCCGACCCTGGTGCACTTTTGGGGCGTGACCTGCGGACCATGCAAGGTCGAACTACCGCAGCTTGGCCAGTTCATGAAGGATCATCCCGATATCGACGTCGTCACGATCAGCGCGGATTTGGTTCCGAACCTTCCCGAGGCGACGCGATCGATGCTGGATCACGCCGGGCTCGCTTCCGCCGAAAACTGGATTTTTGGCGACGGCTTTGCCGAGCGATTGAGATTTGAGATCGATCCGGCATGGCAAGGTGATATCCCGCGAACCATGCTGATCGCTCGTGACGGAACGATCACAACGATCGAAGGATCGGCCGAAATCGCCGATCTGAGCAAATGGTCTGAGGCCCACGCCGCAACAATCCGATAGCACAACTACTTCAATCTGAAAGGAAGCCGTCACCATGAAATCGTTCTCTCGCATCCTCGCCCTCACGACGCTGACTGCCGCGCTCGTGTCCACGTCCGTACGCGCGGAGGACGTCAAGGCCGGCGACCTCGTGATCACGCGGGCGTGGACGCGCGCGACGCCGAACGGCGCCAAGATCGGCGGCGGCTATCTGACGATCGAGAACAAGGGGACGACGCCCGACCGGCTGGTGTCGGGCTCCGGCGACGTCGCCGGCAAGATCGAAGTCCACGAAATGTCGATGGACAATGGCGTCATGAAGATGCGTGCGCTCGACAAGGGACTGACCATCGAGCCGGGCAAGATCGTGAAGCTCGCACCGGGCGGCTATCACCTGATGATGTTCGACCTGAAGAACCCGCTGAAGCAGGGCGACAAGGTGCCGGTCACGCTCGAATTCGAGAAGGCCGGGAAGGTCTCGGTCTCGCTGGACGTCCAGGCTGTCGGTGCGCAGGCGCCGGGTGCCGGCGACCACTCCGGCCATGGCGACCATTCCGGTCACATGGACATGAAGAAGATGTGAGGAAGCCATGCGATCACACACGCTCTTCATTGCCACGGCGGCGCTGCTCGCAGCGTCGCCGGCGGTCGCTCATATCACGCTTGAAGGAAAGCAGGCGGCGGTCGGTTCGTATTATAAGGCTGTCTTCGCCGTGCCGCATGGCTGCGCGGGATCGGCGACGATCAAGATCCGCGTGCAGATTCCGGAAGGCGTGATCGGGGTGAAGCCGATGCCGAAGCCCGGCTGGACTCTCGATACGGTCACCGGCAAATACGCCGCCCAATACGACTATCACGGCGCCAAGCTCTCCGAGGGCGTGAAGGAAGTCGCCTGGAGCGGTGGCAAGCTCTCCGACCAGAACTACGACGAGTTCGTGATGCAGACGTTTCTCACCGATACGCTGAAGCCGAACACCACGTTGTATTTTCCCGTCGTGCAGGAATGCGAACAGGGCGTCAGCCGCTGGATCGATGTTCCGGCTGAGGGGCAGGGCGGCTGGCACGACCATGGCAGCAAGACGCCGGCGCCCGGCGTCAAGCTGTTGCCGAAGTCGTAAGCCGTGCGGGCGGTCGCAAGTCTGGTTGTAACGGGCCTGGCTGCGCTGCTGTTGGCGCTGTGTCTTGCGACCTCGGCCCGTGCGCATGCCGTTCTGATCGCCGCTGAACCTGCGGATGGCAGCGTGGTGACGGAGGCACCGAAGACAGTGGTGCTCCGCTTCAACGAGGCGGTGGCGCCGACCGCGGTCAGCCTGCTCGACGCTGCGGGCAAGCCGCGCGACGTCGCGATCCGCGCCGTCGATCAATCTGTCATGGTGACCCTGCCGGCGGACTTGCCTCAGGGTACGCAGGTGGTCAGCTATCGCGTGGTGTCGCAGGACGGCCATCCGGTCGCGGGCTCGCTCTTGTTCTCGATCGGCGTCGTCACCGGCTCGGCGGCGCCAACTGGCGACGGCGTGCTGCATGCGCTGATCTGGCTGGCACGGCTCGGGCACTATCTCGGGCTGTTTGCCGGCGTCGGCGGTGTGTTCTTTGCTGCATGGATCGGGCAGGGCCCGGCCGGCGAACGGCTGATCATGTGGTCGCTGGCGATCGGCCTCATCGGCGCGGTCGCCTCGCTTGGCTTGCAGGGCGTCGACCTGCTGAACCTGCCGATCACGGGCATCCTGACATGGGCGGCGTGGGCCAGCGCCGCCGGCACCAGCCTGTTTCCTGCACTGCTGCTCGCGATTGCTGCGATGTTGATCGCGGCGATCGCCTGGCGCAGCCCGTCGTTCAGCGCGGCCTGGATCCGCACCGCGGTCGCAATGATCTGTGTCGGGCTGTCGCTTGCGGTCAGCGGTCATGCCACCACTGCCTCTCCGCAATGGCTGACGCGGACCGCGCTGTTCATCCATGGCGTTGGCCTGGCGTTTTGGATGGGTGCGCTCGGGCCGCTGGCGGTGCTGGCCTGGCAGCGCAAGGATTCGCTGCTGCGGGTGCTCGGGCGCTTTTCAACGCTTGCGGTGCCGGTCGTCGCGTTGATCGCCTTGTCCGGCCTGGCACTCGCTGTCGTTCAGCTCGAAAGCTTTGGCGCACTGATCGACACCGGATACGGCAACATTCTCCTCGTCAAACTTGTGCTGGTGTCGCTGTTGCTCACGCTCGCTGTACTGAACCGGCTGGTGTTCACGCCGGCGATCGCGCGCGAATTTCACCGCACGCGGCCGCTGCAGCGCTCGATCGCGCTCGAGTTCGTGCTGATGATCGCGATCCTCGGTCTCGTCGCGCTATGGCGCTTCACGCCGCCGCCGCGCGTGCTGGCAATGTCAGACGACGTTCCGCTCGCGGTCCACATCCACACCGATGCCGCGATGTTCCAGGTGCTGATCGCGCCGGGCAAGGTCGGACAGAACGAATTTGTGCTGCAACTGATGAACGGCGACGCGAGCCCGTTCGCCGCCAAGGAGGCGACGTTGACGCTGAGCCTGCCGGATCGCGGCGTCGAGCCGTTGGAACGCAGCGCCGCGCTGGGTCCCGACGGCTATTGGCACGTGAAGAAGGTGCCGTTGCCGGTCCCGGGCCGCTGGCACATGCAGATCGACGCCCTGGTGACCGATTTCAGGAAAGTGACGCTGGAAGACGATTTCGAGGTCAGGTAAACGCACGATCAGCGCGCCGGGCACGTCGGCGGGACGCAAATCGCTCAAATGGCGGAAAATAGCCTGATTTGAAGGGCTTTTGTCATTTGGCGGCCTTGTGTTTTCACAGCCGATCCGGTTTCACTGCTGCGCTTCCCACGCTTTCCTGATTCCCGAGTAACGCCATGCGATTGTCGCGGTTTTTTCTGCCCATCCTGAAAGAAAACCCGAAAGAGGCGGAGATCGTCTCGCATCGGCTGATGCTGCGCGCGGGCATGATGCGGCAGGAGGCGGCCGGCATCTATGCCTGGCTGCCGCTCGGCTTCCGGGTGCTGAAGAAGATCGAGCAGATCGTTCGCGAGGAGCAGAACCGCGCCGGTGCGCTCGAGCTCTTGATGCCGACGCTGCAGCTTGCCGATCTCTGGCGCGAAAGCGGCCGCTACGACGCCTATGGCCCGGAGATGCTGCGCATCCTCGATCGTCACAAGCGCGAGCTGTTGTACGGACCGACCAATGAGGAAATGATCACCGAGATCTTCCGCTCCTACGTCAAGTCCTACAAGAACCTGCCGCTCAACCTCTACCACATCCAGTGGAAGTTCCGCGACGAGCAGCGTCCGCGTTTCGGCGTGATGCGCGGCCGCGAATTCCTGATGAAGGACGCCTATTCGTTCGACCTCGACGAGGCCGGCGCACGGCGCTCCTACAACAAGATGTTCGTGGCTTATCTGCGCACCTTCGCGCGAATGGGCCTGAAGGCGATCCCGATGCGGGCCGAGACCGGCCCGATCGGCGGCGACCTCAGCCACGAATTCATCGTGCTGGCGGAGACCGGCGAGTCCGGCGTCTACATCAACCGCGATGTGCTGGACCTGCCGGTGCCGGGCGAGGACGTCGACTATGAGGGCGATCTCACGCCGATCATCAAGCAGTGGACCTCGGTCTATGCGGCGACGGAGGACGTCCACGAGGCTGCGCGCTTCGAGCAGGAAGTGCCTGAAGCCAAGCGGCTCAACACCCGCGGTATCGAGGTCGGCCAGATATTCTATTTCGGCACCAAATATTCCGACACCATGAAGGCGATGGTGGCGGGCCCCGATGGCGTCGACGTGCCGATCCATGGCGGTTCCTACGGTGTCGGCGTATCGCGTCTGGTCGGCGCGATCATCGAGGCCTGTCACGATGACGCCGGCATCAAGTGGCCCGAGGCGGTCGCGCCGTTCCGCGCCGCGATCCTCAACCTCAAGCAGGGCGATGCCGCGGTCGACGGCGCCTGCGAGCAGCTCTATCGCGAGCTCTCGGCGAAGGGCGTCGATGTGCTCTACGACGACACCGATCAGCGCGCCGGCGCCAAGTTCGCCGCGGCCGATCTGATCGGTATCCCCTGGCAGATTCTCGTTGGGCCCAAGGGGCTCGCGGAAGGCAAGGTCGAAGTGAAGCGCCGCAGCGACGGTTCACGCGAGAACATGAGCCCCGCGGACGTGGTCGCGAAGCTCGCGGGTTAAAGTTTATTCACGCCGTATCAATCGGCGGGGTAATCCGGCCACATTTGACCCGAATCATGGGATTATCGAGAGATGGATGAGACCATGAGCGAGCCAGTCCGTACCCCGCCTTTTGCGCCATTCGAATGGCTGCTGTCCGGACGCTATCTGCGCGCGCGCCGCAAGGAAGGGTTCATCTCGGTCATCGCCGGCTTTTCGTTCCTCGGCATCATGCTCGGCGTTGCCACGCTGATCGTGGTGATGGCCGTCATGAACGGCTTCCGCAAGGAGCTGCTCGACAAGATCCTCGGCCTCAACGGCCACCTTCTGGTGCAGCCACTAGAATCGCCGCTGACCGACTGGAAGGATGTCGCCGACCGCATCAGCCAGGTGCAGGGCATCCGTCTGGCCGCGCCCGTCGTGGACGGACAGGGGCTCGGCTCGTCGCCGTTCAACGCGGCCGGCGTCTTCATCCGCGGCATTCGCGCCGACGATCTCAACAACCTCACCTCGATCGCCAAGAACATCAAGCAGGGCACGCTCGAGGGCTTCGACGAGGGGCAGGGGGTTGCGATCGGCCGCCGGCTTGCCGACCAGCTCTCGCTGCATGCCGGCGACATGATCACGCTGGTTTCGCCGAAGGGCGCGGTGACGCCGATGGGCACCACGCCGCGCATCAAGCCCTACAAGATCACGGCGGTGTTCGAGATCGGCATGTCGGAATACGATTCGACATTCGTGTTCATGCCGCTGGCGGAGGCGCAGGCCTATTTCAACCGCAACAACGACGTGTCTTCGATCGAGGTGTTCACCACCAATCCGGACAAGATCGACACCTACCGCAAGCTGGTGACGGAGGCGGCCGGGCGGCCGGTCTTCCTTGTCGACTGGCGGCAGCGCAACTCGACGTTCTTCAACGCGCTGCAGGTCGAACGCAACGTGATGTTCCTGATCCTGACCATGATCGTGCTGGTCGCAGCGCTCAACATCGTCTCCGGGCTGATCATGCTGGTGAAGGACAAGGGCCAGGACATCGCGATCCTGCGCACCATGGGCGCTTCGCAGGGCTCGATCATGCGAATCTTCCTGATCACCGGCGCCTCGATCGGCGTGGTCGGAACGCTGACCGGCTTTGCGGTCGGCATGCTGATCTGCCTGAACATCGAATCGATCAGGCAGTTCCTGTCATGGCTCACCAACACCGAGCTGTTCTCGCCGGAACTGTATTTCCTCTCCAAGCTGCCGGCTGAGGTCGATTTCGGCGAGACGCTCGCCGTCGTGATCATGGCGCTGACGCTGTCCTTCCTTGCGACGCTCTACCCGTCGTGGCGCGCCGCGCGCCTCGATCCGGTCGAAGCGCTCCGGTACGAATAGGAGCGCACATGGCAGAGGGGGCGGAAGACGTACCGGTCGTCTATCTTCATGATATCAAGCGGGAATACAGGCAGGGCGAAGCGACGCTGACGGTCCTGAACGGCGCCAAGCTGGCGCTGTGGCCCGGTCAATCGGTGGCGCTGGTGGCGCCGTCGGGATCCGGCAAGTCGACGCTGCTGCACATCGCGGGCCTGCTCGAGAGTCCCGATGAGGGTGAGGTCTATGTCGCGGGCACGCCGACCTCGCAGATGTCCGACGTCGACCGCACGCAGATTCGCCGCTCCGATATCGGCTTCGTCTATCAGTCGCACCGGCTGTTGCCGGAGTTCTCGGCGCTCGAGAACGTCATGCTGCCGCAGATGATTCGTGGCCTCAAGCGCTCCGAAACCGTGAAACGCGCGACCGAGATCCTGTCCTATCTCGGACTTGGCGACCGCATCACCCATCGTCCCGCCGAGCTCTCGGGCGGCGAACAGCAGCGTGTGGCGATCGCGCGCGCGGTTGCGAACGCACCGCGGGTGCTGTTTGCGGACGAGCCGACCGGGAATCTGGATCCGGGAACGGCCGATCACGTCTTCAACGCGCTGATGCAGCTCGTGAAGGCGACCCGGGTCGCGATGCTGATCGCGACCCACAACATGGATCTCGCCGCACGGATGGATCGCCGGGTGTCGCTGTCGAACGGCCAGGTCGTCGAGCTCGAATAGCGCTTCGCGCGAAGTGGATCGCGGTTCGTGTGAAGAACGCTCGCTAAGCGCAGGAATCTAGGGCCTTTTCCGCTCTGATTAAATCGGAATGGAAAGGGCTTGAGCCCTCAATAAGCGGGGCGAGGCCGTCTGCCAGACTGGCTCGGCCGACGATCGATCGGCGGCCCGGCATAATAGGGATTGTTGATGCACATCGCGGCGAGGCCGGACGCTGAGGCGCGGCACTGCTCCAGCGAGATGTAGCCGCAGTCGGTATCCTCACCGCCCCATCGGTAGTTCGTCTTGCAGATCGGCGAGGTCGAATCGTATTTCTGGGCATTGGCTGGCGTACTTGCGATGGTACCCAGCGCTAGGAGCGCCGGAAACAGTACCAGAATCAGGTTTCGCATCAGAAGCTCCAGTCGATCTGGCACCGGCAACGCTCGCGCCGAACCATCCGTGCGAATAGGCACCGGCGTGCGGGAACGATCAATTCACATTCCCGCGGCGGCGACGCCGGGCCGGGTGTCAGTGAATGAACAGGTCGAAAAAGTTGCCCTCGCGGCGGTCCCGCGGGGAGACGTGCAGATAGGAGCGCGGGTCGTTGTCGCCGGCATAATAGGGGTTGGCGATGCAGTTCTGTCCGATGCCGGAGGCGGTGGCGAGGCACGCCTCATAGGACGGATAGGAGCAGTTGCTGAGACCTGGATAGCGGTCGCCCTGGATGCAGAACGGGTAGCGCACGCCGACGGCATGGGAGGGCGCCGTACCAAGCGTAGCGAGCGCGACCACAGACGCCGCAGCAGCAAGAATCATCGTCCGCATGGGCATTCCTTATCGCTGCGAAGATTCGATCTCGGCGACGATCCAAATCGGACAAGCCGGTTCCGGTCAACACGATCTTGCGCGCAGCCGCGCAAGCAGCTTTGAATTGTGAAGATTGTGCGGCAGTTATGTGGAGAAAGTTCCAAGAAGTGCCTGTAACGCAGTATTAACTTCAAATTTGAGCGAAGTCGTTTGGGCCTGCCTGTTGCAGCGAAGTTACAGCAATTCCGACGGGGGCTGCTATGACGGTGTCTCGCGGCCTTGGGGGCCTGTAGAAAAAGTTGGAACGGGAAAATGAAAAAGATTTTGCTTGTCACCGCCAGCCTGCTCGCGCTCAGCGCGACCGCTGCCTCTGCGGCTGACCTCGCGGCTCGCCCTTACACGAAGGCTCCGCCGCCCATGGTTGCCGCTGTGTATGATTGGACCGGCTTCTACATCGGTATCAACGGTGGTTGGGGCCAGAGCCACGACAACCGTTCGGTCGACGGCTTCGGCCAGGCCGGCAGCTACGATGCCAACGGCGGCACCGTCGGTGGCCAGGTCGGCTACCGCTGGCAGACCGGCGGCTGGGTCTGGGGTCTGGAAGCTCAGGGCAACTGGGCTGACTTCTCCGGCAGCACCGGCAACCTGCTGGTCCCGGGCGGCACCGTTCGCTCGAAGACCGATGCGTTCGGCCTGTTCACCGGTCAGATCGGCTACGCCTGGAACAACGTCCTGCTGTACGCCAAGGGCGGTGCTGCGGTCACCGATCGCAACTACCAGTTCCTGGCACCGGGCGGCGCGCTGGCGTCCTCGACCGGCTACGACACCCGTTGGAGCCCGACGGTCGGCGTTGGCCTCGAATTCGCCTTCACTCAGGGCTGGTCGCTCGGCGTCGAATACAACCACATCTTCGAAGACACGCACGGTGCGACCTTCGTGACCCCGGCTGGCGTCGGCGTGACCGGCTTCCACACCGGTGGCGACACCGACATGGTCCTCGGCCGTCTGAACTACAAGTTCGGTGGCCCGATCATCGCGCGTTACTGATCGCTCGCTTAATCCAAGCGGCATCGAAAACCCCGGGCTTCGGCCCGGGGTTTTTTGTTGGCCTGGCGGATTAGCCATTGTGGCGAGTGGGCGGGGATGGAAAACAACCGGCTCTGGGGGCATATTTGCTCCCATGGGACGGTGGCTAAAAGCGGCCTTGGTCATTTTCGGAGTGTGCGCCGGATGGATGGTCATTGGTTACTTGGCCTTCGATGCTGATGACGATGACGTCGTCCAAACCATCGTGGCGCATAAAAAATCGCACAAATGACCCTAAACGCCCCAGAGGCCCAACCAGCTCGCCAAGCGGATCATTGATATTGCTACGGGCGAGGCGCCTGACCGCGATCCTACGCCGGAGGAAGAGCGCAAAGACCTGGCTGCCGTCCATCGTGGCAAGCTGGGCGGCGTCAAGGGCGGCAGGGTGACGGTGGCAAACCTTACAAAGAACGTCGCGTAGATCGCCAGGGCAGGTGCTAAAGGTCGATAGCGTCTTCGGCTTTCAGAGCAGGGATGAAGCGCTGGAATGGGCGCGCGCGAAGTCGCAGGGCTGGCTACTGGAGAATAGAACTAGAGGCGCTGCCAGCTCCCGCCACGATTAACCAAGGGATTTTCTTTCGCGGTCAGCTTTCAAACTGACCCACTACCCTCGCTTGACTCTGAGAACAAAAAAGGAACAATGTTCTTCATATGTTCCAGTTCACGGAGAGCGGCCATGTTGAAGATTTTCGTGCAGGAAGCTGCAGCGCTGGCATCGATCACGCTGTTCGTCGGGATGATCGCGGTTTGGGCCCAGCTGATCACCCAGTTCTGAAATGTGCCCGCAGGGACAGGGGCATAGGTTGCTTCTGGGGAAAAGCGGGACGCCCTGCCGCCACGCCGTGTTCGGCGTGGACTTGGCAGGGCCGAGGCCCCACGATGGGGATGCGAGTCGGGTCTGATGCTTTCGAGCTCCGGCTTGGGCACTCGCGCCATCCCTGCCTTCAAGAGACCCCCGAGCAGCCATGCCGAATGCCGGATTCGTTCATCTTCACGTCCATTCCGCCTATTCGCTGCTGAAGGGCTCGATCAAGATCGCCAAGCTCGGCGAGCTCGCCAAGGCCGACCGCCAGCCGGCGCTGGCGCTCACCGACACCGACAACATGTTCGGGGCGCTGGAATTCTCCGACAAGATGGCCGGCTACGGCATCCAGCCGATCGTCGGCTGCGAGCTGGCGGTGGATTTCGGCGATGTCGACCCCAATACGCGGAGCATCCTGGCGACGACGGGGCCGACGCGAATCGTGCTGCTGGCGGCCCGCGAGCGCGGCTACCGCAGCCTGATGCGGCTGAACTCGCGGGCGTTCCTGGAGACACCGGTCAACCAGACCCCGCACATCAAGCTCGACTGGCTCACCGACGACGCCGAGGATCTGATCGCGCTGACCGGTGGTCCCGACGGGCCGATCGCGCTGGCGCTGCGCGCCGAGCAGGCCGCGCTGGCCGCGACCCGCTGCGAACGCCTGGCGAGTCTGTTCGGCGATCGTCTCTACATCGAATTGCAACGCCACGGCATCGACAAGGAGCGCCGCACCGAGGGCGGTCTGATCGATCTCGCCTACAGCAAGGGCCTGCCGCTGGTTGCGACCAACGAGCCGTATTTCGCCAGCAGTGACGACTACGAATCGCATGATGCGCTGCTGTGCATCGCCGGCGGCCACTTGATCGCCGAGACCAACCGCGAGCAGCTGACCCCGGATCACCGCTTCAAGACCCGCGCGGAAATGGCGGTGCTGTTTGCCGATATTCCGGAGGCGCTGGCCTCGACGCTGGAGATCGCCGAGCGCTGCTCGTTCCGGCCGAAGACCCGCAAGCCGATCCTGCCGTTCTTCACGGTCGGCGCCGCCGCCAGCTCCGATGCCGCCGCGGACGAAGCCGCCGAGCTGAAGCGCCAGGCCGAGGAGGGGCTCGCCAACCGCCTGCGGGTGCACGGTCTCTCGCCGGGAATGACCGAGGAGGACTACAGCAAGCGACTGGCTTTCGAGCTCGACGTCATCACCCGCATGAAATATGCGGGCTACTTCCTGATCGTCTCGGACTTCATCAAATGGGCGAAGGCGCAGGGCATTCCGGTCGGACCGGGCCGCGGCTCCGGTGCGGGCTCACTGGTCGCCTGGGTGCTCACCATCACCGACCTCGATCCGATGCGCTTCGCCCTGCTGTTCGAGCGCTTCCTCAATCCAGAGCGCGTCTCGATGCCGGATTTCGACATCGACTTCTGCCAGGACCGCCGCGGCGAGGTGATCCAGTACGTGCAGGAACGCTACGGCCGCGACCAGGTGGCGCAGATCATCACCTTCGGTACGCTGCAGGCGCGCGGCGTGCTGCGCGACGTCGGGCGCGTGCTGCAGATGCCGTACGGGCAGGTCGACAAGCTGACCAAGCTGGTGCCGCAGAACCCCGCGGCTCCCGTGACGCTGGCGCAGGCGATCGAAGGCGAGCCCAAGCTACAGGCGTTCCGCGACGAGGATCCGGTGGTGGCGCGTGCGTTCGACATCGCGCAGCGCCTCGAGGGCCTGACGCGCCACGCCTCGACCCACGCTGCCGGTATCGTGATCGGCGACCGGCCGCTGAGCGAGCTGGTGCCGATGTACCGCGATCCGAAATCGGACATGCCGGTCACCCAGTTCAACATGAAATGGGTCGAGCCGGCCGGCCTCGTGAAGTTCGACTTCCTCGGCCTCAAGACGCTGACGGTGCTCGATGTCGCGGTCAAGCTGCTCAAGCAGCGCGATGTGCACGTCGATCTCGCGACGCTGCCGATCGACGATGCGCCGAGTTACCAGATGCTGGCCCGGGGCGACGTCGTCGGCGTGTTCCAGGTGGAAAGCCAGGGCATGCGGCGCGCGCTGATCGACATGCGGCCGGACCGCTTCGAGGACATCATCGCGCTGGTGGCGCTGTATCGCCCGGGCCCGATGGCGAACATCCCGACCTATTGCGCGCGCAAGCACGGCGATGAGGAGTCGGAATATCTGCATCCGATCCTGGAGCCGATCCTGAAGGAGACCTTCGGCGTCATCATCTATCAGGAACAGGTGATGCAGATCGCGCAGCAGATGGCGGGCTATTCGCTCGGCCAGGCCGACCTGCTGCGCCGCGCGATGGGCAAGAAGATCCGCGCCGAAATGGACAAGCAGCGCGACATCTTCGTCGCCGGCGCGATGAAGAACGGCGTTGGGAAGGGGCAGGCGGAGACGATCTTCGAGCTGCTCGCCAAGTTCGCCGACTACGGCTTCAACAAGAGCCACGCGGCGGCCTATGCGCTGGTGTCGTACCACACCGCCTATATGAAGGCGCATTACCCGGTCGAGTTCCTCGCTGCGTCGATGACGCTCGAACTCAACAACACCGACAAGCTCTCCGAATTCCGCTCCGAGGCGCAGCGGCTCGGCATCAAGGTCGAAGCGCCCAACATCAATCGCTCCGGCCCGACCTTCGAGGTCAGCGGCAACACGATCTACTACGCGCTCGCCGCGCTGAAGGGTGTCGGCATCCAGGCGGTGGAGCAGATCATCGAGGAGCGCAACAGGAAGGGCGCCTTCACCTCGCTCGCCGATTTCGCAGCAAGGGTGAGCCCGCGCGCCGTCAACAAGCGGATCATCGAAAGCCTTGCGGCGGCCGGCGCGTTCGACACGCTGGACCCGAACCGGGCCCGCGTGTTCGCCGGAGCCGATGCGATCCTGGCCGCCTGCCAGCGCAGCCACGAGGCGGCAACCTCGGGCCAGAACGACATGTTCGGCAGCGCTCCGGATGCGCCCAGCATCATGCTGCCGCAGGTCGAGCCATGGCTGCCCGCGGACCGGCTGCGGCGCGAATATGATGCGATCGGCTTCTTCCTGTCGGGTCATCCGCTCGACGACTACGCGACCGCGCTGAAGCGGCTGCGCGTGCAATCCTGGGCGGAGTTCTCGCGTGCGGTGAAGACCGGCGCGACAGCGGGCAAGGTCGCGGCAACCGTGGTGTCGCGCATGGAGCGGCGCACCAAGACCGGCAACAAGATGGGCATCATGGGCCTGTCGGATCCGACCGGCCATTTCGAGGCGGTGTTGTTCTCCGAGGGCCTCGCGCAGTACCGCGATGTGCTGGAGCCCGGCGCGGCCGTGCTGCTGCAGCTCGGCGCCGAGCTGCAGGGTGAGGATGTACGGGCGAGGGTGCTGCACGCCGAGCCGCTGGATCACGCCGCTGCCAAGACGCAAAAGGGTCTGCGGATCTTCGTGCGCGACACCAAGCCGCTGGATTCGATCGCACGCCGGCTCAACATGCCGGACGCCGCGGCCGCCCCGGGCGCTTCCGCAAAGGCACCAGCGGTGAAGCCGGCCTCCGCGCCGCCACCCGCGGCTGGCGCCGATGGCGACGTCTCGCTGGTGATGATGCTGGACCTCGAAACCGAGGTCGAGATGAAGCTGCCCGGCCGCTACAAGGTCTCGCCGCAGATCGCCGGCGCGATCAAGGCGGTCGCGGGCGTGGTCGACGTGCAGACGCTGTAGACGACGATCCCGCCGACGCTGCGGAAATCTAATGGCTTCGGCTTAAGCACTATTGCAACCACACCGTGCTTCTTTCTATGGTCCCGCCCGCTTGGAATTTCGGGGGCCGGATGTTTGGACGTTACGCGGCCTTGCTGGCCGGTGTGTTGATGGTGTCGGGCTGCGTGAGCGATGGTGTCGGCACCGACTATGCGGCGATCTCGCAGAAGTTCGGGCCACCGAAGCCGGGACATTCCCGCGTCGTCGTGCTCCAGCAAAAACGCAAGGGTCTGAGCATGGCGTTTTGCGCCTGCGACCTGAAGCTTGATGGCGAGCCGATCGGCAAGGTCGCATTCGGGACCTACGCGTTCGCCGATCGCCCCGCCGGCCGTCATCAACTGGTCGCGAGCGAAGTGATGTTTCCCGGCGACACCACCTTAAACTTCGCAACCGAGCCGGGCCGCACCTATTTCTTTCTGTTGAGATCGAGCGAGCGCCACGACTCCGTCACCGGCGTGTCGATGGTGGGCGGTTTGGTTGGTGGCTTCGTCGCGTCGGCTGCGACCGCGAACGCCGCCAATCCGGGGCCGGCCGATTTCGTAGCGCTGGACGAGGCGACCGCGCGCTCGACGCTGGCGGAGCTACAATTGGCGCAATAGGGATCGCCCGGCGGGATCTTGGCGGGGGCCTTGGCCGGCCATACCGGGCCATTTGGCGCAAAACGGATCAGTTTCGGGGCTCAAAGGGCCCGTCCGGCCGCTGTACCGGCCGTATTTCCTTGCTTCTGGCGCAAATCGCGCTATATACCGCGCCATCTCACACGGAAACATGGCTCTCAAAGGCCGTCCGGTGGCAACCGGGCCATTCAGGCTCGTTTGCTCACACGTTTCCGGAGGAACCAACCGGAGAATTAGATCTATGTCGCTGCCCGAATTCAACATGCGTCAGCTCTTGGAAGCTGGCGTTCACTTTGGCCACCAGTCCCACCGCTGGAACCCGAAGATGCAGGATTACATCTTCGGCGCCCGCAACAACATCCACATCATCGACCTCGCGCAGACCGTGCCGATGCTGCACCGTGCCTTGCAGGCGGTCAGCGATACCGTCGCCAAGGGCGGCCGCATCCTGTTCGTCGGCACCAAGCGCTCGGCCCAGGACGGCGTTGCCGATGCGGCCAAGCGTTCGGCCCAGTATTTCGTCAACTCGCGCTGGCTCGGCGGTACGCTGACCAACTGGAAGACGATCTCGGCCTCGATCAAGCGGCTGCGCCATCTCGACGACGTGCTCTCGTCGGGCGAAGCCAGCTCCTACACCAAGAAGGAGCGGCTGACGCTGCAGCGCGAGCGCGACAAGCTCGACCGTTCGCTTGGCGGCATCAAGGACATGGGCGGTCTTCCCGACATGATCTTCGTGATCGACACCAACAAGGAAGACATCGCGATCCAGGAAGCCCAGCGGCTCAACATCCCGGTCGCTGCGATCGTCGACACCAATTCGGACCCCAAGGGCATCACCTATGTGGTGCCGGGCAATGACGACGCCGGCCGCGCGATCTCGCTGTATTGCGATCTCGTGGCGCGCGCCGCCATCGACGGCATCTCGCGTGCGCAGGGCGATTCCGGAATCGATATCGGTGCGTCGGCTGCGCCCGTGCAGGAAGAGCTCCCGGCGGCTGCGCCGTCCGGCTTCCAGGGCCTCGCTGGTCCGCGCGGCACCGCCGACAATCTCAAGAAGCTCACCGGCGTGTCCGGTACGATCGAGAAGAAGCTCAACGACCTCGGCATCTTCCACTACTGGCAGCTCGCCGAGCTCGACCATGACACCGCGCACAAGATCGGCGAAGAAGTCGGTCTGCCGAGCCGTGCCGACGCCTGGGTTGCCCAGGCCAAGACGCTCGCCGAAGCGGAATAAAGGTTACGCGGCGTGGCCGGGTCTCGCCCGGCCGCCGCTTCTATTCCACGAACAACGATTTCCCTGTCGCTGACAGCGGCGCCATCGGGCGCCGCGGTTTCTGTACAGGCAAGAAGGACATTGAACGATGGCAACGATCACAGCAGCGATGGTCAAGGATCTCCGCGAATCGACCGGCGCGGGCATGATGGATTGCAAGGCGGCGCTGACCGAGAACAACGGCGACATGCAGGCCGCGCAGGATTGGCTGCGCAAGAAGGGTCTGTCCAAGGCCGCCAAGAAGGCCGGCCGTGTGGCCGCCGAGGGCCTGATCGGCGCGCTGACCTCCGGCACCAAGGGCGTGCTGGTCGAGGTCAATTCGGAGACCGACTTCGTTGCGCGCAACGAGCAATTCCAGGGTCTGGTCAAGATGATCGCCCAGGTCGCGCTGCATAACGGTGCCAATGTCGAGACGATCAAGGCGGCCAAGGTCGGCGACGTCACCGTCGAGACCGCGATCTCCGACGCCATCGCGACCATCGGCGAGAACATGACGTTGCGCCGCGCCGCTTCGCTCGAGGTGAGCAAGGGCGTGGTGTCAAGCTACGTCCACAACGCCGTCGTCGAAGGCGCCGGCAAGATCGGCGTGATCGTGGCACTGGAGTCCACCGGCAAGACTGACGAGCTCGCGGTGCTCGGCCGCCAGCTCGCGATGCACGTCGCGGCGGCAAAGCCGCTGGCGCTCGATCCGGCCGGGCTCGACCCGGAGACCGTCAAGCGCGAGAAGGACGTACTGGCCGACAAGTACCGCCAGCAGGGCAAGCCTGAGAACGTCATCGAGAAGATCGTCGATTCCGGTCTGAAGACCTACTACAAGGAAGTCTGCCTGCTCGATCAGGCCTTTATCCACGACAGCGGCAAGTCCGTTGCCCAGGCGGTGAAGGAAGCTGAGGGTAAGGTCGGCGGGCCGATCAAAATCGCTGGCTTTGTGAACTATGCTCTCGGTGAGGGAATCGAGAAGCAGGAAAGCGACTTCGCCGCCGAAGTCGCGGCCGCCAGCGGCAAGAAGTAACCGCTGACACCTGGCGTCCGGCGTCCGCGCCGGAGGCCTGCCTGCGCGGGATGAGAAAGCGATCGCATCATGGCTGAGCCGATCTATCGTCGCGTGGTGATCAAGCTGTCCGGCGAATATCTGGCCGGCTCCCACGGGTTCGGTATCGATCAACCGACGGTCGACCGCGTCGCCGACGACCTGATCGCGGCCCGCAAGCTGGGTGTCGAGGTCGCGGTCGTGATCGGCGGCGGCAACATCGTCCGCGGCGTCGAGGTGTCCTCGCGCGGCGTGTCCCGGCCGACCGGCGACACCATGGGCATGCTTGCCACCATGATGAACTGCCTCGCGCTCGAGGCGGCGATCGAGCGCAAGGGGACCCCGGCGCGGACCTTGTCGGCATTCGTGATGCCGGAGATTTCCGAGCTGTTCACCCGTAGTGCGACGCACAAATATCTCGCCGAGGGACGCATCGTCCTGCTCGGTGGCGGAACCGGCAACCCGTTCTTCACCACCGATACCACCGCCGTGCTGCGCGGGGCCGAGATCGGGGCAGAGGCGGTGCTGAAAGCCACCAATGTCGACGGCGTCTACAGCGCCGATCCGAAGAAGGATCCCAAAGCCAAGCGCTTCGACCGCCTGACCCATTCGCAGGCGATCGAGGGTGGCTACAAGGTCATGGACGCGACCGCTTTCGCACTTGCCCGCGAGACGTCGCTGCCTATCATCGTGTTCTCGATCGCGGAGCCCGGTTCGATCGGTGCGATTCTGCGCGGTACCGGACACGGCACGGTCGTCGCCGGCTGATTGCCGCGCCTCCGGGTCCAGACTTTGGACCCGAGGGCGTCGACAGCCGGTTTCTAGTAAAGGGAGAAGCGTCATGGCCGCAGCTGGTTTTGACATCAACGACGTGAAGCGCCGCATGCAGGGCGCCACACAATCGCTCAAGCACGAGCTCGGCGGTCTGCGTACCGGCCGCGCCGCGGCCTCTATGCTGGAGCCGGTCCAGGTCGAGGCTTACGGCTCGCATATGCCGCTCAACCAGGTTGCGACCATCAGCGTGCCCGAGCCGCGCCTGCTCTCGGTGCAGGTCTGGGACAAGACGATGGTGAAGGCGGTGGAGAAGGCGATCGTCGACTCCAACCTCGGCCTTTCGCCGGCAACCGAAGGCCAGGTGCTGCGCTTGCGGATTCCCGAACTCAACGAGGAGCGCCGCAAGGAACTGGTCAAGGTCGCGCACAAATACGCGGAAGCGGCCAAGGTCGCGGTACGCCACGTGCGCCGCGACGGCCTCGACGTGATCAAGAAGCTCGAGAAGAATCACGAGATCTCCGAGGACGATCAGGAGCGCCTGTCGAACGAGGTGCAGAAGGCGACCGACGGCGTGATCGCCGAAGTCGATCAGCTGCTTGCCGCCAAGGAAAAGGAAATCCTGACGGTCTGAAGGCGCTACGGGAAAGAGCAGATGTCGAACGCCGCCGCCCCAGCAACCGACGGACCGGATCGCTCCGGCAGTCCGTTGCATGTGGCGATCATCATGGACGGCAACGGGCGCTGGGCCGCTTCGCGCGGCCTGCCGCGCGTCGAGGGCCATCGCCGCGGCGTCGAGGCGTTGCGCCGCGTGGTGCGTGCGGCCCATGAACTCGGCATCGTCTATCTCACGATCTTTTCGTTCAGCTCGGAAAACTGGTCGCGGCCGGCCAGCGAGATCGGCGATCTGTTCGGCTTGCTGCGCCGCTTCATCCGCAACGATCTGGCGACGCTGCATCGCGACGGCGTGCGGGTGCGCGTGATCGGCGAGCGCGCCGGGCTCGATCCCGACATCTGCGCGCTGCTCAACGAGGCCGAGGAGCTGACGCGGAATAACGTCAAGCTCAACCTTGTGGTCGCCTTCAATTACGGCTCGCGGGCGGAGATCGCTGCCGCCGCGCGGCGCCTTGCGCGCGAGGTCGCCGAGGGCAAGCGCGACGCCGACTCCATCGATGCCGATACGCTCGGCCAATATCTCGATGCGCCCGACATTCCGGACCCGGATCTGATCATCCGGACCAGCGGCGAACAGCGGCTGTCGAACTTCCTGATGTGGCAGGCCGCCTATAGCGAGCTCGTGTTCGTGCCGATTCACTGGCCGGATTTCGACAAGGCGGCGCTCGAAGGCGCGATTGCGGAATACGGCAAGCGTGAGCGCCGGTTCGGCGGCCTCGCCGCGAAAACCGGCTCGTGAGCGAGCGCGAAGCCGCACCGGCGGCAGCAAGCGGGCAGTCGCCGACGGCAGCAAGCGAGCAGGGGTCGCGCAACTTCGCGATGCGCGTGGTTGCGGCGCTGGTGCTGGCGCCGGTTGCGATCGCGCTGGCCTATCTGGGTGGCATCGCCTGGTCGCTGCTGGTGACGCTGGTTGCGGTCGGATTGTTCGCGGAATGGCTCATGGTTACCGGGCTCGGACGCGAACTCCGCGTCATGGTGCCCGGCATTATCGCGCTGCTGCTCGCCGGACTTTGCCTGATGGCCGGCCGCATCGATGCGGCGCTGGCGGTCCTCGCCGCCGGTGCGGTTGTCGTGGCGCTGACCTCGGGCGCGCGGCGCAACTGGGCGATTGCGGGATTGGTCTATGCTGCGGCCGCCGAGATCGCATCGGTGCTGCTGCGTCTCGATACGGCGAAGGGCTTTGCCGCGCTGATGTTCGTGTTGCTGATCGTGTGGGTCACCGACATCGGCGGCTATTTCGCGGGCCGCAGCATCGGCGGGCCGAAGCTTTGGGTGCGGGTCAGCCCGAAGAAGACATGGGCGGGCGCGGCCGGTGGCTTCGTCGCGAGCCTGTTGGTTGCGGCCTGCTTTGCCGCGTTCGAGATCGGCACGGCCGGGCCGCTGCTGATGCTCGGAGCCGTGTTGTCGGTGGTCTCGCAACTTGGCGATCTCTTCGAATCCGCTGTGAAGCGGCGGTTCGGGGTGAAGGATTCGAGCCACATCATTCCCGGCCATGGCGGCCTTTTGGATCGCCTGGACGGATTTGTCGCGGCCGTCATTGTGGCGGCGATTTTCGGCTTTCTCCGTGGTGGCGCCGATGGCGTCGGACGCGGTCTTATGGTTTGGTGATGAGATGAGCGCAGTTCCGTTGCGTAACAACAAGGCCGCGGCGGCATCCGCAGCGCGGTCCGTGACCGTCCTCGGTGCCACCGGCTCGATCGGCGACAGCACGATGGATCTGCTGCGTGGCGCGCGCGACCGTTACCGGGTCGAGGCGCTGACCGCGAACAGCAATGTCGAGGGACTGGCCAAGCTCGCCAAGGAGTTCGGCGCGCGGTTCGCCGCCATTGCCGATCCGGCGCGGCTTTCCGAATTGAAGAACGCACTGGCTGGAACCCGGATCGAATGCGGGGCCGGGGAGAGCGCCATCATCGAGGCGGCTGCGCGGCCGGCGGATTGGGTGATGGCCGCGGTCAGCGGAGCTGCCGGATTGAAGCCGGCACTTGCCGCGGTCGATCGCGGCGCAACCGTCGCGCTCGCCAACAAGGAGTGCCTGGTCTGTGCCGGTGACATCTTCATGGAGCGGGCCAAGAAGGCCGGCGCCTGCATCCTGCCGGCGGATTCCGAGCATAATGCGCTGTTCCAGGCGCTGGCTTCCGGCAATCGCGAGGAACTGACGCGGGTGATCATCACGGCGTCCGGCGGGCCGTTCCGCACCTGGGCTCCCGCCGACATCGAGCAGGCGACGCTGGAACAGGCGCTCAAGCATCCCAACTGGAGCATGGGGCAGAAGATCACGATCGATTCCGCCTCGATGATGAACAAGGGCCTCGAGGTGATCGAGGCGTCCTACCTGTTCGCCCTGGCGCCCGACGAGATCGACGTGCTGGTGCACCCGCAGTCGATCATCCACGGCATGGTCGAGTTCTCCGATCGCTCCGTGATGGCCCAGCTCGGCGCGCCCGATATGCGGATCCCGATCGCGCATTGCCTCGGCTGGCCGGACCGGATCGTCGGCCCGTCCGCCAAGCTCGATCTCGCCAAGATCGGGCAGCTCACCTTCGAGGCGCCGGACTTCCAGCGCTTCCCGGGGCTGCGGCTCGCTTACGAGGCGCTGCGGCTCGGCAATGGCGCGACAACGGTCTACAACGCCTCGAACGAGATCGCGGTCGCGGCGTTTGTCGCCGGCAAGATCAAGTTCGGTGCGATCGCCCGGCTGGTCGAGGCCACGATGAACGATTGGATCAGGTCGGGGAATCAGCCACCACTGCACTCGGCGGATGATGCGATTTCCGTTGACCATATCGCGCGAAATAAAGCTGCCGCCCTATTGCCTCAAATTGCCTTAAAGGCAACCTAGAGGGTTGGGGACGGAGCCTATGGCTCTTGTCGAGGGGAATTCGAATGCCCGAGTATTTTCTTCATAGTATCAATGCGTTGAGCCATGGGCTCCTCGGTTATATCGTTCCCTTTCTCTTCGTCCTGACCATCGTTGTTTTCTTTCACGAGCTCGGCCATTTCCTGGTTGCGCGCTGGGCCGGGGTGAAGGTGCTGACGTTCTCGCTGGGGTTCGGGCCGGAGCTTGCCGGCTTCAACGACCGGCATGGCACACGCTGGAAGATCTCGGCGATTCCGCTCGGCGGTTACGTCAAGTTCTTCGGCGACGATAGCGAAGCGTCGACGCCGTCGACGGAGACGCTCGCCGCCATGACGGCAGAGGAGCGCGAAGGCAGCTTCCATCACAAGTCGGTCGGCAAGCGCACCGCGATCGTCGCGGCCGGTCCGGTGGCGAACTTCATCCTCGGAGCCCTGATTTTCGCGGGTATGGCGCTCTATTACGGCAAGCCCAGCACGATCGCCCGGGTCGATGGCCTGGTCGCCGAGAGCGTCGCTGCGAACGCGGGCTTCAAGGTCGGTGATGTCGTCGTCGATATCGACGGCAGTGCGATCCAGAGCTTCGCCGACATGCAGCGGATCGTAGCTTCGAATGCCGGTTCAGAGCTTGGTTTCAAAGTGAAGCGGGACGGCGCGATCGTTTCGCTGAAGGCGGCGCCGGCGCTGAAGGAGGTCAAGGACCCCTTCGGCAATGCCCACCGAATCGGCGTGCTCGGAATCGAGCACAAGGCTCAGGTCGGCGAAGCATCCAGCGCTCCGGTCGGCGTCTTTGAAGCCATGAAGATCGGTGTCGAGCAGGTTTGGTACATTATTTCGAGCACGTTCAAGTTCCTCGGCTCGCTGTTCGTCGGGACTGGCAATCCGGCCGAGGTGAGCGGGGTCATTGGAATCGCGAAGCTGTCGGGTCAGGCCGCGAGCGCCGGGTTCCAGTTCGTTGTCAATCTTTGCGCGATCCTCTCGGTCTCGATCGGGCTGTTGAATCTGTTCCCGATTCCGCTTTTGGACGGTGGACACCTCCTGTTCTACAGCGCGGAGGCACTTCGTGGACGCCCGCTTTCGGAGCGGACGCAGGAGGTGGGTTTCCGAATCGGTCTGGGTTTGGTTCTGATGCTGATGGTGTTTGCGACATATAACGACATCCTCAGAATCGCTGGGTCCTGAAACGGGGCTTTTCTGTGGCGTTGCCAATGGGCAACGTCTTGGTATGAAAATGGAAATGTTCGGCTGTAGTAAGTTTGCCCCCTCGGCAAAGTTGGCTACAAGCTGAGCGGCAGGTTGGGAATCTGTCGGGTCGTTGGGGAACGGTCCGGCATTGCGAAAGATAAGGGCGCGTTGCGCATGATGTTTGGAATGCGAGTGAGGGGGGGGCTGTTCGCCGCCTTGGTCATGTTCGCCGCGCCGGTGGCGGCCACCTTGGCGGCCGTTGCTGTCTCTGCGCCTGCGCTTGCGCAGACGGTCGATTCGATCACGGTGGAGGGGAACCGCCGCGTCGAGCTCGAAACCATCCGTTCCTATTTCCATCCCGGACCGGGCGGTCGGCTGGGCCAGGCCCAGATCGACGACGGCCTGAAGGCGCTGATCGAGACCGGCCTGTTCCAGGACGTCCATATCGATCAGCGGGGCGGGCGCCTCGTTGTGGTCGTGGTCGAGAACCCGGTGATTGGCCGCGTTGCCTTCGAAGGCAACAAGAAGGTCAAGGACGAGCAGCTCACCGCCGAAGTCCAGTCCAAGCCGCGCGGCACCTTCTCGCGCCCGATGGTGCAGTCGGATGCCCTGCGCATCGCCGAAATCTACCGCCGTTCGGGCCGCTACGACGTGCGGGTCAATCCGCAGATCATCGAGCAGCCGAACAACCGCGTCGACCTGATCTTTGAGGTCAATGAAGGCGTGAAGACCGGTGTGCGGTCGATCGAGTTCCTGGGCAACAATGCCTACTCGGCGTCCCGCCTGCGCGACGTCATCAAGACCCGCGAATCAAACCTGTTGAGCTTCCTCGGCGGCAACGACGTCTACGACCCCGACCGGGTCGAGGCCGACCGTGACCTGTTGCGCCGCTTCTATCTCAAGAACGGCTACGCCGACGTTCAGGTCGTGGCCGCGCTGACCGAATACGATCCCGACAAGAAGGGCTTCCTGGTTACCTTTAAGATCGAAGAGGGCCAGCAGTACCGCGTCGCGGCCGTCAACTATACGTCGTCGATCGCAACGCTCGATCCGAACGCGCTGCGCTCGTTCTCGCGCGTCAATATCGGCTCGCTCTACAACGCCGAGGCGCTGGAGAAGTCGGTCGAGGAGATGCAGATCGAGGCGTCGCGCCGCGGCTACGCGTTCGCGGTGGTCCGTCCGCGCGGCGATCGCAATTTTGACAATCACACGGTGTCGATCACCTTCGCGATCGATGAAGGTCCGCGCACCTATATCGAGCGCATCAACATCCGCGGCAACAGCCGCACGCGCGACTACGTGATCCGCCGCGAATTCGATATCTCGGAAGGCGACGCCTACAACCGTGCGCTGGTCGACCGTGCCGAGCGCCGGCTGAAGAACCTCGACTTCTTCAAGACGGTGAAGATCACCACCGAACCCGGATCCTCCAGCGATCGCGTCATCCTGATCGTCGATCTCGAGGAGAAGTCGACCGGCGACTTCTCGGTGTCGGGCGGCTATTCGACCACCGATGGCGCGCTGGCTGAAGTCAGCGTCTCCGAGCGCAACCTGCTCGGCCGCGGCCTGTTCGCGAAGGCGTCGGTGACCTACGGCCAGTATGCCCGCGGCTACTCGCTGTCGTTCGTCGAGCCCTATCTGCTCGACTACCGCGTCGCGCTCGGCCTCGATTTCTACCAGCGCCAGCAGCTGTCCAACAGCTACATCGCCTACGGCACCAAGACGCTCGGCTTCAGCCCGCGGCTTGGCTTCAGCCTGCGGGAAGACCTGTCGTTGCAGCTGCGCTACTCGATCTATCAGCAGGAAATCACCCTGCCGTCGACGCTCAACAACTGTAACAACAATCCCTTCCTGTCTGACGGTGTAACGCCCAATCCTGCGTTCAATCCGAGCCCGGCCTATGCGAACCTGAACGGGATCAGCCTGGTGTCGACCAACGGTCTCGGCTGCTACAGCGATGGCGAAGCCTCGCTGCCGGTCCGCAAGGAGCTGGCGGGCGGCAAGACGCTGACCTCGGCGCTGGGCTATACGCTCAACTACAACACGCTCGACAACAACAAGAACCCGACCGACGGTCTGATCATCGACTTCAAGCAGGACTTCGCCGGCGTCGGCGGCGACGTCAGCTACATCAAGAGCGCGATCGACGCGAAGTACTACACCCCGCTGGTGTCGGATATCGTCGGCGTGATCCACGCCCAGGGCGGCATCCTGAACAAGCTGGGCAGCGACGAACTGCGCATGCTGGATCACTTCCAGATGGGCCCGAACCTGGTCCGCGGCTTTGCGCCGAACGGCATTGGTCCGCGTGACATCAATCCCTACGGCACCATGGACGCGGTCGGCGGCACCAAGTACTGGGGCGTGTCGGCGGAGCTGCAGATGCCGTTCTGGTTCCTGCCGAAGGAAGTCGGGCTCAAGGGCGCGGTCTATGCCGACGCCGGCGGCCTGTACGACTATAAGGGACCGACCTCGTGGGCGGCGACGGGCGAAGTCAACACGGCTAACTGCGTGAGGCCGACGAACAACCCGCCGTCTCCGGGTACCTGCCTTGGCCTGAGTTTTGACGACAGCAAGGTTGTCCGTACCTCCGTCGGTGTCGGCCTGATCTGGCAGTCGCCGTTTGGTCCGCTGCGCTTCGACTACGCTGTGCCGCTGACCAAGGGTGCGTATGACCGCGTGCAAGAATTCCGGTTTGGCGGCGGTACGACTTTCTAACACCGCGGCTCGACCGGACTGCGACGGATGGAATGGCGCAGCCGATCTTCTTCAAAAGTCCTCCTTCGTCATCGCTGGCTGAAATCGCCGCGCTGACGAAGGCGCAACTGGTCGACCCCGAAAGGGGCGCGCTTCAGATCAGGGGGCTGGCCTCGCTCGACGAGGCCGGTCCGATGCATCTCGCGTTTTTCGACAATCTCAAATACGTCGACCAACTCGCCGCGACCAAGGCCGGCGCCTGCCTGGTCAGCCCGCGTTTCGAGGCGCAGGTGCCGAACGGCACCGCCGTGCTGCGCGCCGCGAAGCCGTTCCAGGTGTTCGTCGAGCTCGCCCGCGAATGGCACGCCGATGCGCTGCGGCCGCAATCCTGGTTCGGCACCGAGGGCGTCGCCCCGTCGGCGATCATCGATCCCACCGCGCGCCTCGAGGACGGCGTCATCGTCGATCCGCTGGTCGTGATCGGCCCGCGGGTCGAGATCGGCTCCGGCACCATCATCGGCGCCGGCGCGGTGATCGGCGCCGACGTCAAGATCGGCCGCGACTGCAATGTCGGCGCCAAGACCACCATTCAGTTCGCGCTGATCGGCAACAACGTGCTGATCCACCCAGCCTGCAATATCGGCCAGGACGGCTACGGCTTCATCTTCTTCGGGCCGGCAGGGCACGTGAAGGTGCCGCAGACCGGCCGCGTGGTGATCCAGAACAATGTCGAGGTCGGCGCTGCCTCGACCATCGACCGCGGTTCCCTGCGCGACACCGTGATCGGCGAGGGCACTAAAATCGACAACCAGGTCCAGATCGGCCACAATGTGACCATCGGCCGGCACTGCCTGCTCGCGGCCCAGATCGGGCTCGCCGGCAGCCTGACGATCGGCGACAATGTCGCGCTCGGCGCCAAGGTGGGCATCAACAACCACCTCAAGATCGGCGACGGCGCCCAGGTGACGGCGATGAGCGCGGTCAAGGACGACATTCCGGCCAATGGTCGCTGGGGCGGGCATTTCGCCAAGCCGACCAAGCAGTGGTTCAGGGAAATTATCGCGGTGGAGCGCCTCGTGCGCGACAACGAAGCCAAAGGCAAGGAACAGGAGTGATGGAGGAGGCACCGGTCAAATTCGAGCTCGTGGATATCAACGATATCCTGAAGACGCTCCCGCATCGCTTTCCGATGTTGCTGATCGACCGCGTGATCAAGATCCGCACCGACTACAGCGGTATCGGCATCAAGAACGTCACTTTCAACGAGCCGCCGTTCCAGGGGCATTTCCCGGATCGCCCGGTTTACCCCGGCGTGATGATGATCGAGGCGATGGCGCAGACCGCCGGCGTGATCGGCATCAAGTCGGTCGAGGGCACCGAGAAGCCGCGCGCGGTGTATTTCCTCACCATCGACAAGTGCAAGTTCAGGAAGCCGGTGATGCCCGGCGACACCATCGAGTACCACATGCGCTCGCTCGGCCGCCGCAAGACGATGTGGTGGTTTCACGGCGACGCCAAGGTCAACGGTCAGGTTGTCGCCGAGGCCGATGTCGGCGCGATGCTGACGGATTAGTGCGTTTTCGAGCGAAGTGGCCCCCGGTTCACGTGAAGAAAACGCGTCAAGAAAAGAAGCCCTCGGCGGCCGAGGTCACGACGTCCTGCACGCGTAACGGCCGTCCGCGCCGGCGATGCGCAGGACGCGATTGAGGAAGACGCCCATCGATGGTGCGATCATCAGCGCGTCGTAGGTCTCCGTGGGCACGCCGCAATAGTGCTGGTAGCTGCCCCTGACCGCGACCAGCAGCGTGCGTTCGCTCGCGCTGTAGCAGACGCGCTGGACGATCGTGCTGCGGTTGATGTCGCGGCAGTCGAAGGACGAGAGATCGACGCTCGTGCTGTTGCCGAGATCGACGGTCTCCGGCCCGATCGGCGCGGAGAACAGGCTGAGGATCAGCGCGGCGGCCCGGACCATGGATCGGTTGCGACCTTCTCGTTTGCAACAGGTCGTCATCATACGTCACTGGACAGGGCGGGCAAAGTCGCGCTAACGACCGCCCAAATCGACTGCATAACGCCTTGATAGCGCCTTGGCGCCACTCACGAATTCCGGACCGTAACGACATGAGCATGATCGACCCCACTGCGCGGATTGCCGATGGCGCTGTGATCGGGGCCGGCACCGAGATCGGTCCGTACTGCATCATCGGCCCCAACGTCGTGCTGGGCGAGAACTGCAAGCTGATCGCGCATGTCACGATCAGCGGGCATACGAAGATCGGCGCCGGCTGCATCATCTCGCCGTTTGCCGCGCTCGGCGGGCCGCCGCAGGATCTCAGCTATCGCGGCGAGCCAACCCGTCTCGAAGTCGGCGAGGCCTGCACGATCCGCGAAGGCGTGACGATGAATGTCGGCACGGTCAAGGGCGGCGGGCTCACCCACGTCGGCGATCGCGGCTTCTTCATGAACAACAGCCATGTCGGCCATGACTGCATGGTCGGCAACGGCGTGATCTTCGCGACGTCAGCAACGCTCGGCGGCCACTGCGAGATCGGCGACTTCGTCTATATCGGCGGCCTGTCGGCGGTGCACCAGTTCACCCGCGTCGGCCCGCAGGTGATGATCGGCGGTGTCTGCGGCGTGCGCGGCGACATCATCCCGTTCGGGTTAGCCAACGGTCAATACGCAGTGCTCGAAGGGCTCAACATCATCGGCATGCGGCGGCGCCAGTTCACCAAGGCGCGACTGGCGACGGTGCGCGCGTTCTATCAAAAACTGTTCCACGGTCCCGGCATCTTCGCCGAGCGGCTGGCTTCGGTGCAGCCGCTGGCGGGTGAGGATCCTGCGATCGCGGAAATCCTTGCCTTCATCGAGGGCGGCAAGCTCCGGCCGCTCTGTCTTCCCGCCGACGTCAATTGAGCAGGGGATGGCCGCCAGCATGACGTCAGCGGCTCCCTCGCTTTCCTCGCCGGTCGGCGTGATCGCCGGCGGCGGCGCCATGCCGTTCGCGGTCGCCGATCAGCTCACCGCGCGCGGCATCACGCCGGTGCTGTTCGCGCTGCGTGGCGCCTGCGATCCGGCGCGCGCGCAGCGGTTTCGTCACCGCTGGATCTCGGTCGGCCAGCTCGGACGCGCGACCCGGTTGTTCCGCGACGAAGGCTGCCGCGACCTGATCTTCATCGGCACCCTGGTGCGTCCCGCGCTGTCGGAGATCCGGCTCGACTGGGGCACGCTGCGGCTGCTCGGCCATGTCGTGCGCGCATTCCGCGGCGGTGACGATCACCTGCTGTCGAGCGTCGGCCGCATCCTCGAGCAGCAGGGATTTCGCATGGTCGGAATCAAGGATGTCGCGCCGGACCTGCTGATGCCGGAGGGCGCCGTGACGCGCACGACGCCGGACTCGAGCGCGCTCGCCGACATCGCGCGCGGACGCGGCGTGCTCGATGCGCTTGGACCGTTCGACATCGGTCAGGCGGCCGTGGTGATCGACGGTCACGTGGTTGCGGTCGAGGACATCGAAGGCACCGATGGGCTGTTGGCGCGGGTGGCGCGGCTCCGTGCCGACGGCCGTATCCGCGCCAAGACCGGCCGCGGCGTGCTGATGAAGGCGCCGAAGAGCAAGCAGGATCTCCGCTTCGATCTGCCCACCATCGGTCCACGCACGGTCGAGGGCGCGGCCGCGGCGGGCATCGCCGGCATCGCCGTGATCGCCGGCAACACGCTCGCCGCCGATCCGCAGGGCCTGATCGAGGCCGCCGACGCCAAGGGGCTGTTTGTCATCGGACTGGCGGGCTGATGCAGGCGCATAGTCCCAGCCGCCGCGGCAAGATCTTCCTCATCGCGACCGAGGAGTCCGGTGACCGCCTCGGCGCGGCACTGATGAAGGTGCTGCGCCAGCGCCTCGGCGATGCCGTACAATTTTCCGGCGTCGGTGGCCGGCAGATGACCGGCGAGGGCATCGATCCGTTGTTTCCGATCGAGGAGCTCTCGATCATTGGATTTGCCGCCGTCGTGAAGCAATTGCCGAAGATCCTGCAATTGATCAGGCGTACGGCCGATGCCGTGCTCGATGCTGCGCCCGACATGCTCGTCATCATCGACAGCCCTGACTTCACCCACCGCGTCGCGCGCCGCGTTCGCGCGCGCAACCCGAACATTCCGATCGTCAACTACGTGTCGCCATCGGTCTGGGCGTGGCGGCCGGGCCGGGCGCGCGCGATGCGAGGCTATGTCGATCACGTGCTGGCACTGCTGCCGTTCGAACCGGAGGAATATCGCAAGCTGCAGGGGCCGCCATGCAGCTATGTCGGCCATCCCCTGACCGAGCAGCTCACCTCGCTGCGGCCCAACGAGGAGGAACAGAAGCGGCGCGATGCGCAGCCGCCGGTGCTGCTGGTGCTGCCCGGCAGCCGGCGCAGCGAGATCAGACATCATCTGGCGCTGTTCGGCGCGGCGCTCGGCCAGCTCAACAAGCAAACCCCGTTCGAGCTCGTGCTTCCGACCATGCCGCATCTCGAGGCCATGGTGCGCGAAGGCGTCGCGTCGTGGCCCGTGGTGCCGCGGCTTGCCGTCGGCGAGACCGAGAAGCGCGCCGCATTCCGCGTGGCCCGCGCGGCGCTCGCAAAGTCGGGTACGGTGACGCTGGAGCTCGCGCTGTCAGGCATTCCGATGGTGACGGCCTATCGCGTCGGCGCCGCCGAGGCGTTCATCCTGCGCCGTGCGATCCGGGTGTCGTCGGTGATCCTTGCCAATCTCGTGATCGGCAGCGACATCATTCCCGAGTTCCTGCAGGAGAACTGCACGCCGGACAAGCTCGCGCATGCGCTGGGCGATGTAATCGCGGACTCGCCCGACCGTCTGCGGCAACTCGTGGCGTTCGCGACGATGGACGGGAAGATGTCGACCGGCGACCAGCCCCCGAGCGTCCGCGCCGCCGACATCGTGCTGGCGGAGATGGACCGGAGTTCGACCTAGTCATTCGCTCAACGCGTCGTCAGTGGGGGCTGGTTTGACCCGTGGTGGTCTGTTTTGAAATCGGCGGTGGCGTGTCTCCAGAGTGTGCAATTTTGCTCAGGCACGCGCGACATCTGAGTTTACCATTGCTTGCCTCCCGCCGGATCATCGGCGGCAATGGAGGGGAAGTCATGAAAACCCGCTACACAGTGGCATTATCGATGCTCGCAGGCGTTGCGGTCGGTGGGCTCGCAATTCAAGGCCTTCACGCGCAAGCCAAGCCGCCTGTCTACGTTATCGCGGAAATCGACATTTCGAACGCCGACGCCTACGCGAAGGAGTTTCTACCGCTCGTTCAGGCGAATCTCGGCAAGGCGCTTGCCACGGGAAAGCCGGTTACCATCAGCGGAGAACCAGCGAAGTCGCGCGTTACTGTGCGGCTCTACGATAGTATGGAAGCAGCTAAGGCGGCTTACGATTTGCCAGCGTACAAGGAAGCTCGCAAGATTGGAGACAAGTACGCCACATTCCACATTTTCGCCGTCGAGGGCTCGCTGAAATAGCCCGCGCCAGAAGCGTCATTGGGGGCCGCTCAGTTGGCGGCCTCTTTCATTTTTTGTCGAGATCGAATCCAGTTTGGATCGCGGCTGGAGTGTCCCTCGGACGAGGCGTCACCGAGAGTGGTCGATTTTGATCTGGCGAGTGGCCTATTTCGGCCAGTACCCGCCAGCGGGCGGCATACTGCCGCAACGGTTCCGCTTGCTTCAGAGATTTAGGCCGTACTAATATTAGCTATGGCTAATATTAGTACGGAGCCTCGCATGAAGATCGATCCTGTTGCCTATGTCGGAGCTGTTGTTCGCGAAGTCGCCGTCCGGGACCACGACGGCAAGCCGGCGCGGGCTGTCATCGCGACCCGCAGCTACGACACCGACATCGCCGATCTCTGGGACGCGCTGACCAATCCCGAGCGCATTCCGCGCTGGTTCCTGCCGATCTCGGGCGATCTGAGGTTGGGCGGCCGATATCAGTTCCAGGGCCAGGCGGGCGGGGAAATCACGACGTGTGAGCCTCCGCGCCGGCTCGCGGTGACCTGGGAGGCGATGGGCGCCGTCAGCTGGCTCACCGTGACCCTGGCCGACGATGCCGCCGGCGGCACGCGGCTCGAGCTTGAGCACCTCTCGCTGATCGAGGGCGACTTCTGGGATCGCTATGGACCCGGCGCGGTCGGTGTCGGCTGGGACCTCGCCTTGATCGGGCTTGCGCTCTATGTCGCCGCAGGCCCTGGAGGGCAGTTCGATCGGACGACCGCGGAGGCGTGGCCCGGCTCCGAGGACGGCAAGGATTTCATCCGCCGCAGCAGCGCGGACTGGTGCAGGGCCTCGATCAAGGCAGGAACCGACGAGACGGCGGCACGCCGGGCCGCGGCCACCACGACGGCGTTCTATTGCGGCGAGCCTGAGCCGGGCGGTGGAGGCTAGCGACCGTGCACGCCTTCGACATCCTTGGCGATCCCGTTCGCCGGCGCATCCTGGAATTGCTGGCGACCGGCGAGCACAGTTCTGGCGATGTCGTCGCCGTCGTGCAGCGCGAGTTCGGCATTACCCAATCGGCGGTCTCGCAGCAGCTGCGGATCCTGCGGGACGCCGGTTTCGCGTCGGTGCGCGCCGACGGTACGCGCCGCATCTATGCCGTGGAGCCGGGGCGGCTGCGCGAGGTCGACGCCTGGCTCGACCGGTTCAGGGCGTTCTGGCTGCCGCGTCTCGATGCGCTCGCGACCGAAGTCGCCCGCGGCAAACGAAAACGGCGCCATCAGGAATGATGGCGCCGTCTCGAACTTGTCAGAGATGAAGCTTACTTGCGCTTGTCGATCGTCACATAGTCGCGGCGCGCCACGCCGGTGTAGAGCTGGCGCGGACGGCCGATCTTCTGCTGCGGATCCTCGATCATCTCGCTCCACTGGCTGATCCAGCCGACGGTGCGGGCGACCGCGAACAGCACGGTGAACATCGAGGTCGGGAAGCCCATCGCCTTCAGCGTGATGCCCGAATAGAAGTCGACGTTCGGGTAGAGCTTGCGGTCGATGAAGTAGGGATCGCTGAGTGCGATCTTCTCGAGCTCGAGCGCAACCTTCAGCATCGGGTCATCGCCATGGCCGGTCTCGGCCAGCACCGCGTGACACATCTTCTGCATGATCTTGGCGCGCGGATCATAGTTCTTGTAGACCCGGTGACCGAAGCCCATCAGGCGGACTTCGCTGTTCTTGTCCTTCACCTTGGCGATGAATTCGGGAATCTTGTCGACCGTTCCGATCGACGACAGCATGGCGAGCGCGGCTTCGTTGGCGCCGCCATGGGCTGGACCCCACAGGCAGGCGATGCCGGCCGCGATGCAGGCGAACGGGTTGGCGCCGGAGGAGCCGGCGATACGCACCGTCGAGGTCGACGCGTTCTGCTCGTGGTCGGCATGCAGGATGAAGATCTTGTCGAGCGCGTCGGCGAGCACCGGGTTGATCTTGTAGTCCTCGCACGGCACCGCAAAGCACATCTGCAGGAAGTTCTCGGCGAAGGACAGCGAGTTCTTCGGATACACGAAGGGCTGGCCGATGGTGTATTTGTAGGCCATCGCCGCCAGCGTCGGCACCTTCGCGATCATCCGCATCGAGGCGATCATGCGCTGCTTCGGATCGTTGATGTCGGTGGAGTCATGGTAGAACGCGGCGAGCGCGCCGACCGCAGCAACCATGATCGCCATCGGATGCGCGTCGCGGCGGAAGCCCTGGAAGAAACGCGCCATCTGCTCGTGCACCATCGTGTGGTGGATCACGCGATGGTCGAAGTCCTTCTTCTGCGCCGGGGTCGGAAGCTCCCCGTAGAGCAGCAGGTAGCAGGTTTCGAGGAAGTCGCCGTTCTCGGCGAGCTGCTCGATCGGGTAGCCGCGGTATTCGAGGATACCGGCGTCGCCGTCGATATAGGTGATCTTAGACTGGCAGCTGCCGGTCGAGGTGAAGCCGGGGTCGTAGGTGAACACCCCGGCCTGGCCGTAGAGCTTGCCGATGTCGATGACATCAGGCCCAACCGTGCCGCTCAGGATCGGGAAATCGTAGTTCTTGTTGCCAATGGTGAGTGTGGCTGTCTTGCTGGATTTTGCGTCCATCGTGAGATCCCCGATGAAATCGTTGCGAAAACCGACCTTGCCCAGTCGCTAATTTGCGGCCCATGGCGGGGCGGAACGGCTTGTGGAGAAAGCGTCCGGCGATGGGTAGCTCATTGCAATGTGCGCTGCAAGATGGACCCTGGAGGGGGTCCATGCAGGATCACGCCGCCTGATCGGCGAGACGGGCAAGGCACTCCTGGCGTCCCAGAACGGCCAGCACGTCGAAGATGCCCGGCGATGTCGTACGTCCCGTCAGCGCCACCCGCAGCGGCTGGGCAACGGCGCCGAGTTTCAGATTGTTCTGCTCGGCGAAATTCCGCATGGCGGTCTCGGTGGTTTCGGCCGTCCAGTCGTTGACGGCTTCCAGCGCGGTGCGCAGCCGGCCGATCAACGCGCGCGTTTCCGGCGTGAGGAGCGCGGATGCTTTCGGATCGAGCTCCAACGGGCGATCGGCGAAAATGAAGTAGGCGCTCGCGATCAGCTCGATCAGCGTCTTGGCGCGCTCCTTCAGGCTCGGCATCGCCCGCAGCAATTGCGCGCGGGTGGTGTCATTGAGCTTGGCCTTCAGCGCGGCGCCTTCAGGAACATAATCCAGCACGCTCTCGAATTGGGTCACGAGGGATTGATCGTCGCTCTGCCGGATATAGTGGCCGTTGAGGTTCTCCAGCTTTGCGAAATCGAACCGCGCCGCCGAGCGGCCGATGCCGGAGAGATCGAACGCGTCGATCATCTCCTGGGTCGAGAAGATCTCCTGGTCGCCATGGCTCCAGCCGAGCCGGACGAGATAGTTGCGCAAGGCGGCCGGCAGATAGCCGAGCGCGCGGTAGGCATCGACGCCGAGCGCGCCATGGCGCTTCGACAGTTTCGAGCCGTCAGGCCCATGGATCAGCGGAATGTGGGACATGCTCGGCAGCTCCCACTCCAGCGCGTCGTAGATCTGCTTCTGGCGCGCCGCGTTGATCAGGTGGTCGTCGCCGCGGATGATGTGGGTGACGCCCATATCGTGGTCGTCGACTACGACCGCGAGCATGTAGGTCGGGGTGCCGTCGCCGCGGAGCAGGACTAGGTCGTCGAGGTTCTCGTTCTGCCAGACCACGCGGCCCTGGACCTGATCCTCGATCACGGTCTCGCCGGTCTGCGGCGCCTTGAGGCGGATGGTCGGCTTGACGTCGGAAGGCGCGGTCGCCGGATCGCGGTCACGCCACATGCCGTCATAGAGGCGGGTGCGGCCCTCGGCGCGCGCCTTCTCGCGCATCGCGGTGAGCTCCTCCGGGGTGGCGTAGCAGTAATAGGCGCGCCCGGCGGCGAGCAGGCCCTCGGCGACCTCGCGATGGCGGGCGGCGCGGCTGAACTGGTAGATGACGTCGCCGTCCCAATCGAGCTCGAGCCATTTCAGGCCGTCCAGGATGGCGTCGATCGCCTCCCTGGTCGAGCGTTCGCGGTCGGTGTCCTCGATCCGGAGCAGCATCTTGCCGCCGAGCTTCTTGGCATAGAGCCAGTTGAACAGCGCGGTGCGGGCACCCCCGATGTGGAGGAAGCCGGTCGGCGAGGGGGCGAAGCGGGTAACGACGGAATTGGTCATGATCGAGTGCGACGTATGCTGGAATGGGCGGTGGTGTATATCAGGAACCGAACATAACTAAAGCCCCGGCTGACCTTTTGCCGGCCAAACCAGGCTTGGCCGGACGGCGCGAATTTGGCAGAAGGTTGAGCTGACTCCTCCAGGGAACCCTTTGATGACGATTGACACGACGGCAGAGGCAGGGCGCGACTTCATCCGCGACATCGTCCAGGCCGATCTCTCCTCCCACAAGCACAACCGGATCGTGACCCGCTTTCCGCCGGAGCCGAACGGCTACCTGCATATCGGCCACGCCAAGTCGATCGCCCTGAATTTCGGCATTGCGCAGGAGTTCGGTGGCCAGTGCAATTTGCGCTTCGATGACACCAATCCGACCAAGGAGGAGCAGGAGTACATCGACTCGATCCAGGCCGACGTGCATTGGCTCGGCTACGATTGGGGCAAAAACCTCTTCTTTGCGTCGGACTATTTCGAGCGCCTGTACGATTGGGCCGAGGGCCTGATCAAGGCGGGCCATGCCTATGTCGACGATCAGTCGCAGGAGGAGATCCGGCTGTCCCGCGGCACGCTGACCGAGCCCGGCAAGAACTCGCCGTTCCGCGACCGGTCGGTCGAGGAGAACCTCGACCTGTTCCGCCGCATGAAGGCCGGCGAGTTCACCAACGGCGTCCGGGTGCTGCGCGCCAAAATCGACATGGCCGCCGGCAACATCAACCTGCGCGATCCCGTGCTGTACCGCATCCTGCACGCCCACCATCCGCGCACCGGCGACAAATGGTCAATCTATCCGAGCTACGACTACGCGCACGGCCAGTCGGACGCCATCGAGGGCATCACCCATTCGATCTGCACGCTGGAGTTCGAGGATCACCGTCCGCTCTATGAGTGGCTGCTCGACAAGCTGCCGGTGCCATCGAAGCCGCGCCAATACGAAATGGCGCGGCTCAATTTGACCTACACGCTGCTGTCCAAGCGTGTGCTGACCCAGCTCGTCCGCGACGGCCACGTCTCGGGCTGGGACGACCCGCGGATGCCGACCATCGCCGGCCTGAAGCGGCGCGGTGTGCCGCCGGCTGCGGTGCGCGAGTTCATCAAGCGTATCGGCGTCGCCAAGGCCAACAGCGTGGTCGATGTCGGCATGCTCGAATTCTGCATCCGCGAGGAGCTGAACCGCACGTCGCTGCGCCGCATGGCGGTGCTGCGGCCGCTCAAGGTGGTGATCGAGAACTATCCGGAAGGCCAGGTCGAGGAGATCGAGGCGATCAACCATCCCGACAATCCGGACGCCGGCACCCGCAAGGTCGCCTTCGGCCGCGAGCTCTATATCGAGCGCGACGACTTCATGGAGAACCCGCCGAAGAAGTTCTTCCGCCTCTCGCCGGGCAATGAGGTGCGGCTGCGCTATGCCTACTTCATCAAGTGCACCAGCGTCGTGAAGAACGCCGCTGGCGAGATCGTCGAGCTGCGCGCGACGTATGATCCCGCGACCAAGGGCGGTAACGCACCCGACGGCCGCAAGGTGAAGGCGACGATGCACTGGTTGCCGGCGGCGCAGTCGAAGCCGGCGGAAATCCGCATCTACAATCAGCTGTTCGCCAACCCGAGCCCGAACGCCGCCGATTTCGCCGCCGACCTCAACCCGCAGTCGCTCGAAGTGCTGAGCGATGCGCGGGTCGAGCCTGCGATCGCCGAGAGCAATTCGCCCGACGTGATGCAGTTCGAGCGGCAGGGCTATTTCGTGCGCGATGCGGATTCGACGCCGGACAGGCTGGTGTTCAACCGCACCATCGGCCTGCGCGACACCTTCGCCAAGGAAGTCGGCGGCAAGGGTTAGTGCAACCCGGCGCGGACAACAGACGGAGGCGATCGATGCCTGACGAAGCCGAAGACATCGTCTCCGCCATCATCGCCAGATGGTCCGCGGGTTTCGGCATGCTCGATGCGGATACGCTTGCTGCGCTCTACTCGCAGCACGCGTTCTTCTTCGGCTCGAACCCGATGCTCTATCGCGGCCGCGAGGGGGTCAAAGCCTACTTTGATGGCCTGCCACGCTGGCACGCGCCGCGCGTACAGTTCAGCGATATCAGGACCGAACGGGTGAATGCCGATCTCGTCAACATGGCTGCTATCGCGTCCTTTTTCCTTGACGGCGATGCGCCCTCGCTCGCCGTCAAGATCACCTGGGTGATCGCGCGCGAGGACGGCGACTGGAAGATCGCCTGCCACCACGTCTCGTCGCAGACGCCGCTGATCTAGGCGCGCGGCTTTGGGGCGCTCGTCGCCCAACGAGTGTCCAATTGTCCTCGTAGGCCACAGCCTTCGGTTGCGTGTTTCGGTTCCGTTCCGCTAGTCGGGTGACTGCGGCATCCGCTAGCCTGCCGCCCGGCAGGGATCGCGAGCGGAATGGCGGAACAGGGCACGACGCCGGGCGGCAGACGTGGCTACGCGGGGACGTGGCCGCCGCGCACGGCTGCGCCGGCCGGCGGCTATATTCCGGTGCGCGCCAGCATCTGGCGTCCTCTCGTCGAGACATTGCGGCAATGGGCGCGTGCGGAGACGGGGGCCGGGCGGCTGTTGCCGTGGGTGCCGGTGGCGTTCGGCTCCGGCATTGCATTCTATTTTGCGGCCGAGCACGAGCCGCGGCTCTCGGTCGCGGCGACCGTCGCCATCGCGCTCTGCTTGCTGGCACTGCTGCTGCGGCGGCGCCGGGTGTTTCCCGCCGTCGTGATGCTGGCTGCGGTCGCGGCGGGATTTGCGACGGCGACATGGAAGACCGCGCGGATCGCCCATGGCGTGTTGGCGCGGCCGATATATTCCGTGGCGCTGACCGGCTTTGTCGAGACGCGCGACGTCAGGGAGAAGACGGACCGCTTCGTGCTGCGCGTCGTGTCGATGGAAAGCCAGCGCGAGGTGCCAAAACTCGAGCGCGTCAGGCTCTCGGTGAAGAAGGGCACCGCGCCCGAGGTCGGCAGCTTCGTCGAATTGAAGGCGCGGCTGATGCCGCCGCTCGGGCCGCAGCGTCCGGGCTCCTATGATTTCGGCCGCGACCTCTATTTCCAGGGTATCGGCGCATCCGGTTTCGTGATGGGCGCGGTGAAGACCAGGGAGCCGCCGGCAACTGGTGGCCCTGCGTTGCGCTATGCCGCATTCATGCAGTGGCTGCGCGATGCCATCGACGCGCGCATCCGCACCACGCTGGACGGGGATCAGCGCGCGATCGCAACTGCACTACTCACCGGCCGGCGCGATGCGATCACGACGCCGGTCAACGACGCGATGTTCATCTCGGGGCTCGGCCATGTGCTGTCGATATCCGGCTACCACATGGCCGTGGTCGCGGGTGTCGTGTTCTTCACGATCCGTGCGCTGCTTGCGCTGTTTCCGGCGCTGACGGCCGGGCACCCGATCAAGAAATGGGCGGCGGCGGCCGCGCTCGTCGCGGCGGCGTTCTACCTGCTGCTGTCGGGGGCGGAGGTCGCGACCCAGCGATCGTTCTTCATGACGGCCGTGGTGCTGATCGCCGTGATCGTCGACCGCCGCGCGATCACCTTCCGCACGCTGGCGGTGGCGGCGCTGATCGTGCTCGCGATCGCGCCCGAAGCACTGGTGCATCCGAGCTTCCAGATGTCGTTTGCGGCGACGCTCGGGCTGGTGGCGCTGGTGCAGATCGGGCTGCCGAACCTGCTGGCGTCGCCCGATCATTCGGCGACCGCGCGCGTCGCGCTGTGGGGCGGGCGTGAGCTCACGATGCTGATGCTGGCCTCGCTGGTGGCGGGGCTCGCGACCACACCCTACGCCGCATTCCATTTCCACCGCGTGACGCCCTACGGGCTGCTGGCGAACCTCGCGGCGATGCCGGTGGTGTCGGCGGTCGTGATGCCGGCCGGCCTGCTCGGGCTGCTCGCCATGCCGTTCGGCTTCGACGGCGTGTTCTGGGCAATCATGGGGTTCGGCATCGATTGGATGATCCTGGTGACGCAATGGGTCGCAGCGCTCCCAGGCGCGGTCGGCCGGATGGCGGCGTTCGGAATCGGGCCGGTGGTCGTGGCAAGCGCCGGCCTCATCCTGCTCGGGCTTTTGCGCACGCCGCTGCGCTGGTCGGGGGCGGTGCTGTTGGTGGTGGCCTCGGTCTGGGCGCTGTGGGTGCCGCAGCCGGACGTGCTGGTCTCCGCCGACGGCCGCAACGTCGCGGTGCGGGGCGGCGACGGGCGGCTGCATCTGATGCACAGCGCGAAGGACGCATTTCTGGTCAAGGAGTGGCTGGCGGCGGATGCTGACGCGCGGACTGCCACGGATTCCTCGCTCGGCGAGGGTGTCTCCTGCGATCCGAGCGGCTGCGTGACGCAGGGGCCCGGCGGCGCCTTCGTCGCGCTGGCGACACGGCCGGAGGCGCTGGCCGATGATTGCGAGCGTGCGGCGCTGATCGTGACCGCGCGGCCGGCACCGCGGGGCTGCGCGGCTTCGGTGATCGATGCCGAGCGGTTGCGGCGCCACGGCGCGCTGGTGCTGCGGCGCATCAGGGACGGCTATGCCATCGATGCGGTCAAGCCCGGCGGGATCGACCGGCCGTGGTCGCCGGCGGTTCCCGGCGACGGTGAGGTTGAGACGACGTTGCGCGCACCCGCCAGCGCGCCGCGGCCCGTCGTCGATGCGACGCCGGCCGAGACCGATTTGCAGGGCGAAGATTAGCCGTTGTCGGGTGAGGGGCCGGTCGGCAACTCGAACAGGCCGAGATGGTATTCGTCGGAGTCAGGGCCAGCGTCGGGCTTCTTGACGAGGGTGAAGGAAGCCTCGGGGAATCGCTCCCAGACCTTCAGGTCGTCAGCCGTCACCGTCAGCCAGCCGAACCGGAACATGTAGCGGCCCGGCTCCGTGACGCGTCCAGCCTTTTGCCATGTGACCTTGTCGACCACCACGCACGTCCTCCGTGCCCGATGATGCGCCAAGGCGCGCGCCGACGCAATTCTCCAGCTGCGCCCCGGAACCCGGCGTCCGGGGTCGCTCGAAATCGCTTAGGTCATCCGCCGCCGAACAGCTCATTCCGCGGCGGCGATGCGTTCAACCCAAAAACAGCGACGCAAATGCAGAGGGCCGCCGCTCCACAACCTTCGGCTTCTGCTCGACCGGCGGATGCAGCGCCGGCAATTGCAGCACGCTGACGCGTTGTCCCTCGACGAGCTGGGTCACCAGCACATGGCTGCCGTCGGGGAATTCGACCGCGTCATGATGGCGATCGGGAACGTCGGGCTCGACTTCGTTGAACACGCCGACGCGGAAGTTCATCGTCTTGGTCCAGATCCACCGGCTGTCGTAGCGAACGTTCTCGGCGAAAGCGAGCTCGGTGCCCGGCAGCATGCAGACCGCGACAGTGGGGTCGGTCTCCGAAGCAAAGCCGCGGGTCGACGTGCCGCGGAAAGTCGTGGTGATCAGCGTCTCTCCAACAATGGCGGGGCGCGACGCCACGGCGTGCAGACTATAGTCACACATCGGATGGCTCCTCTGTTCGAGGTAGCGACCCGTGCCTCTCCTTGAGGCATAGGGCCTCTACCAGAGTGGACGATAGCGAACGAGTGTCTCCTCGTTTCTGGGCGATTGTACGACTGGTCGACGAAACGCCCTGATCACAAACACGCGACGCTGCGCGAGAGGTATCGGAGCGCGTCGGGCAGGCTGCACGTTACGCTATCTTTCAAAGAACGATCCGATGTGTTGCTCGTTCCCCGCCGCCGCAAGTATTTGAAATTCAGTATTTGCGATAGAGGCCGATCAGCTTGCCCTGGATGCGGACCCGGTTCGGCGGCAGGATGCGCACTTCATAGGCGGTGTTGGCCGGCTCCAGAGCGATCGACGCGCCGCGGCGGCGGAAGCGCTTCAGGGTGGCTTCCTCCTCGTCGATCAGTGCCACCACGATGTCGCCGGTGTTGGCGACGTCGTTGCGCTGGATCAGCGCCATGTCGCCGTCGAGGATGCCGGCGTCGACCATCGAGTCGCCGCGCACTTCCAGCGCATAGTGCTCGCCGGCGCCGAGCATGTCGGGCGGTACGCTGATGGTGTGGCTGCGGGTCTGCAGCGCCTCGATCGGCGTACCGGCGGCGATCCGGCCCATCACGGGGACCGCGACCGGACGGTTGCCGTCGTCCTCGGCGATCGGCGGCGTGCTGGTGCGCTTGCCGAGGGTGCCTTCGATCACGCTCGGCGTGAAGCCGCGGCGGCCGTTGCCGCCGCCGGCCGAGAGTTCGGGCAGCTTGATGACTTCGATGGCGCGGGCGCGGTTGGGCAGGCGGCGGATGAAGCCGCGCTCCTCCAGCGCAGTGATCAGGCGGTGGATTCCGGACTTCGAGCGCAGGTCGAGCGCATCCTTCATCTCGTCGAACGAGGGCGGTACGCCGGCCTCCTTCAGACGTTCATTGATGAAACGCAGAAGTTCGTACTGTTTGCGCGTGAGCATCTCGAGTATTCCCCCGGTTGGTAGCGTCGTTCGATTCCGAGACTTTTCAGGCGGGGCCAGACCTCAGGAGCACGGTGCTCGTCACAAGCGCTCCCTCGCGGCCTCCCATTTGTACACACCAGTACTCGAAACAAATCATGAACGGACACTATATGTTCGATATGTGTTCCGCAACCACTTAATTTCCGGTGAACGCATCCGGCGAGCGCACAAGCGATGCGGTCTGCGCTGTCACTTGGGCAGTGTCAGGATCTCGCATTCGCTGCCTTTGGCGGCGGCGGGCGCAAACGGCGGACGCACGAGAAGTGCCCGTGCCGCAGCGAGATTCCCGAGCAGCGACGAGTCCTGCTGCATGACAGGCGTTGCGATCAGCGTGCCGTCCTCGCGCTCCTCGAGGCGGGCGCGCAGATAGTCCTCGCGCTGGTCGTTGGCGGCGATGTCGCGGCCGAGCAATGCGCTCTCGCGGCGATGATGAACAGCTTTTCGGCCGCTCAGCGCCCGAATCAACGGCACCAGAAACAGGAAGGCGCAGACATAGGAGGACACCGGATTGCCGGGCAGGCCGATCACCCGCATCGCGCCGAGCCGGCCATGCATCATCGGCTTGCCGGGCCGCATCGCGATCCGCCAGAACGCCATCTCGACGCCTTCGGCTTCCAGCGACTGCTTGACCAGGTCGTGGTCGCCGACCGAGGCGCCGCCGGTCGTGATCAGGATGTCGGCACCCGTCTCTCGGGCCCGGCGGATGCCGGCGGTGGTGGCCTCCACCGTGTCGGCGGCAATCCCGAGATCGACGGTCTCGGCGCCTTCGGCGCGCGCCAGCGCCCGCAGCGCATAGCCGTTGGAATAGACGATCTGGCCGGGGCCGGGCGTCGAGCCCGGCATCACCAGCTCGTCGCCGGTCGCCAGCACCGCGACCTTCGGACGGCGGTGCACCGCGAGGTCCGGATAGTTCATGGCGGCCGCCAGCGACAGCGCGCGATCGGAGAGGCGGCTGCCGGCATCGAGCAGCACGTCGCCTTCACGGAAGTCGACGCCGGCCGGGCGGATATGCCGTCCGGCGGCAGCTAGCTCGGTGATCGTGATGTGGTCGCCGTCGACGGCAGTGTCTTCCTGGATGATGACGGCGTCGGCGCCATGGGGGATCACGCCGCCGGTGAAGATCCGCACCGCTTCGCCGGCGCCGACCGTGCGCTCGAACGGCCGGCCGGCGGCGACTTCGCCAATCACCCTGAGCCGGGCCTTCAGATCACCAGCGTCGACCGCGCGCACGGCATAGCCGTCCATCGCCGACATCGGCTGCGGCGGCTGGGTGCGCCGCGCGGCGAGGTCGCGCGCCAGGGTGCGGTGGTAGGCGGCATCGAGCGCGACCATCTCCTCCGGTAGCGGTTCGGCGCCGGCGAGGACGGCGGACAGGGCATCGGCAACCGGCATCAGGGCCACGCTCGGAGCTCCTTCAATCCAAATGTTCAATACCAAGTGCAGTCAGAGCCCTCGCCACGTCATCCGTCGATGTCACGTGGATGGCATGAAGGCCACGCGCCCGCGCGCCCTCGATGTTGGCGGCCAGGTCGTCGAAGAACAGGATCCGCGACGCCGGCACGCCGATGGCTTTTACCACATGATCGTAGGCCTCGGCGTCGGGTTTCCGAAATCCGATCGTCGAGGACAGGAAAACGTTGCGGAAATGGCTGAGCAGCTCGGCATGGATGACCGAGAAATGCGCAACGTGCGCCGGATTGGTGTTGGAGAAAGCGTAGAGCGGCATCCGCCTGGCGGCGGTGGCGAGCAGGGGTGCAATCCCCGGCATCTCGCCGGTGAAGATCGCATTCCAGCCTTCGAGGAACTGTGCATCGGTGAGGTTGACGCCGAGCGTCCGGCGCAGGTTTTCGAAGAACGCCGCGTCGTCGATCCGGCCGATCTCGTGATGCTTGAAGCTGTCGTCGACGACAAATCGCGTGGCGAGGTCGGCCGGCGCGCAGCCGGCATGCCGCGCCCAGCGCGCCATCACCTTCTCGAAGTCGATGTCGAGCACGACGCGGCCGATATCGAACAGCAGCACGTCGACGGAATCGGGAGAGAGTTGCGAGGTCATTGCGTGAAACCGTGTACGAGAATTGCGGGCGGGCGGCAATGTCCCCGATTTGTGCGGCAGGCATGCGACGAAGGCAGCGGGGTGTCGTCCCTGCGAAAGCAGGGACCCATAACCACAGAGGCGTGTTGTTGATGAGGGCTGTGACCCCAGCGTCGCGCAACAATGGGCACTTGGGGTAATGGGTCCTGGCTTTCGCCAGGACGACGATGAGGATGGTTCTCGCGCGATATGACGCACTGTCATTGCGTACTTCATCTCGGTGTCATCGCCCGGCTTGATGTGCGGACCGGGCGACCCGGTATTCCAGAGACGCCGGTGCTTGAATCGAGAAGCCGCAGCGTACTTGATCGCCCGGTCAGGTGTTCAGGCCAGGCGATGACAGTTGGAGCGAGGACGCAGCTTCGCACTCTCGCGACATCATTTGCCCGAGCCTTGCTCTTCGTTCCGCCGTCTCTCTTGAAGAGGGCGCAAGGAAAGCCGGATGCCGATGGCACCCATGGGACCGAGCAATGAATTGAACTTCGGATAAAGCGAAGAAGTTTTGCTGCGGGGTTTGCGCCGGGCAAATCAGTGATTGGGCTTACGGGCTTCGATGCGCAGCGACTTGCTGCTTGCCGGGCAGACCTCTCATATCCTGGAAAGCGCCAGGCCGAGGTAGGCGATGAGCGCGCCGGTGCTGAGGATGACGACGACGAGCGCCTGCTCTGAACGTGCCTGCAGGGTTTTTCGGCTCACGGCGATGATGCTCCATCCTTCAAGATCATGCTGTCCAACTCACGTCGGCTGATATCCGTTCCGGTTCCTGCCCGGGAACTTTCATCCATGTCAGCCGCGCGGGCGCGCTCGGTCTCCTCTCGTTCCGGGCCAGAAACGCGCAACGCCGCCCGCATTGAAATACGACGGGCGGCGTTGGTTCTAGCCCCAGGAGGAATGGCAAAATCCTGACGTTATGGATACGCGCGAGCGAGCAATAAGGTTCAGTCTTCGACCCGTATGAATCCGGTAACTCCGAAGGAGCAAAGGAAAGCGCCGGGGCGAGGTCTAGGATGGTGTGACCAAGTTGCTCTGGCCTCAGCGTGTACCCCCTCGCTGGGGCCCTTTGTTTGGGTCGCGGAGCTCCCGGCACAGCGGGCAACGCGCAGCGAGTTCACTCGGCGTCCTTGCCCGGACGAGCACGCGCTCGAAGCGCCTCAACGGCGTCAGCCAGCGGCAAAACGGAGACGGCCCCGGGGCGCTCGCGGAGGCTCACGGTTCCTTGTTGCGCTTCGCGTTGCCCGACGACCGCCACGACTGGAATACTCGCCTCATGCGCGGCAACGATCCGTCGCGACAGGGTGTCGGCGCTGGCGAACAGGACGCCTCTGACGCCTTCAGCTTCGAGCGCATCAAGAACCTTGACCGCGTATTCGGAGTGATCACGAGATCGGCGCGACCGCGACCTGGTCGGGCGACAGCCAGAACGGCAGCGCGCCGGCATGATGTTCAAGCAGCATCGCGATGAAGCGACCGATTGAACCGAATACGGCATGGTGGATCATCACCGGGATCGCGCGATGGCCGTCCGGTCCGACATAGGACGCGTTGAGACGGCCCGGCAAAACGCTGTCGAGCTGAACCGTTCCGCATTGCCAGGATCGGCCCAGCCGGTCGCGCAGCGCGAACTCCAGCTTCGGCCCGTAGAAGGCACCTTCGCCGGGCTGGATCGTGTACGACAGGCCGCATCGGCGCGCGGCCGCGGCAAGGGTCGCTTCCGCCCAATCCCATAATTCGTCCGAGCCGGCGCGCGCGGCCGGCCGGGTGGAGAGCGACACCTCGGGCGCCGGGAAGCCGAACTCGGCATAGACTTCAGACAGTAGCGCAACGAAGCGGGCGACTTCGTTGGGCACGTCCTGCTCGCGGCAGAACACATGGGCGTCGTCCTGTTCGAAGCCGCGCGTGCGCATCAGTCCGTGCAGCGAGCCCGACGGTTCATCGCGGTGACAGACGCCGAACTCGGCGTAGCGCAGCGGCAGGTCGCGCCAGGAACGCAGGCCCTTGTTGAAGATCTGGACGTGGCAGGGACACGACATCGGCTTGAGCGCCATTGCGCGCTCGCCGTCGGCAAAACCGAACATGTGCGCGCCGAATTTCTCCCAATGGCCGCTTTGAATCCAGAGCTCGCGGGGCAGCAGCTGGGGCGTTCGAACCTCGGCATAGCCCAACCGGCGCATTTTCCGGCGGATGTAGTCCTCCAGCACACGATAAAGCGTGTTGCCACGCGGATGCCAGAACACCATCCCTGGCGCATCCTCCTGGATGTGCCAAAGATCGAGATGCGTTCCGAGGCTTCTGTGATCGAGATCGTCCATAGCTTGCTCTCCTGATTGGAAGCAGCGCGGACGAGTTTGCGCATGAAAAAAGCCCCGTCCGTCGCCGGCGGGGCCTTGTCTGGTCGTGCAGTCTGTTACCGCATACGACCAGGAGACGACCCGCCAAGGCTGGTCGTCGCGGTGGTCAAAGACATGGAACAGATGTTGCGCATGTCGCTATTCTGGATTGTCTCCCCGGTTTCGTCAACCTGCCCGTAACACGAGAACGGCTGTGGGGCGGCCTCAGTCATTCGGCGATGCGGGCTCACCGTTCGCCCAGATCGATCTGCGTCAGGATACCTTGCCGGAGTGCGAGGCGGACCAACTCGATATCCGTGCCTACGCCGAGCTTGTCCTTGATCAGGGAATGGAGGTTCGCGACCGTCTTCGGGCTGAGATGCAGCGCCTCGGCGATCTCGTCGGTGGTCTTCTCCGCCAGCAGCATGCGCAGCACCTCGAATTCCCGCGCAGTCAGGAGGTCGGCGGCGGCGCTCTCGCCGGCGAGGTGGCTGAGCGCGAGCTCGTGATCGATATCCGGGCTGATCGCGATCTTGCCCGACAGCGCATCCATCACGGCATGCACCAGCGTCTCCGGCGGGCTGGTCTTGGTGACATAGCCGCTCGCGCCGGCGCGGATCGCCTGCACGGCAAACGCCGCGTTCTGGTGCATGGTGAACACCAGGATCTTTGCCCGCTTGTCCCACTGCCTGAGGCGACGGATGGCCTCGATGCCGCCGATGCCGGGCATCGACAGGTCCATGATGACGAGGTCGGGCCCGGTTTCCTTGTAAAGGCGGTAGGCCTCGACGCCGTCGGAGGCTTCGGCGACGACCGAGAGCCCAGGCTGTTTCTGCAGCATCGCCCGGTAGCCCTCGCGGACGACGGCGTGGTCGTCGACCAGCATGATGGTTCGCGCCGTATTGCTCATGCCGCGCGTTCCACAGGTGTGGCCTCTCGGCCGGCCGCGACGGGAACGCTGACACGGAGCGAAGAGCCGTTGGACTGTCCGGCCTCGAAGCTCAGCCGCCCGCCGAGCGCGGCGACCCGCTCACGCATGCCGAGCAGGCCCATGCCGGACTTGACCGGTGGATCACCCGGCCGGCCGTCATCGTCGATCGCGAGCACGATCTCGCTGCCTCCGCCGGCCGAAGCCGTCTCGCGCATCTCAAGCCGCAGCATGACGCGCGTGGCGCCGGCGTGCTTGGCTGCGTTGGTGAGCGCCTCCTGCACGATACGGTAGAGGTTGGCGCCGGTGGAGGCGGGGATGCGCTCGAACGATCCCGATATGGCGATCTCGAACGGCGGCTGTCCCCGGCTGCGGCCGTTCCAGCCGGCGATCAGGCCCTCCAGGCTGGACGCAAGGCCGAGTTCGTCGACATCGGGCGGGCGCAACCTGAAGAGGGCGCCGCGCAGCGTCTCCATCATGTCGGTCGCGGTCCGCGCGATGCCGTCGCATTCGGCGAGCAAAGGCGGGCAATCCTGCACCGCGGTCAGGCGCGCCGAGGCGGCGAGCGCGCGGATCGCGGCCAGCGATTGCCCGAACTCGTCGTGCAGCTCGCGCGCCAGATGCCGGCGCTCCTCGTCCTGCACCACGATCAGTTTCTGCGTCAGCGCGTTGCGGTCGGAGAGCGCAGTGGCGAGGCGCTCGGCGAGATCGTTGAAGACGTCGCCGATCGCCGACAATTCGGCGAGATCGAACGGCGGCAGGCGTGCGGCGAGGTCGCCTGCGGCGATCCGCTCGAGCCCGTCGCGGATCAGCCGCGTCGGACGCAGCGCACGCGACAGCGCCGCATAGACCAGGGCGCAGAGCAGCGGCAGCGCGAGCATCAGCACCGCCATCAGCCGGCCGGCGTCGTGCCAGGCTTCCGTCGTCAGCACGGCCGGATCGACCCAGACCACGGCCTCGCCGATCGCCTGGCCGCGCGCAATCACCGGGCGCACGGTCTCCCGGCCGGGATCGAACAGGCGGCGATAGAGCGCCGCAAAGGCCTGCGGCGGCACGGCCGTATCGGTCTGCGTGCCGCCGCAGAAGCGCTGGCTGATCTCGCCGCTATTGCTGCGAAACGCGAGGCACAGGCCGGGCGCCATGACCGAGGCGGCAACGCTGTCGAGATCGGGGAAATCGGAGCGTGGATTGTTCAGCCACTGGATCTTGCTCTGCTGCAGCTCCAGTGTCCTGGCGGCGACATCGGCAACGGCAGCGATCCTAGCGCGCACCGAGCGGTCGGCCTCGATCAGGAAGTAGCCGGAGATCGCGGCAAAGCAGAGCATCGACACCGCAGCCACACGCAACGTCAGCCGCAGCTTCAGATCGCTTCCGGACCAATTCCACATCGGCGTATCCTCCGAGGTCGCAGACGACCTTCGGCGCGTGGTTGCGGGCAGGGCCGTCATGCCCATTAAACGGCAGAACGGAAGCATCGAGAAGCACTGCCTTGGGGACTGACCACGGTCGTGAAATTTTCCCGGCAACGGCCGGGAGGCGTTCCGCTGCGGCGCGGATGCTGGCCGGCCTAGGCTGCGATCGACCCGCATCAGCCCTGAAAGGCCCGATCATGCGCCAGTCCTGCCTCGTCGTGCACGTCCTCGCGTTGATCGGCCTTCTGGCCGGATCTTGTCCGCTGCACGCCGAGGCCGGCGTTGCCGCGGCTCCGCCGCTTGGCGTGAGCATCGATGATTTCAGCTATGTCGACACCTCCGGTGAGGTGATCGATCAGACCGCTGCGCATCAGAAGCGGCTGGATGCGTTCATGGCCGCGCTCCGCGCCGACATTGCCGCGGAGCCGCGCTATCGCTTGGTCGCGCCCCCGGCGCCCAAGGGCGAGGCCCAAATCAGGGTGGTCGGCGGCGTGCAGAAGATGAGTACGCTGATCCAGTGGGCCAAGGTGGCCGTCATCGATGTCGGCGCGAGCCGTGTTCTGTACGAAAAGCTCTACACATTTCGTGGCGACAATGACGAGGCCTGGGACCATGCGCGGATGTTCGTGTCGCGCGAGGTGCGCGCCGTTCTTGCCGCTGCGCTGCCGACGGCACAGGCCGCCGCCGTGGCGCCGATCGGGCTTGCGGTGTTCGCGTTCGAGCTCGAGGACAATTCCGCGGCACCGTCATCCGGTCTTGCCAGCTCCGATGCCGCCACGCTGGCCGATGTCACTCAGGGCGTCCGCGACCGGCTTGCGCAATCGGGCCGCTACCGCCTGGTCGATACCGGCGGCGCAATGGCTGAGCCCGTCAAGGCGCGGGCACTGCGCGACTGCGACGGCTGCGAGGCGGCGATCGCGCAGAAGCTCGGCGCTGATCAATCGCTGATCGGTGTGATCAGGCGGGTCAGCCGGACCGAATACACGGTCGGTTTCCAGGTGCGCGACGCCCGCAGCGGCGCGGTCGTCTCACGCGGCGACAGCGGCTTGCGGATGGGCGCCGATTATTCCTGGACCCGCGGCGCGGTTCACCTGGTCGGAGACCGCCTGCTCGCGGATGGGGCGCAGCAGTAGCGATCCGGACCATAGCAAAGCGCGATAGCTGATAGACACATCATCTTCTATCGCCGGGCTTGTGTGTGGGCTATCACCGCCATCCGATCACCGCACAGGAGCCGCCGATGCGTTTGCCCGCCGTCCTTTTCGCGCTCACGCTCGCTGCAAGCCCCGTGGCGGCCGAAGAGCCGTCGGGTACGCTGCAGAAGATCAAGGAGACCAGGAAGGTCACGCTGGGCTTTCAGGAGGCCTCCGTTCCCTTCAGCTATCTCGACGACAATCAGCGGCCGATCGGCTTCGCGCTCGATATCTGCCTCAAGATCGTCGATGCCGTGAAGAAAGAGCTGGGTATGCCCGACATCGCGGTCGACTATCTGCCGGTGACGTCGTCGAACCGCATCCCGCTGATGGTCAACGGCACGATCGATTTGCACTGCTCGGCGACCACCAACAGCGCCGAGCGCCAGATGCAGGTGACCTTCACCAACTCGCACTTCCTGAGCGCGACGCGATTTGCCGCCAAAAAGTCCGCCGGCATCAACACCATCGACGACCTCAAGGGCAAGTCGGTCACCGCCGTTGCAGGCTCGGTGAACCTCACCCAGCTCATCAAGGTCAACACCGAACGCAAGCTCGGCATCAACGTTCAGCCGGCCAAGGACCAGGCCGAGGCGTTTTTGATGCTGGAGACCGATCGCGCCCAAGCCTACGCGCTCGACGATGTGCAGCTTGCGGTGGCGATCGCGCGATCCAAGCAGCCGGCGCTCTACATGATCAGCGAGGAGGCCTTCTCGAAGGCCGAGCCCTTTGGAATCATGCTGCGCCGGGAGGACGCGCCGTTCAAGGCGCTCGCCGACCGCGCGACGGCCGAGCTCTACCGGAGCCCGGAGATCGAGGCCATGTACAAGAAGTGGCTGGAGCAGCCGACGCCGCCGAACGGCATCAACTACAACGTCCCGATCTCGCCGGCACTGAAGAATGCGTTCGCCCATCCGAGCTCGAGCTTCGATCCCGACGTGTACGAGATCGCGAAGTAGCGCCGCTGTCGTAGCCCGCACGAGCGAAGCGACATGCGGGTTTCAATTGTGGGCGCCGATGCAGCGGTCCCGGATATCGCTGCGCTCATCCGGGCTACGTTTCGTCGTCGGATATTGTTTTTCGCGCCAAGCCGTCAATCCTTGGAACGGCATTTCGCGCGCGCGGCGAAAAACGAAATAGCGTCTCATATACATCGGCGGGATTTCTCCTAAGCTTGCGGCGTAGCGATTTCTGATCAGGAGCCTGCGCCGGTGACCACGCCATTTGTCTTTTCGCGACGTTCTGTGCTCGGCGTGCTCGCCGGAAGTCTGGTTGCCGGCGGCGTGCGCGCGGAAACCGCGGCGGGCGTCGGCGCCGATCTCGGCGGCGTCACCTTGCGTGTCGCCTATTACAAGGGCGGCTGGCGTCCGCTGCTGCAGGCCGCCGGCGAGGACAAGACGCCCTACAAGATTGAATGGAAGGAGCTCAACAACGGCGTGCTCCACATCGAGGCCCTGAACGGCGATGCGCTCGACGTCGGTTCGGGCAGCGAGGTTCCGGCGATGTTTGCCGCGCGCCAGAACGCCAAGGTGCGCTTCATCGCCGTCACCCATGAGGATCTCAACATCCAGGTCACGGTGGCGGCAAAGGACGCGCCGATCCATTCGATCGCCGACCTCAGGGGCAGGCGCGTCGGCTACGTGCGCGCCACCACGGCGCATTACTTCCTCGCCAAGCAGCTCGAGGAAGCAGGGCTTGCATTCAGCGATATCGAGGCCATCAATCTGACGCCGTCGGACGGCTACTCGGCGTTCGCCTCCGGCAAGCTCGATGCCTGGGCGATCTACGGCTACAACGGACAGCTCGCCATCGCCAAGCAGGGCGCGCGGCTGCTCAAGACCGGCGTCGGCTATCTCTCGGGCAACTTCCCGATCTACGCCAATCCGAAGGCGGTCGACGATCCGCTACGCCACGCGGCCGTGAGCGATCTGTTGCTGCGGATCCAGCGCGCCTATGCGTTTGCCAACAAGAATTTTCCCCTCTATGCGGCGGCGCAGGTGGCCGAGACCCATCTGCCGTTGCAGGACATCCTCGACCAGTTCGCCCGCCGCAGCGACGACTTCTCGCTCGCCGGCGTGAGCCCTGACGTGCCGGAGACCCACCAGAAGGTCGCCGACACCTTCCTCAAGCTCGGCGTGCTCGACGCGCGCGCGGAGGTCGGAAAATTCTGGGATACGAGCTTCAACGACGCGATCGCTGTGGGCGCAGCAAAGCTCGCGCGGAGTTGACGGCCGTCGTGAGGATGTAGCCCATATGGGCTAGGTGATCGACGGGCAGGTTCCCGGAGATCGCGGCATTCTTCATCGCAAAACAGACGAGAGAGTTCCAGCGCGATCGCCGCCGGCTTGTGCCGTGCTGCCATGCAGGCCGGAAAGCTTGCAGGCCGCGCCAGGTCCGTACCATGATGGTGGGCAGTTCGAATGCGGGTCTGGTCAACGGGCCGGGCACGGCCTCCGAGGGGCGGGGCCAGTTTTGTTTGCAGCGGATGATTGTCGCTCATGCTGATTGTTGCCCGGAGCCGAAATTGAATCACGACACGTTGGCCAAGCTCACCGTCACCATCATCGTCCTGGTCGCGCTGCTGGTCTGGCGTGTCGCCGACCAGAAGAAGGCGATCGCATGCGGGCTGGACTGCCCGACCGACCTGTCGGCGAACCGGAAGCCCGCACAATAGGAACAGCCCGTTGACCGATGTCGCCTCGGTGGTGCGCGCCGCGCGCCTCTATCGGCCGTCGCGCGGCGCGTATATCGTTGGCGGCAAACACAAGATCGGTCCCGCGTGCCGGGTAACGACGTGAGGTGAGGAAGCGATGTCCGATATGCTGTTGTTTTCGCCGATGACCATCCGCGGCGTCACGCTGAAGAACCGCATCGTGGTGCCGCCGATGCATCAGTATTCCGCCGAGAAGGGCTTTCCGACTGACTGGCACCTGATGAATGCCGGCAAGTTCGCCGCCGGCGGCGCCGGCCTCGTGATCGTCGAATCGACCAAGGTCGAGCGTCGCGGTTGCGGGACGATCGGCGATCTCGGCATCTGGGACGACAAGTTCGTCGCGCCGCTCAGCCGGCTCGTCAGTTTCATCAAGCAGCAGAACGCGGTGGCCGGCATCCAGCTCGGCCATTCCGGCCGCAAGGCGCGCGCAAGCCGCCCCTGGGAGGGTGACCGTCCGCTCGAACGCAGCGCCGCAATCGAGGACTGGGACGCCTGGACCCCGGTGGCGCCGAGCGCGATCGCCCATAGCGAGCGTTGGCCGGTGCCGCGCGCGCTGGAAACGCAAGAGGTGAAGGATCTCGTCGCGGCCTGGGGGCAGGCGGCGCGGCGCGCGCACGAGGCCGGGTTCGAGGTGCTGGAGCTGCACGGCGCCCATGGCTATCTCGTGCACGAATTCCTCTCCGCGCGCTCCAACCAGCGCAGCGATGAATATGGCGGCTCGGAAGCCAACCGGATGCGCTTCCTGATCGATGTGACCGAGGCGGTGCGCACGCACTGGCCGGATCACAAGCCGCTGTTCGTGCGGCTGTCGGTCGAGGACAATGCCGGCTGGGGTCCGGAACAGAGCGCACGGCTGGCGGCGATCCTGAAGCCCAAGGGCGTCGATGTGATCGACTGCTCGTCGGGGGGAATCAGCGAGATGGCGCCGATCCTCGGCAAGGAGATCAAATACAACTATCAGGTGCCGCTGGCGGAATATGTCCGCCGGCATGCCGATATCATGACCATGGCGGTCGGCCTGATCATCCATGGTGACCAGGCCGAGCGAATCCTGCGCGATAAACAAGCAGATTTGATCGCGGTCGGCCGGGAGATCCTCAATAACCCGAACTGGCCGATGGACGCCGCGCTGAAACTCGGGGTTGAAGGGCCATTTCGCCATGTTCCTCCGCAGTTTGGCTATTGGCTGGGCACCCGGGCCAAGCGCGGATTCGGGACCCGGCCGTCGACTTGGCAGAGCGGGTTGCGGGAGGCTGGGCCAGAGACCGACCGGGAGCTGACTTGAGGCCGGCTTTGGGGTGACTAAATGCTGATTTTGGGGCTGACCAGGGCATCGTGACAGGACCGTAATGGTCCAGTGACAAGGCGGCCTTGATCCGACCAAAAAGCCGTTGTGTGGTGCCCCCGTCGGGGTGGGGCAGGCGAACGTTGCGGAACGTGGCCGGCCGATAGCGAAAAAGGATCGCGGATAATGCGCAAACATGTTGGCTTCTTCCTCGGGACGGTTGCGGGAGCGTGTCTCACCCTGCTCGTGGCCTCGCCGCAGGGGGCGCATCTGTTCGCCGTCGCCAATGCCGCCGCGCATGCCGACAACACCTATTCGCAGCTCAACCTGTTCGGCGAGGTGTTCGAGAAGATCAAGACCGACTACGTCGAGAAGCCCGAGGACTCCAAACTCGTCGAAGGGGCGATCAACGGCATGATCTCCTCGCTCGATCCGCACTCCCGCTACATGAACGAGAAGGGCTGGGCGGAGATGCAGGAGACCACGCATGGCGAGTTCGGCGGGCTCGGCATCGAGGTCACGATGGAGGACGGCTTCGTCAAGGTGGTGGCGCCGATCGACGACACGCCGGCCTCGCGCGCCGGCATCATGTCGGGCGACGTGATCACCTCGATCGACGATGAGCAGATTCAGGGCCTGACGCTCGACCAGGCCGTCAACAAGATGAAGGGCGCGCCCAACAGCTCGATCCGGCTGAAGATCATCCGCAAGGACGCCGACAAGCCGATCGAAGTCTCGATCACCCGCGAGATCATCCGCGTCCGCCCGGTGAAGTATCACGTCGAAGGCGGCGACATCGGCTATATCCGCATCACCTCGTTCAACGAGCAGACCACCGAAGGCCTGCGCAAGGCGATCGGCGAGATCCAGAAGCAGGTCCCGCAGGACAAGCTCGACGGCTATGTCGTCGACCTCCGCAACAACCCGGGCGGCCTGCTGGACCAGGCGGTCTCGGTGACCTCGACGCTGATGCAGCGGGGCGAGGTGGTCTCGACCCGCGGCCGCAATCCGGAAGAGACCCAGCGCTTCACCGCCCATGGCGGCGACATGACCAAGGGCAAGCCGCTCGTGGTGCTGATCAATGGCGGCTCGGCTTCGGCCTCGGAGATCGTCGCCGGCGCGCTGCACGACCACAAGCGCGCGACCCTGATCGGCACCCGCTCGTTCGGCAAGGGATCGGTGCAGACCATCATTCCGCTCGGCGCCGGCAATGGCGCGCTGGCGCTGACCACGGCGCGCTATTTCACCCCGTCGGGCCATTCGATCCAGGCGCTTGGCATCAAGCCCGACATCGAGGTGCTGCAGGACGTGCCGGACGAGTTCAAGACCCGCTCCGAGATCAAGGGCGAAGCCTCGATGCGCGGCCACCTCTCCGCCGAGGGCGCCGAGCAGACCGGCTCGCAATCCTACGTGCCGCCGGACGAGAAGAACGACAAGGCGCTGGCCGCGGCGTTCAACCAGCTGCGCGGCGTCACCGTGAACGCCGACGCCAAGAACGCGGACAAGGCCGCGCAGAAGCGGCCGGTGCCGAACTAGAACCTGACCCATCCGGGCTACGCAGCCGCCAAAATATCGAAAACAACCCCATGCAAAGTAGCCGGTGGTGGCTGGCGCTCGACCAGGCAATTTGACACGTCGGGCAATTTCAGGGTATTTTTCCAATATTCCGAAATTGTACAGACGCCCGCTTCGGGCTCGCGACGTCCGAGAAGCGTTACGCCGCGCCGGCGACAGGCCTCCGCCGGCGCGTGACGCCCGGACCCGCAGCAGGGCCACGGCGATGTCCGGCCAAGAGCTCGCGGATCTGGGCGGCCGGCTTCGGCGGGCTGAACAGATAGCCCTGCATTTCCGAACAGCCGAGCTCGCGCAGCAATTGCTGCTGCTGTGCGGTCTCGACGCCTTCCGCCGTCGTGGTCATGCTGCGCTCGGCGGCGATGTTGACGACGGCCTCGACGATGCCAGCCGAACCTTGCGGATCGGCGATATCGGTGACGAAGCAGCGGTCGATCTTGATCTTGTCGAACGGGAAGCGCTTCAAATAGCTCAGCGACGAATAGCCGGTGCCGAAATCGTCGAGCGCGATCCTGATGCCGATGGCGCGGAGCTGGTGCAGCGCGGCCAGCGCCGTCTCGTCGTCGCGGATCAGCACCGCCTCGGTGATCTCGAGCTCCAGCCGGCCCGCCGACAGGCCCGATGCCGCCAGCGCCGCGATCACCTTGAGCGCCAGCGTTCCGGTCCGGAACTGGACCGGCGAGACGTTGACCGCGAGCTTGATGTGATCGGGCCAGTTCACCGCTTCCTTGCAGGCCGTCATCAGCACCCATTCGCCGAGCTGGTTGATCAGGCCGGTTTCCTCCGCGATCGGCACGAAGTCGGCCGGCGAGATCATGCCGCGCACCGGATGGCGCCAGCGCACCAGCGCCTCGCAGCCGGTGATCTCGTTGCTGCGCAGGTCGACGCAGGGTTGGTAATACACTTCCAGCCCGCTGCCCGCGGCGATGGTCTGCCGCAGCTCCACCTCGAGCTCGCGGCGGGCGCGGGCATCGGCGTCCATCGCCGGTTCGAAGAAGCGCGAGACGCGCCGGCCGGCCGACTTCGCCGCATACATCGCGAGGTCGGCGTTCTTCAGTATCTGGTCGAGATCGGTGCCGTCCTTCGGCGCCAGCGCAATGCCGATGCTGGCGTCGGTCGTGACCTGGTGGCCGAGGCATTGATAGGGCGAGCGGATCACCTCGTAGATGCGCGCGACGAGGTCGGTGACCTCGACCTCGTTCTTCACGCCGGTCTGCACGATCGCGAATTCGTCGCCGCCGAGCCGGGCGACGAAATCGCCGTCGCCGATTACGCCGGATAGCGTCCGTGCAACGGACTTGAGTAGTTCATCGCCGACCATGTGGCCGAGCGAGTCGTTGACGCCCTTGAATTCGTCGATGTCGATATAGAGCACCGCGAGCTGGCTGTCGGGGGCGACATGCGGCAGCTCGCGCTTGATCTCCTCGTGGAACAGCGCGCGGTTCGGCAGGTCGGTGAGCGCATCATAGTGGGCAAGATGCGTGATGCGCTCCTCGGCGCGGCGGCGCTCGGTGACGTCCTCGTGGGTCGCAAGCCAGCCGCCATCGGCCAGCGGCTCATTGACGACCTGGATCGAGCGCCCGTCCGGCGTCACGATCACCATGGTGTTGCGGATGCCGACGTCGCGCAGCACGAGATTGACGTAGCGCTCGACGTCGCCCTGGAACGAGCCGGTCAGGTGGCGATGCACGATGACGTCGCGGAAGCTGCAGCCGGGCCGGATGACGTCGGCGGACAATCCGTACATCTCGATATAGCGCTTGTTGCAGATCACCAGCCGCTGCGCGGCATCGAACAGCAACAGCCCCTGCGTCATGTTGTTGACGGCGGTGTCGAGCCGGAGCTTCTCCAGCGTCAGGCGCTGCTGCTGGGTGCGGTGCTGCTGCAACAGCTTGCGCACCACGAGCGTCAGCAGGATCGCGATCGCCAGCACCGATGCTGCGGTCACCGCGATCAGGATGCCGATCTGCTCGCGCCAGTTGGCGAGCGCCGCGTCCGTGGTGGTGGTGGCGACGACGACGATCGGGAATTTGGTGAGCGCCCGCGACGACACCAGGCGGTCCTTGCCGTCGACCGGGCTGGTCAATCGCGAGGTGCTCTGCGGCAGCTCGAACACCTTCTGCTGACCGGCCGGGCCGCTCCGAAAATTCTTCCCGATCATGTCCTCGACATGGGGATAGCGCGCCAGCAGCGTGCCGTCGCGATGGTGCATCGAGATCGCGGCGCCTTCGCCGAGCGCAACGGTCGAGAAGAACTTCTCGAAGGTTGCGGGCTCGATGCCGCGCCCGACCACGCCGAGGAACTCGCCATGCGGACCGGTGACCTTGCGGACGATGACGGTGGTCCACCTTCCGTTGACGCGGCTCACCACCGGCACGACCTGCATGTCGGGCGAATACGGGCTCGATTTGAAAATCTGGAAGTAGCTGCGATCGCCGATGTTGGCCTGCGGCAAAGGCCAGGCACCCGAGCTGTTGATCAGCGCGCCGTCGGCGTCGAACACGTTGAGGCTGCCGACATTGGACAGCGCGTCCATCTTGGATTTGAGCATCGCATGGATGTCGGCGGCGGACATCCGGCGCTTGTAATTCTCCGGGGTCGCGATGCCGTTGTCGCGCATGAACGCGATCAGGTCGCGCTGGACCACCTCGAGGTCGTCGAGCTGCTGGTCGAAATGCCGTGCCAGCAGCAGCACGGTGTTCTCGAGCTCGCGCTCGCTGTTGTGCAAGGCGCGCTCGCGGAAATTCTCGGCCATCAGGGTGGCGCCGATCGCGATCGCGGCCATCAGCACGGCGCCGCCAAGGATCAGCCAGCGGATCGGACCGTTGCCGATCACCGAGGTGACGTTGAACGAGGCACTGCCGTTTTGCTTCATCTGACGCTATCGCTTCCAGGCGTTTCACCCGGAAGTAGCTTTCGTGCACCTCCGGCCCGCGAAAGTCGTATCCAAACGAGATGGAGCGCGGGTTAGCGAGATTGGTTAACGAATGGTTGCGCGTCTTCGCGAAGGGCCATCCCTGCGCATCGGTCGCGATCACTCGGCTGCGCGATAGTGTCCGGATTTGCCGCCGATCTTCTCGACGAGGTGAATGCCTTCGATCCGGATGCCGCGGTCGACCGCCTTGACCATGTCGTAGATCGTCAGGCAGGCGACCGAAACCGCGGTCAGCGCCTCCATCTCGACGCCGGTCGGCCCCGTCACCTTGACGCTGGCGCGGACGATGCAGCCGGGCAGCTTGCCGTCGGTTGCGATATCGATCGTGACCTTGGTCAGTGCCAGCGGATGGCAGAGCGGGATCAATTCAGAAGTGCGCTTCGCCGCCATGATGCCTGATATCCGCGCGGTCGCCAGCACGTCGCCCTTCTTGGCCTGACCGGACTCGATCAGCGCCAGCGTTGCCTTGCTCATCAGGACGCGGCCTTCGGCAACGGCGGTCCGTTCGGTCGCGGGCTTGGCCGAGACGTCGACCATGCGCGCCTCGCCCTTGGCGTCGATATGGGTGAGGGCGGCGACGGGTCCCTTCGATCCGGCTTTGGTCTTGCGCGCCATCGCGTCAGCGCGTGCCGGTAGCGCGCGGTGCCGTCCGCCGCGTCAGCAAGGCGCGGGTGGCCGCGGTGACGTCCTGCTGGCGCATCAGGCTCTCGCCGACCAGGAAGGTCGACATTCCGACGCGCTCGAGGCGGGCGAGATCCTCAGGCGTGAAGATGCCGCTCTCGCCGACCATCAGGCGGTCGCCGGGGATCAGCGGCGCCAGCGCCTCGCTGGTCGCCAGCGTCGTCTCGAAGGTGCGCAGATTGCGGTTGTTGACGCCGATCATCGGCGAGCGAAGTTTCAGGGCACGGTCGAGCTCGGCGCGGTCGTGGATCTCGATCAGCACGTCCATGCCATAGCCGAGCGCGGCGTCCTCGATCTCGCCGGCCGCCGTGTCGTCGAGCGCGGCCATGATGATCAGGATGCAGTCGGCGCCATGGGCGCGCGCCTCCGCCACCTGATAGGTGTCGAACATGAAATCCTTGCGCAGCACCGGCAGATTGGTTGCCGCGCGGGCCGCGACCATGAAGTCGAGATGACCCTGGAACGAGGGCGCGTCCGTCAGCACCGACAGGCACGCCGCGCCGCCGGCCTCATAGGCTTTCGCGAGCGCGGGTGGATCGAAGTCGGCACGGATCAGCCCCTTCGAGGGCGAGGCCTTCTTCACTTCCGCGATCAGGGCGTAGTCGCCGCGTGCATGCTTGTCCTTGAGGGCACGTACGAAGCCGCGCGGAGCCAAGGCCGACTTCGCCTGCGCCTCGACCTCGGCGAGCGGACGCGCGCGCTTCGTGGCGGCGATCTCCTCGCGCTTGTAAGTCTCGATCTTGGTCAGGATGTCAGACATGATCTGCGTGCTCAACCGTTGGAAACCGCGACCAGATGCTTCAGCCGCGCAGCGGCCGCGCCGCTGTCGAGCGACTGGGCGCCGATCGCCACGCCTTCCTTCAAATCCTTGGCACGGCCGGCCACGATCAGCGCGGCGGCCGCGTTGAGCAAAGCGACGTCGCGATAGGCGCTGGGCTTGCCCTGGAGCACGCTCGACAGCGCGATCGCATTGGCATCGGCATCACCGCCCTTCAGCGCCTCGCCGCCGACGCGGCCGAGGCCCGCCTCCTCAGGCGTCACCTCTGATGTCCTGATCTCGCCGTCCTCGAGCGTGGCGACGAAGGTCGGGCCGGTGAGGGTGATCTCGTCGAGGCCATCAGAGCCGTGCACGACCCAGACCTTGTCGGAGCCGAGGTTCTTCAACACCTGCGCCAGCGGCTGCACCCATTGCCGCGAGAACACGCCGACCATCTGCCGCTTGACGCCGGCCGGGTTCGAGAGCGGCCCGAGCAGGTTGAAGATGGTGCGGGTGGCGAGCTCGACCCGGGTCGGGCCGACGTTCTTCATTGCCGGATGATGCGAGGGCGCGAACATGAAGCCGATGCCGGTTTCCTTGACGCAGCGCCCGACCTGCGCCGGCGTCAGGTCGATCTTCACCCCGAGCGAAGCCAGCACATCGGCCGAGCCCGAACGCGACGACAGCGCGCGATTGCCGTGCTTGGCAACGGGTACGCCGGCGCCGGCCACGATGAAGGCCGCGCAGGTCGAGACGTTGACCGAGCCCGAGCCGTCGCCGCCGGTGCCGACGATGTCGACGGCCTCCGCCGGTGCGGTGACCCGCAGCATCTTGCCGCGCATCGCGCTGACCGCGCCGGTGATCTCCTCGACGGTCTCGCCGCGCACCCGCAGCGCCATCAACAGCCCGCCCATCTGCGAGGGCGTGGCTTCGCCCGACATCATGCTGTCGAAGGCGGACGCCGCCTCTTCACGCGTCAGCGTGGCGCCGGTGGCGACTTTTCCGATGATCGATTTCAGGTCATCCATTCGCTGGCTCAGGGTCTGGTGTTGGAGCTTGGTCGCCGAGCAGCGCGTCGCCGCGCTGTCCAGATCATGCTCAATTATTCGCGCCTGTCACCTGTGCGAAGGCTGCCTGGTTGACGGTCACACCGATGTCGGTCTCGATCTTCGCGACATATTGCGCGACCTGCTCGTCGCTCAACGAGGGCCGCAGCGCCTCGCTGAGCTGCTTGACCTCGTTGGAGGCGAAGTCGACTGGGGGCACCGTCACATCGGTGACGCGGAACACCACCCACTGGCTGCCGCCGGCCGCGGAGGTCTGTCCGTCGCCGTCTTTGGCGGTGCGGAACGCGGCCGCGATCACGCCGGCCGGCACGTTGGGCAGCGTGGCCTCGCGGCGGAAGTTCGCAGCGGTCTCGACCTTGACGCCGGCCGCCGTGGCCTCGTCGGCGAGCTTGGCGCCGCTGTCGAGCTTCTGGACCATCTCGGTCGCCTTGGCGCGCAGCTTGGCGGAGATCTGGTCCTCGCGCCACTTGGCCTCGACCTGGTCGCGGACCTCGTCGAGGGTGCGCTCCCGCGACGGCGTGACGCCGAGCACGTCGTACCAGACATAGCCGTTGTTGAACTGGATCGGATCGTTGTCGACGCCGACATCGCTGTTGAAGGCCTGCGACACCACGTCGAGGCCGCGCGGGATGTTTGACGCGACCTGGCCGTTCGGCAGACGCCCCGAGCGATCGATCGCGTCGATGGTGATGGCGGTCAATTTCAGCTTCTGCGCCGCGTCGATCACGCTGGAGCCGCCGCCGCGTTCGTCTTCCATCTTGTCTCGGAGCTCGGCGACCTTGGCGCGGGCGCGCTCGGTCGCGATCTCGTTCTTCACCTGCTGCGCAAGGCCCTCATAGCTCGGGGTCACGCCGGGCTCGATCTTCCCGACCTTGACCAGCGCCACGCCGAAGCGGCCCTGGACCGGCTGGCTGACTTCACCCGCGGGCAGGGAGAAGGCGGCGTCGCCGACGGCCGGATCGAGGATCGCAGACTTCGCGACCAGGCCGAGATTGACGTCGGCGGGATTGAGCTTGCGCTCCTTGGCGATGTCGTCGAACGAGGCGCCCGAGGTGATGCGGGCGCGGGCGGCCTGCGCCTCACCGGCGTCCGGAAACACGATCTGCGAGACCTCGCGCTTCTCCGGCGTGCTGAGCCGGTCCTTTCGCTCCTCGAAGATCTTCTTGGCATCCTCGTCGGACACGGTCTCCCACTTGCCGATTTCTTCCGGCGTGATCGCGACGAAGGCGATCTTGCGGTACTCGGGCGCGCGGAACTGGACCTTATGGTCCTCGAAATAGGCGGCGAGCGCCTCGGGTGAGGGCGGATCGATGGTGCCGGCCTGCGCGGCGCCGAGCGTGACATAGTCGATCGAGCGCTGCTCGTTCTGGAAACGGGTCAGCGCCTCGACCACGGCCTTGGTCGGCTCGATCCCGGACGAGATGGTGCCGGCGATCTGCCGCCGCAGGCCGACGCGGCGCTGCTCGGCGATGTAGCGGCCCTCGGTGTAGCCGAAGTTGCGGATCACGGACTGGAAGCGCTGCGGATCGAACTGGCCGTTGAGGCCCTTGAAGTTCGGATCGTTGTAGATCGTGCGCAACACCTCGGCATCGGACTGGTTGAGGCCCATGCGGCGCGCTTCCTCGTCCAGCGCGGCCTCCGCGAGGGTCTGCTGCAGCACCTGGCGGTCAATCCCGAAGGCGCGCGCCTGGTCCGGGGTCAGCGGACGGCCGAACTGGCGGCCAAGCTGCTGCAGGCGGTCGGTATAGATCTGGCGGAACTGCTCGGCCGAAATCTCGGTCCCACCCACCTTGGCGAAGGTCGACTGGCCAAACCCTTTGAAGATGTCGGCAATGCCCCAAATTCCGAAACTGACGATCAAAACGCCCATCACGACGGCCATAATCGTCTTGCCGAGCCAGTTTGATGAGGCTTTCCGCATTCCTCGAAGCATGGGTCCAACTTGTTTTACAGGAGGGGAACCGGGTCGTACCCAAGTGGGACTAAAAGTTGGGACTTTTTGTCCAGCAGCAGGGCGTCACCGAATTGAAAACGCTTATAAAGTGGCTCGTGTCCCCCCGCAACCTCGGGCGCGCGGGCGGAAGCGTCGCACGGCAGGCGCGAAGCCGCACTCTGGAAGTCGCCGCCCGGCTCTGATAGCGCAGGGGCACGCTTGAACGATGGGAAATCCGACATGACCGACGCCATCCGGCCGCTGATCGCCGGCAACTGGAAAATGAACGGCCTGAAATCCTCCTTTGCCGAGTTCGACGCGATGCTGGCCGGCGCCGGCGATGTCGCCGGGAAGGCCGATCTGCTGGTGTGTCCGCCGGCGACCTTGGTCGGGGCCTTTGCCGATAAGGCGCGCGGCTCGAAGGTCGCCGTCGGCGCCCAGGATTGCCACCCGAAGGCGTCGGGCGCCCACACCGGCGACCTCTCGGCGGAAATGTTCAAAGACCTCGGCGCGGTCGCCATCATCGTCGGCCACTCCGAGCGGCGCGCCGATCATGGCGAGACCGATGCCTTGATTCGGCAGAAGGCGGAGGCCGTCTGGCGTGCCGGGCTGACCGCGATCGTCTGCATCGGCGAGACGCGCGAGCAGCGCGACGCCGGCAAGACGCTCGACGTCTGCGGCACCCAGCTTGCGGGCTCGCTGCCCGACGGCTCGACCGCGGCCAATCTGGTGGTGGCCTATGAGCCGGTCTGGGCAATCGGCACCGGCCTGACCCCGACCGCTGGGGATGTCGAGGAAGTTCACAGGTTTATCCGAGGTCAGCTCACCGATCGCTTCAAGCGCGAGGGAAACCGGATCAGGATCCTCTATGGCGGCTCGGTGAAGCCGTCGAATGCCGCCGAGCTGATGGCCGTCGCCAATGTCAACGGCGCGCTGGTCGGCGGCGCCAGCCTGAAGGCGTCGGACTTTTTGGCGATCGCTGCGGGCTGTTAGGCGTTGCGCCGAGTTCTCACACCGTCATTCTGACGAGCTCTCGCACCGTCATCCTGAGGAGCGCGCTCTTGCGCGCGTCTCGAAGGATCGACGGCCCGGCTCGTGGCCGTCGACCCTTCGAGACACGCTACGCGCTCCTCAGGGCGACGGGATGGCGGCCGCGCCGATCCGCTTCCAATAGATCATCGTCCCGGTGAGGCCGCCATGCGGCTTGAACGCGTAGTCCGGGATGATGCCGCTGAGCTGAAAGCCCTGTTTCTCGTAAAGCGGCGCGGCGCCGTCGTCGACGGCGGTGTCGAGCACCAGCAGCGTGCGACCGTGCGCGATCGCCAGCTGCTCGGCGGCGCGCAGCAATGCGGTCGCCACGCCGCGGTTGCGGTGGCTGAGGTGCGTCATCATCTTGGCGATCTCGGCGCGATGCGGCTGGTTCGGCGGCAGCTTCAACAGCAGCGTCACGGTGCCGATCAGGCTGTCGCCGTCGAACGCGCCGAGCACTATTCGCTCGCCGCGCGCAGCGGCGCCAAGCGAATCCTGCCAGAATGCCTTCGCGTCATTTAACGGCAGCGGATGCATGAAGCTCACCGAGCCGCCGCTGGCGACGGTCTCGACCAGCAGCGCACCGAGCGCGTTGCGCAGGTCCGGTCCGTCCTCGAGCGGCTTGATGGCGAACTGCGACATGCATCAGCTCCGGGCCAGGGCGACCACGTAGGTGCAGCCGGCGTTGGTTTCGTTGGCGAAGGTGGTCTCGGCGGGCGGGCCGAAGCCGAGGCAATCGCCGCTCGCGAGTACATAGCGCGCGCCGCCCTCGGTGATGACGAGGCTGCCGCTCAGCACCCAGACCAGTTGGCGGATATGGGCGTAGGACGAGGCGGGCAGGGTCACGGATTGCTTCGGCGGCATTTCCACCCGCACCAACTCGACCGGATGATCGGGACGGCTGAACACCTGGCGGCGCAGATAGCCGGTTTCCGGATCGCTCCAGACCGGCTGCGTGGTGGCGCGCGACAGGCGCTCGCCCTGGCCCTCGGCGCGCAACATCAGCCCGGCCAGAGTAAGGTCGAAGGCCGAGGCGAGGCGCACCAGGACGACCGCGGTCGGGCTGACTTCGGCGCGCTCGATCTTGCTGATCGTCGCCTTCGAGACGCCGGAGCGTTCGGCAAGCTCGGCCAGCGACCAGCCCCGGCCGTCGCGCTCGAGCCGGATCCGCTGCGCCAGGCGTTGGCTCAGATCGTCTATCAAAGTATCCATTTGTCTATTATAATGGAAAGAGCCGGTTCCGATCAAGCCTCGGGCCGATGCAATCGGCGCCGCTTGAGATGTCCGCCATTGCGACTATCTCGGGGGTGACAATGCCCGGTCCAATCGTGTAACAGGGCGCGACTTCACGAAAAACCGCAAAGCCGATAGCGCCGTTTGTCTGGCCGCTTGGCGGCTTGTGACGGAAGGCTTGCGATGCAGACTGTCGTTATCATTATCCATCTCATGATCGTCGCCGTCATGATCGGCGCTGTTTTGTTGCAGAAATCCGAAGGCGGCGGCCTTGGCATGGGCGGCGGCGCCGGCTTCATGTCGAGCCGCGGCACCGCGAATCTGCTGTCGCGGACCACCGCGATCCTCGCGGCCGGCTTCTTCCTCACCAGCCTGTTCCTGTCCTGGTATGCGGGCTACGACCGCAAGCCGAGCTCGATCATCGGCACCGGCGCGCCGGCGCAGACCCAGCCGGCCAGCGGCGCGCCGATCACTGCACCGACCTCCGGCGGCATCCTCGATTCGCTGAAGAAGACCGACGAGCAGCAGGGGCAGCAGGCTCCGAGCGGCCCGCAGGCACCACGGTCGCAATAAAGCAGGGGCGCCATGCAGGATGCAGCGCTGGCATCCTGCATCAGAAATCCCCATCAATGCTCTGAAATCGCTTCCAATTTAATGTAACCCACAGCCCGGTGGATTGTTTGCCGGGAACAGCCGATTCGTTTTGCGAATCGCTGGAGTCGGCTTAAAGGTAAAGTCCCATGGCGCGGTACATATTCATCACCGGCGGCGTGGTCTCCTCGCTCGGAAAGGGTCTGGCATCGGCGGCGCTCGGCGCTCTGCTGCAGGCTCGAGGCTACAAAGTCCGCCTTCGCAAGCTCGATCCCTATCTCAACCTCGATCCCGGAACGATGTCGCCGTATCAGCACGGCGAAGTGTTCGTGACCGACGACGGCGCCGAGACCGATCTCGATCTCGGCCATTACGAGCGTTTCACCGGTCGTCCGGCCACCAAGGCCGACAACATCACGACCGGGCGCATCTACCAGGACATCATCACCAAGGAGCGCCGCGGCGACTATCTCGGCGCCACCATCCAGGTGGTCCCGCACGTCACCAACGCGATCAAGGAATTCGTGCTGTCGGGCAACGACGAGTACGATTTCGTGCTGGTCGAGATCGGCGGCACGGTCGGCGACATCGAGGGCCTGCCGTTCTTCGAGGCGATCCGCCAGCTCAAGAACGAGCTGCCGCGCGAGCACGCCGTCTACATTCACCTGACGCTTTTGCCGTACATTCCAAGTGCCGGCGAGCTCAAGACAAAACCGACGCAGCACTCGGTCAAGGAGCTGCGCTCGATCGGCATCCAGCCGGACATCCTGCTGTGCCGCACCGACCGTGAAATCCCGAAGGAAGAGCGGCGCAAGCTCGGCCTGTTCTGTAACGTGCGCGAGAGCGCCGTGATCGAGGCGCGCGACGTCGACAACATCTACGCCGTGCCGGAGGCCTATCACGCCGCCGGCCTCGACGACGAGGTGCTGGCCGCGTTCGGCATCACGGCGAAGATTCCGCCGGCGCTGCAGAGCTGGAACGTCATCAACGAGCGCGTCCGCAATCCGGAAGGCGCGGTGACGATCGCGATCGTCGGCAAGTACACCGGCATGAAGGACGCCTACAAATCGCTGATCGAGGCGCTCTCGCATGGCGGCATCGCCAACAAGGTGAAGGTCAATCTCGACTGGATCGAGAGCGAGGTGTTCGAGAACGAGGACCCGGCGCCGTTCCTCGAGCACGTCAACGGCATCCTGGTGCCCGGCGGCTTCGGCCAGCGCGGCGCCGAGGGCAAGATCCGTGCGGCGCAGTTCGCGCGCGAGCGTGACGTGCCGTATTTCGGCATCTGCTTCGGCATGCAGATGGCCGTGATCGAGGCGGCGCGCAATCTGGTCGGCATCGAGGAGGCCAACTCGACCGAGTTCGGCCCGACCAAGGAGCCGCTGGTCGGTCTGATGACGGAATGGCTGCGCGGCAACGAGCTCGAGAAGCGCTCGCAGAGCGGCGACCTCGGCGGCACCATGCGGCTAGGGGCCTATCCCGCGGCGCTGAACCGCGGCAGCCGCGTCTCGCAGGTCTATGGCGGCGCGACCGAGATATCCGAGCGGCACCGCCATCGCTATGAGGTGAACACCGCCTACAAGGATCGCCTCGAACAGCACGGCCTGCGTTTCTCCGGCATGTCACCCGACGGCGTGCTGCCGGAGATCGTCGAGTACGAGGACCATCCCTGGTTCATCGGCGTCCAGTTCCACCCGGAGCTGAAGTCGCGGCCCTTTGAGCCGCATCCGCTGTTCGCGTCGTTCATCGAGGCGGCAGCGAAGCAGAGCCGGCTGATGTAAGCCGCCATCGACTGCGCCGTCAGACGGCGCAGTCCTCGCTGGCCCGGCGTTCCTTCTTGACCGGTGAGACGCCTGCATCGGCCGCAGGGCTGACGTCGCGCGTGATCAGCTTGTATTGCGGGCGTCGCGTCAGCCGGTAGACCGCGGCAGGCGGCACGTTGAGGATGGCGCGATCGACCAGCGTGGCGCGCAGACCGAGCCGGTCGAGGATCGGCCGCGGTATCGGGCAGCGCATGCCGTAGGTGAATTGATAGAACGCGCCATTGGGACGCATGTAGCTGAAGGCGCCGCTGACGATCGAGATCACCTTGCGCGGCGACATGTTGAGCAGCGGCAGTCCGCTGACGACGGCGCCGACCGGCGCGCCCTCATACAGCCGTTCCGAAGCCAGCCGCGCAGCGTCCATCCACAGCACGCGCGCGCCGGGAAAGCGGAGCTGCAGCAGCCGCATGAAATCCGAACCGTATTCGATCAGCGTGAGATCCTGCTGGCGCACGCCGCGCTTCAACAGTTGATAGGTGAAGGCGCCCGTTCCAGGACCGAGCTCCAGCACCGGACCGGTGTTGGCGCTGATGTCGCGCGTGATCAGTTCGGCGAGCGCTGTGCCCGAGGGCGCGATGGCGCCGACGCGGCCGGGGGCTGCCATCCACGCCGTGAAGAAAGACAGGAGATCATGTGCCATTTGGATTCCCAGCAAAGTGTCGCAACGCCGCGACTCGATTGCGCGGCGCGATCTCTTCTTT